>NZ_DATCTC010000039.1:0-209099 GCF_036568145.1 Parasphingorhabdus sp. | reverse complement strand
AAAGGAAAGTGGCGCGCCCAGGAAGATTCGAACTCCCGACCCCTTGATTCGTAGTCAAGTACTCTATCCAGCTGAGCTATGGGCGCGCATTGTGGGTGTCAGATAGGGGGACTTTCCCTATCTGGCAACCCATTTTATCTGTTTTTACTATCGTTTTTTGCGAGAGCCGCTTGCGCCGCGGCAAGCCGTGCAATCGGAACCCGATATGGCGATGCACTGACATAGTCCAATCCTGTTTTTTCGCAGAAAGCGATAGAGGCCGGATCACCGCCATGCTCTCCGCAAATGCCAAGCTTGATGTCGCTACGTGTCGCCCTGCCCCGTTCTGCGGCCAGTTCGATCAACTGCCCGACGCCGTCAATGTCCAGGCTGACAAACGGGTCACGCGGGAAAATGCCTTTTTCGACATATTGGGTCAGGAACCGGCCTGCATCGTCGCGGGAGACCCCCAAAGTCGTCTGGGTCAGGTCATTGGTGCCGAAACTGAAAAACTCGCCATGTTCGGCAATTTTATCAGCCATCAGCGCCGCTCGCGGCAATTCGATCATTGTGCCGACCAGATATTCAATCCGCCGGCCTTTCTCTGCGAAAACTTCCTCGGCCATGCGATTGACGACATCTTTCATCAATTCCAGCTCTCGCGCAGTGGCGACCAGCGGGATCATCACTTCGGGAACCGGAGCTTCACCGCTGGCTTCTGCAATTTCGCAAGCTGCTTCGAATATCGCCCGCGCCTGCATCTCGTAGATTTCAGGATAGGTGATGCCCAGGCGGCAACCGCGATGACCCAGCATCGGGTTGAACTCATGCAATTCATTCGCCCGCTGTTTCAGCGTTTCGACACCTACACCCGCAGCCGCAGCAACTTCTTCAAACTCTGCCTGATTATGCGGCAAAAATTCGTGAAGCGGTGGATCGAGCAAGCGGATGGTTACCGGCAACCCCACCATGACTTCAAAAATCTGGCGGAAATCCTCACGCTGTTCCGGCAGTAACTTTGCCAGTGCTTCGCGCCTGCCCGCTTCGTTCGAAGCCAGAATCATCTGGCGCACAGCGGTAATGCGGGAGCTTTCAAAGAACATATGCTCGGTCCGGCACAGGCCGATACCTTCTGCACCAAATTCCCGCGCCGTTTTGCAATCCAGCGGCGTTTCCGCGTTGGTGCGGACACGCAGCCGGCGGACTTTGTCAGCCCACTCCATCAGGACGGCAAAATCGCCAACCAGTTCAGGCTGAATCGTTTCCACACGCCCTGCCATCACCTGGCCATTGCTGCCATCGATTGTCAGTATGTCGCCTTCTTTAAGCTCGCGATCGCCGATTTTCAGCAATTTCGTGTCTTTATTAATGCTCAGACTGCCAGCGCCGGAAACGCAAGGGCGGCCCATTCCGCGCGCAACCACGGCCGCATGTGACGTCATACCGCCACGCGCCGTCAAAATACCCTTGGCCGCGTGCATACCGTGAATATCTTCCGGTGAGGTTTCCACCCGTACCAGTATCACATCCTCGCCCAATTCCGTGCGGCGTTCGGCCGTATCGGAATCGAACACGATTATACCGCAAGCAGCACCGGGAGACGCCGGCAAACCGGTAGTCAGCACATCGCGCTTGGCTTCGGGGTCAAGCGTGGGGTGAAGCAACTGGTCCAGCGCCATCGGATCAACCCGTGCGATAGCTTCTTCGCGGGTGATTAAGCCGTCATTGGCCATATCCACCGCAATTTTCAGCGCGGCTTTGGCAGTCCGCTTGCCGGAGCGGGTCTGCAACATCCATAATTTGCCGCGTTCTACCGTAAATTCAATGTCCTGCATGTCCCGGTAATGGCGCTCGAGCAGATCAAAAACCTTGGTCAGCTCGCCATAGGTTTCCGGCATTGCCTCTTCCATCGACAATGGTTTTGCGTTGGCTTCCTCGCGGGCAGCTTTAGAAAGATATTGCGGCGTGCGGATACCGGCAACCACATCTTCGCCCTGCGCGTTGATCAGCCATTCGCCATAATAGGCGCTGTCGCCGGTGGACGGATTGCGGGTAAAGGCCACACCGGTTGCCGATGTATCACCCATATTACCGAAAACCATCGCTTGCACATTAACAGCCGTGCCCCATTCGGAGGGAATATCGTTGAGCCTGCGATAAACTTTCGCCCGCTCGGCCTGCCAGCTACCGAAAACGGCGCTGACTGCACCCCAAAGCTGATCATTCACATCCTGCGGAAACGGCTTGCCCCATTGTTTTTCGACAAGAGCCTTATATTCGGCGACCAGAGCCTTCCAATGCTGAGACTCCATCTCGGTATCCGTGAAGAAGCCATTATCTTCCTTGGCAATTTCCAGTGCTTCCTCAAAAGCATCATGGTCCAGTTGCAGCACAACATCGGAATACATCTGGATGAACCGGCGATAGCTGTCCCATGCGAAACGCTCATCACCGGATATTTTGGCAAGCCCTTCAACGGTTTCGTCGTTCAGGCCGAGATTAAGCACTGTATCCATCATCCCGGGCATTGACGCACGCGCACCGGAGCGCACCGAGACGAGCAGCGGATCGGCCGCATTGCCGAATTTCTTGCCGGTTACAGACTCGATATGCGCCACACCCTGCGCCACTTCTGCGGTCAGGCTGTCCGGATAGACGCCGCCGTCCTGCATAAAGCGGGTGCACATTTCGGTAGAGATCGTAAAACCGGGAGGAACCGGCAGGCCAATATTCGCCATTGCTGCCAGATTGGCGCCCTTGCCGCCCAGCAGGTTGCGCGCTTCTGTCGCATCTGTCGGAGCGCCATCCGCGTCCATACCACCGCCAAAACGATATACATATTGGGTCATTATTCAGCCTTCAATCTTGGAAAAATCAGCAACTGTGTGAACTGCATCGCGCACCCGCGTCAGCAAAGCAAGCCGGGCGGTGCGCTTGACGGGATCGTCATCATTAACCGTGACATTATCAAAAAACGCATCAATCGGCGAGCGCAGTGACGCCAGTGCCGCCATTGCGCCTTCGAAATCTTCCGCTTCAATGGCGGTGGCGGCTTTGGGTTCCGCACTGTCCAGCGCTTTGATTAGTGCAGTTTCGGCAGGTTCAGCCTCATAGCCCAGCGCGACGCGCTCCGCACTTGATGCGGAGCCCAGAGTGTCGGTCGCGCCCTCCACCCTAGGCTCCGGGTCTGCGCCCGGAGCACTTTCTTTCTTCAGTATGTTCGCTGCGCGCTTGTAACCGGCGAGAAGATTTACGCCGTCTTCGGTTTCCACGAATGCCTGCAATGCCTTTACACGGGCGAGTAGACGGACGAGATCATCTTCACCGCCGAGAGCGAACACAGCGTCAATGAGATCGTGACGGACGCCTGCTTCTCGTTGTTGGACCTTGAGGCGGTCTGCGAGGAAATCTAATAAATCAATAGCGGTAGCTTTGGAACGGATAGTAAATAACTTAGCGTCTTCGTTAGCCTGATCAGTTGCCGCTTCGATCAAAGGGTTAAACATTTCCTTCCAGCCTAACTCTGTTTTTAGCTTTGCTATTTGATCGATTGTCGGCAAAATTCGATCAATGGGGCTTATCTGGTTCCGAAAGGCGACGTTTGAAGCGGCAATAAAACCAGCCATCAACAACGGCACCTTTATGCTATTTTTCTCAATTATGCTTACCACGCCTAGAGCTGCTCGCCTAAGTGCAAAGGGATCTTTCGAACCAGTAGGCGGCATGCCTTCATATAAAAACGCTGCTAACGTATCCAGCTTATCCGCCAAACTCACGGTCACCGTCACCGGATCGGTGGGCACATCGTCGCCCTGCCCGACCGGCTTGTAATGATCGCGAATTGCCTTGCTTACCTCTTCGGACAAACCTTCTTTCTCTGCGTAATAGCCGCCCATGATGCCTTGCAGCTCGGGAAACTCGCCGACCATTTCGGTGACGAGATCAGCTTTGCAGAGACGTGCGGCCTCAACCACTTCACTATGAAATGTATCGCCGGGGCTGGACTGGTAAAAACCATTCCCTTCTAAAGAAACCAACCACTCGGCCAACTTGGCCACACGCTCTACCTTGTCGGCAACCGTTCCCAGTTTTTCATGGAAAACAATGTTGCTCAATTTCCTGGCATGATCTTCCAACTTCGTCTTCTGGTCAAGCTCCCAGAAGAATTTGGCGTCGGATAATCTTGCCGCCAGCACTTTTTCATTACCCGCAACAATCGCCTTGCCGCCATCTATGGCGTCAATATTGGCGGTGCAGATGAAATTCGGCGCCAGCTTGCCGTTCTTGTCACGGCAGATAAAATATTTCTGGTTCACCCTTGCGGTGAGCTGAATAACCTCTTCCGGAACATCCAGAAACGCGGGATCGAAGCTACCCAGAAGCGGCACAGGCCATTCGGTCAGGCCGGCATTTTCGATGACCAACCCCTCGTCGATGACGAGTTCCAGGCCCGCATATGATGCCGCCTTGGCCGCACCATCGCGGATGATGGTTTCCCGCTCGTCATGATCGACCAGAACATGGCAGGCGCGCAGTTTTTCGACATGATCACCGGCATTGCCGATGGTAATCATGCCGTCATGATGAAAACGGTGGCCGGTGGTTTCATATCCTGACACCACGCCGTCAATCTCGCACGAAACAAGATCATCACCAAATATAGCAACAATACCCGCCAAAGGCCGAACCCAGCGCAGGCTTTCAGTCGATTGGCTGGCATCTCCCCAGCGCATAGACTTGGGCCATGGAAAGGCTTTGACAATCGCCGGGATGGCTTCGGACAGCACATCGCTGGTCGCCCTGCCCGGCTTGTTTATAACGGCAAACAGGGTCGGACGTCCTTTTACATCACGCACTTCCAACTGGTCGCGGGTGACGCCATTTTTGCGGCAGAAGCCTTCAATCGCCTGATCCGGCGCGCCTTCGGGCGGTCCTTTGGCTTCCTCGCTGACGGCCTCTGTCTGCTCCGGCAAATCTTTTGCGATCAGCGCAAGCCGCCGCGGCGTCGAGTAAACCGTAATTTCTCCGGCTTTCAATCCAGCGTCATTTAATTGCTCGACAAATAGCCGTTCCAGATCGGCGCGGGCCTTTGCCTGCATCCGTGCGGGGATTTCTTCGGAGAGTAGTTCGAGAAGAAAATCGCTCATTACGCCGCCCACCCGTTCTTCGTCATATAGGCTTCACAGCTACCCTTGGCCAGATCACGGACACGGCCCATGTAGCTGGCCCGCTCCTGAACACTGATCACACCGCGCGCTTGCAACAGGTTGAATACATGGCTGGCCTTGATGGCTTGTTCATAGGCGGGAATGGGTAATTTCGCGTCGAGGCAATTTTCGCATTCACCAACCGCTTTGTTGAACAGGTCGAACAGCATTTCGGTGTTCGCAACCTCAAAATTCCACTCCGACATCTGCCTCTCATTATCCAGGAAGATATCGCCGTAACTTACTCCATTGCCATTATAATCCAGATCATAGACGCTATCGACGCCCTGAATATACATGGCAAGACGTTCCAGCCCATAGGTCAGCTCGCCAGATACCGGCTTGCAGTCAAAACCACCCATTTGCTGGAAATAGGTGAACTGGGTCACTTCCATACCATCGCACCAGACTTCCCAGCCCAGACCCCATGCGCCAAGCGTCGGGCTTTCCCAGTCATCCTCGACAAAGCGGATATCGTGGAGCATCGGATCAATGCCGATAGCGGTCAGGCTATTGAGATAGAGCTGCTGAATATCAGGCGGTGACGGTTTCAGGATCACCTGATATTGGTAATAATGCTGCAACCTGTTGGGGTTCTCGCCATAGCGGCCATCTGTCGGGCGCCGGCATGGCTGCACATAAGCGGCATTCCATGGATCAGGACCAAGAGAACGCAAAGTCGTTGCGGTATGAAAAGTACCTGCGCCCATTTCCATATCATAAGGCTGCAAAATCGCGCATCCCTGATCGCTCCAGTAGTCATGGAGCTTAAGGATGATCTGCTGGAAGCTGAGCGGCTTCTGGTCGTTCAAGGTGGTAGCTTTCTTCGCCAATGAAATATGCTGTGCAAAAGTTTTGCGGCTGCTTTGGCGAAAGCGCCTCAAAGGGTCAAGCCGAGATTGGCGTTTTCCCGCTATTCTTTAGTCCTTTGTGTCTTTGGCAGCCGCATATTCAGCCGCTTTTTGACAAAATGAGAAACTACTGGGATTCCGTTTATAAATGTCGGATTAACCGGAGCGTTCTATCACACCCTCTATTGCCCTTTGGTCTTTCAATTGAAATGGAACATTTGCAGATGATGCGTCGCTGGTTTTCTTCACTGTTTTTCTTGCCTGTGCTTTTGGGCCTGGCCGCTTGTCAGGCTGAGCCGCCCCAATCTTCCGGTCAAAATGCGCCTCCTGTAACAGAAAGCCTGACGATCCCTGATGATCCCGATCCCGCGCTCTGGGTGGTCAAGGATGAAGATACGACAATTTACCTGTTCGGCACGATCCATATTCTCAAACCCGGCCTAAGCTGGTTTGATGAAGCCGTGAAAGATGCCTTTGACGAGTCGGAAGAGCTGGTTGTCGAAATGGTCCAGCCTGATCCCGCCACGATGGTCAAAATAGTCAACGACCTTGCAATCGACAAAACCGGTGTTTCCCTTCGTGACAAGCTGAGCGAAGAGGATCGGGCGGATTATGAAGCAGCGATGGCATCCCTGAATTTGCCGGTAGACCGTTTTGATCCGTTTGAACCATGGTTCGCCAGTATCAGCATGTCACTCATCCCGTTGATGGAAAGCGGTTACACCACCGGCAGCGGCGTGGAAGATGCCCTGACTTCCCGTGCCAAGGCACAGAATAAAAGGATTGTCGGGCTGGAAACGCCTGAGCAGCAGCTTGGCTTTTTTGATAAACTGCCAGAAGATGTCCAGATTCGCTTCCTTAATTTCAATGTCGATACCATCAGCGAAATGCCCGATGGCATGGAAAATATGATCGCGCATTGGTCCAACGCCAATATCGGCGCACTGGCCGAATTGATGAACGCGGGTCTGGAAGAAAAAATTGTCTATGAGACATTATTGTCCAACCGCAATGCCAATTGGGCCATATGGGTAGAGGAGCGGATGAAAGAGCCGGGAACCGTTTTCATGGCTGTGGGTGCGGGCCATCTGGCCGGTGATGACAGTTTGCAAGAGCAGCTTAAAAAACGGAACATCCTTGTAGAGCGGGTGAAATATTAGATCATTGTCACCTTGCCTCTTTCCATTTGGCCCCGCTATGACCAGATAAGAATTATGACATATATTCGTATATTACTTGGCATGATCGCGGCTGTCGCCTTGGGCACCGGTCTAAGTTCCTGCTCCAATGCAACTGAACCGGTGCAACTGGACACGGTTGCCAAAGGCAGCCCCGCATTATGGAAAGTCACTGGCACCAGGCCTGAACAAACCGGCACTGCCTATATGTTCGGGACAATCCACATCTTGCCAAAGGACGTAAACTGGCGAACACCCGTTCTGGAAAAAGCTATCAGCCAGTCCGACCGGCTCATCATCGAAGTCCTGGGACTTGAAGACACAGCCGGAACCGCCAAGATATTCACCAAACTCGCCATTTCTCCGGGCCAGCCAGAAATTGAAACACGGGTGAAACCGTCGCTGCGCGCTGATCTCAATACGGTAATCGACAAAAGCAAAATTCCCGCATTCGCTTTGAACCGCATGGAAAGCTGGGCCGCTGCATTGTCTTTGGCATCGGCACAGACCAACAATCTTGGGCTGGACGCCAATGAAGGAGTGGAGAAAAAACTGGTCGCGCAATTCGGCAAACTCAAAAAGCCGATAGACGGGCTTGAGACTATCGAGCAGCAGCTTGGCTATTTTGACACACTGCCCGAAACGCAGCAACGCGCCATGTTGACCAGCGTTGTCGAGGAAGCGGCTGAAGCGAAGACATCTTTTGAAGATCTTTTCAATGCCTGGATTACAGGAGATGGTGACGCCATTATCGAGATTTCCGACACAGGAATTTTGGAGGACCCCGCAACCCGTGAAAAGCTGCTCGTTTCACGTAATCGAGACTGGGCCGAACAACTGGATAGCAAACTGCAAACGCCCGGCACCTATTTTGTTGCTGTTGGAACCGCGCATCTGGTTGGCCCGGATGCTGTTCAGGCCATGCTAGAAAAGCGTGGCTATAAAATCGAAAGAGTCCAATAGCTTAATATGATGTTTTCAGGGTTGGGGTAAATCAATGACATTCTTGTTCGACCGCGAAACCGCGCTTGTCCCGCGCGGCGACGGTTCGCTTTATATCGAAGCCAGCAGCGTATATCGCAATCCGACCGGCGCTTGCTTTGGCGGCTGGGTGGCGGCGATTATGGCCAATGCCGTTCAGGGCCATGACGATTGCCAAAGTCCGATTGTTTCTGTGCAAACCACGTTTATCGCAGGCGTCACAGCGGGCGTGGTAGATGTTTCTGTGCGCTTGCTGAAATCCGGTGCCTCAACCCAGTTTTGGCGGGTGGAATTGTCACAGGCGGGGGATATTGTTGTTGTCTCGGATATCGTCACAAGCAACCGTCGGCCAACCGACCTGAATTACCAGCTATCCATGCCGGCAACCAAACCTGTATCCGAAGCTATCATTTTGCGGCCTGCCGACGGAAATGCGCCGCTTTGGATTGATTCCTATGAACAAAGGATTTTCAAAGGCGTTCCGTTCACTGTCAATGATACGCCCCAAAGCCTGATCTGGATAAAGGAAACGGATGGACGTCCGCTGGACCGGCTAAGCATCATATCCATATGTGATTCCCCGATGCCGCGATCCTTTTTCCTATGCGAGGAATTGCGGACGGGATCAACGGTCTCCATGAGCACTTATATCTATGCCAGTGAAGAGGAAATCGCCGCCGTGGGATCAGAGCATGTCCTGCTCCGCGCCGATGGTGCGTCCACACGCAATAGTGTAAACGATCAACGGGTTGAACTTTGGTCAAAGTCAGGGATATTG
This sequence comes from Parasphingorhabdus sp., assembly GCF_036568145.1. Classification (GTDB taxonomy): domain Bacteria; phylum Pseudomonadota; class Alphaproteobacteria; order Sphingomonadales; family Sphingomonadaceae; genus Parasphingorhabdus. The sequence continues at coordinate 200,125 of NZ_DATCTC010000039.1, read as the reverse complement.
CTGGCGACCAGTAACCAGATTGGCTTTTTCCGCTAACGCCCGCTGGCCGGGGCTGCGGGCTGCAATTTGCCTTGCTTTTCCTTTGGTCCGTGCCTATAGCGCCGTCTTTCCGACCATGAGCACCCTGGAGGCGTGGCGGAAAATCGTAAAAACCTAATTTTTGGAGCAATATTATGAGTGATCAGCTGACAATATCAGCCGAGCCTCGCGAACGGGCTGGCAAGGGAGCCTCCCGTGCACTGCGTCGCGAAGGCCGTGTCCCCGCCGTGATTTATGGCGATAAGAAAGAAGCTTTGGCAATTCATGTGGAAGAGCGCGCGCTGAACAAGCTGCTCGGTACCGGCCACTTCATGAACTCGCTGGTCCTGGTCGATGTCAATGGTGAGAAAACACGGACATTGCCGAAAGATGTTGCTTTTGATCCGGTCACTGACCGCGCTTTGCATGTTGACTTTTTCCGCCTTTCCAAAGGCGCGAAGGTTCAGGTCAATGTTCCTGTTATCTTCGTTAACGAAGAAGCTTCACCTGGCCTGAAACGTGGCGGCGTGCTGAACGTTGTTCGCTTTGAACTGGACCTGATGTGTGTTGCGGACAAGATCCCCGATCAAATCGAGATCGATGTGACCGGCCTTGAAATTGGTGATTCAATCCACATTTCCAACGTCACTTTGCCAGAGGGCTCTGAAAGCTCGATCACCGACCGCGACTTTACCATTGCCGGTGTGACTGCGCCATCAGCGCTCAAATCTTCTGACGACGAAGCCGAACAGGCAGAGGCCGAAGAAGAAGCTGCGGCTGAAGAAGCTGAAGCTGAAGAAGGCGGTTCGGAAGAGTAATTCCTTAAGTCCCTCTGTCGTTAGAGAGACGCTTGGGGTAGGGCTGCCGGAGCCGGGGAATATTCTCCCGCTCCCCAGCCCTCCCCTGATGAGGAGAAAGATCAATGCAACTTTGGGTCGGCCTCGGCAATCCCGGCGCACAATATGCGCTGCACCGCCACAATGTCGGCTTCATGGCGCTCGACGCCCTGGAACAAGTGCATGGATTCCCACCCCCTAAACAGAAATTTCAGGGCTGGACTGTCGATGGGCAGCTCGGCTCCGAAAAACTGCTGCTTCTTAAGCCCGCAACTTTCATGAACGAAAGCGGGCGTAGCGTTGGCGAAGCCATGCGGTTTTACAAGCTGGCGCCGGAAGACGTAACGGTCTTCCATGACGAGCTTGATCTTGATCCTTTCAAGGTGAAGGTGAAAATTGGCGGCGGCCATGCCGGGCATAACGGGCTACGGTCTATCGATGCCCATATCGGCCCCGACTTTCGCCGCGTCCGGATTGGGATAGGTCATCCCGGTCACAAAAGCCGGGTCCACGGTCACGTGCTGGGCAATTTTACCAAGGCCGAAATTGATCCCCTGGCGCATATGCTGGGTGCGATTGCATCAGAAGCGGACTGGTTGGCCAAAGGCGATAATGCACGGTTTATGAGCGAATTTGCGCTTAGAATGCAGGAATAACCCCTTTTCCATATCGGAAGAGGGCCAGAGAGAGGGGCAGTCTCTCCAAACTTAATCAATCGGCCGGTGTCAGGACATCCCCCTCTCCCGGCCTCTCCCAGAAAGGGAGTGGGAAAAGCAAATGGGTTTCAAATGCGGTATCGTTGGCCTGCCCAACGTCGGAAAATCAACTTTGTTCAACGCACTGACCGAAACACAGGCAGCGCAGACGGCTAACTATCCGTTTTGCACGATTGAACCCAATGTCGGACAGGTCGCTGTTCCGGACCCACGCCTGAACCAGATTGCCAAAATATCTGGCAGCGCGAAAATCATTGAAACGCAGCTTGCCTTTGTTGACATTGCCGGCCTTGTCAAAGGCGCGTCGAAAGGTGAAGGGCTGGGCAACCAGTTCCTTGGCAACATCCGCGAAGTTGATGCGATTGTCCATGTTTTGCGCTGTTTTGAAGATGACGATATCCAGCATGTGTCCAACAAGGTCGATCCCATCTCGGATGCCGAGGTCGTCGAAACCGAATTGTTGCTGTCCGATCTGGAAAGCCTTGAAAAACGTGTCCCTGCTTTTGAAAAGAAAGCGACCAGCGGTGACAAGGAAGCCAAGATCGCGGCCAATGTGCTCGGCCAGACGCTGTCATTACTACGTGAAGGCAAGCCAGCGCGCCTTACGCAGCCAAATGACGACGAAGAACAGCGGATTTTTGACCAGTCACAATTGTTGACCGCCAAGCCGGTTCTGTATGTCTGTAACGTCAACGAGGCCGATGCCGCCACCGGCAATGATTTGACCGCCGCCGTTTTTGAGAAAGCAAAAGCCGAGGGCGCCGAAGCGGTGATAGTTTCTGCTGCGATAGAATCCGAACTGGTTGGAATGGAACCCGAAGAACGCCGCGAATTTCTGGCCGAACTTGGCCTTGAGGAATCCGGCCTTGCCCGCGTCATTCGCGCCGGATATCAGCTACTTGACCTGCAAACCTTTTTCACCTGCGGCCCGAAAGAAGCTCGCGCATGGACCGTGCACAAAGGGGCAAAGGCACCGCAGGCGGCTGGCGAAATCCACTCCGATTTCGAACGCGGCTTCATCCGCGCCGAAACCATTTCATTCGATGATTATGTCAGCCTGGGCGGTGAAAGTGCCGCGCGCGAAGCGGGTAAGCTGCGTCAGGAAGGTAAAGAATATGTCATGCAGGATGGCGATATCATGAACTTCAAATTCAACGTCTGATTTTACCAGATTTGAAGCTTAAGAAGGATTGCTCATGCTTTATTACGAGGATATTCAGCTCAATCAGCCCCAGAAATTCGGGCAATATGAAGTCACGCGCGAAGAAGTAATCGAATTCGCATCAAAATATGATCCTCAGCCTTTTCATCTGGACGATGAAGCAGCAGCCAAGACCCATTTTGGCCGCCTCGCCGCTAGTGGGTGGCATAGCGCCGCGATGATGATGCGGATGCTGGTCGATCACATGAAGACCCATAAACAAGCTGGCCTTGGTTCACCGGGCGCTGATAATATACGCTGGGTAAAGCCGGTTTATCCCGGTGACACATTGCGCTGCGAACAAGTCACTCTTGATAAACGCCTCTCCAAAAGCCGTCCGAACATGGGAATCATGAAAGGACGGGTAACGGTGTTCAACCAGAAGGACGAGATCGTCATGACGATGGAAAGCACCGGACTTATTCAAGCACGCGGAGACTGATTGAAACGGCGGCTGACAAACAGCCGCGTCACTTTCTGCCGAACAGTTTTTCAATATCGCCGTGCGCCAATTTTACCCAGGTCGGACGGCCATGATTGCACTGCCCTGAATGGGGAGTCACCTCCATTTCGCGCAGCAATGCATTCATTTCAGCAACATTGAGCACACGCCCTGCCCTGACCGAGCCGTGACACGCCATGGTCGAGGCAACATGATCGATCCGCTCTTTTAGCGACAGCGCTTCATCATATGCACCCAATTCATCCGCCAGATCGGTTACAAGTCCTTTGACATCACCCGAACCAAGCATGGCCGGCGTCGCACGCACCAAAACCGCCGATGGTCCGAACCGCTCTAGCTCCAGCCCGAATTCGGAAAGCTCGGCAATACGGGCCTCTAGCCGGTCGCAGGCATTTTCATCCATCTCGATAACTTCAGCCATCAACAAAGCCTGCGAAGCGACCTTGCCGCCATCCATCGCCTTACGCATGCGTTCCAGTACCAGACGTTCATGCGCGGCATGTTGATCCACAATCACCAGTCCGTCTTCGGCTTCCGCCACGATATAGGTTTTTGCCACCTGCCCCCGCGCGATACCAAGCGGATGTTTCAGCGCTTCGGGAACAGGCTCTGCTGCTTCCTCTGCCCGCCCCATGATAGGAGCCAGTCCTTCAGGTGGCATCCCGGCAAAAGCACTGACATTATCCTGCACCGCCGATGGATAAGGCTGCGACTGGAATGTCGCCCTGCCCCCGCCAATCGGTCCTTGCGCTGTAAAAATACTAGTTTGGGGATCGGGAGCCTGTGGTTCTCTTTGCCAGTTGGCCAAGGCGGACTCCGCAGGGCGCTGGACCGCGCGAAAGCCCCCTTCATCCAGCGCCCGGCGTAAACCGCTGACAATCATGCCCCGGATCATCGCGGGTTCACGGAAACGCACCTCGGTTTTGGCCGGATGCACGTTCACGTCAACCTGCTCCGGCGGCATATCGACAAACAGGGCCACAATCGGATGCCGGTCCCGCGCGAGCATTTCGGCATAGGCACCGCGAACCGCCCCGACCAGAAGCCGGTCCCTTACCGGGCGTCCATTAACGAACAGAAACTGGTGGTCCGCCACACCGCGATTATAGGTCGGCAGTCCCGCCACGCCTGACAGCCGGACATCCTCTCGCACCAAGTCAACCGCGACGCTGTTGCTGCGCAGTTCCTTGTTGGTGAGTGCGGCCACGCGGTCCGGCCCGCTGTCACCGGCCTGCACTGCTATTGCCTTGCGACCTTCGTGGGTCAGCGTGAAACCTATATCGGGCCGCGCCATGGCAAGCCGCCGGACAACATCGACACAGGCCGCATATTCGCTGCGCGGTGTGCGCAGAAATTTGCGCCGGGCGGGTACTTTGGCAAAAAGCTGTTCTACGCGCACTTTTGTTCCGGGAGGAATGGCGGCAGGGCCATCGCTTTCCACTGCGCCATGATCGACGATTCGCGCCCAGCCATCGGCGCCCTTTTCCCGGCTTTCGATAGTCAGCCTAGCAACACTGGCGATGGAGGGTAACGCTTCACCGCGAAAGCCCAGCGTTGCGACCATCTCGATCGCTTCATCGGGCAGTTTGGATGTCGCATGGCGTTCCAGCGCCAATGCAATGTCATCCCGCGCCATGCCGCAGCCATTATCACTGACCTCGATCAGGTCCAGACCGCCTTGTTCCAGACGGATATTGATGTGATTCGAACCCGCGTCGATCGCATTTTCAACCAGCTCTTTTAACGCACTGGCCGGGCGCTCCACCACTTCACCGGCTGCAATACGGTTGATGAGATTATTCGGAAGTCTTCTTATTGACATATTTGTATTCCTAGCCCAAGCGGACAGGCCAAGCGACCCTTGTTTATGACTAAGTTTTGCGGGGTGATTTGCACGGATGTTTAGAATGGTAAACTTCATCTACCATTCAACCAGAAAGTCGCTATGAATTAAGGGGACAACATTCGTTGTCGCTACAATTATACGGGTAAAAACATGGTATTTGGAAATCTGTTCAAGTTCAGGTCTCAGGACATGGCCATCGATCTGGGAACGGCCAACACAGTTGTGTATGTCCGCGGTCAGGGGATTGTCCTGAATGAACCATCGGTTGTTGCTATCGAAACAATTAACGGCGTCAAAAGAGTCAAGGCCGTTGGTAACGATGCCAAGATGATGATGGGCAAGACTCCCGATAGCATTGAAGCGATTCGCCCTCTGCGTGACGGTGTGATTGCCGATATTGATGTAGCCGAACAGATGATCAAGCATTTCATCCAAAAGGTGAACGGCAAGAACAAATGGTTCAGCTATCCCGAAATCGTGATCTGCGTGCCTAGCGGCTCCACCTCTGTCGAGCGCCGCGCAATCCGCGATGCCGCTTCAAATGCAGGGGCTAGCCAGGTTTTCCTGATCGAAGAGCCCATGGCCGCTGCCATCGGTGCCGATATGCCCGTGACAGAACCTATCGGTTCCATGGTTGTGGACGTAGGCGGCGGAACAACCGAAGTTGCCGTTCTATCCCTGCGCGGCCTTGCCTACACGACATCTGTTCGCACTGGCGGGGACAAGATGGACGAGGCGATTGTTTCCTATGTCCGTCGTCATCACAACCTGCTCATCGGTGAAACCACGGCAGAACGGATCAAGAAAGATTTCGGCGTCGCACAGGCACCTGCAGATGGCGTTGGCCACACGATCCACATCAAAGGCCGCGACCTTGTAAACGGTGTCCCCAAAGAGATTTCGATCAATCAGGGACAAATTGCAGAAGCGCTGAGCGAACCAATTGGCACTATTATCGAAGGCGTGCGGATCGCTCTGGAAAATACAGCTCCCGAACTGGCTGCCGACATCGTGGATCAGGGGATTGTTCTTACTGGCGGCGGTGCGTTAATTGCCGGTCTGGACGAAGCATTGAGTGACGAAACCGGATTGCCGGTTACAGTGGCCGAAGATCCACTTGCCTGTGTTGCGATCGGAACTGGCCGCGCTTTGGAAGACGAAATGTTCCGCGGCGTTCTGACCACAGCTTGATGGATCACCAGCCCGGAATGAGAAAAGCGGAGGGATAAGCACGGATGGCGCCGCCAAATAACCGGCGCCCAGGATTTTCCAAGCGGGCGCAATATAGTATATTCGCAAGCTATTTGCTGGGCATTTTGGGAGCCATAGTCGGGCTCCTCCTGCTGCTTATATCCATTTTCGATCCCCGGGGGTTTTCTGCCCTACGCACGATCGGAGCCGAAGCCACGGCTCCGATAAGCAAAACCCTTGTCGAAATTGGCAGCGTGACCGGCAACGCTGCGGAAAACGTCTCTGCCTATTTTAACGCAGCCTCCAAAAATGCCGCCATGAAGCGCGAGTTGGAGAAGAACCGCATAGAAATACTGGAAGCCCGCTCACTCAAACAGGAAAACGAGCGGTTAAAACGACTGCTTGGGCTGGAAAAAGAAGTCCCAGACGCGATTGGCATGGCACGCTTGATAAGCTCAACCTCGTCCAGTTCGCGGCGCATAGCCACTTTAGGGCTGGGATCAAGTGACGGGATATTGGTCGGCCAACCTGTGCGCGCTCCCGAAGGTCTGGTCGGCCGGGTTCTGGAAACTGGGCCGACAACTGCCCGGATATTGCTGGTTTCCGATAGCCAGAATGTCATACCGGTTAAAAGGGCAAATGACGGCTTGCCCGCGTTTGCTACCGGTCGCAGCGACGGTACTGTCGAAGTCAAACCTATCAATCTTGGTGACAATCCGTTCAAGGGCGGTGATTTGATGATAACATCGGGCAGCGGCGGCCTCTATGCGCCGGGCATCCCGGTTGCGGTCGTCATCCGCCAAAATGATACAGGCGCCATCGCGCGGATATTGGCAAATCCCGCAAAGGTCAGCCATGTCATCGTGCAACCCATGTTCCAGGCGGAAACGGTAGCAGCTGTCCAGGCGGAACAAGGTGTAGGCGTTGATGGCAACGGGACCGATAGTGAAGGAACCGAAGCTGCGGGTGGCGGCGAATAATGGCGAAACCCTATCGCTCCCGCATAAACCGGCAACCGTCCCAATTTCGCATCAAGTTCATCCCGTCCATCACAGTGATACTGGGGTCGATGATCACGGCCTTACCCGTCATCACGGACTATCCCATATTGCCGCCCATGGGGTTGCTGGTCTTGCTCTCGTGGCGGCTGATCCGGCCCGGTTACTGGTACGTATGGGCCGGATTCCCGCTTGGCCTGGTCGATGACATGTTCAGCGGGCAGCCTTTTGGCAGTTCCGCATTTTTATGGTCACTGGTTTTTATCATATTGGAAACGCTTGACCGGCGCGGCGTCGGCAGGGATTATTGGCAGGACTGGCTTATCGCATCTCTTTCGATTATTTTTGTGTTAGTATGCGGCATGCTCATCATTGATTTCCAGAGTAATTTCCTGCGGCTCGAAATATTGATACCGCAAATATTGCTATCTATTTTACTCTATCCTTTCGTGACCCGTTTGATAGGGGCCATTGATAACTGGCGGGTTGCGACATGACTATTAACGGCAGCGGAAAAACGATCAGCAGCGCTGTTCAATCGATGACATTTTCCCGCCGGGCCACCATTGTCGGCGGCTTGCAACTGGGCATCGGTGTGCTGCTCGCCGGGCGAATGGCTTATATTTCGGTAGCGGAAAATGAACGCTACCAGCTTTTGTCCGAAAGCAACCGCGTTAACCTGACGCTAGTGCCGCCGCGGCGGGGCTGGATGATTGACCGTAATGGCAAGCCGATTGCCAATAACAAGACCGATTTCAGGGTCGATCTTATTCCCGACATGATGAAGGACAAGCAAAAGACCGTAGCGACGCTGGCGGAGCTTTTGTCACTGGATCAGGAAACAATCGACCGGATTAACAAGGAACTGAAACAGGCAAGCAGCTTTCAACCGGTTCAGGTCGCCACCGGACTGGATTGGGAACGCTATGCCGCTGTCAGCGTGCGCCTGCCCGATATGCCCGGCGTATCGCCGCGCCAAGGTTTCTCCCGCTATTATCCAACCGGTGAAGCTGTTGGCCATCTGGTCGGATATGTCGGCATTGCCTCTGCTGAAGATTACAAGAAAAAGCCTGACCCTATATTGATCACGCCGGGGTACAAGATCGGCAAAGCCGGACTTGAAATGACATTTGAAGACCATTTGCAGGGGAAACCGGGCGCGAAACGGGTCGAAGTCACGGCGCGCGGAAAAATCGTCCGGGAACTGGACACCCGGCCAGATACGCCGGGCAAAACCCTTCAATTAACCCTCGACATAGACTTGCAGGAATATGCCGCGCGCCGCCTTGGCCCGGAATCGGGCTCTGTAGTGGTGATAGATTGTGAGACCGGCGACATATTGACCATGACGTCAATGCCCTCTTTCAACCCCAACAGCTTTTCCGATGGTATCGGACAAACCGAATATGGCATGTTGCGGGACGACGACCACGTGCCTTTGCGCGACAAATCGCTGAAAGGGCTGTTCCCGCCCGGTTCGACCGTCAAACCCATGGTGGGCCTGGCCTTTCTGGAAGCGGGCCTCAGCCCCGACGATACGGTCAATTGCAATGGTGGTCTGCGCGTTGGCAACAGGGTGTTCCGCTGCTGGAACCGGCGCGGACACGGGCGCGTGGATATGGCCAAGGGCATCTATCAAAGCTGCGACGTCTATTTCTATTATTTCGCTCAGAAAATCGGGATGAACCCCATCGCGTTAATGGCCAACCGTCTGGGCATGGGACAGGAGTTCCCGCTACCCGTCCCCAGCCAGTTTTACGGGACTGTCCCTGACCCAGAGTGGAAGATGAAGAAATTCAACAAATCCTGGCAGGCTTATGACACCGTCAACGCCACTATCGGCCAAGGATATATGCTTGCCAATCCGCTACAGCTCGCCGTCATGTCGGCGCGTATAGCGACGGGTAAAAAGCTGATGCCGAACCTTATACTCGGCGGGAAACGCAAGCCTATCGAAACGCTGAACATCGATCCCCAGCATATAGCCTTTATACATGAGGCGATGAGCCAGGTCGTAAATGGCGCTGGCACGGCTGGGCGCGCCCGGTTGCCCCTTCCGGATGTCAAAATGGCGGGTAAGACGGGGACGGCACAGGTCGTCAATCTTGACTATGGCCGGGGCGGTATGGGTGTGCAGTGGAAGTTCCGCGATCACGGCCTCTTCATCAGTTTCGCACCAGTGGAAAATCCGCGCTATGCTTGCGCTGTGGTGGTTGAACATGGCGGCGGCTCTGGTTCCGCCTACCCGGTTGCTCGTGACGTCATGACGTTTCTTTATGATAAGGAAAAGGCCATGGATGTGTTGCTCGACCTTGAAAAGGGCTGGGGCGGCACGATTAGTGAGCGTATGGACAGAAAGCTGGCTGCTTATCGTGCGAACCTGAAAGCCGAGAAAACCGGGAACAAGGAACAATCCGAAACAGCCGATACCGGAACTGATACGGAGACAACGGGTGAAGTGGGGCAGTAAGCGTTGAACGATTTTGTCCCCGCTCCCATCGCGCAACTGCCGTGGAAAACAATATTGCTGTTACTGGCCATGGCAAGCTTCGGTTTTATCGTGCTCTATTCTTCGGCTGGCGGAAGCCTGACCCCATGGGCTGGACTGCATATGTTGCGGTTTTTGGTCTTCCTGCTGATGGCGATTGTCCTTTCCCGTTTCAAAGAGCAATTCTGGAAGGCGATTTCCTTTCCGGTCTTTATTGTCGTGGTCATCATGCTGATGGGCGTCGAATTGATCGGCGCAGTGGGCGGCGGTAGCCAACGATGGCTAAACCTTGGCTTCATCCGGATTCAGCCTTCCGAATTGATGAAACCGGCAATCATTCTTGCCGTCGCGCGTTTCTATGACATTCTGCCCGCAAACCAGATTAACAGCTGGAGCGCGATATGGCCGTTCCTGGTGCTGCTCGCCGTACCTTGCGGACTGATCCTGATACAGCCGGACCTCGGCACTACAATCACCGTTCTCGCCGGCGGACTGACCGTAGCCTTTCTGGCTGGCCTTCCCATGCGGCTATTCATGGGCGGTGCGGCGGCCATTATCGTGATAGCTCCTCTCGCCTTTTTCTTTGGGCTGGAAGAATATCAGCAACGCCGCGTGACGACTTTCCTTAACCCCGAAAATGACCCGCTTGGCGCGGGCTACCATATCAGCCAGTCCAAAATCGCAATCGGCTCCGGCGGTATTTTTGGTAAAGGCTTTCTCAATGGCACGCAAAGCCATCTGGATTACCTGCCCGAAGGACATACCGACTTTGTGTTTGCAACCATGGCAGAGGAATGGGGCCTGATGGGCGGGGCTGTGGTTCTGCTTGGTTTCTTCTTGCTGTTCCGCTGGGGCCTAGGCGTTTCTTTCAGGGCCAAAACACGTTACTCCCAGCTTGTCGCGGCAGGTCTTACGACAACGATCTTCTTCTATGTAGCGATCAATCTGATGATGGTGATGGGCCTCGCCCCGGTGGTCGGTATCCCACTGCCCTTTCTGAGCCACGGCGGATCATCCATGATGACCATCATGATCTGTATCGGAATATTAATGTCCATCGACCGGCATCCGGGAAGACGGCCCGGAACATTCGGGTAATCAAAACAGAAAATCGCATTCCCGCTTGACGCGGCGAAGCTACTCTTTATAGCGCCAGAGAAGTGGACGCTTAGCTCAGTTGGTAGAGCAGCTGACTCTTAATCAGCGGGTCACAGGTTCGATCCCTGTAGCGTCTACCATAATCCCCATATACTGATGATTGGATCGCTATTTCGCGACCCCCTGACGCGTGCGCGCGTTAATATCCCGCAACTTTTCGCTTTGTGAATATTGAGCCAATGAAAAAGGCGGGCCCCATTGGAACCCGCCTGCTTTTTCAAACAAAGAACGGAAAAAGAAGGACGCTTAAAGCGCCCCTCCCGTATTTAGTTATTAATTAACGGCGTCTTTCAAGCCCTTGCCGGCTTTGAATTTTGCTTGTGTAGATGCAGGAATCTGCATTGGCTCACCCGTGCGTGGGTTACGGCCGGTAGAAGCTTTACGCTTTGAAGTCGAGAATGTGCCGAAACCGACGAGGCGGACTTCGTTGCCACTCTTCAGTGAACTTGTGATGGAATCAAAAACTGCGTCAACGGCTTTGCCGGCATCGCTTTTGCTAAGACCACTTTGGTCTGCAACGCTACTGATAAGATCCTGTTTATTCATATTGGGAATCCCCCCTTCTCTAGAAAGCAAAAATTGATTGGATCACGTCTTTGTCCGAAGGCAGTAACTACAAGATTGGCCCTTGAGTCAAAGGAAAATAGCCATTTTTGGTCCAAAGATGCAATATTCATGGTAAATTGTTAGTTTTCAACCGATTTTGGCCTATTTCGGCCCGGATTTTCGGTAAATCGTCACTGGTCATAAAAATGACATTCAGTGACGACTCACGCTTAACCGCCATTAATGCCGTGCTGTGAATCCCGTTTCCTCGGGCAGAGGAGCCGTAGCATGGCTGGCCAATTCATCTGCATCGCTCCACTCGATTGGCTCGACCTTTTCGGTCAGTGCCTCGGCAAGAACTTCGTCCACATGGGCGACCGGAATGATCTTTAGAGATGACGTAATATTCTTTGGTATCTCGACCAGATCCTTCTCATTCTCCGCCGGGATCAGCACGGTGGTGATCCCGCCGCGCAAAGCCGCCAGCAATTTTTCCTTCAGGCCGCCAATCGGCAAAACACGGCCGCGCAAAGTTACTTCGCCGGTCATGGCAACATCCCTGCGGACGGCTATACCCGTTAAAGTGGAGACAATCGCGGTTACTACACCGACACCCGCGGACGGGCCATCTTTCGGTACAGCGCCTTCTGGCAAGTGGATATGAATATCCTTACGCCTGAAAACACTGGGTTTAATGCCATAAGAGGGCGCGCGTGCCTTTACGAAGGAAAGTGCGGTCTGAACGGATTCAGTCATCACTTCGCCCAGCTTACCCGTTGTTTTGATCTGTCCTTTACCCGAAACCGTCACGGATTCGATGGTCAGCAGTTCACCGCCAACTTCCGTCCATGCCAGACCGGTGACAGCGCCCACCTGGTTTTCTTCCTCGCCAACACCGTGCCGGTATTTACGGACACCGGCATATTCGGGAAGGTTATCGGGTGTGATTTCGACGCTCTTATACTCGCCTTCCAATATCCGGCGCAGCGCTTTACGGGCCAGTTTGGCAATCTCGCGCTCCAATGTCCGCACACCGGCTTCGCGCGTATAATAGCGGATCAGGTCGCGCAGCGCATCGTCACGGAGAGTAAATTCGCCTTTTTTCAGGCCATGCGCGTCAATCTGCTTTTCGAGCAGGTGACGTTTGGCGATCTCGACCTTTTCGTCTTCCGTATAACCTTCAAGCCGGATGATTTCCATCCGGTCAAGCAAAGGCTGCGGCAGATTGAGCGAGTTTGCGGTAGTGACAAACATCACGTCCGAAAGATCGATATCGATCTCCAGATAATGATCCTGAAACTTGTCATTCTGTTCCGGGTCGAGCACTTCGAGCAAGGCCGAAGCGGGATCGCCGCGGAAATCCTGACCCAGCTTGTCAATCTCGTCCAGCAGGAATAGCGGATTGGATGTGCCTGCTTTTTTCAGGTTCGACACGATTTTACCGGGCAGCGATCCAATATAGGTCCGCCGGTGCCCGCGAATTTCGGCTTCATCCCGCACGCCGCCAAGTGACTGGCGCACAAATTCGCGGCCCGTGGCACGCGCAATAGAACGGCCAAGAGACGTTTTACCGACACCGGGAGGGCCAACAAGACAAAGGATCGGACCTTTCAGCTTGTTCGTACGTGTTTGCACAGCCAGATATTCGATGATCCGTTCTTTCACTTTTTCAAGCGCGAAATGGTCATCATCCAGAACCTTCTCGGCCTGTTTGATATCTTTCTTCAGCCGGGACTTTTTACCCCAGGGCAGACCAAGCAGAACGTCCAGATAATTGCGGACAACCGTGGCTTCCGCCGACATCGGCTGCATGCCTTTCAGCTTTTTATATTCCGCCGTGGCCTTGGCCCTGGCTTCTTTGGAGAGCTTTGTCTCCTCGATCTTCTTGCCTAGCAGCGACAGTTCGTCGCCCTCGCCGTCTTCGCCGTCGCCAAGTTCGCGCTGGATCGCTTTCATCTGTTCATTCAGATAATATTCGCGCTGGGTTTTCTCCATCTGGCGCTTCACACGGCCACGGATTTTCTTTTCCACCTGAAGAACGCCAAGCTCGCCTTCCATGAAGGCAAAGGCCATTTCCAGACGTTTGACCGGATCGCCTTCGACCAACAGGCTTTGCTTGTCAGACACTTTGATATTGATATTAGCCGCAACCGCGTCGGCCAGACGGGACGCTTCATCAATCTCGCCAAGCTGAACCACCGTTTCGGCAGGCATTTTCTTGTTAAGTTTTGAGTAATTTTCAAACTGCTCGACGACTGAGCGCATCAGGGCTGTAACTTCATGCCCTTCTGCTGTCTGTTCCTCGATCAGTTCCACATTAGCCAGAACATAGCCTTCGCTTTGATCTTCCAATGAGACATGCTCTGCGCGTTGTTTACCTTCGACAAGCACGCGAACCGTGCCGTCGGGCAATTTCAAAAGTTGCAGCACGGTCGCTACTACGCCCAGATCATAAAGCTGGTCACGAGCCGGATCATCTTCGGCCGGATCAAGCTGTGAAACGAGGAAAATTTCCTTGTCACCGTCCATCGCCTGTTCCAGCGCGACAACAGATTTATCGCGCCCGACAAACAGCGGAACGATCATATTAGGAAACACCACAATATCGCGCAGCGGCAATAACGGCAGTGCCTTAGCTTCAGGATTAGTAGGTGTGGATTCAGACTGAGACATGGATACTCCAAACTATGCGTTCACCGGAACGCTTCGCAATCTATATGGTGCGTGCGCAGATGACTTCAACCATTATGAAATCACCTTCAATCACTTAGTTAATATCTACAGCACACCTGCCAATATCGCTAAAATGGCAACTTGAATCCGGCAGGCAGACCCATGCCGCTGGACATTTTGCTCATTTCTTCGTTGCTAACAGCATCCGCCCGGTCACGTGCATCATTAAATGCCGCTGCGACCAGATCTTCCAAAATGCCTTTTTCTTCGGCCTTCATCAGGCTGTCATCAATGCTAACGCCCAAAATGCGGCCCTTGGCCGTTGCCTTGACGGATACCAGTCCGCCGCCGGACTTGCCCTCCACCTCGATGCTTTCAAGCCGCGACTGGGCTTCTTCCATCTGGGCTTGAACCGTTTGCGCAGCTTCCTGCGCCGCTTTGATCATTTCTTCCATAGATTTCATGCTTGTGAGCTCCTTGCTTCAGGAATGACATTATCTGTGTCATCCTCTAATAATTCCGCGTCGGGAAAGGCTTCAAATGCCGCTTTCACCATCGGCGATTCCAAAATGGCCTGTGTGGCGGCCTCCTGGTCCAACTGTATCTGCTCGGCAATGCTGGGCTTCGCCTCGCCCTTCCCTTCCTTGATGGTCCAGACCGCGCCGGTGGCGTCTTTCAACACATCAGTAATTTTCTTGATATCCGATGCGGCAATCGGCCGCGCGGATTGATATTCGATCACCGGAGCGGAGAAACTGACGATACGCATATCGGCCACCAATATGCTTTCCAATATAGGTGACGCTTTGCCGACAATATTGATTACTGCCTGAAAATCCTTCGGCAGAGCATTTGTTGAGCTTTCTACTGGCGCTGCCGGTGTCGTGGCCGGTGCAGCTTGTGCTGCATCAGGGGCCTGCGGTTCATTTGCAGGGCTATCCACCACAGACAAAGGCGCCGTTTCAGAAGCCGGAGCCGTTATGGGCGGCGGAGCAGACAAGGAAGGCGAGGAAGCGGCCGAACCTTGCTGCAGCATTTTTACCAGCTCACCCGGATCCGGCATTTCGGCGGCACAGACGATACGCAGCAACGCCATGTCACAGGCTTCTCTTGGCCGGTGGGCCTGCTGCACTTCTTCATATCCTTTCAGAAGAAGCTGCCATAAGCGATGGAGAACAGGGTAAGATAGTTTTTCGGCCCAAGCGCTCAACAACGATTTGGCCTCGTCCGATAATGTCGGATCACTGGCCCGCCCCACCTTGCACAAAGTCACCTGATGACAGAGCGACAATAGCCCGTTCATCAGCGACAAAGGCTCAACCCCGATACGATATTGTTCGTCAATCGCATCAAGCAGCGCTGCGGACTCCGCCTCCAGCAGCAACCCGAACAGACGGCGCACCGCACCGCGGTCGGACAGGCCCAGCATTTCGCGGATTTGCGCCGCCTTAATAACGCTATGGCCATTTCCGGCATCATGTCCGGCGCCATCGGCATCGGCCATGTCCGCATGCGCAATCGCCTGGTCGAGGATGGAAAGTCCGTCGCGGACTGATCCTTCCGCCGCCTGAGCGATTAAATCCAGCGCTTCCTGCTCTGCCTGAACGCCCTCTTGCTCAACGACATAGGCGAAATGTGCCGAAAGCTGCTCCGCCTTGATCCGTTTGAGGTCAAACCGCTGGCAACGGGAAAGCACCGTGATCGGCACTTTGTTCACTTCCGTTGTCGCAAAGATGAACTTCACATGGGCTGGCGGCTCCTCCAGCGTCTTCAAAAGCGCATTAAATGCGTTTTTGGACAGCATGTGAACTTCGTCGATGATATAAATCTTGTAACGCGCAGAGACAGAGGAATAGCGCACGGCTTCGATAATTTCACGAACATCGTCAACCCCGGTATGGCTCGCCGCGTCCATCTCAATAACGTCGATAAAACTACCCTCGGCAATCGAGCGGCATGGCTCGCATTTGCCGCAGGGGTCGATTGTCGGACCGCCCTGCCCGTCTTCGCCAATGCAATTGAGCGCCTTGGCAATCAGGCGCGCAGTCGATGTCTTGCCGACTCCGCGCACACCGGTCATCAAAAAGGCATGCGCCAACCGGTCGCGTTTAATCGCGTTGGCCAGCGTCTGGACCATGGCATCCTGCCCGATCAGTTCCGCAAAGCTGGAAGGCCGGTATTTACGCGCCAGAACGCGGTACGGCTGCGCTGCAGCGGGAACCGGATCAACCGGCGCTTCTACACCGCTGGCTGCAAATATATCGGGTGAATCGGACATGCGGGTAAGTTTAGGGCCTCGCCGCCTGCTTGTCGAAGACTAAACAGCGATTGGGCCTAAAAGGTAGAATGGGACAAACAGCCTGCATGGATATTGTAAGTAGGAGCCGGGTGACCCGCAGAAAAATCGTTACGGCTGCTTCCTTCCGGACCTGACCGGGTTGGCGAACACTACGTCCACCCGACTCCCGCTGCGCATATGGCGCCAGCGGGAGCGGATTGCAAGAGGTGGATCAATCGTTCAGAACAAACGTGATCGCCAGCGTTAGACGCCATTCCTCAATTTTATTATTTTTAATTGTCGCCTTGGTGTCTTTTACCCAGACGCCGGATATACCTTCGATAGTTTTGGATGCACGCTCTATTCCGCTCTTCACTGCATCTTCCATACTTACCGTTGATGATGAAATAACTTCCGTAACCTTTGCAATTGACATGCTAATTCTCCTGGATTGAAGGAATTTGCCCCAATAGGCGTTCCCCATTGAGCTAATCATATAACATGTGATCTGGGTTATCGTTCCAAATGGTTTCGGCAATCAGCCTGACTGGTTACTCTGGATTAATCCTGCGGCCGTTCTGGCAACGTCCGCTATCGCCGCATCAACCTTTTGCGCTGAAGCCTTGGGACGGTCGGTATAGACCGCCAATATGACGGGCTTCTTTTCCGTCGGTTCGGATGAAGGCCAGATGATTGCGACGTCATTGAACGCAATCCCGCCTGGTGCCGTTCCGGTCTTGTCTCCAACCGGCCAGCCCTTGGGCAAGCCGGCACGAATACGGGAGGCTCCCGTCTCGCTCTCCTTCAGCCATGTTTGCAAGGTGCGTTTGCCCTCATCAACCGATGCGCCTTCGATAGCCAGCGTTTGCAGCAATCTGGCCATAGCGACCGGCGTGGTTGTATCGCGCGGATCACCGGGTGCGTTTTCGTTCAGTTCCGGCTCCATGCGGTCAAGGCGCGTTACAGAATCGCCGTGTTCACGCACAAATCTGGTAAATCCTGCCGGGCCGCCAATGGCTTTCAACACAAGATTGGCAGCGGCATTGTCGCTCAAAGTAATCGCTGCCCGCGCCAGTTCATACAGCGTGACCGGCTGACCATCTTTCATCCTTTGTTCAACAAACGGCATATATGGCACCGCATCCTCCGACTTGACCGCAAACCTGGCATGCATATCAACCGTGCCTGATTCATGGGCCGCGAACAATGCCGACGCGAGCGGCGCTTTGAATGTCGAGCACATGGCAAAACGCTCTGCGGCGCGATGCGACGTTATCAGATTGCCTTCCCCGTTGACCAAAGCCACGCCAAGACGCCCGCCAATGCGTCTTTCTATCGCTTCAAACTCGGGATTGCTCATAATGCTCGCTTGTCTTCGTCCCGCCATGCAGCCACTGGCCAGCAGCAATGTAGATGAAAGCAGCAAAGTCCTACGATCCAGCATCATTATCCTCCCTTATATCCCTTGCATATTGTGGCTTTCGGATGGGATACGCACTGTCAGGCCATCCAGTTCCGGTGTCAATATGATCTGGCAGGCCAAACGGCTCGTCCTCCGCGCCCCGGCGGCAAGGTCGAGCATATCCTCTTCCATCTCGGTTGCCTGGGGCAGTTTTTCAAAATCCTCGGCCGAGACAATCACATGACAGGTGGAGCAGGCCATCTGCCCTTCGCAAGTGCCTTCAAGAGGCTGGTCATTAATCTGGGCAATGGTCAGAAGATCATCACCTTCGGATGCCGTTGCTGTGACAACATGCTTGCCATCGGCACTGATAAAATTCACTTTAATGTCACTCATACAAGCTGCGCCTCAACCGCTTCGTTTATAAATTTTGATGCCATTTCAATATCTTTCAGGTCATTGTAGCGACCAAATCCCAAGCGGATAGAGGATTTGATTTGCGCGGGTTCCAGACCCAATGCCGCCAAGACATGGCTTGGTCTGCCCGAACCGCTGGCACAGGCCGATCCCGCAGAAAATGCGACGCTACGCACATCAGACATTAAGCGTGCAACATCAATGCCTTCCCTGCGGATATTCAGATTCCCTACATACCGATGGCTGGTTGATCCGTTGACAGTCCAGTCCGCAAAACAGTCCATCGCTTTGTCCGCCAGCGCACCGATATGCGCCGCATCGCTGTCCCAGCGGTCCTGACAAAGTGCAGCGGCCCGCCCGAAGCCGGCGCATAGGGCCGGGGATAATGTGCCGGAGCGTATGCCGCGCTCCTGACCGCCGCCATGGATCAGCGGCGGCAAAGCAATTCCGTCACGCACCCACAGCGCCCCTATCCCCTTGGGGCCATAGATTTTGTGCGCGGAAATAGCGGCCATATCGATATGTTCCGGTATCGCGACACGGCCATAGCCCTGTACAACATCGCACAGCATCAATGCGCCTTTCCGGTGAGCCAATTCGGTGATGGCCTCGACAGGCTGAATGACGCCAATCTCGTTATTGACCAGCATGGCCGCCACAATCGCGGTTTTATCATCTATCGCCGCGCTTAACTGGTCCAGCGACACTATGCCGTCAGAACCAACCGGATGCATCTCAACGGTAAAACCCCGCTTAGTGTAAGACAGCGCCGTATCGCGGACCGCCGCATGCTCGCTTTCCAGTACGATGATTTTGTTCCGCCCTGCTGCCTGCCCGGCATAGGAAGCGCCAAATCCAAGGTTAATCGCCTCTGTCGCACTTCCGGTGAACAACAGGTCTCCGCCTTTTGGCAAAAGTTCACCCACCTGTTCCCTTGCCACTTCCACAGCCGCAGCGGCTTTGCGCCCCAGTATATGGGCGCTGTGCGGATTACCGAAATTGTCACGAAGCCATGGGACCATGACGTCAAATACTTCAGGGGCCAGCGGAGTTGTCGCCTGGTTATCCAGATAAATCGGGTCTTTTGCCACAGGATTAAGCCCCTCTTGCCGCGCTATAGATGGATTTCCACTGCTCGATAAAGTCATAAATATCCGAACGGCTCGTGTCGCGGCCTATGCTCACGCGGATGACCTCTCGTGCGCTTTTCTCATCAATGCCCATCGCGCCCAGAACATGGCTTGGCTTTAAAGTGCCGGATGAACAGGCGCTGCCTGCGGAAACGGAAAAACCGGCCATATCAAACTTGATGAGCTGTGTATTCGCGGCGACTCCGGGCATATGGTAGCTGCCAATCGTCGCAATGCGCGGCGCGTTTTCCGCGATAATTTCTCCGCCCTCGGCCTTTATGGCATTGTCCAGTTGCGCGCGCAGTTCCTCCGCCCGCTCCATCCAGTTGGCCGGAGCCTCAAGCGCGGCAACCATCGCTATGATATAGGGCAGGTTCTGCGTACCGGAGCGGTAACCCTGTTCCTGACCGCCTGTGGCATGAAGCACTTGCAAGTCCTTGACCAGCAACGCCCCGACGCCTGGCGGGCCACCAAATTTATGCGCCCCAATGGCAATCAAATCCGCATCGGGCAGCGGCATTTTCCCCGCAGATTGGGCGCAATCCGCAAATAGCACCGCTCCTTGATCCCGCGTCACTTTGATAATCGCTTCCATATCCTGCATGACGCCGGTTTCGTTATTGACCGACTGCACGGCGACCAATGCTTGCCCTTCGCCGTTTTTCAGCATGTCATCCAATTGCACAGGCGACACCATGCCGTTCGCATCAACCGGAAGGATGGTGGCTCCTTGGGAAAAGCGCAAAACAACATCATGCTCGACCGGGGAAACCAGTTGCCTCACCAGCTTTGTCTGTTTGAGCGCGAGTCTAATGGCTTCGCTCGCCCCGCTGGTAAAAATGACCTCTCCGTCCCAGTCGAGCGCGGATTTCAGCCTCTGGCGTGCCTTTTCAAGCATCGCCCCGGCGGCGCGGCCATCCGCATGGGGAGAAGACGGGTTCGCCCATTGATCCAAGCCCTGCAAACAGGCTTCGCGGGCGACATCCAGCATCGGCACAGTCGCAGCATAGTCCAGATAGATACGTTTCTTTTGCGACATAAATGCTGTCATATCCCTTCTTGATTGCCGGATTGAGTTGCGAAATATCGAACTGACCCTATATAGACGCTTCAATCAGCGTAAAAGCTAAACCGCCTTTTACTGCCATTCAAATGATAATCTTGACGATAGAGTATAAAAGCCATGCCTGACGTAATTTTTGCCGGACCCGAAGGAAGACTAGAGGGCCGATTCAGCCCCGGACCACGCGAACGCGCGCCGGTCGCAATGATCCTTCACCCGCACCCGCAAGCAGGCGGAACAATGAATGACCGCATAACACAGGCCATGTACAAGACCTTTGTGCGCCGCGGCTTTGCGACATTGCGCTTTAATTTCCGGAGCGTTGGCCGCTCACAGGGTGTTTTTGACAATGGCATTGGCGAGCTTTCCGACGCCGCTTCCGCGCTGGATTGGGTGCAGAGCATCCATCCGGAAGCACAGACGACATGGATCGCCGGCTACAGCTTTGGTGCATGGATTGGCATGCAGCTATTGATGCGCCGCCCGGAAGTGCGCGGATTCATCTCCGTCTCTCCGCCTGCAAACATGTATGACTTTAACTTCCTTGCCCCCTGCCCATCGTCCGGGATTATCATTCAGGGCGTTAATGATGAAGTCGTGACGCCAAGCGCTGTCCAGAAACTTGTCGATAAATTGCGGACGCAAAAACATATCACCATCCATCATGATGAAATCCCTCGCGCAAATCATTTCTATGAAAATGAAATGGATCTGCTGATGGCGTCCGTGGACAATTATCTCGATATGCGTCTGGCACCCGATTCGCCGATTAAATAGGCTTATCTAGCCTCAACTATCCCTCAGCGCCTGTAATCTCGTTATTGCTCGAATTGGTCGTAGCATCGGGTGCAGGCGCGGGAACCGTCCAGATTGCGACATTCAGAAACATGACCATAGATGCTACCAGCATCAATATGCCCTGTTTCCTGTTTTTGCGGGTGAATAACAAATAAACCCCGCCAATTAACAGGCCCGCACCGGCCAGCATCATTACAGATAACACCCAATCAGCCAACGGCCAGCTCCTTCATAGCAATAGTGCGTCGATAGCACCCCAATTTCATTTCATCATCCCTATTCATCCTTAATTGTCCATTAGGGATGAATATCGACATGCCCGATGATTGTGCTATGGACAAGAAAAGTGCAGAACATAGAAAGAACATGTCTTCACATCCAAATCAGGTAAGGACCGAAGGTGCAAAGCGATCTACCATTATTGATCTTGGCTGATATCCCGCAGGATTTTGCCCTGAAGGATCTGACCCTTTCCGATCAGGCTTCCACCGACATTTATTTTGCTCCGTCGCAATATGAGAATCTGGACAGATTAAGGGCGGTGACTAGCGGCATGGCTTTTGATTTGGTCCATTATAGCGCGGATGAAATCACTCAAAGCCTTGCTGATACAGATTTACAGCATATTTTTTGCGAAACGCCCGAAAAGCAATTATCCGGTATCGGCATTGCACTGACCGAGCATATATCGGCGGCAAAATCCGACGGGACGATTAACCGCGCCTTGCTCGACCTGGCGCGTCACATCGGACATTCGATCAAGGCGAGCAGCATCATCTGGCGTCCCGCGCAGCTTCACATCGGGTTTGATTATTTTATCGGGGCCATCGACCATTATATTGCGGGCGGTCCGTTTCCGGTGCTGGTGCAAGTCGCGATTACGCAATTGCCCGACGGGAAGATGCAGACATCCGGCCTATCCTATTTCGCCGGTCAGGAAATCCGCATCAGCGCCCCGTCCGATTATGCGCCGAACGAGGTGGTCAAACGACTGGTCCGCATCATCCATGACATTGCCACAAACGGAAAAGTCGAAGAGGAAGCGGTCATTGACGGCTTTAATGCGGGGGAAAGGCTTTCCATCACCCCCGTCGAAAATGGCCAATCGGTTGAAATCGCAATTACCGCGAACGGGCCGCGGTAATTGCGTTAATATATCAGGCCGTTACCTGCCCGGATCAAGCCAGAGTTGGCGCAGCTTCCCGAACATTCTGATCTACATGCTCGGCAAACTGTTCGAAGTTATCGATGAACAATTTGACCAGCTTCTGGGCTGTATCGTCATAAGCTGCCGGGTCTGACCAGGTCGAGCGCGGATCGAGAATTGCGCTATCGACGCCGGGAACAGATACCGGAACTTCGATACCGAAATTGTCATCAATGCGGAACTCGGCATCGTTCAGGCTGCCATCCAGCGCAGCATTGAGCAGAGCGCGCGTGGCCTTGATCGGCATCCGGCGACCTTCGCCATATTTGCCGCCGGTCCAACCGGTATTGACCAGCCAGCACCGCACACCGCCTTTGGCAATGCGTTCTTTCAGCAGGTTTCCGTAAACGGAAGGGTGACGCGGCATGAACGGCGCACCGAAACAGGTTGAGAATGTCGCTTCCGGTTCGGTCACACCGATTTCCGTGCCCGCCACTTTGGCCGTATAACCCGACAGGAAGTGATACATGGCCTGCTCCGGCGTCAAGCGCGCGATGGGAGGCAATACGCCAAACGCATCGGCGGTCAGCATGATGATGTTTTTCGGGACCGGTCCCATATTCTCTTCAGAGCTGTTGGGGATGAAATCAATCGGATAGGCGCCGCGCGTATTTTCCGCCTTGCTGCCATCGTCAAGGTCCAGTTCGCGTGTGTCGGGGTCCATCACGACATTTTCCAGCACCGTACCGAAACGACGCGTTGTCGCAAAGATTTCAGGCTCAGCTTCTTCGGACAAGCGGATCATCTTGGCATAGCAGCCGCCTTCAAAGTTGAACACAGCGGTATCGGACCAGCCATGCTCGTCATCGCCAATCAAGGTGCGGCTGGCATCGGCTGACAATGTCGTTTTGCCTGTTCCCGACAGACCAAAGAAAATCGCGGTATCGCCTTCGGGGCCGATATTCGCGGAACAGTGCATTGGCATGACCGAGTCGAGCGGCAACAGATAGTTGAGCAATCCGAATACGGATTTCTTCATTTCGCCAGCATAAGCAGTACCGCCGATCAGGATCATTTTCTCTGTCAGGTTCACGGCGATAACCGTTTCGCTGCGCGTTCCGTGGCGATCGGGATCCGATTTGAAACTTGGCAGGTCGATGATCGTATATTCCGGCTCAAATGCCGCCAGCTCATCATTTGTCGGGCGGACCAGCATCGTGCGGATGAACAGGTTGTGCCATGCAAGCTCGGTGATAACGCGGACGTTCACACGATGTTCGGGCTGCGAACCGCCGAACAGGTCTTGCACATAAAGAGTGTCTTTTTCGACGAGCGCTTTCAGGAAATCTTCTTTCAAAGCGGCAAAATGTTCCGGCGTCATACCGACATTGGTGGAGCCCCACCAAACGCTGTTCTCGGTTTCGGCGTCGCGCACCATGAACTTGTCTTTTGCAGAGCGTCCCGTGTGCTTGCCCGTTTCAACAACAAGCGGACCATCTTTGGCCAAATAACCCTCGCCCCGTGATACTGCCTGTTCGACCAAAGCTGGTGTGCCCAGGTTCCATTGCTGCTTTGCCGATGTGGCAATGCCTTGGTCTTTTAATGTTACGGGCGAGATTTTTGACACGATTATTCCCCTAGGGCTGGAATTAGGAATGGATATTTACCGGAGTCGGTATATTCGTGGAGCGCTTATATCACGATGACGATTTGGTCAAATAACAGAACCCGCCCTACAAAGAATCCTGATCCATACCGCCGGATATAATATCCTTAACAAATGCTGATTGTAAGAAGTAACCTTGTGCAATGGCGGTGGTTGAATTAGTTGGTAAGTTCAGCATTTATCTGAAATTTTTATCGATCACAGGATGACCATATTCGATGTCCGCAAATATTGCCCTGGTTGACGATGACCGAAACATTTTAACCTCTGTATCCATTGCGATGCAGGCAGAAGGTTTTGTAACAAGGGTCTATTCGGACAGCGAAGCGGCGTTGCAAGCCATACTCGACAATCCGCCCGACCTTGCCATTTTCGATATAAAAATGCCAAAAATGGACGGGCTGGAACTGCTCCGCCGCGTCAGGGAGAAAAGCAATCTGCCGGTTATTTTCCTGACCTCAAAGGACGAGGAACTAGACGAAGCCCTTGGTCTTGCGATGGGCGCGGATGATTATATCAAGAAACCGTTTTCCCAGCGTTTGCTTATCGCAAGGGTCAAATCCATTCTCAGGCGGACAGAGCTGATGAAATTATCGGACGAAGATGCCGATACGGAAGGGCTGGAGCCACTGGTTCGGGGCAATCTGGAAATGGATCCGGCCCGGCATCTGGTGAAATGGCGCGGTAATAACGTAACCCTGACCGTCACCGAATTCATGATACTGGAAACACTCGCCAATCGTCCCGGCGTAGTGAAAAGCCGGAACCAGTTAATGGATGCCGCCTATCAGGACGATGTTTATGTAGATGACCGCACTATCGACAGCCATATAAAGCGTCTGCGCCGCAAATTCCGGGAAGTCGACCCCGAATTTGATGCCATCGACACCCTCTATGGAGCCGGTTATCGCTATCAGGAATAACCTTTCCAGCATGAACAATCCTTCCGGCAAGAATTACCCCGCTGGCGAGGATGATAATTGCGATAATGAGCCCGAAACCGGCGTCAATGATGCCGACTGGTCCTTGCGCTGGTCTGCGCGGTTGTCGCTGACCACCCGCATCTTGGCGGTCAATATCTTGGCGATAGCCTTGCTTGCCGGCAGTTTGTTTTACCTCGATAATTACCGGGATGAACTGACCGGGGAGCGACTTTATCAGGCCCGCGTTCAAACCCGGATCATCGGCGAAGCGCTGGACATGCAATCACCCGCCAACCGGAGTGAATTGCTGGTGAACTTTGCATCCCATCTGGAGGCCCGCTTGCGGCTTTATGATGAAAACGGAGTAAAAATCGCCGATAGTTTTGAACTGGCAGAGCCGACCTATGAATTCAGGGACCCGGAAGAGGAGCCTTGGAGAAAAGATGTTGCCAGGGCGCTAGACAAGTCAGTTGATTTTTTAGTTCTTAGCGCACCCGTGTTTGATTTCGAAGAACCAGAGCAAGACATTGCTTCGGCCTGGCCGGAGATAAAATCGCTCTCGCAAAATCAAGAGCCCAATAGTGCTGTTCGTTATGCGCCGGACCGCACCCCTGTCATAATCGCCGCATCCCGTGTGCCGGCCAGCGGTCAGGTTTTGCTACTCACCAGCAATGCGCGGGATATAACGCGGATTGTCCGGGCAGAGCGAACTAATGTCGTTCAGGTCATATTCCTCACTGCCATTGTTTCGATATTATTATCCTTATTTCTAGCGCGGACCATTGTGCGCCCGATACGCAAACTGGCGCGTGCAGCAATCCGCGTGCGGCTGGGCCGTGCGCCGGAAATCACCGTCCCCAGGATGCCGGGCAGACGTGATGAAATTGGGCAGCTTGCCCGCGCGCTGGCCGATATGAGCGCCGCCTTGCGTTATCGCATAGACGCGACCGAAGCCTTCGCCGCAGATGTCAGCCATGAAATCAAAAACCCGCTCGCCTCGTTACGATCGGCTTTGGAAGGGCTGGAACGGGTCGATGATCCGGATTTGCGAAACCAGTTGCTAGACGTCGCCAAAGATGATGTGCGCCGCATCGACCGGCTTATCAATGATATTTCCGAAGCATCCCGCGTGGACGCCGAACTGGCAAGGACCAAATTCGAACCGGTTGATGTCGGAAAAATGCTGGATCAGCTTCTCGCCGCCCGCGAACAGCGAACGACCAACGAAGACATAAAAATTGCCTTTGCGCGTCCCGGACGCGGCGTTGCCATGGTCATGGGCGATGACGACCGGCTGGAACGTGTATTCAGCAATATCCTGGACAACGCCGTATCCTTTTCGCCGCCAGACGGGCTGATCGAAATATTGGCTACCCCGGATGCCGAAGAAGTTGTCATCCAGGTTGCGGATCAGGGGCCGGGCATAGCGGATGAACATCGCCAGAATATCTTCAAACGATTCCATTCCGACAGGCCATCGGGTGAGGAGTTTGGCAAGCATAGCGGGCTTGGCCTTGCCATCGCCAAGACGATTATAGAAGGGCATGACGGCACGATCAGGGCCATTGACCGCCCGGACGGACAGCAAGGGGCATGTTTCGAAATCCGCCTGCCCAAAGCAGAATTATGATATAGTCCCCTTCATGGAAAAAGAGACACGCCATGCAAGCTGTGTCGCCATTAATGGCGCCGGCATCCTGATATCCGGACCGTCCAATTCCGGCAAATCCGACCTGGCTCTGCGCCTCATTGACCGGGGGGCAAATCTTATCTGTGATGACTATGTTGACCTTTACCTTCATGATAGCCAGATAGTGATGGAAGCACCTGCCAGAATCGCAGGGAAAATGGAGGTGCGTTCACTGGGCATTTTTGACTGCGAGCATGTTTCGAATATTCCCCTCATGCTCCAGGTGCAGTTAAAATCACAAGTTGAGCGCTATCCGATGGATAGCCAGACAGAGACAATCATGACAATCAAGATTCCGACCATAGCCATTAACCCTATTGAGGCCAGTGCTCCGATCAAAGTGGAGATGGCGTTAAACCGGCTTTTGCACCGGGCGGAAGGCGCATAATCGTGACGACAAAAAAGCATGTTCTGCTGGTCACGGGCTTGTCGGGTGCGGGAAAAACAACCGCATTGAAGACGCTTGAGGATATTGGCTGGGAAACCATCGACAATTTCCCCATCCGTCTTGTCGAGCGTCTTCTGAAAACACCGCCGTCCCGCTCACACGGTGATGCAGATCCTCCGCTGGCCATTGGATTTGACAGCCGGACCCGCGGTTTCAATCATGACAACCTGATCAAGGGCATCAAGAAACTGCAGGAAACTGACAATTATCATATCTCCATGCTCTATCTGGATTGCGCGGGGAGCGAGCTGGAGCGCCGCTATAGCGAAACGCGGCGGCGGCATCCCCTCGCCCTTGATCGTCCGGCAAAAGAAGGCATTGCGGCAGAACGCAACACATTCGATTCCATCCGCCGATGGGCAGACCATGTTATTGATACAACCACGCTTTCCACCAACGACCTGCAAAAGCGGATTCGCGCAGAGTTCAGCCTGCAAAACACTGAAACTACGACAGTGACCATAACCAGTTTCGGCTTTTCACGCGGCCTGCCCAATAATATCGATCTGCTTTTCGATGTGCGGTTTTTGTCCAACCCGTTCTGGGACCCCGATTTGAAAATGCTGACGGGGCTGGATGAACCGGTTGGGGAGTATATTGCCAAGGATTCCGCCTATGCCGAAGCCTTGGACAAGTTTGAGGATACGCTGACATTCCTGCTGCCAAAATATATCAAGGCGGGCAAAGCCTATGTCAATATCGGCATAGGTTGCACCGGCGGGCGTCACAGATCGGTACATATTGCCGAAGTGCTTAGCAAAAGGTTGCATGGGGCCGGATTTTCGCCCACTGTCGTCCATCGCAATCTGACATCCCGCCCTATGGAAGCATTTGAGGCGATTCAGGATTTAAACGGAAGAAATAAGGGTATTTAATAGCAATGATCGGTTTGGTTCTTGTTACCCATGGCCGCTTGGCCGTGGAATTTATAACGGCCATGGAACATGTTGTTGGCCCGCAAAAAGGGATTCTATCCGTTTGCATCGGGCCCCATGATGACATGGAGCAGCGGCGGGAGGAAATTGCCAATTCCATTGCGAAGGTTGATGATGGCGAAGGCGTTATCATCCTGACCGACCTGTTTGGCGGCACGCCGTCCAACCTTGCCATTTCCTTGATGGAAAAGCGCAAGGTCGAAGTTATCGCAGGGGTGAATTTGCCCATGCTCATCCGTCTGGATGGCGCGCGCAAATGCATGAACGTGAATGACGCCGTGGCTGCTGCCAAGGAAGCCGGGCAAAAATATATCAGCGTTGCATCGGAAATCCTGGGAACAGATGCGTGAGCGAGTATCGCAAGACCGTCGCCATCACCAATAACCGCGGCCTTCATGCCAGAGCCAGTGCAAAATTCGTCACCTATGTCAGCAAATTGCCTGCGCATCTGTCGGTCAAAGTTGCCAAAGACGGTGTTGAAGTAACCGGCACGTCGATCATGGGCCTGATGATGCTGGGCGCGGCCAAAGGCGACAATATCGAGATTATCGTGGCAGGCGATCAGGCCGCAAGCGCATTGGAAAAACTCGCCGGACTGGTCGTTGACGGCTTTGGCGAGGATTAAAAACCATGCCTTCCGAAAATTCCACCTTTGAACGACGCCAGATAACCGGATTTTCCAACCCGACAATCAAACGACTCAAAAGCCTGCGCGAGAAAAAGCATCGCAAACGCGAAGGCCATTTTCTCGCCGAAGGTCTGCGGATCCTGACAGAGGCGCTGGACGCCGGGATAACACCGAAATTGCTGGTGGTCGTCGAAGATACCGATCTGCACCCCCTCGCCCGGAAAATCGAACAGGCGGTTTTTGAAAATGGCGGCGAAGTGATTGAAACCAGCGAAGCGATTATAGCCAAGCTGTCCGGCAAATCCAATCCGCAATCCATCATCGGCATTTATGAGGATCATCCGACCGCGCTGGCTGACCTTGACCGCAGTGCATCGGGCATCTGGATGGTTGCCCAGTCGCTGCGTGACCCCGGAAATCTTGGCACCATATTACGCACTGGCGATGCCGTGGGGGCTGGCGGTTTGATATTGATTGACGACTGCGTCGATCCCTTTTCGGTCGAAGCCGTGCGGGCCAGCATGGGCGCGATATTCACGCAGAAAATAGCGCAGGCTTCGTGGAGTGACTTTCTGGAGTGGCTGCGCGCTGGTGACGGACAACTGATCGGCACCAGCCTGAACACCGACAAGGATTACCAGTCCGTCCGTTATGAAGCGCCGACATTCCTGTTGATCGGCAACGAAGCCCAGGGCCTTCCCCCGGAATATGAAGCGGCTTGCGATCATCTGGTCAAAATGCCGATGATGGGCAAGGCAGACAGTCTGAACGCCGCAGTTGCGGGCGCTGTCATGGCTTATGAAGTGCTTAACCAGCGCCGGAAATAATTCCTATTCTGTAATATTTATCAATATGCTATCATGCTCTTAGGGAGAGAGACATGAAAAACATAATATTGCCCATAGCAGCATTGCCTTTATTATTAACGGCCTGCAATTCCGAACCGCCCGAAGCGCCTCCAGTAGAAGAAAAACTGGCCGAATATAAAGCCATCGGTACAGAACCCTTCTGGTCCATTGAAATCAAGGATGACCAGATTGCCTACTCATCGCCGGAAGCCACCAATGACTTTACTCTCCCCATCCAGAGGATGAAGAAGACACCGACGGGCTGGGAAATAAAGGGCTTTAACGACCAGCATAATATTACCGTAACCGTAGCATCCGCCCAAAAATGCAATGATGGCATGAGCGACAACGAATATGCGGACACCGTAAAAGTGGCCGTCAGCAATGCCGGTTATCAAACCGGCTGCGGCGGCGATATATTATCCGGTCCGGCAACCGAAGCCAGCGTGAGCGAAGGCAGTGCTGGCGAAGACAATGCAAGCGACGGTGCCTGAATAAGGACTCTATTCCGCTGCTTCTTCTGTTGGGTTCTTATTCGCCCCGTCATTTGCTTTAATGCTATCATCTTCAAGCATCGCTGTTTCCTCAGAGGCGGAATAGCGCGGCAGGGCTTCTATCTCTGCCACGGGGTCGAGATTTTTCTTGCCCGTTTCAATGTTCAGCTCCGCAAATTTGCGGCCTGTCGCCATGACATTGCGTTCAAAGCTGCCGACAAATTTGTTATAATTGCCAACCGCACTGCCCAGTCCCGTTCCCATGCGTTTCAGATGTTCCCCGGCCACGGCAAGCCGATCATACATTTCCTTGCCCAATTGCCCGATCTGCTTGGCTTCTGCGGCCATTTTCTCTTGCCGCCAGACGCCAGCCACCGTGCGGGCGATAGCGACCAGATTGGTCGGCGTGGCGAGCAGGACCTTTTTCTCAAAAGCATGATCCCACAGCGCCGGTTCATGCTCCAAAGCGGCGGAAAGAAAATGCTCACCCGGCACGAACATGATCACATAATCGGGCGCATTTTCAAACTGGTCCCAATAAGCCTTTTTCGACAAGCCATCGATATGCGCCTTCATGGAAATGCAATGCCGCCCCATCGCATGGTCGCGCGCCGCATCATCCTCCGCTGCAAAGGCGTCCTGATAATCATTAAGCGACACTTTCGCATCGATCACCAGCTTGCGGCCACCCGGCACGCTGATCACTGCATCCGGCCTTAACCGCCCGTCTTCCGTGTCGATGCTTTGCTCTGTGACAAAATCCGTATGTTCCGACAATCCGCAGGTTTCGAGCACATTTTTGAGCTGTTGCTCCCCCCAGCGGCCACGCGATTTCGGGGCGTTACGCAAACTGTTTACAAGCCGTGCGGCCTCTTGCTGCACCCTGTCCTGCCCCAAACGCACCTGTTCGATCGTCGCAGTGATCCCGGCATATGCCTCGGTCCGTTCCTTCTCGATCTGGTGAACGCTTTTCTCGTAAGCAGAAAGCCGCTCATTCACCGGCTGGAGCAGTTTTTCAATTTTCGCGCCGCCCTTTTCATTGGCTTCTTCAAACCGCTGGTTGGCGCGCTTCAGGAACTTGTCCTGCGCTTCATCGAGCATTTTTGCTCCGATTTCGGAAAATTGCGCGGACAGCGCCTCTTTCGCTTCAATCAACTGCTTCAACTGCTTTTCATGATTGCGGGCATCCGCTTCCAGCGTCGCCAGTGATTGCCGTGCCATATCGCGGTCCTGACGAAGCGTATCGCGTTCGGAGCGCGCGCTGTCGCGTTCCTCCGTCAAATTGCGGGCGCTGGCCTCCACCGAAGCCAAGGATTGACGCGCAGTATCGCGCTCTTCACGCAAGTTATCGCGCTCCGATCGCGCTTCTTCCCGCTCCGCCGTCACGCTATCCAGCATCATCCGCAGGGACGCGGTGGCCTCCTCCGCAGCCTTGGCCGCTCCTTTTCCCACGCGCACACCGGCAAACCAGCCCAGGCCCAGTCCCAAAAATAATGCGATAACAACAGTCAGTGCGGTGATAGCGTCCAAGACAAGCCCCTCCAGATAGAACGAAACAGGAACTTACACTGGAGTCAGGCGAGTTGCAAGTTGGCTTTTTTATGTCGTAATTTCAGCAGCAGCCGGTGTCTTATACACAAAGCGGAGCCTTCCAGACAATCAAGCTGGATTCCCGCCTGCGCGGGAATGACGGATTAGGGGGTGATCGCTTACGCCGCTTCTTTACGTAGTTTCGCCAGCTTTTTCAGAACCATCTGGCGTTTCAGGCGGGACAGGTGGTCGATGAACAATATACCTTCCAGATGGTCCATCTCATGCTGCAAACAGGTTGCGAGCAGGCCGTCAATCTGTTCTTCATGGCTGTTGCCGTCTTCATCCTGCCAACGGGCCGTGATCGCGGATGGCCGTTCGACATCGGCATATTGGTCCGGCACAGAGAGGCAGCCTTCGCTATAAACCGAAAGGTCTTCCGAAGGGTTCAGGATTTCGGGATTGATAAACACGCGCGGGTCGCGGATGACTTCATGGTCATGGTTGCAATGCTCGCCATGTTCATGGTCATGTTCCACGGGTTCCTGAAGGTCGATTACCAAAATCCGTTTGGGCACACCGACCTGTATCGCGGCAAGGCCAATGCCCGGCGCGTCATACATGGTTTCAAACATGTCCGCGATCAGCGTTTTCAGCTCATCATCAAACACAGTAACCGGCTCTGAAACAGTTTTCAGACGCGGGTCGGGAACCTCAAGGATCGGTAAAATAGCCATGTCCTAAATTTAGGTATTTTGCCCGAAAACGTCAAGCGCCCGAATTCATCTATCGCTGTTTATTGGCCTACGTGAGCGCAGCGCCTGTGCCAATGTGCCCTCGTCGAGATAATCCAGCTCTCCGCCAACAGGTATACCATGGGAAAGCTGGCTGAGCCGCAGCGGATAGTTTTCAAGCCGTTCGGCAATATAATGCGCCGTTGCCTGCCCCTCAAGCGTCGCATTCATGGCCAGCACGACTTCATCAATGCCGCCCTTTTCCACGCGGGCAATAAGCTTGTCGATTGCAATATCTTCGGGCCGCACGCCATCCAGCGCCGATAACCGCCCGCCCAGCACATGGAATTTGCCGGGAAACAGCCGGGATTTATCGAGCGCCCAAAGGTCCGATACTTCCTCAACCACGCAGAGCGATTTTTCATCCCGGCGCGGGTCCTGACATATCTGGCAGGGATTTTGTGTATCGACATTGCCGCAAACCTCGCAAGTGACAAGATTGGCGCTCACCTGCTCCATCGCAGCCATGATCGGCTTCATCGTCGTTTCCGGACGCTTGAGCAGGTGCAACACCGCCCGCCGGGCCGAGCGTGGCCCCAAACCGGGAAGTTTGGAAAGAACCTGAACCAGATTTTCGATCTCTTGTGATGCCATGCCCTGATCTTTAAAGCCAAGCCGCGCGCGCTGCTACCATAAACATGTTCTTCCAGATCATTAGAGGATCATAAGCCGGAAATTGCTGTCCTACATGGCCGAGTTTCGGTAGGGAGGCCCCATGACTCGCTGTATCTGCATATCCGCAAAACCCCTTGGGCCGGAACCGGATTTCCGTGGGGCGCAAAAAACGCGTCTTGGTGTGAACTTTGTGAACTTTGAAACCAGCGAAGCCAGAAATCAGGCGATCCTATGACCACATTATCTCCCGAAAAACTGCGCCTTGCGTTCATGGGCACGCCCGATTTTGCGGTTCCCGCCCTGCGCGCGCTACACGCAGCCGGTCATGAGATTGTCGCCGTCTATTCACAGCCACCGCGCCGCGCCGGTCGCGGAAAGAAACTGACCCCCTCGCCCGTTCAGCAGGCTGCGGAGGAACTGGGCCTTACCGTTCGCGTGCCAACGTCCTTGAAGGACGAAGAGACACAGGCAGAGTTTGCCGCTCTAGATCTGGATGCAGCCATTGTTGCGGCTTACGGACTTATCCTGCCCCAGGCGATATTGGATGCGCCGCGCATGGGATGTCTTAACATTCACGGTTCGCTATTGCCGCGCTGGCGCGGTGCGGCCCCGGTTCAGAGGGCCATTTTGGCAGGCGACGAACAAACCGGCATTACCATTATGCAGATGGAACGCGGGCTGGATACCGGGCCGATGCTACTGAAATCCACCACCGAGGTCGGGACGAAAACCGCTGGCGAACTGACCGACGAGCTGGCTCAAACCGGCGCGGAAATGATGGTGCAATATCTCGCAATTCCGCGTGACCATCCTCCCGAAATCCAGGATGATGCAATGGCTACCTATGCCAAGAAAATCACGAAGGAAGAAGCGCGGATCGACTTTGCACAACCGGCGGAACAGGTGGTGCGGCAGATTCGCGCCTTTAATCCGGTACCGGGCGCATTTTTTGAATATGACGGCGAACGCTACAGAATACACAGCGCCATAATCCACGGTGCACCGCCCCATCCCAGGGACAGCGAAGACATCTCCCCGGATGTGGAGCCGGGCACCGTGATAAATGACAAGCTGACCATAATATGCGGCACGGGCGCGATCACTCCGGCCCTGATCCAGAAGGCCGGAAAGCCCAAAATGGCATTGGCTGACTTCCTGCGCGGCACGACTATTCCGGAAGGCGCGAAACTTGGCTGATCCTAACCAGATTACGCCATCCGTTATTGGCCTCTCCGTTAGTGGTGAGCCTGTCGAACCTCGCTCCTCGACCTGGGAACACCCTTCGACAAGCTCAGGCCTAACGGATTTGAAGGCTAACGGACAGAACTTATGACCCGTTTTGCCCTGACCATTGAATATGATGGCCGCCCGTTCATGGGCTGGCAGCGGCAGGATCACGGCCCCAGCGTTCAGCAGGTGGTCGAGCAATCCATCTTGTCTATCACGCAGCAGGACGTGCGCGTCCACGCCACAGGCCGCACCGATGCCGGGGTTCACGCCCTGGGTATGCGGGCGCATTTTGATCTGGAAACCAGATTAACGCCTTTTCGCCTGATGGAAGGGATTAACGCGGGGCTAAGGCCACATCCGGTAGCCGTTCTGGCCTGCGATATTGTGGCTGATGACTGGCACGCACGCTTTGCCTGTATCGGCCGGCGCTATGTTTACAAGATTACCAACCGCCGTGCCCCGCTGACCCTCGACAAGGGGCATAGCTGGCAGGTCGCCCCGCCATTGGATGCGGGCGCAATGCACGATGCGGCGCAGATATTGGTCGGGCAGCATGATTTCACGACATTTCGTTCAGTCCACTGTCAGTCTCAAAATCCGGTCAAGACGCTGGACAGCATATCCGTCACCCGCTTTGACGAAGAGATAGAGGTCGAAGTCGCAGCGCGCTCCTTCCTCCATCATCAGGTGCGTTCGATGGTCGGTTCCCTTAAACTGGTCGGAACCGGCAAATGGAACAGCGATGATTTACGCAAATCACTGGAAGCCAGGGACCGCCGCGCGCTGGGCTTTAATGCGCCGCCGGATGGTCTGTATTTTGTTGAAGCCGTGTATCCCGATTAAAGCTGGAACAATCTGGAGAGTGATCTATCGAGCATTAAAAGTTGCCAAAGCAAGCGGCTATTATCGGACTTTCCAGTAATATGGTCATCGGCAATCCTGTGCAGCGCTTGTTGGTCAAACCAGCCCGTCCGGGATAGCGTGCCAGCCCCGGCAACCTTCCGCGCTTCATGCGCCAGAGGCCCGCGAAACCACTGCGCTATGGGCGTTACAAAGCCCATTTTCGGACGATAAAGTATGTCCTTCGGCAAATATCGTTCCATCGACTTTTTCATTAGATATTTGCCGGTTCCACCCCGTATCCGGAGGTTAGTCGGCAACCGGGCGGCAAATTCCATCAACCTGTAATCCAGCAAAGGCTCCCGCGCCTCAAGGCTCACCGCCATGCTGGTACGGTCCACTTTGGTCAATATATCACCGGGAAGCCACATTTTCATATCGGCATATTGCGCCTGATCCAACCCGTTGCGTGCCGGCGCCTGTTCCATCAGCGCAATCATCCGATCCTCCCCCTGATAACCGGCAAGCTGCCGCATCATATTATCGGAATAGATCGCCTGCCTACGCGCCGCCGTTGTCACGCCAACGGCATCGGTATAGCCTTGGGCTCCGGTGCGGCCCAGCGACATCAACGTCGATTTGGCCCGCAGGGGCCGCGGTGCCCAATCGGCCTTGGGATATACCCGGCCGAGCCAACCCAAGGCGGGACCGCGAATGGACTGGGGAACCAACGCCCTTACCCGCTCCTCTGCATGGTGAAAGACATGGCGGCGATATCCGGCCAACGCCTCATCCGCTCCGTCGCCTGACAAAGCTACGGTCACATTCTCACGGGCCAGCTGCGCCACGCGGTATGTCGGCAATGCCGAAGCATCGGCAAAGGGCTCGTCAAAATGGTCGGCCAGCGTGTCGATCAATCCGAAATCATCCGCAGCGACGATGCGCGAGCGGTGGTCTGTCCGGAACCGCTGCGCCACTTGCTCGGCATAGCCTGTCTCGTCCAGGGTGGACTGGTCAAAACCGATAGAACAGGTTTTGACGGGATGACGGCTTTTCTCCGACATCAGGGCCACGACCGAACTGCTATCAACGCCGCCGGACAGGAACGCGCCCAGCGGCACATCTGCAATCATCCGCGATCCCACCGCATCGCGCATCAACGCGATCAACTCCTCCTCAAGCGCCGCCGCAGAATCTTTACTCCGCTGGCTGAAATCCATATCCCAATACTGGATCGGGTCGGGTTCGCGCTTTCCTTGCTCCAAGAGCAGATAATGGCCAGCGGGAAGTTTCTTTACGCCCTTCAAAAGCGAAGTCTGGTCCGGCACATATCCAAATGCCAGATAGTCATCGACCGCCCGGATATTTGGTTCCCGCCGCAGCAGGGGATTGGCGAGCAGTGCCTTCAACTCGGATCCGAACACTATGCTGCCGTCCGACACCGGCGCATAGAAAAGCGGTTTTACGCCCAGCCTGTCCCGCGCCAGAAACATCTGTTTGGTGCGCTGGTCAAATATCGCGAAAGCGAACATGCCGTTCAGCCGTTTCAGGCAGTCGGTGCCCCATTGCCGCCAGGCATAGAGAATGACTTCGGTATCGCTGCTCGTTATGAACCGGTGGCCAAGCAATTCCAGTTCGGCGCGCACATCCTGAAAATTATAAATCTCGCCATTATAGCTAATAACCTGCGCCTCGTCGGCGGTCAGCATCGGCTGTGCTCCGCCCTCCAGATCGATGATCGACAGGCGGCGGTGGCCCAGACCAACGCCAGGCGCAGTCCAGATACCAGAGCCATCGGGACCACGGTGCCTCAAGCTATCGGTCATTTTACGCAGGCGCGCCGGATCAACCGGCTTGGCCGTTTCGAGATGAAATATTCCTGTAATGCCGCACATGAAATGCGCCCTAGCGCAGGCCCGCCATTTCGTCAGCCAATTTATCAATCGGTCCAAGTGCCCGCCGAAAATCGTTCATCGCTCGCCCAGGCCCGGCTTCATCGACTTTCTCGGCAGAGATCAGCACAGCCACCGCTTGCTGGTTGCCGCCAAGCAAGCGTGACTTCAGCGTTTCAAACTTTACGGCAGATGCGCTTCCCGTCAATATGCCCCCCACCCGGAAATAAGACTGCACATCACGAACAACCGGGCCGGGTGCGGTTATCTGTATCGCACTTCCAGAAGGAGGGCCGGGCAAATTTCGCGTCCACGACCACCGGGTGCCGGGATCAAAAGCGCCCTGCCCATATCCCACAATCTCGCGGTCATCCGCTTGCCGGTCATAAACGGCGATGGCGAGATCAACCTCTGCCCCGTTTTCCACGCTACGGTACCGGCCCAGCAATCGATGGTTCGCACCGTCAAAGCGCGGCTGCCAGTCATATCGCGGTCGATAGTCGACACGATCCCATCCCGCGACCTCGGGCAATGCAATCTTATCAGGAACCGGAGAGCTTTGTGCGGCCAGCGCACTGGTCCAGAGCACCGGTGCTGTCACAATCACCGCCATGGCCATCATCACGGCACCGGGGTGCAATTTTGATTGACCGGATCTGGGGAGAAGGAAATTACTATGCTCGATAGCTTCCCCATCAATCATCTGCTCATCAATCTTTCGATCAAAAAAGGGCCAGCCGATTGCCATCACCAACACCAGTACAAACGCAAAGAAGAACCAACCGTAAAAGATATGATCAAAACCGGTCGCAAAGTCCGTGCTGGTATGGTGCGCGATATAGATTGTACCGAATGCCCGGATGCCATTGGCGATAACCGGCACGACGACCGCTGCAATCATGAACAATATACGCCGTGGCCAGCTTTTGAAACAGATGTTGCTGACCAATGCGCCATAAGCAACCATCGCAATCAGGAACTTTACACCGGAGCAAGCCTCCGCAACTTCAAAATAGCCCGTCGGGGTGGAGATAAAAATACCGTCGATAAAGGCGGGAATATCTGCCCATCCCAGAAAGACCATCGACATTTTTGCAGTGATCGTTTGCAGGAACGGGACAAGTTCTTCCCCGACAGGCACCAGGAAAAAACTGTAAAACAAAGGAAAGATCAAGCCTCGCAAGACTCTGGGGCCAAGCAATGTCATGACAGTGCCTTGCAGCATCATGACAAGACCAAGCTGACGGGCAAAGGAAACACCAGCTGCTTCGCCCAGCATCCAGCCGGTAGATGCAGCAACAATCCACAGCATTCCCGGCACCCAGATTACCGGCGTGATTTTTGCCAGCTCTTCGCGGCGCTGATGCACCAGCCAAAAAATGATCGGTAGGATCAACAGGCAGTGATTGTAGGTAGAGACATTCCACCATGTGTCCACCATCGCCAAGCCATCACGCCAGAACATCAGGATGATCGCGGCCATCGCCAAACCCAAAAGACGCAAATGTTTTTTCCACAACTGCGAAACCGGCTTAGTTGCTGTGATATTCGCCGCAGGATCTATAACCCCGCTGCTCATTCTGCCGCCTCGGTCAATTTACGCGCACCAAGGCCGCAAAGTTCCGCTATATCTGTAAGCTGTGTTTCCCAGCTATATGCCGAGCGGATAAGCCTCCGCGCACTTTCACCAAGCGCCTTGGCTTTTTTGGGATCTGCCAACAGGGTACATACCAGCTCTGCCTCATGCCGCGGATCTTTGGCGATATGAAAATGCTGCCCATCGACAGCTTCTATACCCTGCGCCGCAGCGACGGACGCCACAACGGGCTTTGCCATAGCCATGGCTTCCAGAACCTTGTTCTGGATACCCCGTGCGATACGCAGCGGGGCGACGACAATATCAGCCGCCTTCATCCAAGTGCGAATATCATCAACGCTTCCAGTGACAATCGTGCCGTTCACTCCGTCCAGCAGCAAAACTTCGTCTTTGGGTGCACGCCCGACTATAGCAAATTGCGCGTAGGGATAATGTTTGAGGATTTCGGGCATAACCTCACCCGAAAAGCTGACAACAGCATCCACGTTCGGGCGATAATCCATTTGCCCCGTAAAAATAATTAGCGGACCGTCCATATGACTGGTGACGGCGCAGGCCTTATCAGGGTCATAGAAATCAAGATCTATACCGTTACCTACAGCCCTAATCTTCCGGGCATCCAGACCAGATCGCTGCCGGAATAACTGCGCCTCCGCTTCGCTTACAAAAAGTGCGAAATCGGACCGAACGGCCACTTTTTGCTCAAAAGCACGGAGCAGTTTACCTTCACGCCGGTTTATCCAAGCCATCGGCCCCGAACCAGCATCCGCATAGCTTTCAAATTTTGCGCTATCGACATCGACAAAATCCATGACCAACCGGCCCGAATAATCCTCAGGAACAAATTGCGCCATCTGTCCGGAAAACACGAAAATGCAATCAATCGGGCGGGTTGCGAGAATATTTTCGACATATTCTCTTATCTCGCCACTATCAAAAGAAGTCAGCGAAACCGGCTTTCCGGTAATAATGCCCTCTATCCCCGCCTGCCAGTTGGGCTTTGTTCGCTGAACTATCTGTACAGACGCCAAGGACGGCTTAATGTCGCACCTTTCCGTTGCCTCTGCTTCATCATCGGCAAAACAAACCAAATGCACCGGCACATGGTCTATCAGTTTGCGCAAAATATGGTGCGAGCGGATTTTATCGCCCCGGTTTGGCGGCCAGGGAACACGGTGGCTCAGGAATAATATCTCACCCATCAGCCCAATCCTTTGGCAATTACCGGTCCCAGCAAATTTGCCAGGGAAAGGGGCAGTCTTTTCCATAAAGCGACTTGCAGCCGGTATTTCGGACTCATCGGGTTGATATCACGCGCGGTCTCTCCGTCCTCGGTGCGTATGGTATAGGAAAGAGGCTCCGGGTTAAAACCCCAGTTTTTTTTAAACGCATAGGCCCCCGTTCCGACCTTTGAGCGGCCGAAATCAAACCGCTTGCACCCGCGCCGCCGGGCATGCTTCATCAACTCATAATACATCACATCATTGGCACGCAGCCGCCGTGCATCATAGCTTCCACCGCCCCAATAAGGCATAACGGTCCCACCATGATATAGGCTCAACACGCTGGCCACCGGCTTCCCGCCGTTCAATATGGTAAGAATATCCGCATCCGAGCCAAAAGCGTCCAAAACCTCATCAAATAGCGCCTTAGGGAATACTGGAGTGCCCAAATTGCGGACACTTTCCGCATACACGCGGTAATGATCCGCCCTTTCCTCTTCACTTACCCCGACGCGAACTTCCAGATCGCTTTTCAATCCTTTGCGGATTTCTGCCCGCTGCTTTCGCGGGATAGCCAGTAACTGGCTTTCATCATCGTGCGCTAAATCTGCCACAAAACCCGCATAGACACCGTCCACATTCTGCCATTCCCCGCATGGCATCGGGCCACCGCGCAGTTCAACAGTCGGGAAACTATACTCCTCGGCAAATTTCCATATGGCATCTGCCAGTATTTCTGTTGCCTGTTCGCTCCGACTCAGTATCCCCCCACCAACCGCAAAACCCGATGAAACCAATGCACGTCCAAATAATGCCGAGTGGATCAGGGTGAACGGGAGGATTGCCTGCAACTTTCCTTCTCGGTCTTTGGCCAGCATATAACGCCATTCGTGGCCGCAAGCCTTTGAAGTGCTCAATAACCAAGCTGGACGGTGAAAAGCCAAGCCGCCTGAGTGGTCGTCGACAAACCCGTCTATCTGCGTCAATTCTTCCGGGTCTTCCCGGTCCAATATACGGATGGTCAGAGACTGCGGAGTGAAGGGCATATTCATTGCACTAGCCCACATTCCATCGCAGCCAGTTCATCTACCCTGCCCCACGCATAGTCTTTGCCAACACGCACTAGCTTGGAGCGCATCACGCCCAGTCTGCTATAATGGCGCAGCTTTGATTTCAAAGGCGCATTGCCGACGCGTGGTTGATCCGGGTCAATTTCCCATGGATGGAAATAGAATATCGCGCTGCGGCCGTCATCTTTCTGCATTTTGCGGATAGCCCGATCATAAAATGCATAGGGAAGCAGGCGGAAAAAACCGCCACCACCCGCGGCGAAAATCCGGTTTCCGACTTTTACCGTTGTAACAGGCAATTCAATCAAATCTGATCCTGCAACCGGTTTCCATGCAAAACGCGGTGACCCAGCCCAGCCATAATGGTCATGCCTGATTGGCGCGACGCTTGAAGAGTAATGATACCCTTGTTCCGCCAATATTTCATGCGCCCACGGCGTGCGTGCATCTATTGAAAAGCTGGGCGCACGGTAACCTGTTACGGTCTGTCCGGTACAATCCTCCAAAAGCTTGCGGCTACGGTCTAGATCATCACGGAACTGATCTGCGGTCATTGTGAAAACGCGCGCATGATCATAGCCATGGCTGGCTACTTCATGCCCTGCCGAAACGATGCGCTGCATAAGTTTGGGATAGCGTTCCGCCACCCAGCCCAACGTAAAGAAAGTTGCCTTGATTCCCGTCTCATCAAACAGATCGAGAACGGCATGACTATTTCGCTCGACGCGGTGCTCCAGACCATCCCAATCGGTACGGTCGATTACTGTTTCGAAGGCACCAACCTGAAACCAGTCTTCAATATCCACCGACATGGCGTTGAGCAAAGCATTGCCCTTCCTCGCCTTATCTAATGTTTCAAGCCGCCCGTCCTGCATTGACATAGCTTTCTTTGCTGCGGATATCATTTTCGACCCATTCGACAAGCATCGACAACACGCGGTGAACGCTCTCCTCATGGTTGTCCAAACGGGATTCTAACGCAGCAAGCTTGCTGGTCATCATATCGATATGGGCTAACAGCCTGTGGTTCGATTCAGCTTCAGCATTTGGCGAAGAGATCGTTTCTTCGCGCTTTTCAGATACGGGCTCCGAGTGGCCTTCTACCTGCGTCTGCGGTTGTTCTTTCACAGATACATCTCTGTTAGAATTCTCCCATACTGGGCGTTCTTCAGTAACTCGGCCAGCCGCCGCGTCGGGGTCCGCGATTTCGACTTCCTCACCTTTCAAGTCAGCCAAAACACGGCGTACCAGTGACAAGTCTATCAATTCGGCCTGTTCAACCGCGCCCATCAACATCACACGGCTCATAAGAGTGTTGATCTTGCGCGGTACACCGCCTGTTTCATCAAAAAGCAGAGAAAATATATCCGAGGTAATTTGAGGCCGCCCCGCCCATCCGCTCTTGGTAAGCCGGTGCATGATATAAGGCTCTACTTCTTGCGACTCCATTGGATCCAGATGATGATGTGCGATTACCCTTTGACGTAATTGTTCCAGCCGGTCGGATTGTTGCAACATATCCCGAAATTCAGGCTGACCGAGCAAGAATATTTGCAGCAGCGCCTGACCACCCAGTTGAAAATTGGATAGCATACGCAGCTCTTCCAAAGAATCCGTCGGCAGATTCTGCGCCTCATCTACAATCAGCAGACACCGGCGTCCGGCCCGTGCCTCACTATGCAGGAATTCTTCGAAAGCGCTGAGTAACTGCGCCTTGTCCATGCCCTTTGTATCAATATCAAAATTGGTCGCTGCGACACGGACAATGTCCTTACTGTCAAGGCGGGTCGTCACAATACTGCCAGCGGTCAATCGCGCACGATCGATTGTTGCCATCAGGTGGCTGACCAAGGTTGTTTTGCCAGCACCCACATCGCCGGTTATGACAATAAAACCCTCTCCCTGTGCCAGGCCATAACCCAGATAGGACAATGCTTTTCTGTGGGTCAGACTTTCAAAATAGTAATGCGGGTCCGGAGTCAGTTGGAATGGCCGACTGTTCAGTCCATAGAATGTTTCATACATGCTGATATCTCCCACTTGCGCTTGCGGTGATCTGGTTAAAATTCATATTGCAATCCAAGCAGCGCCGAAGCCGTTAGGTCACTGTAAAAACCATCCTGCCTATAGCTATCAAGGCCAACTGCCGCGGTTCCGTTGAGCCGAGGAATGATCTGGCGATGATAAGCCGCGTTCACACCCAGAGCGAGCACATTGGCAGCATCGGCAAAGCCGCTATCCAGAAGGTTGGCATAAACATTGGTGACAATATTCGACCGCATATCAAGCTGTCGGCCTATTGACAGGTTGGCATAGTAATTTTCGTCCACTAGCCCATCAATGATAGCCACTCCGCCCAGTTGCGATGCAAAGAAGCGGCGGCGGGAATATCCGGCGGCGAAGGCGCTATTCCAGCCATTATAGCTGTAAACATATTGGGCATTTACGCCGCGTGCACGGAATGCCGAGGAAGCTGCCGATTGCAATGCATCGTTGAGACACAGGCTGTTCGTTTGGCCAAAGGCACATCCGTTGAGCTCACCGCTGAGGGGATTGCGGTCACTTGTAAAACTGGTCCCCAATAGTGCCAGGTTATCATTCAGCAAATTGCCAAAGCCCGACACAGTGTCATAGATCAGCACGTTCAAAGATGTATTCTCATTGGGCCGATAACTGAAATTACCCGTGTAGGTCGTACTACCATAACGTCGACCGATGCGCGCTTCCAGGGATGTCCTGCGGCTTGGTCGCCACAAAACTCCGGCATCCCAGATTAATCCGTCCTGATCGTAAGACAGCAATCGCGGGGACGTCTTATCGGTTACTAAGCGGCCATCGTCATCGATAACCGGATCGCCATTGATATCTCGCAAAGCATCGCGTTCGGAAATTTCTATATCCTCATAACCGGCACTGCCCACAAGCGCGACAGTCGGTGCCACCGGGACCGTGATATCTACGTGAACATATTTACCCTCGAACCGTTGGTCCAGTTGACCGGCATCTTCCCGCTCATAGCCCGC
The DNA here is from genome assembly GCF_036568145.1 of Parasphingorhabdus sp. Taxonomy (GTDB): domain Bacteria; phylum Pseudomonadota; class Alphaproteobacteria; order Sphingomonadales; family Sphingomonadaceae; genus Parasphingorhabdus. Next base: position 156,310 of record NZ_DATCTC010000039.1, on the reverse strand, counting down.
ACCAGCAGTCCAGCCGAAAGGCAAATCGCCGGGTCTCATGCCGACAGCGGCACTGGCCGAATGGCTGACACTATCGTCGAAAATGTCGATCGGTGACTGGCCGGGAGGCAATGTACCAGAATCTCCACTTTCTACTTTAGAATAGCCTATCCGGTAATTGGCATTAACCCTCAGCTTCCCGATATTGGTTGCCAAAGATGGTCCGGTGTAAACCGAGTAAACTTGTGTAACATTGTCGATATTACCTACTATATTGGTCGGCGCACCTCCGCGAAGGTCAACGCGGCTACGTGTAGCAATACCTCCCGCCTCCATAGCCAGAACATCTGGCACAACCTGAACACGGCCACGGGCTAGCCCACTGAGAATATCATCGTCCCCGATATCATCCTCATAGAAAAAGCGTCGCTCATAACGTATATTGACCTGTGCTTCCGCTTGACGGGTTTGAACTGATGACTCTACCCCGGCAGCAATGGTGCTGTAGGTCAGAACATCAGAGCCATGCTTCAGGTCCGCAACCAGCACTTGTTGCACTTCCAGATAGGGCGTCACTTCAATATTGCTGTCACGCGCCTGCGCCGGTTGCGCTAACGCAGCATTCAAGAATAGCACAAACGCTCCGATTTCCGATAAGCGCGAAAATCCAGGACTGCTCATGATTGAGCCCCATATCCATAATAGGAGCCAAAGTTCCGCCCTGTCGGAGAGAATTTCGTGCCGTTCAAAACGAGTTGAATATTGTCACAGCCAGCCAGAAGACCCAGTGCATCACGTAGAGCTGATTCAGTCGTCTCGTCCGCCTTAACAACCATCAGCACTTGCCCTGCATGAGAAGCCAGAACCGAAGCCGGCGAAGCCGATAGAGCAGGCGGCGAGTCAAAAATAACAAGCCGGTTAGGGTTATTACGGGTTAACCGGTTGAGCACCTCTTGCGTCCGCGATGACGCCAGATATTCTGTATCTGCATTCGTTTGCTCCCCGGCAGGCAAGATTGCCAAACCGGAAATATCTGTGTGGATAATACAATCCTCAACCGATATTTTCGGGTCTACCAGCGCATCCATCAGACCTCTGCTGCCTTCCAGACCTAGGCTGGACAAGATACTTGGCTTTGCAAAATCAGCATCGACAAGCAGAACTTCATTATCTTTCTCTGCCGCGATGGAAAGCGCCAGATTCAAAGCACAGAATGTCTTTCCTTCATTTGGATGGGCGGAACAAATCAATATTCGCTCACCATGCTGCACGTACGGCTGTTTGGCCGTCAATAGCAACTGACGCTTTATGATGCGGAATTCCTCTGATAAAGCTGTAACCGGACCATCTGGCACCACGAAGCCAGCTTCTCGTAATTTTTCTCGATCAACAATTACACGTGGGCCATCATAATGAGATGTTTGTGCCACGGTAGGAACAGCCTGCTGTGTGTTCTCCTCAGGGAGTAAAATTTCCGGCCCGTATTTTTGCACCGAACCAGCCATTTTTGACGGAACATAATCATATATCTGTGCTGCACGTTCAAGCAATGAGCCGGATTTGCTAAGAGGGTTGTGTTTGTTCATCTTTTTTCCTCAGGCAACCATGCCACGCTGGATAAATTCAACGATCATCAGCAGAGTGAAGACCCCGAATAATGCTCCTGCAGTGCTGTAGAACAGCCGCATTTTCTTTTGTCCGATGGCGCGCTGGCTGCTCGTCAAAACCTGTGAAACCGATCCAATGACCGGAAGTCCACTGGCCTTTTCAAGCTTCCCTGCGGTTGGATAAGTAGTCTGCACCTGTCCCATTGCAAAGGCAGCACCAATGCCGCCACCCAGACCGACGAACAAAACCGCCGCAAGTAAAAGTGGCCGGTTCGGCGCTGCAGGTGAACGCGGGCTGGAGGGAGGATCAAGAACCTTGATCTTTACCGCATCTGTTTCCGTTTCCACTTCTCCGCGCAATTTGATCTGTTCCCTGTCCTGCAACAATTTGTCATATTGAGCTTTCAGAACATCATAATCACGGTTGATTTGCGCCATCTCGGCAACCACAGCTGGTTCCAGAGACTGTTTCGATACAAGCTGCGCCAGATCGCCCTCAATGGTATTTTTCCGCGCTTGCAGCGCCGCGACAGAAGCTTGTCGTTCGGCCCGCATGCTTTGCAGCGAACTATAGGCCGGGTTTGGCGCCCCATAGCTTGGCCCCCCGGATTTTGTATCAACTTGTCTTCGTAGTGCAGCTATCTGGTTCTTCATAGCGATGATATCCGGATGACTGTCAGTCCATCCCCTCGCACGTGCCGACGCCAATTCCGCCTCTGCCTGTGCTAACTGGCCGCTAACACCGCCACCGGCTACTCCCGGCGTTGCAATTGTTGGCGGTGTGCCCGCCAACTGGCCGTTCAAAGACGCAAGGCTGGTGGATGCCGAGGCCAATTGCGCATCAATCTGGTTCAACTCTGCGCGTGATGCTTCCAAGCGTTGGCTAATCGAACCGACGCCGGGTAATAGACCCAGATTTTCTGTTTCGAACTGCACACGTTTCTGCTCTGCTTCTCGCAATGATTTTTCACGCTTCGCGAGTTGTTCATCCAGAAATTTCAGCGTTTGATCTGTCTCTACGCGGTCACCGGCAAGGTTCGTTTCAATAAAAATATCAATCAGCTTTTGAACAATTTCGCGTGCCAGAACGGCATTTTCCGCGTCCGAGAGATTCCCCGCGGATGCATTGGCAGTTATTTCAAAAATATTATCCTTGTCAGATTTAATCTCGATTTTTTTTCGCAGCACCTCGACTTTGCCCGCTAATTCGCGATCACTGGCAACCGAGAGATTCAGGTCCGTAGCGCGGACAACTTTTTCCAGATTTATCGTTGAAATCAGTGTTTCCTGAATCCTGTCCATCTGCCTTTTCCGGTCACGGGATTCGATGCCGACCTTGTCGGATAAAATAGATTGCATATCGACAGAGATACGTGCTTTTGATTCATAGCTGTTCGGGATCAGCGCCACCACCAGCCAGCCCAACACACAAATGCCCCATGCAACAGCCAAAGCAAGCCAGCGCCTGTTCCAGACGCTGTGTAATGCTATTCTAAATTCGTCGTAAAGGCCGTTCATGGATCTTTTCGATTCCTGTTAAAACATGCTCTTTGGAATTATGATGACATCACCGGGGCTCAGCATCACATTTGCTCTGGTTTGACCGCGATGAAGCAGGTCATCGATACGCAGCGCGTATTCTTTTTGTGTGCCCGTTGCGTTGTTGTAACGGATCAGGCGTGCCTTATTACCGGCCGCAAATTCGGAAAGACCGCCCACAGCGATCATGGCATCAAGCAAAGTCATATTGGCGCGATAAGGTATGGCCGCCGGTTTCTCGGTCGCACCGACAATTCGGATTTGCTGGGAAAATGTTCCGGAAAAATTATTCACGATAACCGACACCAGCGGCTCGTTGATATATTGCGATAATTGCTTCGTCAGGTCTTCAGCAAGTACCGCAGGGGTTTTGCCCACGGCAGGCATATCCGTAATCAGCGGGGTCGTAATTCGCCCATCGGGACGCACCTGAACCTTTGCGCCCAATTCCGGGTTGCGCCAGACAAATATCGTCAGTTCATCCAGCGGTCCGATAACATATTCTTCACTGGGACCTTGCTGCTCCGAAACAAAAGATGCCGGGGGGAGCTCCGGTGCAGAAGAGGTGCTGGAACATCCCGCAAGCGCAAGAGAAACCATACCGGCACCGATCGCCATTTTAGCTAGATTCACTTTTTCAAAGGCGGCAGTCATTTCATTTTCCTCGCAGCAGTCTCCGTCAATCTGCCGGTTTCAAGAGGAAACAGACCGATTCACATAATCACGAGAAGGCTATCGGAGAAAATAGTGAAGATAGCGTTAGTAATGACTGAAAACTATGCAGCCAATATACAGCATTGCCTAGGTATTAGCCGATCAATATCTCCTTGGCAGGCCCCTGCCCCAAAAAATTAGCGGGACTTGCTGTTGCACCATAAGCACCGGCGCAGAATATTGCGACAATATCACCGACCTCGGCCTTTGGCATTTCGACATGGTCGCTCAAAAGGTCCAGCGGTGTGCAAAGGCATCCAACAATTGACACAATTTCTTGGGACGGCATGCCATATCGGGTGGCAATCGCAGCCGGATAGTTGCGGCGAATGACCGTTCCGAAATTACCACTGGCTGCTAGTTGGTGATGAAGACCACCATCAGTAACCAGAAACGTCTCACCCTGGCTGGTTTTGCGATCAATGATCCGGGTCAGATAGACCCCTGCCTCGCCAACAAGATAGCGCCCTAGTTCCACGGCAAATTGCGTCTCCGACAATATTTCCGGCAAAGCGGATAACTGCTGCTTCAATGCCGTGCCGACTTGCCCGATATCTACAGGCTTATCACCGGGAAAATATGGTATCCCGAAACCCCCGCCTAAATTGACATGCTCCGGTCTGTGGCCGATTTGTTCAGCCAATCGCGCCGCCAGTGCAATGGTCTGCGCCTGAGTTTCAATAATTGCCTCGGCCTTTAGCGCCTGTGAACCGGCGAAAATATGAAAGCCGCGCCAATGAGCGCCCGCATCCAATATTTTCTGAACAGAAGCGGCAACAAGATCGACATCCATGCCGAACTGTTTTGCGCCCCCTCCCATTTTCATCCCCGATCCTTTCAAGTCAAAATCGGGATTTACGCGCGCCGCTAGATGCGGTTGAAGCCCTTCGCTTGCGGCGATTGCCAAGGCGCGTTCACATTCATTAGGTGATTCAATATTAATGGTAACGCCCACTTGCATGGCTGAAAGCAGCTCTTCGTCGCGCTTCCCAGGGCCAGCAAAACTGATCTGTTCAGCATCCGCTCCGGCCTGTAAAGCCATGACCAATTCACCGCCTGACGCAATATCAATACCGTCAACAAGGCTGACCATCTCAGCAAGCAACGGCGCAAAGGGATTGGCTTTCATGGCATAATGGATATGCAATTGTGGCGGCATAGCCGCGCGTAAAGCCTGAATGCGCGAATGCAAAAGGCCTCTGTCATAAACGAACAGCGGGGAACCATGTTCAGCCACCAATGCTCTGGCTGGCGTGCCACCGATAGAAAGCTCTCCATCCCGGCTTTCATAGCCAGCGGGTATCGGGCCGATTGGTTTTACTTTACTCATGGTTTCTCATTCTTTGCCAAAGCGTTACGATCCAGTTTACCATTGGGATTAATGGGAATCTCTTTCAGCACTATAATATCACGTGGGTGCATGAAATTCGGTAAATTGCGCTTCAGATATTGGCCCAGGTCCTTCCCAATATCTCGGTTTTCCTGCGATTCTGCGGGACGGATATAAAGGCAAATCGCATGGCCTAACCGTTCGTCCGGAACACCGACTGCAACGGCCTCCGCCGCAAGCCCCGATTCCACTGCGACTTCCTCAATTTCCGTGGGGCTGATGCGATTGCCGGAACTTTTTATCATATTATCAGTCCGGCCGACAAAATAGAGTAGTCCATCCTGTTCCCGGCGAACCGTGTCGCCCGACCAGACCGCTATTCCGCCATATTCCGACGCCGATGGAGCCGGCTTAAAACGCTCGGCCGTGCGATCTGCATCCTGCCAATATCCTTGCGCGACCAGTGGACCGGCATGGACGAGCTCTCCCTCTTCACCAACAGCCGCAATTTTACCATCCGCGCGAACCACCATGATCTCAGCAAAGGGAATGGCCTTACCCATGCTTGTGGGATTATTGTCAATCATCGCTGGATCAAGATAAGTGGAGCGAAAAGCTTCGGTCAGGCCATACATGGCATATATATCCGTCTTTACGCCAAAAATTGCTCGTAACTTTGTTACTAACGTGGGAGTTAAAGCCCCTCCGCTATTTGTCAGTCGCCGCATTGATGTCACGGCGTCCTCTGGCCAATCCTGATCGACCAGTTGAACCCAAAGCGGCGGTACAGCCGCCAAGGTCGTGATCTGGTCGCGGGAGCAGGCTTTAATAACATCACGTGGGGTAAGATAATCCAGCGGATAAGCACATCCCCCAACATACCACGTCGAAAACAACTGGTTCTGGCCATAATCAAAGCTGAGGGGAAGCACACATAAAGTGCGGTCGTCCTTTTCCAGTTTCAGATATTGCGCAACGCTGATCGCACCAAGGCTAAGATTTGCGTTGCTAAGCATGACCCCTTTTGGACGGCCGGTAGAACCGCTGGTATATAAAATAGCTGCCAAAGCCTCTACATCTGTTTGTATTTCACCCGGTGCCAGCGGGTTTCTTATCCCGTCCATAGCATTAGAAACCACGGCATCATTCCAGATTGCACATTCTTGATTCAGCGCAGGATCCGGCGTGGATTCCTCAATAGATTTTATCCGCCCAGCATTTGTAATCATCAACTTGGCACCGCTATCCACGATAATATGGCGCACTTGTGCCGGTTTCAAAACAGGGTTAACCGGCACATGAACCAAGCCAGCCCTGACCGCTGCCAAGGGCATGATGCAGGCCAGTTCCGTCTTTGGTAGCCAGCTTGCAACCCGGTCACCTTTTTCCAATCTCTGGTCCATCAACCAGCGAGCCAGCGAACCAACACGATGATTTAACATTTCATAGCTAAGAGAGCCGGAGCGCGTAACCAATGCCGGTGCTTCCGGATCCTTGCCAACAGCAAGCCAGTCCAAAGGAAATGCGGCGTTATCGGAATAAATGTTCAAATGTTTGAGCCTATGGGAAAGAACGAAATTGTGACGGACATGACCGTAGCCAGAAATATACTCGGGAACAGTGAATATCATGATAATTTTCAGTCTGCGCAAGCTGTGGCAGGTGAAAAACTTGGTAGAGCATATCAAAAGTCCCTCTTTGACCGGCTGGAATGGCTGGCCCAGTTACATGCATTATGCTTGCCCGGGAATCAGCCCCTGATTGTTCATAGTGCTGAAAGTAGCGCAGAGGCATGGCTGTTCCTGATGAAAAAAGGCGCAGGAAGCTATACCGCCCTCGCCAACTGGTATAATTTTACATATCGTCCCATTTTCGCAGACGACTATGACAAAAACGTCAAATTGGCCCTGCTGACTTCCATCGCGCGGAAACTGCCTTTCCATTGCCACCGCATCGAAATTGCACCCGTTCCGGATGAGGATCAGGCGGCAAGCCTGACTGAACAGGCCTTTAGGCAAGCGGGCTGGATTGTGTTCAAAGCAAAGGCTGACGACAACCATATCTTGTCCGTGAATGGCCGCACTTTTGAAGAATATTGGTCAGGTCGTCCCGGAAAACTTCGCAACACCGTTCGCCGCAAGGCAAAGAAAAACCTCGTTTCCATCCGCATTGAAACCATATTTTCTGATGAACATTGGAACCATTATCTTGATGTTTACGCCCAAAGCTGGAAACCGGAAGAAGGCAATCCCGATTTTCTGAAAAATCTTGCGAAACAGGAAGGGAGCGCCGGATGTTTACGGCTTGGCCTAGCTTATATTGATAATGTTCCAGTCGCAGCACAGTTCTGGACAGTTGAAAATGGCGAAGCTCTTATCCACAAACTCGCCCATGTCGAAGACGCCACCAAATCATCGCCAGGGACTCTACTTTCCGTCGCCATGTTTCGGCACGTCATTGATGTAGACGGCGTTAAGTTAATTGATTTTGGCACTGGCAACGATTCGTATAAGCGTGAATGGATGGAAGACGTACGTCCAAGATATCGTCTGGAAATGTTTTGGCCCAAGTCCCCTCTTTCATGGCTTCCGATACTGCGGAACACCATCTCTACCCTTGTAGGAAAGCGCTGATCGCTTTAGGGAAGCGCGGTTGTCCGGATTCGGGGGTTAATTGATGTCGGAAAATCTCGATTTGATACCAGAAGCCGCCGTGCGTGCCGTGCTTCAAGACATATTGGGGCTTAGCGCTGAGCAAGTCAGTGCTTTCACCGCAGATACCGAGCTTTTCGGTGCATTGCCGGAATTGGATAGCATGGCCGTTGCCAGTCTTCTGACAGAGCTTGAAGACCAGCTCGGCATTATGATTGAGGATGAAGAGATTGACGGGGAGCTGTTTGAAACATTCGGTAATCTTGTCGCCTTTGCCGAGATGAAAGTCTCTGCGTGACGGCAAAGCTCGAACTTGCGAGCTATGCGTTTTGTGAAAATGACGAGCTTTGCCTTAGGGCAGGATCGGGTCATCTAAAAAAAGTCTTACTAATACCACCCTTGTTCGATGAAATGAACCGCATGCGGCGGATGCTGGTCGATGTCATGCGACATCTGGACAAGGGAGGGCTTGGCAGTGTCATGCCGGATCTTCCAGGCATGAACGAGAGCCATTTTCCGCAAGAGCAAGCCAGCCTGACGCTATGGAAAGAGGCTCTGGTAAATTGCCGGGACACATTTAATACCCGATATAGCGCGTCTTTTCGCGGCGGATGCCTGATTGACGATTTTGCCGATAAAATAGATGGCGACAACAAGAAATGGCGCTTTGCCCCAGTCAAAGGCTCTGCCTTGCTACGAACGATGATGCGAACGCGCATCGCATCTGACAAAGAGGCCGGTTTATCAACCGATATCGCGCAACTGACAGCCGAGGCAGAAAGCGGCCAAGTCAATCTGGCGGGCAATGCCATTAGCTCCTCTATGTTCAGCGAGCTTCAGTCTGCCGAGCCTGATAGCGCAGAGAATGTGCGAACTGCCCAGCTGGAAAATAAAGCCCAAGGTGCGGATATTGGCCTTCCCGGTACTGCCCTGTGGTTACGTGCAGAGCCGGGTGACGATGCCAGATTATCCGCAGCTATCGCTAATGATTTGTTATCATGGATGGATGCATGAAGCGGTCCTTCCATCAATTTCACTGCCATGACGACCTGCTCGCCGGAACATTGGACGATGCATCGGTGGGTGACGCCCCTTATAATTCCACCGGACTTCTAATAGTTAGCGGCGGCAATGAAATCAGATCCGGCGCCCATGCGGGAATAGCAAGGCTGGCCCACAAAATTGCCGAAAATGGCTTCCCTGTTTTCCGCTATGATCGCAGAGGAATTGGTGACAGCAGCGGTACCAATCAAGGGTTTTTAGGGGCCAAGGACGATATCAACGCGGCGGCAGAATATTTCCGCAAGGCACGCCCGAGCATGGAAAAAATAGTGGCCTTTGGAAATTGTGACGCAGCCTCCGCCCTCGTATTATTTGGTAAGGAAATTGCCATAGACGAGGCCATCCTCGCCAATCCGTGGGTTATTGAACAAACCGGTCTTACCGGACAGAGCGCTGCGACTCTGCCACCATCCGCCATTCGGTCGCGCTATTGGCAGCGGCTTAAGAAACCAAAGTCGATCGCGGACCTTTTAACCGGCAAGATTGATCTGAAAAAACTTCTCAGCGGGCTTAAGCAAGCCAGCAGGAAACAGGAAAACACCCCTCTTTCGCTGCAATTAAGAGACGGACTAGCCGCACTGAACAAGCCTTGCACTATATTACTTGCTGATCGCGACACCACCGCCCTCGCCTTTCTTGCCGCATGGAACAGCGCAGACTTTGCACAGGCGCGAGCGTTGCCGGATATCGCTCTAAAAACTATCGACAGTGCGAGCCATAGCTTTGCCGATGACCGTTCAGGAAAATGGCTCGAAGACCAGCTTCTCAAGGCGCTAAAAAATAGCTGACCATTCGGGACTTCTATTCGGCAGCCACCAATTCAAACTCTTGTTCCGCCAAAAAACGCTCTGCATCCAAAGCCGCCATACAACCGGTTCCGGCTGCCGTGACTGCTTGACGGTATATCTGGTCCATCACATCGCCGCATGCAAAAACACCCGGGATTTTAGTCTTCGGCGTTCCCGGTTCGACTTCAATATAGCCGCCGTCTATCAGGTCGAGATGGCCCTTGAAAATCTCAGTCGCCGGAGCATGGCCAATAGCCACAAAAGCGCCGTCGGTCGCCAGATGACTTTTCTCGCCAGTCTGCGTATCGACCAGATCAACGCCCACCAACCCGGCAGGTTCGCCTCCGCCTACAAACCTTTCGACCGCTTTATTCCACAGCACGCTGATTTTGGGGTTTGCAAGTAACCGCTCCTCCAAAATCTTTTCCGAGCGCAGACTATCGCGCCGGTGGATCAGTGTAACATCGTCGCTGTGGTTGGTCATGTAGAGCGCTTCTTCAACCGCCGTGTTACCTCCGCCGATCACAACCACTTTTTTACCGCGATAGAAAAAACCGTCGCACGTCGCACAGGCTGAAACGCCTTTACCGCTCAACTCTTCCTCGCCGGGTACGCCCAGCCATTTAGCCTGCGCTCCGGTTGCAATAACCAGTGTATCGCCTTCATAAATGGTCCCGCCATCGCCCGTCATACGGAATGGGCGCTGAGACAGATCGACATCTACAATCGTATCAAACATCATCCGCGTGCCGACATTTTCCGCCTGAGCTTGCATTTCTTCCATTAACCACGGCCCTTGCACGACATCGCGGAAACCGGGATAATTCTCCACATCGGTCGTTATGGTCAATTGACCACCAGGTTGCAGCCCTTGGACCACAATCGGCTCCAACCCAGCGCGCGCACCATAAATGGCTGCGCTTAACCCCGCAGGACCAGAGCCAAGGATCAGCATTTTTGTACGATGTATCTCAGTCATTCTTTCACTCCGGGATTACCAGATTCGTTTGATCTCACATAAGGATGGAAGGCCGTACTCGGCAAGTGGAGAAGCAAGAAGAAACCCTGTTGGGGCAGATAATCCAGCTTTCCCCACATTGAGGCTTCCCCCCAAATGCAATGGAGCAAGGTCAACCCTCGCTGAGTGACTTCAGCTGATAGTCCTTATACTCATCGCGCAACGTACGTTTCAGGACTTTACCAGTCCCAGTGTGCGGCAGTTCGTCGACGAATTTTATTTCATCGGGAAGCCACCATTTAGCGACCTTGTCAGACAGGAAGTCGATAATATCTTCACTAGTCAAATCTGCGCCAGGTTTCTTGACGATGATAAGCAAGGGCCGTTCTTCCCATTTCGGGTGAGAAACGCCTACAGCCGCTGCTTCGGCAACGCCCGGACAGCCAACCGCTGCATTTTCCAATTCGATAGAACTGATCCACTCACCACCTGATTTTATCACATCCTTCGCACGGTCGGTAATCTGCATCACGCCGTCGGGGTGTAACACAGCGACATCACCTGTATCGAACCACAGATCATCTTCCACAGCATCTTCATCGGCACGGTAATAGCGCTGGATGATCCACGGACCACGAACTTGTAGCGCCCCGCTGGTCACGCCGTCACGTGGCAGGACGTTGCCCTCATCATCCACCACCCGCATCTCTACCCCAAAGGGCGGCCGCCCCTGTTTGGAAATAGCATCCACCTGCTCGTCGAAATCTAGATCATCCCAATTGGCTGGCCGCGAACCTGCGGTCCCAATGGGGGAGGTTTCCGTCATACCCCACGCATGCGCGACATGAATGTCATTTTCCATCATACGCACAATCATGGATCGCGGACAGGCCGAACCGCCGATAATCGCTACCTGCATCTTGCCATAATCACCGCCATTCTGATCCATATCGGCAAACAGACCCAGCCAGACTGTCGGCACGCCTGCGCTATGGGTAACGCCTTCTTCGCGGATCATCTTCCATAAAATCGCCGGTTCATTGCTTGCTGAAAAAACCATTTTGGCCCCAACTGTAGCGCAGGCATAAGGCACACCCCACGCATTGGCATGGAACATAGGTACCACGGGCAGCATGACCGAACGGGTCGTCAAATTCATTACGTCCGGCTGTATTGCGGTTATGGCATGAAGCACATTGGAGCGGTTTTCATACAGCACCCCTTTAGGATTACCGGTCGTGCCACTAGTATAGCAAAGGCCACAGGCATCATTCTCATCCACCTCAACCCAGTTGAAGTTACCGTCTTCGGCGTCGAGCAGTTCCTTAAAGGTTGGATAATCGCCTTTCTCACCGTCAAATTGGATATAATGCTCAATCGTTTTCAACTTAGGCTTCAACGACTCAACAATCGGCGCAAAAGCCTTGTCGAAGATCAATACCCGGTCTTCGGCATGGTTCATGATGTAAACCAGCTGTTCCTCGAACAGACGAGGGTTTACGGTATGGAGAATGCCCCCCATGCCAGCAGAGCCATACCAGCTTATGACGTGATGCGCGTGGTTCATCGCCATAGTGGCGATGCGATCGCCCTTTTTCATGCCAAGACGCTGCATAGCCTGGGCAAACTTGCGCGAATCTTTACTCACTTCTCCCCAATTGGTTCGGGTCAGTGTTCCGTCAGCCCAATATGTGACAATCTCTTGTGCCGTGTGTTCACGCGCGGCATGGTCAAGCAAATTGGTTATTAAAAGTGGACTAGCCTGCATAGCTCCAGCCATTAGTTTCTCCCGTATGGTATCGCTATTTTGTCGGCTGAAATGGCTCAGCTTACAAGTCTTAATTTAGGCTTGCGGTGCCGGACAGGCCTTGATCCGGTTGCCGCACCCAGTCGTATGTTGGCAAGTCCCGAAAAATGTCCCAGTGTCTCAGCTACCTGAGCGTCAAACTGGAAAGAACGGCCAAGGCAAATATGAGCCATTTGCCCGTCAATACTTGGCATACGGGCGATCAGTTCGCTCTTCCCGCCTGTCAAAGGTGCAAGGAAGTTCTTCAGTTCCTGGAGGCCATCGAGCGAAAGAATATCCAACTCCATCCGTGTGCGGGTTGTCTTCTCCAGTCCGTCCATGGCCTGTGCCCGGCGGATTGAAACTCGCGGACTTTCGTCCCCGGAACGCTGGTCCAATTCGACATTCAAGAGGGAGCAGCTTCCTTCCTTGGCCATATCAGCCAAGATCGCACACTGATCATCTTCAAAACAGCTGCCGGAAAACTGGCCGCTGCTGTCTGAAAGATCGACCAGAACGAAGCGGTTGCCCCGCTTGCTCTCCCGCCAACGAACGCCTTCGATCAAAGCCGCCATAACTGCCGGTTTACGCTGCCCTTCAGGGATTGGCCCCTCTTTACATAAAGCAGCATAGGTCATTGCGCCATGGGAAGAGGTCACCGCTTGAAACTGCGTCACAGGATGGGAAGCAAAGTAAAAACCGAAGGCATCCCGTTCGCGCGTCATAATCTCGCTCAGGTTCCAACCGCTATTTGCGGGTAGTCGAATGGCCTGCATATCTCCGACAGAGCCTTCACCGAAAAGACCACCCTGCCCGCTTTTGCGCGCATCCGCAGCGCTATTGGCGACTGAAAGCAACATATCCGCCCCTCCATAAACTGCCGTACGGTTCGGTTCCAGCGCATCAAACGCACCTGCAGCGGCAAGACTTTCAATCTGCCTCTTGTTCATGCCGGACGGATCGACACGGTTTGCAAAATCGTCCATAGATTGGAACGGCCCGCTTTGGGCACGTTCCGCCACAAGCGCCTGCATCGCCTTCTCACCGACGTTTTTCAGCCCCGCTAAAGCATAGCGTACGGCGTGCGAGCCATTCTCTTGCTCCTCAACCGCAAAAGTGGGCCGGCTTTTGTTGATAGATGGCGGCAAGATCGTCACGCCGAGCCGCTTCATATCATCCACAAATATGCTGAGCTTATCGCTCTGATGCATATCAAAACACATGGAAGCTGCGTAAAATTCGTGTGGATAATGCGCTTTCAGCCACGCGGTCTGATAGGCCAGAAGGGCATAAGCGGCAGCGTGGCTTTTGTTAAAACCATAACCAGCGAATTTGTCGATCAAGTCAAACAGCTCATTAGCCTGCTTGCTATTCACACCGTTTTTGGCGGCGCCTTCGACAAAAATATTGCGCTGTGCATCCATTTCCGATTGGATCTTTTTACCCATTGCGCGGCGCAGCATATCCGCTTCGCCAAGTGAATAGCCCGCGATAACCTGCGCGGCCTGCATCACCTGTTCCTGATAAACAATGATGCCGTAAGTCTCTTTCAGGATATCCTCGAGCAGCGGATGCGGATAGGCCAGCTCTGCCCGGCCATTTTTACGGTCGCCAAATAATGGAATATTGTCCATTGGTCCTGGCCGGTATAGCGAGACAAGTGCAATAATATCACCGAAATTGGTGGGCTTAACTGCCGCTAGCGTTCTGCGCATACCTTCGGATTCAAGCTGGAACACTCCGACAGTTTCACCACGTTGCAGCAACTCGAAAACTTTGGGATCATCCCACGAAAGGGACGCTAGGTCGACTACGATATTACGCTCGGCGAGCAGTTCCACCGCTTTTTTCAGGACAGACAAAGTCTTTAGACCCAAAAAGTCGAACTTCACCAGACCGGCTTGCTCGACAAACTTCATATCAAATTGCGTTACCGGCAAATCTGAACGCGGATCGCGATATAGAGGCACCAACTGGTCAAGCGGCCTGTCACCAATCACTACGCCAGCGGCATGGGTTGAGCTATGACGTGGTAGGCCTTCCAGCTTCATGGCCAGATCAAACAGGCGCTTCACGTCCGACTGTTTATGCTCCTGCGCCAATTCGGAAACACCATTCAAGGCTCTTTTCAAATCCCAGGGATCTGTGGGATGGTTGGGTACCAGCTTTGTAAGCCGGTCAACCTGACCATAAGGCATTTGCAACACGCGGCCCACATCGCGAAGAACAGCGCGGGCTTTCAGTTTCCCGAACGTGATAATCTGCGCAACCTGCCCTGTGCCATATTTTTCCTGCACATAGCGGATAACCTCTCCGCGACGGGTTTCGCAGAAGTCGATATCGAAGTCAGGCATCGAAACACGTTCAGGATTCAAAAACCGCTCAAAAAGAAGACCAAGCTTGATCGGGTCAAGATCGGTAATGGTCAGCGCCCATGCAACCACAGAGCCAGCCCCAGAACCACGCCCCGGCCCCACCGGTATATCATGGTCCTTTGCCCATTTTATAAAGTCCGCAACGATCAGAAAATAACCAGGAAATCCCATACTTACGATCACGTTGATTTCAAAATCAAGCCGGTCAAAATATTCCTGACGTTCTGACGCGTCTCGTATTCCAAGATAACTAAGTCGCTCTTCCAGCCCGGCTTTGGCATCCCGGCGCAGTTGCTCCGCCTCGCCTGCTAAATCGCCGGCCAGACTTGGCAAAATCGGCTTACGCCGGGGCGGCGAATAAGCGCAGCGCTTCGCTATCACCAAAGTATTTTCGAGCGCTTCGGGTATGTCGGAGAACAGTTCCTCCATCACCATTGCGCTTTTTATCCACAAATGCGGCGAAGGCTTATCCCGGTCATCATTCTCCAGATAAGCCGAGCTTGCGATGCACCTCATCGCATCATGCGCTTCATGGAAATCCGGATCCGCGAAACAACTGGGATTTGTTGCGACCAGCGGAATATTGCGAGCCATAGCCAAAGAAATCAGCCCGGATTCCGCAGCCGTTTCTACTGGGTCATCACGACGCGACAGTTCGATATACAGTCGATCCGGAAAATATTTCTGAAGAAGGGAGAGATAGGCTTCTGCATCGGATTTCTGTTCTTCTGCCAGCAATCTCGCAACGGCCCCCTCACCTCCGCCAGTCAATGCCAAAAGCCCTTCGTTATGCCGCTCAAACATTTCAAGCGGGATATGGGCATCCTGCTCCACTGGCCGTTCCAGATGGGACGCGGATACCAAGCGGCACAGGTTCTGATAACCCTGCTCATTTTGCGCATATACGGCGATCCAGTCCAGAACCGGATTCTCACTTGCAGAAACACCCGGGCGCGCAACTCGCAGGAAGCATCCCGTAATTGGCTGCACCCCGTTGGCGCGGCAACCATCATCAAATGCCATAGAAGCAAACAAGCCAATCCGGTCTGCCAATGCTATGGCCGGAAAACCTCGTTCCTTGGCAACCGCACCGATTGCCTTCGGCTCCATTGCGCCGTCCAATATCGTATATGCTGAAAAAGAGCGAAGGTGGACAAATGGAATCTGTGGCATCACTGACGCTTATCGCGATTCCACAGTTTTGGCCATGACCACATTATTGGGCGAACATCTATCTACCGGTTTTCCACAACTAGTTGCGGTTTTTGTCAGAGAAGCGCCTCAATATCGCTTTTTAGCTGTTCTGGTTTCACCGCCGGCCCGTATCGACTGATCACTTTGCCGTCGCGGTCAACGAGAAACTTGGTGAAATTCCACTTGATTCGCGCCCCTAACAAACCGGACTTTTCAGACTTCAGATATTTCCATAACGGATCAGCATCCTTGCCGTTCACATCAATTTTTTCCATCAACGGAAAGCTGACATCATAATTGAGAGTGCAGAAATTTTTAATCTCTTCCGCATCGCCCGGCTCCTGATTGCCGAACTGGTTACAGGGAAACGCCAGCACTTCGAACCCCCGATCAGCATATTCCCGGTGAAGCTTTTCAAGGCCCGCATATTGGGGAGTGAAACCACATTTTGACGCTGTGTTCACGATCAATAATACCTTGCCCTTGTATTCGGACAGGTCTGACTTTGAGCCATCTGCCCGCTTAACTTCAAACTCCGTAATCTGCATTGAGCCACCCCATATTTTATATTCGCCCCATAAAATTATATCAAATCAAGGCCGAATTGATAAACCTCAAAGCCAAACGCGCGTCACTTAGACAACTTTAGTTTAAAACGCCGTCGTGAAGTCGGACAATCCGGTCCATCTTTCCCGCCAGTCTTTCATTATGGGTCGCTATCAACGCCGCACTCCCCTGTTGCCGCACAAGCGTCATAAGTTCGGCCAATACTATGTCTGCGGTCGCTTCGTCCAGATTGCCCGTCGGCTCATCTGCCAGTACAAGTTTCGGCGCGTTGGCTAGCGCTCTGGCTACCGCAACACGCTGCTGCTCTCCGCCGGATAATTTGCTCGGTTTATGATCCAGACGATCACCTAGGCCCAAACTTGACAGCAAGGATTTTGCCCGCTCCTCGGCCTCCTTTTGAGAAGTACCGGCAATAAGTTGCGGCATTATGACATTTTCAACGGCCGAAAAATCAGGAAGCAAATGGTGGAACTGGTATACAAATCCCAGCAGTTCCCGCCGGATGCGTGTGTGACCGCTGGATGACATATGCGCGGTTTGTTCCCCATCAAGCTTAATGGAACCTTCAAACCCGCCTTCCAATAGCCCCACGGCCTGCAACAAAGTGGATTTGCCTGAACCAGAGGGGCCTAGCAGCGCGACAATTTCATTTGGGCGAATGTCCAGATCAACGCCTTTCAGCACATCAATCCGTACATCTCCCTGTTTGAAACTCCGCTTTACGCCGCGCAGCTCAACGACCTTATTTCCTGTATCATTCATAGCGAAGAACCTGAACTGGGTCGGTGCTGGCCGCTTTAAACGCAGGGTATAAAGTCGCCAGAAAACTGAAAACAATGGCCATAACCGCTATCCCCAATACCTCCATAGGATCTGTTCGGGCAGGTAATTCCGTCAGGAAGCGAATAGACGGATCCCAAAGATTTTGTCCGGTGATGATCTGAACAAAATTGATGACATTTTGTCTGAAATATATTGCGATCAGTCCCAAAATAATCCCTGCACCTATTCCCAGCGCCCCGATAGACGTGCCGACTGTGACAAATATTCTGGTCAACGCAGCCCGTGATGCTCCCATTGTTCGCAATATTGCAATATCCCTTGTCTTGGCGCGGACCAGCATGATTAATGACGACAGGATATTGAAAACCGCGACCAATATGATGATCGACAGGATTACAAACATCACCACCCGTTCGACTTGTAGGGTCTCAAACAAGGAAGCATTCATTGATTTCCAATCGGTTATCACCCCGCGATCCGCCACTTTTGGGTAAAGGGGAGCAAGAATATCGGTAACTTTATCCGCATTTACGGTTTTGATTTCAATCATGCCAATCTGGTCACCCAATAGCATTAACGTCTGGGCATCCTCCAGCGGCATGATCACGAATGCTTTGTCATAATCATAGACACCAACTTCAAATATGGCTGCAACCTCATAAGATATTTCGCGCGGCACGGTCCCAAAAGGAGTCGATCTTCCCTGCGGATTAATCACTGTAATCCGGCTACCGACCTGAGCGCCCAGCGTCATCGCCAACCTGCTGCCAATTGCTACACGGCCCGCACCGGGCTCCAAACGTTTTAGATCGCCCGCGACGGTTTTCCCGTCCAGTGTCTCATTTTCCAGAATATCGGGAACCAGCATGCCCCGGACAAGAATTGCCTCAACACGGCCGTTAAATGTCGTTAAAAGCGGTTGCTCGATTAAAGGGGAAGCCGATACCACCCCTTTTGTATTTCGTGTATCTTCAAGCAAATCACGCCAATCTGGAAGACGCCCACCATACCCTTGGATCACGGCGTGGCCGTTCAACCCGACAATTTTGTCGAATAGCTCTGCACGAAAACCGTTCATCACGCTCATCACAACGATAAGTGCTGCAACGCCCAGCATGACTGCAATCAGGCTGATGCTGGCAACAAGAAAAATAAAACCTTCGCCCTTCCCAGGTAAAAGATATCGTTTTGCGATGACCCATTCGTAACGGGATAGGAGCATAGAGGCTTGATCTTCCTGAAAAAACTAAAGCGACTTTAGGGTCGTGGAGCGCAGCAAGCAAGAGCGCATGCAGGCTATTCTACTGTTGCCATAATAACACAAGCCTGAACCGATATTGCATATATGTGAAATTTTGCATGACAATAGCGACTATCCCGATCACTGTTAGTTACAGAATCAATTACCGTTTAATGGTCATGGTTCAGGGATCCTTTCTGGTTCCGTCGGATGTTGGGGGACAATCGACGTTGAATAAGACAGGAAAACAGGGGGCGATACTATCGTCACCATATTTCGCCCGGGGTCAGCAATGGCTCCGGGCGTTTTTTTGTGCTGCTATCTGTTACGGCATAAACGTCCTCTTGAAATCGCGTAACAAGATAATATCTCAATCTAGCGAGATGCCACTCAGGATTTCGCGATACAGAACCGGACGCCAGCTATTTGGGTCCACAATTTTAATTGCTCAATATGAGGATGAAGATATGAACCGTTTTGATTTTACCCCCTACCGCCGTTCAACCGTCGGTTTTGATCGGCTTTTTGATTTGCTTGAGAATAATGCCCGTGCTCAGCAAACTGAAAATTACCCCCCGTTTAACATCGAACGTAATGGTGATGACCATTATCGAATCACACTTGCCGTCGCAGGCTTCAAAGAAAGTGAAATCGAAATCACCGCCCAGCAGAACTTTTTGCTGGTAGCCGGAAGCAAGGACAGTGATGAGAATGAAGGAAAGCAATTCCTGCATATGGGAATCGCCAACCGCAATTTTGAACGCCGGTTTGAACTTGCCGATTTCGTTCGGGTAGACAACGCTATATTGCGCGATGGTTTGCTGGTCATCGATCTGGTCCGTGAAATTCCCGATGCGATGAAACCACGGAAAATTACCATCAATTCCGGGGACGATAACGTCACCAAAATTGATCACAAGCCTAAAAAATCCGAGGATAAGGCAGCTTAAGCCGTAGCCGATTATGATACGAGGCAGCCAAGTGTCATTGGCTGCCTTTTTAATTCTGCACCCGATTATAACTAAAAAAAGAGGCAGCCAGATGAGGATCCGACTGCCCCTGACACCCGCGTGGTGTCACTCTTGATGAAATTAGCCCGGGTCGCAAAAGACCAATTTCATTCAAGAATCCGCATTGGCTATATTGGAAAGAATGGCATGATTTAATATCCGCACCTTCCCGCTTTCAACCGATACTATATTATCTTCTGACCAAGTTGAAAGTTGCCTATTAATATGTTCTCGCGACATCCCGGCAAAGTTGCCAAGCTCGCTTTGACTTAGATCCAGCTTCAAACGCCCCTCTTCAGCGCCGACGACGGATAGCCTCAATAGATAGCGCGCCAACCGCGGCCCTGATGTATAAGCCCTGTCGCCCTCAATCATCGTATTAGCCGTCCGGATACGATTTGCCATGACCTTGAGCAGCCGTAACGCCATCGCCTTGTGGTTATTCAAAATCTCTTCAAATGCAGCGCGGGTAATGGTTAAGGCTGTCGTCGGTTCTATCGCAGTCACGCTTGCGGTTCTTTCACCACCATCAAGCAATGCGATTTCCCCCAGAACATCGCCGGGTTCTGCATAATCCAGAACAATTTCATGCCCATTACTGGCGATCATACTGGTTCGCGCATTACCTGATAATAATATCAGCAACGAGTCTCCAGGATCGCCCTGCCTGATTAAATCATCCCCTTTTTTATATTGCATAAAATGCCCACGCAATATCAAGTCAGCCAATTCTGCTTCATCGCAGTCGGCGAATAAACTGTGCTCGGCTAATATTTCTGCAAGTTCTTCGGCTTTCACGTACGTCGCCCCATCCCAAATTACCCGCATCAATTAACCAATGTTAACCGATCTGCATTGCTTGAAAGTGACTATAGCTCTTTAGACGGAAAAGGATTGGATAAATTAGACAAGCCGGCTTTGTTCTACCGCAGCAGCAATGAAAGAAGCAAACAGAGGGTGCGGATCAAAAGGCTTGCTCTTTAGCTCAGGGTGATATTGCACGCCGACAAACCAACTATGATCGGGCCGTTCAACAATTTCTGGAAGCTCTCCGTCCGGTGACATTCCAGAAAATATCAGACCTGTTTTCTCCAGTCTTTCAACATAGCCTTTATTCACTTCATAGCGGTGACGGTGCCGTTCGCTAATCGTGTCAGTGCCATAAAGATTATGCACCAGAGAGCCCGGCTTCAAACAGGCGTCATAAGCGCCAAGGCGCATGGTTCCGCCAAGATCGCCGCCGGATTCGCGCTTTTGCAAGCCCTCTTCGCTCATCCATTCGGTAATCAGACCAACAACCGGCTCCTCTGTTTCACCAAATTCCGTAGTCGATGCGGCATCAATGCCCGCAAGGTTTCGAGCCGCTTCGATACAGGCCATCTGCATGCCCAGACAAATGCCAAAAAATGGTACGTTACGTTCCCGGGCAAACTTGACCGAGCCAATCTTGCCTTCGCTTCCGCGTTCGCCAAAACCGCCAGGCACTAAAATCGCATGCAGCGGTTCCAATTTGGCTGCCAAATCGTTGTCATCCTCAAAAAGCTCTGCATCCAGCCAGCGCACCTGCACTTTGACCCGATTCGCGAGGCCGCCATGAAACAAAGCCTCTTGCAGGGATTTATAAGCATCCTGAAGCCCGACATATTTGCCGACAACGCCAACGATAACCTCTCCTTCAGGATTTTCGATGCGGTCCATCACATCGATCCAGCGAGTCAGATCCGGTTCCGGAGCATTGATAATCCCGAATGCGTTGAGGACTTCGCGATCCAGCCCCTCTTCGTGATATTGTAGCGGAACATTATATATGCTGCTGGCATCCAGTGCGGGGATAACCGCTTCTTTGCGGACGTTGCAGAATTGTGCGATCTTGGCACGCTCAGTGTCTGGCAAATCATGTTCACAGCGGCAAAGCAATATATCCGGCTGTATTCCCAGCGAGGTCAATTCCCGTACGCTATGTTGTGTCGGCTTTGTCTTCAGCTCACCCGCTGCGGCAATATAGGGCACTAGCGTTACATGCACCGAGATCGCGTTGGCACGGCCAACCTTGTTGCGAAGTTGTCGTAGCGCCTCGATAAATGGCAAGCTTTCTATATCGCCCACGGTGCCGCCAATTTCGCACAGCACAAAATCTATGCCGTCCAATTTCGCCTGGGCAAATTCCTGAATCGCATCGGTAACATGCGGAATGACTTGCACTGTTGCGCCAAGATAATCGCCCCGACGTTCTTTTGTGATGATCGACTGGTAAATCCTGCCGGAGGTCACATTGTCGGACTGTTGTGAAGGTACGCCGGTAAATCGCTCGTAATGACCCAGATCCAGATCGGTTTCCGCTCCGTCATCGGTCACATAGACTTCGCCATGCTGATAAGGCGACATCGTGCCCGGATCAACGTTGAGATAGGGGTCCAGCTTGCGGATCCGCACATTATATCCACGGGCCTGAAGAAGCGCGCCGAGGCTCGCTGCCATAAGACCTTTGCCAAGTGAGGAAACCACACCGCCTGTTATAAAAATATATCGCGCCATGGGAGTAGAGGCTTAAGACCTGTCTGATCAAAATGGCAAGCGTGCGAATCCGAAAAAGCGAAATATATTTTCAATCCGAACTAATTATCGGACTGTTCACATATATTCTGCTCGGCACGCAGCCAAGGTTAAAGGGAAATTATTGGTCGAGCGGAACGGCGCTGTCGGCAGGAGCCTGCTCTTTCGCGGCATCCGCCTGTGCCGCCGCAGCAGCCAAAGGATCACCATCTACCAATGGCACATCATTGGCCGGTTCCGCCGGAGCAACCACTGCGCCAGCATTGCGGTCCAGCGATTGGTCAATTGTTGTCGGCTGCCCTTCGGATGCCGCCAGAAATGCCAGTGAAATCGACAATATAACAAACAGGACAGCCAAGACCGTGGTCGTGCGAGTCAGCAGATCAGCTGCACCGCGTGCGGACATCATTCCCGAAGCACTTCCACCGACGCCCAGTCCGCCGCCTTCCGACCGCTGCATTAGTATAACGCCAACAAGAGCGGCTGCGACAATCGCCTGAACAACGGTGAGAAATAGAAACATGCAAAAGGTCCGAACCTGATAATTTACTTATGAGCAGCGCACATAGCGATTGGATGCCGCGAGTTCAAGCGGTGAAACGCCCCAATACCCCCTCTCTATGTGGAAAGGAAATACATGGCTAAAGTTCACTCTCAGGCTTCGGCAGCAGCCTTGATGATCGGGCCGAACTTTTCTGCTGTCAGGCTGGCCCCGCCGACAAGGCCGCCATCGACATTGGCAACGGCAAGCAATTGCGCAGCATTTGAGCCGTTCATTGACCCGCCGTAAAGGATACGCACTGCCCCTGCACCGTCCCCCATCAGCTGGGCCAGCTGGCTGCGAATGGCTGCGTGCATCTCCTCGACATCCGATACTTCGGGCACCCGGCCAGTTCCGATTGCCCATACGGGTTCATAGGCAATGGTCAGCCAGTCCGCATCTGCACCCTCGGGGAATGAGCCAGCCAACTGACCGCAAACAATATCTATGGCCTTTCCGGCATCGCGTTCCTGTTCAGTTTCCCCTACACAGATAATGGCCCCCAGCCCAGCTGAATGCGCGGCCTGCGCCTTTGCCTTTACCTCGGCATCTGTTTCATGCTGGTCGGTGCGGCGTTCGCTATGACCCAATATCGTCAATGTCGCCCCAGCCTCCCGGATCATTTCGGCGGACAAGCAGCCTGTGTGTGCGCCGCTGATAGCAAAATGGCAGTCCTGCGCTCCGATCTTGAAGCCCTGCGTGTTTTCGGCGGCCTGCGCGATGAGCGTTACGGGTGGGCATATTGCGACATCTACGCCTTCATGCGTTTCGGCCAGTGCGGCAATGTCAGCGATATCGGATAGCTGCGCGCGCAGTCCATTCATTTTCCAATTGCCGACAATATATTTGCGATTAGCCATAGTGATTCTGCCTCTTATATGGATTGTGTCTGGATTTGATCTCGCGCTATCAAATAAGTTCGCGCCTGCCAAACAAGTTTGTTCATGCGGGTTGTGATGAGGGTTTTCAAATCAAACTGAACCTCATTCCTGCCTATATGAGGATGACGGCATGTAGAATGTGCGCCAATGTAATGGGTAACAAAGCCATAATCATTATACACTTTAGACCCTGCCGCTCCCTTTTGCTTGAACGAAAAACGCAAGCCGCCTAAAGCCTGTGATTAATCTTTATTCCAACAGAATTGCAGCATTTTCATGATCTCATTTTTCCGCAAAATCTTTTCGTCGAAACTTGGCCTTTTCCTAACCATGTGTTTTGTCGGCCTGATCGCGATTGCCTTTGCCTCTGCTGACGTGACCGGCAGCGGTGCGTTTGGCGGTGTGACAAGTTCTGGCACGGCGGTTAAGGTCGGGGATTCAAAAATCACGACATCCGACCTCAATATGTCGATCAACAACGCCTTCCGGGCGGAACAGCGTGAAAATACGGGGCTGGATCTGAAAAGCTTTGTCGAGGGCGGCGGATTTGACGGTATATTGGAGCGCCTGATCAACAGTTTCTCGATTGCCGAATTTGGTGATAAATACGGGATGGCTGCTGGCAAACGCCTTGTTGATAGCGAGATTGCGAGCATCCCCTCTTTCCAGGGGGCTGACGGTCGCTTCAGCGAAGAAAATTTCCGCCGGGCGCTTCAACAGCAAGGAATTAAGGAAAAGCAGCTTCGCGAAGACTTTTCCCGCAACCTGATCGCCGATCAATTGCTTCCGGTTAGCGGCTTTGGCGCATTTGTTCCGCAAAAGCTGGTCATGCCTTATGCATCGCTACTTCTGGAATCGCGGCAGGGACAGGTCGCCATCATTCCTTCTGCGGCTTTTGTAGAAAATGTAGAGCCAAGTGATGCGGCCCTTTCTGCCTATTATAGCAAAAACGGGTCACGCTACACGATCCCGGAACGCCGGATGATCAGCTATGCTCTGTTCTCAAAAGACAGGTTTAACGAGACAATCAAACCCACGGAAAAGGAAATTCAGGGTAAATATAATCTCGATAAAGCCAAATATGCGGCCAGCGAAACCCGCAATATCGATCAGGTCATCGTACCAACTCAGGCCGCGGCCAAGGCACTAGCTGATAAAATAAAAAGCGGCACAACCATTGCAGCGGCCGCGCAATCGGTCGGTCTCTCCGTTGCGGAAGTTGGATCGGTAAGCAAAAGCACCCTTGCAAACACAGCTTCCCAAGCGGTTGCCGATGCCGTTTTCGCGGCTCCATCCGGTGGAATCTCAGCGCCGGCACAAAGCGCGCTAGGCTGGCATATCGCCATCGTCAAAGACATTACAAGTGTCCCGGCGCAGACTTTGGAGCAGGTCCGCCCTGCTATCATTGCCGAGCTGACTCGCGACAAGGTCGCCGATGCGATGGCGGAATTAACCATGGAAATGGAAGATGAATTTGCTTCCGGATCCACATTGGAAGATGTCGCGAAAGCTGAACAGCTTACGATTCAGGCAACCCCGATGCTGCTCGCCAATGGGCAAAATCCGGAAGATCCGAACTATCAACCCATACCGGAAATGGAACGCATACTTCCCATCGCCTTTTCATTAGAGGAAGATTCCGATCCCCAAGTGGTAGAGATTATTCCCGGCCAGCAATATGCGATCATGGCTGTGAACCAGATTGCAGCAGCAGCTCCGCCGCCGCTCAAGTCCATCAAACAGGCAGTGGCCCGCGATTATATCCTCGAACAAGGCTCCAAGAAGGCCAAAACCGTGGCCGACAAAATAGCCAAGCAGGTCAGTAGCGGTGTCGCCCTTTCCAAGGCGCTTGCCGATACGAATGTGAGGCTGCCAGCAGTTGAATCTATTAACAGTACGCGGGCCAATCTAGCCACACAAAGCCAAAAAGGACAGGTTCCGCCGCCGCTGACACTTATGTTCAGCATGGCGGAAGGCAGTGCAAAAACTTTGAAAGCCCCTCAGAATCAGGGTTGGTTTGTCGTTAGCCTGACTAACATCGATCCCGGAGATGCTTCGGACCAGACCGATTTACTGAAAGCGACAAGCACGCAATTCAAAAACGTCTTTGGTAACGAATATACCGATCAGTTTATCAACGCTATGAAAGCTGATGTCGGCGTCAAGAAAAACGATAAAGCGCTTACTGCGCTGCGAAACCAGTTAATGGGTCAGCAGTAATATGATCCTGTTTCAATCCATTCGGGATAAATGATGCGAAGCTTTGACGTGCGGTCGGCACATGAAACCCTTACTGACGGGAAACCGTCACTCATCTGGCGCAAACAGGTCGCAGATACCGAAACGCCGGTATCTGCTGCACTGAAACTGATGGATGCGGGGCGCGGTGACTTTTTACTCGAATCCGTCGAAGGCGGCGAAACACGCGGGCGCTATAGCTATATTGGATTGGCCCCTGACCTTGTGTTTCGGGCCGATGGCCACGGGGCGTCTATCAATCCGCGCTGGCTGATCGATCGAGAGGCATTCGAACCAGAGCAAACAGGAAGCCTTGATGCCTTGCGGCAGTTGGTCAAGCGTTGCCAGATGGATGTTCCCGAAGGCTTGCCCGGAGCGCTTGCCTGTCTTGTCGGTTATTTTGGTTATGAAACCATCGGTCTTGTCGAAAAGCTGCCAAGAGCTCCGCAATCCGAACTAGATTTGCCGGACATGCTGTTTGTTCGGCCCACCGTAATCGTGATATTTGACCGATTGGCGGACGAGATGTTTCTTGTCGCTCCGATCTGGCCCGAAACGACCGGTGATGCACAGAGCAAGATAGTAGCGGCGGAAGAAAGACTGGACGAAG
Source organism: Parasphingorhabdus sp. (assembly GCF_036568145.1). GTDB lineage: Bacteria > Pseudomonadota > Alphaproteobacteria > Sphingomonadales > Sphingomonadaceae > Parasphingorhabdus. Next base: position 129,904 of record NZ_DATCTC010000039.1, on the reverse strand, counting down.
TGGAGAGGCATATAGCCGCAAAAGTCCCTGCGCAAAGCCTCCAGGCGGCTGACCTCGACCCGGACGATATTGTTTTTGAATCTAAACTGAAACCCGGCCAATATGAAGATATGGTGCTGCGCGCCAAGGATTATATCGAGGCGGGTGATATTTTTCAGGTGGTGCTGGCACAGCGCTTCACCGCGCCTTTTGCCCTGCCCCCGGTGGAACTGTACCGGGCGCTGCGCCGGATAAACCCCTCACCCTTTCTGTTTTTCCTCGACCTGCCGGGATTTGCGGTCATCGGCTCAAGTCCGGAGATTCTGGTCCGCGCGCGCGGTGGTGAGGTCACAATCCGTCCCATTGCCGGAACCCGCCCCCGCGGGGCCAATGCGGCGGAAGACAAAGCCAATCGCGAAAGCCTTCTCGCAGATCCCAAAGAGCGAGCGGAGCATTTGATGTTGCTTGACCTCGGCCGCAACGATGTGGGCCGGGTCAGCACAGCCGGTAGCGTGGAAGTCACCGACAGCTATACAATCGAATTATACAGCCATGTCATGCACATTGTTTCTAATGTTGTCGGTACGCTGGCCCCAGATAAAGACGCCCTTGATGCTCTGTTCGCGGGCTTTCCCGCAGGAACCGTAAGCGGCGCGCCAAAAGTACGCGCTTGCCAGATCATAGCCGAACTGGAGCCGGAAACGCGCGGCGCTTATGCTGGCGGCGTTGGCTATTTCTCCCCCGACGGCAGCATGGACAGTTGTATCGTTCTACGCACCGGTATCGTAAAAGACGGAACGCTTCATGTTCAAGCCGGGGCCGGTATCGTCGCCGACAGCATCCCGCTGAATGAACAGCGTGAGTGCGAAGCGAAATCGGGTGCGTTATTAGCCGCTGCGAAAGAAGCTGTACGAAGAGCGCAAGAAGCGGGTTTCGGGCAATAGCTCCGGACATTAGGTTCGGTTAATAAAGACCAGCTCTATTCCAGCATTTTCGGTGCTTTTTGCTGGAGCTTTTCCTTAATCTTGTTCGCAAACATCGCGAGCATGGGTGGCAGATCGAAAGTGGCCTGTACTTCGTCCTCGCGCACATGCATTTCGCCGCCAATCCGCTGACCCAGCGCTTCCAATGTGCAGAATATCGTGTCGCCTTCCCAATGATGCTCTGTCAGGGTCGCTCCCGGCACGGCGTCGCTTAGCGTGTGGATACCGCTCGCGATACGGCGGCGGGCTTCTGACAGGCCCAATTTATGCGGAATGGTAATGGTAACCGGTTCACCCATGTTCTAAACTCCTTGCTCCTTTCAATATCACCCCGATTCTCTTCGTCAAACGATCTGCTCAGCAGACAGCAGAAACACTTGGCCTGTGATGATTTTATGATTAGGCAGCACTTCATGATCCTGGTTATCGACAATTATGACAGCTTTACCTTCAACCTCGTCCATTATCTTATGGAATTGGGTGCAGAGGTCCGTGTTGAACGCAACGATGCGCTGAGCGCGGGGGAGGCATTGGCCAGCGGAGCGGATGCATTCCTTATCTCTCCCGGCCCCTGCACACCCGATCAGGCAGGCATTTCGATTGACCTGGTCGCCGCCTGCGCGGATGCAGAAAAACCGCTGCTTGGCGTTTGTCTGGGCCATCAAAGCATTGGCCAGTATTTTGGCGGAACCGTTGTGCGCGGCGGGCTGATGCACGGAAAAACATCCCCGATAACCCACGATAATAGCGGTGTGTTTCAAGGGATCCCCTCACCCTATAATGCCACCCGCTACCACTCCTTGATTGTTGAGGATATTCCCGACTGCCTGATCGTCAACGCCACTGCCGGGGATGGTTCTGTCATGGGTTTCCGCCACCAAAGCCTGCCCATCCACGGGGTCCAGTTTCACCCCGAAAGCATAGCCACCGAATATGGCCATGATCTGCTCGCCAACTTCATGCGTGTGGCTGGATTGACACCAAAAGCTCTCAAAGAACTCGCATGATACAGATACTGGTCATTATACCCGGCATGGAGGGGCCCCGCTCCGCTATGGACGAACTGAAACGGCCGCTTCACCCCGTCGTAGCGCCAGGAGAAAGACGATGACAAAAACCCTTCCCGATCCGGTCGCTCCGCTATCCGCCGAAGAGGCCCGGACGGCCTTTGCTGCCATATTGGATGGCAAGGTTGATGCCAGCAATATCAAATCCTTTTTGATCGCGCTGGCCGATCGCGGCGAGACTCCTACCGAAATTGCGGCGGCGGCAAAGGAAATGCGCGCGCGTATGGTCCCTGTCGAAGCCCCTGCCGGAGCCATTGACGTATGCGGAACCGGCGGCGACGGGAGCAACAGCCTGAATATATCAACCGCAACATCGTTGATTATAGCCGCATGTGATATACCAATGGCCAAGCACGGCAACCGCGCCGCATCCAGCAAATCTGGGGCGGCTGACACGCTGGAAGCCCTAGGCCTTGATCTTGCCAAGGCATCGGAGGGCGGAGAGCAATCCCTGCGCGAGATTGGCATCGCGTTTTTCTTTGCGCCCCATCATCATCCCGCGCTCGGGCCGATTGCCGCCATTCGCAAGGATATTGGCCGCAGGACGATCTTTAATCTGCTTGGCCCGCTCTGTAATCCCGCACGGGTCCGGCGGCAATTAATCGGCGTTTCCACCCCCGGCCTTGTGGAAACCTTTGCCGAAGCGGCGGCCCAACTCGATTATGAGAAGATCATGATTGTTTCGGGCGAAGAGGGGTTGGATGAGTTAAGCATTTCCGGCCCGTCCAAAGTAGCCGTGGTCGAAGGGCAAACAATTACCTACAGCCGGATTACCCCCGAAGATATCGGCCTGCCCATACATAATGCCGGTGCGGTCGAGGGGGGAGACGCTGAATTTAACGCCGCGGCACTCAGAAGATTGTTACAGGGCGAAAAATCCGCTTACCGCGATGCGGTCCTGCTCAATAGCGCTGCGGCCTTGATGGTCGCAGGTGCGGCCGAAAGCTGGGAAGAAGGCGTCGAAGAAGCAGCCGAAGCGCTGGACAAGGGATTGGCCAATGCCATACTGGATTGCTGGATCGCTAACCAACAAGAGATGGCCGAATAGGAAATGAATAAACTCACCGAAATTTGTGAGGCAAAGCGCGAGCATGTCCGCGAACGCCGGTCCGCTGTTTCCTCTTCTGCCCTGCAAGATCAGGCGCAGCAGCAATCTCCTCCACGGGGCTTTATCCGCGCTATCGAACAGAAATCAGCGAGCGGATTTGCCCTTATTGCAGAAATTAAGAAAGCAAGTCCGTCTAAGGGATTGATTCGAAAGGATTTTGGTCCGCCCACCCATGCCCGGTCCTATGAAGCCGGGGGAGCGGCGTGTCTGTCAGTCCTTACCGATACGCCCTATTTTCAGGGTGCGGACGAATTTCTTGTTGCGGCGCGCGCAGCCTGCAACCTGCCCTGTTTGCGCAAGGATTTCATGGTTGATCCGTGGCAGGTCACCGAATCGCGTGCGCTAGGCGCAGATGCGGTTCTAATCATCATGGCCGCTCTGGACGATGCCCTTGCCATGGAGATTGAGGCGGCGGCGATGGAACTGGGAATGGATGTCCTGGTCGAGGTTCATGACGAAACAGAACTGGAACGTGCACTGGCACTTAAGTCCCGGCTTTTGGGGATCAATAACCGCGACCTGAAGACGTTCGAAACCAGCCTTGAGCAAACCGAGCGGCTGTCAAAACTTGTCCCCGATGACCGGGTCATGGTATCGGAAAGCGGAATTTTTACGCATGATGATTGCCAGAGACTGTCGCAGTCGGGCGCCCGCGCATTTCTGGTCGGAGAGTCGTTGATGAGCCAAAATGACATAGAGACCGCAACCCGTTTGCTGTTGACCGGCAGGTCGGAAGGCTGATGAGCAAACTCACCCATATTGATGGCAAAGGCGCCGCACATATGGTTGATATATCGGCCAAGGAAAATAGCGTGCGGGAGGCAAAAGCCGAAGGGTATATCGGCATGGGACCGGACGTTCTGGAAGCGATCAAAGCCAATAGCATGAAAAAGGGTGATGTGCTTGCCACCGCCCGCATTGCCGGGATCATGGCGGCCAAAAAAACCAGCGACATGATTCCGCTGTGTCACCCTTTGGCACTTAGCAAAGTAGCGGTGGATTTCGAGTTTCGGGATGACGGTATCAGGGTGCAGTCAACGGCCCGTTTAACTGGAAAAACTGGCGTAGAAATGGAAGCATTAACAGCAGTTTCCATAGCTCTTTTAACGATTTACGATATGTCCAAGGCTATGCAGAAAGATATGGTCATTCGCGATATACGACTGCTATCCAAAACAGGCGGCAAGTCAGGGCACTGGACCGCAGCCGAAAGCCTGGCTTGACACCGTTATTGCCTTTGGAAGACGCACAGCAGCGTCTGATTTCCATGGCCCGGCCCTTACCGTCAGAGACGCTTCCTATCGGCGATGCACTGGGCCGTTATCTTGCCGAAGATATGATCGCCAGACGCAGCCAACCGGCGGCAGATATGTCAGCTATGGACGGCTATTCAATCTGCTTTGAAGACCGCCGCGGGCCTTGGCAAATTGCCGGAGAATGCAAAGCCGGAAGCCCACCCTGCCCACCGATCAAAGCCGGGCAAGCGGCTCGGATTTTTACGGGTGCGCTGATGCCGGACGGGGCGGATACTGTGGTGATGCAGGAAAATATCTCGTGCGATGGCGACAGCATCCGGCTTATTGGCGACCCTCCTCCCTCCAAAGGCCATCATGTCCGCCACAAGGGTGGTGATTTTGAGGCTGGCGATATAACAGTTCAGGCCGGGACCTACCTCAACCCCCCAGCATTGGCCCACGGCGTTATGGCAGGTCTGGGTAGTCTCAACACGGGTCAGCGACCAAAGGTGGCGATCCTCTCCACCGGCGATGAACTGGTCGCCCCTGGCACAGAGGCATTGCCGCACCAGATACCGGCCAGCAATGACCTCATGATTCTTTCAATGCTTTTACAACTACCTGCTATAACCCGCTCTATAAGCAGAATAAAAGACAATATGGATAGTCTGTGTGAAGCGCTAGAAAGCGCCGCCGACTGCGATGTCATCGTGACTATCGGCGGTGCATCGGTTGGCGATCACGATCTGGTCGCCCCCGCTTTTGAACGTTTGGGTGGTCAGATAGATTTCTGGAAAATCGCGATGAAGCCGGGAAAGCCCTTAATGGCCGGAAGGCTGGGCGACAGTATCGTTCTTGCGCTGCCCGGCAATCCGGTGTCCGCCTTTGTTACCGCGACATTATTCCTGCTGCCTCTGGTCCGCCATCTAGCTGGTGCCCGCTCGCCCATGCCCGTCATGCAGGTCGCAAAAACGCGCAGCCTCCTGCCCCCGACAACGCAGCGCGCAGAATGGCTGCGCGCAAAAGTCGATGAAAGCGGGATATCCGTTTTCGACAGTCAGGATAGCGCTAAACTTTCAATTTTGTCCGCCGCCAACGCCCTGCTTTTTCGCCCGCCCCACAGTCCCGAACAACCCAAAGGCGCGTCAGTTTCCTACATTGCCATATGAATTCTCATATGAATAATGCTTGACTCGCTTTCATATGTTTCATAATTGTTCTTTATTCGTTCCCGATAAGGACATGGAATATGCTGACCCCTAAACAACATGAACTGCTATGCTTCATTCATAATCGTTTGGAGGAAAGCGGCGTATCCCCTTCTTTTGAAGAGATGAAAGACGCTTTGGGACTGAAATCCAAATCCGGCATCCATAGGCTGATTAGCGCTTTGGAAGAACGCGGCTTTTTGCGGCGGCTCCCCAACCGGGCCCGCGCCTTGGAAGTGACCAAATTGCCTGAAGGCGGAAATCTGACACCGCAACATGCCGAAACGGCATCCAATGTAGTCAATATTGGCTCCGGCTCCTCAAGGCCAAAGCGTGTGAAAGAGCTTTCGGTCGTCGCTAATGACGTGATCGAAATCCCGCTCCATGGTCGCATTGCGGCCGGAGCGCCGATTGAAGCCCTGGAAGGCCAGACAGCGCTTAGTGTGCCAGCAGCTTTGCTTGGCCCCGGCGAACATTATGCGTTGGAAGTATCCGGCGATTCCATGATTGAGGCCGGCATATTGGACGGCGACTATGCCCTGATACAGCGCACAGAAACCGCACGAAACGGCGAAATTGTTGTGGCACTGGTCCATAATGAAGAGGCAACTCTCAAATATCTGTTCAAGGAAGGCTCTTCGGTTCGTCTTGATCCGGCCAATAGTGCCTATGAACCACAGATATTCGGTCCTGATGAAGTGCAAATACAGGGTAAAATGGCCGGGCTTTTGCGGCGTTATAACTAATATCTTCTAGTTCAGCTTTTGGATTCGCTGGTTTTCCTGCCTTTCTGGCAGGGTAAAGCGTGTCCAGTGATGCCGTCCGGAGCGATCCAACACCGTCTCGACCCGCTGGTTTTCCAGATCTATCGTCATGCCCCCCGTCTGGTTTAACAAAGTGCGGTCCGCTTTGATCCATCGCGGCTGGCAACTATGCGGCAGGCGGCGTTCGCTGATGACTATATCGGCGCGGCGGCAAGCTGCGGACAGAGCAAGCGCCGGGATATAATAAGAACTGCGCGTGGCGAGGATTACCCAGCTCCGGCCGGCTGTTTCTATTGTGACCGAACAGCTATCCACGTTGCAATCCGCACCGCGCCAATGCTCCAGAGGCATTGTCTCCCCCTCGATACCGGCATTTTCCGTAATCATGGTACGGATAAAATCCCCGCTGCGGGTGCGTAGCATCGCAAGCTCTCCCCCTTCATCACGAATTGCAACATGGCGGCCATCCCCCGTGATATAAAGATCGGGGGCGCGGATCGAGCCGATTACCACTATGCCAATGATTACGGGGACAAGACCCCAGATACGCCAACGCTGGCTCCATATGCATAGCCACAATCCCCCGATAACGAGCAACCCGAACGCCGCCTGCGGCATGGTTGGAATCATGGTCACAGATCCGGGGCGATTGGAGACATAATGAGCAATGACTAGAAGAAAGCTGAGCGCCTTTTCACATAGCCACCAGACAGGTGCGCCAAGGCCGACACTATCGAGCAACAGAGCCAATGCCTCCAATGGCATAATCACAAATGTTGTCAGTGGGATGGCAATGATATTTGCGAAAGCGCCGTAGATGCCTGTTTTGTGAAAATGGAATAAGGCAATTGGTATCAGCGCCAATTCAACGACCAGACCGGTCAGGAACAGTCCTGCTATCACCCGGCAAAGGCGCTTGAGCCACTTTTCCTCCCGCCGGGCCAGCAAAGCCTGCACCTTGGGATGTTCGTGCAATGCAATGATCGCGGTCACTGCGGCAAAACTAAGCTGGAAACTCGGCCCCACCAGCGATTCCGGCCACAGGATGAGTACGAACAATGCCCCCGCCGCAACCATACGCAATGTAATCGCGCTGCGCCCCATGATTAACGCTGCAAGCACCAGCAGCGCTGCTGCACACGAACGGATAGTCGGCACTTCAGCCCCCGTCAGCAATGTATAACCCAGCGCCCCGACAGCCGCACAACCCGCAGCAAATAACGGCAATCGAAAGCGCAGTGCCAGCGGCGGAAAAAGCGCCAGCGCGCGCAACACCAGAAGATAGATCGCTCCGACAATGGCGGTGACGTGCAGTCCGCTTATCGACAAAAGATGCGCCAATCCGCTGCGGCGCATGGCTTCCGCATCTTCATCACTTATCGCACCGCGATCTCCGGTTGCCAGCGTCGCGCCTATGGCCCCTGCTCCGCCCGTCATCCGCGCTTGGACATGACTGGAAAGCATCTGTCGATATTGCGGCATGGATGAAAGCGGCCCCCATAACGGCGGCGGCGGTGCTTGTACGATTCGTATGTCCCCCAATAATCGCCCGGTAGCCCCCAGCCCCATGAACCACGCGCGTCGTGAAAAATCATAAGCTCCGGGCAGGCTTGGCATGGACGGCGGCATTAACCGAGCGCGTAACTGTATGACCGTGCCAGCCCGTAAATCTCCCACCCGCAAATTAGTAGATTGCAAGCCAGTCACGGCATTATCTATCGGCACATTAATACGCACCAGCGATGGCAAATCCTGCTTCTCGTGCGTTGCCAAGGTCAACCGGACAACCTCCCGTGCGCTCACCAACTCTGTCTTTTCAACTTCCGCGTAAAAGGATAGCACCATTGGTCGCTCCAAAACCGGTGCGGCAACGGCCCAGCAGCGCATCCACATCACCGCGCAACCGATAGCCATAAGCATCAGGTACCAGATCAACGCATTGCTGGCCCTGCCGCCCCGGTCCAGTGATTTGACAAATAGGGCCAAACCCGCACACAGAGCGATAAATCCTATCCAGAATGCGGAATTAGCAAGCCAAAACCATGCAGCGATGCCCATGCCTACGCCAACCGGTACCCATAAAGCCAGCCGGTCACGCTCTTTTTCCAACTGCATCTCAAGCCGGGGAAGAGTGCCGCGCAGCCAGTAGGGTAGACTTTGCCAATCGCTAATAAAATCGGGGAATTGTCGTCCATGAAACAGCGTGCTAAGGGCCTTGCCAACCGAACCAGAAATGGTGGTATTGCCGTTAGAATCGGTAGTCGTGCCAAGGCTGTTCGGGTCAAGACCGCTGTGCATCCCATTCACTTAACACAGGAAAATTTCAGGCGTGACTCTTAATGAAACAGAACATGTCGTCACGCGGTTCGCGCCGTCACCCACCGGCTTTTTGCATATTGGCGGCGCGCGTACGGCAATGTTCAACTGGCTGTTCGCCCGTCACCATGGCGGCAAAGCGCTGCTGAGGATCGAAGATACCGATAAAGCGCGCTCCACTCAGGAAGCGATTGATGCGATCATCGAAGGACTGGACTGGCTCGGCCTGGACTGGGACGGCGAAACGGTTTTCCAATCGGAACGCGCCGCCCGCCATGCAGAGGTCGCGTATCAACTACTCGCTTCCGGCAATGCATATAAATGTTTCGCGACCCCTGAAGAACTGGCCGCCATGCGCGAGCAGCAAAAGGCAGAGAAAAAGCCGATGCGCTATGATGGCCGCTGGCGGGATCGTGACCCCTCCGAAGCACCGGAAGGCGCACCTTTTGTTATCCGCCTGAAAACGGAAACCAGCGGCAAAATGACGATTGCCGATGCCGTGCAAGGTGAAGTTTCTGTACAGAATAGCGAGATTGATGACTTTATCCTTCTGCGCTCCGACGGCACACCAACCTATATGCTTGCGGTGGTAGTAGATGACCATGACATGGGCGTCACCCACTTGATTCGCGGTGACGATCATCTCAACAACGCCTTTCGGCAACTGGCGATGATCCGCGCAATGGGCTGGAAAGAGCCGGTTTACGCGCATATCCCCCTGATCCACGGCAATGATGGTGCAAAGCTGTCCAAACGTCATGGGGCATTGGGTGTAGATGCCTATCGCGATATGGGGATCATGGCAGATGCGATGTTCAACTATCTCTTGCGGCTTGGCTGGGGCCACGGCGATGACGAGATTATTTCGCGCGCGCAGGCTATTGAATGGTTTGATCTGTCCGGGGTGGGCAAATCCCCATCCCGCTTTGACGCAAAAAAGCTACAGAATCTGAACGGCCAATATATTCGCGAAGCCGATGACAATGTGCTGGTAGATTTGACCACTCCGTGGATAGAGAAAGATCTGGACGAAGAATTATCGACTGCACAGCGCGATTTGTTGGCCAAGGCCATGCCGGTTTTGAAAAGCCGGGCAAAAAACCTTATCGAATTGGCCAGTAATAGCCTTTTTCTGTATAAAAACCGACCACTTGACCTCGACGAGAAGGCACAGGCTCTGCTAGATGCTGACGCAAGGCAACTGCTTGCATCGATTCATTCTGCTTTGATTGATCTTGACGACTGGACCATCGAGGCAACAGAAGAAAAGGTGAAAGCTATAGCAGAAGCTGCGGAATTGGGGTTAGGAAAGCTTGCACAACCTATGCGGGCTGCCTTAACCGGTAGCACCAGTTCACCCGGAATTTTTGACGTGCTGATACTCTTGGGTAAGGAAGAGTCATTAAATCGTCTAGCAGACCAGACAAAATAACCTGAACAATCAGGGCAGAAAGGACAATATTGTGGGCAACAATAGCGCAGGATTGAATTTTAACGGAAAAGATCACGAATTTACAGTTAAGAAGGGAACCGTCGGACCGGATGTTATTGATATCCGGAAGCTTTACGCGCAAACTGGTGCGTTCACCTATGATCCCGGCTTTACATCCACAGCAAGCTGCGAATCGGAACTTACCTATATTGACGGCGACCAGGGTGTATTGCTGCACCGCGGTTATCCGATCGAGCAGCTGGCCGAACATAGCAGCTTTATGGAAGTTGCCCATTTGCTGCTTCGCGGCGAATTGCCCACGTCGGAAGAATATGACGACTTTACGAATACGATAACTCGTCACACCATGCTGCATGACCAGTTGCGAGGCTTTTACAACGGTTTCCGCCGGGATGCCCACCCGATGGCCATTATGTGCGGCGTAGTCGGGGCGCTTTCCGCGTTTTACCATGACAGCACCGATATTAACGACCCGCAGCAACGGATGATTGCCAGCCACCGGTTGATCGCAAAAATGCCGACCATTGCTGCCATGGCCTATAAATATGCGGTTGGTCAGCCCCCGCTCTATCCAGACAATAATCTAAGCTATACAGGTAATTTCCTGCGGATGACCTTTGGTGTTCCGGCAGAACCATATGAAGTGAACCCGGTTATTGAAAAAGCCATGGACCGGATATTCATCCTCCATGCCGATCATGAACAGAACGCTTCGACATCAACCGTACGTCTGGCCGGCTCATCGGGTGCGAACCCATTTGCCTGTATCGCTGCCGGTATCGCGTGCCTGTGGGGCCCTGCCCACGGCGGCGCCAACGAAGCGGCACTCAATATGCTCCATGAAATCGGCCATCCGGACCGGATCCCCGAATATATCAAGCGTGCAAAAGACAAAGACGATCCATTCCGCCTGATGGGCTTTGGCCACCGCGTTTATAAAAATTACGACCCGCGTGCGACCGTTATGCAGAAAACCGTCCGCGAAGTCTTTGAATCGCTGAAAGTATCTGATCCGGTCTTTGATGTTGCGCTGCAACTGGAAGATATGGCGCTCAACGATCCGTATTTCATCGAAAAGAAACTCTTCCCGAATGTCGATTTCTATTCCGGTATCATATTGTCGGCCATTGGCTTCCCTACATCAATGTTCACCGCGCTATTCGCTCTTGCCCGGACCGTTGGCTGGGTGGCACAGTGGAACGAGATGATTTCCGATCCCGGCCAGCGTATCGGCCGCCCTCGCCAGCTTTACACTGGCCCCACGCAACGTGATTATGTCGAAATCGGCAAACGGTGAGCGTGTAGGAAATAAGTTGAAAAAGGGGGCTTAAATGCTCCCTTTTTTATGCGGGAGGCTTATCAAAAATACCGTTGATACTAAGCCCATTGAGGAATGCTTTTAGCGTTGAAGCCGCCCCTATAACTCCCGTGATGGCAGGGTGAGCTTGAACTTTGCGCCCTTGCCCACGGCGCTTTCAACTGTCAGGCTACCTTCCATCGCGTCGGCCAGGCGGCGGGATATGAACAGACCCAATCCGCTGCCACCATCACCGGAACGGCCCAGCCTTTCAAATTTTTCAAAAATCTTCTGCTGGTCCTCGGGTGCAATCCCGTCCCCTTGATCACGGACAGTGATCGTGGAAAACTCACCTTCCTGCTTCACCTGCAACTTTATCACCGACCCATCGGGAGAATAACGGATCGCGTTGCCGATCAGGTTGACCAATATCTGTAAAACCCTGCGAAACTCACCTTTTGCGGGTACTTTTGTGTCTTTGCCGGGCAGGTCAATGCGTATCTGATGATCTGCAGCCTTTACTGCCAGCAAACCGGCAGCCCGATGCGCCATGTCCACCAGATCAATGTCATCTGCGGCAACCGTAAAACTGGAACGCTGAATTGCTTCCAAGTCAGACAGGTCGTTGACAAGATCCATAAGGTGACGGCCTGCGGAGGCAATATCCTTGGCATAATTGGAATAATCCCCGCGCAAAGGTCCTTCCAGGCGGCTGCCAATTGTTTCGGCATTGGCGATGATCTTGCCCAAAGGCTGACGCAAGGCCGGCCCTAAATGCGACCCGAAGAGGGAGTCACTAATCAGGTCGCTTTTCCCCCCGCTACATTCCACTTCGTTAATCTTGCCCCTCACCTCTTGATCCTCATCCGGTTCAAGCGTGAAGCGATAGCCTGAAAACAGGCCGTCATTGTCGATTAAGGGCTGACCCGACAATATATAGGAGGATTTCTTACCGTATTTCTGACGGACATGCTGGGCCCGCACCGGCTGACGCTCGGATATGGATTCAACCAGCACGGTCTGTTTGGACGGGGCCACAAAGTCGAAAACGTCGAGTAGGGATTGCCCGATATATTTTTCAACCGCTGCCAGGTCCCCCGGCAAAGCCAGCCCCATGATCCGCAAGGATGCGTCCGTCCGGATGGATGCCCGCCCGCTTAGCCGTCCAAAATCACGTTGCCGGTCCAATGATGTAATATTGGCTCCGGGCACGGGGGTTTCTTTCCAGTCGATGATGCTGATTCCAACGCCGCCCTGATCCTCACCGGATTGCGGGCGGATTTCAACCCACATGCTGATCAGATAATCATCATCCGCCGCCTGCACCGGGCGTGACAGCACCATATCCAGCTTACGGCACAACCGGCATAGACTAGCCAGTTGCGGCAAAGCCAGCGGACCTTTTTCGTAACCGCCAGCCTGCAAATGCAGGTGCAGCAACGGCGGGTCAGCCGAGATCAGACGACCATCGGCATCCAATTGCCCGCGAACCGGCTCGGCCAGATTCCCGGGGGCCATCATTCCTCTGACAAGCCTGCATAATGAACTTTGAGCTGATGCAAGGCATCCTGATACAGTGCATTGCTCGACCATTTTTTGACTAAGGCCACTGCTTGCCTGTGATCAATCTCGTTATAGGATGCGGGCGTCAGCAACTTTCCGCCGCCCTCCAGCACAGCGAATATTGACAGCGCCTGCTGGGCGGGCAGGTTAATTGCACGCATAGCCAGAACAAACCGCATCATATTCGGTTCTGCCGTGAACAGAATCAACTGGTCAACCGTAAGCCCCGAGCGCTTGGCCAAGCGGGCTAGAAACAGGTCCAGACCGTCATGCAGAGGGTGAAGATTTTCACTATCTGTCTGTTGGTCTACAAGCTGGGCCAGACGCTGGGCGCGGCTTTGGGTTCCTGCCCCTTCGTCATGCCGGCCAAGCAGCTTTTCTGCAGCTTTCGTAAGTTCCGATCCGTCATAGCTCGACAATTTCTGGATTGCGGCGACAACGGGCCAGACCAGTGCAAATAATATTTCCGCTGGCAGGTTGTCGATATGGGCATTTATTGCGCCTGAGCCGCTGCCTGCTCCTGCAGAAATATCGCGGCTTTGCGCCACAAGCAACGCCATAGCGGCATCGGCGATGGCCCGATCCTCATTATCCAAATGCCGGATGAGAGCCGATTCCAGATCCGTTTGCGATATTTTCCGCAAAAGACGTGCGCCTAGCTCAACCCGCTGCGAACAGGTGAAGACATGGTCGAGCAGCATTTTGGTTTCAAGCAAGCCAGCATTTTGCAGAAGTGGATAGCAATGCCCCCTGTCACTATTCCCGATTTCTATGATTATATCGTGCGTCAGACCATAATCCTTGGCCGCTATCACACAGATTTCAGTCTCGATTTGCTGGACAATAGTCTTTAAATACTGGCGGCCATGGGAAACGATACGGTCCGACAAAATTATTTCCGATTTAGGAAACAGCGCGGCTGCAAAATCGTCAGATATATGGGCGCTGGATGCCCCTATCGCAGCAGCTTGCTGGACAAGACCAACGCCCGGATTCTGATGCAATAGAAATTCTCGGTTTACCATAGCAATTGTCGTAGGTTGAGATGGTTAATATCTGACTAACCGGCTTATCGCATGCTATGGATGTAAAACATGTGAATCTGCCGCAAATCGGCGGCTATGGGCAATGGCCAGATAGGCCGCACAGAATAATGCAGAGGCATAGAAGCCCATCGCAAGATATCCCGTAATCCCGGCGGCCAGCAAAATGCCCGAAATCAGGACGGCATCAGGTTTTATCCAATTCAGCGCAGCTATGTCGGGCACCGTGCGGATGGCCCATAGCAGGCAAAACAGGATCGCCAGTATCGTCATCTCTGCGACCAAAGCCTCCGAATGCGCGCTCCGGTAAACTGTCACTGCCAGTGCAGCCGCCCCCAACAGATAAAAGATGGGCCCGGTCAGACGGGATTTGCCATTACCGAAGGAAAAAATGGAAATCCGGCTATGGAGCAGCAAGGTCAGCGCGCCGAGGAACAGAAAGGCCAGCGAGGCGACTGGCCAGGCAATCAGAGAAAAGCCTACAGCAATCGCAGCGCAGGCAAGGCTGGCCACGCTGATATATTTTTTCGCCTCGGGAGCCTCCCACAGCAAGGGGATCGCCCTTCGCATTAAGGGCCACGCTATATAACGGTCGAGGAAATTCTGTTTAGGGATATGGATATTACCGACCTGCCGCTTGGCATAGTCCGCGCTTGTCTGTGCGTTCGGTAATCGCGCAGCGGCATCAGCCTGCATATCCGCGTCTGAAATCAAGCTGCGTTCACAGCCCGATTGCACCGCGGTTCGCAGCAGGGCCGATCCGATATCCCAATCTTCCGGAATCTCCGATATCTCACTCAATCGGGATGCTTTGAACAATGCTATGCCCAGCCATCGGTGGCTAAGGTCTATTCGCTCAAAACCGGAATAGATGTCATCATTGGCAACAACATAGATAAGTTCATCACTCTGCATCCGCAGTGCCTGTTCGATGCTCTCTCTGGGAAGAACCCCATCACCCAGATACAGCAGGTCATCCTGCGGCGATGCATATTGGGCCAAATCGCCAGCATCGCGAACGATTTCAATATCAATATTCCTGACTTTCAGGCCGTCAGCATATCTCCATAGCCCTGCGTGCATGGCCGGGCTAAGCAATATGATCTTTTCCGCCCCCATATTTTGGGCGGATTCCACCTGTTTATCGACAATATTGCCATCGAACAGCGGTAACATGCCAACAGGCCCGTGTCCCGCCTCATCCTCGATTGATAGGGAGATCAGTGCCAGTCTCAACAGAATATCCCAAATGGCCCGTCATAACGCATTGGAAGCTTATAGGATTTACCGGGAGAGCGTCAAAGCGATATCTTTTATCACAGCAAAATGACCGCAATTGTTTAACTGCGTGCCTTTAATCGCGTGCCATCAATCCCGGTGGCTTTCAATGGCACAAATAGCGCGTTCCAGCTTTTTCAGCACTGTCGGCTCACCCGGCGCAGATATCGCCGCCTCGTGGGCAAGGTTCAGCAACTGGGTCGCACCAAAACTAGCCGCCAGCCCTTTCAGGCGTAGCGCGGCATATTCCCAATTGGCATCACAGCGCGCCCGGTGAAGCAAATCCACCTGCCTTTTTGCGCTGCTCAAAAAAGCTTCACGCAAGTCCGTGACCATAGCCTGATCGTCACCAACAGCAGCGGTTAAGGCCGCATCAAATGCTCCATAATCAAATGTCATGGGGCATATATAAGACGAGTTTGTTAACTTGTAGTTTCTCTCCGCCATTTTTGTGGTAAACATCTTTCATGACAAGCGGACAAAAAATTATCGGAATCAGGCGCGCCCGGGATGCAGAACCTGATATTGATCATGTCGAATTCGACGAAACGGACGATGGGATATCGCTTATGCAAAGCGGAGAAGACATCCTTTCGGAGGGAGACGAAGCCGGACAGACGCTTGACGAAAGTGCGGCCGACGAAGATTGGGAGCCTTATTACGATGATGAGGCCGTCCCCTTTTCCAGATCGCATTATATTGCCCCGGCTCTGCTTGGCCTTGTCATAGCGGTTTGGACGGTATTTTTCCTTTGGGCCAATAATGAAATTTTCTCCGCGCTCCCGACAATGAAGGGCGGAATTGACCTGCTTACCCAATATTGTTTACCCGTTGCTACCTTCGCTATATTTTACCTTCTCTACATGCGGAACAGCACTCGGGAAGCAAGGCGCTTTGATGATGTGGCTTCCTCTCTGCGGATCCAGTCCGAGCAATTGGAATATCGGTTAAAGACCGTGAACAATGAATTGGCAATGGCCCGTGAATTTTTGGCTGGCGAGACAAAGCAACTGGAAGTGCTGGGCGAACAATCGTCCGGGAAACTCAATGAAGCGGCCAGCAATATCAAATCCGCGATCAATGATGGCCTGTCCAAAATGAAGAAATTGGATGAGGTTGGCGGCACGGCTTATAAAAATCTGGATCAGCTTCGCGTGCATTTGCCGTTCGTTATAAATACGGCGAAGGATGTCACTAACCAGATCGGCAATACCGGGCGTTCGGCGCAGGCCGAAATGGCCGCCATGGTGAACACATTGAAACGTGTCGGCGATGTTGGAACCGCCGCAAAGAACAGTCTGGATCAGCTGACCCAGCGGTCGGAGGACTCTCTTAATAACCTTGAAACCACTGCCGAAGCAGTCAAAGGAAAAATTTCCAAGCAACTGGCCGAAGCAGAAACGGGATCAACCCGGATAGCCGACGTGTTGAAAAATGCTTCTGCCGAAGTCATTGATGCTTTGCACAAAAGCCGAATGGAACTGGCGGCGGAAACTTCTGCAAGCTCCCAGGCGATTAAGGACGACCTGATAGCACTGGAAGAAACATTGGCACTGGTCGGGACGACAGCCGATGATGAAGAGGCGCGGCTTAAGAAACTGGTCGCCGAGCTTCATCAAAGCGTGGTCGAAATCACCACCAAAGTGGCAACGCTGGACAACGAAGGCGGAGAAAAGACCGCTAAACTTGCCTTTGCGATGACGGCTCTGGAACAGAATAGCGAGGCGCTTAAAAAATCGATCGAAGAAGGCCATGGCACAGCAGACACTATGATCGAGCGGGTTGAACACCTGCTTGTCGCGCTTGATAGCGGTGCGCGTGAATTGGATGAAACGCTTCCCGCTGCCTTTGACCGGATGAACGAAAAATCCGAAGCCAGCTCCGCCCTGCTGAGCCATATGGTCGCCGAAGCAGAAAAGGTTGGAGCTGCGGCAGATGAAGCTACTGCAAAGATCGAAAAATCGGATGAAGCGATTGAAGAACAGCGCGTCAAACTCGCAAAACTCAGCGAAGATGGCGATATCGCAACCGACAATGTTCTGGGCAAAATCGAAGGGCTGGCCAAGGAATTACAGAATATTCGTGAACAGAACGAGGCTTTGGCCGAAAGTGCTGGCGAAAAACTTGTCAGCGCCCTGCTCCGCGTAAAAGATACTGCCAGACAGGCATCCGAACATTCCCGGCAAGCGCTGGAAAACTCCATATCCAGTTCTGCCGAAAGTTTTGAGAAAGTCAGCGAAGAAGCGCTCAGCAGGATTATTGACGAGAAAATCTCTTCCATCGCACCAAAGCTGGAAGACGCCGTGTCCAAGGCTGTGGCGACAACAGAGTCTACCGCGGGTCATTTGACCGCCCAGCTTACTGCCATTGAGGACATGACCACCAAGCTGGAACAGCGCATCCTGTTTGCGCGGGAAAAAGCGGAACAACACAATGAAGAGAATTTCACCCGCCGGGTGGCTATGCTGACTGAATCGCTCAATTCGACTGCCATTGATGTCACCAAATTGCTATCCAACGAAGTGACGGACACGGAATGGGCCGCGTACCTGAAAGGCGACCGGGGCATATTTACCCGCCGCGCCGTCCGCTTGCTTGATGCCGGAGAGGTCCGCGAAATATTGTCAGAATATGACAGCAACCCGGATTTCCGCGAGCATGTGAACCGCTACATTCATGATTTTGAGACAATGTTGCGCGGTGTTCTGGCAACCCGTGATGGCAGCGCGATCAGCGTCACTCTGCTATCATCGGATATAGGCAAGCTCTATGTTGCCTTGGCCCAGGCTATCGAACGACTCCGCAGCTAAAACGCGGAGTCGTTAAGGCCCGGAATAATAATCGGGCTAAAACGCTATTGGAGCTGTTCCAACCGTTCGCTGCTTCCAAATATGTCAATATCTTCGGCAGTGATCCACTCGTGTGTATAGTTGAAATAGAAAAGCAGGAATAGCACTGTCGCGAGCACGGTGGTTAGCAGTATGGTCCGAAGCGGCCTGAAATTAACCGGCGCTCCATCGGCTTGCCCCTTCACCATCTCAACTCCGGCTTCCGTGTGGCTCTTTATACCGAATGGCAATATTATGAATGCCGAAAGCACCCAAAACAGTGAATAGATCGCAATGATTGAAGTCCAAGCCATGGGTTAAGCCTCTACTACCAGCACCGATACAACCGGTTTTTTACCTGTCCACTCGGTCGCGCTGCGACGGACCAACAAGCGTAAATCTTCGGAAAATCTGTTCAAATCGCCAACCGGCTTTTTAAACTTTTTCATAATCGCCTCGCTAATCTCGTCTAGGAAGGCTTCCTCGTCTTCCTCCAATGGTACACCCAGATTACGCAGCACCGGCTGACCGGAGATTTTACCATCCTGGCCAAGCCCGACTGCCACGGAAATGCTGCCATTATAGGCGATCTTCCGCCGCTCATTAAGCGTCGCGCCATCTGCCGGGATAATGACGTCACCATCGACAACAAGTCGTCCGGTGCGCTCCTTACCAACAATTTTCGGACCATCTGGTGCAAGGCGCACGACATCGCCATTTTCCTGAAAAATATTCTTCGCAACGCCCTGCTCCTTGGCAAAGCGGGCCTGCTCTTTCATATGCCGGATTTCGCCGTGAACCGGGACCAATATCTCCGGACGTATCCATTCATACATTTGCGCCAGTTCCGGACGGCCGGGGTGGCCGGAGACATGAATATGCTCTTGCCGGTCGGTAATCATGACAACCCCTTTGGAGGCAAGTTGATTTTGGATACGGCCAATCGCGATCTCGTTACCGGGGATCTGCTTTGACGAAAACAGGACATTATCGCCCTCGGTCAGTTTGATCTTGTGGCTGTCGCCCGCAATCCTGCCAAGTGCTGCCCTGGCCTCACCCTGCCCGCCGGTCGCGATGATCATGATTTTATCGCGAGGGATGGTCATGGCTTCCTCAAAATCGACAGTAGGCGGGAAATCTTTCAGATAGCCGTTCTCGCGGCAATTTTCGATCATCCGGTCCAGCGACCTGCCTGCAACGCATAATTGCCGCCCGGAATGTTTCGCCACTTCGCCCAATGTCTGAAGCCGCGCCGCATTGGATGCAAAGGTTGTCACCAGTACGCGGTTATCCAGATTTTC
The DNA here is from genome assembly GCF_036568145.1 of Parasphingorhabdus sp. GTDB lineage: Bacteria > Pseudomonadota > Alphaproteobacteria > Sphingomonadales > Sphingomonadaceae > Parasphingorhabdus. The sequence goes on along the minus strand of NZ_DATCTC010000039.1, from coordinate 110,481 downwards.
GACAACACGCATCAAATTGCGATAAACATCGCCCTCGGAACCTGATGCGGCGTCGTTAAAGACGTTGGTGGAATCGCACACCATCGCCAAAATGCCTTCGTCTCCAATGGCTTTTAACTGGTCGGGTGTAGCTGGTACCCCAAGCAGGGGCTCATCATCCAGCTTCCAGTCCCCGGTATGGAATATTTTGCCAAAAGGCGTGTCTATCAAAAGCGCATTGCCCTCTGCAATGCTGTGCGCGATCGGGATATAGCGAAAACCGAACGGGCCAAGGTCAAAGCTGCCTTCGTTCGGAATGATGTTCATCTTCACATCATTTTCAAGGCCGACTTCCTCGAGTTTCCGGCGGATCAAGCCTGCGGTAAAGGGCGTCGCATAAAGCGGAACATCAAGCTCTGCCGCAAAATAGGGAACCGCGCCAATATGGTCTTCATGCGCATGAGTCAGCACGATGCCGAGCAGGTTTTTGGATTGCTTCTCGATAAACTCCAGATCGGGAAGAACAAGGTCAATGCCCGGATATCCCGGATCAGCGAAAGTCATGCCAAGATCGACCATCACCCACTTGCCGTCACAACCATATAGGTTGACGTTCATTCCAATCTCTCCCGATCCGCCAAGGGCCAGGAAGAGAAGCTCGTTTTTCGGTTTAATCATTAGGTGTTCGTTGCTCTCTGGTAGAGGATTAACATGCCGCGCAAAGTAAGGTCGGCTTCAATATGGTCAAATACGTCTGTATGTTCGTTGAATAATACCGATAATCCACCGGTTGCGATGACCTTTGTAGGGCGGCCTATCTGTGCCTTGGTCCGCTGCACCAACCCCTCGATCATCGCGACATAGCCCCAGAATATACCAATCAGCATCTGGCTTTCGGTCGTGGTCCCGATAACATTGTCATCTGCAGGAGCCTCCAGTGCAATGCGGGGGAGCTGGGCCGTGTTACCAACCAACGCATCCAGCGACAGGTTAATGCCGGGAGCAATGACACCGCCCTTATACGCTCCGTCGTAATCGGCCACATCGAATGTCGTCGCGGTGCCAAAATCAATGATTATCACATCTTGCTTATATGTTTGGTGCGCAGCAATGATATTCAAGACCCGGTCGGCGCCAACCGAATCCGGCTGCTCTACATCCAGCGCCACACCCCATTTTGCAGCGCCGCGACCAGCCACCAGCGGTGTTACGCCAAAATATTTTTCTGCCAACACGGTCAGGTTATGGAGCGCACGAGGCACCACCGTGCTGATAATCACCGCATCAACCGCATCGATATCCAGTCCGTTAAGGTCCAGAAGCTGCCGCAGCCAGACGACATATTCATCCGCTGTGCGCTGCGGATCTGTTGCTATGCGCCAGCGCGCCTTGATCTCTGATCCGTCGAATAGCGCGAATATAATATTCGTGTTACCGGAATCTATGGCAAGCAGCATGAACCGTTCCTCCCTTTAACCAACCTGGACATCCCCGGCATGTATCGCGATAAGTGTGCCATCGGCCATTCTCAACCGCAATGCGCCATCATCAAATAATCCCGCATATTCACCTTCAATGCGCCTGCCTTTTTCATCAGTCGTGACCAGTCGCGTTCCCGCCGGATGCGCATAATCCTGCCATGCAGCTAAAATCGCTGCCAGACCGGATTGCCGCCACTCATTTAGCATATCAGCAAATAAAGGAGCCAGTGTTTCCAGAAACAGTCCTGCATCGACTTGCGGGTCCACGCCCTCCTGATGCAAGCTGGTAACAGTGCGGCCCTCGACTTGCGGCGCGACGGCGATATTCACGCCAATCCCGACAACAACCGCATCCCCTGATCGCTCCAACAGTATACCGCAGGTTTTCATGCCGGACACCAATATGTCATTGGGCCATTTCAAACATATATCATCATGCGGAAGATGGGCGCTGATCGCCTTGTGCACCGCCAGGGCCGCCACGAAAGACAGGCTTGCCGGGGCCGGATCAGCGTTGCGGCAGACCACCAGCGTGCTGCAATAAAGATTACCTTCCGGGCTTTCCCATTTCCGCCCCAACCGGCCAACACCGCCGCTTTGCCTTTCCGCACGCAGCCAAAGCTCCTCCCCCGCACCGCTTAGAGCGCGAGCCTTCATATCCGCATTGGTCGATGCGGTCTCGGCTATCGTTTCGATATGGATGGTCAGAACAGGGCCTGAGCCGCCGTAGCTGTAACCGGAGCCAACAGCGGAATGGTAAGATATCCGAGCGGCGAAACCGCGAGAGCCAACAGCGCAATCAAGCCATTTTCCGATTTATGCCCAGTGCGGACAATCTGATCCGCAGGATCATCGAAATACATGATTTTGACGACTTTGATATAATAATATGCCCCGATAACCGAAGCCGCGATACCAAGCACAGCCAGCGGCAACATACCCGCAGCAACAGCAGCATCAAAGACAAGGAACTTGCCCCAGAAACCGAATAGTGGCGGGATACCGGCGAGCGAGAACATGAATACCGCCATTGCAGCGGCCAGCCCCGGACGCGTCTGTGACAGACCGGCCAGACTGGATAGCGATTCAAGCTGTTTGCCCTCTGCATCGCGCATTTCCAGCACACAGATAAAGCTGCCCAGCGTAGTCAGAACATAGATGAAGAGATAGAAAAGCATCGAGGAGATGCCCTGCGCCGTGCCCGCGGCCAGACCGATCAGCATGAAGCCAACATTATTGATTGAGCTATAGGCAAGTAGGCGCTTGATATTCTGTTGGCCGATAGCGGCAACAGCCCCGAATATAATCGAAGCCAGCGCGGTAAAGACTATAATCTGCTGCCATGTCGATGGCTGGCCGCCAAATGCGTCAATAACCACCCGGCCCGTCAGTGCAACAGCAGCGACTTTGGGCGCACTTGCAAAGAACATGGTAACCGGCGTTGGCGCGCCTTCGTAAACGTCGGGCGTCCACATATGGAAAGGCACTGCGCTGATCTTGAAGGCCAAGCCGGCGAGAACCAGGACTACACCGATAAGCGGCCCGGTCGATAGCTGACCGCTCAGCCCGTCAGCAATGATCGAGAAATTGGTCGATCCGGCAAAGCCGTAAACCAGCGATATACCGAACAGCAACATGCCGCTCGCCAGAGATCCGAGCACAAAATATTTCAGGCCCGCTTCCGATGAACGAACATCATTGCGTATAAAGCTCGCCAGAACATAGGACGCCAGACTGTTCAGCTCCAAACCGACATAAAGGGTCATCATATCAACCGATGACACCATCATGCCCATGCCGATCGTGGCCAGCAGGATAAGCACCGGATATTCGGCGCGATATTCCCCTCTATTCGTAAAGAAACGAGGGGCAACGATAAGCGACACAATCGCAGCGAGATAGATCAGCAGCTTGGAAAAGCTACCAAAGCCGTCCATGCGGTATAGCCCATGGAAGGCATCCCCGCCCGCTTCAAATGCGGGGTTAAGTAGAAAATCGAAAGCATAAGCCGATGCACCAAACAGAGCAATGACAGACAATATGGTAATCAGCCGGGCGGATTTTGCCCCACCCCATGCTGCGACCAGGAGCAATATCAAACTGCTGGCGGTGAGGATAAGCTCTGGCAGCGTGAATATCAGTGAAAGCCTATAATCCATTAGTGCGACTCCCCGTGGCCAGCTGCCGTTCATGGCCCTGTGATACCGCCGCCCCTTCTGTAACAGGCTTGGCTTGCCCCATTTTCAAATTTGCATCTCCCTTTGGCGTTGCGCGCTCGATACGTGTGACAAGCGTTCCAACGTCATCACGAATAGGTGCAATGAAGCTTTCCGGATAAACACCCATCCACATAACAACAGCCGCGATTGGCGCCAGCATAGCGATTTCACGAATAGAAAGGTCCGGCATGGCTTTCACATCTTCATGCACAAGTTCACCCATAGCGACCCGGCGATAGAGGTACAGCATATAACCCGCACCCAGAATAATCCCGGTCGCGCAAATCAGCGTGACCCAGCTACTGACTTTATAGAGGCCAGCCAGAGACAGGAACTCCCCAACGAAACCACTAGTGCCCGGCAAGCCGATGGAAGCCATTGTAAAGAGCATGAACAAAACCGCATATTTCGGCATGTTGTCGGAAAGGCCGCCATAGCGCGAAATTTCCCTTGTATGCAGGCGGTCGTAAATCACGCCTACGCAAAGGAACAAAGCGCTGGACACCAGACCGTGGCTTAGCATCACAATTATAGCGCCTTCGATACCCTGACGGTTAAAGGCAAACAGGCCGGCGGTCACAATCGCCATATGGGCAACGGATGAATAGGCGATCAGCTTTTTCATGTCCTGCTGAACTAGAGCGACCAGCGACGTATAGACCACCGCGATCATCGACAGCGCGAAAATCAGCCAGATAAACTGCTCTGACGCTTCCGGGAACATAGGCAGAGAGAAGCGAAGGAAGCCGTAACCACCCATTTTAAGCAATACACCCGCCAAGATTACCGAACCGGCAGTCGGTGCCTGAACGTGGGCATCCGGCAACCATGTATGGACCGGCCACATCGGCATTTTCACTGCGAAACTGGCAAAGAAGGCCAACCAGAGCCAAGTCTGCGCTTCGGGTGACACATCGTGGTTCAGCAGGGCGGTAATATCGCTCGTGCCTGCATCCTGCACCAGCCATAGCATCGCGATCAGCATCACGACCGAGCCGAGCAATGTATAGAGGAAGAATTTATAGGCCGCGTAAATCCGGTTGGCGCCGCCCCAAACCCCGATAATCAGATACATCGGGATCAAAACAGCCTCAAAGAAAATATAGAACAGGAAAATATCCTGAGCGGCGAACACACCAACCATCAACACTTCCATGATCAGGAAGGCGGCCATATATTCACCGACACGGTTCTGTATGCTTTCCCAGCTCGCTCCAATACAAATCGGCATCAGGAACAACGTCAACATGATAAGCAGCATGGAAATGCCGTCTATGCCAAGCGCCCACGCAAAATCACCGAACAGTTCAACCCGCTCAACATATTGCCACTGCGGACCGCCAATATCGTAATTGACCCACAGCACGACACCCAGAGCAAAAATCACCAACGTGGTGACAAGCGCCAGAATCCGGGCGGTTTGCGCCCCAACGAAAAAACAAATAATGGCGGCCAGCGTCGGCAGAGCCAGCATCAGTGACAGGATCGGAAAATCAAGCTGGTTCATCAGTTCGCTCCCCGCACGATAATCCACGTCACCGCAGCTACCAGTCCCATCAACATAACAAGCGCATAACTAAACAAATATCCATTCTGGAACCGCTTCGCGATTCCGCTTCCGGTAGCGATAAATGACGCGACACCATTGGGGCCAAAACGGTCGATGATCCCCTCATCACCTGTTTTCCAAAACAGCCGCCCAAACCAGAAAGCCGGACGTACAAAGATGAGGTTATAAAGCTCGTCAAAATACCATTTGTTGAGGAAAAAGTTATAGATTGGCTGGAAGGTCGCGGCCAAACGCGCAGGACGATTTTCCCCGCGGAAGTAAAGCAGGTAAGCGATCAACAATCCCGTCAGCATAGCCACCGTAGAGGCCAGCTTAACCCACATCGGAACTTCGTGGATTGCGTGCATCAAATGACGGTCGAACGCCAGACTGCCTGCCCAGAAACGGGCACCTTCGGTGGCGTCGATAAACGCGTCATGAAATAGGAAACCTGCCGCAATGGAACCCAGACTCAGCACGCCAAGCGGGATCAGCATGGTTAGAGGGCTTTCATGCGGATGATAACCGCCTGTTGAATCCTCGGCCGTTTCAGGCGTTTTGTGGACGCTGTGCTGAATATGTTCCGACTGGATCCAGCGCGGAGTGCCCCAGAAGGTCAGGAACATCAGACGCCAACTATAAAAGCTGGTCAAACAGGCCGCAAGCACACCAATAGTGAAAGCGAATTGCCCGGCTCCCGTGCCGCTTGCAAAAGCCGCCTCAATGATCGCATCTTTGGAATAGAAGCCCGCGAAACCGCCAAGGCCAACAATACCGACACCGGTAATAGCCAGCGTCCCCATCATCATCGCCCAGAAAGTCAGCGGTATCTCTTTCCGAAGTCCGCCATAATAGCGCATGTCCTGCTCATGATGCATGGCGTGAATGACAGAACCCGCGCCAAGGAACAGCAATGCCTTGAAAAATGCGTGCGTGAACAGATGGAACATCGCTGCGCTATAGGCACCGACACCGGCAGCAAAAAACATATAGCCGAGCTGCGAACAGGTTGAATATGCGATCACACGCTTGATATCCGTTTGCACCAGACCGACAGTCGCCGCGAAAATAGCGGTAGCAGCGCCAACCACCGTCACAACGGTCAAAGCCACATCGCTGGTTTCAAACATGGGCGACAGGCGGCAAACCATGAACACACCTGCGGTAACCATCGTCGCTGCGTGGATGAGCGCGGACACAGGGGTCGGGCCTTCCATCGCGTCGGGCAACCATGTGTGCAGGCCTAATTGCGCGGATTTACCCATCGCACCGATGAACAGCAGCAGACACAGGATGGTCATTGTATCCAGACGCATACCGGCAAAGGTGATGGTCGACCCTGCCATTGCAGGAGCAGCTTCCAGAATTTCGGGAATAGACACCGTTCCAAATACCAGGAATGTGCCGAAAATACCCAGCATGAACCCAAGATCGCCGACGCGGTTTACGACAAAAGCCTTGATTGCCGCGGCATTCGCGCTCGGCTTCTTGAACCAGAAACCGATGAGCAGGTAGGAAACCAGTCCAACCCCTTCCCAGCCAAAGAACATCTGGACCAGATTGTCGGCGGTAACCAGCATCAGCATGGCAAAGGTAAACAGTGACAAATAGGCAAAAAAGCGCGGCTGGTCAGGATCTTCATCCATATAGCCCCAGCTATAAAGATGGACCAGCGCGGAAACCGTCGTGACAACGACCAGCATAACGGCAGTCAACGTATCAACACGCAGTGTCCAATCAAAAACCAGATCACCGGATTGCACCCATGTCAGCAACGGCACCACTTCTGCGGCGCGGGATAGCATGACATAATCGATGAAGACCGGCCAGCTAAGCGCGCATGAAACAAACAGCGCACCGGTTGTGACAAATTTTGCTGGCACATTGCCAATCATCCGATTGCCAAAGCCTGCGACTATCGCTGCCAGCAAAGGCAGGAAAACGATAAGCTGGATCGTCAAGTTCCTAACCCTTCATCCGGTTGACATCATCAACGGCGATCGTGCCGCGCTGACGGAAATAGATAACCAATATCGCTAGTCCGATTGCAGCTTCAGCCGCAGCAACGGTTAGCACGAACATCGCAAAAATCTGGCCGGTCATATCGCCCAAGAAGCTGCTGAATGCGACGAAGTTAATATTCACAGAAAGGAGTATGAGTTCGATCGCCATCAGGATGCTGATAATATTCTTACGATTTAGAAAAATGCCGAGCATGCCCATCACAAAAAGGATGGAGCTAACCACCAGATAATGTTCAATACCGATCACAACTCAATCCCCTTGCCCACTTCAGGCTGCTCATTGCGTATAGAATCTTCGGGACGCCGCCTTACCTGCTTTTGGATGATTTGCCGACGAACACCGCCGCGTTTGCGGTTGGTCAGAACGATTGCGCCCACCATGGCGACCAGCAGGACAAGCCCGGCAGCCTCGAACAGGAATATATATTTGGTATAAAGCAAGGCTCCCAGTGACTCGATATTGGAAGGGCCACCCGCCGGAAGTCCGACCACTGCCGTGGCCTCACCCATGCCGCCCGCAGTCCATGCGCCGACGCCAAAGATAATTTCCGCAACCAATATGATGGCCAGCAATATGCCCAAAGGCAGATTTTTCATAAAACCGGCCCGCAGCTCGGCAAAATCAATGTCCAGCATCATCACAACGAACAGGAACAGAACCGCGACGGCCCCCACATAAACAATGAGTAGCAATGCCGCGATAAACTCTGCGCCAACCAAGAGCATCAACCCGGCACCGTTGAAAAATGCCATGATCAGCCACAACACACTATGCACCGGGTTGCGCGCAAAGATACAACAGGTCGCACTGGCGATAATCATCACAGCGAACAGATAGAAAGCGAATATTTGCATATTTATTCTGCTACTTCTTTCTTCTTATTGCGTCATCCCGGCGAAGGCCGGAACCATGTGGAACTTGACAAAGAACCGGCGAAACATCCCCATTTTCACTGGGAAAGCGCTGATTAAAGAATCGTACTTCACTATTCCGGATCCCCGTTCTGCCCGCCCATTACCGATAGGGCGCGTCGGCGGCAAGGTTGGATGCGATTGCCCGCTCCCATTTGTCACCATTTTCCAGTAATTTGGCTTTGTCGTAAATCAGTTCTTCACGTGTTTCGGTCGAATATTCAAAATTCGGTCCTTCAACAATCGCATCCACAGGACAGGCTTCCTGACAGAAACCACAGTAAATGCATTTCGTCATATCAATATCATAGCGCGTGGTGCGACGTGATCCGTCTTCACGCGGTTCGGCTTCGATCGTGATCGCCAGTGCAGGACAAACCGCCTCGCACAATTTGCAGGCTATGCAACGCTCTTCCCCGTTGGGATAGCGGCGCAGCGCATGCTCCCCCCGGAACCGAGGTGAAATCGGGTTCTTTTCATAGGGATAGTTGATCGTTTTCTTCTTCTTGAAGAAATATTTCAACGTCAACGCATGTGCGCCGATAAATTCGAACAACGTGAATGCTTTTATCGTTTGTGCGATGGACATTAGCCATACCTCGTCAGCATAAGATAACCACTTACCAGGACTACCCAGAAGATCGAAATCGGAAGGAATATCTTCCAGCCCAAGCGCATGAGCTGGTCATAGCGGTAGCGCGGCACGGTGGCCATGACCCAGCTAAAGATAAAGAAAAACGCAAACATCTTAATGAACAGCCAGATGATACCCGGCACCATGTAAAGCGGTTCCCAGTCCACCGGCGGCAACCATCCGCCCCAGAACAGGATGACATTGAGCGCACACATCAACAGGATGTTCGCATATTCACCAAGCCAGAATAGCGCAAAACTCATCGAGCTATATTCTGTCTGGTAGCCCGCAACCAATTCCGATTCAGCCTCGGTCAAATCGAAAGGGTGGCGAGCCGTTTCCGCGAGAGAGGAGATCAGGAACATCACGGCCATCGGAAAGAGCAGCGGGTTAAGGCCATAGGCATTGACAAAGCCGAAAATATGACCCTGTTGCGACGTGATGATATCATTAAGATTGAACGTTCCGGCAAATAGAACCACGGAAATCAGGATGAAGCCGATTGAAACCTCATAACTGATCATCTGCGCGGCCGCCCGCATCGAAGAAAAGAACGGGTATTTGGAGTTACTTGACCAGCCCGCAATCACCACGCCGTAAACGCCCAACGAACTGATCGCCAGAATATAGAGTAGCCCGATATTAATATTGGCGAGCACCATCGTCTCACTGAATGGAATAACCGCCCAGGCTACCAAAGCCACGGTAAAGGTGATGATTGGAGCAAGCAGGAACAAACCCCTGTTCGCACTAGACGGAATAATTGTTTCCTGAAGAAACACCTTCAAACCATCCGCGAAGGATTGCAAAAGCCCAAACGGGCCCACCACGTTTGGTCCCCGGCGTAGCGCCATCGCTGCCCAAATCTTGCGGTCTGCATAAATAATCATTGCAACGGCCAGCATCAGTGGCAGCGCAATCAGCAGGATCAGCACAAGCGTGGCAACAAACCAGCCCAGCTCAGGGCCAAGGAAAGTCGATTGCAGATATTCGGTCATTCTGCCGCCTCCAGCATATCATCACCGTGGAGCAATTCTGCCGAACAGCGCTGCATCGTCGCACTGGCGCGCGCGATGCTGTTGGTGAGGTAGAAATCCTTGATCGGGTGAACGCCTTGTCCCGTGGGCTTGTCCGACAGTCCGGTCGGCGGTGCCCAATCAAAGGTTAGCAAACGTTCAACGGCCAGATCCGGTTGATCCGCGAACATTTGGCCGCGCAGCTCAGCAAAACTGTCAAAGGGTAATGTTTTACCCAATACGTCAGACAGGGCACGCAAAATGCTCCAGTCTTCGCGAGCGTCACCCGGTGCGAAAATCGCTTTGTTGGAGCGTTGCACACGGCCTTCCAGATTTACATAAGTGCCGTTTTTCTCGGTATATGCGGCCGCTGGCAGGATCACATCCGCGGCATGTGCCCCGGCATCGCCATGATGGCCGATATAGACCTTGAAGCTTTTTTCAAACGGCGCGTAATCCATTTCATCCGCGCCCAGCGAAAAGAGCAGCTTGGGCTTTTTCGCAGCGATGGCCTTGATCCCGCCATCAAAAGCATAGCCAAGGATCAAACCGCCGGTGCGGGACGCACCGATGTGGAGCACGTTAAAACCGTTCCAGTCATCACGGACCAGCTTGTATTTCGCAGCCAGTTTCAAGGCCGCACCATGCGCACCTTCAACACTTAACGCACCGCCGCCCAGAATAATCGCAGGTCTCTCGGCATTTTTCAGCGCATCTGCGGCTTCCTTGGGCAATTTGGTGAGCAGGCTCATATCATCGCCCAGCCATTCGACCGGATAGGTCTGGTCCGCTTCTGGCCCTATGCCAAAGACCTTCGCCCCGCCCTTGCGGACAGCCTTACGAATACGGGTGTTGACCAGCGATGCTTCCCAGCGCGTGTTGGTTGAAACCAGAATGATGACATCGGCTTCCTGAATACCAGCGATGGTAGTGTTGAAATTGACAGCCGCCAGATTGGAAACATCATAAGACAGTCCGGTCTGACGCCCTTCCAGCATATCGGAGCCCATGGAATTGACCAGTTTCTTGGTCGCATACATGGTTTCGCAATCGACCAGATCACCCGCTATCGCGGCAACTGAGCTACCCGCTTTTACTGCTGCAATGGCTTCAAACGCTTCGGCCCAGCTTGCCGGAACCAACGTGCCATCACGACGAACATAAGGTATATCAAGGCGGCGCCGCATCAAACCGTCAATCGCGTGACGGGTTTTGTCGGTCGCCCATTCCTCGTTCACATCATCGTTTAGACGCGGCAATGCGCGAAGCACTTCGCGTCCGCGGCTATCAATGCGGATGTTCGTGCCAACTCCGTCCATCACGTCAATGCCCATCGTCTTGGTCAGTTCCCAAGGACGGGCTTCAAACGCATAGGGTTTGCTGGTCAGAGCGCCAACGGGGCATAGATCGACAACATTACCGCTTAATTCACTATGCACCGCATGTTCGAGGTAGGAAGTGATTTCCATCGACTCTCCGCGGTTGATTGCGCCAATTTCCTCGACACCGGCCACTTCTTCGGCGAAGCGGATACAGCGAGTGCAGTGGATGCAGCGCGTCATGACCGTCTTAATCACCGGGCCCATATATTTTTCGGTGACAGCACGCTTATTCTCTTCAAAGCGCGAACGGCCCCTACCATAAGCTATAGACTGGTCCTGCAAGTCGCATTCACCGCCCTGGTCACAAATCGGACAATCGAGCGGATGGTTGATGAGCAGAAATTCCATCACGCCTTCACGCGCTTTTCTAACCATTTCGGTATCTGTGCGGATTTCCTGACCATCGGCAGCGGGCAGCGCGCAGCTTGCCTGCGGCTTTGGTGGTCCGGGCTTCACTTCGACCAGACACATGCGGCAATTACCCGCAATGCTCAGCCCTTCATGATAACAGAAACGCGGGATTTCCTTACCCGCAAGCTCAGCAGCCTGAAGCACGGTTGCGCCCTGTGGCACTTCTACTTCGATGCCATCTACGGTGACTATAGGCATTATTCCGCCGCCTCCAACACTTCTTCACCTCTATTTTCACTGGCCGCATTCTCACGAATCCGCTGCTCCATTTCCGGTCGGAAATGACGGATCAAGCCCTGGATCGGCCATGCAGCTGCATCGCCAAATGCGCAAATTGTATGGCCTTCTACCTGTTTAGTGACCTGATACAGCGTATCTATGTCAGCAATGTCGGCACTGCCGTCGCGCATTTTTTCCATCACGCGCCACATCCACCCTGTACCTTCACGGCACGGTGTGCACTGGCCGCAGCTTTCATGTTTGTAGAAATAGCTGATCCGTGAAATCGCGCGAACAATATCAGTTGACTTGTCCATCACGATCACCGCTGCAGTGCCAAGGCCAGAGCCCAAATCACGCAGCCCGTCAAAATCCATCGGCGCGTCCATGATCTGTTCCGCAGGTACCAAAGGCACGGATGAGCCACCCGGAATAACCGCGAGCAGATTATCCCACCCGCCGGTAATGCCGCCGCAATGCTTTTCGATCATGTCTTTGAACGGAATCGACATGGATTCTTCAAAGACCGCAGGCTTTTCAACATGGCCGGAAACCTGAAACAGTTTTGTGCCGTGATTATTTTCGCGGCCAAAGCTGGAAAACCAGGTCGCTCCGCGGCGAAGGATGGTCGGCACAACCGCGATGGATTCCACATTATTGACGGTTGTCGGGCAACCATAAAGCCCCGCACCCGCAGGAAATGGAGGCTTCAGTCGGGGCTGCCCTTTTTTGCCTTCCAGGCTTTCAAGCATCGCGGTTTCTTCACCGCAAATATATGCGCCAGCACCGCGGTGGATGAAAACATCAAAATCATAGCCTGATTTGGCCGCGTTCTTGCCAATCAATCCTGCGTCATAGGCTTCCTTGACGGCCGCCTCCATGACCTTGGCTTCCATGATATATTCGCCGCGTATGTATATATACGCCGCCCGCGCCCGCATTGCGAAGCCGGCAATCAATGCCCCTTCAATCAGCTTATGGGGATCATTCCGTAATATTTCACGGTCTTTACAGCTACCGGGTTCGGATTCATCGGCATTCACAACCAGAAAGCTGGGCCGCCCGTCAGGCGATTCTTTGGGCATGAAGGACCATTTCAAACCCGTCGGGAAACCTGCTCCGCCACGTCCGCGTAGTCCGCTTTCCTTGATCTCGTTGATGATCTTGTCATTGCCGAGTTTGATAAGATCAGCGGTCTTATCCCAATCCCCGCGCTTTTGTGCAGCTTTGAGGTCCCATGACTGAAAGCCATAGACGTTGGTGAATATCCGATCTTTGTCCTGGAGAAAGTCAAAGCCCATTATTTCTTACTCCCGCAGAGCATACGCACACTCATCACCACTCATTCCGGTAATCGTGGTTGCTCTTGACCATTTCTTTCAGAACTACCGGCCCGCCTTCGGGTTCGCTGGTCTTGCGGCCAATCTGCGATCCCGCAGGAACAGTTTTGCCTTCGGCGAGGTCTTCCAGAATGCGCGACATTATGTCGTAATCAAGATCTTCGTAATTATCATCGTTAATCTGAACCACCGGCGCGTTCGTACAGTTTCCTATGCATTCAATCTCGGTCAGCGTGAACAGGCCGTCAGGTGTCGTCTTACCCTTGGCCATGCCTTTATTCTTGCATGCGGCAAACACATCGTCACTACCGCGTAGCATACAAGGCGTAGTACCGCAGACCTGCACGTGGAAGCGGCCCACGGGGGCGCGATTATACATGGTGTAGAATGTCACGACCTCATAGACCCGCATGTAGGGCATATTCAGATAATCTGCGACATATTCGATCACCGGAACCGGCAACCAGCCTTGCGTTTTTGTTTCTTCGCCAACCTGACGCTGGGCAATGTCGAGCAAAGCCATTACAGCAGAGCGCTGGCGCCCCTCCGGATATTTGGCAATCTGCCACTTCGCCAGTTTCTCATTCTCTGGCGTGAATTTGAAATTGCCCCATTTGGCGCGAACTTCAATTTCATCAGGTGTGTTTGGAGCTTCAGCCATCTAGTTCACTTCTATTTCGCGTATCAAAACGCGGTTCCCAGATTTAATCCCAAAACAAAAGCCGCCGGTCATCGGTCACACTCCCCGAACACAACATCCATTGCGCCCAGAATAGCGGTGGCATCGGCCAGCATGTGCCCCTTGGTCATAAAATCCATCGCCTGCAAATGTGAAAAAGCGGTCGGACGGATTTTACAGCGATAAGGTTTGTTCGTGCCATCACTGACCAGATAGACACCAAATTCACCTTTAGGGCTTTCGGTTGCGACATAGACTTCGCCAGCAGGCACATGAAAGCCTTCTGTATAAAGTTTGAAATGATGAATCAGCGCTTCCATTGACTGCTTCATTTCACCGCGCTTGGGTGGAACCACTTTGCGGTCGGTACTGGAAACTGGCCCTTCGGGCATTTCGTTCAGGCATTGCCGCATGATCCGTGCAGACTGGCGAACTTCCTCAACGCGAACCATGAACCGGTCATAGCAATCGCCGCTTGTGCCCACCGGTACGTCAAATTCCATACGGTCGTAAACGTCATAAGGCTGCGACTTGCGCAAATCCCATGCAATACCGCTACCGCGGATCATCGGCCCCGAAAAGCCCCAGCGCACGGCATCATCTTTGCTTACGGTCGCCACATCAACATTGCGCTGTTTGAAAATACGGTTGTCTATGACAAGGCTAACCGCATCTTCGAACAAGGTCGGAAACTCGTCCAGCCAATCAGCCATGTCGGTCAGTAATTTCAGCGGAACATCCTGATGCACGCCGCCGGGCCGATACCAGGCGCTGTGCATCCGCGCACCGCTGGCGCGCTCAAAAAACTCCAGACACTGTTCCCGAATTTCAAACAGCCACAGGTTGGGCGTCATCGCGCCCACATCCATTACATGCGAACCAAGGTTCAGCATGTGGTTGCAGATGCGCGTCAATTCCGCAAACAACACCCGCATATACTGACCGCGCAACGGCACTTCGAGATCGAGCAATTTCTCAATCGCCAGCACATAGCTATATTCCATTGCGAGCGGCGAGCAGTAATCCAGCCGGTCAAAATAGGGCAATGCCTGTAAATAGGTTTTATACTCGATCAGCTTTTCAGTGCCGCGATGGAGCAGACCGACATGCGGATCGACACGTTCAACAATCTCGCCGTCCAATTCCATCACTAGCCGAAGGACGCCGTGCGCCGCCGGGTGCTGGGGACCGAAATTGATCGTATAATTCTGGATTTGCACATCACCGAATTCGGCATCCGCCTCATCAGTCAAATGCTCCATTTCGTCGAGATAATCAGCCATGGGCGATCTCCATCGATCCAAATCCTTCATGCACAGCGAGACAAAAAACGGTCATTTCTTGTCCCCCGCCTGGGTGCGCGCGTCGCCGCTTTTTTCATCGCCGGGCAGAATATAATCCGCACCTTCCCAAGGTGACATAAAGTCAAAGCTGCGAAAATCCTGAGCAAGCTTGACCGGTTCATAAACCACACGCTTGGCCTGTTCGGAATAGCGCATTTCCACATATCCGGTCAGCGGAAAATCCTTGCGGAAAGGGTGGCCCTGAAAGCCATAGTCGGTCAAAATCCGGCGAAGGTCGGGATTGCCATCAAACAGCACCCCGTACATATCGAAAACTTCACGCTCCAACCATCCGGCGACTTCCCAGATATGGGTAACCGTTGGCACCGGTGTGTTTTCATCGGCCGTAACCTTCACACGAATACGGTGGTTTCTGGTCAGGCTTAACAGGTGATAACAAACCTCGAAACGCTCTACACGATCCGGATAATCAGCACCGGCAATCTCGACCAACTGTTGATATTCATGGTCATCGCGCAGCGTGTCCATCACTTCGGGCAGCTTCTCACGATCAACTGTGATGCTTATTTCATCATAGGCCTCGACCGTATCAAGCACAGCCGCGCCCAATGATTTGGTGAGCGCCGCAGCAACGCCTTCGTTGCTGGAAATTCTGGGAGCACCGTTTGCCATATTAACGCTCCAAAGTCCCTATCCGCCGGATTTTGCGCTGCAACTGCATCACACCGTAAAGCAAAGCCTCTGCTGTTGGCGGGCATCCGGGCACATATATGTCAACCGGCACGATTCGGTCACAGCCGCGAACCACAGAATAGCTGTAATGATAATAACCGCCGCCATTGGCGCATGATCCCATCGAAATCACATATTTCGGTTCCGACATTTGGTCATAAACCTTGCGCAGTGCCGGGGCCATTTTATTGCACAGCGTACCGGCAACGATCATAACATCGGACTGACGTGGGCTGGCTCGCGGTGCAGCGCCAAAACGTTCCATGTCATAGCGAGGCATGTTTACGTGGATCATCTCCACAGCGCAGCAGGCCAGACCGAAGGTCATCCACCAAAGGGAACCCGTCCGCGCCCATTGGAACAGCTCTTCGGTGGACGTGACAAGAAACCCCTTGTCATTCACTTCCGAATTCAGGTCTTTGAAAAACGCCTCATCTGGCTGCGCATTGGGCGCCATAGGCGTTCCATCCGCATTCAAAATGACGTTACTGCCGGTCTCTACTCCCAATCGAGCGCTCCCATTTTCCATTCATAAATAAAACCAACCGTCAGGATGACCAAAAAGACCATCATCGACGACCAGCCAATCCAGCCAATCTGCCCCAGGGACACTGCCCAAGGATACAGAAATGCCGCCTCCAGATCAAAAACGATGAACAATATGGCGACCAGGTAGAAGCGCACGTCAAACTGGCTGCGAGAATCTTCAAAAGCCGGAAAACCGCACTCATATTCGGAAAGCTTATCCGGATGCGGGTCATGGGTCCCGGTCAACCGCGCCACGCCCATAGGCAGAAAAACAAACAACGCGGATAAACCAAGAGCGACCGCTAGAAAAAGCAGTATCGGTGCATATTCGGATAAATCGACCACAATAGACTCGTTTCTCTAGATTTCTGGCCCGCTTTTAGGGATAGGCTGCCCAAGCTGCAAGGCCAAATGGCTTGAATTTGGGGTATAACCCATTGCATAAATTATTACAGCAGCGACTTCGCAAGTATTTTGTGCAGCTTGCTGTGCAATGCCTCGTTCGCGGCCAATATTTCGCGCTGTCCGATAGGTTGGTCGCCTCCGGTAAAATCGCTCACAAAACCGCCAGCTTCGCGCACCATCAAAATACCCGCTGCGACATCCCAAACCTGCAGCCCAGATTCCCAAAATCCGTCAAAGCGACCAGCTGCCAGCCAGGCAAGGTCCAGCGACGCTGTACCATTGCGGCGGATACCAGCCACTTGCGGCGCAATAGAACCAAAGATGCGCGACCATTCGCCCAGATCCCCGTGCCCGGCAAAGGGAATACCGGTGGCGATAACCGCTTCAGACAAGTCCCGCCGCGCCGAAACACGCAAACGCTTGTCACCCAGATAGGCCCCCTTGTCCATTTCGGCCCACCATGTCTGGTCCGAAACCGGCTCATAGATCAGGCCACTGGTAATCTTTCCCCAGCCCTTACCGTCAATAGATCTTTCCTGCACCGCGATGGAAATTGCAAAATGCGGGATGCCGTGGAGAAAATTGGTTGTGCCGTCGAGCGGGTCGATAATCCAGCGCGGCTTGCCTTCTTCGCCTTCGATCATGCCGCCTTCTTCAAGGACAAATCCCCAGCCCGGACGAACCTTCAACAGTTCATCATATAAAATGCGTTCCGAACGCATGTCGGCTTTGGACACGAAATCGGCAGGACCTTTTTTCGATACCTGAAGATGCTCAACCTCGCCAAAGTCGCGGCGCAGGCGTGCTCCGGCCTTGCGTGCGGCCCGTTCCATTACGGTGATAAGAGCGGAATGTGCTGGCATGTCTTAAAGCTTTCAGTATCAGGTTCAGGGCAAACGGGGGAACTTAAGGCCCTTTACGACACTTTGCCGACATATTCGCGGGCATATACGTCCACGATGATCCGTGTGCCGGCAGAAATAAAGGGCGGCACCATGACGCGCACGCCATTGTCGAGAACCGCAGGCTTGTAGCTGGACGATGCTGTTTGGCCTTTGACAACAGCATCGGCCTCAACAATCTCGGCTTCAATCTGGTCAGGCAATTGAACCGAGATCGGCTTTTCCTCATAAAGTTCCAGCATCACGTCCATCCCGTCCTGCAAAAAATCGGCGGCATCGCCAAGCAAGTCTCTGGGCAGAGTAATCTGTTCGAAATTTTCCTTGTCCATAAAGGTCAGCATCTCGCCATCGGCGAACAGATACTGGAATTCTTTTGTGTCGAGACGGACTTTTTCGACCGTGTCGGCACTACGAAAGCGGATATTGGTTTTGCGGCCATCGACCAGATTCTTCATCTCCACCTGCATATAGGCACCGCCTTTGCCGGGCTGTGTGTGTTGAATCTTGGCGACTTTCCATAGACCGTTTTCATAATCCAGAATGTTGCCTGGACGAATATCTACACCGCTAATTTTCATGGGTCATCTCGCTTTCGGATTCTTGTGTTGCGGCCCTGTATAACGAGAGGCGAAGATAGGCAAGCTCAGCGAAGATTCGAGATTACAATTTCATGACAACAGAAATATAACTTTGATTTGCATGTTTATTTTTCTATTGTCCTTTTCATACAATACCCTGCGTTTAAAGGGGCGTATGCAAACTGTATGGAACACGCGAATATCTTGAAGAATAAGAGCGCCGAAGCGCCATCCACAACGGAACCATTGGTTTCCCGGTCAAAGCCGCCGCACGCAATTGATTTTCGTCCGCCGAATTCATGCAAAGCCATTGCAGCAGGCCTGTTCGGTTATACCATCCGCTATGGCAGGATACAATCCTTCGCTCCGATGACTGATTATATCAGGGAATTGGAGCAGTTACCGAATTTTTCGCCGCCCTCGATTGAACGGTTCGTGGCGCAATATGTCAAATCCAATATCGGCATTACGAGAAGTTCGTCCTGACCACCATCTACCTGAAGGTGATCTGCCTGATCACTGTCACAGCGCGATCAACTTTCAATTTTGCGACAAAATTTCCGCAAAGCGCTTTACGGCATGGGCCGGGCCGTTTGGATCATTCCAAACCGAACCGCTAACGGCCAGAAAGTCCGCGCCGCCATCAATCAGTGGCTGACAATTATCGGGCGTAATTCCGCCAATCGCAACGCAGGGAATCTCCATGATACTTGACCACCAGCGCAGCAGGTCTAGATCAGCCTGATATTGGGTTTCCTTAGTCTGCGTCTGAAAGAATGCGCCAAAGGCAACATAGTTGGCCCCGCCCTCTCCTGCTTCCATGGCAAGGTGGCGGCTGTCATGGCAAGTGATACCAATCTGCGCTTGATCACCAAGCTGCGCGCGCGCATTTTTCAGAGTGTCGTCGCTCTGCCCCAGATGAACACCGTCCGCACCAAGCCGTTTGGCGAGCGCGACATCATCGTTCACGATAAAGGCAACGTCATGCGCGTCGCATATAGTTTTCAATGGTTCGGCAAGGGCTGCTGCCTCATCAGCGTCAATATCCTTAACACGAAACTGGAACGCGGCCACCGGCCCTGCCTCCAAAGCAGATTGCAACTGCTCGGGAAAATCACCTCCGACATCCAGCGGAGAAATCAGATACAACTGGCAGGGCACGGTGTCAGTCACGTTAGCCCTTAACGGTTGAGGCCTGATAAATCTGGTCGATGGCGCTGGACAATGATTGGTCAAATTCGGCGTCGCTCATCGAATGGCGCAAATCCTGAAGCAATGCTCTGGAAAAGCTTGCGACCATGCCGCGGTTTTTTGCGAGTTCAACACAAGCCTCGTCGCGCGTAAAACCGCCGGAAAGGGCAACAACGCGGGCAACGCGGGGATGGTCAACCAGCGGCGCGTAAAGATTGGCTTCCACCGGAATGGATAGTTTCAGCATGACTTTGCGATCTTCGGGAAGCGCATCGAGCTGCTTCTTGATTTCAGCGAGCACCAGAGCGTCAGATTCCGCACGGTCTGCACTTTTAATGTTCACTTCCGGCTCGATGATCGGCATCAAGTCGTGATCCAGAATCTGACTGGCAACCTCGAATTGCTGCTTCACAATCGCAGCAACACCTGTTGGCGATGCCTTGTTGATGACCGAACGCATTTTGGTGCCAAACACACCCTTTGCTTTGGCCCGTTCCAAAAGAGCATCCAGTTCGGGCATCGGTTTCATCATCTGTACGCCGTCAGCTTCGTCTTCCAGACCTTTGTCAACTTTCAGGAACGGCACGACACCGCGTTCCCACAGCAATTCCGGCACCGGCTTTCCGTCCGCTTCGCCGTCCATGGTCTTTTCAAAAAGGATGGCACCGATAATCTTGTCGCCGTTAAAGCTTGGGGCTGTCACGATCCGGCTGCGCATGCCGTGAATCAGGGCGAACATCTCGTCATCATTGGAATAGGCATCTTCATTAATGCCGTACCCTTTAAGCGCTTTCGGCGTAGAGCCACCGCTCTGGTCAAGAGCCGCGATAAAACCAGGACCATTTTCGATTTTATCCATCATCTTCGGATCATGCATGAAACTACTTCCTTGATCTATTATGCTATTATTCTGTTTTAACTAATCTTACCGCCGCAATGCTGCAACGCCAGGTAATTCCTTGCCTTCCATCCATTCCAGGAAAGCGCCGCCCGCAGTTGAAACAAAGCTGAAATCATCTGCCACTCCGGCATGATTAAGCGCCGCGACCGTATCGCCGCCGCCTGCCACTGATAGCAGCGAACCTTCTTTAGTCAAAGCCGCCGCCGTTTGCGCCAATGCAACCGTCGCCCGATCAAATGGCGGGATTTCGAAAGCACCCAGTGGGCCATTCCAGACCAGCGTTTTGCAGGTTTTCAGAACATCAGACAGGGCTTCAACCGCCGCTGGTCCAATATCCAGAATCATTTCATCTGCCGCAACCTCATGCACATTCACGGTGCGGGTTGGCGTATTGGGGGCGAATTCCTTCGCAACCACCACATCATAGGGCAAATGCACGGTGCAACCGGCCCTGTCTGCTGCTTCCAATATTTCGTTTGCGGTGTCCGTCAAATCATGTTCGCACAGCGATTTGCCAACATCGACACCGCGCGCAGCCAGAAAAGTATTCGCCATACCGCCGCCGATGATAAGGTGATCCACCTTCTCGACCATTTGACTCAAAACATCGAGCTTGCTGGAAACTTTCGCGCCTCCAACAACCGCAGCAACCGGATGCTCCGGATCACCTAAAGCCTTGTCCAGTGCGCTAAGCTCCCTCTCCATCGACCGTCCCGCATAGGCTGGCAAATATTCTGCCAGTCCAGCGGTCGTCACATGAGCACGGTGAGCTGCGGAAAAGGCGTCATTGACGTAAAAATCGCCATAAGCAGCAATGGCTTTGGCCAGTTCGGGATCATTGGTCTCTTCACCCGGCGCAAACCGGCTGTTCTCAACCACAGAGATGCTGCCATTTGGCAGGGCGTCAATCAAATCCCCTGTCGGCATTTGCATGAAACCGACTTTTCTGCCCAGAACCTTCGCAAGTGGTGCGACCACAGGCTCCAGCGAATATTTCAGATCCGCCTGACCCTTGGGACGCCCGAAATGGGCCAGCAACAATATTTTGGCTCCGCGATCCGCCAGCTCGGTTACGGTCGGGATGACCGATTTCAGCCTTGTATCGTCAGTAACCTTGCCGTCCGACATTGGCACGTTGAGGTCAACCCTTACCAAACCGACCTTCCCGGTAACCTCGCCAATATCATCCAGTGTTTTGAATTTGTTGCCAGCCATTATTCAGAGCCTTTCTGCTTAAAGCAGCCCCGCCATTACACCTGCGGTATCAAGCATCCGGTTGGAGAAACCCCACTCATTGTCATACCAGCTGACAACACGGACCAGTTTGCCGTCCATCACTGTGGTTTCCAGGCTATCTACCGAAGAACTGGCAGGTTGATGATTGAAGTCGCTCGATACCAGCGGTTTGGTTTCATAAACCATGACGCCTTTCATAGGCCCTTCAGCAGCGGCTTTCAGAGCGTTATTCACTTCTTCAACTGTAGTGTCGCGGCCTGGGGTGAAGACCAGATCGACCAGACTGACATTCGGTGTCGGCACACGAACTGACGATCCGTCCAGCTTGCCATTCAGTTCCGGCAATACCAGACCAACCGCACGGGCAGCGCCTGTGGTGGTCGGGATCATGTTAACCGCACCGGCGCGGGCACGTCGCATGTCACTATGCATCTGGTCCAGAATGCGCTGGTCATTGGTGTAGCTGTGAATTGTCGTCATAAAGCCGCGCTCGATGCCAACCGCGTCGTTCAGAACCTTTGCAACCGGCGCCAGACAGTTTGTAGTGCAAGATGCGTTGGACACAATGATATCTTCTGACGTCAATACGTCATGGTTGACGCCATAAACGACGGTTTTATCGACATTTTTGGCAGGAGCAGAGATCAACACGCGCTTCGCGCCGGCGTCGATATGCGGCTGCGATTGCTCTTTCGACTGGAAAAATCCGGTGCATTCCAGAACAATTTCAATCCCCATTTCACCATGAGGCAAATTACCCGGATCACGTTCTGATGTGACAGCAATTTTCTTGCCGTTGACCGAAATGCTGTTTCCATCAGCGGTGACTTCACCGGGGAAACGGCCGTGCACGCTGTCATAACCGAATAAAAGGGCATTTGCTTCTGCATCGGCAAGATCGTTAATGGCTACCAGTTCCAGACCACAGTCCGGACGCTCAAGAATAGCGCGAGCGACGAGGCGACCGATACGGCCAAATCCGTTAATTGCTACTTTTGTCATGAATGTTGCTCCTTTGATTTCCAGATTATAGCCAGTATCAGCCCAGCTTTGCCAGGATTTGCGGTGTAATTTTATCTGCGGTCAGCCCAAAATAATCGAACAGATCGTCAATCGGAGCGGAGGCCCCGAAACTGTCTATGCCGAAGCGCAAGCCGTTCAACCCTGTATAGCGTTCCCATCCAAATGTCGTTCCTGCTTCAATGGAAACCCGCAATATATCATCTGTGCCGAATAGCTGTGATTTATATTCATCTGATTGTGCATCGAACAATTCGCTGCACGGCATGGAGACCACATCCGTACCTACACCATTTGCCTCTAGCTGAGTAGCGACATCCATGGCCAGCGATACTTCGGAACCAGTGGCAATCAGGACGACACGTTTGTCATTCTCTGCCGTTTTCAGCGAATAAGCGCCTTTTTCACAAAGGTTCACGCTAACATCATCACGCAGCGGCGGCAGATTCTGACGGGTCAAGGCGAGCGTTGATGGCCCTTCTGAGCGTTTGAGCGCAATCGCCCAGCATTCGGCTGTCTCAATTGCATCGGCGGGCCGGAAAACATGCATGTTCGGCATTGCACGAAGGCTTTGCAGATGCTCAATAGGCTGGTGGGTTGGCCCGTCTTCGCCTAGTCCGATACTGTCATGGGTCATGACATAAACCGTGCGCACGTTCTGGATTGCTGACAGACGCATCGCTCCGCGGCAATA
Source organism: Parasphingorhabdus sp. (assembly GCF_036568145.1). GTDB lineage: Bacteria > Pseudomonadota > Alphaproteobacteria > Sphingomonadales > Sphingomonadaceae > Parasphingorhabdus. The sequence goes on along the minus strand of NZ_DATCTC010000039.1, from coordinate 87,145 downwards.
ATCGCTAAACACCATGAATGTGCCGCCATAAGGAATGATGCCGCCATGTAGCGCCATGCCGTTCATCGCAGCAGCCATGCCAAATTCACGAATGCCATAATAGATATAGCGCCCGGAATAATCATCCTTTGTCAAAGGCTTGGTCGTGTCTGTTTTGGTATTGTTTGAACCGGTAAGGTCCGCGCTACCGCCAAGCATTTCCGGTAGGGCGGCGGTAATCGCGCCCAATGCCATTTCAGACGCCTTACGCGTTGCAACCTTTGGCGGGTTCGCTGCCAAACCGTCCAGATAGTCCTTCATCGCGCTGCCATCTGGCAAAGCGCCAGCCATGCGCCGTTCAAATTCGGCTTTGTCAGCATGACCGTTCAGCCGCTTGTTCCATGCGTCATGCGCGGCGGCACCCTTTTCGCCCAAAGCCAGCCATGCCGCACGCACATCTTCGGGAATGACGAAAGGCTCGTGATCCCATCCCAGTGAAGAGCGGGTTCCGGCAATTTCCTCATCACCCAAGGGAGCACCGTGGGTTGCGGACGTGCCCTGTTTGGTGGGCGCGCCGTAGCCGATGACTGTTTTACAAGCGATCAGCGAAGGCCGCGGATCAGCTTCGGCTTCTTTCAGTGCCTTGCGAATATCATCAAAATCATGCCCGTCGCAGGAAACAACATGCCAGCCAGAAGCACGGTAGCGCGCAGGAACATCCTCGCTGGTCGATAATTCCGTACCGCCATCAATGGTTATGCCATTATCATCCCACAGAACATTAAGCCGCCCAAGGCCCAAGTGCCCGGCCAGACCTACGGCCTCATGGTTGATGCCCTCCATCAAGCAGCCGTCACCGGCAATAACCCAAGTCTTGTGATCCACCAGATCATCACCGAAATGCGTATTCAAATGCCGCTCGGCAATCGCCATACCGACCGCCATGGCAAAGCCCTGACCCAATGGCCCCGTGGTCGCCTCCACTCCCTCAAGCTTGAAGTTTTCGGGGTGCCCCGCACAAGGCGATGACAATTGCCTGAAATCCTTAATATCCTGAAGCGTGGGCCGCTCATATCCTGTTAGGTGCAGCAATGAATAAATCAGCATCGAGCCGTGGCCCGCAGAAAGAACGAACCGGTCGCGGTCAGCCCATTTTGGTGCTTTGGGATCAAACTTCAGGAATTCGCTAAACAAGACGGTAGCAACATCCGCCATGCCCATCGGCATTCCTGGGTGACCGCTATTCGCCGCTTGCACAGCATCCATTGACAGTGCGCGAATGGCGTTTGCCATAGTTTTTTCGGAAATATTTTCGGAAACAGCCATGTTCTTCGAAACCCCTAACAATGATCAGGTGATGACAACGGCGGACTTAGAAAATCTACCGATTCGCCAATTTGACACACCCTTTGATAGTCTGCGCCCATATCGTCAAGGCTCCGCTTCATCGTTCTCTTGTTTACTAGGCCGTGTTAGATTGATACCAACTAGCCATAAAAACTTATATTTCGGAACCAAGTCATGGAAAACGAACGAGTGATCCTCGCGATCGGCCGCATAGAGCGGGCGCTTAGTCGCATAGAAGCAGCCAATCAGACAATGGCCAATAGGCAGCCTGATCTTCTGATGGATGTGGACCTCGAAAAACGCCACGCCGCCCTGAAAGATGAAATGAAACAGGCAATTCACACTATCGATGGGCTAATCGCCCGGCAAGAGCGCTGATATGGCGCAGGTAAAATTAGAAATCGGCGGCCGGTCCTTCACAGTGACTTGTCAGGATGGTGAGGAAGAACATCTCAGCAAACTGGGCACGATGGTCGATGCGAAATCGAGGGAAACCGGCGACCCGTCCAGATTGACAGAAAACCGCATGTTACTGTTTACATTGCTTTTACTTGCAGACGAGCTGCATGCCGTAAAAAATGTGAAGGGCAACGAGCCGGCACCGCAAGCGGGAATCCCGCCACCGAGTAAAGCAGAGAAATCAAAAGCTGCCGAAGATGAACGCACGCTCCTTGCGCTGGAAAAACTGGCTGATCGCATAGAAGGTTTCGCAAACAGCCTTGAGCAAAGCGCAAATCATCCCTAAATAGATGTTGACGGGCACTGCCTGGTACGAGCTAGAAGCGAATATCCCTGAGGCGATATAACAACATAGGGAGCTGTCCCTGCCCGGATTGCGGACTTTTTGGAAGTCGGGTCCGATGCATATGGCGCCCACCTGACGTAATAGGCGTCAGAGGATTTTCCGGCAAACGGCCTTGGCGGTCCCGTCACCTCTCAAAAGAAAGTCATCTGTTTGAATAGCTTATCGGACGAAAAAAAGACTCTACGTAAAGAGTTCCGGCGGCGACGTGATAGTTTTTACAGCCAATTGGATCCGGCGACACGGGGCTTGGCTTTCCGCAGACCGCCTTCTCCGCTTGCTAAACTTATTGAACAGAGCGAAATCATCGCACTTTATAACGCGACCGGATCAGAGGCACCGACGGCCCGGCTGATTGAATATCTGATTGAATCCGGAAAAACAGTATGTTTTCCTGCTGTTGTTGATGGAACAGAGCTTACGTTCAGACAAGTTGACAGTCTCGACCTGTTGGTATCGGGATATCGGGATATAGCCGAACCCGGCAATAACTGTCCCGCTGTATCTCCTGACCTGATCATTGCCCCTATGGTTGCATTCGACCGGTCAATGGGAAGGCTCGGTCAAGGCGGCGGCCATTATGACAGGGCTTTTGAAAAACACCCCAAAGCGCCCCGGATAGGTCTGGCCTGGTCGGTGCAGGAAGCCGATCATATACCGATGCAGCCCCATGACCATAGTTTGGATATGATCGTCACAGAGGCCGAGATAATCCAGAAAGCAGTATAGTCATGAACCCGGAATCAGACAAACAGACCCCCTATAACCCGCCAGATGCTCCCAGTTGGCGCAAGCCATTCGGAATGATTCTGATGCTTGTCCTGATTCTGCTATGGTGCGGGATTGTCGTGACCATGATGGACTGGATCAGCGGCCTGAACTTCTGGCTGCAACTGCCGATCTATATTTTTGCGGGAATAATCTGGATATTCCCGATCAAACCGCTGTTGTTTTGGATGAATACCGGGAAATTTCGTTCCTGAACCGCCAAATCCCTCTAAATAGGGGAAATGGCGCGAGTGACGAGACTTGAACTCGCGACCTCCGGCGTGACAGGCCGGCGCTCTAACCAACTGAGCTACACCCGCTTAAGTACCGGCTAACTAGCCGATCTCTGCAGTGGAGATGGCCAAGTATAAGAGGTCTGCCTGACTGTCAACCACTACTCTTCAATCTTTGGAATAATTTTCATTTTCCGTGAATTTACCCGCAAATTAGGTATGTTTTGCGTGCTCTCGCCCTCCGCTCATGGGCGGACTGATTGCTTACACTGAACCGGGATGTAGTCCGGATTGATTCGCCGGACTCAAAACTATCAGTCAGCAAACAACAAAACAGGCGTTTCCAGCAAATGCTTGAGCACTTGCACATAACTGGCGGCATCATAACCGTCCACTACCCTATGGTCGCATGAAATGGACAGGTTCATAAGCTTGCGTGCCTCAATCTCCCCGTCAATAATCACAGGACGCTCGACAATCTTGTTGGGGCCGATAATGGCAACTTGCGGACGCTGGATCACCGGTGTCGTCGCAATACCGCCCAACGGGCCCAGCGACGTCAAAGTCAGCGTGGAACCGGTCAACTCTTCGGGCTTCGCTCTACCATCACGGGCAGCAGCCGAGAGGCGGCCTATTTCATCAGCCAATTGCCAGACATTCTTGTCCTGGGCATCCCGTATAACAGGAACCATCAATCCCTGATCCGTCTGGGTAGCCATGCCAAGATGCACCGCCCCGCGCCGCGTTACAATGCCAGCCTCGTCATCATAAGTGGCATTGAGCATCGGATATTCGGGTAAAGCCCTGCAGATCGCCACGATCATCAGCGGCAACATGGTCAGCTTTGGCCGGTCGCCGCGATTGGCATTCAAATCCGCCCGCATGTCTTCCAGCGCCGTCATGTCAATTTCATCGACATAGGAAAAGTGCGGAATATGGCGTTTGGATTCCGCCATATTCTGGGCGATCTTGCGGCGCATACCAATGACCTTGATCGTCTCGTCCTCACGCGTCCGTGATGTACCGGCGGGACGATAGCCCTGCCCGCTGCCGTAGTTTAAGTAAGCATCAAGATCGCTGTGACGGATATGATCGCCCTGGGCTTTAACCAGACTCAGGTCAACGCCAAGATCACGCGCTCGTTTACGCACGGCGGGGCTTGCCAGTACCTTAGCTGACGGCGCAGAGACTGGTGCCTTGACGTCACTTTCCGATGCGGGTGCTGGACTCTCCTGTTCTATAATTTCTTCTTCATTATCAACCGGTTCAATTGACGGCACTCCATCATCTTTGGTGTCGATAGGAACAGGCTTGGCCTCTACTTCTTCCGCATCCGGTTCGCCTTCTGCACCCTCATGCTCGATTTGAACCAGCATGGAGCCGATGGCGATAATGTCACCTTCCTCACCCGCGACGGCTACGATCTTGCCCGATACCGGCGCTTCCATCTCGACCGTTGCCTTGTCGGTCATCATGTCCGCGATCCGGTCATCTTCCTCTACCTGATCGCCAACCTTAACATGCCAAGCGACAATCTCCGCTTCCGCGATACCTTCGCCAATATCCGGGAGTGTAAAAGTGTAAATGCTCATGATGTCAGATCTCCGACTATCTTGTTCAAAGCCTCTCCGATACGGATCGGCCCCGGAAAATAAGCCCATTCCAACGAATGCGGATAAGGCGTGTCAAAGCCCGTCACACGCTCGATAGGAGCCTCCAGATGATAGAAACAGCGCTCCTGTACCAGAGCCGACAACTCTGCGCCAAACCCGCTGGTACGTGTTGCCTCGTGAATGATCAGGCAGCGGCCCGTTTTCCTGACCGATTCTTCAATCGTCTCGATATCCAGTGGGACCAGCGTGCGCAGATCAATCACCTCTGCATCCACGCCATTTGCCTCTACCACCGCTTTGGCCACATGAACCATCGTGCCATAAGCCAGAACCGTCACCGTTTCACCAGCCCGCACGATATTCGCTTTGCCAATCGGTATCTTGTAATAATCATCCGGGACATTCGAAGCCTCAAACTTCGACCACGGCTCCGCCGGCTTGTCATAATAGCCGCTAAACGGGCCATTATATATCCGCTTGGGTTCGAAGAACATAACCGGGTCATTATCTTCTATCGCGGCAATCAATAGGCCCTTTGCATCATAAGGCGTCGATGGAATGACCGTCTTCAAACCGGAAACATGCGTGAACATACTTTCCGGGGACTGGCTATGCGTCTGTCCGCCAAATATGCCGCCGCCAAAGGGGGAGCGAACGGTAATCGCACTGGTGAACTCGGCTGCCGACCGATAGCGCAGGCGGGCAGCTTCCGAAACGAGTTGATCCAGCCCCGGATAGATATAATCGGCAAACTGTATCTCCGGCACCGGCCGCATACCATATGCAGCCATGCCAACGGCGACGCCGATAATCCCGCATTCGCTGATCGGGGTATCGAAACACCGCGTTTTGCCGTGTTTTTCCTGAAGGTCAGCTGTCGCACGGAATACTCCGCCGAAATAACCGACATCTTCACCCAGAACGACGACATTGTCATCACGGGTCATCATAATATCAAGGCCACTGTTAATGGCTTCTATCATGTTCATGACGGCCATTTGATTTCCCGTTCTCTATTTGCCTGATCACTCTGTTCTTTCAGATGCCAAGGGATCTCCTCAAACACATCCTGGAACATGGTTTCAAAGGGCTGGTGCAGGCCGTGGCCCAATATGCCGTTTTTCTCGGCTTCCTTGGTCGCGGCCTTCACGGCCTCGATACATTCTTTGTCCAATTGCTTTTGTTGTTCCTCGCTCCACACACCACGTTGGATCAGATGGTTCATCAACCGTGTAATCGGATCACCCAGCGGCCATTCTTCGCGTTCTTGCGCGCTGCGATAGGCTTTTGGATCATCGGACGTGCTGTGCGCTTCTGCACGATAGGTGAAATGCTCGATCAACGTCGGACCATTATTTGTGCGTGCCCGCTCGGCAGCCCACTGAGTTGCCGCATAGACTGCGAGGGGGTCGTTACCGTCCACACGCAATCCCGCAATGCCATATCCAACTGCACGCGCGGCAAATGTTGTCCGCTCACCGCCTGCAAAGCCGGAAAAGGAAGAAATCGCCCATTGATTGTTCACTATATTCATAATGACCGGCGCATTATAAACAGTCGCAAAGGTCATCGCGCTGTGGAAGTCGCCCTCTGCGGTAGAACCTTCACCGCACCAAGTCGCGGCAATGCGCGTATCGCCTTTTGATGCACTCGCCATCGCCCAGCCAACAGCCTGGGGATATTGGGTAGCCAGATTACCGGATATGGAAAAGAAACTATGCTCGCGCGAACAATACATGATCGGCAGTTGGCGACCCTTAAGCTTGTCCTCGCGATTAGAGAAAATCTGGTTAATCATATCCACCATCGGATAGCCGCGGACAAACAATATGCCTTGCTGACGATAGCTCGGAAAGCACATATCATCGCTGTGTAGAGCCATAGCGGCGGCGACCGAGGTCGCCTCTTCACCTGTGCATTTCATGTAAAAGCTGGTCTTTCCCTGACGCTGCATCCGGTGGAGCCGGTCGTCAAAGGCCCGAACCTGCGCCATGGTCTTTAACATCGTCAACAACGTGTCGTCCGACAGCTTCGGGTCCCAAGGGCCTACGGCTTTATAATCATCATCCAGTACCCGGATCATGTCATAGACCATATCGCGCATGGACGCCGGATCGCTATTCATATCGGGCCTTGGCTGTTCGCCAGCCTTGGGAACATCCAGATCGCTGAAATCGACCGTATCACCGGGACGGTATTTTGGTTCGGGAACATGCAAGGATAACGGCGGTAAATTGGACTTTCTATCAATGGTAGCCATCCGAAATCTCCTGTATTAGCGCATTATCATCACGCACAATTTATTTCAACATTCTGTTATATTATTACACCTTTCCAAAAAGGTCAATATACCTGCCCTATGACTCCCGATAAAAAAAGGGGGACAGACACCTGCCCCCTCTTTTACAATAATTGAGAGACATTACCAATCAGAAGCGAACCGCCATATTCACCACTGCCCGATCATCGCGGTATATCTGCTGCCCCAGTCGTGTTTCAACTGCTGCGCCAATGGTTAACGGCCCGTTGCTGAAGTTAAAGCCGCCCTTTACTTCCCCATAAGAGGCATCTTGCAACCCGATAGGCAGCACGAATGGCAAGTTTTCAGCATCCAGGAACCGCACGAGGAAGTTCGTATCGTTCCCTGAAACCCGGTTCACATAATCCAGTTTCATATTCGGCTGGAAAGTCCATCCAGATGCGAAGCCCAGCTTTGTGTTACCGGAAATTTTCAAGCCCATTCTGACATCGATACCCGAGCGGTTAATGTCCTCCACCGCCATAGCCAGGCTCTCCATGCCGCCTGCACTGTCACGGAAGCCATTAACACTATAGGATGAATAGCTGATGCTGGCCCTTGGTGTAAGCATCAAACCATCAAGATCTATATTATATCCGGCCTCAATCTCCGTCGCGAAAGACAAAGAATTTGTATTCAGATTGCTCAGGGTGATCCGGTTATCGGAGTCGATCCGGGAATAAGACATTGATGCCTGTCCGCCGATGTAGAAATTACCATCCAGTCGGTAATTGCCATAAACAGACGCCTGGTTCGTTTTGACTTTGGCAATATTCCCGCTGACTTCCTGAATGCCATCAGCATAGCCGAAGGCACTACCCAAAGTCGTGCGATCATCCAGGCCATATTCCAGACCCATGGCGATATGCCAGCTACCTTGTTCTGTCCCGTTATTATTTTCCGAAAATGCCAGCGATGACCGGTCAAAGCCGGCAGACATAAAGCCGCTCATATTTTCCGGTAACCGGACAGCACCCCAATTGGAAGATTGATAGTTTTTGGCAAAACTCATCTGCGAAGCCGAACTTCCGGTCAGATGCAGTCCGCTATTAAAAACCTCTGGCGCGCCTATGATGCTGATTTTACCGGCACTGCCCTGATATGTACCCAATAATGACAAACGATCGGAAACCAATGTCCGCATTGCCGTGCTTTGTTTTTCGTCTAAAGTTGTTGTCCGGCCAACTTGCGATGCCGACAGGCTCTGGAAGGTCGCATTTAATTCACCGGCCTCCATTACATCGATCAACCCATAGACGTTGCCAAGGGCATTATAATGATTCCCCCTTGCTCCATCCAAAGCCAAACCGAAGGCCAATGTGAACGGGTTGGTAATGCCACGCGAGCGGAAAAAGTCGGAAAAGCGGATCGCCCTCATCTTGGCGATCACGGAATTGGGTTTATATTTTAGCTCAGGATAAAGGACGCCGATACGGCCGACCACATCATCGAATTTATTCTCGACGCCACCTTCCGCTGTAATTATCTCGAACGACTGGCCATAGCGCGCGCTATTACGTCCCAAAGCATTGAGCACGGCTGCTGTGCCGCCCAGGGAAATGATCCCGGCATTATCATCGTCCGATATCACGGAGAGCACATCGCTGCCGCGGCGGCTGACATCAAAATATGTCAATGATCCAGATGATAAAATAACATCACCTGCGATAGTGAATGATCCTTCATGAGCCAATCCTCCCGGCGCGATAATCCCGTGAACAGAGGTCAAATATGTCGGATCAAACAAACCGGAACCTGACAATATCCCGTTGCCAAGAAAGGCCTCACCCGTTGTCAGCAAGCCGTTTACATTAACCCAGCCGCCAGTTTGCGTATAATCACCCCAAACTTTCAGCGAACCCGATGACTTTACATCCAGACTAGCAAGTCCGTCGACATTCAAACGATCAATAGTCACGTCATCGCTCAGACGGGTTTTGCCAATTCTGTTGAGAGTCACTTCATAATATCGTGCACGAATGCCATTAGATGGATCGGCGACAACGTTGTCCGGAACAAAATTGCGGCTACCCGGCCCGCCTTCTATAAATATACTGTTGGGACCGCTATCCGGCAAAGCCACGCTTTGGGTTGAAAGGTCAATACAGTCATCCAAAAAGCAGAGATTGCCGAATTTGGGCGTATCACCTGACACACCCGGAGCCTCAAATCCCGGCAAGGCATTCACCAGTTCGCCATCCACGGAAATGGAATAGCTGGGATCCATATCCTGAACCCAGTGATCCGGATCAGTCCAGTCGCCATTGCCGATTAACGCAGAGGCATAGACATAGCTGTTATTGGCCACAATTTGATCCCAGAATAGGAATAGTGGCTGGTAAAAGCTTTGAGTTCCGTAAGAAGAAAATGGCTGAAAGGTCTTGTCCGGCTCAGGGTCATCTTGGCTACCGAAAAACCTTGACCCTCCTGACAGAACGGCAAGAATTACCGGTATATCGAACGCTTCGTCAGCAATAAGCGGTCCACCCGAATCCCCACCCGCAGTGGTTCCTTCTCTTGGCAATGCTGCGCCATCATAAAGGTCGAAATCGAACCGCCCGTTCTCGGGATCAAAAACCGCTTCACCATCCGGGCTATCGAAATCCGTATTATACAGGCTTTGCGGCAAGCCGTAATCATCTGGTCCAAACAGGAAGTTGTTCCGATCATTCAACGAACTAAGCGACGAAATCATGTTCTCGGCAATACGGCGGCGAAAATCGATGCCCAGATTGGCACCATCCGCGCCCTGCCCGCGGGCGCCATAACCGTTTATAATTCCATGCGTCTCTTCGGTCAGAGGAGAAAAATGCACAGTCCAGGTCGGAATATCCCCGGCATGGGTATCGAGCGTAGCAAGAGCGACATCACCTTCCAGAAAACCGGTTGGCAAAGACCGTTCATCATACCAGACTTGTTCGACATTATAGATATTGAAATCGACATCAGTAGCATTGGCTATACCGCCATCAAGACCTACCCACCTGCGAATACCCGGCAGGTTATCAGCGCTAAAACCAAAGCTGATCGCGGTTCCTCCGGAATCAAAGCCATAGCTTTCGGCTGGCTGGTCATTCACGCAGTGGGCGGCAAATATTACCGTTCTGGGGTTAATCAAACTTCCGGTACAAAGTCCTATCCCGGTCGTATTTTGATCCGGTCGCGTGGCCATCTGCCCAATGCCCGTCACATCGACTATGTTATCCAGCGCTCCAACCGGAGGGGGATCGTTCAAAGTAATATCCTCACGCACAACAATATGCGGGGCATTTTCAGCCATAACCGGACCTGTTTGTGCATGGGCAGGCAACGACAGCCCGGCAATACAGGCCGCCGAGGAAACTGTGACAAATAATGAACGATTGAAGATGTGAAATGACATTGTAGCTCTCCCCTAAGAGTTGGTTGAACTAATCAGCACTACTCTTCTTGAAAACCACTACGACTCACTAAGATCAATATTAGTATCACATGTTATTATGAATTTACATCTCCGCTGTGAAATTAAATTACAGGAGTAAAGTTCACACCGCTACAGGCGCAGAAATGTGGGGTTGCGGTGAATAATCCAGCACCTCGAAATCTGTAATTTCATAGTCAAAAATGGATTCTGGCTTGCGTAATATTTTGAATTTTGGCGCTCCCGAAGGCTGACGTGACAGTTGCTCTTCCACTAGCTCGGCATGGTTGAGATAAAGGTGTACATCGCCGCCATTCCATATCAGTTCACCGGGTTCCAGATCGCACTGCTGCGCAATCATGTAGATCAGCAGCGCCGCCGAATAGACATTAAACGCAAAACCCAGACCAAGGTCGCAGCTGCGCTGATATAAAATCGCAGACAATTTTCCGTTCGCAACGTAAAACTGGTATGTCTTGTGACAGGGTGGCAAAGCCATCTGGTCCAGCTCGGCAACGTTCCAGCCTGTGAATATGTGACGCCGCGAACCGGGATTGTTTTTCAGCCCTTCGATTAGCAATTCTATCTGGTTAATACCCTTGTCTTCACGCCGGTATAGGCCTTCACCTACGGGCGTATAGCGCGGCCAGTCAACCCACTGTTTGCCATAGACTGGCCCCAAATCTCCCCATTGTTTGGCGAAAGCTTCATCCTCTATGATCCGCTGCTCAAACATATCCCGGTCGATATTATCGCCGGTTTCTGCACGATATTTTTCCAATGGCCAATCGGTCCAGATATGGACTTTCTGTTCAACCAATGACCGGATATTGGTGTCCCCGGTCAGGAACCACAACATCTCTCTGGTCGCGGTTTTCCAGAATACCCGCTTGGTTGTCAAAAGCGGGATAGCATTGTCCGCCAGATTAAAGCGCATCGTCGCGCCGAAAACCGCTCTTGTCCCGACGCCTGTGCGGTCCACCCGTTCATCACCATGCGTCCAGATATGGCGCATCAGGTCGAGATATTGTTGTTCATAATGCGGGCCGGGAATCACATTTTACTCCATATCAATTGCAGGTGACGCTATACGCCTCTTCTGCCATGCTCAACCGGACAATCATTGTGGGGCCTGATAATATTTACTTCGCAGACGCTTGATCTGGCAGCATTAGTCATTTACTGACGGCGAACAATGCACAGCAGATTGTGTCATTCGGGAAGTAGCTCAGCCTGGTAGAGTACCTCGTTCGGGACGAGGGGGCCGGAGGTTCGAATCCTCTCTTCCCGACCAACAGATCAATAAGCCCCTGCGTAGCCCCCCTTTAAAAATTTATCGAAATGCCATTCTGACATTGTCTAAACAATATCGGAACGCAAAATGATTAATGCAGTCAATGTCTGTCACCTCGAAAATGAGCCCCCTGCCAATGAGAACAGAATATCCCCAAGGGAAGATCTGGAGAGCGAGATATTCATCCAGCAATCCGGCAACAAATTATGCCGTGTCACCCTTTCCAATATCTCGGCTTCCGGATTCAGAATGACGAGCAAACGCAATCTGGACCCGCTGCAACCCATTTTCATCCGTTTGCCGGGTATTCCATCGCTGAGCGCCACTATACGGTGGGAAGGATTTAAAGATTACGGATGCCAGTTCACTCAGCCCCTTACCCCCGAAGTCTTTGACCGCCTGCTGTCCAAGCTTAAAAGTCTGGACACCGAATCGTAGGTCGGGGTTTCTTGGACCGGAAAGCTGGTTTTCAGGCTTGCTCCCTAAACTTGCTGACTAGCCCATGCTTTCAAATCGCCAACCACCGTTTTTTTAGAGTCAATCACGCAGGCAAAGACGCCGTTAAGTATGGCTGCCAAAAACTGGCGCAAGTCAATTAACGCATAAGGGGAGCGATGCGCGTCCACGCCTTCACTGGACAGAATTTGCATCAGATCCTGATGTGAGAGTAGATTTACAACCTGGCTCCAATCCCCCTCCTTTTTCAAGGACATCAGGTTGGATAGCTCCACGATCAGGAAACATTTAAATTCTGCCTCGTCTTCCTCTTTCAGGCCTAACGCAACGCTTGCAACCGCGGACAGGAAAACATCCTCGAACTTAATGATCTCGGTAACGCTGCGATCCGGCGTAGAACCGATTTCCAAACAATCCAACGCCAGTCCGATCAGGAACAGTTCGCGCCATGAATAGGCAACTCCATTACCCTTCCCGGTATTCGCTCCCGAAGGAAAACCGAGCCGCTGGAAATGTTGCAACCGTCCACGAAAAGCGGTCATCTTGCTATTAATGATATTATGCTTGGCAGATAATATGTCCAAAATCTCGGTATAGGTAAATTCCACGAGCTTCCCCCTGCGACCATCGCCCCTCTATAGAGTAACGAGCATAAAACAACCCTCAGCGATGAACATCATTGTTCTTGTTTACATTCAATGTCCGGCTGCTTTATCCGGTCAAAGGAGGCAAGCAACATTGGAACCAATATGGGTTGATCGCGCGCCAATATAATTTGCCGCATAATCCGAACAGCAAAAAAAATTATCAAACTAAGCAATAACAATGGCGCGTTAACCTTATTTTGAGTTTCGCCACCTATTGCGACTCTATGACCATGCGCGTTCTCATTGTCGATGACCGGCCTACAAATCTTCGGATTTATGCCCAGTTTGTCAGTATGATGGGGGAGAATTACTCCTCCGTCACATTTGCCGATCCTGTAGAAGCCTTGGAATGGCTGCGAAACAACGGTGCCGAGCTGCTCGTTGTGGATTACCGGATGCCGAAAATGAACGGGGCGGAGTTCATCAAGTCCGTACGCAAAATGTCAAAAGGCGGCGATGTTCCGGCCATTGTGATTACCGCGCACCAAGACCGTGAATGCCGCCTTTCCGCGCTGGATGCCGGCGCAACTGATTTTCTGCAAAGCCCTGTGTCGCATGTAGAGTTTTGCCGTCGGGCGATGTCGCTTCTGACCAAAAGCCAGAAAAGCGATAATTTGAGAAAGCGGGCTTCGGAAATCGAGCGCAAACATGCCTCGCTTCATGACTCGCCGGATAATCCTGATAACAGCGCGCCAGCGAACAAATCCATGCTGGAACAGATTATCGACACGATACCGATCATGATCAATGCCACCGATCGTGCGGGTCTTTGTCTGTTCACCAATGCTTATCAATCGGCGCTTTTCAACAAAACTCCGGACGAGATGGTCGGCCGTGTTTTTAATGACCTGCTCAGCCCCGATCTGGCGAAAAATTCCGAACGCAGGGACCAGTTGGTTCTGAAATCACAACAACCGATCCCCCATTATGAAGAGAAATTCTCCAGTGATGGTGTCGAGCTAATCTTCCATTGTAACAAATCGCCGCTACTTAATCATAATGGGGAAACGATAGGCGTATTGACAACGGCCGTTGATATTACTGCCCGGAAACTTGCCGAAGAACATCGCACCCATCTGGCCCTCCACGACATGCTGACCGGCCTGCCCAACCGTGCGCTGTTGGCTGAAAAAGTCCGCAACACGATCCACATGTGTAAAAAAGAAGGCCACGAAGCGGCGTTGTTGCTGCTCGACCTCGACCGGTTCAAGGTTATAAATGATACCCGCGGGCATCACAGCGGCGATACGTTGCTCCGCGAGGTCGCGGAGCGCTTGCTTGATATTATCGGGCCGAATGATTTTGCCGCGCGTATCGGCGGCGACGAATTTGCAATTATCTTCGGCAAAGTCGAAGGTCCGGATGATATCAATTCCCGTTGCACTAAATTATTGAAAGCGATCAACGAGCCATACTCGGTCAGCGGGGTGGCACAGGTTATCGGAGCCAGCATCGGCGTCAGCCTGATCCCTTCTGACGGCAATGACTATGAAGAATTACTGCGGCTTGCAGACCTTGCCATGTACGATGCAAAAGCCAATGGTCGCAATTGCCATCGCTTCTTCTCCGAGGGCATGAACCAGATAGCCCAGGCAGATGCCGCCTTGGAAATCGAGCTGCGTAACGCGTTAAACAATAACCAGTTTATGCTGGAATATCAGCCGATTGTTGATGCGAAGACGCTGAATTATGTGGGGCTGGAAGCGCTCATACGCTGGGATCACCCCACTCGTGGCCGTTTGCTGCCTCTGCAATTCATCCGGGTGGCAGAGGATACCGGGATTATGGACATACTCGGCAAATGGGTGATTGCCGAAGTTTGCCGCCAAATCCGGCAATCGGCAGATGAAGGCATCGACCTTCCGCGCGTAGCGATCAACATATCGCCCAGACAGTTCCAGAACCAGTATGTCTGCGAGGAAGTCCTAAAGAATATCAAGTTGAACCAGATCAGTCCTTCGAAAATCGTTGTCGAGATTACCGAAGAATTGCTCCTGAACAATAGCGACCATGTCAGTCAATCCTTGCTCCGGTTGCGCGATTCAGGTGTTGGCATTTCAATTGATGATTTCGGCACCGGCTATTCCTCACTGCAATATCTTCGTGATCTCCCGGCCAATTGCTTGAAAATTGATCGCACTTTCATATCGCGGATTGAACATTCAGCGGCTGATCGGGCGATTATTAGTACAATCTCGCATCTCGCGCATGCTCTGGATATGCGGGTCATTGCTGAGGGCGTTGAAAATGACGCGCAGCTTGAATTGCTGCAAGCCTCTGGCTGTGACGAGATGCAAGGGTTTATAATCGCCCGGCCGCAACGCCCGCAGGATTTGCACAAACTATTCCCCGCACAGCAGCATCAGGTTGCCAGTTCGGCAAAAGCATAACCGATGCTGTCGTTCATGAAGCGCATGCGCCCCGCCAAGGATAAAAGCAAACAGGCGGACAATAACCACAGACATAACATTCACCGGCACAGTCATCACGCACGGCGCGCTGACACAATCGAACGTGTCCGTAATCGTGAACGTGAAATGAATGTTAACCGACTGGTTTTAATCAGTATGGCGCTCCCCATAGCATATTTTCTTGAAGCCCATGCCGACATCATGCTCGGCTTCAAGCTACATTTGATGGGCAGCCTGATGCTCATGATTTCCTATTGCTTCAAACCCACAGCCAGTGCCGCCAGGCGGATTGGTGGTCTGATAGTCGATTTTGGGACAGCAGTTTATCTATTCACCGTAGGCGGCGGGGCTGTTGCGGCCATCTATCCCTTATATCTCTGGATCATATTGGGCTATGGATTCCGCTTCGGTATCAAATGGCTCGGCATTGCGTCTATATTGGGAGCCGCCTCATTCGGCTGGATCGTATATACAGTATCCTATTGGCAGGAAAATTTATCGCTATCCATGGGACTGCTGACCGGTTTGCTCGTCGTTCCTGCCTATTGCTCAAAATTGATTGTCAAAATATCCAAAGCCACGAAAGAGGCCGAGGACGCAAACAAGGCAAAAAGCCTTTTCCTGGCCAGCGTGAGCCACGAACTGCGAACACCGCTCAATGCTATTATCGGCTACGGTACGCATCTGCTGGACACGAAGATGCCGGAAGAGCAGCGAAAAATGATAGGAACCAGCGTTTCCGCCGGTCAACATTTGCTTCACCTGATCAACCAGCTATTGACCTTTGCCCGTACCGATAGTCAGGAAGAACTTCCGGAGCCGAAAGAGTTCACTATCGTCGATGTCCTGTCCGATGTTCGGGATATCATGCAACTGGAAGCCGCAGACAAAGGCTTGAGTATCCACCTTCAGGCCGAAGCGCTGAGCGACCAGCGTGTTTCCGGTCAGCTTGATTATATCCGCAATATTCTGATCAATCTGACCAGCAATGCGATAAAATTTACCGAAACCGGCACAATCACTCTGAAATGCGGGATAAACGATGATACGGATAGTCCCTATATCTGGTGTTCTGTCACCGATACAGGACCGGGAATAGCGGCAGAAGCGCATGAGAGAATATTTGGTGTTTTCCAGCAAGCCGACGATACCATCCTTGACAATTTTGGTGGTACCGGACTGGGGTTGGCTATTTGCAAGCAATTGGCTGTCCAAGTGGGCGGCGATATTGATTTGGAAAGTGCCATCGGGGAAGGCAGCACATTCAGCCTTGTCTGCCCGGTCGATATCATTGCAGACAGTGAAAATACCGCAAGCCGAGAAAGCTACAGGATATTATCTCTGGGCGCTGGTAGTGATGGGCCAGACATATCAGCGGACGAAGACAGAGATGTTCATATCGACCATGTCCAATGCACAAAGACAGACTGTCTTGTATCAGTCCTGAAAAATCACCGGATTTCCTCTTATGACCTGGCGTTGCTGGATGAGGAAATAGCGGAACAATATAAGGATGATGACGGCTTGTGGGATCGTTTCCGCGACGCCAACCTGCCGCCTGTCCTGCTTTCCAGAAATGATAGCAAAAGCCTGGACGAGATAAAGCTGCGTGCGGCTTTTGCATCGGTATTACCGGCATCCCCGGATTTTGATACGGTGCGCAGCGTTGTTCAAATTGGCTGTTCTTTCAACCGCACCGGCAAGAATCCTGACGACAAGCCCGGCAAGATCATTCGGGCTGAGGTTTCGCTCAATATTCTGGTTGCCGATGACAACCGGACAAACCAGATGGTTCTGGAAACAATTCTCGTCAACGCTGGCCATCACGTAGTTGTTGTTTCCGACGGCGAGAAAGCATTGGATGAGCTTGAAAATCAGGCATTTGATGTCGTGTTCCTTGACGTTAATATGCCCAATATTGGCGGCATAGAATGTTGCAAATTATGGCGCCAGATCGAAGGTCCGCGCCATCATATCCCGATCATAGGGCTGACTGCTGATTCGACCGAGGAAACCATGAAAAAGTGCCTTGATGCCGGTATGGATCTGCGCCTTACAAAGCCCATAGAAGCAGGCGTTTTGCTGGACACGGTCGCGCAGCAAACAGGCAATATCCTCGAACCCGGTGAGGCAGAGCCATCAAGCTATCAAGATCCGTTTAACGTCGTCCGCGCCATTGGAACTACTCCGGATGAAGATCTCGAACCCCCAATTGATACAGAGCAACTGGACTATCTGAAATCCATCGGCGACGAGAGTTTTGTCCAGTCGGTCATCAACGCTTATCTGGAGGATACGTCCGATATTCTGGCCGCC
The DNA here is from genome assembly GCF_036568145.1 of Parasphingorhabdus sp. Taxonomy (GTDB): domain Bacteria; phylum Pseudomonadota; class Alphaproteobacteria; order Sphingomonadales; family Sphingomonadaceae; genus Parasphingorhabdus. The sequence continues at coordinate 69,580 of NZ_DATCTC010000039.1, read as the reverse complement.
TTTGACAAATCAGTCATCGACTGCGACGTAGAGGCATTCCGTTTCCAGGCCCATGCTTTCAAGAGCGGAGCCAATAATGTCGGGGCCAAAAAACTCGCCGAGATGTGCGGTAAGCTTGAAGTCATCACCGAAGGAGATTTCACTGCCCGGCGCACCGATTATTTCGTTCAGGTCGAGCGGGAACTAACCCGGATTACGAATTTCCTGAACAGTAAAGAATCGATGCGTAATAACGGGATCGGCGATGGGTTTAGCGCAGCCAGCTAAGCCAAATCATATGACCTGAAGTGACCGCGTAATCCGCCGCTCCTGAGCCGTGGCCAAACGCTCCATTTTGCGAACATCCGCTTCTTCAAGGTAGAGCGCTGTTTCCGCCCACAGTTCAGTAATTTCAAGCAACTCATCAAGCGTGACCGGATTAGCCATTCGCCTTGCCTTATAAACCGCGCGTTCCGCGTGGAAACGTTTCCGGTTCTGCCTGGTATATTCGACAACCGCCTCTTCGCCTTTGCCATCCTCCGCCAGAATGTCGACGACGCCCATGTCATAAAGTTCTTCGGCGGAGAATAGTTTCCCTTCCAATATGAATTGTTCGGTTTCACGGCGGCTCAAACGCTGCCTGAGATAGCTATAGGCGCCCATTCCGGGGAAAAGGTTGAACAATATTTCCGGTAGCCCCAGTCGCGCACTTTTTTCCGCCGCCAGAATATCAAAAGCCAGAGCATGTTCAAAACCGCCCCCCAGAGCATCACCCTGAACCAGAGCCATGGTAATGATCGGAGCGCCAAAGCCCGTGCTGTTGGCATATTGCATATGAACACAGGTTCGCGCGTATTTCTTCAAGGCAGTCAGGTCACGCCGCCTGATACAATCGGCAAAATGTATCAAATCACCGCCAAGATTATAAATACCGGGCGTATGGGAAGCACAGACAAAATAGCGCATGGGATCGGCCACGTTCTGCGCATCAGTGGCGTAATTAGCTTGAACCCAATCCTGCACCATCTGAATTTCACTGCCCAATTCATAGGTATAGCTGGGACGGGACTTCTGGTTCATATAGCACCAGAAAATCTGGTCTGATTTATCAAACCGCAAGTCGATTTCATTGAATTTTTGGGTCAGTATATCCCGGCCAGAACCGTGCTGGGGCTCGATCAGCGTATCGTTCCCATCAACGATCAGATCGGCTTCCATATCGTTCACGGCTTGGCTTCTCAAATCCATAAAAACTCCTCACATAATCGAATTGCGCCGACAATTTTACGTAACCCAATATGAAGTGCTTGGAAGACATTTTTATGAGACGCCCCAAAAAGAAGCAAGTAAAAGCCAAAATATTAACTATTACACTTAACAACTATCTAAAAACGGCTAATATTAGCGGATTACAATGGTTAACAGGGTGCCTTGGAAATGGAAAAATACAACTTCACCTCGCATTTATAGAAAATATGGATTTGTCATTTCCGGACATTCTTCTGTAATAGGCAAGCTGTTGCTCAACATTTCGTTTCATGCGTTACTGCTTATCCGGCCTCCGCTTCAGAGCCAGCCGAGCCTCGGATCAAACCGCGATAAACGCTTACGGCTGCCCTTTTGCCTCTCGTAACATCGTAAACATCCTGAGCAATCGGCATGGCGACATTATATTTTTTGGCCAAGGCCATCACCGTCGGTGCGCTTTTCACACCTTCTGCCACCATCAGCATTTCTTCGATGATTTCATCGATATTGCGCCCCTTCCCCAGCTCGACGCCAACATGACGGTTTCGGCTCAACGGGCTTGTGCAGGTCGCTATCATGTCGCCCATTCCGGTAAGACCGGCAAAAGTTTCGGGCCGGCCGCCCATTGCCACACCCAGGCGGGTAATTTCGGCAAGCCCGCGTGTAATCAGCGCGGAGCGGGTATTGTCCCCTGCCCCCAATCCGTCCCCCATGCCAACGGCAATCGCGATAATATTCTTTAACACCCCGCCAAGTTCACAGCTCAGCAGGTCGGTATTGGTGTAAACGCGGAATAATCCTGAATGGAATAGCTTCTGCAACTGTTTGACAATAATCTCGTCTTCCATCGAGATCACGCTGGCGGCCGCCTGCCCCGCCATGATTTCCCGCGCCAAATTAGGACCGGTCAGGACACCGACCGGGTGCCCCGGAAATACATCTTCGATAATCTGCGTCATCCGTTTGCCAGAGGACAATTCCAGCCCTTTGGTAAGGCTGATAATCGGAATCCATGGCCGCGAAAATGGCTTTGCATCTTCCAATACAGCACGAAAATTATTCGACGGTATCGCCATAACCAACACATCGGCGTCGGTAACGACCTCGCCTATGTCATTGGTGGCATATACGGCTTCCGGAAGGATCGCGTCGGGCAGATATTTGCTGTTGCGGCGATTTTCATTAATGTCACGAACGGTTTCGCTATTCCTCGCCCAAATCTTTACAGGCGCGTTGCGTGACACCAAAGAGGCCACCGTAGTTCCCCATGAACCACCGCCCAAGATTCCGACCCTCAACTTCATAGACTTCCCCCGTTTTGCGAATGGCGATATTTTTGCTTACATCCCGGTGATTACGCCCAAGTATAAGCCGACTAGCTATACCGGACAGTTTGAACGTGTAATCCACAGATTTAATGTTTTGCAAGAAAAGCCATGTGCACAGCGGAAACTTCCTTGGGCTTTTCGATCATCGGCACATGACCGGTCTCTTCAAAGATGACCAGTTCGCTATCCCTGACCCCCTTATTCAACACATCGGCACAGCTCACATCAATTAACCTATCATGCCGCCCCCAGATTATCAGAGTGGGCACCGCTACTTTATCAAGATGGTCATTCAGCGGTTTATCAATAGCCGCGCCGACGATTTGCCAGAATATCTTGTCGAGAACCTCCCGATGCGCATCGGCTTCTGCGAAAAACAGCTTCCTGAAATTTTTTGGTAACCGCACAGGTTTATGGGACACAAAGGCCATGAGCCGGTCAACATCCGACACATCGGCCAAGGCAAGAGCATTTTCGCCTTTTTCTGCCGCGATCTGCAATTCGCTTTTATCTGCCCCGACGACACCTGCATTATTGAACAAGGTCAATGAAGCCGTTGTTTCCGGATAGTCCATCGCAAATTGCAAAGCTATAAAACCACCCATGCTATTGCCGCCGATATGGCATTTGGAAATGCCCATGGCATCAATAAATGCCTTCACTCGGCGGCTTTGCGTATGAATGTCGTAATCGCGGTCAAATGATCTGTCATTCTCCCCAAATCCCGGCAGGTCAGGTGCTATCAACCGATGATGCTTCGTGATGTTCGGCGCATAGATTGACCAGTTATCCTTATCGCCGCCAAATCCGTGTAGCAGGACCACCGGCACGCCGTTATCACTGCCCCCTTCAAGATAAGCCCAGACATCATCGCCAACCTTGATGGATTTTTGCCGCATTCCGCCGCGCGAACGGATCAGCGATTTCATCCATCCGTATAATGTCTTTGGAAAGACAAAATAGGCAATCAATACGGCCAATATCAGGGCCGCTATTATGTAAAGAATATAAAGCATGATTGTCATCGCGAAACTTCCTCCCCCTTCGCATATATCGTTGTCATTTTATTATGCGTGTTATCCAATCGGTCATATCCGCCAAAACTATGTCTTTTTCCGGTTCGTTAAAAATCTCGTGAAAAAGACCGGGATAGATTTTCAGCATCTTTTCATGCGAGCCAATTCGCTCGTAAAGCAACACCGATCCTTCGGGGGCGGTCAGGCTGTCTTTTTCCCCGTGGAGCAATAATATTGGCAGGGTAATTTTTGCCGCATCCCTTTGCACCAATTCCATATTGGCCATCATCTCGGCAGCCAGCCGAGCGCTTATTTTGCTTCCGGAGACAAGCGGGTCGGCAAGATAATCCGCGACCACTTCCGGATCACGGCTGACACCCTTCGCATCTAATGCCAGGACACCCATTGCGGGTGCGACTTTGGACAGTATATTGCTTAATCCTTTCATGAAAGACGATGGCTCTTCAGTCGTTTTAATCGCCGGTCCAGAAAGCACCGCTGCGGCAAAGCGCTGCTGGTTTTCCAGCAAATATGTAGCCGCGATCAACCCGCCAAGACTATGCCCGACCAATATGAACGGCAATGCCCTTTGTTCAGACGGTATTTCATCGATCAGCGCATCCAGACCGTCATGATAAACCGAAAAAGCCGGAACATAGCCACTTTTTCCTTCAGATTTGCCGTGCCCCCAATGATCAAGCGCATAGACAGCCATTCCGTACTTGACGCAATGTTCTGCAAAATAACCATAACGACCGCTATGCTCATCATAGCCATGGACCAGGATCATGATCGCTTTGGGACTATCTTGCGGGCTCCAGCTCTGAAAATAAAGTGCCGCCCCTCCCCCGGCAGAAGGAGCCACCAGTTTCAAGGCTCCTTCCTGATGCTTCACGCGATTTGCTGCTTCATAAGCGCAACGTGATCGTGCGCCAGTTCAGTTTCATAGTTGAACAATATACGCTCCAGCGTCTGGCTGATTTTCGTTTGCGTGCGTACCATTTCAATCTTTGGCCATGTCGTTCGCTCGCCCAATTGTATCAGCTCCGCAATTTCGTCCACCTTCAAATCGCTAAGTATTTTCGACGGGCTCCAGAACATTGTGGGGCGGATGATATTGATGTCACCGGTATAATCCTGATTGATTACGGACAATGTCAAATTGGCGAGACTGTTAAGCCGCGGAAAATAAGATAACGGCTTGTGCATGATTTCTACATTGGCGTTGAGCCATGCTTTCATGGTCGATGTTGTTGCATTTCTGATTGAGGAAATCGGGTTCCTTTGCTGTTTAACTTCGATCGCAAAGGGCGTGACCAGCGGATTAGCCTGACTGACAATATGGTGATTGACGCCATAAAGCCGGGCAAGCCGCTTTGCAGGCAGATCATGTGTAACCGAACCATCAACCCATTTGCGGTTGGACAGATAAGGCTTGCGCGTGCCTTCATGATCCTTGGCTGCCAACGTGACGGGCGGGAAAACACCGGGCACGGCGCAGGAGGCCATAACCGCTTCACGAATAAAGACATTGGGCGATGCGATCGCGTTTAACAGACGTGAGGTCTGATGCTTTTCAGCCGGTGCCACAGAAACATTCAGATGGCGACCCGTCAGTTCATAGGCTTCCTGAAACGTAAGGTCGGGGATCATGTTGCTGATACGGCTGCGAATTTCATCGGTTGTCAGCCGCTTTGCGTTACCGAAAAAGCCAATGCCGGTCGATGCCACAATTTCTTCTGCATGCTCGTCCACCAGGTTTTCGGGATCGAAAAATGACGGAACATCGTTATCGACATGCGTGCTGATCAGGGCGCCCACGACCGAGCCACCGCTGGACCCCGACATGATATGCGGCAGCAAACCCTCCTGCCACAAGGCCTTTACGACGCCCATATGAAAATACAGAAACGCGCCGGAACCGCTCATCAAAAATGCCGACCGGCCATAACAATGTTGCGCCCGGCGAAAGAAATCCAGCTTTTCCTCAAAAGAGATGTCGTCAACCTTGTCACTCGCCAGATATTCCAGCGAATTGACGATTACATCGACATAATCCTGAATCAGTTGCTTGGTACCGAATTTGGCTTTCTGGTACAGGCGGTCGTTGCCCATACCATCCATATTCCCGTGTATCCCCTCGTTCAGTGCATAAAGCAGACCCGCATTATCCTGAGCCTTCGAAAGTTTTAACAAGCGCGTCAGGCGGCTGCGAATGGAAACATAGTCGAAATGCTTGCTTTCGTCGGACTTTTTCCACTTATCAACGCCGCTCGCACGGTCATGAGCTGCGGCTGCGTCCGACCAGTCGGAATAGTTTTCCGCCTGAGCCATCGCCTTTTCCATCTTCAAACTGGTGTTCAGGATCATTTTGCTACTCTTTACTCGATCGCTTGATTACTGGCCTATTTACAGGTTTTTTGACCGATTTCTTCGCAGGTCTTTCAGCCGCTGCGGTTACTGTTTTCACTTTTGAGTCCCGCAATTCTTCAAACGCCTTTTGGATGCAGTCGCAAAAAAACACAATGTCGGGCATGATTTTTCTGTCCGTCGTGACCGCAAAGGACATCGTGCCGTTATAGCTCGGCGTGGCAATAAACAGCCCCATTCCATTGCTCAGCGGAGCCATGGCAAATTGGTGGATCAGCTTTGCGCCGTTCATATACATCGGCGCCTGCGGCCCAGGAATGTTGGAAATGAACACATTGCTCATCTTGGGCGCGAACCGTTCGCTGGTAAGGATTTTGGCCGCTCCGGCCATGGTTGCGCCGGGAATATGCTGGGTCAGGTCCGTCATGATCCGCGCGCTCAGGCCGGATTTGGCCGCCTTGGTCTGCCGCGTTGTATTGCGTATAGCTTCCAATCGTTCCAATGGCCCCGCAATATTGGTCCACAGCTTGACGCTCATAGCTGTTATTTTATTGCCTGAATCGTTATTCTCGCTATCCCTTTTCCGCGCATTTACCGGAGCAACGGCGACCAAATTTTCCTTCGGCAGCTCTTTATGCTTCATCAAATATTTACGCAGCGCACCGCCGCAAATGGCCAGCACGACATCGTTAATCGTCGCACCTTCGACCTTTGTTCGTATCGCCTTGAGCTCTTCCAGATCGAAAGTAACGGCATCGAACATTTTATGCGGAGAGACAGCGCCATTGAAACGGGTTTCGGGAATGGCCAAACTGTCGCTTTCACTCTCGCCCGACATATTATTGCGCGCCGCATCCATCAAGGTCGGGGTCAGTTTCAACAGCGCGTTGGCCAATTTCACCGGTGAGGTAAGATTGCTTGTAAGGGCGCGGTTCATCACGTCCGAAGGGGTCGGCATGTCGCCATAATCCCAGTCGGACGCCGGCACATCGATCATCGGTGTGCCCTTGGTATCCATATCGCTGAGCGCCGTGAAAAAATAGGTCGCCGCCGTGCCGTCGATTGCAGCATGATGGACCCGTGTCAAAATGGCGTAGCTGCCCTTGCCATAGCCCTTGATCCGGTCGAGCCCTTCAACCACATACATGTCCCAAAGCGGCCGGTTCATATCCATGGGTTTGCTGAAATGCCGTGCGACATGGATACAGAATTGCCGCCAATCGCCCGGCTCCGGCAATCTGCTGTGCGAGATATGGGCTTCTATATCAAAATGCTCATCCTCCACCCAATAAGGATGATCGAGGTCAAATGGCAAACGATAGAGCCTGCGCTTGAAAACCGGAGAGATGTGCAACCGGCCCCTCATATGTTCGATAATATCCTTGAACCGCACCGTCTTCCCGCCTGTGGTAGAAGGGTCATAGACATAGATCGCCATGATATGCGTCAGGTTTTCCGGCGTCTGGATATAGAGGAACTGGGCGTCCTGGGCGCTAAGCTGTTGCAGCATATGATGTTCCTTTGTTACGCATGGCTTTACTCGAAAATCTTGTCGGCAAGGCCCAATACTTCAAGCCGTGATTTTTCCATTCGCCGCGACAATGCCCGGAATTTGCGAAGCAAAGCCTGGCGCGCCGCAATAGTTTCTTCTGTTGTCTCTCTGGTCAATCCCTGGCTGGCCGCCATTTTAAAGCCATTTTCAAACAGGATTTTCCCAATGGAAGCCTCGCTGGTAATCAGCCGCAGCAGATACGCCTGACGCCCTTCTTTCAACGCTTGTTCCACACAGCTTTTCTTGTCGATAGATTGCCCCGGCTGAACCCGCGACAATATATGCAGCACAACGGTATAAGCCTCCACAAAGGGCAAGAACACGGCATGTCCGACAAGGGGCTGGAAGCGGTTGGTCAGACTTTTGAGTAATATCCCGCCCTTATCCAGCTTCATTTCCCAATCAGGGCAAGTGCGGGTCAGTTCCGCTTTCAGGTTTTCGCGATATTCCTCCTTGGGTGGATAGAAAAATTCAAATTTGAACAGATCCCGCAACCGGTCCGTTTCTGCCCAGAATACATCTGCCGCAACCTTGCTCGGATCCTCGCATGCCTTGAACAAAGAAAGCTCAATAATCGCCTTGTCGAGAAAATGGTGGATGATCGAATTGCGGTAATAGCTGGCCAGCGGATGTTTTTCCGGCTGTATCGCGTAAACGGTTCTTGACCCCTCGTCATAGCGCATGAACAGGCCGTTATTGACCAGCGTATCGATAACATTCTGGATCCCTTCCAGACTATTTCGCTGGGTGAGATCATCGCTTAGCCGGATGTTCCGTTCTGATGCCCAGTCGACAAGAACATTGATGACCGCCAACAGTTCATCGGCCCTCATCCCGCGCGGTGCAATGCCAAGCAGACTCAGGCACATGAGCGAAGTCAGGGTCAGCGGGGTTGCGCGATTTGCCTCCACCGCCACTTCAAAGGCAATTTTAGACATGCCGATACGGTCACTGGGCTGGGGCGCGTTCTTGACTACAACCGGTTTGCCAAAATCAACATAAACCTTGCCCATCGGTTCACGCAAACTACGCAAATAGCCGATAAACCAAGTGAACGATTCTGGCTTTTTCACCCGGCCTGTCTGTTCTCTGGTATATTCCTCTACATCGCGGATAAGGTCAAAACTGGTCACGACAGGAATGATATGAACATTCTGGATATCGTTTACATTGGCGCTATCCAGAACATATTTCAGCAACCCGTACCGCGGCGGCATCAACTTGCCAAGCCGTGACCGGGTGCCTTCAAATGCCCATGTCATAGGAAAGCGTTTTTCCAGCAAATAGCTGACATAATGGCGCAGAACGAGCTTATAGACCGGCTTGCCTTCAAAGCTACGTCGAATGAAAATCGTGCCCGCGCGGCGCAGAACAAATCCCAGTCCGAAAAAGTCCAGATTGATGCCGCCAAAAACATGCAGCATCGGCAGGTCATTCTGGTACGCAAGGTCGGTAGGAGTTACGCCATCAATATAGGTTTTGTGGGTGAACAAGAATATTGTCGGGTGGTCGCGCATGGTTTGGCGCAGACGGGGGAGCTCATCCTTGTCGAACACCACTTCATTTTCATAGCCCTGTGACAGCATGAAGCGATCCAGACGCGCCTTGATATCGATGAACAAGGCACTGGGCCGGGAAACCAGTTCCTTCATATATCTGCCCGCTTCTTCGTAAAGCGCTTTTTCCGGCTTATCCAGATCCCCTGCCAATTTCGTTATATCGGAGCGGAATTTCGGGCTTGCCCGCAGGCTATCAGCCACAAAACGTGGTACTTTATAGCGCCGTCCGCGAAGTCCCCGTTCTTCTATGTCGAGCACCAGACTGGCCTGACGAACGACAAAGCCGGCAAATTCGTTCGCATTATCCTCCTGCGTGGAATGTCCGTTCTGGCGGTTGAAACGCTCCCGCAATTCACCAATGGTTGCAGGACTTCCGGTAAGACATTGTGCGCGGCGCTTATCACGTAATAATATCGTGCGTGCACGAAAGCTGCCGGGGGTGCGCGGGTCACCAAGCAGGGCGTGGCGCATTTTCATAGCCCTACTCTCCTCGAAATCGGGGATCCGCCATGCAATACGAACCGGGATGACAAGAACATCCGGATCATCGTCCAGTTTCTTCGCCAGATCTTTTAGCCGTAATCGGGCTCGTTCATCAGAAATGGGAAGGCTGACCCAGTTCACTGGCGTATCAGTTCCCCTTTCTGCCAGAGAGGAATGAAGCCAGTCGAGCAGATAACGGCGTTCAACGCGATTACGTGCATCAATGACAAATAGCTTTGGCCCCTCGGTAATCAGGGTACCTTCTTTGGCTATTGCCGTGGCTTCATTCATTATCGCTCCTACTTATTAGCGTGGGTTATGTCTGCACTTCTGCCTTTGCTCCCGGTGCTGTAACTTCCGGCTTTTTTGCTGCGGCTGGACTGCTGTTGGTATTTGCGGCCGATTTCGGTTCGACTGTTTTGTCGGCGAGGGCTTTGACTGGAACTTCCTGCGGCTTTGCATCTTCAACCTGCCCCAATGCGGTCAAGAACATATTCCGCACTTCTGCAACATGCTGGTTAAGTGTTGATCTTTTCCAGTCGCTGGTATCCACCGGGGGCAACACTTCTACCTTGACCGTTGCAGGGCGCATCACAAATTCATTCTTGGGGGCCACATCCCCGGCATTATGAATTACGATCGGGACAATCGGGACACGTGCCTGCAAGGCCAGATGGAACGCGCCTTTCTTGAACGGTCCTACTTTCGGGGATAATGTTCGCGTGCCCTCTGGCGCAATGCAGATTGACTTACCGTCTATCTTGATCGCATCTACCAGAGGCTCCATCATCTTGATCGCGTTTCTGCCGTTGGCCCGATCTACAAATACGGTGCCGGCAAGCTCCATGACTTTGCCGATAATCGGCATGTCCCTGATCTCTTTTTTGGCAATCGCACCAATATCTTTACGCACCAGTTTCGCGATTATCATCACGTCAACCTTGCTTTGGTGGTTAAAGACAAAGATGCACGGTCGCTGCGCCCACAGATTTTCCTCGCCGCTGACATCCAGCCGCACACCTGCAAGAGCCGCAGCAACATCGCCAAACAACCCGGTCGAAAAGTTCGTTGCTTCCCGCTGCGATCCGGTGAGCGCCCAGATTGGCAAGCCGGCCACAAAAGATGTGACCAGCGAGCCGGTCGCATAGATAGTCCTTAGATAATCGACCGGCTTGCCCTGTCCACGACTGTCAAATTTCTGCAGCGGCCATCCGCGCTCTTTTGCAATTTCCGTTAACTTGCCATTGGGATTTAACGGGCGCGGATTTCCGACTCGTTCCAGCAGTTCGATATCGTCATCACTGTCCGAATAGAAATAGCTGTTGTCCAGATCAAGCTGGTGCTTTTTCGCCAGTTTCTCCGCCGCGATAACCTTGCCTTCGCCAAAGCATAATGGCCGGATGATATTGCCGGTAAATTCACCGTTCTTGACTTCATATTGCGAGCATAGAACATGCTCTATATTCAAATCACGCGCCGTTGGCTCAATTTGATATATCGTCGCAGAAGACACAATCGCGACCGTGTGACCCTTTGCGATATGCGCCTCAATCAAAGCACGTGATTCAGGATAGACTTTGCGCGCGATGTGTTTTTCATAAAGCTCTTCCCCGAACTGGAAATAGCTATCTTCGGTCACGCCCTTCATGAATTTGGATGCGGCCTCCATCAAACCGGAAAAACCCAGGCTGCCCATGCTATATTGGGCCATCACATTTGCGGTTTCGACAAGCTCTTCAGCGCTTAATTCGCCGCGTTTGATTTTTTCCCACAGCATCGCGGTTGCAGAATAACCAGCGATGATCGTGCCATCAAAATCAAACAATGCAGCAATATGCGGGCCTTCAGGTGCGTTAAGAACGTCTTGTAAATGGGAACCCCTATCAGACATACTTTCCCTCACTTCCCCAAAGCGACCCGGTTCATTTTCATCCTGCCAAAAATGAAATATGTTTCCCAGTCTATATTAAGCTAAACATATATTAAATCATTAATGTCTGCCTCATTCAAACCCACCGCCCAGTGCTACGAACAGCGAAACGTTATTTTGATCCCTGAGACGCAGAACCTGAAGCAAGCGCTGTTGGGATGAAAACAGGTTCCGCTCGGCATCCAGAACCTCAAGATAGTTGGAAACACCTTCACGGTAACGGAGGTTCGCAATACGGGCGATCCGCCCTTGAGCCTCGACTTCACGGCGGGCGGTTTCCACTTGTTCACCAATCCAGCGGCGTCCCGCCAGCGCATCGGATACTTCCCGAAAAGCGGTTTGGACGGTTTTGTCATAATTGGCGATAGCTTCGGCTTCACGGGCTTTCGATAGTTTCAACTGGGCGCTGCGCGCTCCGGCATCGAATATGGGCAAATTGATCGAAGGCCCAAAGTTCCACGTAAAGCTGTCTCCGCTAAACAGCCCGTCCAGATCATCCGATGCAAATCCGGCGGACCCGATAAGTGAAATACTCGGGAAGAAAGCTGCCCGCGCCGCGCCGATATTGGCACGCGCCGCACGCAGCCGCTCTTCCGCCGCTATGATATCGGGCCGGGAAAGCAGCAAGTCCGATGGCAGACCGGCATCCAGTGGGCCAGGGAATATCTGCTCACCGACGGTATACTCACTCTCGGGCACATTGGTTGGAAGCTCTCCGCCAACAAGCACGGTCAGGCGGTTTTGTGTTTGCGCCAATGTCAGCTTTTGCCCGGCCAGCGCCTGCTCCGCCTGCGTGAGCAGCACCTGCGCCTGCTGATAATCAAGCGCCGAAGTGACACCGGCATCAAGACGGACTTTTGCAATACGCAACCCTTCCCGCCGGGTTTCCGCCGTGGCTTGGGACAGCTCGATTTGTTCCTGCGTTTCCTCCAGCTCAAGATATGTCGAAGCGACGTCGGCAATCAGCGAGAGGTAAAAGGCCCGCTGCGCCGCGACAGTTGCCAAATATTCGGCACGCGCGGCCTCGCTCAAATTGGCTACCCGGCCCCAGAAATCAAGCTCGTACGAGCTGACGCCGACCCCCACATCATAGCGATCCGAACTAGCCGTTGTGACTCCATCCGTTCCATTAATCGGCGTACGGTTCCGCGAAACATTACCGCTCGCGATGATATTTGGCAGACGCTGACTATCCTGTATCCGGTATTGCGCCTGTGCCTGCGCAATCCGTGCCGTTGCCGCCATAAGATCCCGATTGTTTTCAATCGCCTCCGCCAGATAAGCTTTCAACTGCGGATCATTAAAATATTCCCGCCAACTCAACTGAGCCGCAGTCACAGTCCCATCGGGACGAGAGGAAGAATCAAAAGTTGCAGCGGTTGAAAGCTCTGGCCGGACGTGATCCGGTGCCATGTTCACACATCCCGAAAGTGTCGCAGAGGTCGCCATCAATAACCCAATATAACGTTTCACCGGGTTTCTCCCTCTTCCAACTCGCCTACCGCCGTTGGCGGTTTCCGACTGAGCTTCTGACGGACCAGCATATAAAGCAAAGGTATGATGAAAATACCCAAGCCAGTGGCGGCTATCATTCCGCCCATGACACCAGTACCAACCGCTATACGGCTATTAGCTGCAGCGCCGGAAGCGAGGATGAGCGGCACCATCGCCAGAATGAAGGCCAAAGAAGTCATGATAATCGGCCGCAAACGGAGCCGTGCAGCCTGACTAACCGCTTCAACAATCGATTTACCTGACTCTTCTTCCTCAATCGCGAATTCGACGATCAGAATGGCGTTCTTCGCGGCCAGACCGATGATAGTTATCATCCCGACGTTGAAATAGACATCGGCAGGCAGTCCTCTGAGCATAGAGAAAACTACTGCGCCGAGTACCCCTATCGGTACGATAAGCAATACGGAAAGCGGGACAGCCCAACTTTCATATAGCGCCGCCAACAGCAAAAACACTACCAGCACGGACAGCCCTAACAGAAGGCCAATCTGACCCGAAGACTGCTTTTCTTCAAAGCTTAGTCCGGTCCACTCATAGCCGATACCGTCAGGCAATTGCTCGATAAGTCGCTCAACTTCTTCAAGAGCGGCGCCGGATGATTGCCCTTCTGCTGCTTCACCTGAAATAGTCATCGCCGGATAACCATTATAGCGCCCCAAGCTCGGCGGGCCGGCGGTCCATTCCACTTTCGCAAATGTACTAAATGGAACCAGTTCACCCCGATCATTGGGCACACGAAGATCCATAACATCTTCCGGTGTCATCCGATAACGCGCATCAGCCTGAACATAGACCTGCTGGGAGCGGCCATTATAAACAAATTCATTGGCAAAAGCCGATCCGAAGTTAATCGCCAAAGCAGAGTTAACATCCGAAATGGCCAGACCCAGCGAACGGGCCAGAACCCGGTCAATATCAACTTTGAGTTGCGGACTTACCTGCTCGTCTTCCGGGCGAACACCTGTAAGCATTTCGCTTTGCTCCATCAAACCCAATAGCTGGTTGCGTGCATTAGTAAGAGCGACACGACCTACACCTACGCGGTCCTGCAATTTAATTGTAAACCCGCTGGCTGTACCTAGTGAAGGAATTGCAGGTGGTTGAATGACAAATACATTGCCTTTATCGATTTGTGAAAATTTTCCCATCGCTTCCATAAGTAATGCGGAAGCTCCGCTTCCCTCGCCTGAACGCTCTTCCCAAGGTGTCAGAGAGGCGAACATCATCGCGTTGCTCTGACCCTGTCCAAAAAAGCTGAAGCCGCGAATGACGACCAGATTGCTCACTTCGTCCTTGCTCATCCAGTGGTCCGAAACGGGCTTGATAGCCTCTTCGGTCCGCTCGACGGTCGCACCCGGAGGAGATTGAATAGCCGTAATCAGAACACCCTGATCTTCGGTCGGCAGGAAAGCCGTAGGCAACCGCAAGAATAATAATAACGCAACCGCAACCAATAAAACAAACACAGCAAAACCGCGTATTGGCCGCGACAATATATTATCGGTTGTACGGCCATAATTTTCCGTGATCTGTGCAAACCAGATATTGAATCTTTCAATGGCGCGACTAATTCCGCCGGTTATGCGAACCAGCTTAGAACCACTGTCATTTTGTTCCTGCGCTTCTTGAACAGATTCATCTGTTCTAACGGACTTCTTGATCGGTTTAAGCAGAGTCGCGCAAAGGGCCGGGGTAAGTGTCAAAGCCATAAGTGCAGAGAATAAAATAGAGATTGCGAGCGTTACCGAGAACTGTCTGTAAATACCGCCCGTTGATCCAGGGAAAAAGGCCATTGGCAGGAATACAGCCACTAGTACGAGCGTGATACCTACTATAGCGCCCGAGATCTGGTCCATTGCTTTGCGTGATGCCTCGACAGGGGATAATCCCTCTTCGCGCATGATCCGTTCGACATTTTCCACGACAATAATGGCGTCATCCACCAATATGCCGATAGCCAGAACCATAGCGAACAGCGAAAGCACGTTAATCGAGAAACCGAAAACCCATAAGCCAAGACACGCCCCTGCCAGAGCGAAAGGAACGACAAGTGTAGGAATTAGCGTCGATCGCCAGCTTTGAAGAAACAGAAACATAACCAGAAAGACAAGCACCATTGCTTCAATCAGGGTCGTGGCAACCTGCTTCACTGACAATTGGACAAACGGAGTTGTGTCATAGGGGACAACCCACTCGACATCTTCAGGAAGTCCGAGGCCAATTTCCTCCATTCGTTCCTTCACGCCCTCAGCCGTGGCCAGAGCATTCGCACCCGTTGCCAGTTGGATAGCCATACCGGCCATTGGCTTGCCATTCAGAGTAGCCATGGTCGCATAACTCTTGGCGCCGAGTTCAACTCTTGCAACATCGCTAAGCCGGATGGTCGCACCGCCAGTGTCCGCCCTCAGAATGATCTGCTCGAATTCTTCTACGGTGGTGAACTTATTTTGGGTTACGATTGTCGCATTGATCTGAGTATCAGCCAACATTGGCAACGCCCCAAGAGCGCCTCCGCCAGATTGGCTGTTTTGTTCCCGAATGGCGGCAAGGACGGCTGCTGGTGACAGTTTGAAAGACGCCAGCCGTTCCGGATCCAGCCATATCCGCATTGCATATTCCGAGCCGAATAGGGTGACATCACCGACCCCTTCCACCCGGCGCAGTTCATCAGATACTTGGGTTGATGCGATATTGCCGAGATCCGTTTCATTCAAATTGCCGCTTTTCGATCTCAGAGCAATGATTTGAAGGAAACCGGTCATCGCTTGACGGACCTGAACGCCTTGCTGCCGAACAGCTTCGGGGAGACGCGCTTCCACTGTACTCAAACGATTTTGAACATTCGTCTGAGCGATATCAATATCCGTCCCCGCATCGAAAGTGAGGGTGATCGAACCAGTCCCATTCGACTGGCTGGACGATGACATATATAGGAAGCCTTCAACACCGTTTAGCTGTTGCTCGATGATCTGGATTACATTTTGCTCCAGAGTCGCTGCATCCGCCCCTGGATAGGTAACAGAGATTGTTAGCGAAGGAGGCGCAATATCAGGATATTGCTCAATCGGGAGACTGCGTAAAGCAAGCAAACCTACCAGAAGAATGCCAAGCGCAATGACCCATGCAAAAATCGGCCGATCAATAAAAAAACGGGACATGAATTACTTCTGACTTTTTAAAGAGGTTTGCTTTGCGGCGCTGCTAGGCTGTTCTTTCGTAAGTGCTTTAACGGGCGCGCCTGGCCTAATTTTCTGGAGGTTGCTGGTTATAACCTTGTCACCAATTTTCAACCCGCTCTTTATGATCCAATATTGGCCATCCAATGAGCCAAGCTCGACAGGACGGGCAGCCGCTTTTCCTTCTGAATCAATGATAAAGACACTTGCGCCGGTTTCACTCAGCTGGACGGCCCGTTGCGGAACCATTATGCCGTTTTTGATTTGGCCCAGATAGACTCTGGCCCGCACAAACTCACCGGGCAACAGGTTGTTTCCCGGATTGGCGAATTCAGCTCGCAAACTCATTGTTCCTGTATTCTCATCAACGGAAAAATCGAGAAAATCGACATAGCCTTCGATCGGATATTCCGAGCCATCTTCAAAGGTCAGTTTAACTCTGGGCTTCTCACCTTCATCTAGGTCAATCCTGCCTTCTGAAACCGCGCGCCTTAATGCCATCACATCGCTCGATGATTGCGAAAAGCTGACATAGACCGGATTCAACTGCTCGATACGGGTCATCAAAGTCGCCTCGGCAGCACTAACCAGCGCGCCTTCAGTGACTTCAGCACGCCTTGCGCGTCCGCGGATCGGAGCACGTACAGTTGTATATCCCAGCTGTAATTCGGCCGCGTCTAACTGGGCCTTCATCTGTGCCACGCTTGCAGTGGCCTCCCTTGAAGCCGCGACTGCCGCCTCATATTCCTGACGGCTGATAGCTTGCTCTGCAACAAGCGGTTTGTACCTGTTTACAACTGCCGTCGCATTGGCAGCGGTCGCCCGCGCACGTTGAAGGCTCGCTTTCACTTGTGCCTGATTGGCTTGAAGCTCGCTTGGGTCAATACGGAACAACGGCTGCCCTTCCCTGACATCTGTTCCTTCCTGATACAGTCTGCTTTGGACTATACCGTTCACCCGCGCCCTGACTTCAGCTACCCTTACGGCTTCGACACGCCCCGGTAATTCTACAATATTAGGAATTGCCGCAGATTTAACCACATAGGTATCTACCGTCACCGGCGGGGGCGCTGGCGGATTTTCAGAGCCACCACAACCAGCAAGACTCAAAAGCAGTGCAAACGCAAATATAGCCGTTTGTTTCATTTTATTCCTAATTATTCATGGCTTAGGTAGTTATATGCATTGAACCAAATTTGGTCCGGCGCTTATGGATTAATAGCTATCTTTGCCCGTTATTGTAAGGGGCTTGTTGGAGTGAATAGCTATTGGATGATGAGAGATACTCATATAATTCTGGGTATCAGATCTGGTGCACTCATACCCACGTTTCGCGCAGATTTCTTTGATATTCAGTTGTATATATTGAGTGTTTTAATCTCGACCTGCTTGCATTTTCCTCATCTTAATAGTCATTTATAGCACTCATCAAATGTCAATTTTATGCTCTGCCAAGGCATGATATGTGCCACATGACTAAACAATCGATGTCTCCTTCTACAGCAAATCCGTATATAGATACGTGAAGCTATTACTGATTCTGTAAAAGCTACCTGACTCACCCATAATCTAGCAAAATTGGATCGGTAATGGTTCCGCCGTGCACAAATAGTTCTGCCAGCAGTTATCTGCCGCAATTGGCCTTGCTAAGCGCTGCAGCTTTATGGGGCGTCAGTTTCCTCGTTACGAAAATGGGCATGGAATTTAGCGGCCCGTTTGCGTTTGTTGCACTTCGCTTTGGGGCAGCGGCTTTAATCTTAGGAGTGTTGCTACGCGTACCGCTCTTGCGGCTGACGCGGCGCGAATTAGCTGGCGGCTTCTTTGTTGGTCTTTTCGGTGCTTTTGGATCTGTATTTGTGGCCTATGCCCTGAAAACCGAGCCCAGCGCACGCGTGGTATTTCTTGCCGCGCTCTATGTGCCATTGGTACCCGTTCTCCATTGGGTCTTGTTCAAACGTAAACCGGGAAGAAATATTTGGGCAGGCGTTGTGCTGGCCATTTGCGGCGTCGGGCTGATGGCCGGAATTGCCAGCGCGTCGGCTGATCTCAGCACCGGAGACGGATTTGCACTGGCCAGTGCCGGGTTTGTTGCAATGCAGATCATCGTTCTTGGCGAGTTTTCAAAGGGAGTTAACACAAAATCACTTGCGTGGACGACCCTGGCATTTACCGCGCTTGTGGCTGCTATATTTTCCATAATGATAGGTGAGCCTGCACCGCAGATCAGTAACCCGACCCTGTTCTGGATCATTATAGGCTTCGGTGTTTCCACGGCCTATATCCAGCTTGCTATGGGCTGGGGACAGGCGCGGGTGGATGCGTCAAAGGCCTCCCTCATATACGCAACCGAGCCTGTCTTTGGAGGCCTGGCTGGCTGGCTCGCCGGGGAAGTACTTGGCGTAGCTGATATAATCGGGGGCTTGCTAATCGTCACAGGTTTTATAGTAGGAGCTATGCCCAGCAACTCGCATTATCGGCGCCGTTTTATCGTAATACGTCATTGGCTCTCGGCCAGATTTGGCGCAGGTCGCTATACGGGTGAGCAGTTTAACGAGCTTCCGTGAGCGACATTGAGAAGACCTCTCGCCTGAAAAATGGCGCGGCTGCACTGTGGGCGAACGCTTACATTCTGCTATGCTTCACGGCATTATTCTGGGCCGGCAACAGCATTGTAGGACGAGCGGTGCGGGATTTGGTTCCGCCCATTTCGCTTGCTTTCTGGCGCTGGCTTCTGGCTCTTATGCTCTTGCTCCCGCTAGCATGGCCGCATCTCAGACGCGACTGGCCGGTATTGAAAACGAATTGGCGGATAATGCTATTGCTGGGAATATTGGGAATTGGAGCATTCAACACGCTCCTCTACACTGGCTTGCAAACGACGACCGCCCTTAATTCCTTGCTTCTGCAAGCCGCACAACCTGCGCTAATTCTCATCATGGGTGCGGTTCTGATGAAGGACCACGTGTCCGCGCGTCAATTATGGGGACTCATCATATCGCTGGCGGGGGTGCTTGCGATTATTTCCCAGGGAAATATCACTGCTATGCTGAACCTCAATCTGAATAAAGGTGACGGCATAATAGCCTTTGCGGTGCTGCTTTGGTCTGTTTACGCGGTATTGTTACGTCGACGGCCGAACATTCATCCTCTCAGCTTTCTCGCCGCGACGCTTGTAATCGGCGTCATCTTCATCGCACCACTTTATGCAGTGGAGATAGCAAGCGGCCGCCTTATAATCCCATCGACCGAAACCTACCTAGCCATTGGCTATGTCGCTATTTTTCCTTCGTTCATCGCATATCTTTTCTTCAACCGCGGCGTCGAACTGATCGGATCAGCTACCACAGGGCAATTCATGAATATCCTACCCGTCATGGGGGCCGGGCTCGCGATGCTGTTCCTGGGCGAGAATCTGTTTACCTTCCATGTCATTGGCATTGCACTTATCTTTGCAGGGATATTTATCGCCGGCAAAGAACCGCACAGCGGGAACCTGTCACTCTGAACAGCCGCCACTAACCGTCAAACGATTATTTTACCTCTGGAAGCGCCAATAGGTCCTCTCTCGTAAGATTGGATTCGAGTTCCCAGTCATCATCCACTTGTTTCGGGGTAAGTCCCTCCAGAGGAATCTCAACAAACCTGTCTGGATCTGAATCCTCAATTTCAACCAGCAAATGAGTGACTGTGCCCGAACTATCCGTAATCACACGCTCAACTTCCCCAATTTCGATACCACTTGCGTTCAGAATTTCGGCATCGCCTAATTGTTTCATGGTCAACCCAAGAGCGCCTCCCTGACCCGAAGTATCTGCAACAGTTCTGTCAGCTGTATTTTCTGCCATATTTTGATTGGTTTCTGAAGGTGGATTATTGTCAGAACAAGCGGAAAGAACCGCCGCTATTGCAATGAGACCAGTGATAGGGACTAGTTTAACCATGACGTATCTCCTTATTTCATAACAAGACGTATATCATAATAAGCTGTTGTGGTCAGCAAAACCCTGCCCGGACACGTTAACTATGCCGAACATGTGGTTATTCGCTCTATTAAGAACCGTTTGACTTATACTCTTGACCGCACCATGTTAATTTCATGGTTATGACCACTCCTCTCGGGCGATATCGCCACCTTTCGGGACAGCTCGCCGCAGGAAGCTGACCCGGGCCTGCGCTATCGGCTTCGGCAAACGAGGTCCGGGATTTTCACAATAGATATTGAGAGAAAAGCAACGCGTACCGCAGTGCTTTCCAACAGCATGAAAAGAACCCGTAACATGGAACATAAAAATAAAAACCCCGGCGCTGATCGTCCCGTCATCCATATGATCGACACGGAGAGTGACGAAATTGAAGCGCTGGCCATGGCAATGGAATCGCGGAATCCCAAGGTAGCAGAACTGCTTTATGAAGAGCTCGGCCGCGCAGACCTCCATCCCGCAGCTGATATGCCTGTCAATGTAGTGACGATGAACTGCAAGGTTGAATTTGTCGATGAACGTAGCGGTGCCCAGCGCGTGCTGGAACTGGTCTACCCCAAAGATGCCGATATCGAACAGGATCGCATTTCGATTCTCACACCGATGGGAGCAGGACTGATCGGCATGGTCGCCGGTGAAACAATTGCCTGGCCCGACCGTAGCGGATCTGAAAGGGTGCTGCGCATCGTCGGTGTAACTCCACCAGAAAATCGATAGGATCATTATATTTGCCGCGCTATCTGCGTTAACATATTGACAGGACGCACCCGCTCTGTTGCGTTCGACGACCTTGATATTCGCCAGATCCACGAGCGTCATAAGGGGGCTTGAAAAAATGAGATTCGTTGTTCCTATATTACTGGTTATGGCTGCAACGCTCCTTGGTTTTGCACTCCCGGCAAACCCGTGGCTCATTTGGCTGTTGATACCTGTGATACTACTCCTGCTCGTGGGAGCTTGGGACTTGCTGCAGACCAGACATACACTGCGCCGCAACTATCCTATTATCGCGCGAATTCGGTGGTTTTTTGAAAGTTTACGGCCATATCTGCGCTCCTATATTGTTGAAAGCGATCTTGATGGCAGGCCGTTCAATCATAATGACCGCGCACTGGCCTATGCACGGGCAAAGGACGATATTTCATCTCATCCGTTTGGCACGGAACTCAACGTCTATTCCGAAGAATATGACTGGCTCAGCCATTCGATCGTCCCCAACGAACGCGCTCCAATGGATTTTCGTGTCGATGTCGGTGGCCCCCAATGCACAAAGCCCTATTCTGCGGCTATCCTAAATATCTCGGCCATGAGCTTTGGCTCACTCAGTGCGAAAGCTATCGAAACGCTCAATCTTGGCGCTCTTAAGGGTGGGTTTTATCATGACACGGGCGAAGGTGGATTCAGCCCCTATCATGCAAAACACGGCGGCGATATAGTTTGGGAAATCGGCAGCGGCTATTTTGGGTGCCGCAGCGATGATGGCAGGTTTGATCCAGAGAAATTCACAAAAACTGCCGTTCTTGACCAGATAAAAATGATCGAGATCAAGCTCAGCCAAGGTGCCAAGCCCGGTCAGGGCGGAATGTTGCCCGGGGCAAAAGTCAACGCGGAAATTGCAGCAACACGCGGGATTCCAATCGGAAAGGACTGCATCTCACCGGCAGCCCATTCAGCCTTCACCACACCGATAGAATTGCTCCAATTTGTTCAGCAACTTCGGACATTATCCGGAGGCAAGCCCGTCGGGATAAAATTGTGTGTCGGCCAACCGCATGAGATTTTTGCGATCATGAAAGCAATGCTTGAAACAGGGATAATACTTGATTTCATCGTTGTCGATGGCGGCGAAGGAGGCACTGGCGCAGCGCCGGTCGAGCTGTCCGACCGGGTTGGAATGCCTCTGCGAGAAGGTCTGATACTGGTCAATAATGCGCTTATCGGTTCTGGACTTCGCAGCGATATACGTCTTGCCGCATCGGGCAAAGTAATTAGCGGGGCCAGCCTGGCGATGAACGCTGCGCTAGGGGCTGACTGGTCCAACGCAGCGCGCGGATTCATGTTCGCATTGGGCTGTGTCCAATCGCTCCAATGCCACACAGACAAATGCCCAACCGGCATCACAACCCAAAGCGCGTCACGACAGCGCGGTCTGGTCGTCGCCGACAAGGCAGAACGCGTGTTCCGTTTCCAGAAACAGACCTCCGCTGCTCTGCGCGATATTGTCGTCTCCATGGGACTGGACAGCCCTACTCAAATCCGACCACATCATCTTCATGAACGACTAAATGCAGTCAAATCCAGCTCCATTGACGGTATCTACCCGTTCCTGAAAAAAAACGCCTTGATCGACGCCCCCGAAGCCACCCCTTATTCACGCTTCTGGGCAGCAGCCCGAACCGACAGTTTCCGGGCCGTCCCCGATATAAGCCAGACCAGTTATAATTGATGGCTGGGGTGGCTGGTTCTAACTTTATAGTTTGTGTGCTTCAAAACGTTCATTGCGGATTCTCGCATTGCAAAGTCCGCAGTTATTGCGCAACAAACTGAAAGGTATAGTAGAAAATACAACTGGTTTAGCAGCTGGTCCTCGCAGCGCAGTTGATCGACAATAATACTTAACCCTGTTTTGAATTGCTTCATTTGACACTTTCGGTTAGCAAAGCGAACAGACAAAAACTGTGCGAGCACTAATGGTCGCGCAGACGCGGAGATGGAGTATGGACCCCAAAACCTCATTGGCGATGAGGCAATCTAATCTGGGGGTCAATCCTTGTGGGTCGGCATTTTTGCGGGGAGTAACGTTGCAGATTTCCGAGAATTCACGACAGCATATTGAATATCTTTCCCAAGTTATTCTGAGGCGTTTCCAGGAAATCGCTGACCACACCAGCTACCGCACTCCTGTTGGTCGGCTGGCATCACTTGGAGTGGGTGGTGACCTGTCCCTGCCCAACGGCAAATGGGTACGCCACAATAATGATATGCGAAATCCTACTCCACTACCGGCGGGATGAAAACCTAATGAGCCCCATTTGGCATGGTTTGCCGTGCGGCAATACATGGTAGGAAAGGCCCGGATGAAGACCAAACCATATCCTTATTTTCTCGGATTGCTGGCGTTAGTTCTACTGGCACTGATTGGTTACTGGTTTCTGGTACCACGAGACAAGGAAGTCGCCGCGCTCCTGATCGAAACCACACCAGCGCAACGCCTGCTTGCCGTCAATGGACGCATTAGGCCAAGGCTGCAGGTCGACATACGCCCGGCACTTGGCGGGGATCTGGTTGCCTTGCCCTTTGATGTCGGGGACCGCGTTGCTGCCGGACAGGTGCTGGCAAGGATTGATGATGCGCCCGAAACGGCAGCGATTGCCGAGGCGGAAGCGTCTGTCCAGACCCAGCAGGCAACTGTTGCGCAGGCGCGGCGCGATCTTGCTCGCTTCGAAGCATTGGGTCAGTTCGCAACAAAACGAGAAGTTGAACAACGGCGCCTCGCTGTAGTGGAAGGCGAGCGCGAGCTGAGCCGTCGCCAAGCCAGTGTGGTGCAGGCGAGCGAGTTACGCGACCGGCGGGTGCTTCGTGCACCGTTTGCCGGGGTCATCTTGGAACGCCCCGTCGATCCCGGTCAGACAGTTGGCCTCGAAAGCATCATCTACCGACTTGCCGATCTCTCCAGCCCGGAAGTCACGGTCGAGGTTGACGAGGTCTATGCCACTGAAATTCGTCCCGGCATGGAGGCTCTGGTCAGCCTGCCGGGGCAGCAGCGTCAGATCGGGGCGGTAGTTGCGCATATCGAGCCCCGAGTTGACCCGACCACAGGCGCCCGCGATGTCCGCCTTAGCCTTGGCGATGCAGTGGTCGACGCGCCTTCCGGGCTCACCGTGACGGTGAACTTGGTCATCGAACGGCGCGAACGCGCCATCAGTGTACCGCGAAGTGCCATTGTCCAATCTGCAGGCGAAGCACATGTGCTAATCGTCTCACGTGATGGCATCGTCGCGGTCCGGCGGATCGGCTTCGTCGACTGGCCCTCCGAAAGTGTAATCGTGACCAGCGGCCTGCAACCCGGCGAACGCATTCTGTCTGATCCAAGTGCGGCCCAACCCGGCGACGAAGTCAAGGTACGGGCAGCCGACTAGGATGACACCATATGCCGTCAAGCTTGCCATCCGGCATCTGCTGTCTCATCCAGGGCAGACGGCGCTACTGATGTCCGGCGTCGCGCTAGGCGTCGGCGTTTTCATTTTCATGAGCGCACTCATCGGTGGCCTAGCTACCCTGCTGACACTACGGACCGTCGGCAGCATCCCTCATGTGGTGCTGGAAATGCCTGATCGAGACCCTGCCATCCTGGTGCCGCAATCCGGCGCTCAGGTGGTGCTGCAAAAGGACCTCAGCCGGCGTGAGCAGATCGCTATCTGGCAGCCCGCAGTCCCCATCATCGAAGCGGAACGGGGCGTCACTGCCGTCTCACCACAAATTCGCGGCTCCGCCTATGTGGAGCGAGGACAGGCTCTTGCGCCGGTGGGAGTCATCGGGGTCATGCCGGGCAAACTTTCCGACATCGCCAATATCGAAGCGGCTATAGTCGATGGCAGCAGCAACCTGCCCACTGACGGCGTGCTGCTCGGTAGCCGACTGGCGAATGACCTGGGCCTACGTGTCGGGCAGGTAGTGCGCCTAACTTCGGACCGCGGCCGAGCGCGCAGTTTCCGGATCGGCGGGATATTCACCCTCGGTGTCGCCAGTGCTGATCGCCAGGCCGTCTACATGGACTTCACCACTGCGCGCGCGCTGTTCGATCTTCCGACCGGCATTTCCCGCATCGAGATCAAAGTCAAACCAGCCACCGATGCGGCGGGCATCGCAGCACGCCTGCGCCGGTCAACGGGTCTGAAGGCCACCGCATGGACCGAAGACAACAGCCAGTTATTTGAAGGACTTGATGCCCAAGCCCGCACCGGCATCATCATCAAGGCGTTTGCGCTCATTACCATCGTGGTCGGCATCGCCAGCGCCATGCTGCTGTCCATCGTCCGCCGCCAAGCGGAGATTGGCATCATGCGAGCCATGGGCGCCGGCAAACGGTTGGTCGTTTCCATCTTCGTGCTGGAAGGCACACTTATTGGCCTTGTCGGAGCGGTCGTCGGCGCGGGCACGGCATGGATCGTCCTTCTTCCAATGCCACCGGTGGCCGAAGTGCAGAGCGGCGGGCTGCCCATCGACCGCGCACAGGGTGACTTCCTGCTTGCGATCACGCTCACGACACTTGCCGCAATGCTCGCCTCGATCCTGCCTGCACGTCGGGCCGCCCGGATCGATCCGGTTGAGGCCATCGGATCATGAGCGAGGAACCAATCCTCTCCGTGACAGAGCTGACCAAGATCTTCGGCGAAGGAGTTGCCGAAACGGTCGTCCTCAAGGGCGTGGACCTCTCCATGATGTCCAGCGAAATGTCTGCGCTGCTCGGACCATCAGGCTCGGGCAAGAGCACATTGCTGAACATCCTCGGCACCCTGATGCGTGCCAGTGGGGGCAGTCACGAAATGCTGGGAGTGGACCTGATGCAGGCCAGCGAAGCAAAGCGAACCGAGTTTCGCAGCAAACACCTGGGCTTCGTGTTTCAGTTCCACCACCTTTTACCCGATCTGACGGCGCTGGAAAACGTGATGATGCCCGCAGCTTCTGCCGCCGGTCGAGAAACACGGCTCATGCGTGAACGCGCTACCGAACTGCTTGATGCCGTGGGCCTTGCGGACCGCAGAGACTTCCGTCCCGTCGCTATGTCGGGTGGTCAGCGCCAGCGAGTAGCCGTTGCCCGTGCGCTCATAAACAATCCGGTTCTGGTTCTGGCGGACGAGCCCACCGGTAACCTTGACCGGCAATCGGCGGACCAGGTGATGGACCTGATCCGTTCGATCAACCAGACCATGGCAACCAGCTTCCTGATATCCACCCATGACGAACATATAGCGGCGCAATGCCCGCGCCGGATCGAACTTCTCGACGGCCGGATCGTCCGGTCATGAGTTACCAGAGGGCATTTATGAGAGGATGGTGGCATGCTGTTAGAAACCATTCATAAGATGTTTAACTTGATGGATCGCGATTCCGAACAGTAATCGGGTACATTAAACAAGGTCAGTTACTATCCTGATTAAAGTAACTTCCGTACGGCAATTGTTGACAATTTATGTCATTGTGATAATTTACTTGCAATTAGACTGTGGGAGGGGGTGACCATGGCTACATCAGCTGCACAGCTTCAAATGACGGAAAACCATTTCTACCGTCGCGTGGCATTGGCTCTTGCTCTTCTGATAATATTTGGCTTCGGGATGTTCAGCCTGCTTGGGTTGACCAACCTTCGGATGATGCCGACAAGTACACATCTGCATGGCCTGATTATGGGAACTTGGCTATTGCTCTTCGTGGTGCAGAATTATCTCGGGACAGGACGCCGCCTGGCTCTTCACCGCAAGCTAGGCTGGTTTGGTGCAGGGTTAGCCGTAATCGCAATAATCTCAGCGTGGAATACTGGTATAGTCACAATGGCACTTGACCGGGCTCCACCCGTCTTCACCTCGCCCTATTTCCTCGCACTCAATCTCATACAGCCCATTTTCTTTGGTGGCCTCGTCTTTGCCGCAATCTGGATGCGCAAACGTACGGACTGGCATCGTCGGCTGATGTTGGGGGCAATCCTGATTATTGCCGAACCGGCTATCGGTCGCCTTGCCATTATCGTCGCGGTGCCAGCACTGGGCGGTCCGGAAACTGCGATCCCGCTATTATCGACAAATCAGTGGATTATCCCTTTTCTCGAAATGGTTGCTCAGCTTGCGATATTGGCCATCATTATGCTGCGCGAACGGGCAATTCGCGGAAAGATTCATCCAGCGTTCAGGGTAATTCTCATCGTCATTCCTGTTTTCTATGCTGTCTTATGGTCTGTTTCCATAGTGCCCGCTTTCATGGAGCATGCCTTGGCCTTACGTGGTAGTGCTTTATAACAGAGCTGCAGATATACCGGTATTATCGACTAAGGCAGCTTTCTGGGTCGTGACAATCTCAATGTTCGTCTCGGACGTCTTGCGGCTCTGGTTTGGCGGGGAAACTCACCCACGACTCAACACTGCACGAAAAGGAGAGCCGGAATGAAACATCTGATTCTACTGAATGACCCACCTTATGGTACCGAGTGCAGCTATAACGGCCTTCGCATGGCTCACGCCTTGAGCAAGCACGACCCCGACGCAGAGGTGACTATTTTCCTGATGGCAGATGCCGTTCTCTGCGCCAACGCCGGGCAGAAAACTCCGGACGGCTACTACAACATCGAACGCATGATCCGTCGTGTTCTTTCCTCCAAAGGCCGCGTGCTGATATGCGGCACCTGCATGGATGCACGCGGGCTAACCGACGGCGACATGATGGAAGGGGCATCCCGCTCTACCATGGACGAAATTGCCCAAGCGACCCTCGCCGCGGAAAAGGTCATGGTTTTCTGATGGCACCTAGGGCTCAGCGCTCCGTCTCGGACCGACGCGATCCCGACACTGCGCTACAGGATCTTCCCGACGCCTATGCAGGCTGGCGAAACAGCATGCTTGGCCGGATCACGGACACGCTTGAGGAGCGTCTCCTGCTCGAACGGATAGGCCCGGCTCCTGGCATGCGCGTCCTGGACGTGGGTTGTGGTGACGGCGTGCTGACCACACGTCTCGCGCAGGATGGTCTGGAAGTCACGGGTCTCGATACCTCAACGACCATGATCGACGCTGCGCGCCGCCGCGTAAAAGCCGCAGGTGTCCAGGCCGAGCTGATCAGGGGTAATGTTGCTGAACTTCCGTTTCCCGGCGAACAATTCGATTGTGTCGTGTCGGTCGCCACGCTCTGCTTCGTCGACGATCCTGATCACGCGATCCGGGAAGTGGTCCGTGTGCTCAACCCCGGCGGTCAGCTGATCCTTGGAGAGCTCGGACGCCGGAATCTCTGGGCGGCGCAGCGGCGCATAAAAGGCTGGTTCGGCTCGAACCTGTGGCGTGCAGCCCATTTCCGGAGCCGGGCTGATCTACTCGCGCTGGCCGATCGGGCGGGGCTCAAGGACGCTGCCGTGACTGGGGCCGTCTTCTACCCGCCATTCGGACTTGCCGCAAAGACCATGGCGCCGATCGATCCATGGATCGGGCGCTGGACAACGCTTGGCGCGGCCTTTCTAGTCCTGAATGCAACGAAGCCCTGCAAGACCCATCTCATGGGTTCGTAGTGAGATAATGGCGGAGAGACAGTCCGCTGAATATCAGGTACAATAAATTGATATCATTCAAATAAATATTTTCGAATTTTATTATCCCCACACCTGTCCCCACAGTTCGAAGTTGGAGATCAAGCGCGGTAATCAATCTAGAGGAGGTTGCGCAACTTTCATATTGGAAGATCAGAACACGTTACCAATTCTACCGAAGCAACTTGATCTAACTTTTAATCAGTAGGTCGCTGGTTCGAACCCAGCAGGGCTCACCATAATACGTTGTAAATAAACGTTTTTCTAACAGAGTGATATTCAAAGTTGCAATATTTGCAACTTGGGTAGCATTTTGGGTAGCAAATGGGAAAACTTCAATTTTGCCTAGCTGGTGGATGAGCGATTCTTTAACGCTTGAAGGACAAAATAGTACAGGCCGACGTTGACGAACCTTCTCGCTCAAATATCGATCAATAATAAATGCTATCGATGGAGATGCTATCCCATTACGATTTCTCGTCGCGAGAAAATTCAGCGAAAGTTGCATCAAGGTCTTTTGCAAGTTGATTAAGCTCACGATAAGCGCCCAGCCGCTCAAGCCCGTCAAGACGTTTATTGCGGGAGAGAAGGTTCATACGGCTTCGAATTAGTGTCGCCACAGTTTTCAATGTTGTTGGATCTGGATCGCTCATTAAAGGATTGTATCACAATTCAAATCCGCATGTGAACAGGAGGATTATTCCTCAGTAAAGGACCACTTGAAATCTGAAGAAAAGGATGGGTTCGCGTAGTGGTTTTCTAAAGCAAAGAAGGTACTCTGATGGAAAAACCTTGGATAAACATGATCGGATCAATTCGAGCAGGCCTAACTGGGGGTTTGGAGTAGGAGGTTTGAATTCCCTCGTCCCGAGCAATTTTCCGCCATTTCTCAAAATGCTGGATTCTTATATCACTGCTGTAAGTGCAATCCGTCTAGCAGCAAGCCAAACCGCCATTGGCTCGGGCTTCCTGAATGGGAGGACAAGAAATGGTTCCAAACGAACAGAAAACACAGCAATCGCCTTTATTCGGGCGTAGAACCACAGCACATCCCTTGCAGTCGTAAAAGAACTGGCAAGCATCGGTTGGCATGGTTTCGGTTTCGGCGTGGCCACATTTTGGGCACGTGATCATTGAATGTAGTTCCATCATCGAAATCCCAACAGACGCAAAATATCGCCCTCAAAACTTGGTAAAATAAAAGCCAAAAAGACAATAAATGCGGAAAGACCAAACATTATGATTACCCGTTTTCCGGGTCTTCTACCGCCCCAAAACGATGCAATAACGCCCAGCGTGATCAAAAGGAGCGCCCCGATCAGGAAATATTCCGTTTTATCGGCAAAAAATATCAGATTGCCAATAACAGCAGAACCGACACCAATTTTGAACAATATGATTGGCAAGACACAGCAGGAAGCACCAATCAGGCCCGCAATTGCACTAGCCAGCCCGCCGCCTGCGGCCAGTTTCTCTCCCGCTCTCGGTTGCATCTGTTGCTCTGTCATCTCGCTCATGAAACTGTTATACGCCCTGTAGTAACTACAGGATCAAGAGATTTATCATGCAGCCCATGAAGCGCGGCAAACTGGCTAGGTCCACCGGATGCAATCTGGAGACGATACGCTATTACGAGAAGATCGGTTTGCTGCACGAACCAGACCGAACCCCAAGTGGTCACCGCATATATTCTGCGGACGATCAGCGAAGGTTGAAGTTCATCTTGCGCAGCCGGGAACTAGGGTTTTCAATAGAGGAATTGCGCGGACTGCTTGGTCTTGTGGACTCTGACAACTATACTTGCGGTGAGGTATTGGATGTAACTACCCGGCATATTACGGACATCAAGAGTAAAATATCAGACCTGAGGAAACTAGAACGAACCTTGTCAGCCATGTCTTCACAATGTGCGGGAGGCAAAGTTCCTGATTGCCCTGTGATCAATTCGCTGTTTGATGAGCAATCGCTGAAGTGAGTGGAAACTAATTTCGGGGAGCAAAAGATAGGATCGATTCTACTACCAGCTTTCATTGGCTTTGCTCTCATGAAAGCCATCAACTACTATGCAGACTCTTCATTGTTGATCATTTTGCTCAGTTTGGAATTGAAAAACCGCTCGCTCCAAAGCTTCAAGGATTCTTCTTCTACCGGGCGTAGAAACCGCCGGACATCCTCAGCGGCCTCTTTCCAGTCAATCGATTGAATTTTATTCATCATGGCGGCTTCAAGCCAATTCGAGTTGACCGCAAGTTCGCTCTCCTCAGCCCATGGACCAAATTGACCTAGAGCTGCTTCAAGGTGCGGCAAGTTCGGGAAAACGCCTTTGGCAACATACCAGGAAAAATCGAACCAATCGCGTCCTTTTAGATATTCACGGCACAGCAGCGTATGAATCTTCAATGCGAAATTAGATGCCATGTCTTGGTGCCGCACTTCGTAATCCACCGGGAAGTCCAAAAAAGTATATTCATCATTAGAGCCTACAGGAGGTTCTACATCGATCTCGAGCTTAATCTTCAGCTTGCGGCGCGGGTTGCGATTGGGAAATGATAAATCCAGCTGATTTGCAATGGAATTATCCTTAATCACAGCTCGGCGGATTCGATTTTCCATCTGCTCTTTTGAAACAGTCTCGGGTTTGAGACCATATTCTTCGAACGTTTCCGTCAGGATTTTCAGATAGGGCGACCAGTCAAAATCTGCGTCGGGTTTGAGCAGCATAAAATCCAGATCTTCTGAAAACCTCGGAAGCTTATGAAGGATTCGCAGACTCGTACCCCCTTGGAAAACGGCGGCATCAAAAAACTTTGCGCGCCAAAGCCCATAAAGTGCGATTTCCTGAATGATTTCCTTCGTCGCATTTTCCTCCTCAATATCGTTTGTGGGTTTGTAGCTAGCCAAACGAGCCCGAATTATATCATTCATTTCATCAAGCCTTCGTCTTTTGGGTTCTCTTCTGCGCTTTCAAGGCAGCCACATGCTGGTCAAGCTGGTTTAGAAATTCCAGAACGGCTTTATGTTTGTAAACACGCCTCAAGACATGAAATTCCTTCCGAGGCGTTTGCAGCAGATACTCTGGATCAACGCGCATTCCGTTGACAATCCATCCCATTCCTTGCCATTTGTATTTTTTGAGAGCGACCAGATCGAATAGAGCGCGCAGCGGCTTTGCTACCAGCATGGTTTGATTGCTGATGGTCTGGCGTTCAACTCCTTCAAGAAATGCAACCTTGTTGAGTGCGAGGGGGCGAAAAGCAAATTTCCCAAAAACAGAGTGGTCGACATCAGCAGATTTGCGTCCCGGCGTCACACTAACCGTCGCAAATACGGCCTCGGGGATCCATCCGTGAAAGGCGAGCGCACTTTCCATTGAGACGTAACTGCCTGCGACTAATGCCTGTGCTAGACGGAATGGATGAATTGGATGCTTTCGGTATTGATCCGCCAGAACATATTGACCGCGTTTGATTTTTACCAGGTCGCCTGCTTGCATCGCCCGCTTTACCAGACCATAGCGGCTGTTGTCACTGCCGCCCAAAATGCGCGCTAGTTGCTTTTCGGTTAGAATCTGGTCTGCATAATTGGCATCAATTACACTTTGGATCAGCCTGTTCATAAAATTCCCTATACTGTCATATAATGACAGTTATACGAATTTTCTAAAATTTTCAATAATGAAGCGGTATCCGGCGGAAATAGAAATGCAAGAAACGCTTGGGACAGACATGTAACTCTCTACTCCCAAGTTTTTTCAACTCATAAAAGTAAAAAATAATCGGTAATCTCACTGCTCACGCAGTTTCCTTGTCTTTGGATAATCAGAGAGCGGTGGCCGTGCAACCTTCCCCAAAGGAATATATATCCAAGCCGGGTCGCTACCGAGACGCGCATTGAAATTGACGTTAAATGTGAAGGGATCGGGATCATCCGAAAACAAGTCGAAGCCATAGACTTCTTCAATATCGCTCTTCGCATACCCCATCGCACCCAGCAATGTCGGAAAAATCCTGTAATTGCTTAGCTGATCATGATTTGCTTTCGCTGCCTTGGCCCAGCGCGCCTGCTGCGAAGGCGGCCCTCCGATTACCACCAGTGGGACCACGCCCTCTTCAATCTCAGGATTGGATGTGCAATGCGTCGCTTCTCCATATTCACCTCGTTCATGGAATGTCTGGCCATGATCGGAAGTGTAAATGACCATGGCATCACCAATTTCAGATTGTGTAAAAAGCCGGTCAAAAAAGCCGCCGACATTCCAAAGCAAAGTATTCCGGTAGCTGTTACGATAAAGCACCCAGTTACCTTGCCGGCCATCCAGATTGTCTGGAGGTGCCTCGCTTACATCGGTAAACTGGCGCTTGAGCATAGGCGCATAACGGGCATGGGAATTCGGAAACTTGTCACTTACTGGAAAGTGTCCGCCAACTTTATTGACAAGAATGAACTGCTGTTTTTCGTCGTTCAAATAATCTGCCAAACGGCCTGCCACAGCCTGGTCGCGATACAGAACGGAAACATCGTCAAACTGGTCCCATTTGTCTATCAACGCGCGTTCGGCGTCATCCATCAGGTTTTGATAAGTGCCACCCGTACGCTGCGCATCGATATAGATTGTTTCAAGATTCGCCGCTTTAGCATAGGCCCAGATGGAAGGTTTGGATTTGATCGTCTCGCGGTAGTTGTCCCGTGTTCCGCCATATCGCAAGGTGACATTGGCTCCAGCGCTGCAATTGGTGATGGCGGCGGCGAGACCAAAATTGTGGACCGGCGCTTTGGTCTTGGGATTCGCCAATCCGGAATAGACACCCGTCTTACTATTGATGTCGAGATACGCACCGGCGATGCTTTCATCTACAATGAGCACGATATCTGCAGCCGGTTTTGCGCGCGCAGGTTTAATCGCTACCGCTTCGCGGGAGCTATGATCCTGAGTTAAATATTCGTAGCCATACAGTAATCCATAGCTCAATCCGCTATGCGAGGATGGTAGACCACTGGCCCCTTCCCCGCCTCGAAAAAATAGCATGAGAGCGAGCACCAGAATAATAGGCACTGACAAGAGTTTTAAAAGCATCGCAAATATACCCTGCGTAACAGCAGGTTTCAGGCCAATGCCAACAAGCAGGATTATAGATTTACCCACGGCTAAGGTTATCACCTCGCCATGCTGTCCTGCTGCCTCGCCGATATTTTCAGCACTTTGGATCATAGTGATGAACGCTTCATAGTCCATGAAATCACCAACGACCCATTGATAGCTATCCACCATCATCGACCCGGCAGCAAGAAATACGGCCAAAGACCAACGCAAAATTCCGTTACGGATTAAGCCTGCGCCAACAAGGCTGAGAAGACATAAGGCCAACAATATGCAAAATGCCGCCAACGCAATGAGTTGATTTCCGGTTTCGAAGAGCTGGGTCAACCGGCGCCCGATTTCCGGACCGCCTGCCAACGCAGTCAGCCCAATCAGAATTAACTTGAGGGCATTACCCATTGTCACGCATGGATTTGTTCTTCATCGCCTCCCGGTTGCGAAGCAATAAATATGCTACTGGAATAACAAACATCGACAATAATGGCGCGCTGATCATGCCTCCCACCATCGGAGCAGCAATGCGGCGCATGATTTCAGAACCTGCCCCTGTTCCTATTATGATCGGGAATAGACCTGCCAATATTGTTGCAACTGTCATCGCCTTTGGCCGAACCCTGAGCAGAGCCCCCTCACGCACGGCCCTCAGAATTTCTTCAGCATTAGGCCTGTCTCCGGCGTCGGCGAGGGCCTGCTTGAGGTAAATCAGCATGACCACACCAAATTCAGCGGAGACGCCTGCAAGAGCTATGAAGCCAACGGCTGTCGCAATCGACTGATTAAGTCCCATGAAATAGAGTAACCAGAGCCCGCCGGTCAAAGCAAAGGGCAAAGTTGCCATGATCAGCAGAGCCTCATCAAATCGTCGGAATGTAAGGTAGAGCAGAAAGAATATTATAACCAAGGTCGCCGGTATCACGACCATGAGCCGCGATTGCGCGCGTTCCAGATATTCGAATTGCCCGGTATAGGCCACACTGACGCCTGCTGGCAGATCGATTACACTATCAATCGATTCCTGCAGATCCGCCACAACCGACACCAGATCACGTCCGCGAGTATCGATATAGACCCAGGTAGACGGGCGGCCATTTTCACTGCGAAGCATCGGCGGCCCCGCGCTGGTTTCAACATCGGCCACGGTGCCCAATGTGATTTGTTCCATAGATGGTGTGAGAACTGGCAGGTTTCTGAGATCCTCCAAGCTGTTTCGGATGCCGCGAGGATAACGCACATTGATCGGATAGCGCGCTAGCCCTTCCACTGTTTCCCCAACATTCTGCCCGCCTATAGCGCTGGCGACAATCGACTGAACGTCAGAAATATTAAGACCATATCTGGCCGCTGTTTTTCGATCGATTTTAACATCGATATAGCTACCGCCGGTCAGTCTTTCCGCCAGAGCAGAACTGACACCATCTACCTTCTTGGCCTCGGCCTCGATCTCACGTGCAACCTTGTCAATCATATCCAGATCATCGCCTGATACCTTGATACCAATCGGGCTTTTGATCCCGGTTGAAAGCATTTCGATACGATTACGAATGGGCGGTATCCAAAAATTGGCTAGCCCTGGCACCTGAACCGCCTTGTCGAGTTCCTCGACAAGCTTTTCAGAAGTCATCCCAGGTCGCCATTCAGATTCCGGTTTGAAATGGATGGTTGTTTCAAACATGGTCAAGGGCGCAGGATCAGTTGCCGTGTCCGCGCGACCGGCTTTGCCGAACGCCGTCTCTACTTCGGGCACAGCCTTGATCATCCGGTTCGTCTGTTGCAACAGTTCGCCTGCTTTGGAAGGCGATAATCCTGGCAAGGCATTGGGCATATACAGCAGATCACCTTCATCCATTTGCGGCATGAATTCACCGCCAAGTTGACTGATCGGCCAAGCGCTGGTGGCAAAGATCAGGACCGCAATGACCAGCACCTTTTTAGGGCTCTTGAGCGACCAGTCCAAAGCGGGCTGATAAACTCTGGTCAAAAAGCGGTTGATCGGGTTCTTATTTTCTGACGGGATTTTGCCGCGAATAAAATAACCCATCAGAACTGGGATCAAGGTGATCGAAAGTATCGCAGCCCCAGCCATGGCATAGGTTTTGGTGAAAGCGAGGGGTTTGAATAACCGCCCCTCTTGCCCTTCAAGCGTAAATACTGGCAGAAAGGAGAAGGTGATGATGAGCAAGCTCAAAAACAAAGCTGGACCCACTTCAACCGAAGATTTGATAATGAGCTGCCAATGGTCGGTTACCGGCATTTCCTGGTCAGGATTTTCACGTCGCCATCTCTCGAGATGCTTATGCGCATTTTCAATCATAACAATCGCGGCATCGACCATGGCCCCAATAGCAATCGCTATGCCGCCCAAAGACATGATGTTCGCATTAATCCCCTGAAAGCGCATGATTATAAAGGCGATCAAAATACCGAGGGGCAAGGTCAGCACCGCAACCAGCGCCGATCGGGCGTGCCACAGGAATAGAGCGCAAACGATCGCTACAACAACAAACTCTTCACCAAGCTTAATCGACAGATTATTGACCGCTTCATTGATCAATTCAGAGCGATCATAGGTGGTCACGATTTCCACGCCCTCGGGCAAACTCGCCTTCAGCGCTGTAAGCCTTTCTTTGACAGCATTGATCGTTTCGCGAGCATTTTTTCCGGAGCGCAATATGATAACGCCGCCTGCCACTTCGCCTTCACCATTTAGTTCGGCAATGCCGCGCCTGATTTCCGGGCCTATTTGTACGCGCGCGATATCGCCCAAGGTAATCGGTACACCACCGGTTTCGGTTCTCAGAGGAATGGAGCGAAAATCCTCGAGGTTTTCCAAATAACCAGTGGCCCGGACGATATATTCACGCTCGGCGAGTTCCACTATCGAGCCGCCTACTTCCATATTGGCGTTTTTGATCGCCTTTATGGCGGTATCCTGGTCGATACCGAGAGACACCATCTTATCGGGATCAAGCACAACCTGATATTGTTTGACCATGCCGCCAATGGACGCAACTTCCGCTACTCCCGGGATTGTCTGCAACTCATAGCGCAAGAACCAGTCTTGAAGACTACGAAGCTGGGACAGATCATTTCTGCCCGTCCTGTCGACAAGCGCATATTCATAAACCCAGCCCACACCGGTTGCGTCAGGTCCAAGCGAGGGCACGACACCTTCCGGCAAATCTCCCTGCACCTGGCTCAGATATTCGAGCACCCGGGAACGCGCCCAATATAAATCTGTGTCATCATCAAACAAAACATAGACATAGCTGTCACCGTTGAAGGAATAACCGCGCACAGCCGTTGATCCGGGGACGGAAAGCATTGTTGTTGCCAACGGATATGTTACCTGGTTTTCAACGATCTGCGGTGCCTGGCCTGGATAAGCCGTCCTGATAATGACCTGGACATCAGAAAGATCAGGCAGCGCATCTACCGGTGTGGTCCGCACAGCCCAGAAGCCGGCTGCCACAATCGCGCCTGCCAATAGCAATATAAGCATGCGAGCACCGACGCTCGCGCGGATGACTGTTTCGATCATTTGGCAACCTTTGTCCGGCTAATTCCGGTAACCGTAAAAGCCATTCCCTTTTTTTGAAAATCGATCGTTACTTCATCGCCCTTCTTAAACCCGCGAACAATCCCCGGTTTTGCGAGCTTGAAGTCCATCGTCATGCCGGGCATATTCAGCGAAGTGATAGGACCATGCGTGAGGGTAATGGCGTCCTTTTTAATCGCTTCTATCCGTCCCGAAGCTTTGTGATCCCCCGCATCTTTCGGAGCAGGCTTTGCCTCGCCTTGGATTGGACGGACATCAATGCCCGACAAGTTGGCTTCGGAATCCACAAGGAACTGACCCGAAACGATCACTTTTTCACCCGGTGAGAGGCCTGCGAGTATTTCTGTTTGTCCGCCGCCTTCTCGGCCAATTCTGACTTCAGCCGGACGGTATCTGCCGTTATCGCTAGATAACATGACCAGCGTTCGCGTGCCGGTGTCTATGATAGCCTCGCTAGGGACCAGAATGGTTGGGCTGCCGATACTTCCAAAATCAACTGCCGCAAACATACCGGGCCTCAGCTTTCCGCCCTTGTTCGCAAGCTCAATACGTGCAGTCAGCGTTCGGCTGCCGGTTTCTGTTGTAGGCAATATCGCAATAACCTTGCCTCCAAAATTCGCTCCCGGGAAACTTTGCAACTTGGCGATCGCCGTTTGCCCAACCCGGATCTCTGGCGCTCGGGCTTCCGGAATGGCGGCATCGAGCCACACGGTTCCAAGTCCATTAATCTGCGCCAAAGGCTGTCCCTCAACCAATGTCATGCCCTGACGGACATCGAGACGCTCGACAACGCCGCTTACGGGCGTTGTAACCGTATAAACACTGTGCGGCCTGCCCGTGCGCGCTACCTTGCGGATCAAACTGTCCGGCATGCCCAGGAGGCGCATTCTTGCCTTGGCAGCATTGGCAAATTCGGTGTTACCGCTGCGAACAAGAGCAATATATTCAGCCTGCGCACCGCCCCAATCAGGCACCAGAATATCTGCAAGCGGCGCGCCTGCCGGAACCACGTCACTTGGCGCACGGCGATAGGTTCTCTCGACAAATCCGCCAGACCTTGCCTCTACAATCGCGATGTCCCGTTCGTTAAACTCAATGGTCCCGGTAACGCTCAGACTGGATTCAATCCTGCCCATTTTGGCTTCTGCGCTGCGAATACCCAGATTTTGAGCAATTGCAGAATCAATGGAAACGCCAGGCTCTCCGCCCCCCTCTTCTTCGCCCGCATATTTGGGCACAAGCTGCATGTCCATGAACGGAGACTTTCCCGGTTTGTCGAATTGTTGATTGGGAAACATGGGGTCGTAGTAATAGAGAATATCCCCTTCACCTTCGGCCACCTGTTCATGCCCAGCGCTCTTGGAGCCGCTGGTGCCGAGCCAATAACCGCCACCACCAGCGAGAACTATAGCAACAAGAACAACCGCGCCCCAACGCGTCTTCTGTGCGGATGTAAATGTCATGGCAAATTCCGATCATAGGTGAATTTAATGCGAACCGTATCGCGAACAAAAGTTCTCTCCCGGTCCAGTAAGTCGATTTCAGCTTCTGCGAAGACAACAGCTGCATTGAGTGCGGTGCCAAGATCTATCCGACCCGCCGCGTAGCTGATCCGGTCCATTTCAGCCTGTTTCTTGGCGAGCGGTAAAAGTGTATTTTGAGAGCGCAGCCAGTTTTCTTTATAAGCACGGTTGGATGCCAAATCAGATTGGAGTTCAGCAATCAGTTGGCGCCGCAAATCTTCCAGCCTGAGCCGCTCAGCTTCGGATTTCAGCATACTGGCTGCGATACGCGGATTTTGCCTTTTCTTGGCAAATATTGGCAAATTTATGGTGACGCCTACAGATACGTACTCGCCATATTCTGGCCGCCGATGAGCGTAAGACGCGTTAATGCTGTAATCGATATTTTTACCTGCTCGAGCAAGATCAACATCGGCCTCGGCGCGCTTCACCCTGGCTTCGCGAATTTGAAGCAGCGGCAGCAATTCCAAGCTTGTAAGCAGCGCTTCACGGTCCAATTCAAATTCTGGTGCCTTGCCCGCAATTTCGGGGCTTTCGATTCTGATCCAGCGAGAAAGCGAGGCTTTCGCGATTTCAACATCAGCCTCACGCCTGGCGCGCCGGTCGGCAAGTTCGGCCGTGAGGCGTTCCGGATCAAATGCCTGCGCAGGCCGCGAATATCCCGATTCAAGGCGTGATGCGACGGTGTTTGTCAAATCATCAAGACTATCCTGCAAAATTTTGAGAATGTTGAGCCGCCGGTGAGCATAATAGAGATCGACCCACGCAAGAGCAGAATAGAGACGGACATTTTGGATCTCATCCTTTTCCCCGGCTTCTGCCGCTACAATATCAGCCGAGGCCTGCTGTGCGCGGGCTCTGCGCTTTGCAATGCTCGGCACATCCTGGCTGATACCAATTCTTTGCCGCGGAAACCCGTTACGACCGGGACGCGGTGAAAATTCAAACGGTCCTGCTATCCGTGTGTCGAGAAGATCGACGCTTAGTTTGGGGTCCGGCAGTTGATCAGCTGCAATAGCTTCGCTTTGCGCTGCTTCTATCTGCAATCCTCTTGCCTGAATGCCGGGCGCTTTTTCTACTGCAAGGTCGATAGCTTCGGCAAAACTGACTGGCTGCGCATGGAGCGAAAAAGCCGGCAAGCTTAAAGCAAGAGCAGCTAGTGATATGTTGACCACCTTGATGCGGGGCTCTCCCTGGTTTGGTTTGTGCGCCATATTGTTGCTCGCCAATTCATTTAAATCCAGCGCTCGACTCTCTCGAGCGACGCAGGAATATTTGTCAATTTGTGATAAAAATATACGCGGCAGCCCCTGTTTTAGTAGCGGGCGGCAGAGTAATTTTGGTCAAAAGAATGATGCAGCATAGCTGTAATTGAAGTCAGCATATGCTTTTGCAGACTATTGTCAGATATTAATGGGAGGTCTGATCTCTGGCGTTCGCAGGACACCAACTGGATTGCCGATCGGCAACCGCACCTGAGCGCTGGATGTAACAATCCCAGAGAAAATTGCCGACCAGCTTCCCATAAAACTGACAGAAGCTGGCGAGCATGACTGCGTTGCGGCACAATCGGAACCGCAGCAATCTCCAGAATCGTTGGATTCATCCAGATCGCCAGCGGCGTGTTCCATTTCCATCTCGTTGCAATCAGGCATTTCTGAGTTACCGTCATGATTTTCTGTATGCGACGAACAGCTCGTGTCTGTAGCCACAGATTGGCTAGCCATGCCGATTAAGGCAAAGCCGAGTAAAAAAAGATAGAACGCTTGCTTTAGCACGCCCTGCTTGTCCAGAATTTGCTGAATACCGTCAAGAGTAAGTTCGCTTCTCGATTAAAAACTTCGGTTCAAACTTAATATATCGATATCCTTTGCGATGAAAAGAAAACGATCTTGAGTTTCCAGATGAGCAATTCCTATTAGAATTGGGCATCGGGTAACTCGCGAAATTGGATAGCGCGATCAACAAATTTCCGCATATGGGAAGCCGCATCTATAGTAAGTGGGTGCTGCGTCGATCCGGCTCTGGGGGATATAAAGTCAGCCATTTCCCGAATCAGTTCATGCTGCTCATCTGGCGCCTGCGTAAGCAGGGAAATAATGATGTTTTCCAAAGCAATCACCCGCACACGAAGATGGACTAGTTCCGTATTGGTAAGTTCGGGAATATCTTGAAGCTCGTCTTTCTGCCGGGCATCCGGTCCACCTTCATTTTCCCAGCGAGAAAGCGCTGCTTGCTGCCCGCTTGCTTGACGTTTGGGGGTTTTTTCAATCATCCTAAAATCCTTTCCGGCAGAGATCTGCCTAAACCATTATGCCGGACTAGTCTCGGTTTCCGTCATCAATATAAAAATCAGTGAGGCGGAACAGCTTATCAGCAAGAAACCGTTCAATGATTCCACGCCCGCCAAAAACCGCAAATGTCCGGTCGGATAAATATCTCCAAGGCCAAGGGACGTATAATTCACCAAGGAGAAATAGAAAATTTCCATCGATGATATATCTCTCGGCTTAAAGCCACCAAGGCCAGCATTGGATCCTGCTATAAACGCAATTGCATATAGGCCAGCCTCCAAGATATGGGCGACGGCTGCTGCATAAAGCCCAATGATCAATTTACGCGTTTTGCCCAGGTTTGTTGATTTGAGCCATCGGTGCGTCCGGTGGATAACCTGAAAGTGAATAAATCCAGTTATGCCAAACATCGATAGACCCAGCAAGATTGTCCAGATCAATGGGAATGCCCTTCCATGCCGGTTTCCGCCTTGTCGTCACTCCGCTGGTTTGACAAATAATATTTCTCGAAAGCGAAGAACCCGGCAATGCCAGCGAAAGAAATAGCAATGATCATTGGATCACTAGCTGCTTTCATGGTCAGGAACGCTCCAAGGACAATCAAATCCAGGATGATCGCGCTAAGCAAAACCCAACCTTTTGCTTCGACATCGTCTTTGAGATGGCGATACACGCCCCAATGAATAACTATGTCCATGACCAGATAAAATATAGCCCCCAAGGATGCTATTCGGCTCAGATCAAAAAACGCAGCCAATAGACCTGCGGCGATAACAGTGAAGACAAGCGTGTGTTTTTGCACGTCACCAGGCATTCCAAAATGGCGATGGGGGATCAAGTTCATGTCTGTGAGCATCGCAAGCATGCGCGATACGGCAAAGACACTGGCGAGAAGACCCGATGCTGTTGCGATGATGGCAACGGCAACCGTGAACCATACTCCATAGTCGCCAAAGGCAGGGCGCGCGGCCTCTGCTAGCGCGTAATCTTTAGCGGCAGCAATTTCACTGATACTCAAAGTGGACCCGACAGCGAGCGCCACTGTCATGTAGACCAGCAAACAAATTCCCAAAGAGATCATAATGGAGCGCCCGACGTTTTTCTCAGGATCCACAACCTCGCCGCCGCTATTCGTGATGGTGGTAAATCCCTTGAATGCCAATATGGCCAGTGCAATCCCGGCAATAAAGCCGGTCGGGGAAGTTGCTTCGCTTGGCGCAGCTTGCGTAAACTCGAACGTGAACCCGGATGCCCAGAGAATAGTGAGAGAGAAGATTAATATCCCGCCAATCTTTAATATCGCGGTGATCGAAGATACGGCGCCGATAATCTTGTTGCCGGCGATGTTGACGATAAACGCGAAGACGATCAGGCCTATGGCCAGTATCGGAACCAGCACGGAATCACGCCCAATGTCAAACAGTTGGAGCGTATATGTCCCGAAAGTTCTAGCAACAAGACTTTCGTTGATGATCATCGAAAAGGCCATCATTAAGGCAGCCGCACCTGTGACGGTCGATGGGCCATATGATTTCTTGAGTATCATCGCGATACCGCCAGCTGACGGATATTTATTGGATACTTTAATATAGGTATAAGCGCTAAACCCGCTGATCACGGCACCTATCAGAAAGGCAAGCGGGAAAAGCGGCCCGGATAGTTCAGCAATCTGCCCCGTTAGCGCGAATATACCAGCACCAATCATGACGCCGGTACCCATGGCTACCGATCCGGCCAGTGTTAAACTATTTTTGCTATATGAACTTTTTTGCATCTATTTTAGCCTTTGAGATATGCGGAGTTTATGGCCGCGGTTGCCGTCTGGCAAACCACAGGCTGATCAAAGGAATGACCAGCCACATTAGGATGGGAACAAAGCCGATATCGGTGCCAGGCACCAAAGGCATGAGCTCGCTATATTGCCAGCCCCATTCCGATTCATACGGCATATTGTTAGCTAACCGTTCGATAATTACCGTTATTCCGAGCCCAGTCAGCAAATAGATGCCAATCATCCAGTAGGTTGGGCGATGCATCCAGTGCCTGTTCCGGTTCAAAATAGAAACAACCGTATAGGCGAGCACCAATATCCCCACGTCGCCAAATGTTGCCCGCGTGCAACCTAGAGTTTTCTCCCAATAGGTTGCCGACCCGACATCAAAAAATGGCATTTGCAGGATTTCCCATATGAAGGCTGTGAAAAACCCGAACGTGGCTATGTGAACCTCGGGCTCTTTGTCGAATTTCACGACGCGAGAAACTTGGCTTTGAATAGGGAAATGGAACCCGTTGCTGTCGGGAAGCTTAGTGTTTTTTCTGTCAGATATCCCGGCGCTACCAATATTCGTTCCAATATACCTTCAGCATTATGTTTCGTGTCTTCGACACCATCGAGCTGCTGCACCGTCATTCGAAACGCAGAGCGCATCAGCGGTGATTTCTGCATTGCATAATCTGCAATGTGGAGTTCACCGCCGGGCATTAGCAAGCTGCGCATGATATCAACTATCTCGCTCTTTTTCAAAAGAGGCACCTGATGAAACATCAAACTGGATGTTATTTTTGTCGGCTGCCAACCCTGCGGCAAAGCTTCTTTTGATAAGAACCCCGGAATGAATCGAATATTGGGACCGTTTATTTTCTTGGATGCCCGTTCGAGCGCCTCGATATCGGGATCAAGCCCCATGAAATCCGCTTCCGGACAATGCTCCGCCAAAATAGCCAACAGGCTTCCGGTCCCACATCCCACATCCAAAATCCTGTCGCCTGGAACCGGATTGATCTGCTTAGCTAGCGCCGAACGCCACGCATTTTCCCGTGTCAAATATCTGATCGCGAGATCATAGAGCGGCGTCAGGATTTTATAGCCTAATGGCGGAGTGTAGGTTTCGGTTGCCATTAGCTATTACAAGGTCCGACGACGCAACCGCAGCGCATTTGCGATAACCGATACTGAGGAAAGACTCATCGCGGCGGCCGCGATCATCGGGCTCAATAATATACCGAACCAAGGATAAAGGATACCAGCTGCGACCGGCACGCCAAGGCCATTATAGATGAACGCAAAGAACAGGTTCTGCCGTATATTACCCATGGTGAGCTGGCTGAGGTGACGGGCTTTGGCGATACCGCCCAAATCACCTTTTACCAGCGTGATCCCGGCACTTTCCATTGCCACATCGGTGCCCGTGCCCATAGCGATTCCAAC
Organism: Parasphingorhabdus sp.; assembly: GCF_036568145.1. Classification (GTDB taxonomy): domain Bacteria; phylum Pseudomonadota; class Alphaproteobacteria; order Sphingomonadales; family Sphingomonadaceae; genus Parasphingorhabdus. The sequence goes on along the minus strand of NZ_DATCTC010000039.1, from coordinate 25,478 downwards.
ATCCGCCTTGGCCAAAGCAGGCGCATCATTGATGCCATCACCAGCCATCGCAACCTTCTTGCCGGCCGCTTGTAGCTCGGAGATGACCCGGTGCTTGTCTTCGGGTGAGACATTGGCATGAATTTCATCAATGCCAATGAGCCGTCCAACGGCTTGAGCAGTCACTTCTGCATCGCCGGTGAGCATCACAACGCGGATATTGGCCTTGTGTAGTGCTTTTATCGCGTCAACGGTGGTTGGTTTGATGGGATCGGCAACACCGATGAGGCCAGCAGGCTTGCCGTCCACAGCCACAAACATCACGGTTTGGCCCTGTGACCGCCCATTCTGTGCTTTGACAATCAGGTCAGCGCTGCTTGCACCAAGCCTTTCCATCATCTTTTCATTGCCGATGGCAACACGCCTGTTCTCTGCAGTCGCTTCTACGCCTTCGCCAGTGACAGACCCAAAGTCGGTAGCTGCTTCAAAGGAGAGCTTCCGATCTTTTGCGCCGGCGACAATTGCAGCAGCTAAGGGATGCTCGCTTGCCATTTCAATGGCTGCGACCAATGCGAGCATCTCATTCGCGTCCATACCTGTTTCCGGTTCAACGGATACCAGCTTTGGCTTGCCTTCTGTCAAAGTGCCGGTTTTGTCGACAACAATGGTATCGATTTTTTCTAATGTTTCGAGTGCTTCGGCATTTTTGATCAAGATACCGTTTTGTGCACCCTTACCGGTACCGACCATGATCGACATGGGGGTCGCTAAACCAAGCGCGCACGGGCAGGCTATGATCAGGACCGCAACCGCATTGACCAAGGCATAAGCAAGAGCGGGATGCGGTCCCCAGATCGCCCAAATAATAAATGTCGCAACGGCTATGAGAACAACGGCAGGGACGAATAGTCCTGCAACCATATCTGCCAATTTTTGAATAGGCGCGCGACTGCGTTGTGCCTCGGCAACCATTTGTACAATTTTTGCAAGCAGAGTGTCTTTGCCGATCCGGTCAGCCGTCATCACAAAACTGCCCGTTTGATTGACCGTGCCACCGGTGACATCGTCCCCTTCCGCTTTACTAACTGGGATTGGTTCGCCGGTAATCATAGATTGATCGATAGTACTGGAGCCTTTGGCGATGCTACCATCAACCGGAACTTTCTCACCCGGGCGAACACGCAACCGGTCACCTAGTTGTACCTGGTCCAGCGAAATCTCTTCATCTGAACCATCATCATTAACACGGACAGCGACAGGCGGTGCTAATTCGAGAAGAGCGCGCAACGCACTAGATGTCTGACCGCGTGCCTTAAGCTCCAGAACCTGCCCCAGCAAAACAAGCGTGGTAATGACGGCTGCTGCTTCAAAATATATCGCGACATTGCCGTTATGTCCACGAAATGCATCGGGAAATGCATCAGGGAAAATGGTAGCAAAGACACTGAACCCATAAGCGACGGCAACTCCGAGGCCTATGAGTGTGAACATATTGAGGTTCATCGTCTTTACAGATTGGATGCCGCGAACGAAAAATGGCCAAGCACCCCATAAAATAACGGGACTTGCCAATAAAAGCTGCAACCACTGACCGGTTGCCGGACTAAACAATCCATCAAATGGATTGTTGGGAATGAGTTCGCCCATCGCGAAAATGAACAACGGAATGGTGAACAGCGCACTCACCCAAAATCGGCGGCGCATATCGATATATTCTGGATCAGGGCCAGTATCGAGCGAGAAGGTTTCTGGTTCTAGCGCCATGCCACATATTGGACAGGAACCCGGGCCTTCTTGGCGGATTTCTGGATGCATCGGGCAGGTGTAGATTGTTCCGGCAGGCACATTATCCTGGGCTTCACGGTGTTTTCCGGTGAGATAATGCTCCGGGTCTGAAACAAATTTGGTTTTGCATCCGGCGGAACAGAAATGATAATCCCGAGCATCATGACGCGCATGATGCTCGGTTTTATCCGGCTCGACAGACATACCGCAGACGGGATCTGTGACATGATCTGAAGAGCCTTCGTGGCTGTGGTCATGGCCTGCAAGGCCACCGGGGGAAGGAGTGACCTCAGCCATTAGCGGTGTTTCCAATCTTGTTTTGAATAAAGCGTTTTAGCGGAACTACAAACAGCGCGATATACCACCCATAGGCAAAGCTGCCGGCAGCGCCCGCCAGAAAACCGGGCCATGTTAACCATTCAAATCCAGGGAGCCAAGGCGCCCAAGCTTCATGCATATGCGCCCAATTCGGTGCTAGTACACCAAAGCCGATGCAAACCAGATAGCTGGCAAGCAGGAATAGACTCAAGGTCCACCCCCAAATAAGAATTTGTTTACCCATTGAAATATTGGACATTTTGCACTCCATCTTTTCGTTGATAAATATACCATAGTGGGGTATAGTTTATTAGTCAAGTTTGGATTTGCGAAGAGTCTTTTGATTGCAAGCTGACTGAGATAAGGCATAGAAAAAATATGACAGAAAAATTTACTCAGGAAATAAACCGGATGCGCCGGATTGAAGGCCAGGTCCGCGGAATTGCCAAAATGATGGAGGAGGGTCGGTACTGTATCGACATTCTTCAGCAATTTTCCGCCGTGGAGGCCGCATTGCATGCCACCAAAATGAAAATATTGGAAACTCATACCAATCATTGCGTGCAGGAAGCCCTCACCTCTGGCGACAAGGCTGATCAAAAGGAGAAAATAGCGGAGCTGATCAGCTTGTTTGGCAAAATGAGAAAATAGAAAAAGGCCCGGAGCCTTTGCAGCTCCGGACCCATCCTGCGACCCTATTCTGGTTTAGCTTTGCCTTGATCCATTTTGCTATGGTCCATCTTGGAGTGGTCCATTTTTGAATGATCCATCATCTGACACGACATTTTGCCATCAGCACCTTTTTGCATCATGCCTTCCATCTTTTTGCCATCCTTCATCAACTCGCATTTCTGCGACTCAGAACCACCGGCTTTATGTTGATGCGCCATGGCTGCTCCGCTCGAAACCAGAGCGATTGCGCTTACGATAATTGTCATTTTTCTCATGATATTTCCTTTCTTGGTTATTAGTCTCAATTGTAGCTTGCGAACACACGTTGCCCATCATCGCCAAGGGCGATGACCTGGTAAGGTTGTGTTTGATTTTGATATTCCATGCCTGGCGAGCCGACCGGCATGCCTGCTACGGCAAGCCCTTTAACGCCAGCAGGGCGGGTTTCGAGCAATCGCTTGATATCAGCGGCAGGGACGTGGCCCTCGATGACATATCCGTCAATAACAGCAGTATGGCAAGAAACAAGCTTAGGCGGAACGCCCAATGCTGTTTTACGCGCTCTCATGCTGGTTTCATCTTTGACCGTTATCTCGCGGTCCATATTGGTTTCGGCATGATCGGCCCATTTCAAACAGCAACCGCAGCCAGCATCACGATACATGACAATGGGCGCAGCGCTTACAGCAGTTGTGCAGGCAGCCAGCAGAGCCAACGTCATGCCGTTCGCCGTCTGGCGTATGTATTTCACAGATAGTTTTTTGGTCATATTTCTTCCTTCACATTCCCATATGATTGGGACCGAGCGACATCTCGGCGCCCCAATAGCCTTGAAATAAAATCGCAAATGCTACCGCGGCAAGACCGACCCGGAACACGGTGCGTTTGCCCGAGTTTGCGGGAGCACTGGACAAAAAAGCGAGCAATATACCGGTTATGGCAATACCGGTGCCTGTCCACCTGTGAAGTCCCAAAATCTCCGAACGATCACTCATGCGTATGCCGCCTGCGAGCCAGCCCAAAATTGCGGCCACAATGCCGCCGGCTGCACCGATCCAGACGAGGAACCGAACCGAACTCCCGACACCTGCCGTAGGATTAATAATCATAATAAGCTCAGCCAACGCGGCAACCAGGAAAAGAGCGATTGGGAAATGAACCGCCATAGGATGCAAGCGACCTAGAAAATCGATGAGATCGAAGCCTTTGTCGGTTGCCGCCTTGTGGGCATGTTCGGCATGCGAATCTAGCATATCTCCAGATTGCATCGACGGCATGCCCGCATCTGCGACGTTGTGTTCGTTCGATTGGGCCACGGGATCAGGCTCATTATTGCGATGAGCCTCATGCGCTTGTAATGCAGAAGCTGGCGAAAGAATTAAAAGCAGTACCAAACCGATTGAACGCCAGTGCATATTGAGCTCCAAATCTAGCAGTTTGTTTCGATGCTGCTATGTGACTATTACGCAGCGAACTTTCATACCCCTCAAAATTTCATTGAGGGTTTTATCTGCTACGCGCGTAAAGTAGTTAGTAACGCGGTTTTGGAAGGAAAACTGAATGACTGAGAAGTTTAGTAAAATTATGGAGGATCTGAACGATAATAGAGCACCTGGTATCGGTCCAGACTTCGAGGCCGGTATTTGGTCCCGTGTATCTCAAATCGAACGCAAACAGCTTGCAAGAGGCCGGAATGGCTTGGCCGCTATCATGCTGGCTACCGCGCTTAGTGTCGGCGTGATGAGTGGGGGGGATGAAGCTATAGCGAGCAGTGGCTCCAGTTATTTGAGCGATGGGCCGGACTATTCACCAGCCACATTGCTGCACGTTTTACCATGAGAATGGGGCCTTTTCGCATTGCGCTCCTGATTTTTCTGGCCCTGACTGCTGGATTTCTAGGGTCTTTGGCAGCCAATAAATGGTCCGCGCGAAATGGTGAAAGCTCAAGCCTTCATGGGTTTGTTCATCAAGAGCTCCGTCTTTCAGAAACCCAAATGAAAGACCTTGACGAAATGGAGAATAAATTTGCGGTAAAGCGCCGTACCTTGGAACTATCCCTGCGGGCGGCCAATGGCAAACTTGCTACCGCTATGGAGGAAGAACACGAATTTGGCCCTAAAGTCGCATTGGCGGTAGAAGATGTGCATGACCGTATGGGGGAGCTACAAAAAGCAACGATCTCGCATGTTTTTGAAATGCGTTCGCTATTAACGCCCGATCAGCAATCTGCGTTTGACCGTCATGTGAGCGATGCACTTACTGCTGATCAGCAATGAAATTCTTTGAATAATCTGGAATGGATCAGCCAATTTCAGATGAACAGGACGAGGTCCTTGCAAGTAGATCAGCCAAGGGGGATCGAAGAGCGTTTGGGGTCTTAATGCAGCGCCATGGTCCACGCTTGCTTAATATTGCTTTTAGAACCTTGCGTCATTCAGACGAAGCGCAAGATGCTGTCCAGGAGGCGATGGCCGCAGCATGGTTCAAAATGGGTCAATTTGACCAAAGCCGCGAGTTGGCTCCATGGCTAACCAGAATCACGCTTAATAAATGTCGTGATCATTTAAGGCGGCGCAAAGTGCGTCGTTTTTTCGAGTTTGGAAGCGGTCAGGAGCACGAATTAGAAACAGCTGACGAAACACCTGATCAATCTTCCGACCTGGAATCACGTCAGTTGCTTTCTCTGATGGAAGAAAAAATTGCCACCCTTCCCCATTCTTTGAGAGAACCATTCCTTTTGGTAACCTATGATGAACGTAGTCAGGCTGAAACGGCTGCTCTTCTAGGCATTTCGGAAAAGGCAGTTGAATCGCGAATTTACCGCGCGCGAAACAAATTGCGGGATGCAGCTAAAAGTTTTGAGGGATAAAGCATCTGCGCGCGTAATGAGGTTGAACACAGACCTCTATTCAGGACAGAATTTATGCTTTCCCTCGACCGCAGAAAATTAATTACTTCATCGCTAGCGCTTGGTGGGGCTGCAGGATTATCCGCAGCGATGCCAGGCTGGGCACGCGCTGCCAATGGAGGCACATTAGCCCGCAAAGGCAGTGATGTTCTCTCCGGCGAATATATGAAAATGACGGTTGCTGATGCCGCGTTTACGACCGGCAGTCGGCGCGGACCGGCTGTTACCGTAAACGGCACTATCCCTGGCCCTTTGGTGCGCCTCAAGGAAGGCCAGAACCTCGTCGTTGACATGGTCAATGATAGTTCTGAAGGCACGTCAATTCACTGGCACGGGCTGCTTGTTCCGTTCTTAATGGACGGTGTTCCCGGCGTCACAATGGCGGCGCTCGAACCGGGCAAGACATTCCGTTACGAATTCCCTATCCGCCAAGCAGGTACATATTGGTGGCATGCCCACACTTTGCAGGAACCAATGGGCCACTATGGCCCAATCATCATTGACCCCAAGGGACCAGAGCCGGTGGAATATGACCGGGATTATGTAGTGATGCTGTCTGACTGGTCACCCATGAATCCGCATACAATCATGGCCAAACTGAAAAAGGGCGAAGGCTATTTTAACTATAACCAGCGCACAATGACAGATGATTACCCCCTTTCGGCAGAGGAGCGCCGAATGTGGGCTAAAATGCGGATGATGCCAACCGATATCGGCGATATATCTGCCGCAACCTATACCTATCTTCTCAACGGGCATGGTCCTGAAGACGGGCTGGAGTATCTCTTTAAAAGAGGCGAACGTGTGCGCCTGCGCTTCATCAACGGGGCAGCCGCCACGTTTTTCAATATCCGTATTCCAGGCCTGCCAATGACGGTCATCTCGGCCGATGGGCAGAATGTCGAGCCGGTTCAGGTGGACGAATTCCAGATTGGCAATGCCGAGACTTATGACGTTATCGTCGAACCCGGAAGCAGTGAAGCCTATACAATTACCGCTGAATCAATGGATCGCTCGGGCATGGGCCTTGCCACACTGGCAAGTCGCCCGGGAGCGCGTGCGGCGGTTCCTCCGCTTCGCGACCCACCATTGCTTACAATGGCTGATATGGGCATGTCCGGACACGGCGAAGGTGGGACGGATCATTCCGCACATGGCGCTACCGTTTCCGGTGCGGCAATGGCCGATATGGATATGTCGGGCGGCATGAATATGCGAGACACGTCCAAATTGCCGCCTTCGGTCAAGGTCGGACCTGGTGTAGATATGGTATCAATGAACCCGGTTGACCGGATGGGAGACCCTGGCATCGGTCTCGACAAGGTTGACCACAGGGTTCTCAACTACAAACAACTTGTGGCAGCGCGCCCTAACAAGGTTCGAGCGCCTACACGGCTCAAAGAAATCCATCTGACAGGAAATATGGAGCGCTATATGTGGTCCTTTGACGGCAAGAAATTCTCTGCCGTTACAGATGATCCCATCCGCTTCGCTTACAATGAACGCGTTCGGGTCAAGCTCGTCAATGATACAATGATGGCCCATCCTATCCATTTGCACGGCCATTTCTTCGAACTGGTAAACGGTGCGAAAAATGATCGCCAACCTCTGAAACACACGGTTATCGTGCAACCAGGCGGCAGCGCCCAATTTGACCTCACGGCGGATGAACCGGGCGATTGGGCGTTCCACTGCCACTTGCTCTATCACATGCATAACGGGATGTTTCAGGTCGTCACCGTGCGCCCGCTGGATGGAGACAAATCATGAAAATGATGATTGCTCTCCTGCTGTCAAGCACAGCAGTGCCCAATGTCGCGTTCGCGCAAAGTCATGACGGTCATAATATGCCCGCTATGGCAGACCCTGCCGAAAAGCCGGTTGCCGATGAAGCTGATCCCCATGCAGGCCATAATATGGACACAGCTAAACCGGCGCAGGATGATGTCCCCGTCAACCATGATGAAATGGATCATGAAGGCCTTCCGCATGAAGGCGCCGATGAAGCGGAAGCATCTCAGGATATGCAAATGGATTCCATGAGTGATCCTCAAATGGATCACAGCCAAATGGATCATGGCAAAATGAACCAGCAGTCAGAAGAGGCCGACACAAATGCCGGTCATGACATGCCATTAGATTTGCCCGTAAATGCGCCTCCACCCCCGGAAGCGTTTGACGGGCCCACATATGCGGCTGATCAATATGTCGGCGCAGAAGAAATGGCCGCTTCGCGTGCTGGCGTGGCCCGCGCCGTCAGCGGCACGCCGGTATTCTGGTTTCAAGGGGACCGCCTAGAGTACCGAGCCCGGGAAGGTAAAAACGGTTATTTGTGGGACGTCCAGGGCTATTATGGCGGTGATCTGGAAAAATTCTGGTTCAAAAGTGAAGGCGAAGGCAGCTTTGGCGAAGCCATAGAGAGCGCAGAAGTGCAAGCTCTTTACAGTAAGGCAATCGCACCATTTTTTGATGTTCAGGCAGGTATCAGACAAGATCTGACAGGTCCAGAACGGACCCACGCGGTGGTTGGCATTCAAGGTCTGGCACCCTATCTTTTCGAAGTGGACGCTGCGCTATTTCTATCCAATAAAGGCGATATAACCGCCAGAATTGAGGGCGAGCTGGATCAGAAAATCACCCAGCGCCTGATTTTGCAACCGCGCGCAGAAGTCAATCTTGCCGCCCAAGACATCCCAGAACTTGGTGTCGGAGCGGGTCTGGATAGCTTGGAAGTGGGGTTACGGCTGCGCTATGAATTTGCCCGCGAATTTGCGCCCTATATTGGCATCGAACAGGAATGGAAGCTCGGTGGAAGCCGCGATTTTGCGCGGGCTGCGGGTGAAGATCCATCTGTCACCAATTATGTCGTGGGCATACGATTCTGGTTCTAGCAGGATTTCAAGTGGTTCCGTTCAAAGGAAAGTTAGATGAAAAATAACAAACCGGCTCCGCGCCGTTTTGCGTTAACGCTCACCTATATTGTTGTTTTTCTCGGCGCTATCGTAGTCGGCGGCTATTTGATGACCCACCAACACCAGGCCCATATCCCTGGATTATATCTGCTACTGGGCGCCTTGCTGCTAGCTTGCATTACGATGTTTCTGTTTATGCGTGGTGGACGGCATGGATATTCAAACAAGAATGGGGAAGAATGAGAAGGGGAATTTCTCGATAACAACTGGTTTCCAATTCTTGCAATCATATGGAGGGCTTATTGTGAACGAACGGCGTGAGCAGGAAGCCAAACTTGGCAAAGCGACCGGAAGGGTTCTGGGCTTTGCTAAAAGACCGGAAATAATAACCAATGGGAAAGAAACATGATAATTTTAAACGCAATATTACTCGCCGTTGCACCAGCCAGTGCCGTCATTCCGCAATCCAGCAACACTCAACTTGAAACTGAGGTCTCCGCGGAAAATGAAGACCCGCAAAATTCTGCAGGATATTCTCCTAAAGACGTTCTAGTTGCTTACCGGGACGCCATTCAAAAGCTTGATGCTTCAAAAATGAAGGCGCTATTTTCGGAAGAATCTCAAATATTCGAAAATGGTAAGGCAGAAGGAACATTCCTCCATTATCTGGAACATCATTTGGGTCCCGAATTAGGTCATGTAAAAAGCTTTACTTTCACGCAGCCGACAGTCTCGATAAGCCAGGTTGATAATACCGCGTTTGCAACTGAAACCTATGACTATGTGATAGTTTTGCATGATGATCGTAAAATCGAGCGCACCGGCATAGCTACGTCGGTACTGGTTCGTGAAGGCGATAACTGGAAAATTTTGAGATACCATTCTTCTTCTCGTGCTCCGAAAAAAACTGAATGATGAAGTTCCAGAGAAAATAGTCAGCGCGCTGTCGGGGGATAGATGTCGACAAAAGTTCATATTAAGGCGAGCAAAATACATAAATGGCTCGCACTGATCATCGGCGCGCAGCTACTACTCTGGTTTGTAAGTGGCTCAGTCATGAGCATTTTACCTATCGAAACCGTACGGAGCGAACATTTGGTATCACTCGAGGCACCGCCGATTGGGAATATCAACGGGCTCGTTTCTCCCAGAGTTGTTGCAGCGAAAATCGATGGGCCCATTCGTTCATTGCGCTACCGCATGCTGATGGACCGACCCGTTGCCGAAGTAATTGATATGAAGGAAACGACATATCTTTTTGATGGCCTCACGGGTAAACCGCGTAGGCAAATTGGTAAGAATGAAGCCCTCAATATCGCAGAAAAGGCGTGGATCGACGGAGAGCCTGATTTTACGTCAGTTGCCAAGATCAATCAGAATTCGATCGAGTATCGCGGAGCATTGCCAGCATGGCAGGTGAGCACAGATGATGATGTGAGGATATTCATTCCTTTGGCTACAGGGGACATTGCGGCCGTTCGGAGCCCTACCTGGCGATTTTATGACTTCTTCTGGTCACTCCACATAATGGACTGGAAAAATCATGAAAACTTCAACAGCTGGTGGCTCATAGCCTTTGCGCTCAGCGGTGTCGTAATGTCGGTGTCGGGTTTGACACTTCTTGTCAAACGCTGGCCATTGAAACGCCGACAGAGAAAAAATGTCAACTAGTGATTGGACGAAGAAACGGGCTTAACCCTATCAATAATCCCTTGCCATATCACCGTTGAGTAAAAGGCGTCGATTAGCTTACATTCAGCTTTTATTTGCAACTGCGCGCGTCAGACTTCAACTGCATCGCCAAGCCCAACAATCAGAATACCAAAAACCACAAGAAGCGAGAAGAGACAGCCGCGCCAACTCTGCCCTGGAAGGAGAAATGCCATTCGCGCAGCGATTGCTGCCTGCAGGGTGTAATAAAGGGCTAAGGCGCGAGAGGCATAGCTTATAATCTGAAAAACGTCTGCGCTCCAGGTTAATATCAAACCTAAGATTACGAGTATCACATAGCCATTGCGCGGGCTAATCCTGCCTTTTGTCAATTCTGCGATCAGACCGCCAGATCCGCTTGTATCGGCTATCGCAGCGCTGAATTGTGCAGCCAGCGCCCCGGCTACCAATATCCAGGGCAATATTGGAGCGACAATTCCCATGACATCAATGATTGCCGTTTCGGTTAACTGGAATTCTTCATGTTCAAACGAAAAGGCAAACAACGTGATATAGATGGTGTAAATGGCTGCGGCGACCAGTTGCGCAAGCCGCATCGATCTGATCCGAAAAGCGGCGTCATATTCATCGTCCAAATATCTGGAGGTCTCAAACCCCTGGACGGTTATGATCAAACCAAAGGCGAGCGTTATGGCCGCCCAGCCGGTCAATTGTGGTGGATGAAGGACCAGCGTTGAATTGACTGCTTTGGCGTAGCAATAATAGCTGAGGCCCAATAACAAACCTGCGATGATAGCAAGTTTAAATGTGACGGCAGCATATTCCATTTTCTCAAGCACAGAAAACCCGCGCGTATAACCAACTGCCAAAATGATCACAAAACTGACGGAGGAAAGGAGCTTGGCATTCGCAGCACTGTCGAAAGGCGTTAGACTAAGCCCGAATGCACCAAAGAGATTGAGATAATAGGTAACAGATATCATGAAGGCGAAAGCGAGCGCCCAGGAAGCGCCTATTTCCAGCTTCTCTGAGATAAAATCATGAAAGGAAACCGGGGCGTTTCGGACGGCTATATTGAAGCGGATAGCGCTCCCAAAAAGATAGGCTCCAAGGACCAACGCGCCCATCACAAGAGGGGCTTTGCTCCCGTAAGCATAGACCAAGATGGGGGCGAGAACGAGAAACCCGCTACCGATGATTGAAGCCAGTGGAGTAACCGTTGCCCGCCACAACGATGATTGCAAAAAACTTCGAGAAAACTGTACCACGCTAGCTAAGATTATCGCTGCGATGATTACAATATTCAGTATCACGTCATAATCCGGATATACGGCGCATATTTATTAGCAACAAATTCCGCCCAATGCCAATTCCCTCCACCATCAAATGCTGGATTTTATGTCATGAGCCTTGAGAACTTTTCTTCATTTCTTTCCACTGTCCCCAACGCGGAAAGAACATGGGTACTTTAGCTTGATAGACAAGGTAGTCATCGCCAAACTTGCGCAGCATATCGCGCTCTTCCTTACGTGCGAGGAAATAGTAAGCAATCATTATAACCGGGAGAAGGCTGATCGAGAATATGGTAGGCCAATGAATGACCCCTTCGCCGAACAAGGCGATGAAAAGGCCAGTATATTGGGGGTGTCTGACAAACTTGTATAGGCCGGTCGTAACCAGCCGGCTTTCCTGACGGGCAAGATAAACTTCTCGCCAGCCTTTGATGAAAAGCCCTATTCCAAAAAATGCAACGATATAGCCCAAGATCATCGCCGCAAACATTCCAGTTTCGCTGAAGTTGAGCATTGTTGACCAGAAACTGTAACTTACATAATCTCTGTCCAAGCCAAAAAAGCGGATGGCGAGGTAGACCGTCAGCGGAAAGCCATACATTTCGGCATATAGCGCGATAATAAATGCTTGCACCAAACCTGCCCCTGCCCATTCGCGCCAACCTTTTGGAGCAAGATATTTGTAGAATATCCAAGAGACTACAATGACCATAATCACGGCCACTCCCCATCCAAACGTACCCATTTTATTCTCCGTTCCAATAATCAGTATATTAGTCTGTCTAGAAGGCTGCCGAGTTAGCGCCTAAAAATAGCCCTGTCCGGTCTGCAGACCCCAAGAAATTACCAGCCCGACAGGCGAGCGCTGCCAAGAGTTAATTTCCGGCGGTATCCAATACAGACGCAGGTTTGCTCATTTCGTTACACTGGCGGTGAACAGTTCGATCTTAATGTCCTGGCGCACGTTGCGGTAAAGCTTGGGATATAATTTCTGCACCAATGCTTGCGTCTCAACTTTTGAGAAGCTTCTCGGGATCGGCCGACCCAACGGCAAACTGTAACGTTTCAACTGCTCAACCGTCATTATGCTCGTCAAACCGCGCAGTCGCGACTTGCTGAAAGGACCGCTATGAAAACCATCCTTCTACCCATTATCGGAGATTCAGGTATGGAAGGCCGCCTGCAATCAGCCTTGGCCCTAGCGCGCGATCAAAAAGCTCATCTGAGCTGCGCGCAAATATTGCCGCTTCCGTACGTACTTTGGGCAGGTGAAGCATCCGGTATGACCTACGGATTAATGCTGCGTGATGCCGAAGGAGCAGCCAAGGACCGTCGAACAGAAATTGAAGCAAGGCTCTCTAAAGAAGGAGCTTCCTGGGATTGGTATGTGCGCACAGGCGATCTAGTAAGCGAATTGATATTGGCAGCAAGACTGGCTGATATCGTCATCGTCGGCAGCGGACCAGGCGATGATGGAAAGCTGAGCCACGTGGCGGCCGATCTATCCATTCATATCCCCATTCCAGTCCTAACTATTCCAAATAATGCACCAGTCTTCGATACCACTGGACCAATGTTGATTGCCTGGAACGGGTCTGCAGAGGCTGCCAATGCGCTCCGAAATGGTTTGCCGCTGATTTCCAGAGCCTCAAAAGTTCATCTAGTTACAGTTGATGAGGCATCCTCGGAGTTTCCGGCAGAAGACGCAGGTGTGTTTTTGTCCCGGCATGAAATTCACGCCGAAGTGAGAGAAATTACTGAAAAAACGTCGATAGAAGAAACTCTAGAATCGGCAGCTCGCGACATTGGAGCCTCCTGTATAGTAATGGGCGCCTATGGCCATTCGCGAACACGCGAAATGATCTTCGGCGGTGTTACCCGGCATATGCTGCAGAATAGTGCAATTCCGCTTCTCTTGTCTCATTAGGGAACTTCGAGACCAAAATGTCAGTTAGAAATTGATTTGAATCGCGGATTATGTCCCATCAATAATTTGCCTGATCTTCTGGTTGCTAAATCTATCTTGGAGATGTTGGAAGGCACATCTTATGAAAGTGATATGCAGCGTTATTATTTCACGAAATTGGATTCCCGGCAGGCAATATCCTCGGCTCAGCATGGCAGGCTTTGGATACTATGCTCTATAGCGAAAGCCTTGGTGATGAAGGCGCAACCATGGTTTTCTTGCATGGCATCGCGGGCTCAACGCGTTACTGGAGATCGCGCATAGCCCCATTGGCGATTGATCACCGGCTCTTGTTGGTTGATCTGCTCGGCTATGGAAAATCCCCAAAACCATGGACCAAATATACGGTGGATCGCCATGTCGATGAACTTTATCAGATTGTACACGGCCAAAAAGCAATCACTATCGTTGGGCATTCATTCGGGGCAATAGTCGCAATCGCCTTTTGCGCCCGGTTTCCTCATTTGGTAAAACGTCTGATCCTGGTCAGTATTCCCTATTTCGGCGATAAAGAAGGTGCCATAAAATATTTTAGCGAAAGCCATCTAGCGGAGCGATATGTTACGACCAACATAGCCTTTGCAGCACTTGCATGTATGGTGACACGTTGGGTCCTGCGCTGGTTTCTCCCCTATGTGCTGCGTGATATGCCGCCTGAAGTCGTTGAGGACCTGACCCGCCACACATGGCGATCGTACACTTCTTCTTTATGGGACGGCGTATATGGCCATGATCTGTTCGCTGATGCTGACAGATTGGATCCTGAATGCGGCGTCTATTGCCTGCATGGGAGCGCAGACACAACCGCTCCACTTTCGGGAGTTAGGAAATTGTCGTCCAACCGTCCGCACTGGAAATTGCGGATTCTAGAAAATGGCGACCATCACCCATTGTTGAGAAATCCACAATGGTGCATCAAGGAGATCAGCTTGGCGATGAAGAACTGAACGAGCTATTGGCGATTTGAAGTGGACCCGGCCATCAAGCGATGTTGCCTGAATAGGCAAGCTAGAACTTTATGAGCTAAAAATATGCAGGATATTGCCACGCGAACATACTCAGGCGGATAAGACATATGGCAATGAAAATTGAACCCGCCAAATGAGCCAGGATATTATTGATTCTTTGGCAGTTGGTTACGTCTTGGTTGAGTGGACGATCCGTGTAATCATGCTGATAGTCGTCCCGCTAAGACGGTCCCCCGGAGCGGCACGCGGTTGGCTGTTTGTCACCTTTTTTATCCCAATTCCGGCACTGATTGTTTATTTACTAATTGGCCGGCCTACCTACCCACGGTGGCGGCGAAAGCGATTTGAAAAAGCTCGTCAATTGTTGGCAAACGCAACCGATGAAATCAGCCATTCTAAGTTTTGCTCTCATCCAATTTTACCCGAAACATATGCTCCCGCTGCTAAATTGGTCCAGAATTTGGGCCAGTTTCCGATATTGGGCGGTAATAGGATTGATCTTCTTTCAGATTATGATCGCACCGTTGATCAACTCGTTTCAGATATCAATGGGGCTAATCATCACGTTCATCTTCTCAGTTATATTTTTGCCAACGACCGCACCGGATCAAAAGTGATTGATGCGCTGATAAGAGCCACCGAACGGGGTGTCGAATGCAGGGTTCTTGTCGATGCTTTGGGTTCACGTCGATGGGCACGCACCATTCGTAATCGTCTGACAAGTGAAGGCGTCCAAGTAGCACGGGCGTTGCCGGTGACTTTTTTGCGTCGACGTTCTGCCCGCGCCGATCTGCGTAATCACAGAAAAATTGCGATTATTGATGCGTCTATTGGTTATATTGGTTCACAAAATATCATTGATGCAGAATATGCACCCGGCTTGTTCAACCGCGAGCTCGTTGTGCATGTCGCAGGCCCCGTAGTGCTTGAAATGCAAGCTGTGTTTGCAGCAGATTGGTATCTTGAAACCGGGCAGGTTTTGGACGACGCGACATATTTTCCGCATCGTCATGGCAAAGGATCGATAATGGCTCAGCTGCTGCCTAGCGGGCCGGATTTTCCTGTTACCGGCGCAGGTCGATTGGTTGTAGCCCTAATATACAGCGCCCGGCAGCGCATCGTTATCACTACCCCTTATTTCATACCGGACGTTGCCTTGGTAGAAGCACTTGAAACTGCAGTTTTGCGAGGAGTTGAAGTCAATCTTATACTCTCTAGGGTTTCGGACAACATCTTGGTAGGCCTTGCTCAGCGCTCATATTATGATCAGATGCTGCGCGCGGGCATAACCATCTATCTATATGGTGACGGCTTGCTTCACGCCAAACACATCATGGTAGACGATCTAATATGTGTTGTTGGCTCTACCAATATTGACATCAGGTCATTTCAGTTAAACGCCGAAGCCAGTTTGATAATCTACGATGAAAAACTAGCAAGGATGCTGGCCGCGGAACAAAGCAAAAATATCGCTTCGAGCGAGCGACTAAGCCAGGAAGTCTGGAATCAACGCGCCGTGCCAGTCAAGTTAGCCCAAAATATTGCGCGACTTGTCAGTCCGTTGCTGTGACGGTTTTGGATGCTTTGTATTCTGCCAGCCTTTTAGCCATCCGCTCTTCAATATCTCCGCCCCAGTCGGCTTCGAGTTTTCGCAGGGCATCCATTGCTATTTCTTGCTTGTATAAGAACGTCATGACATCGCGCGCAATCGGATAGGCGGATCCCGAGCCGCCGCCGTGTTCCACTACTACGGAAATTGCATATCGGGGATTTTCAACTGGTGCGAAAGCAACAAAAAGTCCGTGATCGCGGAATTTCCAAGGCAGGCTAGCGTTGGACCGAACTCCCCCTGCCCGCTCTGCCATCGTTATACGCCTTACTTGTGCGGTCCCCGTTTTACCGCCCATCTTCACATCCGGGATAGGCAGCGCGGCGCGGCGCGCTGTGCCTATTTCGCTGACCACATCTCCCATGGTGCTGCGAACAAAAGCAAGATGTTCTGGCGAAAGGTCAAGACTTTGAGGTAGCCGCTTGTTCTTGTTGGGTAGCAATGAAGGAACGATATTGCGCCCAGAAGCAATTCTGGCGGCCATGATCGCCAGTTGCAGCGGATTAGCAAGCATATACCCCTGACCGATCGTCGTATTGACCGTATCATAGGCTTGCCATTTTCGATTATATTTACGCTCCTTCCATTGTGCATCAGGTACCGTGCCATAGCTTTGCGATGAAACGGGCAGATCATATGTTAGACCCAGCCCCAGTGTTTTTGCCATCGCCGCAATGGGCTCGATTCCCACTCTAAGAGCCATTTGGTAGAAATAGACATCACAGCTTTGATATATAGCTTTGGCCATGTTGACTGTCCCATGCCCGCCTCGTTTCCAGCAATGGAAGAAGCTATTGCCAACTTTCAAACGACCAGTACAGAAAATCGTTTCATCTGCTCTCACCCCTTCCTTTAGGAGCGCCAATGCGACCATTGGCTTGATTGTTGATCCAGGCGGATAAAGACCGCGCAGGGACTTGTCCCGAAGAGGCACATGATCATCGCCGGACAACATCTGCCATTCATTCTGACTAATACCGTCCGAGAAGCTATTGGGATCGAACGACGGCATGGACGTAATCGTCAAAATCTCCCCCGTTTGGCTATTCAGAACAACAACCGAACCGGATTCCTCGCCCAATCTTCGTGCAGCATAACGCTGGACATCAATATCTAACGTCAGCTGAATGGACTTGCCTGGGATATCAGGGCGCGCTTCCAGTTCGCGTACAATCTTTCCTCTCGCCGTAACTTCTACCCGCTTAGCTCCTGGTTTTCCCTGCAGCGCTGCCTCAAATTTCTTTTCTA
The DNA here is from genome assembly GCF_036568145.1 of Parasphingorhabdus sp. Lineage (GTDB taxonomy): Bacteria > Pseudomonadota > Alphaproteobacteria > Sphingomonadales > Sphingomonadaceae > Parasphingorhabdus. Next base: position 8,150 of record NZ_DATCTC010000039.1, on the reverse strand, counting down.
GCCCATCCTTGCCAATTTTGTACCCCGGCGTGACCAGAATAGGTGAAGGATCTTGTTCATATTCTTCAGCCGATGGCGTGCCAACATAGCCGACAAGATGCCCGACGGCCGTTCCAGGTGGATAATTTCTTGAAAAACCGCGACTAGCTGAAACTCCGGGTAAGTCTGGCAAGCGGACAGTCACTGCAGCGAAGCTGTCCAAATTAAGACCTGAGGCAATATGGATTGGCTGAAAATTATTTGTCTTTACCAATTCAGTGTTTATTCGCCTAACCTCTTCCGTATCCAGCCTCAACAATTTGCTAAGCGTAGCGACCGTCGTTTCTTTGTCCTTCACGCGACTCGGATTTAAGTCGACACGAAAATCGGCTTTATTGTTTGCGATAGGCTTTTCGTTGCGATCTAAAAGCCAACCTCTTCGCGGCGGTATGAGCGTAAAATTTACACGGTTGCTCTCTGACAGCAATTTGTAACGGCTATTTTCGACAACGGAGATATAGCCCATGCGGGCTATGAGAACGACGCCGATACCTAATGAGGCACCGCCCAGTAGAGTAGCGCGCCGCGAAAATGTGAGAGATTGAACGCACCCCTTCATTGTTTTGGTATTTTTCATACTAGCAGTCGCCAATAACCGGGTTCCAGACAGAAAAAATTGTTTTGAAAAGCAGCGCTCCAACCCAGCACCTTGGATGAGTGGCCAGTTGTATCTGTCATGTTATCGATCGTTTCTGGGATGATCCCAGCATGAAAATCATGGAAACCCCTACTATAGTTAGGGCAATCCCTATCCATTGGAGAAAAGCGATACGTTCTCCGAAAAATATAACTCCCAGTGCCAAGCCAAAAATCGGGATGAAAAAACTAAAACTATTAGCCCGGTTCAACGAAGTTTTTTCGAGGATGGAAAACCACATCCAGTAGACCAAAGAAGTACCCAAAACGCTAAGAATTCCAAGTATCAATACGAATTGGGATGACCATTTTACAGCTGTTGGATCTTCAAAAAACAAGGCTGCAATGGCAAGGGGAATACTGCCGATAAGAAGCTGCAGACCCATCGCCATCAATGCATCAACAGACCCAGCTAGTTTTTTAATCCAGACGTTGCTAATCGTAATGCCCAGGGCAGCCAGAATAATATAGGCTACGCCAATCGCATAGCTATCATTCTCACTGGAAAGATATCCTGGCGACGCTATGAATATGATCCCGCCGAAACCCAATAACATGCCCAAAACGCCTAGACGCGTCAGCCGCTCCTTCAAAATAAAGACTGCGAGAATTGCAGCTAGTAAAGGCTGTGCATTTGAGATTACCGTCGCAATACCCGGAGAGACAAATTCCGCTGCGTGAAACATGCCCAAAAAGCCAAAACTGGTCGCTCCAATCCCCACTATGGCGATGATTTTCCAGTCATTCCAATTTTGGGGCAATGGCTGCCGCAATGCAAACGCAAGTACAATCAAAACTAGGCCTGACAGGACCGCGCGAAAAGCAGCGAATGTAAGATGCGGCGCAAATTCTATGCCCCAGGTTATGAAGGGAAAGCATATTGCCCAAAGAAGCATCACTATTATGATCTGAAAAACAATGGATATGCTCACGATGGAACTCGCGTCCAAGGAAAAATCCGCAACGTGTTTTGGCAGAAATTTAGCCCATCTGGACCATTGAGTGCCATCACGACGCAATGATTTTTTTTTGCAGATATATCTCATCAAACGGAAAGACTATTTCAGCATCAGGTTGCTCAGCGTGCTTATCCTTATCCGGACAATCAACGAGCGACATCAGGTGACCAATAATATTCAATCGCGCCGTTTTTTTATCGTCCGCTTTGACCACATACCATGGTGATATTTCAGTATGGGTCCGGCGGAACATCGCATCGCGCGCTTCGCTATAATCGTCCCAATGTTCAATGGCTACTTCATCTATCGGGCTAATTTTCCACTGCTTTAAAGGGTCTACCCGACGATCACGCAAGCGCCGTTCCTGTTCGTCTTTTGAGATATCGAGATAATATTTGTAGATTTGCATCCCGGACCCGATCAGCATCTGCTCAAAAGGAACTACTGATCTCATAAAATTCTCATATTCCGTTTCGCTGCAATAGCCCATGACGCGTTCGACGCCGGCCCGGTTGTACCAACTTCGATTCATCAATACCATTTCCTGACTTGTTGGAAGATGGGCCACGTATCTCTCGAAATACCAAGAACGGAGTTCTCTGTCCGAAGGCTTGCCCAAGGCCACAACGCGCGTTTCCCGCGGGCTCAAATGCTCGGTTATCCGCTTGATAACGCCGTCCTTGCCTGCTGCATCTCGTCCTTCAAAAATAATAAGGATCTGCAAATCATTCTTTATCAGGTGTCGTTGCAATTTTACCAGTTCCAACTGCAGGCGTTGCAAAGAGGCCTTATAGTTTTCTTTGCCGAACCCTTTGGTCTTTTTTTCCTTTTTACTCATCTTGTCACCTTTCCAAAAATCATCTCAATTTGAGCAGAAATGTCACGCTGTTTTTACGATTATGTTGTGCAGAATATCGCCGGCATGGGCGAAATGGTCGGATGCGTTTGACAAATGGCGATAGATTTCCCGCCGCTTCAAAACTTCCATTACATAGGCCAAACCGCTAGCCACTGCCCTGCAATCGGCCTCCTCCAAAGGATCCAATTGATGCAAAAACTCATCTTGATTGCTGGATTGTTCTGCCCGGGGTTTGGCGGAATAGTATTTTGCATCGAACAACTGAGAAAGCGCGTTGCGATATAGTTTTTCAACCTGTCTTTCCACTTTTTGAACGGCCGCAGCGCTTTGTTCGGCCAAGCTAGGGTCCTTTTCCAAAGTGGCGAAACCACTTTGAAGCTTTTGCGCACTGGATTGAAGAAGCTTCGCCATTTCGAGCATTTGGGCATCGGGTTCGATCCCAAGAATCTCCGTTTCCCGCACGGTCGTCTTGGCATAATTTAAACCCTCATCGATCGAGGTGATCGCCCGATAAATGTCCTCGCGATCAAACGGCGTTGAAAAAGAGCGGTTAAGGGTATCTATGTTTCGTATTTTCAAAATATCCCCTTCGTGCTCCAGTCTCCGCACATCATCGGCTCGTTTCTGCTCGCCTGTTTGCATATAGGCGACCAGCATTTCCATTGCCTGCACAACGACATCACATTGATCATTAAGCATTGAATAGAAGTCCGGCGTTCGCGGAAACACGGAGTTTATAATTTTCGAGAAACGCGAAATCCGTTTTGTTTGTGTGCTTTCAGTTTCAGATTGCATAGCCTGTCCAATCGTTGCTGGCTTGACTGAGCCAAGTTGCCCCGTCTCGTGGCTTTTTCGTCGTTGGCGGAAAGCCGTGCCCTACTCGCGTATATAGCTGGCATTCGGCCAGCTCTACTCGATATGGCCAACGGCACGCCTTATTCGGTTCAGATATAAACATTGATCAGAACTCCTGCCGAGATACCAAATACCAAAGCCAGATAACCGGTTAAAATGGGGCGTCGTAGCTTCTTGTCGGCAAACACAAAAACTATCCCAAGTTTGAAAATAAGGTTGGCGAAGAAGGCCAATATGATTGCGTAAACGGCAATATTGGGATCAAGAATATTATCCGACACGAGTTTCAGGTTTGAAACTGTTATGGCGTCAATATCGGTCAATCCTGATAGGAAGGACACTAGGAAAACACCGGCTTCTGCAAAGACATCATTCATCCAGGCGACAAGAAATAATATCCCGGCAAAGCTAAGTGCAAAGATCCCCGCGCTCACGATTTCCGCTGGATTTCGGGTTGATACTGCCGGTAGCGGCTCCCTTGAGTCTTCAATCCTGCGATACGACCACAAAACGAACAGACTGCCAGCCACTGCGCCCCCTATCAGCCATGGCAGCATGAGAGGCATCAGCATAAACTCCAGTAAGCCCACGATAATTCCAATGCGAACGAGCTGAACCAGGTAGGACAATAATATAATGGTTGCTGCAATGTTGGAGAACCCGGCCTGTTCCTTGCTATATTTAGCATAGACAAGGGTCGTTGCCGTCGTTGAAGCCATGCCTCCCAAAATCCCGGCAATTGCGATGCCCGACTTATGCCCAAATATTTTAAGTGCGAGATAACCCAATAAGCTAAGCCCGCTAATGAGGACCACTAGCCAACCGATTTGATAGGGGTTAAATACCTCGTAAGGGCCGTAATTGTTGTTCGGTAATATTGGCAATAAGATAACCGCGATCGCTGCGAATTGGAAAAACGATATTATTTCCTGTTTGGTCAACCTTTGCGGTACCTCTCGCAATTCTTTACGGAAATAGAGCAACGCAGTCATTGTCACAGCAATCGCGGCGGGCAACAACGGATGGCCAATCCATAAAATATAACCCAGTATAAAGGTAATTAGCGCAGCGATTACCGTCGTGGTATCTGGCTCTTCAGCCCGGGATTTCATTTGGGCGATCATCAGACAGGCGGCGACAAGTATCAAAAGCGCCCAGGCACCGATTTGAGAATCAGTTTGCGCCCAGATATAGCCGCCGAGCGAACCAGCAAGCGCGATTAGTGTAAAAGTCCGCAGCCCTGCGATGGAATTTTCATGACGCTCTCTCTCCAGCCCTACCAAAAAGCCGAGGACCAGGCTTTGCCCAAAGAGCATCAGATGCGAAATTTGAGGGGCATCGTTAATCATCTTTGACTAATTTCCCAAAAGCCGCGTTTAGAAACACATATGTGCTGTCTTAGACGCCAGCTTTCCCAGAAGCCCATTAGGCCAATTGCGCAAAATGCTACTTTTCCGGATTTGGGAGCATGCCATATATGGTTTTCCATCAAAAAATCTTTCCAGCCAATTGGATCAATCCGTAAATGGTAATGGAAACGCTCGCAGCGCCAGGTATCGTGATCAGCCATGTCCCGAAGATATGCTTTGCAGTGCCCCAGTGAACCGACTTTGGCCGCTCTGATGTGCCAACGCCCATAATTGCAGTGCTCACCACCTGAGTGGTGGAAACTGGCGCTCCGAGAGCAGATGCCGCCAAAATCACGCCAGCCGACGTCAATTGTGCATCCAACGCATGGATTGGCCGAACTTTGTAGATCCCGAAACCCAGCGTACGCACAATGCGCCAACCGCCTGTCAGCGTGCCGATTGTAATTGCTGTTGCGCTCGCCAAAATAACCCAAAACGGAACATAAAACTGCCCGCTGACGCCGCCCAGGACCAGGATCATGGCAATTACACCCATGCCTTTTTGGGCATCATTTGTTCCATGAGAAAAGGCCAGAGCCGCCGTTGTCAGCCATTGAGAAGCGCGAAGATATTTATTGGCCGATGGCTTGGCGGCCCGCAAGGAGAAGACCATGAGGTGGTGTAATAGGCCGCCCAGGAAAAACCCCAGAATGGGTGAAAGAAACAAAGCCCCCAATATCTTGGCGACACCCTTGAGATGAAAGCCGCCAGTTAGCTCAAAACCCCAGACGACATGGCCTGGACCCGCAGCGACAATTACCACCCCTACGAGACCTCCAACAAGAGCTTGGGAAGAGGAGACGGGAAGTCCAAACCACCAGGTTAGAAAATTCCAGATAATCGCACCGCCCAGACCTGATAGTATGACAGTCAGTGAAATAATATTCCCCAGATCGGAAACATCAACAAAGCTGCCTATCGTATTGGCCACCGCAGTTCCTCCAATGATTGGACCAAGAAAAGTGAACGAGGACACCAGAGTAATTGCCTGTATTGGGGTCATTGCATGCGAGGCAATTGCCGTAGCCAACATGTTGGCGGCGTCTTGCATTCCGTTCGAATAGTCAAACAACAGAGCAATAAAGACGCCCAGGATGACAAGGACCATCACGCCAGTCATCGCCAGTCTTCTTTTTGGTAGCGTCTGAACCGGCCTGTACTCTCGTTCCGATTCTGCATCGGAATCATTTTCTATCCCAGAAAACTCTGGTTCTCAGCAACCGGTTTACATCCTTGAAAAGTTTCTTTGCGGTCAATTTGGCTTCGCGTCGGTGCCATCCGATGACAATACCAGCGGAATAATGCCATGCTGGAGTGGCAGGATCGGGCTTCACGCCCAGCAATTTCTCGACAAGCATTTCCGCAACAAGGACATCATTCAAATAACCCATCCGACTTTGAATGGGACTAAGCGTTTTCTGAAATTTCAAAACTTGCTTATCTGGATAAATATTAGCACAAAAATCGATGGTATAACGAAGTTTTTTAACTTCTAATCTCAGCTTATGCCTTTCTTCCTCAGACATTTTCTCAAGCTTTTTACAGTTTTCGCGCACAATTTTATTCTGTCTCTTGAGTTGCCTTGCACAAAATTTTCTCACTGGCCTTGACAGGTCCATTGCTTTTGAAGAGGGCGCGTTATCCCGCCAGCTGTCACTATAAATCCATGTACTAAGCCCTAGAATAAACTCCGTATAGCGCGCGGAATTGACTGCGCTGCGGGCTTGTTTGCGATGAAGAACTCTTTCATTCTCGGCAGCCGACAAAAGCAGTTCAAATCCGATGGCCGGTCTGGAAATTTTGGCGACCGGTGCTACAAATTCATCGATGAAAACATCCCAGCTGCGCGCTGCCGCTAGCTCATCCCTAAGCCATTTTGCTTCGGTCATGATCCAATCATATTTTTTTGGCGCAATATAGGACTGAAAAATCTCCAAGCCTGCACGCAAACGCCGCAAGGCAACGCGCATTTGATGGATGCCCTCAGCATCGTCCTGTAGAACCGAATCTTCGTTGGCTTGGAGATAGCTGATTGCCTGCTGAACATTGTCGACAAAGGCCTGTTCTGCAGAGAAGCTTTTCAACAGCTTAGACTGCTGCCATTTTTGAGCGCGTGGCTCTTGCTTGGATAACAATGAATAGCCACGTGCTGCTTTGCTCACAGTGCTGGTCCGGAACGGGACTGTCTGATTAATAGTTGCCGCAAGTTCAAATATGCGAGCGGCTGAACCGCTTAAAAGTTCGAGCTCGAATTCACAAATTGGCTTGACTTCATCACCTGCGGTGACTTCGCCGACATCGATGTCGAGCGACACTGTCGCACCATCTTGAAATTTGAGTTTACGGGACTGCCGCCTAACAACGGATTGGAAAATAGCTTGGAGATTGTCCTCGGCCAATCGATTTATCTTGGCCCGGATTTTCTTATTTTCAAGAAGATCAATTTGTGGGATTTGATCCGGCAATTCAGCCTCCCATTCTGTTCTCCCTATAATGGCACCCAAAGGTTCGCTTTGCCGTTTCAGGCACTGGGTATAAGTCTTGCCGATTTTGCGAACACGCAATGAATAGCCGTGCTTGTGCAGAGCATGATCGGGCGTATCAAAATATGTCGTTGTCAAAATGCGAGAGACTGCCTTGTCAACTGCAAGCTCCCGAATGGCACATAGACTTTTTAACTGCTCCAGCTGTTCAACGTTGAATACCCCTTTTAATTCCATTTCATTGTTCATTGACACTGTTTCGTTCCTTTGCGGTCAAGCGGCTCTGCTGGAGTCCGCGCTCGGTAGTTAAACTGCCGGCTAACTCATGTAATGTTTGGGTTACTCTGTGCGGTCGAATTCAGACGGCTTGATGTTCTTGGTGATGGTTAGTTTCATGACGGACTATCGTCGGTTCACGCTCAGCGCAGGATTGTGCACGATCAATCCGTGATAATACTGTGCGCAATTCATCCGCTTCGGCAGTGTCTTGCTGGCCATGCGCTTCCAGTCTGGCAAGCTTCTGCCGGAATATTGGGGCGTACATCGTGATAATCTCTTTGTCTGCATTATCATTTTCGGCATCGTTCATCTGAAATTCTCCAAAATTTCCCTATGTGATTGCATGCATGGTGATGGCTCAAACCGCCGGCATTCCTAGACATCGGGCACGGTTGGGGGAACGGTTTGATTGGGTTCAATTATAATGACGTGGCAAATGATGATTTGTTACACTTATGTTAAATGTGCCTCCAAGCCTTCTTACCAAACTCTAGGTCGTGTTGACAAAAGGGATTCCCAACCACACCGAGTTGTGATTCAAGGCTGCTTTTTGAGGAGTAGTCATGGGCCGCGGGGATTTGTCGGATGCTGAATGGGAATTGATCGGGCCGTTGCTGCCGCCTGAGCGTGG
>NZ_DATCTC010000038.1:0-17972 GCF_036568145.1 Parasphingorhabdus sp. | reverse complement strand
ATGTATTTTGGCAATGACCAGTTGCCGCTTGTTAAGCGAGCGATTAACATCGCTGCTAAAGCATAAACGAATCCATTCACGGAGAGTCAGAACATGTCACAGCGCGTTACTATTTCGGTTGAAAACCATATTGCAGATGTCCGTTTCAACCGCCCGGAAAAAATGAACGCGCTCGACCCGGAACAGATTGATGCGATTATAGACGCGACGGATCAACTGGCGCAGATGAACGATGTCCGCGCGATTGTGTTGTCGGGTAATGGCAAGGGGTTCTGTGCGGGCCTTGATATGTCTACCTTCACCAATTCGGGCACGGGAACGAGCCTGATCGACCGTAGTCATGGCAATGCCAATAAATACCAGCATGTCGTTCTGCAATGGCGGCGGCTGCCAGCGCCGGTTATCGTGGCCATTCACGGTGCCTGTGTGGGCGGCGGGCTGCAATTCGCATCGGCGGGCGATATCCGGATCGCGACCCCCGATGCCAAGCTGTCGATCATGGAAATGCGTTGGGGACTGATCCCTGACATGGGCAGCTATTCAACATGGCGCAGTTTTGTGCGTGACGATATTTTGCGCGAACTGACCTATACCAACCGGATTTTCAGTGGCGAAGAGGGCAAGGAGCTGGGCTTTGTCTCGCACCTTTCCGACGACCCGCATGCACGGGCGATGGATCTGGCCGCCGAAATTGCGGGCAAGAATCCCGACGCGATCAAAGCTGCCAAGCGGCTGATGAACAAATTGGCGGATATGAACGAAGACGAGATATTGATGATGGAAAGTGTCGAGCAGGACAAGGTCGCCCGCGCTCCCAACCAGAAAGAGGCCGTAATGGCCTATTTACAGAAGCGGACAGGGAATTTCACCGATTAGGTAGCACTGATTACGCGCTGCTTTCGGGCGCTGTTTTCGGGCACCGTCTTCGGTCGATGATAAAACCGTTAGTCCCAAGCGCCTTACGGCAAGCTCAGGACTAACGGAAAATTTCAGTCTTTTCCGACCATATATTTCTCCAGACCCGCGCGGAGATCGGCCCCTATTGGCTTGGAGCCCTGTTTGTCGGTCTGAACCAGCGTCGTTGTGCAGGTTGCGACGCATTTGTCCTTCTGGAACGCGGCGGATAATATATCCCATGACGAATTGCCGATCCGGCTGATCCCGCTGCAAATTTCTGCATCGTCGGGAAAATGGGCTTCGCGGATATAGTTGATCTGTACCGCCGCGATCAGCCAGCGCTCCCCTTCGCCCAGATGAGCCATGCCTAGCGAATGGTTAAACCGGACGCGGCCATTTTCGAACAGGCCCGCCATCGCAACATTATTGATGTGGCCCAACAGATCCATGTCGCCAAAGCGGGTCTGGGTAATCGTGGAAAAGGGATAGCTGGCCTTTGATAGCTGCCAGTTTTCATATTTGGACATATTATACTCTTTGACAATGTGAACGCGGGATCAGTTCATTTTGGCGACCAGATCCTGCTGCAATGTCTTGCAGATATAGAGATACAGGCCGCCTGCAAGTGCAAATATACTGGACATGTAAAGTATCGCCCAGCGCAACCCTTCGCCGCTTGCGGTCAGACAGGCCTGCGCTTGCGCTGCGCCCAGTGTAGCGACCAGTTCTTCCGGTCTGCCTTTACACAATTGCGGGCTGAGTTCTGCGGCATATTGCGATGCGGCGAGATCGGCGGTCATCAAGAAATCGCTTAACAGACCAATAGCCAGCGGACCGCAGCCATAGCCGATCAGGTTGACGATAAACAGGAACATAGCGATCGCCGTTGCGCGGGACCGCGGGCTGGCGACGCCCTGGCAAATGGTATATTGCGCGCCGAGATAACCGTAATGCAAAGCCGCTCCGACAATCAATACGCCGAGGGCAAAGGGGATGCTGCTGGTAGTGAATCCGATCCAGTAAAAGGGCACACTGACGATCAGCATGATGCCCGGCAACCATGCGACGGCATTGGGATAACGGCCGCTGAGTTTTTCGGTGAAATATCCGGTTATGAACGCACCAAATGATGCAGCAAGGCCCAACGGCACGGCGATTTTCAGCGTTACGTCCGCGATCGACATTTCGTGGACACGCTGAAAAAAGGCGACCTGGAAGTTGCTGACGCCGTAACCGACAAAGGCGACCAATGCCGCTGCGGCCACATTGATCCAGAAAGAGGGCTTGGGAGACAGTTCACGGATCGTATCACCGATACTCGTCCTTTCCGGTGAGCTTATGCCGGGTGGATCGGCATAGCCGCGCGGTGGCTCTTTCACAGTGAACAGAAAGATCATTCCGAACAGAACGCCGGGAATACCGAGGACCAGAAATGCTTCACGCCATGAAAACATCTGGGTAATCGGTCCGCCAAATGCGTTGGCAAGGACGCCGCCCAAAGTAATGCCCATGGTGTAGATTGCGATAGCGCGGGCGCGGCTGCGCGGCGGGAAATAATCGGAAATAATCGAATTGGCCGCGGGGGTCAGGCCTGCTTCACCAATTCCGACACCTATCCGGAAGACGAGCAGTGCCAGAAAGCTGCCCGCTATGCCGCACAGGGCGGTCATCAGCGACCATAATATGACGCTGGCCGCAATGATATAGACGCGGCTCATGCGCTCGGTCAGACGCGCGATCGGGATACCCATCACCGTGTACATCAACGCAAAGCCAAAACCGGACAGCAAGCCGAATTGCCAATCCTGCAACCGGAACTCCTCGATTATCGGCTGTGCCACCACGCCGATCAGGATCCGGTCGATAAAATTCAACGTGTAGAGGAGCATCAAAGAAAACAGAACGTAGTTGCGATAACCACTGGTTCCAAATGCTTGCCCGGTATTGGTCTCGGGAGCCGCCGTTGATTGGGATACGTTCATTCCACCTCCACTATCACTAGTTTTCTTTGAACGATGGCCTGATCTGCTTTGCGAGTCCAGCATCCATTACATGTTTTTTAATTATCTCTTTTCATCATGTTACAATCTTTTACATTAAGATAGATTTCAAGAAATGCTGCTTGTCGCGGGGGGCGATCGGGCAGTGCTATTCGGAAAATCTTGTCCGGTTTATAACCGTAACGCTCGGTTGCCGGGGGAAATTTTCGCTACGGCGGGGGGCGTAGAGTTGAATGCATGATTATATATTGTCGTCTGTCGACTTCGTGCAAAAGGAATTGCTCTTTTTCGCCAGCTTCTGTTTCATAATCGGCGCGGTTGATGATGTCATATTTGACGGGCTGTGGATCATCCATAACTTCAAGCGCAAGCTGTTGGTTTACAACCGCTTTGACCGTATAATTGCAGAGCAGATACCGCCGCCTGATAATGGCCGACCGTTGGCGATATTTGTCCCTGCATGGCAGGAAGCGCCGGTTATCGGGGCCATGTTGCGGCGCTGCAAAAGCCAGTGGCAGCACAGGAATTACCGTATCTATGTGGGCTGTTATCCCAATGACGGCCCCACGATTGCCGCTGTTGCGGATGCGGCCAGCGGATTCAAGAATATCCGGATGATATTATGCGACCATGATGGTCCTACGTCCAAGGCGGACTGTCTGAACCGGCTTTGGCGGGGAATGTGTCAGGACGAAATGCTGGAAAAGATTGAATTCAAGGCCGTCATTCTTCAGGATGCGGAGGATCTGGTTCATCCCAAGGCACTGGAATTGTTTGATTTTCTGATCGACCGGGCATCATTGGTGCAGATTCCGGTCATCCCCCGGCGCGCGGCGCGTTCGACATGGATTGCCGGGCATTATGGTGATGAATTTGCCGAATTGCACGGCAAGCAAATGGTTTTGAGGGAGGCGCTGGGCGTATCGTTGCCCGCCGCCGGCGTCGGATGCGCGTTCCGGCGTGAAGCGCTGGGCAACCTGTCCGCCCGCAAATCCGGCAAACCGTTTGATGAAGCCAGCCTGACAGAGGATTACGAACTGGGCCTCAGGCTTACGGAAGGGGAGGCACGCGGAATTTTTGTGAGGCTGAAGGACCAGAAGGGCCAGTTGGTCGCGACAGAGGAATTCTTCCCGGACACGCTTGAAGACGCGATAAGGCAGAAAAGCCGCTGGATGGTCGGCATTTCATTATCCGGATGGGACCGGCTGGGCTGGAAGAACTGCTGGCGCGAAAACTGGATGCGCCTTCGTGATCGCAAGTCCAGCTTTTCTGCCATTATTCTGGCGCTGGCCTATGTGGCGATTATCCTGTCCGGAACATTATATGCTCTTGATCTGGCGGGCCTTTATCAACCCGCTCCGCTTTCCGGCTTGCTAAAGATAATGCTGGTTTCCAATGCGCTGTTCCTGCTCTGGCGAATGGTGATCCGGGCCTATCTGGTTTCTGCGCTCTATGGGATGAGGGAGGCATGGCTGTCGATCCCGCGGACATTCATTGCCAATATAATCAATATATTAGCGGCTAAACGGGCCATAATCTATTATCTGAAAATATTAACCGGGGCGCCTCTGCGATGGGAGAAAACCGAGCATTTCTACCCTGATATGACCCAAGTCGAACGGCTCAGGCCTTTAAACGCCCTTCTCAAAAGCGAATAATCACCGTCATGCAGATCAGTAAGGGCGCCCCGGTCAAGGTGTTTTTAGCCATGGTTATCCTCTGGGTTTCGGTCCGGATTATATGGGAAATTGCCTTTCCTGTTTCGGTTGTAGGAGCAGTGGAAGCGGCCGAGATGGTGAATATGCCAGCCCCAACTGGCGCAGCATCACCATCAGCCCCGCTACCCGTACTGATGCGGACCAAAGTCACCAAAAGCGATCAAAAGGGCGGCCGGCGGGTTACATATCCCGAAGCAAGGACACCGCTGATTGCCAGTGCATTTGCTTTATCGCAGCCATCCACCACGGCAAAAGAAACGCCCGCCGCGCCCCCGCGACAGGTTTCGCAAAGGCAGGCGGCCGGGATAGTTCCATCATCAACCAAGCCGCTATCCGGCTATTTCTGGCTATTTGCACGCCAGTCCAGCGGCGCAGGGCCGTCCGGTGCGGCTGTGCCGGTGCTGCAATCGCCGGGCGGACAATATGGTGGCAGTCAGGCCGGAGCCATCCTGACTTATCGTCTGGCAGGGGCATCGCAGAGTCACCTGTCGGCCTTTGTCCGGGCATCAAGCGCGCTCAAGGATGCAGGACAAGAGGAGCTTGCAATCGGCCTCAGCGCGCGCCCCTTTGCCAGGATACCGTTATCCCTGTTCGCAGAAAAGCGCATGGGGGCAGGGCAGTTTCACAGCCGCGGAACTGCGGTCTATGTGGCTGGCGGAACCGGCCCGGATTTGCTCCCGAAAATCTTGCCGGAAAAATTGCCGGAAATATTAATAGCGGATACCAGTCTGGAAACTTACGGGCAGGCGGGTTTCCTGTTTGCCGATAATGATAGCTATTTCTTTGATGTATCGGCCAATTTGCAGAGGAAATTGTGGGAACAGGGCCATTATAAACTGACCGCCGGGGCAGGTGCATGGGCTGGAGGACAGGAAGGGGTGACGCGCTTTGACATCGGGCCGCGGGCCAATATCCATATTCCGGTCGGTAAAAACGATATGCGCTTGTCGCTGGACTGGCGGCAACGTATCGGTGGCAATGCTGTTCCCGATTCCGGTGTTGCTGTCACAGTTTCAACCGGCTTCTGATCGGCGGATTTGAAACTTTATTAGCCGCGCGCAGATCAAGTCTCTTTATCCTGTGGTGAAAACAGATTACTCGTTGGAAATATGGATATTTACCTCCCCATCGCCAACTTGTCAGTTGATGCGTTTGTCATCGTGTTGCTTGGCGGGGCGGTGGGTATTTTGTCCGGGATGTTTGGTGTTGGCGGGGGGTTCCTGACCACGCCATTGTTAATATTCTACGGGATTCCCCCGACAGTCGCCGCTGCATCGGCTTCGACACAGGTGACGGGGGCCAGCATTTCCGGCGTCGCTGCCCATATGCGGCTTAAAGGTGTGGATTTCCGGATGGGCACGGTGATGGTCGCGGGCGGGCTTCTGGGCACGTTTATCGGCGCCGGGCTGTTCCAGATCCTCCAGCGCTGGGGACAAACCGATACGGTCATTTCGATTCTCTATGTGCTGATGCTCGGCAGCATCGGCAGTTTGATGGCCAAGGAAGCGTGGGCCAGCGTGAAGGCGACCCGCTCTGGCAAACCCGTGCCAACACGAAAACGGCGGCATCATCCGCTGGTTGCGAACCTGCCTATGCCATGGCGCTTTTACCGTTCCGGGCTTTATATCTCTCCCATCGCACCGTTTGTAATCGGCCTTATGACCGGGATATTGACGATGTTGCTGGGCGTGGGGGGCGGTTTTATCATGGTCCCGGCAATGCTCTATCTGCTTGGCATGGGCGCTCAGGTGGTGGTGGGCACATCGCTGTTCCAGATATTGTTCGTGACCATTGCCGCCACGATGATGCACAGCATGACAACAAAGGCGGTGGATATTGTTCTGGCCGGTTTGCTGTTGATCGGAAGCGTCACCGGGGCGCAACTGGGCGCAAAATTTGCCCAGCGGATGAAACCGGAATATCTGCGTCTTGCGCTTGCCGGCATAGTGCTGTTGGTTGCCGTTCGCATGGCGATGGGGCTGGGGTTCCGCCCCGATGAGATTTACACGGTGCAATTGTTATGATCGCGCCCCGGTCAAAGCTGGCAGTGATATTTTGCGCTCTTGGCATATTGTTCCTGACGACAGCCAACGCGCCCGTTCTGGTGCCCGATGTGTCGCAGGACAAGATCAGCATCAAGGGCGATTTTAACGGCGCCCAGCTCTTGCTTTTCGGAGCGATTACTTATCCTCCCGGCACCCGCAACAGCGAGGCAGCCGATATTGTGGTTGTGTTAAAGGGGCCGACTGAATCCATCATCGTGCGGGAAAAGCAAAAGGTGGCCGGTATCTGGATCAATGCCTCCAGCAGTGAATTCCGTTCTGCTCCGGGTTTTTACGCCATCGCATCATCGCGCCCGGTGGAAGAAATTGTCGATCCCAAGACGGCGGATATTTTCGAGCTTGGCCTGAGCCATCTGCAATTATCCCCCGCCGGTGCGATCGATAGCGAGGAACTGAACCGCTTTACCCAGGGGCTGGTGGACCTGAACAGTCGCGGCGGATTATATGAAAACCTGCCCAACAGCGTCGAGATTACCGATTCCGTCCTCTATAAAGCGCGGATAAATTTGCCGGCCAGCGTGCCGGTGGGCAAATATTCGGCGGAAACATTCCTGATTATTGACGGGCGTGTGGAAGCGGCCGAGATCAAGGACATTACGATAGAAAAAATGGGCTTTGGCCGTTTCATTACCAACCTGTCGGAAAATTACGGTTTTATCTATGGGTTGCTGGCTGTTCTCATTTCGGTTCTTTTGGGCTGGGGCGCCGGTTATCTGTTCCGCAAGATGTGACGGGCAGGCGATTTTTTCTGTCATTTTGCAAACAGATAGCGCCGGTAAATAATCCTTAATCATGGCCGTGTAATCCTGTTCGCAGATAAACAGAGCAGGATTGCGCCTTCATGTCAGATATGGGTTCTCATAATTTCCCCGCAGCACAGCCATTTCCGGCTGATGAACCGGTTGCAACACCGGCGCCGGGGGCCACACGGGCCGAGGGTCATAATATCGGTGAGGTCATCGAAATTGCCGGGTCCAGCTCGCGCATATTGATGGACGCCTCTGTTCTGACGAGTCTTGCCGGTCATCCCGATCCGACCGTGAAAATGGCCGGGCAGGTGGGCAGCCAGGTGAAAGTGCGCGTGGACACGACATGGCTTATCGCCAATATCCGCACGCAAAAACTGCACCGGGATCAGGGCGGGATCATCATTGCCGAGATAGATTTTCTGGGTGAAGGCGATGAAGAGATGTTGACCGGCAATATCTATAATTTCCGCCGCGGCGTGACGCGCTACCCCATTCCCGGTTCCGATGTTTACGCGGTGACGACCAGCGACCTTAAACAGATTTACGCCTCCGATGGCCGCGCGCATGTCGAGATCGGCACGGTTTACCCGACCGAGGATATTCGCGGTGCGCTTTATGTCGATGCGATGCTGGGCAAGCATTTCGCGCTTTTGGGATCGACCGGTACGGGTAAATCGACCTCGGCGGCGCTGATCCTGCACAAGATCTGCGACATTGCGCCCGAAGGTCATATCCTGATGATCGACCCGCACGGCGAATATTCGGCGGCGTTCAAGACCAACGGGCGGCTGTTCGACGTGAACAACTTGGCCATGCCCTATTGGTTGATGAACTTTCAGGAACATTGCGAAGTGTTCGTGAAATCAAAAGGCGATGACCGGCAGACGGATTGCGATATTCTCGCCAAATGCCTGCTCGCCGCCAAGTCCAAGAGCCAGGCCGCGCAAGGCGTTGCGAAGCTGACCGTAGACAGCCCGGTCCCTTATTTATTGTCCGACCTCACCAGCATCATCCAGAATGAAATGGGCAAGCTCGACAAATCGACCAACACTGCGCCGTTCATGCGCCTGAAGACAAAGATCGACGAGATAAAGGCCGACCCGCGCTACAGCTTCATGTTCTCCGGCATGCTGGTGGGCGATACAATGGCCGACTTCCTGACAAAGATCCTGCGCCTGCCCGCCGATGGCAAGCCGATTTCGATTATCGACGTGTCGGCCATGCCATCCGAGATAACGCCAACCGTGGTCGCGGTGCTCAGCCGTCTGGTCTTTGACTATGCGATCTGGGCGCGTAACGAGCCTCAGCGGCCGATGCTGCTGGTTTGCGAGGAAGCGCACCGTTATATTCCCAATGATAATGTCGCGGGCGAAAGCAGCGTGCGCGATATTCTGGGCCGGATTGCCAAGGAAGGCCGGAAATATGGCGTGTCGCTGGGCCTGATTACGCAGCGGCCATCAGATTTGGCGGAGGGCGTGCTTTCGCAGTGTGGCACGATCATTTCCATGCGCCTGAACAACGACCGCGACCAGAGCTTTGTGAAAGCCGCCATGCCCGAAGGCGCACGGGGCTTTCTGGACTCCATCCCGGCGCTGCGTAACCGCGAATGTATCGTCTGCGGAGAGGGCGTGGCGATACCCATTCGCGTATCGCTCGACAACCTAGCCGAAGAACGCCGCCCGGCATCGGATGACCCGCTATTCTCAGACCTATGGCGCGACCATGGCGGCGAGGAAGAGATTGTGCAGCGCGTTATCCGCCGCTGGAGAAGCCAGGGACGTTAACAGACGGATATACTAATCCGTTAGCCCTGAGCTTGTCGAAGGGTGCTGATGGTCTTGCGACGCCCTTCGACAGGCTCAGGACTAACGGTTATGGGGCAGGGTAAACCTACCCCAACCGCGCCAGAGCCGCCTGTAACCGCTCCGCTTCCGCTTCCTTGTCGGCCAGATCGGCGCGGGCTTTTTCTACCGCTTCCGGCTTGGCTTTCTCGACGAAATTGGGATTGCTCAGCCGGCCACTCAGGCTTTTGGCTTCCTTCTGCGATGCTTCCAGAGCCTTGCCCAGCCGCGCTTTTTCCGCGTCGACATCAATCGCACCGGCAAGCGGCAGGACATAGGTCGCGCCGTCAATAACGATCTGGGCATTCGCGCCTTCGGGAGCAGGATCAAAGGAGACGCTTTCCAAACGGCCAACCCGGTCGAGCGCAGCGCTCTGCCGGGCAATCCGGTCTTTCAGGCTGTCATCCCCGTCCCGCACATGGGCGGTCATCTTGGTGCCTGGCGCGATGTTAAGCTCTACCTTTGCGGCGCGGACAGCGGAGATAAGGCGGATCAGCCAATCAACCTCGGCCTTGGCATCCTTGTCCACTGCGGCCTTCGGCTCCGGCCATTTGGCGACGATCAGGTCATATTCCCGCCCGCCGGTTTCGGCTGCCATGCTGTGCCACAATTCCTCGGTGATAAACGGCATGAACGGATGCAGCATCACGATAATCTGGTCGAGCACCCAACCGGCAACGGCGCGGGTTTCATCCGCAGCCGCTTTGTCCTCGCCCTGCAAGAGCGGCTTGATAAGCTCCAGATACCAGTCGCAGAAACGGTCCCATGTGAAATGGTAAATGGTGTTCGCAGCGGCATCAAAACGCAGGTCGCCCAAAGCCTTGTCGAGCGACGCCAGTGTTTCGGTCACTTCGGAAATGATCCAGCGGTTGACCGGCAAAGCGGCGTCCGGCGCGTGCAGGGTCTTGCTTGCGCCAATGCCGTTGGCTTCGCAGAAACGCGAGGCATTCCACAGCTTTGTCGCGAAGTTGCGGTAGCCCTCGACGCGCTTGTCATCCATTTTGATGTCGCGGCCCTGGCTTTCCATCGCTGCCATGAAGAAGCGCAGCGCATCGGCGCCATATTCATCTATCAGGCCCAGTGGATCGACGACATTGCCCTTGGACTTGGACATTTTCGAACCGTCTTCTGCGCGCACCAGCCCGTGCAGGTAAAGCCGCTTCCACGGCACTTCCTTCATGAACTGGATGCCCTGCATCGCCATCCGCGCGTCCCAGAAGAACAGGATGTCAAAGCCGGAAATCAACAGGTCATTGGGATAATGGCGAGCGAGATCGGAACCGGGTTTGGCCGTTAGCCCTGAGCTTGTCGAAGGGTGTTTCTCGTTCGAGAGGCGTGGTTCGACAGGCTCACCACTAACGGATTCTTCCACCAGATCCCGGGGCCAGCCCAATGTAGCAAACGGCCACAGCGCAGAGGAGAACCATGTATCGAGAACGTCACTGTCACGCCAAATTGGTATAGTCTTTTTTAGATCAAGCTCTCCGGAGAGAATGACCTTCATTGCTGAAAGTCGATTTTCAACGACCACGATTTCACGAGACCCGATCCGATCTGAATAGTAAATGGAGGCCTGAGCTAAGGCGTCTTCTTCAGATTCAGATACAAACACTTCATCATTGAGAAGTGTGGAGTTCGCGGTGGCGAAATCATCGCTCACATCAAACGAAAGATCAGGCCAATGGGGGCTAAGTTTCTCTTCTGGAGAAAAAGCTTTTGGACCATACCAGGCCGGAATCCGGTGCCCCCACCAAAGCTGACGTGACACACACCATGGCTGGATATTTTCCATCCAGTTAAAATAAGTCTTTTCCCATGTCTTCGGCACAATCTCGATTGCACCCGACTTCACCGCTTCAATCGCGGGCTGGGCCAGCGTTTTGGCATCGACATACCATTGATCGGTCAGCCACGGTTCAATCACTACGCCGCCGCGGTCGCCAAAGGGGGTGGCTATGGTGCGCGGTTCGGCGTCATGCTCCACCGTTTCACCATCCTTGGACTTGGTGACATGGGGGATCAGGAAGCCCAGTTCCTTCATCCGCTGCACCACCAGTTCGCGTGCGCCATCGACGCCATCGCGCTTGAAACGGTGCAAGCCGATATATTCGTCCGGGATCAGGCCATCTTCGGTCTGGCAAACATTTGCCTCGGCATCGAACATGTTGAGCATTTCAGCGGCAGCAAAACCGGCGCGCTTGCCAACCTCGAAATCGTTAAAGTCATGGCCCGGTGTAATCTTCACCGCGCCGCTGCCCAGTTCGGGGTCGGCATGTTCGTCTGCGACAATCCTGAACCGGCGGCCAGTAATCGGCTGCTCGATTTCCTTGCCGATGACGCTCTGGTAACGCTCGTCACTCGGATGCACGGCCACGGCCATGTCGGCCAGCATGGTTTCGGGGCGCGTGGTGGCGACCTCGATATAATCCTGCCCGTTGTCGAGCTTCACACCGTCAGCCAGCGGATATTTGAAGTGCCAGAACCCGCCTTTTACATCACGGGTTTCCACCTCAAGGTCGGAAATCGCGGTTTTCAGCGCAGGGTCCCAGTTGACCAGCCGCTTGTCACGGTAAATCAGGCCATCATTATAAAGGTCCACAAACACTTTCAGGACAGCGGCATTCATGCCTTCGTCCATCGTGAAACGCTCGTTCGACCAGTCCATCGAACAGCCAAGGCGGCGAAGCTGTCCGGTGATCGCGCCGCCGGATTCCTCTTTCCATTCCCAGACTTTTTCAACGAAATCCTCGCGGGAATAGTCGGTGCGCTTTTCACCGCGCTCGTTCATTTGCCGCTCGACCACCATCTGTGTGGCGATGCCCGCGTGATCCATGCCGACGACCCACAGCGCGTCCTTGCCCTTCATCCGTTCATGGCGGATGATAATGTCCTGCAACGTGTTGTCGAGCGCGTGGCCGATATGCAGGCTGCCCGTCACATTTGGCGGCGGGTTGACGATTGTAAACGGCTCCGCATCCCCGCGTTCAGGGCGAAACTGGCCGGATTGTTCCCAATGTGCATACCAGCGCGCTTCAATGGCCGCCGGGTCGAAATTTTTATCTAAAGTCATGAAATGCCTTTGCCAGCGGTTTTGGCGAGGGGCAACCCGGAAACGATCTCCTCCACGCCGCAGAAGCAAGCGAGCGGCGATAAAATGCTTTCCTACAGCATGGCGATCGTGCTAGTTCTCGTTTTGTTCTTTCTCATCTTTGAATATTGGCCGCAAGCCCCATCGTCATTCCGGCGAGGGGGGGGGAGTCCGGTTTTTCCTACAAGATTCTTGTAGCCGGATTCACCCCTTGTATCTGTAGGATTGAAAATCTTCCTTGGAAGACGATTTGGCGGAAAATTATGGTTCCTTGGTGTGAAGTTAGTGAAGTTAGGCAATACGCACGGTGCAAATGCCTGACGCCATGTACGCTATTTCTTTGTCCACCTGTCCATCCAGTCAAAGACAGCCTCATGCCATTGCACGCTGTTCTTGCCTTTCAATATCCAATGGTTCTCGTCCGGAAAGATCAGCAATTTGGAAGGCACATCATTTTCCTGCAACGCGGTAAAGGCCATCAGGCTTTGCGTATAGGGAATCCGGAAATCCTTCTCGCCATGGATGACCAATGTCGGCGTTTTCCATTTGTCGATATGATTGATCGGGTTCCATTTTTCCGGATTGGGCCGGGTTGTCCACGGGCCGCCATGATCCCACTGGTCGAACCACAATTCCTCGGTGCTCAGCGACATGGATCGCAGGTCAAACACGCCGGCATGGTTGATGATACAGTCAAACTGGTCCGGCCACTGGCCGGAAATCCAGTTCATCATATAACCGCCATAGGAAGCTCCCAAAGCGCAGGAGCGTGTTCCGTCAATCTGGCTGTCGGTGTTAAGCGCGGCTGCAAAACCCAGTTTCAGGTCTTCGAGCGGCTTTCCGCCCCAATCCTGATTGATACTGTCGGTGAATTCCTGCCCATAGCCGGTGGAGCCGTGAAAATCGACCGTGACAACCGCATAGCCCTGCGCCGCCATGACCTTGGGGTTCCAGCGGGTTGACCAGCCATCGCCAAAGCTGCCTTGCGGTCCGCCATGAACCAGAAATGCCATTGGCAGTTTGCCCGTTGCACCGGCCGGTTTGATGATCTGTCCCCAGACCTGATCCCCGCCTGCACCGCTGAAATTAAAGCGCTGCACCTCGACCTTGTCAATTTCCGCCAGCTCATTGCCATTGATATTGGTGAGCTGTGTCACCGTCCCATCGGCACCGCGCCGGTAAATATCAGGCGGAGCTTGCAAGCTGCTCAACGTGTAGATGATCGACCCGTCTTTCAGCGGCGTGATGTTGCTGACGCTGCCGCTTTCGGTCAGCCTTGTCACTTTGCCATCGGCAATATTGATGCGGAAAGCGGGGCTATCCAGTTTCTCCTGGGCCGTGACGATCAAGGCCTTGCTATCGGCTGTCCACGTTATCGAGCTAACCGAACGGTCCCAGTCAGCGGTTAAAATGCGCGGCTCCTCTTCGTTTTTGGCCAGCAGTTTGACGACCATGCGGTCGCTTTCATAACCGGGGCGTTCCATCGCTGCCCACGCGAATATCTCGTCATTGGGCGCAAAGGCGGGCAGATTGTCGGTCGCTTCGCCATTGGTGGGAATGGCTTTGGGATTTGGTGCTGCGGAACCGAACTTGACGCTGTAAATGTCGAGATTGGTTGATTTCGGCTCATTACGGTCCGCCTTGCGCAGGGCAAAAACCAGGTCTTTACCCATTGGGGACCAGGTAATTTCTTCCCCGCCGCCAAAGGGTTTTGACGGGCTGTCCCCAACCAGATCGCCGTCCAGCGCAGTGCCATTGCCGGTCAGTTTGCCGCCCTGCATATCAAAGGCGAAAATCCGGCTGTAATTGCCCGGTGTTTCCCAGCTTGACCAGTGACGCACGAACAGTTCGTCATATTCACGGCCTGTGCCCGGCCCCGGCAGTGCGCGATTGCCGTCACCGCCATCTTCTTCGCTGCAGCCAAATGTCGGGCACTCTTTGGCAATGTCACCCCAGACGGCAATTTTGCCACCTGCCGGGGATAATTTGAAACCGGCAATATCCGCCTTGAGATCGCTTGCCTGAACCGGGTTTCCGATCTGGCCGTCAGCGCTGATCGTGACCTGCCAAAGCTGTTCGGATTTGCTGGCATCCGACAAATAGTAAAGCCGCTCGCCATCGGCGGAGAAAGCCGGGCTATGCTCGCTGGCACCCGCTTTGTCGGCAATACGCACGGGGACAGCGGATGGTTTTGTAAGGTCTAGCAGGTAAAGCGCCGTTGAACGCTCATAGCTTTCCGGATCGGTTTCGGTAACGTCAAAGACGGTCCATTTCTCGTCCGGCGATACCACCGGCGAACCAAGCCGCTTCAGCGTTGCCAGATCCTCCGCCGTCATGGGCCGCGCAGATGCAAGCGGTGCGGTTAAAATGGTGCCTGCGGTTAACAGCGCAAGCCATGATGCTTTTGAAAGGTTTCTCATGAAACTTAACTTAGCATGTCAGTTTGACATGGCAATCGGCTTTAATTTGCGTGTGTTAAGTTTTTGCTGGCAGGTTTTAGCTACTTGTCGCTGAGCCGCCGGATTTCGCGTGCAACCATATCCTCGATCAGCGGTGGCAGGTTTTCATCCAGCCATTTTTCCAGCATGGGCCGCATAAGGTCACGGGTCAGGTCTTCCAGCGATGTACCGCTGCTTGGTTTTGCGGGGGCAGGGGCACTGGCGCTTTCCATGGCAACAAGCGCCGAAAGCGACTGGCGCATGGCATCGAGTTTCCGGTCATTGATGAGCCGCTCTTCCTTGCGGCGTTCACCGAATACGCCGTGAGCCGTGGTTGAGCCATTATCCGCGATGCTGTTGGTCAGCTCCAGCACTTCCTCTTCATTTTGCGAAGTCGCAGCTGTGGGCTTTTTGATCGGGCCGCGTTTGGCCACGATGCTTTTCGGTAGCGGTGCTATCGGCGTGACATTGTCGCCACGTGGTTCGTCTTCTTCGCTTTGTGAAACATCGCTATTTCTAGCCGAAGGACGATCACTGCCAATCGCCTTGTCTTCGGCGATGATGCGTTTGATCGATGACAGAATTTCTTCCATGGACGATTCTTTATTATGTTCCGCCATTTGCAAAATCCCTAACGCTCAAAAAATAATCCACTTGCTCTCTATCAGAAAATCGGCGGACATTAAGCACAAATCGGCAACTATTTTCCTGTCATTCCCGTCCTGTGGGTTCCGGGAGAGGTGCAACATCGGCTGTTTGGGCAGTGGTATTGACCGTCCGGGTTGCCTGCGGTTCGGGATTCGGGTCGGACTGGAAGTCGTAAAACTGGCCCTTGACCCGGTCATAATTGACCTGAGGATCGTAAAGCACGCCGCCATCAAGCCCAAGGTCACGCGCTTCGGCACGGCCCATCGCAGCCAATAGGGTGAAGCCCGCAACGTAGCTGTTCCGCCGCGCTGTCACCAATTGCACCTGCGCATTGAGCAATTCCTGTTCCGCGTTCAAAATGTCGAGTATGGTCCGGTTGCCGACGCTATTTTCCGCGCGAACGCCTTCCAGTGACAGCGCACCGGCCGCAACAGCGCGTTCAGAGGACTGGATAACACGTTCGGACGCACGCCAGCTGGAATAAGCCGCGCGGGTCTGGGCTATGACGCTCCGCTCGACTTCGATGAGCTGTTCATAAGCCTGACTGGACCGCGCCTGTGCCTGACGCACCTGCGCTGCGGGGCGGCCACCCTGATAAATCGGAACGGACAAACGAACACCGGCCTGTGCGTCCGATTGCTCCTGCACAAGGTCGGCACCGGGAATATTCCCGCCCAGAGTATCGAGAAAGTTAACGTAACTGCCCTGAACAAAGGCTTCAACTGTCGGCTTAACGGCTCCGCGCGCGGTCTTGATGTCAATTTCTGCCGCTTCACTGCGTTCTTTGGCTGCCAACAGGTCGGGGTTAAATTGCAAGGCAATCTCTACCGCCTCATCCGGGGTTGCCGGCATATTGGGTAAGGGCGGGGGTGGTTCCAATTCGCCGGGCGCATGACCGACCAGGGCGATATAATTTTCCTTGCTGCTAATCAGATTGGACCGCGCAGTTTCCAGCTCCCCCTTGGCAATTTCCAGCCGTGCTTCTGATTGGGCAACATCCGTGCGGGTCAGGTCACCAATTTCAAACCGGTCGCCAGTCGCTTCCAGATTCACGGAAAGCACGCCCACATTGGCACGGTTCAACTCGACCACGGCTTCATCGCGCATCACGTCCATATAGACTGCGACCACGTTACTGAACAGACTGGCTTCTGTCGCGCGAAGGTCATACTGACCCGCGGCAACTCTGGTTTCGGCAGAGCGCACGGCATATTTTACCCTGCCACCGGAATAAACCGGAATGTTGATTTCGCCCCCGGCGCTTGCCTGCCGTAACGGGGCGGTAAAGCTGTTGGCATTGCGGAGGAAATTTTCCTGATAGGAAAAGCTAGTGCCCGAATTGGGGCGGCCATCCGCTTTGGCAATGACAACATTCTCATCCGTTGCGCGCTGCTGAGCTTGCGCTCCGGACAATGTCGGGTTTGTTTGATAGGCCGAAGCCAAAGCCTCTCGAAGCGTGTCAGCTTGTGCCGGGGTTGAGAAAGTCGCAATGGCGACAGCGCTAAGCAACAAATTGCGCTTGCTCATTGAATAATATCTCCCGGAATATTTGTGCAGGAAAACCCGCATATTAGAAACTGAAACTCTTGACCCGTTCAAAGCCGGGCAGGGCAGCGCCGCCGCAATCCGCAAAATATTGATAGCTTATGCTGTCGCCGCTTTTGTAGCCAATGGCCAGGCGGGGAACGCTTTTGTCCATAATCGCTGCTACCAGACGGCCTTCCGCTGAAAGCTGATTGACCAGAGAATCGGGTACCTGATCGACAACGCCGTCGATAATGATCACGGAATAGGGTGCGCCTTCGGCAAAGCCGTCCGCATGGCCACCTGTTTCGACCCGCACATTATCAATGCCGTCAAGATTGTTCCTTGCTATGGCAGCAAGCGCGTCGGATTGCTCAAGAGCAACTACCGAACCTGCAAGCTGTGCTACCACTGCGGCAGTATAACCCGTTGCTGCGCCGACCAGCAGTACCTTGTCGTCCATGGAAAGGTGCGCAACATTCAGCAAACGGCCGGTTGCAAGCGGGGCATTGAGCGCGCGTCCTTCACCAATGCTGACGCCGCGATCCGAATAAGCCACGTTCCGCGATGCGGCGGGCACGAAATCTTCGCGCGCCACATTGTTAATCGCAGCAATGACTCTAGGATCGTTGACATCACTGGTGCGCAATTGGCTGACGATCATAGCCTTGCGCATTTCTTTGAAATTTTCGTGACCCACTTTGACTACCTTTGGTACGTTTGAGTTTCATCTATGTCATCTCTGTATTATTAAGGCAATACAGTATGAATATTTTTCCAGCGCTTTTAGCCGCACTTGTCGATATCGCCAAGACGGATTTCTAGGTTTTTCCTGTGGTCGCCGCTTTTACGTCAAATTATCTGGGCTATCCAAGGATAAGTTAGGCTTGACATTAGGGGCAAAGCGACGCAATTGCGCTCCTTCTCTGGCCCGATGGCGGAGTGGTGACGCAGCGGATTGCAAATCCGTGTACGCCGGTTCGATTCCGGCTCGGGCCTCCACTCA
>NZ_DATCTC010000037.1:0-73565 GCF_036568145.1 Parasphingorhabdus sp. | reverse complement strand
GGGCGAGCCATAGAGGCCCGCCCGCAATTTTAATTCGTCTAATGAGTTTTCTGAATAGTTAGAATTTATACTTTAGCTGAACTCCTGCAGTTCGTAATTCGGGCAGTCCGACAATCAACGCCGAATGCGCGGCATAATAATTTTGCGGCGCGTTCAGCCACTGGTCACCGATCGTGGTGAAGGTCTTGTTGTTGAAAAGGTTTGTCACAAAGGCTTCTAGCGACACCGGACCGCGACTGATACCAGCGCGAACATTTACCTTGTGGATATCCGCAGTCTTAACGATATTGGCCGGGTTGGACCACACGCCCGATTTGAACATATAATCGAGGCGGCCAAACCAGGTCGCATCGTCAAAACCCTTAACATCGCCATGGAATTCAACATTGGCGATGGCGGACCATTTCGACGTGAACGGCATTTCCTTGCCGCGATAGTCGGTGATGCCGGTCAGTCCGGTAACGGTCGGCGACACAAAGGTTTTGATATAGCTGTCGTTAAACGAACCAGCCACACCCAGAGTAACTAAATCGGAAGCGCGATAGTTGAGGTCGATTTCGATCCCCTTCATATCAACGGAGCCGGTGTTAACCTGTCCGTTCATTTGCTGATTTCGTCCGATGTCAGGATCGAACACGTTCAATGACAACAAGTTCGCCTGATCACGCCACTGGGCAAAATAGCCCGAAACGCTGTAATTCAGATTGTTATCCAGCAAGCGGCCCTTCACACCTATTTCATAGTTGGTCACTTTTTCAGGAGCAGCTTCAACCCGGATACCAGCAAGTTCGGCTTGCTCTATAGCATAGGCTGTGCGGGAAAGGAAACCGGTGTTGAACTGTCCCGGATTCACCCCCTTTGCCCATGAGGCATAGATCATAGCTTCGGGGCCAAATTCATATTGTGCGATCACACGGGGCAGGAAGTTCTTGTAGGTCTTGCGCAGCAGCGTCGAACCTTCTTCATAAGTGCCTGCCGGTACGAAGATGTCGTTGTTGAAGGTTTGACCACCCGGGCCAGCATAGGCATAAAGCGTGTCAGCCTGGTAACGCCCTTCGGCACTGACCGTAAATTCCGGCGTTACTTCGTAGGTCAAGCCATAGAAAGCGCCTTTAGTACGCGAGCGGGCCATGCCTGCGGTTCTCACGAACACAGCTGTTGGACTGTTGACACCATCAGGATGGGTACCGCCAGCCAATGCTCCGCTACCGCCGCCGTTGGAACCCTGGGTCCAGTTATTCAGATAGCTGATACCAATGGTAGCCTGAAGCGGGCCGCCATTGTCGAAAGCCAGACGCAGTTCTTGCGAAAAGTCCGAGTTGGTACGTTCCACAATATACGGGTAATCAAAATATAGACGTGCGCCATTGGCGATATTGGCTGCTGTATTCGGCACCAGCGTCGAACCATAATTATCCAGATCGGACATCTGGCCATATTTTTCGCGGTTCATGCCAGTCAGCGAGCTGACGGTCAGGCCTGTATCACCGATTTCATAATCGATATTCATATGCAGGTGGTAATAGTTCCGCCGCAGGCCATAATCCTGCAAGCTCGGCATCAAGCGGCCCTGCGGATTGTTCAGGAAGTTGCTGGCATAAGCGTCCAGCGTTGTATTCGCAGATGGATCTAGCGACAAATCACGGACAGTGCCGCACATATAAGGGTTGGTGACACCGTTCACGACGAACGAGCAGTTTGACATATCTTTAACGACTGTCGAACCCTCGGAATCGGTCAGGCCATAAGCCGAAATCAGACCATTGGCCGGAGCACCGTCACGGTCTTGCGAGTAAAGGCCCATGACCTTGATGCTCAAGCCTTCCAGTGGATTGGCTACGAGAAAGCCAGAGACAAAACGGGTCTTCTGGTCGCCCAGCGTTTCGCCAGAGAAACTGTTTTTGTAAGAGCCGCTCTTGGAGTTCTCGCCAGCGCTGATGCGGAAGGTGAGAGCATCATAGAGAATCGGGCCTTCTACAGATCCTTGAATATTGTAGTTATCGCGAGTGCCAACCATGCCGCTGACCGAACCGGCAAATTCATTGCCGGGTTGCTTCGACACAACGTTCATAGCGCCAGCAAAAGTGTTACGACCGAAATAGGCCGATTGCGGGCCGCGCAGGATTTCGATACGTTCGGGATCGGTAATGGCATTGAATGCGGTCGGCGACGATACCGGAACACCGTCGATAAAAGTTGAGGTAGTCGGATTTTGCGCATTTGACGGAACAAAACCACGAATAATGACCTGCTGGAACGAACGATCATTACGGCCCGAATTGTTCGAGTTCAGGTTCATCGAAGGCGTGGATACTGCCAGATCGGTAACCGAAGAGAGGCTCTGCTTGCTCAGGTCTTCCCCGCTAAAGGCGGAAATGGCAACCGGCGTTTTCAGCAAATCTTCCGAACGCTTACGAGCGGTGACGACGATGTCGCCCATTCCGCCGGCACTGGCCGATTCAGCGGTTTCCTGAGCCAGAGCAGCGCCCGGCAAGGAAGTGAAAATAGTAGCAGTAGCGATCGCCAGTATAGAAGGCATCCGCAGCAGTCTGAACTTGGATATTTGAGTCATATAACCCCTTTGTTTTATATTTGCGCCATGCCTATCAATTCTTGAAGGGTCCTGGCTGTTCGAACCGACGGCTGGGCTGAACTTGTATCTTGAATCCCCATCCCTCGTTGCTCGAGATCAAGCGGAACGGGAGTTTACGAACCACAAGATTCAGAAAAATATCCGCTATGCAGATAGAATTCGTCTGAAATTCATAATCCAGCAATATTATCGTCATGAATGTTGCAAAATCAGCGCAACATTTGCTGCCGCTCTGAGAGCAAGGGTAGGGCCTGTCAAATGCCGTTACATTTAGTCAGGCATTAATGACATTCTCGCGCGCACTCGCGCACAGAGGATAAATAAAAGCGGAGGCCTGTTTCCAGACCCCCGCCATTCTTTTTGATATATATCTGGCTTACTCAGCCCACTGGTTTCCCAGATCTTTCTTGCTGCCCTGGAATTTTGGCGGAGCGGGCGGCTTCGGCGGCGTCCAGGCTTCCGGCACAGGAGCGGGGGTCTGCTCCTTAGCGTAGGCTTCGAGGCTGGATTCGTTGGGAAGGGTGTCTTCCTCGATTGTGGGTGCGCGCAACAGCTTCGGGTCGATTGCGCGGGTTGCCTCGACAAGATCCTGTGGCAACGCGGCGATGCCGCCGGGAACGCCGCGGAAGGTGGAGAGGTAATTAATATTGCCTTCGGCTTTACCCATCAACATCCACGGTAACCAAGGCGTGATCCGCTGCCAGGTGCCCACATGAGGCAAAGTCGTGAGGTTCGGGTTTTCAATATCTTCCTTGTTCACCACATAGAAGAAGTTTTCTGTGACCTGATTGAAATCACCTGATGATTCCCGCACCCATTTGTCTGGAGTGAGAGCGTTTGGATAAAATAGGTTTACGCCGGCAGAGATGGTGTAAGTGCCATCGGGATTTTCAGCCCAGTCCATGATATAGGGCTTGCCCATAAAATGGGTTTCGATGGTCTGGTTATAGGGGTCGTTGGCGATCGGCACGACGCGGACTTCTTCGTTCGTGTAGGGGTTCAGCCAGGTCTTTAGGAGCTCCCCTGTCTTCAGGTCGCGGTACATGACGGTTTCACGGAGCAGCTTGCGCCACGATCCGTCCGGGCGGCGATAGATGCGGGTGGCGCTGAAACCTTCGAACTTGAACAGGTCGCGCACGGGTTCGTTCGGGCGCACACCTTGGACTATGCCTTTTAACCAGCCTATATATTCGGCACCGGGCTGGATATCGCCGTTCAGACGAGCACGGGTGTCTCGGTTAAATTCAGGACTCTTCAAATCGATCTTGTTAACAAAGTCGATCACGCCCTTTTTCTTCTTTGGGGTAGCCGGGGCAGCGGCTGCTGCTGCGCTGGTCGCCAACAGCGTGCCGGCAGCGGCAGCGAAACCAAGACTTTCGCGTCGTGAAAAATTCATATTATCTACTCTCATCTATGGTTGTTATTTATTATTCTGTTCCGCAGCGAACCGAAATACTCTGCCTGCATGCAGGCCGAATTTTAGTAGTAATCGGCATTTGTCAGGCAGGGGAATAGACGACCCGATTAAAATCTCCATCAGGCGGATTTTGATAAAATATGCTACAAAAATTTCCACACAGCCACCAATTTTCCTTGATGGGGGTATACTAATTGTAGAACCAGCGGTTTTCAGCTTCGCTTGGTAAGACTGCGGTGATCGGCGGCAATAGCGATTATAGAGGGCAATCGGTGGTATTGGGCGGGAGGGACAGTGACTGTCGCCAAACTCTCTCTTCGAAGGGCTGCGCACCGCAAGGGATAAGCGTGATTCTCTTGATTCGCGGGGATAGCTACTATAGCAAATGTTACAGTGAGAATCGTGAAAGATGCGCGTCCGCGCCGTCTATCACCAGTTGGAGCTCCGCCATATCTAGC
Source organism: Parasphingorhabdus sp. (assembly GCF_036568145.1). Lineage (GTDB taxonomy): Bacteria > Pseudomonadota > Alphaproteobacteria > Sphingomonadales > Sphingomonadaceae > Parasphingorhabdus. Next base: position 69,097 of record NZ_DATCTC010000037.1, on the reverse strand, counting down.
GAGCCCGACCGCAACCGCTGAAGGAGCCGCAGCGATGTTCTACGACAATGCTTTTGGGGTGCTTCGCGTCCTCATGGTCGGCACACTCGCGTATGCGATCCTTGTGATGATGCTGCGCATCAGCGGAAAACGGACGCTCGCAAGCATGAATGCCTTCGACTTCATCGTTACGGTCGCGCTGGGATCGACGGTGGCGACGGTCCTGCTGTCGAAAGACGTGCCTCTCGCTGAAGGTGTGGCCAGCTTCGTGCTCCTGATCGCCCTCCAGTTCGTCGTGGCGCAACTCACCCAGCACGTCCCGTTCGTCGAGAAGCTGGTTAAATCCGAACCGCGCGTCTTGCTCCGCGACGGCGTTATAGATCACTCCGCGCTACGCGACGAACGCGTGTCACAGCGCGAAGTGGAGGCCGCGGTGCGCAAGTCCGGGCTTGGCGACCTTGCCGACGTCGCCGCAGTCGTGCTCGAAACCGATGGCAACTTTAGCATCATATCGAACGACAAAGCAGGCGATCGTACCGCCTTTCCGCAGTAACGCTAAAGCGTGTCGGCTTTCTTTTGGGAGACACGTTTACCGCGTGCGTCTATGGCCCCGCAAGGCCCATCCCATGGATGCGCATTGAGATAGTGGCGGAGCGAGAGGGATTCGAACCCTCGATAGGTTGCCCTATACACGCTTTCCAAGCGTGCGCGATCGACCACTCTGCCATCGCTCCGCACTGCTGGCCAGAATCATAAGTGGTTCGAAACTCTGACAGCGCCGTTTCCCTAGTGTGCAAAACGTACTTCCGCAAGGGCTTGATGATGGTTAGGGTGCATGCATGAGAAAAAAGATCCTGTTCGCACCATTTGCGGCGCTTATGGCGCTTTCTCCGCTGTTGGCCCAGCAGTCACCGGAAAAGGCACATCCCGGCCCTGCAACTATCGTCGATGCCGCACCGGCGGACGACTGGAAAACCATATCGGCCCGCGACCTTCTGGTCATGAATCTGGCACCGGATGCAACGGGACAAACGCGCCGCGTGATTATCCAGTTGATGCCGCCGCCATTTTCGCAAGGCTGGATCGATAATATCCGCAAGCTTGCCGCAACGAAGTTCTGGGACGGGACCAGTATCAACCGGGTGCAGGATAATTATGTCGTGCAATGGGGTGATGCCGGTTACGATAATCCGGAATCGGGAGCGATCGCGCAAAAAAAGCTGCCGGAAGATTTGGCGACAATTCCGGAAAGCGCGTATGAAGTTACCGTTGCGCAATATGATCAATTTATGGAAAACGAGAAACGCGCTGCCGACCCCGGCTACAGGCAATGGGAAGAGCGGGATCCCTATTCGGAATATGCCCAGTTTCTGGAAGGCTGGCCTATCGCAAGCAGCGGGGACGGCGATGAAGCCCGCTTATGGCCCGTCCATTGTTATGGCACGGTTGGCGTGGGCCGAAACATGTCCCCCGACACCGGCACGGGCGCAGAGCTTTACGCGGTTATCGGCCGTGCTCCGCGCCATCTGGACCGCAATATTGCTGTGGTTGGCCGGGTTATCGAGGGGATCGAGCATCTTTCCAGCCTGCGGCGCGGCAAAGGACAGCTTGGTTTCTATGCCGATGCTGAAAAGCGGGTGCCGATCCGCTCTATCCGCATGGGCGATAGCCTGCCCGAAGCGGAGCAGCCGCAGTTTGAATATCTCGACTCGATGAGCACTACCTTTGCCAAATACACTGATGCCCGCGCCAATCGCCGCGATCCGTTCTTTATCACACCGGCAGGCGGCGCGGATATTTGCAATATTCCGGTGCCGGTGCGGCGGGTGAAGGGGGATGAATAATAATCTTTTGGTGATTGCGCCATTCGGGACCGTTTCCGTATGATGTGAATGAACCTTGATATGGAGGACTGTTAAAATCATGACATTGCGCGTCCCGAAACACTCTCGCTTCATGTTGATACTCCTGGCGCTGTTGGCGCTGGTTTCCGGTCCTGCTTATGCCCAGGAAGAACTGGCGTCAGAGGACGGCACCCCCGCACTAACGCCCGCGCAAGTCCTTGACGCCGCCCCCGCTGACCACTGGTTGCCGATTCCGGTTAGCGACCTGATGATCCTTACCCTGCCCGATGATGAAGAGGGGAATGAACGGCGCGCCGTTATCCAGCTTATCCCCGCCGCTATGTCCGGCGCGCATGTGCGCAATGTGCGTAAATTGGCCGCCGCGCACTGGTGGGACGGCACGAAAATTTATCGCGTTGCCAAGGATTTCGTCACGCAATTTGGCGGGCAACCGGATAATAAAGCGCTTCCTGAAACGCTCGAAACCGTGCCGGAAAGCGACTATTTCAACGCGGCGCTGGGCGCAAAGCGCGATACCGATATGGCGGCGCTTGATGCTGCTGTTCAATATAGCAACGAATATCAGGGCACCAGCATCCGGCCGCTGATGAAGATGATTTATGAAAGCTATGGGAGCACAGTCGGTTTTGGCGGCGGCTGGCCGATTGGAACGCAGAACGACAAATCCTTTCCGCTCACCTGCCGCGGTTCTTTGTCTCCGGCCCATTATGATCCGCCCGATGCGGGAACCGGCGCGGAAATCTCTATCATCACCGGGGAGGCGGCGCGCAGCCTCGACATGACATTTGGCATGGTCGGCCGCGTGATTGACGGCCTGGAGCATGTCACCAACCTGCCGCTTGGCACTGCCGAGGGCGGATTTTATGCAGACAAGTCACAGCATATCCCAATCACGTCCATCCGGCTGGCGAGCGAACTGCCGGTGGCGGAGCAACCCCGTTATGAATATCTTGCCAGCTATAGCCCCGTGATGCTGCAATATCTTGAGGCCCATGGCGGCTGGGGCAATATCTGCACCGTGCCCGTTCCGATTAGAAAAGTTGCTGAATAGTATAATTTTATTACAGACCCCACTCGCACGCAGCCTTTTTTGCTGTTAAAAGCCTGTGATAAAACTAGTTGAAGAGGAAACAGCCCATGCGTGTCGGCGCACCAAGAGAAGTGAAGAACCATGAATATCGCGTCGGTTTAACACCGGAATCCGCACGGGAATTGTCCGCCCACGGGCATGACGTGCTGATCGAAACGGGTGCAGGCCTGGGTATCGGCGCAGAAGACGGCGAATATGTGGATGCCGGCGCCACAATCGTACCCACTGCGTCCGAAATCTTTGAAAGATGCGATATGGTGGTAAAGGTGAAAGAACCTCAGCCCGCCGAGCGGGCGATGCTGCGTGAGGGACAGATTTTGTTCACCTACCTTCACCTTGCACCTGATCCGGAGCAGACCGCCGACCTCATCAAATCCAAGGCCACTTGCATTGCCTATGAAACCGTAACCGGGGTGAGCGGCCTGCCCCTTCTCAAACCGATGAGCCAGGTCGCTGGACGCATGTCAATACAGGCCGGGGCTACTGCTCTGGAGAAAGCCCATGGCGGGCGCGGAATATTACTGGGCGGCGTGCCGGGTGTGGCGCCCGGCAAAGTGACGGTGATCGGCGGCGGTGTTGTCGGGTTTAATGCCGCGCAGATGGCCGCCGGTCTGGGCGCGGATGTCACCATTCTCGACCGCGATCCCGAAGTTCTGGACAGCTTGGGCAATTATTTTGAGACGCGGGCGAAAACCCGGTTTTCCAACAAGGCCAATCTGGCCGAATGTGTGGCAGAGGCCGATCTTGTCATCGGCGCGGTGCTGATCCCCGGTGCGGAAACGCCAAAGCTGGTCACACGGGAAATGCTCTCGACCATGCGGCCCGGCTCTGTGCTGGCCGACGTTGCGATTGATCAGGGCGGATGCTTTGAAACGTCCAGACCGACCACGCACCAGGACCCGACCTATGTAGTGGATGATGTCGTGCATTACTGCGTTGCGAATATGCCGGGTGCGGTGTCACGCACGTCCACTTATGCGCTGAACAATGTCACCCTGCCCCATACGCTTGCTATAGCGGACAAAGGCTGGGAAGCGGCGCTGCGTGATGATCCGCATCTCGCCAACGGGTTGAACGTGTGGAACGGGCATGTCACCTATCGCGCCGTCGCCGAAGATCTGGGCTATGACTATATGCCCACAGCAAAGATACTGGGACTGGAAACGGTCTGAATGGACAGCGACTCTATGGATATCGGCTTTGGCGAGTCGAACGAATATACCGGTTTGCTGGTTCGTGATGCGGGCGGATTCATGCTCAAGGCTGACGGCGGCATATGTTACCGCCTGACAATGCTACGCACGCCGATTGACGAAGTGGAAAAACGGGTCATCGTCACCGGACATTTGACCGGCGATGACCATATAGAGGCCGATGGTGTGCGCTTATGCAAAGAAACCTGAACCACGGCGCGGCTGAGATCATCATCCGCGTGGCACAGGAGCAGGACATCCCTGCCCTGCATAAGCTGATCGAAAGTGCTTATCGCGGCGATAGCGCCAAGCGGGGCTGGACACACGAAGCCGATTTGCTGGGCGGGCAAAGAACCGATGTGGCGGCATTGCGGGAAATTATCGAGGACAAGGACCAGACAATATTGCTTGCCATGGATGGCGCGGACATTGCCGGTTGTGTTCAATTGGTGCGGGTCAATGAAGGCACCGCCTATCTAGGCTTGCTGACCGTCGATCCGGAACGGCAAACGGGCGGCCTTGGCAAACTATTGATACGTGAGGCGGAACAATATGCCGCCATTAACTGGCAGGCCCAAGTCATGGAAATGACTGTCATCCGGCAACGCAGCGACCTGATCGCTTATTATGAGCGACGCGGATATGCCCTGACGGGGGAGCGACGTCCTTTTCCGCTCGATGATCCACGCTTTGGTTTGCCCAAAACGAAGGAACTGGAATTTGCAGTGCTGCGAAAGGATATTGGCGCTTAGGCTTTTAAGCCGCCCTGCCCTCTAGCGCCTTTTGCCGTCTGCGCTGAACAGAGCTGCCCAGTCCCAAAGCCTCCCGATATTTCGCCACTGTCCGCCGCGCGATGTCAAAGCCCTTGGCCCGAAGCAGCACCACCAATTTGTCGTCGGAGAGGATCTTTTTGGGGTCCTCATTATCGATCAGCGATTTGATGTGGCTCTTCACCGCCTCGGCCGAAGCCGCTTCCCCGCCGGTGGACGACTGGATACCGCTGGTGAAGAAATATTTCATTTCAAACGTGCCGCGTGAACAGGAAAGATATTTGTTGGAAGTCACCCGGCTGACCGTCGATTCATGCATGTCGATCTTGTCCGCCACGTTTTTCAGAGTGAGCGGGCGCAGGTGGGTAACGCCGTCACGAAAGAATTTTTCCTGTTGTTTCACGATCTCGGTCGCAACCTTGATGATCGTGCGTTGCCGCTGGTCAAGCGCTTTGATCAGCCAACTGGCATCAGCCAGGCAGTCATTCAGCCAGTCTTTCGATGCCTTGTCCTGTGCGCCATTTTTTAATTCTGTATAATAAGTGCGGTTCACAAGCACCTTGGGCAAGGTCGCGCTGTTAATCTCGATGATCCATTTCCCGCCCCGCTCGGCAATGAAGATATCCGGCACAACCGCCTGCACATCGCCGCCGCCAATCTTGCAGCCTGGCTTTGGGTCGTAGGCGCGGATCTCCGCAATCATATCCCTCAGGTCCTCGTCATCAACGCCGCAAATCCGTTTGAGCTGGGGCAATGCGCCTTTTGCCAACAGGTCGAGATTGTCAATCAGCCGTGCCATCGCGGGGTCATAACGGTCCGCTTCCTTTGCCTGTAGCGCCAGACATTCCGCCAAGTCCCGTGCCCCAACGCCAACCGGTTCAAGGGTCTGGACCTCTGTCAACACACGGTAAACATCATCAAGCTGCACGCCCAGACGGTGGGATAATTCCAGCAAATCTGCCTGTAAATAGCCGCATTCATCAATCTGGTCGATCAGATGCTGGGCAATGAACAGATCCACACCCGATAATATCGCGCCCGCCTGTTCCATCAGATATTCGGACAGCGTGGTCTCTGCCACCAGCATATTTTCAAAATCCGGCGCTTCGCCTCCAATCGCCCCACTGCTTGATGCGGAAGAACCATTTAAGCCAAGCCCGCCATCCAGCGCTCCGTCGCTTTCGCTCAGACTGTTATTCGAAAACTGGTCGGCATCCCCCTCCATATCCAGCGCGGATTCCGCCTCCCCCGGGCCAGAGGTTAATATCTCGTCACTGCCCTGCGTCCCTGGCTCCGGTGAAAGGTCGGCGGTATTATCACTGCCACCGTCTCCGGCCTCGTCGCCCTGCCCCTCGGTGCTGAGATCGCCGGTGTCGAGCAACGGGTTCTTCTCAATCTCATCAGCAATATAGGTTTCAAGCTCAAGGTTTGACAAAGCCAGCAGCTTGATCGCCTGCTGCAATTGCGGCGTCATTACCAGCGATTGGCTTTGCCTTAAGTCGAGTCGCGGGCCTAGAGCCATTATTCTGGCCGCCACCTAATCATAGGGAAAAGCCCTCACCCAGATAAAGCCGCCGCACATTCTCATCCTTCACCAGCGCTTCCGGGCTACCGGCAAACAGCACATGGCCGTCATAAATGATGCAGGCCCGATCCACGATATCCAGTGTTTCACGAACATTATGGTCGGTAATCAATACGCCGATACCGCGATTTTTCAACTGCACGACAAGATCGCGAATATCGGAAATGGAAATCGGATCAATCCCTGCAAATGGCTCATCCAGCAATATGATCGACGGGTCCGCCGCCAAAGCGCGGGCAATTTCACAGCGGCGACGTTCACCGCCAGACAGCGCCATCGCCGGGGAACTACGCAATTTGGTCAGGCCGAATTCGTCGAGCAAACGGTCGAGCGTTTCCATCCGAACCTCTTTGTCATTTTCGACCATTTCCAGAACGGCGAGAATATTCTGCTCCACCGTCATACCACGGAAAATAGAGGTTTCCTGCGGCAAATAGCCCAGTCCCAGGATCGCACGGCGATACATAGGAAGCGGTGTAATATCTTCGCCGTCCAGCATGATGCGACCTTCGTCAGGGCGCACAAGCCCCATCACCGAATAGAAGCATGTCGTCTTACCCGCACCATTGGGGCCAAGCAGCCCCACCACTTCACCGCGCGCGACAGAAAGGGAGACATCGGACAATACCGTACGCTTGTCATAGCTTTTCGCAATCGACACCACGGCAAGGCCATGTTCCAAAGCGTCACTCGCCATAGCGGAACCGGGGCCGGCACCGGGGGCAGCCATGGGCGGTGTATCAATCAAGGTTGCGTCGTTCATTTTGGTCCTTCGGTCCATATCCTGTTTGAACCTGATCTGATTGTCTAATGGTTAACAGCATGGCCCAATTTACCCGAAATTGGCAAGCTTTATGCATGATTGACCGGAAATGGTTCTTTTCGGCCCGGCGCAGCCACTATTGGTCATGCAACTGGGTGTTATTCTACCGGTAAATTCCCGCGATGCCACAGTGAATATAACCATTTCGGCAAATAATTCGGTGAATAAACAGCAGCACCATTAACCCGGTTTGGCGGATGTTATCAGATCGCTACTGATCTGTTCTCTGTGGGACCGTAAACGTCCCTGAAACCCGGCCACTCGAACTTTCCGTCGTGCCCGGCACGGCGCCAGAGGAACGGCCATCAATAGTCGAACGACCGGAAGCCAGATCAACAATCGCCCGTCCACCGGACAACCGGTTGCTGCCCTGTGTCAACGTAACATTGCCGACCAAAGTGATAAGCCGGCGGTCCAGATCGTAAATCGCGGTATTGCCTTTTGCCGTGTCGCCGCCTTTTCGGATCGTGACACCGCCAGAAGCATCGATCCGGTCAACCTGAATCCCGTTACTGCTGTTATAAGCGACTGTCATCCGGGCCGAATTTAAAACCAGCCCGGCCTGTTCAACCCGGACATCACCGGACAGCACAACGCGATCGGCGCGGTCCTGTACCTCGATACGCCCTGCATCAAAATTGACCGGAGCATTGCTGTTATGTCCGCCAAAAACCTGCGCTGGTGCTGGACCCGCATAGGTGAGCACCGTCGCCGTTGCCAAAAGTGCCCCGGTTGAGGCTACAAGGAAAGAACGCCTGATCATCTATCGTCCTCTTAGACCGTTTTGGGTGATACGCAACTTTGCGTTTCCCTCTAGCGTGATTGTCCGTTCGGACATATCGGCTTTCAGGCTGTCTGCGCGAAAGGTCCCGATATTGGTCCGCCCTTCCACCGGGGCTGCGCTGCTCAATGTCCGGCTTTGCAAATCCACCGTTACGTTGCTTGTTGTCAGCCGATAGCCACCGGCACTTTCAAGCTGTACCGCGCCCGGCACTATCACATCTTCACGGTCCATGTCATAGACCCCGCTGCCCGCACGGATCTGCGCCGGCCCGTCATTCAACAATATCCGCGCCGACAGATCCTTTAAATCCACCACTGCTTCGCGTGAGCTTTTCTGGATTGCGGACCCCGCCTTGATCGAAAATGGCCGACCCTGGCTATCTTCACCGCGGTAAAGCGCCTCGGTTACCCGCATCCTCTCTCCCGCAACATCCACGGTGTCTTTGTCGAGAACAAAACTCAACTCGCCGCCCGTTGTGAAAGGGGCCAGCGCCAGTATCGCGCCCAAAGCGCCGACGCCAAGCGGCAACATAACCCGCAACAAGCGGACGTTCCGGTCATGCTTGCTGCCGGGCGAGGCAAATTGCTGACGCTTGCTTTTGATATGTTGAACCGTGGTCGTCATCTATCTGTGAACCCAGAGCGCCTCTTATAGTTCATGTCCACTGAACTGCCCATTGCCGGGCGGCTCAAGCATGAGCGAAAATATCCGTTTCCGGCCAACCTGCAATATCAAGCCGCGCGCGGTGCGGCAAGAAATCGAAACAGGCTTGCGCCAGTTCCTTGCGCCCTTCGCGCTCCAGACGAAGCTCCAGCTCCGCTTTCAAACGGTGCAGATAGCGGACATCGGATGCAGCATAATCGCGCTGTGCTTCGCTCAACTCCGGTCCGCCCCAGTCGCTCGACTGTTGCTGTTTCGAAATATCCTGGCCCAGCAGCTCACGGACCAGTTCTTTCAACCCGTGACGGTCGGTATAGGTCCGGATCAATCGTGACGCGATTTTCGTGCAGAAAACCGGCTGCGCCATAACGCCCAGATAATATTCGATGGCCGCAAGATCAAAGCGTGCGAAATGATAGAGTTTCACCCGCGCCGGATCGGCCAGAACCTGTTTTAGGTTGGGCGCGTCATATTCGCTTCCGGGGTTGAACCGCACCAGATGTTCATCGCCATTGCCATCCGATATCTGAAGCAGGCACAAGCGGTCCCGCAATGTGTGCAGGCCCATGGTTTCGGTATCTACCGCGACCGGCCCGTCCGCCAACACACCCTCGGGCAGATCTTCTTCGTGAAAAAATATAGCCATTACGCTTCGCTCCGTACTGCTGAGCCCGAAAAGACTTCAAATAATATATGCATAAGTTATGGTATGTGCCGCACCATGGGATAAACAGCAAGAATTAGATTACCATGAAAGCACAGAATTCGAAGCAATAGCGAGGGGAATAGCACGATGGTAGACCAATCACCGCAACCGGCATCGGGCGGTTTTGACATGAACAAAGCGACGATCATATCCCTGCTTTATATCGCCGCCTTCGTCGTTGGGATCACGGGCCTGGTCGGTGTTGTCCTTGCATTTGTCTGGCAAGACGAAGTTGCCGGAACATGGGAAGAAAGCCATTTGCAATTTCATATCAGGACTTTTGTAATTGGTCTGATCGGCAGTGTGATCGGGATAATCCTGTCCATCGTTCTGATTGGAATACCGATATTAATTGCCGTGGCCGTCTGGATTCTGGTGCGGTCGATTCTGGCCTTGCTCAAGGCACAGAAACAGGAACCGATTGCCGATCCAAAGACCTGGTTCATTTAAATTCCATTGATGTGCGGGCTGAAATTCTGGGTGAAATTAACCCTATGACGAATTTCATTCGCATAAGCCATGGTTTTTCTATATAGTTACACCGCGCGGTATCAAGATTCGCGCAAGAAAATGCTCGGGCCATCGTCCGCCTGAACATTGGATTTAATTTATCGGACGGAGTGAAAGACGATTCTAGAATGGGTTTTGACAGAAACCGGCGTGGCAGAGGCCGGGACAAGCGCGACAGCTTTGGTGATGAGAATTTTGACGGATATCAAGGTGATAGCTCCCCACCAGTAGAAAGATACACCCGACCAGATACAGGATTCGGCGGACAACGAAGCGGCGGCCCTGGCGGCGGAATGCCGGATCAGGTTGTCGGAGAAAGCAGCGGCAAGGTAAAATTCTTCAACGCGCAAAAAGGCTTTGGTTTCATTGTGCAGGATACTGGCGGTGAAGATGTGTTTGTGCATATCAGCCAGGTTGAACGTGCGGGCCTTAAAGGCTTGGCAGAAGGTCAGGCACTGCGCTTTTCTCTGGTTGATCGCGGCGGCAAAGTGTCCGCTTCCGATATCCAGATTGAAGGCGACCTGATCGAAGTGGCTGCACCTGCAGCGCGCGAAGATCGCGGCGGTGCACCGCAGCGCGAACTGACCGGTGAGAAAGCGACTGGCACCGTTAAATTCTTCAACAGCATGAAAGGCTTTGGCTTCATCCAGCGTGATGATGGCCAGCCGGATGCATTTGTTCATATTTCCGCGGTTGAACGCGCTGGGATGAGCGGACTGGAAGAAGGCGACAAGCTGGAATTTGAACTGGAAGTAGATCGCCGCGGCAAAACTGCAGCAGTCAATCTGGTTTCCAGATAATATAATCAAACTGCCCTGAACCGGGCTGAGATGAAAAATCTAGCGGGCGATTGTCCGCTATTTTTTTGTCTGCCTGATTCGGTATGCCCTGATTCGGTTTATTAAGGACAGGACCGGCTTGCGAATCCGCCGGTCCCGTCAATCGTCATGAAACAATCATGCTTTCTGGCTAGATTCGAGAAGGAACCACGCCCGCTCTTCGGCCTGATCGGTCCAGTCATCAATCATACCATCGGTTGCATTATCACCTGCATCACCAGCCAGTTCCTTTGCCTCGCGCAATATTTCTATCAGTTTCAGATTATCATCACGCAATTCGCTGATCATATCGGCTGCACTTACATTCGCGGCATCATTATCGGCAATATTCTGTTTTTTGGAAATATCTCCAATGGATGTCAACGTCCGCTGGCCAATTTTGCGCACCCGTTCGGCGATCGCATCGGTCGTCTGCAATATTTGCGCGGCCTGTTCGTCGAACATCAGATGGTACCCGCGAAAATGTGGGCCAGACACATGCCAGTGAAAGTTTTTGGTTTTCAAATAGAGCGCAAAGCTGTCTGCCAACACACCATTTAACGCCTCTGCGAGAGCTTTTTTTGCATTGTCACCAGTTGTCATTGTCATTCTCCATCGTTTATTTCTTCTAGAAATCTAGGATATTTCACCCTTAATGGCTAACATAAATCCTGGCTCTGTGTAATCGGATTATTCAATACAAAAAGGTTAAACTAATCGTTCTTATATATTAAATGATGCCCCATGCACCCAGCGCTATGATCGCACCTATCAACAGAAATATTCCGCCACCAATATAGCGAATGGCTCTTACCGGTAACATCCGGGCAAGTTTTTCCTGAAATATCACAGCCGGCACACATGCCGCCATAACGCCGATCCAGCCGCCGGCAGCAGCAAAGCCCCATGCGTCGGTGCGCGCTGCGGTTGCTGCCAGTATGAACTGCCCCTTGTCTCCCAACTGCAGGATGAACAGGCCAAGAAACGATGTCCAAAACGGCCCCAATGTCCATTTTTCCAGCAAATCCACCGGCCGCCGCCATGCCACCATGCCGATCCCCGCAAAAATCAGGGACAGTGCATAGAATAGCTGCACCGGGTCTTCACTAATCCACTGGTTCACGGCCGATCCGGCAATGGCAGATATCAGGCAGTTCAGAAGAGTCGCCAAACCCAGGCCCAGGATAACCGGCATGGCGCGCCCATAGCGGATGGCGAGAGCCGCGCATAATATCTGTGGCCTGTCGCCCATCTCCGCTATCAACAACGCAAATAAGGAGGTTAGGAAAGCATCCACTTAAGCGATCGTCACGGCTGTCCGCCCAGACGGAGCGCCACACTGGCCATAAGGGCTTCCGCCATGGAGCGGTCCAGCGGCCCGCAATCCAGTGCATCCCGCATGGCATCCAGATAGGAATTTGCCACAGTAACACCCCCGCCGCTTTGCAGCGCCCGTTGCAGCGCGGCTTCAAACGCACATGTCAAATCGTGCAAGGCTGTCAAATGATACTGCATTGCCTTTTGCCGGATATGATCCAGATGCATTAAAAATTGCACTGGATGCCTTTCCACTAAAGAAGCTGGTATACCCTCAAGCAATGCCAGTATTTCAGACTGAATCAGCAGGTTATGATCACGATCCATAGGATTGCCCCTTGACCGGCGCTCTATGATTTTCACCGGATTTGCCAAACCATCGTATAAAAATATGATTAAAGGGCGGTAAATGGCGTTTGAACGATTTAGGACAGATCAAGAGCGGCTTTCCCTTGACATTACCCGCCAGTTTCAGCATTAGCCCGCTCAATTATAGCGGATTGTACCGGAGTTTTCGGGCAAATCGTTTTTTCCAAAAATTGCTTTTGAAGGAATGCGCCATGGCGAAACCAGCCAATGTTAAAATCAGACTCGTTAGCACGGCGGATACCGGCTTTTTCTACGTAACCCGCAAAAATCCTCGCAATCTCACCGAAAAAATGGTGCAGCGCAAATATGATCCGGTTGTGCGCAAGCATGTCGAGTTCAAAGAAGCGAAGATCAAGTAAACCGCTTTTTTGCCGAAAATTTACCAGAATCAAAAGCGCGGTTAGGGCTGCAGAACGCCTTCTACCGATTCGATGAATTTTGCCACCGATATGGGCTTTGAAACATAAGCCTCTGCCCCCGCGCTTAAAATACGGTCTTCGTCACCCTTTCCGGCATAGGCCGTAACCGCCATGATCGGGATGGTTTTTAGATCAGCGTCTTTCTTGATTTGTTCGATCAGGTCCAACCCGCTAATATGCGGTAATTGAATATCCATTATCACCAGATCGGGTACAAAACTGCGTGCCTTGTCCATGACTTCACGGCCATCTTTTACCGGCTCGACGGTAAAGCCGTGCGCTCGCAGTAAATCACAGAATAATTTGAGGTTCAGTTCGTTGTCCTCAACTACCAAAACTCTTTTTTCCACTGTGTGCCTTGCCCCCTTCCAAACGTCTCGCTAACCCTCTAGGCCAAAGCCCTGATGGAAACAAATAGCAATATCTCTGCGGAGACTGAAATATTGGCGCTACACGCCCTTGGCTGGGTCTTGCAGGATGAAGACCGCGCGCAGCGCTTGCTCGCCCTGACCGGTCTGGACCCAAGGGAATTGCGCTCCGGACTGGAAGACCCGGCTATGTTGTCTTCACTTCTGGGCTTTTTGGCCAATCATGAGCCTGACCTTATCGCCTGCGCAGAATCGATCGGGGTGACACCCGAAAAGCTGGCTGCTGCTGCACAATATATGAACAACCCGGGAGAGTTTATATGAGCCGGAAACCGCTCCTGATAAGCGACTGTGACGAAGTTTTGCTGCACATGGTCGTGCCATTTCGTGAATGGCTGGACACTGACAAACATATCCATTTTGATCTGGAATCCGGCGAATTTGTCGATGCGTTGCGCCACAAGCATGACGGCACACTGGTCGCACGGGATGCTGTCTGGCCCATGCTCAAAGAGTTTTTTGATAACGAGATGCACCGCCAAAAGGCCATTGATGGCGCGGTTGATGCTATGAACAGGCTGGCAGAGGTAGCGGATATTGTTATCCTCACCAATCTGCTTGATGATCGCCGCGACGCGCGCGCCGAACAATTACGCGCTGTGGGAATCGATTTTCCTGTTTTCTGCAATCAGGGCGGCAAGGGCGACCGGCTGGCAAAAATTGTCGCCGACTATAACCCCAGCATGACCGTTTTCGTGGACGATCTGGGCCATCAGCATCACAGCGTCGCGAAACATGCCCCCGATGTCTGGCGGCTGCATATGGTGGGGGAGCCTTTGCTCGCCAAAAATATCAAGCCCAACCCGACCGCGCATGACCGTATTGACCTGTGGCCCGGTGCGTTTGACTGGATCATGGATAAGTTTGAATCCGGAACACCCGCTCCCTTGCTTGATATACCAGCAGAAGAGCTTGACCGGTTTGCCAAGACGTGATTGATTCAACCTCATGACAGACAATATCGAAAAAGCATTAAATGCCAAAGGCATTGAACTTCCCAAAGCCGCTTCGCCCGTCGCATCCTATGTTCCGGCGGTGGAAATAAATGGCCTTCTCCATATCAGCGGGCAGGTTTCAATGGCGGACGGCAAGCTGATTACCGGCAAGCTGGGAGACGGAATGACTCTGGAAGAAGGGCAGCAAGCCGCCAAAGCCTGTGCCCTCATGATCGCGGCACAAATTAAACAGGCAGCCGGGTCGCTGGACAGGGTCGACCGCATCGTGAAGCTGGGCGTTTTCGTCAACAGCACCGCCGACTATACAGATCATCCGAAAGTCGCCAATGGCTGCTCCGATATGATGGAGGTTATTTTTGGCGCGGCAGGACAACATGCCCGTAGCGCGGTTGGTGTTGCGGCGCTTCCGCTTGGCGTCGCGGTAGAGGTGGATGCTATTGTTGCTCTCAAGCCAGCTTGATGCATTATTCGCACCAGCACCGGAACCGGCGCGAATCGCGTTCCTGAAAGGCCAGCCCTATGCCCATCGCGGGCTTCACGGCACGTCACAAGGGGGCATCATACTGGAAAATAGCCCCGCCGCGTTCGATGCAGCCATAAAACTGGGCCACGGTATCGAATGTGATGTGCAGGCCGCCGAAGACGGGACAGCATTTGTTTTCCATGATTATGAACTGGACCGCTTAACAGCCCGGCAGGGGAAGCTCGCCAATTTGCGGGCAAGCGATATTGACCAGATTGACCTGAACGACGGACATGGCAAAATACCGCGTCTGCGGGCCATCTTGGCGCAGGTTGCCGGGCAAGTCCCCATATTGATCGAGGTTAAATCGAATAATATGCGCGTTGGCCCGCTCTGCCTTTCGGTGCGAAGGGCGTTGGAAGGCTATACCGGAAAAGCCGCGGTCATGTCTTTTAACCCCCTTGTCAGCGCCTGGATGCGTAGAAATGCTACGCATATCGTACGCGGGCTGGTCGTGTCCGAGGAAGGTCGCAAGTCGCTGAAAGGACGGATAGCAAGACACCGGGATCTATGGACAGCCAAGCCCGATTTTCTGGCTTACGATATCCGTGATTTGCCATCTCGTTTCGCTGCGTCAAACCGCGCGAGGGGATTGCCAGTGCTCACATGGACCGTGCGTTCGGCCAGTCAGGAGAAAATTGCCGCCATGCATGCCGATGAACCGATTTACGAGATACCACAAAGCGATCAACATAGCTGATCATATCAATCCATATGCCCAAGCCCCCATCACCACCCGAACAACCCCCCGGCAACGTCCAAGGCATTGTCGCGCGGGTTGCCGATGATATCGCCAGTCTTCCCGCCGCCGAGTGGGACAGCTGCGCGGGCAGTGCCAACCCTTTCGTCTCCCACGCCTTTCTGTCCGCTATGGAAGAGTCAGGCAGCGTCGGCCCCGGAACGGGGTGGAAATCGCTGCCGATCATTATCGAGGATGAGGAAGGTAAAATTGCTGCCTGCCTGCCCAGCTATCTGAAATCCCACAGCCAGGGCGAATATATTTTCGATCAGCAATGGGCCCATGCATATGAAAGTGCGGGCGGCCAATATTATCCAAAGATCCAGATTGCCGCGCCTTTTTCCCCCGTGCCGGGGCCGCGCCTATTGCTGCGGGATGAAAGCCTGGCCTTGCCGCTATTGCGCGCCGCCGAACAGCTCGCAAAAAATAATGGTATATCATCGGTGCATGCGACATTTGTCGCCGAGGATCAGCTTCACCATTTTCGGGAAGCCGGATGGATGATCCGTTCTGACAGCCAGTTCCACTGGCGCAATGATGATTATACGGATTTCGACGCCTTTCTGGCCGCCTTGTCATCCCGTAAGCGCAAAGCGATCAAACGGGAGCGCAAGAAGGCGCAGGAAGCGGTAGAGATTATCCACCTCACCGGCGATGACATCACCGCCGAACATTTGGATTATTTCTGGGAATTTTATCAGGACACCGGCGCCCGCAAATGGGGCACGCCATATCTGACACGGGCGGCGTTTGACTTGCTCCACCAGAAAATGGGCGAAAAACTGTTGCTGATATTCGCGCTTCAGGACGGCATACCGATTGCCGGAGCGCTTAACGTCATCGGGGAAGAAACGCTGTTCGGCCGCTATTGGGGCTGTACCCGCGATATACCGTTTCTGCATTTCGAGATTTGCTATTATCAGGCCATTGATGCGGCCATTGCACGCGGCCTGAAATATGTCGAAGCAGGCGCGCAGGGAAGCCATAAACTGGCGCGTGGTTATCAGCCCGTGCCAACATGGTCCGCCCATTATATAGTCGATCCGGGTTTCCGGTCGGCCATCTCCGACTATCTGGAGCGGGAGCGGGAGGCCGTTGCCGCCGATATTGAATTTCTGGCCGAAATGGGGCCGTTCAAAAAATCCGGCTAGTTTTTATGCTGCGCGGTGCGTGGTCTGTTTCAACCAGCTACGGGCTTCCCGTTGCGCTTCGGCAATTTCACGGGGGGTCATGTCCTGCGAGATTTCCGCCCGGCAAGTCTTGCTTTCATCATGGCCGGAAAGCGATGCCAGATTAAACCATTTATGCGCTTCGATCAGGTCAATATCAGTGCCGCCTGAGCCGGTTGAATATATCACGCCAAGATCGAAACACGCGTTCACATTGCCTTTTTCTGCTTCTGCTCGCCGACTTTCTATTAAAAAGGCGGCACTTTTCATGCTGTTGCCCATAATCCTCTAGTCCCTGTTTTGTCATGCCGCTTTCGGCACAGAGACGACTTTCACAGCAAACTGTTGAAAAAATGGTTAACGGGATCGGCAGTAATATTCAGGATATTATTAAATATACCCGGAAAAACTGCAATTTAACAATATTAGTATAGTTAACATATCCCGCGCAGGCCCTAGGCTACAGCGATATTGTCAATCAACCGGGTGGTGCCAATATGCGCCGCTGCCAGCAATCGGGCTGGCTGTGCAAAAACCGTCACATTTTCCAACGTATCGGGATGTTTCAGTTCGAAATAATCGACTTTATGAAAGCCGGACGCGATCAATTTGGCTTTAGCGTCGCTCAAAATAGCGTCGATATCGCCGCCCCTGGCAATGTTTTCGGCCGCGTCCCGCATGATATTGGGCAGCGCGACAGCTTGTTGGCGCTGTTCGGGCGTCAAATATGCGTTGCGCGAGGACAAGGCCAAGCCATCCGCATCGCGCACGGTAGGAACACCCACTATATCATGCGTGAAATCAAGGTCGCGGGCCATGCGCCGGATAACCGCCAGTTGCTGGAAATCTTTCTCGCCAAAAAAGGCGGCGTCGGGCCTGACCTGATTGAACAATTTTGCAACCACGGTGGCAACACCGTCAAAATGGCCAGGCCGTGATCCGCCGCACAGGCCGGAGCTGACCCCGCTGACGCTAACATTGGTGGAGAAACCTTCAGGATAAACCTGATCCACCGATGGTGCCCAGACCAATTCTACGCCAGCAGCTTCCAAAAGGGCGGCATCGGCAGCCTCTTGCCGTGGATAGCTGTCCAGATCCTCACCTGCACCGAATTGGGTCGGATTGACGAAAATGGAAACAACCACCTTGTCGCACTGTGCCATCGCGGTCTTCACTAGCTCCATATGTCCGGCATGCAGCGCGCCCATCGTCGGGACCAGCCCTATAGATGCTCCGCTTTTGCGCATAATGTCCAAAGCCGCGCGGAGGGGGCCAAGTTGTCTGATAATTTGCATAGGTATAATCTGCCGTGAACCGAAAGAAATTAACAAATAGACGAAACCGAACCACTGCAAAAGCCGTGAAATGCGCTAGACACAAAAAGGCCGGACATATTTGCCCGGCCTTTTTCAGATTTCAGCTCTTTATCTAACTCTGGTCCTTTTCAGACCATAGCGGAATGAACTGAATGATTATTTATCGGAAGGCATCGTTACATCGACATCCGGCACCTCAATAGTCTTTTCTTCGGTACCCATTTCAACGTCCGCCGTTTCGACGTCTATTTCCGGCAAATTACCCGCGTCACCAGCTACGTCAACATCCAGAGAGGGCATTTCACCTTCTTCTTTCACGTTGGCTTCACATGCAGTCAATGCAAGTCCAGTGGCAAGAATAGCCGCAATTGAAATTTTTTTCATAATAACTCCCGTAGTTGACATCAAAGAAACACATTTGGAAAACTAAGGTTCCAACAAACTGGGATATTTATTTTTGCGTTTGTCCTCCGGCGCCCAATTTTGCCCGAAAAGCGTATAAAAACATCCTGCACAGCTAATGGTCGTTTTACGGTATAGGAAAGTTGATCGAGCAGATCATGCCCTCTTCCTGCCAATCCTTGGTTATTTTACCTCTGAGATTACGAGTGATGCTGTGCCTGATGAGTGAAGTGCCAAAGCCCCATTGCGTTGGCGGCCCCTGTATCGCCGGGCCACCCCGTTCTTTCCACGTCAAGGATACCGATGGAGGCTGGTCGTCATCATTTATCGTCCAGGTGATTTTCACAAACCCGTGTTCATGGCTCAAAGCGCCATATTTGGCAGCATTTGTGGCCAGTTCATTAAGCACCAGAGAAATCGACACCATCGCATTTTCAGGAAGTCTGATATCGGGGCCCGCCCATATCATTCGGGGGTAAATCGAGCATAAATCACTCACCAGAGCGGCAAATGATCCGGTAATAAAATCGGAATCCAGCAATATCTGTTGCGTGCGGTTAAGCGCACCAAGCCGCCCGTTAATGCGCTCGATATAGTCATCAATCGATGTTGCCGAATTTCTTGTCAGCATCATGATTGATTGCAAGGTAGCGAATAAGTTTCGCAGGCGGTGATGAAGTTCACGGGTGTGCAGTTTCTGTTGGTCCGCCTGATTGACGGCATCGGTTATGTCATAATTAATGCCCGTAACCACGTCTGCGCCATTACTGTGGAGAAAATCTCCGCGGCCCAATATCCACCGCGTCTCCCCCGACGGCATAACGATCCGGAAAGTTTCTAAAAAGCCCCGATTCTCGGTTCTGTTGTTATGTTCTATGGAATTACGGATCCGCTGACGGTCTTCTGGATGGATACGGGCGAACACATCTTCGGCCATAAGTAATGTTTGGTCGGCATCTTTCCCCCACACGCGGTGATAGTCCCCACCCCAGCGAACTTCCTGCGTTGACAGGTTCAGCTTCCAGCTGGCCGTCCCGCTAAGCGCAAGCGCCATCTCAAGCTCGGTCCGTGCCTCTGCCGCATAGCGCTGGGCCGCTTTGCGTTGCTGCATCTCCCGCCGCAATTCCAGTTCGCTCATGACGATATCGGCCATGCAGCGAAGTTGCTCCAGCCTATCGCCAAACGGTTGCCGGCGCACAGCATGGTCGCCGATCCATAGTGCGCCCAGAACCATACCGTTCGGGGCGAGCAAGGGGCAGCCGGCATAGAATTTTACGTACGGATGGCCAGTAACAAAGGGATTTTCTGCAAACCGTTCATCGCTGAGCAAATCCTCGACGATCAGGGCTTCCCGGCTTTCGACGATATGGGAACTAAAACTAATATCCCGTGCAGCCTCAAGGGATTCCAGTCCGATAGCTGATTTGCTCCATTGGCGCTTGTCATCCACGAAGGATATGGATGCCATCGGGACTTCAAAAACATCAGCAGCCAAGCGCGTCATTCGGTCAAATGCCGCTTCGGGAGGGCTATCCATAATCTGATAGCTTTCCAGAGTCTCCAGACGGCTTTTTTCCAATGCCAAGAAGGCCTCGTTCTGCTGCATCGCCCCTCTCATTTCTCCCGATGGCCGCCTGCCATCATCCGGATTACAGATGACATAACAGTTCTTTGCAATTCAATGGCTCAACCGGTGAAGGAGGCCCGTGAATTGCATCGGGATTATCGGGAATATGGCAAAATGCCCGTCATGTATGGTGGCAGACAGGCACTGGCCGAATTTGTCTAACGCCGGGCGATCAGTGCCCCGATGATAAGGGCAATTCCTGCAGTGGCCGCAATACTGACCAAGGGATTGGCTGCAACTGTTTCATGCGCCCTGTCCCGACCCTGCATGCTCATCTCTTTGGTGCGCTTTGACGCCAGCTTGACTTTATCCTTTGCCTTTGCGCTGAATGCAGAAGCATTTACCTGAGCATCATTTGCCGCAGATTTGGTCAGTTTCGTAATATCTTCTTTCAACCGCTGAAGGTCCGATTTCACCGCACTCATTTCTTCATTATAATTGGTTGTCATTTAATCTGCTCCTTGATTCTGTTAATCACGTTTACCCAACGCAGGGATTTCATTTAGGTTCCCGGACAAACTAGTTGCCTGAAGGCCCGAGATCAATATGGTGGGTGCGGCGGAGGGATTGTTTTGGAACTATTGGAAGGAATATGCGTTCCCTTCCACGAGGGAGTTTTTGCCAATGCCACTAGCCGACACGATTAAGCCACATTTGCCCTATTTACGCAGATATGCCCGTGCCCTGACCGGTTCGCAAACCAGCGGGGACGCCTATGTCAGAGCAACGCTTGAGGCCATTATCGCTGACCCCAAAGCTCTGGGCGACAACGGGTCGCCGCGCATTCAATTGCACAGGATTCTCCACAAGATCTGGGAAACGACCACCCCGGATACAATTATATCGGGCGGCAATGACAAAGGGACCGGCCAGGACAAATTACGCAAAATTGCTCCGATCGGGCGGCAGATATTATTGCTGACCGCATTGGAAGGTTTCTCGACCAAGGATGTGGCCGAAATCACGGGAATAGATCAGGAATCCGTCCCTGGCCTGCTCGAAGAAGCCATTGACGATATTGACCAGGAGTTGCGGACAAACGTCCTGATTATCGAGGACGAAGCCCTTATCTCCATGGAACTGGAACAGATTGTTACCGATCTTGGCCATACGGTTTCCGGAACCGCGATAACGCATAAAGATGCGCTGCAAGAGGTGGACCGGTGCAAGCCCGGTCTTGTTCTGGCCGATATCCAGTTGGCAGATGGCAGCTCTGGCATTGATGCTGTGAAAGACATATTGGAGCAATTTTCTGTACCGGTTATCTTTGTCACCGCTTTCCCCGAACGTTTATTGACCGGGGAGCGTCCGGAACCGACCTTTTTGATCACCAAACCGTTCCAGCCAAATGCTATCCGGGCGGCGATCAGCCAGGCCTTGTTTTTCACTGTGGAAGCCCAGAATGTTTAGGCCGTAAGGATGCAGCAGGATAAGAAAAAGGGTATAGATCTCAGGACGTTGGCCTGGGCGATACCCCTCGCTATAATCAGCGTAGCGATTATAGTGTTTTTATATCTGTCCTGAGCAAGATTGACGGGCCTCTGCCCGATCAGGAAGCCCGATCAGGAAGATAGCTCGGTCACAGAGTCAAGAATATTGTCCAGCGCCGTGGCAACGGATTTATCCTGATCCGAGGATAGTTTCGAGAAACGCCCATCTGCCAAAATACCTTCCAGCGTCTGCCGCGCACGTGATACGCGGCTTTTCATGGTGCCAACGGCGCAGCCCGCGATATCGGCCGCTTCTTCATAAGAATAGCCGCCTGCACCGACCAGAATGACCGCTTCGCGCTGGTCATCGGATATTTCCATCAAGGCGCGCTGCAAGTCTGCGAGATGCAATGGGTCCTGTTGCGGGGCGGCGATAGACAAAACGCGCTCCGCTACGATTTCGTCATAATCCGCCGTGAATTTCTTACGGCGCAAGTTTGAGAAATATGTGTTTCGCAAAATGGTGAAGGTCCATGCCTTCATCGACGTGCCAGCAACAAACCGGTCCCGCGCGGACCAGGCTTTCAGCAATGTATCCTGAACCAGATCATCCGCGACATCGGGGTCCCCCGCGAGGCTGCGGCCAAACGCCCTCAAATGCGGAATGGCGTCCGTCATCTCGCGCTTAAAATCCGCTGAGGACAGTTGCTGGTGATTAGCCACGTGGGTCCGTGCTTGATTTTGAGGAGCTATCGTCGTTCTCGTTCAACTGGTCCAGAAGCGCTACCATATCATCCGGTAAAGGCTCTTCCAGAACGCTGCGATACATCGACCGAAGCCCGAAACCCAAACGCTCCCTAATCTCAAGCAAATCTTTCATCGGCTTTTCAGTATGACGAGTTTCGGGTGCACGTTTACTATTGCTATCCTCTACATTGGGTGTTGGATTGTCACTCTGATCGGGCAAAATAGGTCTCTTAAATTCGTATCTGTTGCTTCAACTCCCGATGACCTTGTTGGTTCCATATAAATATTGGAGCAAGAGGTCCCATCGGACAAAACTTTACATAAGTTCAGTATATGTAAGATTTTGTAACATATGCCGGTAGCAAAATATGACCGGCCAATCCACAAAATCGGGAGTATTTGCTGAAAATGGCCGGAATAGTCCTATAAACAAGGCACGTATCCCGGCCGAATATCAAGCTCAAAGTAGCGTGTGAATTCGGCCGCCCTTTGATCTTCACCCTCCTTAACGGCCCATAATGGATTTGGTTCCAACCGGACGCTATTTGTGTTCAATAATCTTTGGATACCTGAATATTCACGCTCTGCCTTCCCAATGTCGAAATACTCGACAATATCGACAGCCAGCGAGTGATCTGGAATTCCAGCGTAGTGGCGCTATAGCCTTTGCCATCGGTAATGAGCTCCACATAAGCCCGCCGCGTGATATATTTGCCAGCAGCAATCGAAGTCCCCTGGCCGCTATCAATGTCCGAAGGCAGAAACCGTAAACGGTCGAGCCCGACGGCTTTCCTAAGCGCGTTGATCGGGTCCAGCCCGCCGCCGCTGTTGAGCGAGGCTACTGCTGCGGCCAGTTGCACGGCCTCTGGCGCGGACAGGTCGGCGATGGAAGCGCCGAACAAAATGCGAGACAAAAGTTCATCCTGCGGCAGGGCAGGGATGCTATTAAACGCAATATCGGGGCTGTTGCCGGTGCCGGTCACATTGATCGTGGCATTCAGGCCGGCCAGATCCGCTTCTGCTTCGATATCAAGCACGGGGTTCGGCGGCCGGTTGCCCACAAAGCGGATATTCCCGCGCTCCAACTGGAAACGGCGACCTGCAAAAGTGTAATTTCCGCGAATAAGTTCTGCGCTTCCGGTCAGGGCAAAATTATCGACCGGGCCGCTGACTTTAAGGGTGGCGCGCCATTCACTGTCAAGGCCTAGCCCCTCCACCTGCAAACGGTTTGGCGCTTGCGCATTTAACGCAAAGCGCCATGGCCGGCTACGCACAACCGCAGGGCGTTCATCGGCGCGGCGATTTATCTCGCGGCCCCTGATTTGCGGCAACAATACAGACTCGCTGGCATTTCCGAACTGAAAGAAGCTGCGGTTGAGGATCACATCACCCGAGATCAGGCCGCCCTGCTCCGAACTAACGATCCTTATCGGCCCGGTCACGGTTGCGGCGAAATCATCGCGCGCAATCAACCGAGCGTTATTGGCTTCAAGGTTAAGGTTGATGCCGATCCCTTCGCCCGCCGGGACAGCGAAATTGAAACTGCCTCTGCCGCTTACCGTTCCGCCGCCTCTGGTTACGCCGGTAATATTGGGCAGCACCAGGCGCGATCCATTAAATTGCCCTTGCGCCTTTATGCCGGTTACAACCGTGCCGGTCAGGGGGCTTTCAAGCCGTGCATTATTCGTGCGCAGCTGCCCGTTGATTTGTGGATTGGCCAATGTTCCGCGAATATCGGCATCAACGGCCAGCGGGCCGGTAAGGTCGAATGTCTCTACCCCTGTCAGCCGCCACAAGGCATCGGCTGCACCATTGAAACGGGCCTGGGCAAAAAGCGGGCTGTACTGCAATTCATCCCGCCAGTTACCCCTGCCAAATCCGGAAATCCGCCCCTGGAACCGGCCGATTATGTCCGACTGTGACCTGATGATCCCGCGTGCTGCCGCGCCCTGGGTGGAGAATGCGACGTTCAGTCCCATGTCAACCGGAGTGGATGTCAGGATAAGCCCCGAACGGGTCAGCCCCCGGATCGTCAGCCTGGCATCACCAACCGGCATTTGCGAGCCGGTCTGGGCCAGCTTCACCGTGCCATTGGCTTCCCCGCCAAGCCCAAGCCCGTCGCTGAGAATATCGGCCAGCGACAACGGCATTTTATTGAGTGTCAAATCCAGCCGGGATGACTGGGTGCCCCATGTTCCGGAGAATCGGGCCGTGCCCTGACCATAAGTCAGTCTTGTCGGCGATGCGGCCCAGCCATCTTTAACCCGGCGCAGCTCAAGCGGGTTACGCAGCTTCAATGCGCGGCCCTCAAACATACCGTCTCCGTCAACCAGGTAACGGTCCGGTGCAATATCGGCCCTTGCCTGAAAGTTGAACGTACTGCCGCGCGTGCCGGCGATAGAAAAAGTAGCATCGCCCGTGCCGTCAGTCAGCCGGATACTACCGGCGATGCGGCCAACCATCAACTCGCCCCGGCTAATCCCCTGCGCTCTAACGGTCGCTTTAATATCGGACCGGCCGTCGATCAGAACCAGGTCGGCATCAAGCGAACCGATGCGGATCATGATTGGTGGTTCACCGGCAAAATGCGCATCCTTGGCCTTTAGCATGGCGCGGATTAACTGGCGGTCCTCGCCCGGTTCAAACAGGACATTCCCTGTAACCCCGCCGCCGCTAATCGCCAAATTGCCGGAAAATCCCAGATCGCCGGGACGAATGACGCCCGTAGCAATCGTGTCGGACACCCTCAACCGGCCCACCTGAATCTCTGTCCCTTGCCCCGGCAGCGTCACTATCGCCCCCTCGCCCTCAAAGGGCCCAAGCGTCGATCCGCCTGTGGTGGTAAAAGTAAAACCGTGCTTCACCGGGTCTAGATTGATCTGCACAGCAGAAAGCCCGGCGTCGGGCAGGGGGTTTTCCAATAAAACCACGATCACAGGCTCGTCCAGCTTCCCTTTAAGGTCAAGGTCGTAGGGGCCATATTGATCGTGCACACCGCTGCCGGAAAATGCGAATATTGCGGCACTTTCCTGGACACCGCTGCCCGTGAAGCGCAGCTTCGGCGCCCTGATATTCAAATCGGGGAAACGCAATTTCCTGTCATTGCCCAGCAAAAGCCCCGTCCTCAATACTGGTAGGCCGCCGCCCAGTTCACGAAGAAACGCATTGTCAAACCGGCGCAAGTTCGCCTGCGCATCACCGGTCAGTGTCAGCGCGCCAGCAGTTCCCGGCCGCAGTTCTACGTTGGCCAGAATGTCGGCAACCCCGATGTTCTTTATGGCAAAGCTGCGTGCCAGCGCTTCTATATCAATCCTGTATTCGCCGCTTGCCAGACGTGCTTCAATATCCGCTGTTGCCTGAACCGCGTTGGTGGTGATGACGGCGCTGTCCGCAAATAACCGCCCCTGTTCCAGCCGTAAAAAGGCTTGGCCGCTCAGCCCGGACAGCAATCGATCGAACAATTCACCGCTTCCGGTAATCGACCCGACTGTCAGGTCCACCGGAATATCAAAGCCTGTGGCATCGCGCCGCCCTTCACCGGATGCCTGGACCTTGCGAAGGATATTATTGCCAAAGGCGAGTTGCGGCGCGGCGAGAAGATAGCGGTAACGAAGCCCTGAAAACGGACCGTTAAGCAGCAGCTTGAACCCCAGATCCTGCGCTTTCATATTGGCCGCAAACAATTCGGGCCTGCGCACATCGAAATCTACCCTGAGCGCATCCAGCGAATTGCGGGCAAGATCAATCCCGCCCCTTGCGGTGAGCCGCGCTGCGCTGGAACTTGCCGACAAATCAAGCGCGACGAGCCCGTCCTCCATCGACGCGGTGCCATTGAGTGCAAGCTGCGGGGACGCCATTTTTCGCGCCAATCCGGACGGTAGCAACTCCGGAGAAATGATACCGTCATAACCGAACAGTCCGTCCCTTGCCGCCAGCGCCACTGCCGCAAGCTGCTGATCTGCACTGGCGGCGAGCAGCTCACCGTCCCATTTTGCCCAGTCCCCCTTGCCGGAAACGCGCATCGAAAAAACTTGCTCTAACCCCAGATAGCGCGCGATGACTCCCTTTGCCGGAGCCGTGATATTCGCGTTAAGGTCCAGCCTTTTGCGCTCTGGCTCGGCATCAAATCTCAGGTTTATCTTGTCACCGCTGCGCGTCGTTGCAGCATCCAGAATGACCATCGCGCGGCCCGCCCTGATATCAAGAGCGCCCACCATATCGGCCTGTTGTTCCTCACCGGTTACGGCTTTGCCCAGAACCAGACCATTTGCCTTGAATGCGCCAAGATAAATGTTGAAACCGGGCAATAGCGGCCCGTCTTTTTCCGTATCAATAAATTTCGGCAAACGGTCCAGTCGCCCCTTGGTGACCAGTGCATCGGAAATATAGAGTTCGTTGAAAATCCACGCCAGCGGGTTCCAGTCCACCGAGACACTGCCCGCTTGAAAGAAGACACCTTCCGGATCGGAGAGGTCGAGATCGACAATCTCTATTTTTTTATAGATCGACCCTTCTATGGCGCCGATCCCGATTCTCAGGCCATTTTCCGGCTCCATTGCCTCAACCTGTTTTATGATGAACTTATGCCCGCCATCGCTGTCGAGCCAATATGCAGCCGCAGTCAAGGCAAGGGCCAGAATCAAGAGAAACGAACCCAAGGCCACAAAAAGACCGCGCCGGGTAGGGCGTCGCGGGCCTTTGGTGGCTTTGGGCGTTATGGCATCCGGGGCGGGGGTTTCATTGTCCATCAAAATGCCTGACCCAGCGACACATAGACAGCAATCCGCGAATCCCCCTGCTGCGGGTTAATCGGTGTGCCAACATCCACCCGGATGGGGCCGAAATCACTATAATATCGCACGCCGAGACCCGCACCATAACGCAGTCCGTCAAAATCGGGCAGGGAGGCACTGTAAACATTGCCTGCGTCGATAAACGGCACAACACCGAAATTACCGCCAAACATATCCAGCCGCACACGCGCCTCCAGCGAAAACTCGACCAGTGAACGCCCGCCTACGGGGTCGTTATTGACATCGCGCGGGCCGATCCGCTGATAACCGAACCCGCGAACCGATCCGCCGCCACCGGAATAAAGCCGCCGCGAAGGTGCTATACGGTTTCGACCAGCCCCTGTAATCGAAGCCAGTCTTGCGCGGCCTGCCAGTACGATTTTTTCCGAAACCTGGTAATAGGCACTGCCATCAAGCTGGTTGCGCATATAGAAGAAGCTACCCGACTGTAACGATGCCTCTGGCGCCAATCTTACGCTCAGCCGAAAACCGCTTGTCGGGTCCAGCAGATCGTCGCTGCCATCATAGGTCAGGGTCGTGGGCAGAGCGCCGATGAAATATGTCTCTCGCGATTCCGTTTGATTGACACCGCGGATACCGCGTTCCTGCGAAGCGATTAATTCCACCCCGAAAGACCAGTTCCATTTCTTTTGAAAGATAAGATTGCTTTGCCGTTCAAGGCTGGAAGACAGTGTGAATGTCCTGGCATCATAAGCCGCAGTATCGATATTGCTGAGCCGCACCTGTCCGTTCAGCACATTGTCCCGCCTGCGGAAATTATTGCGGCGAAAGGTTATGCTGCCGGATTGTTCCTGCGTCGCCACCACTCCGGCTAACCGGATCATTCCTTCGGGCGGGAAAAGATTGCGGTGTTCCCAGCCAAGTTCCGCACGCAGACCTTCACCGGTTCCATAGCCGACCGCGCCGGATATAGTGCGAAGCGGTGCCGGTGTGATATTGACAGCCAGATCGACAACACCCGGCCGGGTTTCGGACGCAACCGGTTCAATATCCACAGTCGATACCAGCCCGGTGGCGATCAGGGCCTGACGAAGATCCTCGACATCCGGCCGGTTATAAAGGTCGCCTTCATCAAACCGTGCGATCAATGCGCTATGCTCTGGCCCGAACAGCTCGGTATTTTGCATGGTGATCGAGCCAAAGACATATTTGTCGCCCGGAGTGACGATAATCTCCAGGTCCCCGGACTGGTCGGCATGGTCAATAACCAGTTCCGGCTGACCGGTTCTGGCAAAGGCATAGCCATTTTCCGCCATGGCGATATCCAGTTTGGCGCGCGCCTCGACAATGGCATCGCTGTCGACAATATCGCCGGATTGCAGGCCAAAGACTTCGCGGAATTTCTGCGGATCATCGCCTTTGGCATTTTCGATGCCGTCCAGGTCAATGTCATCCAGCTTATATTGCGGCCCCGGTATGACCGTGATGGTCACGGCAATATCCGTGCCCTCTGCTCCGGCAAAGCGATTGCGGACGGTCGCATCATAATAGCCTTCGATACGAAGCAGCCTTTCAACCAGTTCGCGGTCGGCTTCCGCCCGCCGTTTGATTTGGGCAAAATTGGCTTCATCCCCCTTGTATTTTTCAAGAGAGGACAACAGGTCGAAACGCTCGTCAAAATCCGCGCTTAATCCGGTCGGCAGGCCTGAAAAGCGGATAACATAATTGCGCTCCGCCAATGTATCTTCCGGCTGATAATCGGCAGCTGCGGCGGATTGTGTAGTCTCGCTTTCACCCTGAACGGCGTCACCCTCTACACTTCCTTCTTCGGCAAGGCGGCGGTCCATTTCAAGGTCACGGGCGGTATCCTCGGCCTGCTCTTCCAAAGCCGCATCGTCAGACGATGCATCATCGGACAAGGGCGCGTCAAGATCCGGCCACTCCACGCCAAAGTCGGGAAATTCGGTGAGCGGCCTGTCTTCTATGAGCGGTTTCGTCTCATCAGGGGTCTGGATTTCCGTGCTTACCGGTTCGTCATCTTCTGAGCTGGTCGTTTCGGTATTTTGTGCAAATGCTGGTGACGAGGATATCACTGCCCCTATCAGCATACCCAATATCTTTCGGCCCACTGGTTTCCGACCCACTGACTTCGGGGTAACAAAGCCATTTCCACCCAGCATAATGAAAAGGCTGTAACAATACGCGGTCAGGCCCATAACCGCCTCTTTAGCCTTTCATTTAAAACTAAGCTAATAAAATAGCCGGAAAATAGAGCAAATATATTATTCACCCGATGAGCTGTTTAACGCGGTTTGAACACAGCCTTATGAACCGGTCATGACGTCAGGATAGGGCGCGGGGAGTCAGGTTTTCCGGATGTCAGGCGACCGTCGATTCCACGTGGGCAACCGTCCGGCCGCGGCGGGTCGCGATGATACATCCGGCAACGATCAGCGCCGCTCCCGCTATTGTCGGGACTGTTACGGGTTCGCGAAAGAACACCCAGCCGAAAATCGATGCCCACAGGAAGGCGCTATATTCCAGATTGATCAGAACCTGCGCCTCTGCCCGCGCATATCCCCATGCAATAAACATTCCGGAGATGATCGTCATAAGGGCCGCGCCAAGCAACAGCGGGACATATTCCGCATCCGGAGCCACAGCGAAAAACGGAGCGAGAAGCGCATAGCAGGCGCCAACGATAAGATTCTGGAAAAAGCTGATTTCAAGCGGCCCGGCGAGGAGCGCCTGGCTGCGCTGGATCACCAGATTGGCGGCATAGAGCAACGCCGATAACAAGACCGCCCCTAAACCAAGCAGTTCGTCATTGCTATATTCCCCGCTCATCTTGCCCCACCCGATAATGGCGACCCCGGCCAGCCCCAGGATAGACGCAATAATCGCATTGCGATGTATCGTCTCACCCAGAAACACCGCCGCCAGGTAAAGCGCTATGATAGGCGCTATGAATGTCAGGGCCACCGCTTCGGCAAGCGGCACCCGCGCCAGTGCCCAGAAAAACAGGAACGCCATGAAAACGGTAATTATCCCGCGTTGAAAATGGATTTTCAGCGTTCGCGGCGATGGCATTCTGGGACGGCGGGCGAAGAAAAGCGCTCCCACCAGAATGATGGATATCAAGCCCCGCCACAACATCGCATTATAGGCGCCCAGCGAAATGCTGAGGCTTTTCATCATCACGTCCATCAGGCAGAAAAAGACCAGCCCGACCAGCACCGAACCGATAGGCAGGACTGGCGCATTACCGCCAAGATTTCTTGCATCTGAACCCGGTATAGCCATAGCAAAATTTCCGTCAGCCCAACGGTTGCCGAAGGGCAGTAAAAGATCATCAGATGTGCATCGACAGGCTCAGCACTCACGGAAAAGATCTCTACCCCGCTTGGCGGCTCGATTAAAGCTCCATATGTTAAAGCCCCATCTGGCGCACGGCGAGGTCGCGCATGATTTCCTCTGACCCGCCGCCAATGGCCATGACTTTCACTTCCCGGTAGAAACGCTCCACCACATTGCCGCGCAAATAGCCTGCGCCGCCCAGAATCTGCATCGCCTCACTGGCGCAATATTCGAGATTCTTGGTCGTGGTGAATTTGGCTTTGCATATCTGCTCCACAGGCATTTTGCCTTCGCTGCCAAGCCAGCACAGCTTGTCCAGCCATGCTTCTGTTGTATCGACCCGCGCCGACATTTCCGCGATTTTGTGGCGGATGACCTGATGTTTTATCAGCGGTTTGCCAAAGGTTTCCCGCTGCTGCGCATATTTGATGGATTCCTCCAGCAATACCCGCATCATGCCAAGGCTCTGGGCGACCATGCCCAGCCGTTCATGGTTGAAATTATGCATGATCTGTATGAAGCCGCGGCCTTCGTCGCCCAGCATATTTTCGGCCGGAACCCGCACATCATCAAAATAAAGCGTCGCCTGGTCCGATGCCCACCAGCCCATTTTTCTTTCGATCTCGGTGCGGGAAAAGCCCTTCATGCCCACCTCGACCAGAAACAGGGAAATGCCTTCAAGGCCTTCGCCGCCGGTCCGCGCGCCGATGACAAAATAATCCGCCGTCATGCCGCCCGTGATAAAGGTCTTGGAGCCATTAATGACCCAGTGATTACCGTCTTTTTTGGCTGTCGTTTTCATATTGGCGACATCTGATCCGCCGCCGGGTTCGGTAATGCCAAGACTTGATCCCTTTATGCCCAGCACAATGTCTTTGAGGATCCGGTCCTTGATATCTTCCGAAGCAAGCTTCTGGATCGGGCCGATGGAAATGCTGCGCCCGCCCAGCGCCGCAACTATGCCGCCATTATGCCCGCGTGCGGATTCCTCTGCCCATGCTGCGCGCATGAACATGTCATCAAAACCCAGCCCGCCATATTTCTCTGCAACGCCAAAGCCCCATACCCCCAGAGCCCCGACTTTCTGGTGCAATTCCCACGGAATCTTGCCGGCTTCATCCCATTCATCGGCATAGGGTTGAAATTCGGCTTCAATGAACCGGCGGCTCATGTCCCTGAACTGTTGCCGTTCCTCGGTATCGGAGGGGTGACGCATATCGAAATCCTCTGCTATTGGCTCGCGGCCCGATTTTAATTGTACGGTTAAACCGATATGGGTTTCGCGATTAAAAGGAAACCAAAAAAAGAGGAGCCGGAATCCAGCCCCTCTCTCTTAATGTTCATCATGGTCCAGAAAGTGATTTCCGGAGCTGATTGACCTAGAATTTGCCTCTAAGCGTCAGGCCATACATGCGTGGCTCTTGCGGGAAAGCGGAACGCGAACCGGAACGCAGCACCGTATTGAACGTCAGGCCGCGCGTTCTTTCGTTGGTCAGATTGGTGACCCAGGCTTCCAGGCCCCATGCTTCGTCAATATCACCGATACCGGCGCGCAAATTGATTTTGACATTGCCATCCTGAACATCGAACGGGATCAGCTCGGCCACATCAATTGCGTTCTGAAGACCACCGTTCGCTGCAATCGCTGCTGCATCCGGAACAACGATAGCCTGCGTAGAAGTCCGGCGATCACTTTCCATGCGCACTTGGCCATTGATGAAGAAGTTCAGACTATTGCCAATATCACGGTTATAGGTTGCCCCCATGATACCAACCCATTTCGGCGCATTGCTCAGCGAATGGCCGCAAAGGCTGGCGATCTGGTCCACATCTGTCTTTGAACCGGCACAATTGTTCGGATAGCGCGCATCCGTATAAGTCAAAGCGCCGTTGATGGTGAAATTGTTGCTCGGCCGGATAACCGTCTCAATTTCGACACCGGTTGTTTTGGCACTCGGGACGTTAAAAGTCTCGAACTGCGCTCCCGTAAATTCCAGTACCTGGAAATTGGTAAACTCTTCGTGGAACCCGGCAACGTTGAGCGTCACTGCATTATCGAGGAATTTCGCTTTCACGCCGACTTCATAGGCATCGACTTCTTCCGAAGCAAAACGCGGGTCCGCCCCACCCGATGCCGCCGTGGCATCCAGGTTGAAACCGCCGGATTTATAGCCATGGGTGAAGCTGGCATATGCCGTAACCGGTGCGTCGAATTCATAGCTTATTTTACCGGTGTAGATCAGTTCCTCGTCGTTAAACGTGGTGTCGAACAGACGCGGCAAAGGGAAAGGATTTGCATCCGTTCCAATCGCTGGTGCTGTGAAAGGAAAACAGCCCAGTACATAAAGATTGTTGATCAGCGGTGCTGGCACATTGCCCGCACCAATCTGACCCAAAATCGCCGGGCAAAGATTATTGTTTGTCGACGGTTGTTCGAATGCGCCATCTTTCGATTCATCCGAGTAACGCAGGCCAACTGTCAGTTTCAGACCTTGGGCCACTTCCAGTGTGTTGTGCGTAAAAATCGACCAGCTTTTGCTGTTCTGCGTATAGATATTGTTCGTCCGGATCGATGCGGGATTAACCCCGGTCAGATTTTGCAGAGGTGTCGCGCCTAGGAATGTGGCTCCTCCGGCATAAAGTGGACTCGTCGGATCCAACGTCGCGCCTGCGGTTCCAGCGGCAAGTAACGCACCGGCAAGACGGTCATAATCCACACCAAGGCCCAAATTGACGTCCTGGGCAATATCTTCAGTGGAATAATAACCACCAACCATCCAGTTAAGCGCACCGCCCAATGCCTCACCCTGCACACGCAGTTCGTGAGTCATCGTGTCGATGTCCGTTCCGCCGCCCGGCAGAATATTAAACAAATCCAGGCCAGAGAAAGTCCCATCATAGCTGTCGGTTGACCGATATTCACGATAGGAGCCGATGTAAATCACATCGACAGTGTCGCTAAGAGGAACTTCAATCTCTCCGGTCACACCCCACTGGTCGTTGACAGGATTCGGCAATTGATTCGATGTAGCAATACGATTTTCAACAGATTTCTGCGCCGTCACCGTATCAAACGGATTCTCAGCAACATCCGGAGCCGACATGCCGCCCCGTGCGCCCATGCCAAGCAAGCCAAATATTCCCGATGTCTCAACGGGCGATTTCAGCAATTCAACCGGTGAACAGCAACTGGCCGTGCTCTTGGAATAGTCGGCAATCAAACGGGCGCTAATCCCGCCATCGCTTTCATAACCCAACTGGCCGCGAACAAGATACTGGTCGGTTTCATTGGACTTGCCCAATTCGATGCCATCCCGGTCAACGACCGTTACATAGCCGTCACGTTTCCGGTAAGCGCCGGTAACTCGCAGAGCCAGCGTATCCTGGACAATCGGCACATTAATTGCGCCTTGAACGCTCATATGGTCAAAATTGCCATAGGTCGCATTTACAAATCCGCCCAATTCGTTGAGGTCAGGGCGCTTGTTGGTGATATTCAACGCCCCTGCCGACGTGTTGCGTCCAAACAGGGTACCCTGTGGACCGCGCAGCACTTCTATCCGTTCCACGTCAACAAATTCGCCCAGCGCAACGCCTGGGCGCGACTGGTAAGCTCCGTCAACGAAAATGCCGACTGCTGATTCAAAACCGATATTATTGGATGTTGTGCCGATACCGCGAATACGCAGAACGACTGTGCCCGATGCGGTTTGTGCGTTGGAGGTGGAAAAGCTTGACGAAACGCTGCCAATATTCTGGACATTGACGACACCCTGCTGTTCCAGCTGAACAGGGCTAACGGCCGTCACGGCAACCGGAATGTCCTGCACATCTTCTGCACGGCGTGTAGCGGTCACAATGATAACATTGTCTTCTGCCCCCGATGCCCCGGTATCTTGTGCATAGGCGGGAACGGTCAGGGCGCTGGTACACAGTGCAGCCATTAAAACGCGATTCAAGCTTTTCATAAATTAACTCTCCTGTTTAACTTTCCGCAGTCCGTCATTTGTCCTATGGGTGGGGAAGGAACATGACTCTTGAAGCGGGTTCGCTTGCCTCAGTCCATTAATCGATTGATTAAATCAACCCCCTATCTAAACCGTTATAAATAATCTTCCCGGAATGGGATCTTGCGTTGCATAAAAGATACAGTTCCCCGAATTTCCGGCGGGATAGCTTGTGTTCCGGATATTATGGACCAAAAATCCTGCTTGGCGGAAAATGTCGCTGCCGCTAAGGATGCCGAAACAGTAAATGCTGCAACAGTAAAAACAGGACCGCACATGCCCCAACTCATCCTTCTTCGTCACGGCCAGTCTCAATGGAATCTGGAAAATCGTTTTACGGGATGGTGGGACGTGGATGTCACCGAAAAGGGGATAGAAGAAGCAAAGGCCGCCGGTCGCCTGATGAAGGAAAAGGGCATCGACGCTGACCTGTGCTTCACCAGCTTGCAAACCCGCGCGATAAAAACCCTCAATCTGGCTTTGGAAGAAATGGGACGATTGTGGTTGCCGGTGGAAAAGAATTACCGGTTGAACGAGCGTCATTATGGCGGGCTGACCGGCCTGGATAAACAGGAAACCCGCGACAAGCACGGCGATGAACAGGTGCATATCTGGCGCCGCAGCTTTGACACACCGCCGCCGCCAATGGCCGCAGATAGCCCCTATCAAATGTCATCGGACCCGCGCTATGCCGGAATTGAAGTGCCCGCTACCGAGAGCCTGAAAGACACAATCGCCCGCGTTCTGCCCTATTGGAAAACGCGCATCGCACCCGAACTGAAATCCGGCAAACGTGTCCTGATCTCGGCCCACGGCAACAGCCTGCGTGCACTGGTCAAACATCTTTCGGGCATTTCCGATGACGAAATTACCGGCCTGGAAATCCCGACCGGACAGCCGATTATCTATGATCTGGACGACGACCTGAAGGAAATTGAACGCTATTATCTGTCGGAGCGGTAAGGGGCAGGGCGCTCAGGCTCTTTGGACAAGCGAGGTTCTTCTTGTCCAAAGGCGATTATCAGATTTAACCTAAGCCCGCTTCTTCGACTTATACATCGCTTCATCGGCGCGCGACATCAGGGTGGTTACTGTATCTGCCGGGCCGACAAAGCTATAGCCGATGGCGGCGCCGCAGCTCAGAATCTGGCCATTGGATACCGGCTGTGATGATTCGATCCGTTCGATCAGGGACAGGATTTTATTCTCCACCCGGTCCGCATCCAGATTGTCGAGGAGCAGGGCAAATTCATCACCGCCTATCCGCGCCACCATATCGCTGCCGCGGATATTATCCTGCAACAGCTTGCCCAGATGGACCAGCAAGGCATCCCCGGCGCTGTGGCCATAGGTGTCGTTAATGACTTTCAGGTCATCTACGTCCAGAAAGAGCAGGGCCGTAATATCGCCATAGCGTTGGCACCGCACAATCCGCTTTTCCAGAGATTCGATAAAATAGCGACGATTGGGTAGCCCCGTCAGAACATCATAGTTGGCGCGCAGTTCCATATTGGCCAGCTCGTCTTTTAACTTAATGTTTTCTGATCGAAGTGCATTGCAATTCAAGCACGATTGATTGTTATGATTTTCTTCATGGATCAATATTTTACCCCCTAAAGTAATATATCTATTACCATTATTTATACTTTATTGTCCTTTAGTTTGACTAAAGCGGCATAGTCAAGGAGGGAGAGGGGTTACAGCCGTCTGAGTCCCTTATTGTAAAATGTCACACTATGTAAAAGCGCCTTGCCAGGGCCCGAAGTAAAAAGCGCGAGAGGCATCATTGGTGCATTGCGTGGCCGACATTTCATGTCTAAACGGTTTTGCTTCCGTTACACTATTCAGGTGCAAGAATGACCGAAGCGACCCCGCAAGCTATCCCCCGAACCGAACCCTTGGTCGGAATAATCATGGGTAGCCAGTCGGATTGGGCCACCATGAGTCTGGCAGCGGAAATTCTGGAACAGCTTGATGTCGCGCACGAGGTCAAAATCATCTCTGCGCACCGGACACCGGACCGGCTCTATGATTATGCCAGTTCGGCGGTTTCACGGAAATTGAAAATCATAATCGCCGGTGCCGGCGGAGCAGCCCATTTGCCCGGCATGGCGGCGTCCATGACACGGGTGCCGGTGCTGGGCGTGCCCATCCAGTCGCGTGCATTGAATGGAGTCGATAGCCTGCTCTCCATCGCGCAAATGCCGGGGGGCGTACCCGTCGGTACCATGGCGATTGGTGATGCCGGGGCAAAGAACGCGGCTTTGCTGGCGGCGGCTATACTGGCCAATGAGGATGATGCCCTTGCCGCCCGTCTGGACGCATGGCGCGCGGCGCAAAGCGCGGCCGTTGCCGATCAACCGGAATAGTTGCTAACATGACTCCACTTCCTCCAGGATCCACCATCGGAATATTGGGCGGCGGGCAATTAGGCCGCATGCTCGCCATCGCGGCAGCGCAGCTTGGCTATCGCTGCCATATCTATTCGTCAGACAAAACCAGCGTCGCCGCCGATGTCGCAGCGCAGTTCACCTGTGCAGCGGACGAGGATATCGAAGCGCTCGGCGCATTTGCCGATGCCTGCGATGTGATCACCTATGAATTTGAAAATGTACCCGTCGCCCCGCTCACTGCAATATCTCGAAAAGCACCGCTTTACCCGCCTGTTGCCGCATTGGATGTTGCACAAAACCGGATTGCCGAAAAAGAGTTTGCCAGATCCAATGGCGGCAGAACCGCACCATTTGCCGAAGTCACCGA
The DNA here is from genome assembly GCF_036568145.1 of Parasphingorhabdus sp. Classification (GTDB taxonomy): domain Bacteria; phylum Pseudomonadota; class Alphaproteobacteria; order Sphingomonadales; family Sphingomonadaceae; genus Parasphingorhabdus. The sequence goes on along the minus strand of NZ_DATCTC010000037.1, from coordinate 31,994 downwards.
TCGCGAATCCTTGGACAGCGCCGTTAATCAAGTGGGCCTGCCCGCAATCCTGAAAACCATCCGCATGGGCTATGATGGCAAGGGCCAGACGCGGATCAGGAAAGGGGATGACCCCGCGAAACATTGGGATGCCGTCGCGCATCAGCCTTGCGTGGCAGAAGGTTTCATCACCTTCACCCATGAGTTTTCCGTAATACTCGTGCGCGGACAGGATGGTCAGGTCCGCTATTGGGATACGCCGCACAATATCCATGCAGAGGGGATATTGGCAAAATCCCTGATCCCCGCCCCCGCGGAAATCATAGCGCAAGAGAATGCAGCCCGCGCACTGGCGACCAAAATGGCGGACGCGCTGGATTATGTCGGTGTGCTGACTTCAGAATTTTTCGCCACCGCCGACGGACCAGTATTCAACGAAATGGCCCCGCGCGTTCACAATAGCGGCCATTGGACGATAGAAGGCTCCATCACCAGCCAGTTTGAAAATCACATCCGCGCGATATGCGGACTACCGCTGGGCGATACCGGGAAAGCGGCTGACAAGATTGAAATGACGAACATCATTGGCGGGACAGCGGATGAATGGCAGGCCGTATTGCAAGACCCGGCAAACCACCTTCACCTCTATGGAAAAGGCGAAAGCAGGGCGGGGCGGAAAATGGGTCATGTCACGAAATTATTTTTCTGATTTGCACATGATTTGATCTGGGCTAGGCGCGAGTTATGAATCATCCGAAAATCATTTTCGTACTTGCGCGCTCCGATAATGGGGTGATTGGAGACGATGGGGACATACCGTGGCATTTGCCCGCGGATCTTCGCCATTTCAAATCCCTGACACAAGGGAAGCCGATGATTATGGGCCGCAAGACTTTTGACAGCTTGCCGGGCCTGCTGCCGGGGCGGCGGCACATAGTGCTGACCCGCGACAGTGAATGGGAAGCCGAAGGCGCCGAGGTGGCGGGCAGCGTTGAGGAAGCCCTGAAAATAGCCAACGCCCCGCAGATTGCCGTCATTGGCGGAGCGGAAATTTACCAGCTATTCCTGCCCAAAGCCGACCGGATTGCCCTCACCGAAGTCCATATAGATGTCGAGGGTGACACGGTTATCGAAGAGTTTGACCCTGCAATCTGGGAAGAGCTTGAGCGCGAAGCCCATGAACCGAAAGACGGAAAGCCGGGATATTCATTTGTCATGCTGCAAAGGAAGGCTGGATGAAAAAACTTTTGGCCTCCTTGCTGATCCTCATCATCATTCTGGCCATTGGTTTTTTCCTGTTCCTCCCCACCATATTCGAGGAACAGACGAATAAAATTGACGGTATGCCCTTGCCGGAAATTACCGCCGAAGCCCAAAATTTGCATGACAGTCTGATGATTGTCGACCTCCATAGCGATACATTATTATGGAAGCGCAAGATTACCGACAGCGTGGATTACGGCCATGTCGACTTAAAGCGTATGCAGGCAGGCAATGTCGGTCTGCAGATATTTTCCAGCGTCACCAAAACGCCGCGCGGCCAGAATTATGACAGTAACAGCGCCGATACCGATAATATTACCCTGCTCGCGGTGGCGCAGTTGCAGCCGGTGCGCACATGGAGCTCCCTTAAGGAAAGGCAGCTCTGGCATGCCGCAAAGCTGAACCGCGCGGTAACCGCTTCCAAAGGCGCGATGACTTCGATTAGCTCTTCCAGTGATGTTGACGGACTTGCCCTGCAACGCTCTCAGGATAACAAACCGATAGGCGTGCTTTTCTCTGCCGAGGGCCTGCAAACGCTGGAAGGCAAGCGCGAAAATCTCGACACGCTTTATGACGCAGGGCTGCGTATGGCGGGTCTGGTGCATTTCTTTGACAACAAGCTGGCCGGTTCCATGCATGGGGAAGCGAAAGGCGGCCTCACCGATTTTGGCCGGCAGATTGTCCGCGACATGGAAGACAAGGGCATGATCGTCGATATTGCCCATAGCAGCCATGAAGCGGTTGCCGATATCCTGAAAATCGCGCGCCGTCCGGTGGTATCCAGCCATGGCGGGGTGCAAGCGGTCTGCGGCGTGAATCGCAATCTTACCGATGAAGAGATCAGGGGCGTTGCGGCGACCGGCGGTATCATCGGTCTGGGCTATTGGGACGGAGCGATGTGCGGCACAGACCCCAAAACGGTGGCCAAAGCGGTCAAACATGTCCGCGATCTGGTGGGCATCGAATATGCTGCACTGGGCAGTGATTTTGACGGAGCGGTGACGACCCGCTTTGATACCAGCGGGATTGTCCATATCACGCAGGCCTTGATGGTGGCCGGCTTTACCGAGGCGGAAATTCGCGCCGTGATGGGCGGCAATGCGCTGCGGGTTTTAGGGGAAGGCCTGATCCCTTTTAAACAATTACCCAAACGAATTGTTGAACAAACAGCCAAAACTGGCCAATAGCGCAAAATCATGCGGTTGAACGGACAAAACAGAATCACGGACGAGCTGCGCGGTGCGATCATTGCGCTCGGCAATTTTGATGGCTTTCACAAGGGCCACCAGGCCGTGGCACAAGCCGCAATTGACTGGGCAAAATCGGAAAACCGGCCCGTAATTATCGCAACATTTGATCCGCACCCTGTGCGCCATTTCAAACCGGATGCGCCGCCCTTTCGCCTGACCACGCTCGACCAGCGGGAGCACCTGTTTACGGCTGCCGGGGCCGACGCGATGCTGGTATTTGAATTTGACGCGCAGCTTGCCGCGACCACGGCCGGGGACTTTGTCGAAAAGCTGCTCGTCGATCGGTTTGGCGCTGCGGGCGTTGTCACCGGCGAGGATTTTACCTTTGGCAAAGGCCGTGCGGGCAATGTCACGGTGATGGAGCAGCTTGGTTTACCGCTGGGCCTGCTCACCAAGACGGTTAGCCCCGTCTATGATGACGGAGAGGTTGTTTCTTCAAGCCGGATTCGCGCCGCGCTGGAAGAGGGTGACTGCGAAACTGCGGCTCGGTTACTGACCCGGCCCTTTGCTATCGAAGGCCCGGTCATTCACGGCGACAAAAATGGCCGCGAGCTGGGTTTCCCCACCGCCAATATTGATATGGGCCATTATCTGAGGCCCAAATATGGCATTTACGCCGTTAAAGGCCGCTTTCCGGACGGACGGGTTGTGAATGGCGCGGCCAATCTGGGTATCCGGCCCAGCTTTGACCCGCCCAAGGAATTGCTCGAACCCCATTTCTTTGACCTGAAGGAAGATTTATATGGTCAGGTGATCGAGGTCGAGCTGCACCATTTCCTGCGCGGAGAGCAGAAATTTGACGATCTCGACGCCCTGGTCGTGCAGATGGATAAGGATTGCGAGCAGGCCCGTTTGCTCCTGACATGAAATGGAAAATCGGATGAAAAGCATGCTTGCGTCGCCGCGCTCCCTCGCCTAATCCCCGCCAGTCATGACCGATAAAACATCTGCCACAGAGCAAGACTATAAAGACACGGTTTTCCTGCCGAAAACCGACTTCCCGATGAAAGCCGGCCTTGCGAGCAAGGAACCGGCGATTCTGGAGCGCTGGCAAAAAATCGGGCTTTATGAAAAGTTGCGGGAAAGCCGGGCAGGGCGTGAAAAGTTCATTCTTCACGATGGCCCGCCTTATGCCAATGGCAATATCCATATCGGCCACAGCCTGAACAAGACGCTCAAGGATCTTGTTGTGCGGACACAGAATCTGCTCGGCAAGGATGCGCCCTATGTGCCGGGATGGGATTGTCACGGCCTGCCGATCGAGTGGAAGATCGAGGAAGAATATCGCAAGAAAAAGCGCAACAAGGATGAAATCCCTCCCAGCGAGTTTCGCGCCGAATGCCGGGAATATGCGGAAAAATGGGTGGATGTCCAGCGCGAGGAATTCAAGCGGCTGGGCATATTGGGGCAGTGGGACAAACCCTATCTGACCATGGATTATGACGCCGAAGCGGCGATTGTCACGGAACTGCTGAAATTCGCGGAAGCAGGGCAGCTTTACCGCGGCGCAAAGCCGGTCATGTGGTCGCCGGTTGAAAAAACGGCTCTGGCAGAGGCCGAAGTCGAATATGAAGATATTACCTCGACGCAGATTGATGTGGCGTTCGAGATTGTCGAAGCGCCCAATGCGCCGGAACTGGTTGGCGCCTATGCGGTAATCTGGACGACCACGCCGTGGACGATTCCGGTCAATCAGGCGCTCGCTTATGGGGCGGATGTTGAATATGCCCTAGTTACCATCAAAGGGTATGACGGCCCGGAATTCGGTGAACATGAGGGTAAAAGAATCCTTGTCGCTAAAGATCTGGTGCCCGAACTAGAAAAACGCGTAATAAATTTTCATATCGCGCCGGACCATGTACCCGAATATAAATGGAAAATATTCAAAGGTTCCCAACTCGCTGGAGCCATTGCCAAGCACCCGATGGCTGACAAACTCCCGGACAGCGAGTTTTATACCAAACCCCGCCCGTTCCTTGACGGCTCGCACTTTGTCACCACCGATGCGGGTACGGGCCTTGTCCACATGGCGCCCGATCACGGCGAAGACGATTTCGACCTGTGCAAGAAAAACGGCATTAACCCCGTGTTCGCTGTCGATGCGGACGGTGTTTACCGGGACGATTGGGCATGGTTGCCGCGCGGGGACGAGCGCAGCGGCGCGGTGATTAACAAGAAATTCGTCAGCAGCACCGGTCCGATTTGCGAAGATTTGCGCGCGGCAGGAGCTTTGCTCTCGGCCAGCGATGATTTCGTGCACAGCTATCCGCATAGCTGGCGCTCCAAGGCGAAAATCATCTATCGCTGCACGCCGCAATGGTTTGTGCCGATGGATGTTCCTATCGATCATGATGTGCCCCGCTGCGCCGATGAGGCGGAAATTCGTGCGGCTCAGGGTGACGGCGAAACGCTGCGGGAAACCGCGCTGCATGAAATCCGCGAAAAAATCCGCTTTGTGCCGGAACGCGGGAAACGACGTCTTGAATCGATGGTTGAGGGCCGCCCCGACTGGGTCTTGTCTCGCCAGCGCGCATGGGGCGTGCCGATCGCGCTTTATGTGAACCGTAAAACCGGCGAATATCTCAATGATCCGGCAGTTAATGCGCGCATTATCGCAGCGTTCAAAACGGGCGGCGCCGATGCCTGGTTCAATGCCGATCATCAGGAGTTTCTGGGCAGCGATTACCAGCTTGATGATTATGAAGTCATCACTGATATTCTCGACGTCTGGTTTGACAGCGGCTGCACCCACGCATTCGTGCTGGAAAGCGGCAAATGGCCGGACCACCGCTCACCCGCCGACCTCTATCTGGAAGGCAGTGACCAGCATCGCGGCTGGTTCCAGTCCAGCCTGCTGGAATCATGCGGCACCCGTGGCCGTGCGCCTTATAAAGCAGTGCTGACCCACGGCATGACGCTCGACAAGACGGGCAAGAAAATGTCGAAATCACTCGGCAATACGCTTGATCCGCAAAAGATTATCAACGTCAATGGCGCGGATATCCTGCGCCTGTGGGCGGCCAGCGTCGATTTTACCGAGGATCACCGCATCGGTGACGAAATCCTGAAGGGTGTCACCGACAGCTATCGCAAATTGCGTAACACGTTCCGCTATATGCTGGGTGGACTCAGCGATTTTGCGGAAAGCGAACGGGTCGCGGTCGCCGACATGCCAGAGCTGGAGCGTTATATTCTTCACCGGCTGGCCGAGGTCGATGCGAAGCTGAAACAATATGTGAATGATTTCGCTTTCGGGCCCTATATGCGCGAGCTGTCTGCCTTTGCGCAGGAGGATTTGAGCGCGTTCTTCTTCGATATTCGCAAAGACTGTCTCTATTGCGACGCGCCGGATGATCCAAAACGCATGGCTTACCGGACGGTCATGGACATATTATTCCATGCCCTGACCCGCTATATCGCGCCGGTGCTGGTCTTCACCGCCGAGGAAATCTGGCAGAGCCGTTTCCCGGACGAGAATGACTCGATCCATTTGAAAGAATGGCCGGAAGTTGATGCTGCGTGGACAGATGCGGCGCTGGCCGGGAAATGGGAAAATATCCGTGCCGCCCGGAACAATGTTACAGAGGCTATTGAACCGCTGCGCCGGGAAAAGACTATCCGTTCCAGTCTGGAAGCGGAAGTCACCTATCCCATGGCTGACCTGCCGATAGATGCCGGCGAATTTGCGGAACTGTGCATCGTTGCGGATGTCAAGGACGGAAGCGGGATTAACGTGACCAAGACCGGGCATCATAAATGCGGCCGCTGCTGGCGCTTGCTACCGGATGTGCCGGAAGATGGCGGCTTATGCGGCCGGTGCGAAAAGGTTCTGGGCGCGTGAATGCTTCGGTCACAAAATACCGGATAACCGGCCTTGTCATCGCCTTCCTGATCTTTGTCATAGACCAGTTCACCAAATTTGTCGTGATGCACAAGCTCGATCTCCCTTCCAGGGGGCAGATTGAATTGATCCCGTTTTTCAACCTGACCTGGGCGGAAAATTATGGCGTTTCTATGGGCTTCCTGACCGCCTCGACCGAATTTCAGCGCTGGGCACTGGTCGCGCTGACCGGTGTGATCGGCCTCGCTGTTCTGGTCTGGATGTGGCGGGAAAAGGCGAAATGGGACATATTCGCGCTCTCACTGGTCCTTGGCGGAGCGGCGGGTAATATCCTCGACCGGACGCGGCTGGGCTATGTTGCGGATTTTGCCGATTTGCACTTTGGCGGCTTTCGTCCGTTCCTGATTTTCAACGTCGCCGATGCTTGCATTTCCATCGGCGTCGTAATCCTGCTTGCACGCGCGCTGTTATTGCGCGACAAGCCGGTCGAAGATAAGAATATTCAGCTTGGCGACAGTTGACCCATTGTAAAGGACACGCCACAGTTCTGGCCAATGGCTCAATATTGCGTTTTTAAGGGAAGTGATTATGCGTAAATCCATCATAGGTATCAGCCTGATCTCGCTGGCCGGACTGTCTGCTTGCGGGTCCAGCAGCCTTTTCGACCGTGATCGTCCCGACGAATTTGCCGTGTCGCGCCAACCGCCACTGGTCATTCCGCCAGACTTCGGCCTGACCCCGCCAAAGCCCGGTGAGCCGCGTCCGCAAACCGGCGGTGCCCAGCAACAGACCCTGGAAGCCATGTTTGGCGGTTCACAGGCACGCAGCGTGACGGAAAGCTCTGTCATTACACAGGCCGGTGACGCCGAACCCGGTATCCGTTCTTCCGTCGGTGATGCAGAAACCTTTACCGTCGACAAGGGCAGCGTGACCCGCGATATTATCGCCGCACCCGAAGGCGACGGCCAGAACGCCCAAGCCTCTACTCCAGAGTAAATCTGCCCCCCGCCTATGCGGGAATGAAGATATTAAACCGGCGGTATGATAATGATGCTTGCCCAACGGGGATAATTGCTATCACCGTTGGGACACCCCAAAAAACCGGATATGGTCGCCTAGTGCCTGAAGTGGCGCATGCCTGTGAACAGCATTGCCAGACCGGCTTCATCTGCTGCGGCAATAACCTCGTCATCACGAATGGAACCGCCCGGCTGGATCACCGCGGTTGCACCTGCCTCGACTGCGGCTAGCAAACCGTCTGCAAACGGGAAAAACGCATCGGAAGCCACGGCAGAGCCAATCGTCCGCGCTTCGCTCCAGCCTGCTTTTTCTGCCGCATCCTTGGCTTTCCAGGCCGCAATTCGCGCTGATTCAAGCCGGTTCATTTGCCCTGCACCCACGCCAGCGGTTGAACCGTCTTTGGCATATACAATCGCGTTGGATTTTACGTGTTTCGCAACGGTCCATGCGAACAGACAATCCGCCAGTTCCTGTGCGCTCGGCTCACGCTTGGTCACACATTTCAGATCATCTTGCGTAATCTGGCCATTGTCGCGCGATTGCAGCAGATAGCCGCCCGCAATTGATTTCACGCCCATGCCCGGACGCGCAGGATCAGGCAGCTCACCTGTCAGCAAAAGCCGCAAGTTTTTCTTCTTCGCAAATATCGCCCGCGCATCCGCATCGGCATCGGGGGCGCAGACGACTTCGGTGAAAATGCCCGTCATCGCTTCTGCCGCTGCACCGTCCAATGGGCGGTTTACTGCGATAATACCGCCAAAGGCCGACACGCTGTCACAGGCCAAGGCCGCCTGATAGGCTTCCAATATACTGCCGCCGCTGGCCACGCCGCAGGGGTTGGCATGCTTGACAATCACCACCGTGGGCGGACCATCGCGAAACTCGCTGACCAGTTCCAGCGCGGCATCCGCGTCATTATAATTATTATAGCTGAGCGCCTTGCCCTGCAATTGTTCGGCCTGCGCGATGCCGTTGGCCGATGGACCATCGGGCAGGTAAAGCGCCGCGCTTTGATGCGGGTTTTCGCCGTAACGCAATTCTGTCGGCTGGCTCATGGTCAGCGGCAGGACCGGCGGGAACATCTGCCCCTGATCGGAAAAGCCGAACCACTGGGCAATCATGCCGTCATAGGCTGCGGTCGCAGCAAAGGCTTTGGCCGCCATTTTCTTGCGGAAATCAAGGGTGGTCGCACCGCCGCTTTCCTTCAATTGCGCGATCAGGATATCATAATCGGAAGGATCGGTGATGATGGTCACAAAATCATGGTTTTTCGCGGCGCTGCGAACCATGCTGGGACCGCCAATGTCGATATTCTCGATAATCTCGTCACGCTCGGCCCCTTTGGCGACTGTCTGAGCAAAGGGATAGAGGTTGACGATCACCAGATCGATGCCGGCGATATCATGCTCTTCCATCGACGCGACATGGCCCGCATCATCGCGCCGTGCCAGCAGGCCGCCATGCACTTTGGGATGGAGCGTTTTCACGCGGCCATCCATCATTTCGGGGAAATCCGTAACCTCGGAAATATCCGCCACTTCCAGACCAGCATCGCGCAGCGCCTTTGCCGTGCCGCCGGTCGAGATCAGGGCCACGCCCATGGCAGCCAGTTCCTTGCCCAGATCAGCCAGCCCGCTTTTGTCAGACACTGATAGCAGTGCCCGTTTGATCGTGATATTTTCCGTCATTAGTCCGTTTATCCCATATGTTTAAGCAGCCAACCGGCCGTGCCGCCGCCGCTGCCTACTCTATCTGTTATTACCATCTGCATCACGCCATGGGGAACACCCATGCCATCGACCCAGACGCTATCTTCCAGCGTGATCTGCCCGCTAGTGGCGCGAAACTGCCATAGATTACCGTCTCTCAGGCGCAGCAAAACGCCCTTGCCCTCTGATATAAGATCGCTTTCTATATCGGGGCCAAGGTGAAAACGCAGCGCATATTCGACATCTTTTTTCTTGCCCCGACGCTTGCGTCCCTCGGGGATCAGCATATCCTCACCGCGCAGTTCCAGTCCGTCGGAGCGCAGCAGCAACAGGCGTTTGTGGATCAGCCCGAAGCGCCGGGCATAGCCGTCATGGCTGGCCTCCAGCCGGGTCGCGTTTTCCACATCGCGGCGCAGAAGCTCTACTTCATTCACGCCGCGCCCCAGTTTACCGTCAGGAAGGACAGAGGTGCTGTTACTATTTTCGATACATAAGGTGCTGTGCGCCGCGGTTGTACGCAAACCTTGCGCCAGCGCCGCGGGAATCGTCGCCCCGACCAGCCCCGCACCGCCGCAATTGCCGATAATCCGGTTATCACCATTGGAAAATTCAAACGCCAGCGTAGAGGCACAGCCCGCAACCGCAACCCGAGCAATCGGCGGAGGGGCAGCGTCGAGCACCAGAATGGAACGTCCAGAAGACACCCGCTGATAGCCCCACTCGCGCGCCTGGCGCAGGGGGCGGGCGCGAATGTCACTGGCTTTGACAACCTGATCCACTTGCTCGGCCGAAGCCGCGCCGCTGCCTTGCCAATTGCCCATGCTGCCATCATAATGCGTGAGGCTGGTAAGCGGAGGGACGGCGAGAGCCAGCGCATTTTCAAGGAATTCCGGCACATCCTCACCCAGAGCCAGATAGACCTGCTTGAGCATCGACATCAGCACGATTGCATCCATCTGGTCCATTGGCGACCGGGAAACACATCCGCCATCGGCAAAGAAAAACTCGCCCATCGTCTTTGCCAGACCAGCTTCGCCAACAATGCGGCGAACGCGGCCTTCGGGGATGAGCAGCGACGCCGCAACCATTCCGCCCCATGCGACCAGACGGCCCAGACTAGAAGGTGCCTTGTCCGCCGTCCGGTCAAGATGCCGGGCCGTCCGGGCGATATTGTTTAGCACTTTCGAGCGATAAATAAGGTTGCCGGAAGACAGGATGAGCGGCGCATGGCTTGCCCAGATGAGCAGCCGCCAACCGCAATTATCCGGCCGCCATGCAGGCTCCCTGATTTTCTTGCCATTGGCATCCAGCCACGCCTCCACCAGTTTTTCCGCGACAGGCAGCGCCTGATCCCGCGACGCTGCCGCATCAAGGTCGCGCAGCCAGACGAAACGGTGGATATAATCTTCAAAGGCCGGAGCAAGTTTCAGTTCGGCAAAATCTATGCCGTCGAGATTTTTTTTGAGGCCGCGAAATAGGAAATGACCAGCCCGCACCGCCATCCCCTGCATCCGGTTGCCCGCTATCGGATCAACAGGAACGGCCAGTAGCCGCAGCGGAAGCTTACCCGACAGCCGCAGCTTGTGCAGCGGCATCCGCCATGTCATCCGGTAATAAAGCAGTGCTGTTTGCTGGGCCAATGACTGGCCGCGATCGCCGTCTGCGCGCAGAGTTAAGCTGCGCCCTTCCGGAGCCTTGCTCTCTTCACCGCTGTAACGCTCCACCCCTGAACCGGAATCGTCGGCGTGATTGTAAAGGTCAGGCCGGTCTGCGCTCATTCACCCCTCAGGCCGCTAATATTGGCGGCATAATGATCCGGCCCGCCGCGGAATGTCGCTGTGCCCGCCACCAGCGTATCGGCACCCGCCGCGATTGCCTTGGGAGCAGTGTTCAAATCGATCCCGCCATCGACTTCCAGCCGGATATCCTTGCCGGTTGCGTCAATCCGTTTACGGATCGCTTCAATCTTGCGCAATTGCGTGTCGATAAAACTCTGACCGCCAAAACCGGGATTCACACTCATCACCAGAATCAGGTCGAGATCGTCGATCAGATAGTCGAGCACTTCCAAAGGAGTCGCAGGGTTCAATACCAACCCGGCCTGTTTGCCGAGCGAGCGGATCGTCTGAACGGTCCGGTGCGGGTGGGGGCCGGCTTCCGGATGGAAAGAGATAATATCCGCACCGGCTTCCGCAAAATCTTCCAGAAACTGGTCCACCGGAGAGATCATCAGATGCACATCGAACGGCTTTTCACTGTGCGGGCGCAGCGCCTTTACGACGCCGGGACCGATTGTGATATTGGGAACGAAATGCCCGTCCATGACATCGACATGCACCCAGTCACAGCCCGCTGCATCAATCGCGCGGACTTCTTCGCCAAGGCGCGCGAAATCGGCGGACAATATGGAAGGGGCAATACGGATCGAGCCGGAGGATGTGGGACTGGTCATGACGGTTCCTTTGTATCATGCCTCTAGGGTCTTTATATCTGCCTCGCAAGCCACGATTCGGCGCGAATCCCAAAGGGCTGTGGACAATTTGGGGAAAGGATGAAACTTGCTGCCTTATCAGCCTTCCCGCCGCAGTTTCGCGATGAAGAACCCGTCTAGATAACCCTGCGCTGACAACATACCGGGAAGCGTTCGCACGCATCCGTTTTCGGTCGGGCTGATACCGGCAGGAAGCGCGTCCTGTTTCACCGGTTCGATGGTGAAGTCTGCATGGGCTTCCAGAAACGCCTCGATCTGGTCTTCTCCCTCTTCGGGTTCCAGCGAACAGACAGCATAAACCAGCGTCCCGCCCGGTTTAACCCATGAAGCTGCTCGGTCCAGCAACGCTTTTTGCGCTTCTGAACGATCGGCAATCTGGCGGGAACCGATACAGTGCAACACATCGGGATGGCGGCGGAAAATGCCGGTTGCGCTGCACGGTGCATCAAGCAGAATGGCGTCGGCTGGATGAGATGGAGTCCATTTCATCAAATCGGCGATGACGGTCTCGGCCTCCAGCCCGGTCCGCTCCAGATTGTCCCTGAAGCGCTCCATCCGCTTTTCGCTGTTATCGACGGAGGTCACTTTCCAGCCAGCCGAGGCAAGCTGCATCGTCTTGCCGCCAGGGGCCGCGCACAGGTCCAGCACGGTTTGGCCCTCCCCTTCACCCAGCAGCCGTGCGGGCAAGGAGGCGGCGAGATCCTGTACCCAGAACGCGCCCTCAGCAAAGCCCGGCAGTTCGGTGACGGATTGCCCCGGCGTCAGGCGCAGATGTCTGGAGGCCAGCTTCTCGCCCTCCACTTCAACGCCTTCATCAGTCTTGAAACTAAGGTCGAGCGGCGGGGTATGGCCCCATGCCTGCCCGGCGGCATTGGCCACTTCTTCGCCCCAGTGGTGCGTCCAGCGGTCCAGCGTTTCGCCCGGAATTTCGGGATATTCGGGCAGTGCCAGCTTGCCGGATTCTATGCCTCTCATCACGGTCGAGAATACACCGTGCACCAGCCGCCTCGGCCCGCCGTGGACCAGCGGCAACGCGGTGGCAATCGCCGCATGCTGAGGCGTTTCCAACACGAGCACTTGCACCAGCGCGATACGCAGCGCCATGCGCGCCTTGGAATCATCCGGCAGGCGCTTTTTGGTCGCACTGTCAATCATCGCATCCAGCGCCGTCATCCAGCGCAGCACATTAGCGGCGATATTATGCGCCAGCGCTTTATCGGAAGGATTGCCCAGCTTCCCAGTAGCAGGGGCAAGCGCCTGATCCAGTGTCTCACCGCGGCGGCATACCGCGTCAAGCATGCGTAATGCGGCTGTTCGAGCGGCCAGACCGGGGATCTTGGTAGGTTTTTGAGTGTTCATATCATCGCGTTCCGCCTGATGCGGAATCCGAAAGCGGATCACGCAAAGCTCCCCATAGACGCCCCATGCGCCAGATCAAGCCCCGGTTCCAGTCAAGCGCCGCGTTACGGCTATCTTCGCCCGGTCGGATTCAGCGCGCTGGGCCGACCCGTTGGCCGGTCATCCGGTGTTCCGCCCGGCGCTACGAAATCCTGCGCCATGTCCTGCAATGCGGCGATACGATCTTCTGTGGCGGGGTGGGTTGAAAACATCTGCTTCACACCGCCGGGCACGATATAAAGCTGCGACGCTGCCGGATTGCGCTGCGCCACCGGGTTTGGAATGCGCTGGGCCTGCCCGGAAATCTTGTGCAGTGCGGAGGCCAGCGCCAGCGGATTGCCGCTGATTTCGGCCGCCGTGCGGTCCGCCCCAAATTCGCGGGTGCGGCTGATCGCCATTTGCACGATCATCGCCGCAAAGGGCGCAACCAGCACCGCCAATATTCCCGCCACGCCGCGATTGTCCCGAAAGAACAAGCCAAAATTGGCGAGCATCGACACCGCACCGGCAATCGTCGCTACCATTGTCATGATGAGCGTATCACGGTTTTTCACATGGCCCAGCTCATGCGCCATCACGCCTTCAATCTCTTCATAGCTGAGCATATTGAGCAGGCCGGTTGTGGCCGCGACCGCCGAATGTTCGGGATCACGGCCGGTTGCAAAGGCATTGGGCTGCGGCTGATCGACAATATAGACTTTGGGCATCGGCAATCCGGCGCGCTGCGCCAGGCGCTGCACCATATTATAAAATTCCGGATGGCTGCGCGCATCGACCTCAACCGCCTGATGCATTTTCAGGACAATTTTATCGGCATTCCAATAGGTAAACAGATTCATCCCCGCCGCGACCAAAAGCGCCAATATCGCACCGCGCGGACCACCGAGCGAAAAGCCCATAACCATGAACAGGGCCGTAAGGGCAGCCAGCAGCATTGTGGTCTTTAGAAAATTCATCAGGTTACTCGCTTGTTATAGATACTCCCGTTGAATATAAGCTTTTCACAAGCGCTTTTAAATGTGCGGGAAATAGAAAATATGACGCAACACGATAGAAAAGCCGGTGCCAAAAAACCCGGCGCCAAAAAACCCGGAGAACGCCCCGCCCATGTCAAAGCGCCTGCACATCTTTCCAAAAGCCCGCCGGTGCCACAGCCCGATCCACCGGAAAAAGCGGACGAGATTTTGAAAAAAAGCGGCCCGACCCGCTATGGCGACTGGGAACATAAAGGGCTGGCAGTCGATTTTTAACGCCGGTAATCGCCTTTGTTAAAGGAACGACAATGACGGGCTTTGCCGAGCATTTCGATTTGAAAATCCCCCTGGCCCTTGCCCCCATGGCACTGGCGGCTGGCGGTGATCTGGCATCGGCTTGTGCGCGGGCCGGAACATTGGGGCTGGTCGGCGGCGGCTATGGCGATCTGGAATGGACTGCCAGGGAATATCAAATTGCGATCGATACCATCGGCGGTGATGCGGCCGCCATGGGGCGGCTTGGCTGCGGGTTCATTAGCTGGAAACTGGCCGAGAATTCCGCCGCGCTCGACTGGCTGATCGCCAATCACAAGCCTGCGGCCATCATGCTGTCTTTTGGCGATCCCCGGCCCTTTGCCAAACGGATTGTGAGTTCGGGCGCTGCCTTAATTTGCCAGATCCATAGCTTGAAAGATTTGCCGCTGGCCATCGAAGCGGGAGCAAAAATCATTGTCGCACAGGGGACCGAAGCTGGCGGCCACGGCGCAACACAGGATAGCGGCAGGGGAACATTCGCATTCATTCCCGAAGCGGCAGACTGGATTGCCGCCCACGCGCCGGGAACATACTTGCTGGGCGCAGGCGGAATTGCCGATGGCCGCGGTGTTGCCGCCGCACTGGCACTGGGAGCAGATGGCGTCATGATGGGTTCACGCTTGTGGGCCACCAAAGAATGTCTCGCCGCGCCAAAGGCCAAGGAAATTGTGGTCGAAAGCGATGGCGATGGCACAGCGCGCAGTGCGGTCTTTGATATTTTGCGGCGGAAAAACTGGCCCGAAATTTTTGATTTCCGGGCGATCCGCAATGATATTCACCGCGAGTGGGAAGATCGCATCGACCATTTGAAAAATGCGCCCGAAAAGGCCCGCGCCGATTATGGAGAGGGTGTTCGCAATGATGATTATAACCGGGTCCATATCGGCATTGGTGAGTCCATAGGGCTGATTACCGGCATCCCGGCTGCAGCGAGTCTGATTGACGACATTCAAGCGGAGATGGACAGCGCGCTGAAGCGGATTCACGGATAATCATCTTTCCCGTGTGTCTTGACCTCTCTTTCCTGAACCTATCGTTCTTCCGTTAGCCCTGAGCCTGTCGAAGGGTGTTTCCAGATCATCAAGACTCAAGGCGCCCTTCGACACGCTCAGGACTAACGGGAAAGGGGGTTCCTAACAGGAAAAGGGCATATCCGCCTAAAGTTGATCGCCATGTTATTTTCGCGCGGCTTTTATGCAAATGGCGTTTGAATTAGCAGCGCCTAATGGGTTAAGACCCGTCAGAGGGCACAATCGCCGACATAGGGGTAAAGAAGCAAATGGCCGACCGCAAAGCGCATCATATAGTCTTTGCCAATGAAAAAGGCGGAACCGGCAAGTCCACGACCGCCGTGCACGTGGCCGTGGCGCTGGCTTATCAGGGGCACAAGGTCGGGGTCATTGACCTCGATCCGCGGCAAAGGACAATCTATCGCTATCTGGAAAACCGCAAGGCCACGATGGAGCGGTTGAATATTGAGGTTCCACAACCTTTTTTTGAAGTGTTCCAAGGCGAAAATGTCGCGCAGCTTCAACAATTGATCGAGCAAATGAGCCACGGCGTCGATTTTCTGCTTTATGATACACCGGGCCGCGATGATGAATTTGCCCGCTATGTGGCGACGCGGGCCAATACGCTGGTCACGCCCATAAATGACAGCTTTGTCGATTTTGACCTGATCGGGCAGGTTGATCCCGAAACGTTCAAGGTCAGCAAACTCAGCTTCTATGCCGAACTGATCTGGGAAGCGCGCAAAACCCGCGCCAAAGCCGATGGGCAGAGCGTTGACTGGGTCGTCCTTCGCAACCGCACGCAGCATGTTGATGCACATAATATGCAGCGCGTTATCACCGCCCTGACCGAATTGTCGCAGCGCGTGGGTTTCCGCGTGATTCCGGGGCTGGGTGAGCGAGTCATTTTCCGTGAGCTGTTCCCCGCCGGGCTGACCATGCTAGACAAGAAACATCTGGGCCGGCTTGCCACCAGCCATATTGCGGCGCGTCAGGAATTGCGCGAGCTGATCAAACATCTCGGCCTGCCGCAACCGGAAGGAGGCCAACCGGCCTTTGGCAAGCCACAGCTTGTTGCCTGAACCATGACGTTCATGCTGGTATTGAGCGGCGCGGTGATCGCGGCCCTCATCCTGTCGGGCCGGGCGAAGAACATGGGGGCAAATGACTGGCTCGCCGTGGCGGTTGCCCTGATCGGCGTCAATTTATGCCGCGGCGGAAACTGGCTGGTCGGCGGCGGTGTGATCGCAGCCGCAATGGCATGGAGCGGAACAAAGATTTTCGGTATCGGCAAAGCCGGTAAGCGAGGCAATTCTAAATCTGGTCCCAAATCCAAACCAAGACCGGATGACCTGGAACTGGAACAGGCGCGGTCTTTACTGGGTGTCGGCAAAGGCGCTGACAAGGCCGCAATCAATGCTGCGTGGCGCTTGCACCTGACGACGCATCATCCGGACCGCGGCGGCGATGAAAATCTGGCCCGGCAGATAAACCGCGCCCGCGATCTTTTGCTGGAAGAAGCGCAGACGGCGCATCACTGAATTCTCCGCTCTATCCGGCACCAGAACGGAACAGGGTGGCTGAACAGGCTGGATTTAACCCGGCGGAAATTCTATTAACGCACCACTAGCCATGATCTGTCCATTCACTGTGGCAAAACCGACATTCAACATCCCGCCCCCAAAGGAAACCACCATGACCGAACAGCAATCCCACGAATTTCATCCAACCAGCCTGCGGGAATATGATATTCGCGGCATTATCGGTGAAACACTTGGCAATGATGACGCTTATGCCATTGGCCGGGGCTTTGGCACATTGATCGCACGGGCAGGGGGATCGGCTGTTGTAACCGGCTATGATGGACGAACCAGTTCCCCGGTGCTTGAAGACGCGTTGATCGAAGGGCTGAACGATGCCGGCGTGGATGCCATTTCCATTGGCATGGGGCCAACGCCGATGCTCTATTATGCCGAATGCGTGCTAGATCAGGTTCAAGGCGGCATCCAGATAACCGGCAGCCATAATCCCGCCAATTATAACGGCTTCAAAATGGTGTTTCAGGGACGTCCGTTTTTTGGCGAAGACATTCAAAAACTCGGCGCGATGGCGGCCAGCGGCGACTGGGAAGCGGCGGCAGACGATTCCATCGGAACCATCGACCGCGTTGATATCATGGACGAATATGTCGCCCGGCTGGTGAAGAATTTCACCGGGGACGCGATGAAAGTCGGCTGGGACGCGGGCAATGGTGCCGCGGGGCCGGTCATTGAAAAGCTCACCGCTTTGCTGCCCGGTGAACATCATCTTCTTTATACTGAGGTTGATGGCACTTTCCCCAATCATCATCCCGACCCTACGGAGGAAAAGAACCTTGCCGACCTCAAGGCACTTGTCGCGGACAAAAGCCTCGATTTCGGAGTGGCTTTCGATGGTGACGGCGACCGCATTGGCGCGATTGACGGCAAGGGACGTGTTATCTGGGGCGACCAGTTGCTGCAGATCTATGCCGAAGACGTGCTGAAATCCGAACCCGGCGCGACGATTATTGCCGATGTGAAGGCTTCACAGGCGCTCTATGACAGGATCGCCGAATTGGGCGGAAAGCCGCTGATGTGGAAAACCGGGCACAGTCTTATCAAGTCCAAAATGAAGGAAGTTTCTTCACCGCTCGCAGGGGAAATGAGCGGGCATGTGTTCTTCAAGCATGATTATTACGGTTTTGACGATGCCCCTTATGCTGCGGTTCGCCTGATTCAGGCCGCGACCAATATCGGAAAGAGCGTGACGCAGCTTCGCAGCGACATGGCAGAGATGATCAACACACCGGAAATGCGGTTTCAGGTTGACGAAGCCCGCAAATTTGCCGTGATCGACGAAATTCTGGAACGCTTGCAGGCGAGCGGCGCCGATGTGAACAATACCGATGGTGCGCGCGTCAATACCGAGGACGGGTGGTGGCTGCTGCGCGCATCCAACACACAGGATGTTCTGGTCGCGCGGGCCGAAGCCAAGACCGAAGTCGGTCTAAAGCGCCTCATGGACCAAATTGACGAGCAACTGGCCGCGAGCGGGTTGAAACGCGGGGAAACTGCGGGGCATTAAAAACCCTCTATTCGGCGCTTTGCAGCGCTCTTTCCGGCTTGTTCATTTCGGCAAACATATGCCAGACCGCGATGAACAGCGCCGCGACAAGCGGGCCGATGACAATGCCGTTAAAGCCGAACATGCTGAGCCCGCCCAGGGTAGAGATCAGCACGACATAATCCGGCATGCGCGTGTCCCGGCCGACCAGTATCGGACGGACCAGATTGTCGATCATGCTGATAATGAAAATCCCCGTGATTAGCAGCACCGTCCCCTCCCAGACCGAACCGGTGACGAGCAGATAGATCGAGACAGGAACCCACACAAAGCCGGTTCCGATAGCGGGGATCAGGGAACAGGCGGCCATGAACACCGCCCACAGCAACGCGCCCTGAATATCCAGCGCCCAGAATATAATCCCGCCAACAGCCCCTTGCATCAAGGCGATAATAAAGCTGCCCTTGATCGTCGCGATGATAACGACCAGGAATTTTTCACTCAAAACGCGGCTCTTGTTCTGTGACAGCGGGACCAGCTCACCGATTTTCTCGACCAGCCCGCGCCCGTCGCGCAGCAGGAAGAAGGTCAGATACAGCATTACGCCAAGCGCCAGCAACAGCCGGAACACCCCTTGGCCGACGTTAAATGCCTGAGAGATTATGAATTCCAGACTTTTACCAAGCGCTTCTTCTATCCGGGGGCGAAAGGTTGCAAAATCACCATAGCCCAGTTTCGCAAGCTGGCTTTGCAGCCAATCCGGCAACCGGCTTTGAATGTCGACAAAGAAGCCGCCAAAATCAATCGCCCCGGCCTGTATGCTCGCATAGGCGTCGGTGGCTTCTCCCACCAAGGCGATGCCCAGCAGGATTGAAGGAACGATGACCAGCAAGATGACAAGGATCAGCGTCAAAGTGGCCGCAATATTGCTGCGCATAGGGAGCCAGCGCAATATTTTTCTGTAAACCGGCTGAAACAGGACCGCGACCACAACAGCCCAAAGGATCGCGCCGAAAAACGGTTCGACCAGCAAGATGAAGGCCAGCGTGATAATAAGCAGCAGCGCCAGCACAAACAGCCGTTCTATACCATATTGGGGGCGCTCTGATTCATTCATATGTGCTTGCTATCATAGTGAGAAATATTGATTTGGACACAATAATATGAAGACGGCGAAATGATATAATTTTGGAAAAAGCCGTTTTAGTGGTAAAATGATTCTAAAGATATTCGGACCCATTGCCATCGTCATTACGATGGCAGTCATCTGGTTCAGAAATATCCGGAGAGTAGTATGCCAGTCTTTTTAACCAGCTCGCTTGGCACAGTCGTCGCAGCCGTTCTGGCTATGGCCTATCCGGTGCCGCTCGGACAGACGGTTGAACCCGGCAGCCTGACCAGGCCAGAGGGAGAGATTGTCGCGATTGACAAAGACCGCGCGCAGCGGATGACCGTTCCCGTCAGCATAGAAGGGCGCGGGCCGTTTTCTTTTGTCATCGACACCGGCGCAGAACGGACGGTCCTGTCCCGCAAACTGGCGACAGATTTGGACCTGCGCGCCGAAGAACCGGCCCAGTTGATGAGCATCGCCGGTAGCAGCATTGTTGATATGGTCTATGTCCCCGAATTAACCCTTGGCGCGACCAGCCATGGCAGTTTGATCGCGCCGGTCCTGCTCGCCCACCATATCGGTGCGGACGGGATCCTGGGACTCGATAGCCTGCAAGACCAGCGCATATTGTTTGATTTTACCAGCAACCAAATCACGATTGAACATACGCAAAAACCGCTGGAAATGTCATCGCGCCGCGAAATCGTGGTGACGGCAAGGCGGCGTTCGGGTCAGCTGGTCTTTACGGAAGCGACAATTTCCGGGCTAGAAGTGAACGTGATTATCGATACCGGCGCACAGATTTCCATCGCCAATCCGGTCCTGCAAAAACGGTTGATCCAGCGCTCCAAAGAACTGGGCGAGGAAAATAGCGTGATCGCGGTGACGGGCGAAAAGCTGGGGATAAAATTTGGCGTCGCACGGGATTTTCGCATTGGCCGGGCACAGTTTGACAACCTGCCTCTGGCTTTTGCCGATGCGCCGCCATTCAAACGCTTTGGCATGGCCAGGAAACCGGCGCTTTTACTGGGGATGGACATCCTGCGAAAATTCGATCAGGTCGCCATCGATTTCAAGAACCGGAAAATCCACTTCCTGTTGCCGAAAGATGTCCGCCATCGCTATGACAATTTCAGCAGCCGGCTTGGATCCTAAGCCTATTCGGCGCCCGTTTCGGCTTCACCGGTTTCAGCTCCGTCTGTCAGCGCCCTTTGCTGGGCTTCCAGCTCGTTCAGCGCCGCATCGGCCTCTTCCTCGGTCATCATGTCATCCGTCATCGGCTGGGAAATGTCGGGCTGCGGCGGCATTTCGACATTTTCCGGCTGTGCGTCTTCGCGAACCGGCGCATCTGCTTCTTCGCTACAAGCGGATAACAGGCATAATAAGGGTGCGGTCATGATTAATAGGGTCTTCATCGGGCCTCCTTCATTTCATTCGTCCGGTTGTCTATCCTGCGAATATCGGTTCCGGATCACCGGTTTTCCATTGCGGATATTTTGTCATCACGGCAGCGAACAGATCGGATTCCAAATGTCCTGCCAACCATTTTTGTAACGCCGGTATAGGCTGCGCGTCAAACCAGTTGCGGTCATTATTGGCAAATTGCCGGATGAACGGAAAAATCGCATAGTCTGCCAAGCGGGGCTGTGGGCCAAGCAACTGGCCGTTTTCCGCAAGCTTTCTGTCGAGCGTCACCAGAAATTCCAGTCCCGCGCTGCGATGCGCTACCGGGTCCACGTCATCATAACGTGTGGGATATTTATAGCGGTCAAGATTGGCTTTGAAATCGCTGTCCGCTTCGGCAATCAAATCCGCGCTGGCCGCCTTGTCTTCCAGCCAGCCATAGGGGTCCGCACGTTCCAGCGCCCAATGCATGATCGAAAGGCTTTCGTCGATGATGCGCGCTTCCTCATCCACCACCAGCACCGGAACAGTTCCCTTGGGCGATGCCGCGATCATTTCCGCCGGCTTGTCGCGCAGCACCACTTCACGAAGGCGCACCGGCGTTGGACTTATCATCAAGGCCATTCGCGCCCGCATGGCATAGGGACAGCGCCGGAAACTATAAAGAATCGGCAAACTGTCCTCTATCGCCGGGGCGTTCATACAGACTCTATTTTTTGAGCCAGATGCTGGCGGCCTTCCTGCTGGGCTTTTTCCACCTGACGCTGGCGCTCGCGGTATCTTTGCCGCTGTTCGTCGGTGCGCGTGTCATAGCAATGGGGGCATGCTTCGCCCGGCACATATTTGTCCGACGCCCGCTCTTCTGCGTTCAGCGGCATCCGGCAGGCATGGCACTGGTCATAATCGCTTTCTTTCAAGCCGTGCCCGACCGCCACGCGCTGGTCGAATAAAAAGCAATCGCCGTTCCAGCTGCTATTTTCCTCCGGCACATTTTCCAGATATTTCAAAATGCCGCCTTTCAGGTGATAGACATCATCGAAACCCTGTGCCTTCACATAGGCCGTGGCTTTTTCGCATCGTATCCCGCCGGTGCAGAACATCGCGATTCTGGGCTGTTTTTCGGCCTTTTCCTTCAACTGCCGGGCGAAATCATCGAACCAGGCCGGAAATTCGCGAAAAGTCTCGGTATCCGGATTGATCGCACCCTCGAAACTACCAATCGCCACTTCATAGGCGTTGCGCGTGTCGATGACGATCGTGTCCGGGTCCGCAATCATGTCATTCCACTCCTGCGGATCGACATAATCCCCCTTGGCCCGCGCAGCATCAATGCCGTTCACGCCCATGGTCACGATTTCTTTTTTCAGCCGCACTTTCATCCGCAGGAAAGGCATTTCCGAGGCGGCGGAATATTTGACTTCCAACCCGGCAAACGGGGGAAGCTCTTTCAAATAGCGGATCACCGCGTCAATCCCGGCGGGTGTACCGGCAATCGTGCCGTTAATCCCTTCCGAAGCCAGCAAAATAGTGCCTTTAATGCCATTTCGATCACAGGCCGCCTGAATTTCCGGTTTCAGGGCAGCGGGGTCATCAAGCACAGCAAAATGGTAGAGCGCAGCGACTTTATAAGTAGATTCTGATTCCATCATGGCCCGCATATAGTCGTGCACGGTCATAAATTCCAACCATTCCCGCTGGCCATATTCAATAAGTGCCTGCTAACAGCGCGGCATGACCAGATTCGATCCGTTTCACCAGCAACTAGACGCCCTTGACCGGGCAGGTCGAAAGCGCTCCCTCATCATCCCGCCGGGCAAGGATTTTTCCTCCAACGACTATCTGGGGCTGGCGAATAGCGAATTCCTGAAACAAGCCGCCCATGCCGCGCTCGACAGCGGTATCGCGCATGGTTCCGGCGGGTCGCGGCTATTGGGCGGCAACCATCCCGAACATGAAGAGCTGGAGCAGTTTGCCGCTACCCATTACGCGGCAGAGGCGGCCTTGTTTTTCTCCACCGGCTATGCGGCCAACCTCGCTCTGTTCTCGACATTGCCGCAAAAGGGCGATCTGGTTCTTTATGACGCGCTGGTCCATGCGAGCTGCCATGACGGCATGCGATTGGGCCGCGCCGAAACGCAAAGCTTTCGCCACAATGATCTGGACGACCTGACGGACCGGATCAAAGCCTATCGCAGCGGCGGCGGGACAGGAATGATCTGGATCACCGCAGAAACCCTCTACAGCATGGACGGTGACCAGGCGCCGCTGCGCGAACTGGCCGATATTGCCGGACGGCATGACGCCATATTGATCCTGGATGAAGCGCATGCCGTGGGCGTATTCGGTGAACGCGGCGTCGGATTGTCCGACGCGTTGGAGCAGCAAGACAATCTCATCATCCTGCGCACCTGTGGCAAGGCTTTGGGCGGGGAGGGCGGTCTGGTCACCTTGCCCCATGTCTTGCGCGATTTTTTCATCAACCGCGCCCGTGCGTTTATCTTTTCCACCGCGCCAAGTCCGCTGACCGCCCATCTGGTGCAAAAGGCGATAGAATATGTCGCGCAAAACCCGTCGCTGCAAAGCCGGTTGCAGGATCATATCAGGCTTGCCGAATCCCGGCTGGGGCCGCTTTGCCCCGCATCGCGGTCGGGGAGCCAGATTTTCCCCGTCATCATCGGCGATGACAAGGCGGCAATGCAGATGGCCGTGCATATACAGCAAGCCGGATTTGATGTCCGCGCCATCCGCCCGCCCACCGTTCCGGCAGGGACAGCGCGGCTCAGGTTGTCGCTCACGCTGAATGTATCAGAGGGTGATATTCACGCGCTGGCCGACATATTGGATGAGGCCCGGCAAATGGGGCAGGCTGCATGAGCGGCAGATATATTGTCACCGGCACCGATACCGACATCGGCAAAACCGTCTTTGCCGCCGCGCTGACCGGAGCGCTTGGCGCGTCATACTGGAAACCGGTACAGGCCGGTCTTGACGGGGAAACAGATAGCCAGACAGTCCTGCGTCTAAGCGGCGTCGGTCCTGATAAAATCCTGAGCGAGTATTTCCGTTTGCGAACCCCCGCTTCCCCCCATTTTGCCGCCGCGAAAGAAGGCATTACCATCACCGCCAATGATCTGGCCATTCCGCAGGTCACTGGCGCTCTGGTGATCGAAGGGGCCGGCGGGGCGCTGGTTCCGGTGAATGATGATCTGCTGTTCGCCGATCTGTTCGCGCTGTGGAAATTGCCCGTCATCATCGCGGCATCGACTAGGCTCGGCACGATCAACCACAGCCTGATGACCATAGAGGCGCTGCGCAGTCGGGGCGTTCCTGTCCACGGCATTGCCTTTATTGGCGATGAAATAAAAGACAGTCAGGACACCATCTGCCGCATCGGCAAAGTGAAACAGCTTGGCCGCTTGCCGATTATTGCCGATTTGTCCGCGCAGGCTCTTTCGTCCGCGTTTCAAACCCATTTTAATGTGTCGGATTTTGCCTTATGAGCGCGAATATCTGGCATCCTTTCACCCAGCATGGTCTGGGCGAGCCGATTCCCGAAATCGTCAGGGCAGAGGGCGCGAGCCTTTACACCGATGACGGCCGCGAGATTATCGACGCCATATCCAGCTGGTGGGTCCAGACCCACGGCCATTGCCACCCCCGTATCGTCAGCGCGATACAGCAGCAGAGCGCAAAGCTGGACCAGATTATCTTTGCCGGATGGACGCACGAACCCGCGCGCCAGCTCGCCGAAGGGCTGTCAGAGTTTTTGCCCTTTGGCCTCGATCATATCTTCTTTTCCGACAGCGGCTCCACGGCGGTCGAGGTCGCCCTGAAAATGGCGCTCGGTTTCTGGCACAACCGGGGACATTCGCGCCACCGGATATTAGTGATGGAGCATAGCTATCACGGCGACACTATCGGCGCGATGTCGATTGGCGCGCGCGGCGTGTTCAACAATGCCTATGCGCCTCTGCTTTTTGATGTGGGTTCGATCCCCTTTCCTCAGGAGGGCGCCGAACAGGCTTCTCTCGACGCACTGGCCGCTTATTGCGCCGACCGGGATAATCCCCCCGCAGCATTGATTGTCGAACCGCTGATTCTGGGAGCAGGCGGTATGAAAATCTATTCGCCCGAAACGTTTGCCGAGATGCACCGTATCTGCCGCGCGCATGACGTGTTGTTCATTGCCGATGAAGTCATGACCGGCTGGGGCCGCACCGGAACCGTTTTTGCGTGCGAACAGGCGGGGATCACTCCCGATATCATGTGCATGGCAAAGGGTCTCACCGGCGGCGTGATCCCGCTCGCGATTACAGCGGCCAGCGCGCCGATATATGACGCCCACTATTCCACAGACAGGTCGAAAACCTTTTTCCATTCCAGCAGCTTCACCGCCAACCCCATCGCCTGCGCCGCGGCCAGTGCCAATCTGCTAATCTGGCGCGACGAGCCGGTTCAGCAGCGGATAGACCATATTATCGCCCGCCACCGTGATTTTGCGCGGGGGCTTGGACAGCAGGCGAATATCTCAATGGTGCGGCAATGCGGGACGATTTTGGCGTTTGAGATGGATGATAGCGGCGGCAATTACATGTCGGCGCTGGGCCCGGCACTTCTCCGGTTCTTCGCCGAGCGCAATGTCCTGCTGCGCCCGCTAGGCAACAGCATTTATATCATGCCGCCTTATTGCATCACCGATGAACAGCTATCCACGGTTTACAGCGCTGTAACAGAAGCGATTCACCATTTTGGCCAGCAGGCCGGATGATCCGTTGCCAAGTCAGCAATTTGCATGAATCAGATGGTTTTTGCATAAATTATAAAGAAACGGCATAGATTATAGATGATTATCGTTGATTCGCTGATGGTGAAAATTGCGCTTATCGGGCTGCTCGGTATCGGCGCACAATGGGTTGCATGGCGAACGGGCCGCCCGGCTATCGCCCTGATGCTGATTGTCGGTATTATCGCTGGCCCAATTCTGGGAATAATCGATCCCGAGCGCGATTTTGGCGCGTTGCAGGAACCGATCATAAAACTGGCCGTTGCGGTCATCCTGTTCGAGGGCGGATTAAGCCTGAACTTCCGTGAGCTTCGCCAGGCGGGCGGAGCGGTTTTCATGATGATCTTCATCGTCGGGCCCATCGCATGGGCGCTGGGCACGGCGGCCGCCCATTATGGCGCAGGCTTGTCATGGGAAATATCGACATTGCTGGGCGGTATCATGATTGTCACCGGCCCAACGGTCATCGGCCCGATGCTGCGGACATTGCGTGTGCCATCGCGTGTCCGCAATGTCTTGAAATGGGAAGGCATTGTCAACGACCCGATCGGCGCGCTGCTGGCTGTGGGAATCTATGCCTATATCACCTATGAAGGGGCCGACGCCAATATCGCGGCCATAAGCATGGACGTGCTGGCCGCCAGTTTTGTGGCTGCCCTGATCGGCGCGGCTTTGGGCTTTGCCATTACATGGATATTCCCGCGCGGACATGTTCCGGAATATCTGAAAGCACCGATTTTGCTGGTCACCGTGATTACCGGCTTTGTCACGGCCGATCTTATCATGCATGAAACCGGCCTTATCACCGTCACGGTCATGGGTGTGTTTCTGGCCAACCGTCCGATCCATTCCAGTCAAGCACTTTACCGGTTCAAGGAAGATTTGTCGGTTTTGCTGGTTTCCGGCGTCTTCATCATCCTGTCGGCAACACTGGACTGGGAAACGGTTCAGCAATTCCGGCCGCAATTCATCATCTTCCTGCTCTTGTTACTGTTTGTGGTGCGGCCAGTGTCCGTTCTGGTCGGGCTGTTGTTCAGCTCGATATCGTGGCGGGAGAAGATTTTCATCGCATGGATCGCACCGCGCGGTATCGTTGCGGTGGCCATAACCGGCCTGTTCGCCATCCGCCTGTCCGATTACGGATTGCCGGGGGCCGAAGCGCTGGTCCCGCTCAGTTTTGCGATTGTTATCTCGACAATCTTTGCCCACAGCTTTTCCGCCAACTGGCTGGCCGAGCGACTGGGTATTAACGAAGGCAAGGGCAAGGGCGTGCTGATTGTCGGTTCGACCAGATGGTCCGTGGGGCTTGGCCAGATCCTGAAATCGCTGAATGTCGATGTGCTGATTGCGGACACCAGCACCTTCGCTTTGCGGCAGGCCCGCGGCGCGAAACTGGAAGCGTATCAAGGCGACATTCTGGATGAGGCCCATAATGACAATATCGAGCTTGGCAAATTCCAGCATATGATAGTCGCGACGGACAATGACAGCGAGAACCGGTTAATCGCCGCTGACCTTGGCCCGGAAATGGGATTTGAAAATATTACCAGGCTGGCCGGTGACAGCCGGGTTAAAACCAATGACAGGGTCGGCCATGGCCGGTTATTGTTTGAATCGGGCGCCGATTTTAACAGCGTGATAGACCGCGAGCGCGCTGGCTGGCGGTTTAGCAAGACCAACATTACGGATATTTTCACTGCCGAGGAATATCGCAAAAATCTTGATAAGGATGAAGAACCTGTCGCCGTGTTCAAGAAAGACGAACGGGTGCTGTTCTTTTCCTCCAAAGCCAGGCCGACCATTGAAGAGGGGGACATTGTCATCAGCTTTGTAGCGCCCGATACACCCGAAGAGCGCAAGGCAGACCGCGCTGCCAAGGATGCGGAGAAGAATGACAAGGATAACGGGGCGAAAAGCGAAGTCTAGTTTTTTGCAGGTTTGTTATTTGATGGTGAGCATTGGTTTATCACTCTCGTCATCCCTCTAATTCGTCACCCTGAACTTGTTTCAGGGTCCATCGTGACCCAATTAGCGCCGTTTGAAAAGGCACGATGGATGCTGAAACAAGTTCAGCATGATGGTTCAATATGATCTGTATGAAGCGATATCAGTAACGCTACTTTCTCTCCCCGAAAAGGGCGGTGCCAACCCGGATATATGTTGCGCCCAGTTTGATCGCGGTTTCAAAGTCGCCGGACATGCCCATGCTGAGTTCCGACAGACCATTATCCTTGGCCAACTTGGACAGCAGGGCGAAATAGGGGGCCGGATGCACCTCAGCGGGCGGAACGCACATCAGGCCCGGCACTTCGATTCCAGCCGAGCGCGCTGTTTCAAGCAGGCTGGCGATATCGCCAATCTCGCATCCGCCTTTTTGCGGTTCCTCCCCGATATTCACCTGAATGAAACAGGGGATCCGCCGGTCCTGCTTGTCCATTGCCTTTGCCAGTGCCTTGACGAGGGAGGGGCGGTCGAGTGAATGGATCGCATCAAAAAGCTGCACCGCATCTTCCGCCTTGTTCGATTGCAACTGGCCGACCAGATGCACTTCAACTGCTCCTGAACCATCCGCCCGATATTCTTCGCGCAGAGCGGGCCATTTTGTCGCCGCTTCCTGCACCCTGTTTTCGCCGAACAGCCTGTGGCCCGCATCCAGCAAGGGGCGTATTTCATCCGCAGTCCGGGTTTTGGATATGGCAATAAGGCGGATATCCTCTGCCTTGCGCTGCGCCAGCTTGGCCGCCTTGGCTATTTGTTCGTGCACGGCGTTCAGCTTTTCGTTTGAATCAATCATCAATATCCATCCGCTTACATTCCAATTGGCTATTGGCCCGCTATATGGCAGGCAGATGGGATGCACCAGTCCCGGTTTTCCGATCAATACCCGCAAATCTGCCCACAAATCTGGTTGATGACCGATGCGCGTAATGACGACATGCTGGAAAAGTCCATAAAGGCGTTACCGCGGGGCAGTGGTATCGTATTTCGTCACTATCATCTGACGCCGGGCAAGCGGCGGGAGCGGTTTGAACAGATCAAATACCGGGCAAGGCGCGGCGATCATATCCTGTTGCTTGCCGGGTCGCCATCGGAGGCGCGCCAATGGGGCGCAGACGGTGTCTATGGAACATTTGGCGGCGCTCACCGCGGCTATGAAACGGCCGGCTTGCTGCATGGTGCGCCGGTCCATGATCTGCGCGAGATAGCGATGGCCCGCCATCATGGCGCAGACCTGCTGTTCCTGTCTCCTGCTTTTGCCACACGCTCGCACCCCGGACAGCGGCCCCTGCACCGCATACAGCTGCGGCGACTTGTTGCCCTGTGCAGGAAACCGGTCATGTTGCTGGGCGGGGTGGACGCCATGCGTTTCCGGAAAATGGCGGACCTGGGCGCACATGGCTGGGCCGCCATTGACGGGTTGAGCATTTGATATTCAGGGAGTGGCCGTAAAGCCGCTTGAGAGCCGGACCGGCTTAGAAGCGGAACTGGGTTCCGACATAAACCGCCTGGCTATCCTGACGAGAATCGGTCAGGGGAGCCATCCGGTCGCGCTCGTTATTATAGCGGACACCGGCAGTAACATCCAGATTGCGCGTCAGGGAATAGCTGCCGCCCACATCAAGAGAATAGTCTTTTTCGCTCGCGCTCAAAGCACCGGGTATGGAGCCCAAAGGCGTTTTGGCATCAATCGATAGGCGCGTATTGAACCGGCTCTTGCCATCGGAGCGTTTGTCATCGTCAGCAATGCCCGCACCGATCTGGGAAAGGTCGGGCAGGTTATCACCCAGTTTCTTGACCGGAATAGCAAAGCTTTTCAGTCCCTTGGCTGTGCCAAGGCTGAAAGATGTCGGTGTCAGCTTGGCCGCGATCGAGAGACCCGATCCGGGAGCCGCAGACAGGACATTTTCACGAATGGAAATGGCTTTGTTCGATATATTCTGGCGCACAACAACGGTCACCGCGCGTTGGCCGCTTGTAGAGCCGCCCGCCGGGGTGAACTTGAACTGTTTATTATCTTTCAGAACATCGCGCTTGAAACTGGCCGCCAGTTTGGGATCGGCACCAGCCGTCGTAAAAGAACTGAACATATTTGATGCAGGGGACGACATAGTTGCCGTTTGTTCAGACAAAACACGCGCCACAGCCGGAGTTATGGCAAGACCGGACGCAGCGAGTCCCGCTGCTAACCAACCTAAAATATTGCCATTTTTTTCCATTGTAACGGTACTTTCCCCTATTGCGATAAACCTATACCAAATTTTCTGGCAAGGCACGAGTCAACTTGCTGAATCTCTCTAATTTTTTCCCTCTGGTCGATTTGTGTTGCAGTTCGGTTACGGTTTTGGATTTCATGGGGCTTTTCTTAGCATAGGCAAGCTGAACGGCAAGATAACCACGCCAATCATTTATGATAGGCCCGTGATATGGGGCGTAAAATATAGGTCCTTGGCTTATTCAACTATCATTCACGCGATAATTTGCAAAAGTGAAAAATTGCGCTTTGGCTTGCCCCTTGCGGCAAAGCAATTATAGAGGGCGTTGAAATCAGATTTATCGGCTTAAGGCGCCCTTTTGCAAATGATGCGCGCCGGACCGCCCACGAGGAGTTTATTGATGTCCCGACTTGCTAAATCCGCCTCAAAAATGCGTCCTTTGGTCCTGGGTATTTCCGCTGTGGCGATGGTATCGGTTCTCTCCGCCTGTGCCAGCAAGGAAAGGCCGAAAGCCGACCTTGCCGCATCGCAGGTCACAACCATTGGCGTGAACAGCTATTTGTGGCGTGCCGCACTCGACAGCCTGTCGTTCATGCCCTTGACACAAACGGACAGCAATGGCGGCGTGATCCTGACCGACTGGTATGTGAATCCGGAAAATCCTTCGGAACGCATGAAGCTGAATGTTTCCATCCTTGATCAGGATTTGCGCGCCGACGCCTTGCGCGTGGCGGCATCGCGGCAAGTGCTGCAAGGTGGCACATGGGTGGCGGCTCCTGTAAAGGCGGCGACCACGCAGAAACTGGAACAGATCATCCTGACCAAGGCCCGCGACCTTCGCCGGGGCGCAATCACTTCCAACTAATGTAATGACTCGCCTGCCCCTGCAGGCCAAATCTCTTATAGGACAGACATGACCGATCAGCGTTTCAACCCTTTATCGGCGGACAAACGCTGGCAAGCTCGTTGGGCCGAAAGTGGCACCTTTGAAACCGACGACTTGTCACCAAAACCGCGCAGCTATGTGCTGGAAATGTTTCCCTACCCCTCTGGCCGTATCCACATGGGCCATGTCCGCAACTATACGATGGGCGATGCGCTGGCCCGCTTCCGGCGGATGCAGGGCTTTGAAGTGCTTCACCCGATGGGCTGGGACGCGTTTGGCATGCCGGCGGAAAATGCGGCGATGGAAAAGAAAGTCCATCCCGGCGAATGGACCCGCGCCAATATCGCATCCATGCGTGGCCAGCTGAAAACGCTGGGCTTTGCCTTTGACTGGAGCCGCGAACTCGCGACATGCGAGCCGGATTATTATGGTCAGGAACAGGCGCTGTTCATCGACCTGTTCGAGGGCGGTCTGGTCTATCGCAAGGAATCGGCGGTCAACTGGGACCCGGTGGACATGACCGTGCTCGCCAATGAACAGGTAATTGACGGCAAGGGCTGGCGCTCCGGCGCGCAGGTGGAAAAGCGCAAGCTGAGCCAGTGGTTTTTGAAGATCACCGATTTTGCCGACGAACTGCTCGATGGCCTGAAAGACCTGAAAGGCTGGCCGGAAAAGGTCCGCACGATGCAGGAAAACTGGATCGGCAAGTCACAGGGTCTGCAATTCCATTTCACGCTGGCCGAAAAGCAGCAGGATATTGAAACGGTAGAGGTTTTCTCCACCCGCCCCGACACGATTTTCGGGGCCAGCTTCATTGCCCTGTCCGCCGACCATCCGCTCGCCCGGCAACTGGCACAAGATGACGCGAAGCTCGCTGATTTCTGCGAGGAGTGCAAGAAAACCGGCACGACAGCGGCGGAACTCGAAACGATGGAAAAGAAAGGCTTTGATACCGGCCTGAAAACGGTCCATCCGCTTGATCCTTCGTGGGAATTGCCGGTCTATGTCGCCAATTTCGTGTTGATGGATTATGGCACCGGCGCGGTTTTCGGCGTTCCGGCGCATGACCAGCGCGACCTTGATTTCGCGCGCAAATACGAACTGCCCGTCACCCGCGTTGTCGCGGCCACAGGCGATGAAGACGCGCCGATCCATGATGAAGCCTATACCGGCCCAGGCAAGCTGGTGAACAGCCGCCTGCTCGACGGCATGGACATTGAAACCGCCCAGAAAACCGTGATCGACCGCGCAGAGGCCGAAGG
>NZ_DATCTC010000036.1:0-99121 GCF_036568145.1 Parasphingorhabdus sp. | reverse complement strand
TTTCCAGCCAAATTTTGAGTGCGCGATTTCGTGCCATTCGTTGATAAAGGCGCGGTAGCTTGAGGTGAGGAGCTTGTGAAGCTCGGGCTCCGAGCGCCCGGCGAGAACAAGCTCCTGATAGGCGCGGAACTCGGCTTCGTTTAGATTCCGCCAATGGGAATCGACCATATGATCGACCGGATGAACCCCATCCGGAACTGAATTCAAGTCGTTGCGAAAAATCTCGAGCCTCCGGGCGTGGAGATATCGAACAGTCGCCTGCAACATATCAAGACGGGTAGGAAAGTGATATTGCATACCGCCGCGCGACACGCCTGCTCTTTCGGCAATCAGAACTGCTGAAACTTCCGAATAGGGCATATTTGCGAAGCAGGCTACAGAGGTTTGTAGCAGTTGCTGACGCATAGCTTCACTTTTGGCGGCTTGTATTTTGGAGCTACCGCGGCGGTTTCGACCACTGCGTTTTTTGGTGCTATCTTTCTCACTTATATCCAAAATACTAGATGATGGGACCATTTTGGTCGAGGCATCTGACATAATTACCGCCTTATTAGCTGTTCAGCTTGTGCCAAACATTCTCGAACTTGTCCGTGTATCATAGAGATAGCTGTTAACCAGTAGGAGCCTTTCCAGATAAATTAAATCCCGTCATATATAAAGGGCGGGAGGGATTATATTGATATAGGGATGATTGAGTTTCGGGTTCCTGACGAACAGCCGGGTGTGCGCGAAAGGCCGGTATGATCGGGCCACCTGCCGACCCAATCCAAATGTACCGATTAACCTCAATAGCCTGCAACGGATAAGCTGATATTGCATTGATCCGATCTGTCTGCCACAATCGCGGCGGAAATCAGGATAGGGTTTGCTACATTATGAAATATGTTTCTTTTGCCGTAATCATTGCTGCGGCTTTGTCGGTGTCTGCTTGTAATAATGTTGATGATGCAGATCCTTCTGCACCTCTTCCTGAAGTTG
Source organism: Parasphingorhabdus sp. (assembly GCF_036568145.1). Taxonomy (GTDB): domain Bacteria; phylum Pseudomonadota; class Alphaproteobacteria; order Sphingomonadales; family Sphingomonadaceae; genus Parasphingorhabdus. The sequence goes on along the minus strand of NZ_DATCTC010000036.1, from coordinate 98,143 downwards.
CCGCACCGGAATTGTCGCTCGATACAATGCGGGACATTACGCAAGAGCTGTCTTCCGATGCTTTTGAAGGCCGTGCTCCCGGCTCGGTGGGTGAAGAAAAGACGCTTGCGCTCCTGACCAAGGAATTTACGGAAGCGGGATTGAAACCCGGCAATGGTGATAGCTGGTTTCAGGATGTTCCGCTGGTAGAAAGCACCGCGAAAAATGTTTCCGATTTGGTGATTAAGGGCGGAAGCGCCGGCGATATAAGCCTGAAATACGGTTCTGAAATGGTCGTTTCATCCAATCAGGAGCAGCCGAAAATCGACATTACCGACAGCGAAATGGTCTTTGTCGGCTATGGCATTAACGCGCCAGAGCGGGGCTGGAACGATTATGAAGGTGTGGATGTCAAAGGCAAAACCGTTGTCATTTTGATAAATGATCCGGATTTCGGCACGGAAAGCCTGGAAGGTGAATTTGGTGGCCGGGCGATGACCTATTATGGCCGCTGGACCTACAAATATGAAGAAGCCGCCCGGCAAGGCGCGGCGGCTGCGCTGATAATACATGACACCGCTCCGGCGGCTTATGGCTGGAACGTCGTTGAATCGAGTTGGACAGGAACACAATTCTACGCACAGTCGGCCGATGGCGGTGCGGATGAAACGAAAGCCAACGGCTGGATCCAGAAAGAAAACGCGGAAAAGATTTTCGCCAGTGCCGGTCAGGATCTGCCAGAATTGATGACGGCTGCGAAGAACAAGGGTTTCAAGGCTGTTCCGCTTGGATTGACGGCCTCTGTATCCTTTGAGAATGAAATCAGCAAAACGGCCAGCAAGAACGTCATTGGCATATTGGAAGGCAAGACCCGTCCGGATGAATATGTGCTCTACACGGCCCACTGGGATCATCTGGGCCGCTGCACACCGGCGCCCGATGGTGATGATATTTGCAATGGCGCCGTTGATAATGCCACGGGAACCGCTGCATTGGTGGCTCTTGCCGAGGCGCATGTCAAAGCGGGCGCGCCGGATCGCAGCATAATCTTTCTTGCGGTAACAGCAGAAGAGTCCGGGTTGCTCGGCTCCAAATATTATGCGGAAAATCCGGTTTATCCACTCAGCCAGACAGTTGGCGGGGTCAATATGGATGCTTTTGGCATGGCGGGACCGGCGAAAAACATCGTTGTGGTCGGCAAAGGGAAGTCCGAGCTTGACCGTTATCTGGACGCTGCGGTGGAGCTGGACGGACGCGTTACCGAAGCTGAGCCGACACCGGAAAAGGGATATTATTACCGCTCGGACCATTTCAGCTTTGCCAAGCAGGGCGTTCCGATGATCTATTTTGAAGGCGGCGAAGACCTGATCGACGGCGGCAAAGCGGCTGGAGAAGCGATTAGCAAGGAATATACGGAAAACCGCTACCACGGTCCGAAGGATGAATTTGATCCGAACTGGAACTGGGACGGTGTTATGGCTGACCTGAAAATCTATTATACGGTCGCACGCATGCTGGCGATGACCGATGCTTGGCCGAACTGGAACGAAGGCGACGAATTCCGCGCCATTCGTGACAAGAGCCGCACCGGCAACTCTGGCAATTAGTCGGCGACTCAAAAGGCGCTGATGGCGATGAGATGGCCTGCTGAATGGGAGCCGCATGACGCGGTGTGGATCGGCTTTCCCGGAAACCCCGCCGAATGGCCGGAAGCTCTGGCAGAGGCACAGCGTGAAGTTGCGGCCTTTGCCAATGCCATTTGCGATGATGGTGCAGGCGAGAAGGTCATGCTCGTTTGCCGTGACCGGAACGATGCAAATATAGCAAAGCGGTTGGCCGATGATCAGGTTCAGGTCATTTGCGAACCGTTTGGTGACATCTGGCTGCGCGATACCGGTCCTGTCATCATTGTCGGTGGGGATGGCGGTGAGCGGCAGGCGCAGCGTTTCGGCTTTAATGGCTGGGGTGGGAAGTTCGAGATGGACGGCGATCAGGACATAGGCCTGCGGCTGGCAAAATCTCTGAATATTCCGACGCGCCATCATGATCTGGTGGTTGAGGGCGGTGCGATTGATGGCGATGGCCGGGGCGCGCTTGTGACCACCCGGCAATGCGTTTTGAACGGCAATCGCAACCACAACATGACCGAGCCGCAATTTGAAGACTATATGCGCGAGGCTTTGCAGATCGAAAAGCTGTGCTGGCTCGGCGACGGATTATTGGCGGATCATACCGATGGCCATGTCGATAATCTGGCGCGCTTTGTTGCACCGGGCAAAGTAGTCATCCCCAAAGCCATTGATGCGGATGATCCGAACGCGGCCATTTTTGAAGATGCAGCGAAACGTGCCGTGGCCGCTGGGTTGGACGTTGTCCAGATAGCGTCGGTGGGCAGGTATGAGGTTGACGGCGCTATCGCTCCTGCAAGCTATATGAACTTTTATATTGGCAACACGGTCATTGCCGTCCCGCAATATGGCGCGGTGAATGATGAGCGCGCGATCAGCGAAATCGCGGCCCTGTTTCCGGACCATAAAATTGCCGCTCTATCAAGCGTTGCATTGCTGCGTGGAGGCGGCAGTTTCCACTGTATCTCGCAGCAGATTCCATCAGCCTGAAATTGAACAGATAAACCGCTATGCATGGCCATGCAGGTCATTTATGCTGGTGAGCGGAAAGAGTTTTTATTGGAGGGCCCTATCTAATGAACAATAAAATATTATTCACCGGCTTGGCGAGCGCATTATTGGCGACGACTGCGTTTCCTGCGCTGGCACAAAATAACGAAGCAAATGTGGCCGCGCAAAGTGATACCGCTTTGACGGCTGCTATCAACCATGAACGGCGTAGCGGCGACAAGGCGCGCGATATGTATCGCCACCCCTCAGAAACCTTGGCTTTTTTTCAGGTTACGCCCGATCAGACCGTTGCCGAATATGCGCCAGGCGGGGGATGGTATACACGGGTTTTGCTGCCTTATCTCAGCGATAATGGCACCTATGTTGCGATCAACAGCGCGAGTGATAAACCCGGCAATAGCTGGGCAGAGGGTTTCCCTGCAAAGGCATCGGAGTGGACGGCTGTTCCCGCCGGAAAAATCGCCGCTTATGAAAGCGACGACGTCGCAGAGGAACTCAAAGGAAAAGTGGACCGGATTTTGATATTCCGTTCCCTGCACGGATTGCTCAACGCCAATCGTGCAGACTCCGAATTGCGGGCCTTGCGTGATATTCTTGCCGATGACGGGATGGTTGGCGTTGTCCAGCACCGCGCAAATGCAGATGCACCTTATGCCATGTCCAATGGCTCGAAGGGTTATTTGCGGCAGGATAATGTAATCAAGCTGTTTGAACTTAACGGGTTTGAACTGGTCGACTCTTCGGAAATAAATGCCAATCCCAAAGATACCAAGGATTATGAAAAAGGCGTCTGGGCCCTTCCGCCGACTCTGACGAACAAGGAAGTGGAGAGAGCCAAATATGAAGCCATTGGCGAGTCGGACCGGATGACATTGCTGTTCAAAAAACGGCCTTAAGGATGTTGTCCTGATATGGGCGAATTTATAGTCCGGGCAATAGTTTCGGGGGTGATTGTTGCTATCGTCGCGATCATCGCCCGGCGCTATCCGGCCATGGGAGCGCTTGTTGCTTCGTTGCCGCTTATTTCGATATTGGCGATGATATGGTTGTGGCGTGATACGGGTGATACGGAATTGCTGGCCGGACATGTGCAGGCGACGTTCTTTTATGTCATCCCCAGCCTGCCAATGTTCCTTTTGATTCCGGTGTTGCTGCGGCAGGGGATTAATTTCTGGGCTTCATTATCGGCTGGCATGTTGCTCACGATAATCCTGTATATTGCGACAATTCCGATTGCAGCACGTTTCGGCATCAAGCTATGATGGCGGCATGACAAACGAAATTACCGTCGCCGCGCTGCAATTGGCATTGAACAATGGCTCCGAAGCCGAAAATATCGAGGTTGTTAGCGAACAGGTCGCCAAGGCAGCGGATCAGGGCGCACAGATCATATTGCCGCCCGAACTGTTTGCCGGACCTTATTTCTGCAAGACCGAGGATGAAGCGCTTTTTGCTATGGCCAGGCCAGTGAACGAAAGCGCGCCGGTTCTGGCCATGCAAAAGCTGGCCAGGCAGTTGAAGGTCGCCATTCCAGCGAGCTTTTTTGAGCGCGATGGACAGCATTATTATAACAGCATCGCGATTATTGATCCCGATGGCGAGATCATGGGCGTCTATCGCAAGAGCCATATTCCTGATGGTCCGGGTTACGAGGAAAAATTCTATTTCCGCCCCGGCAATAGCGGTTTCAAAGTGTGGAATCTGTTCGGTACCACCATCGGCGTCGGGATATGCTGGGACCAATGGTATCCCGAAACGGCGCGGGCGATGGCGCTGCTGGGTGCGGAAATCCTGTTTTATCCGACCGCTATTGGCTCTGAGCCCTATGACGCGGATCTCGACACCAGCCGCATGTGGCGGCGCGCTATGCAAGGCCATGCCGTCAGCAATTGCATGCCTGTCGTCGCCAGCAACCGCATCGGGACCGAAGAAGGCCAGACATTTTATGGCCACAGCTTCATCACCAACGAATGGGGCGACTTGGCGGCGGAATATGGCGCAGAGGAAAGCGGCACGCTGGTTGCCAGTTTCGATCTGGATCAGGCCCGCAAGCACCGGGCAGGAATGGGATTCTTCCGCGACCGCAGGCCGGACCTTTACGGACGGCTGGTTGAGGATCGCTAGGAGCGAATGCTGTTTGAGCGACTTTCAGCCTATCCCAACAGCGCAGCGGATGGATAGATAGCCTTTCGCTTCCGCCGATTAACGCTACCATTGGTCGTGATTCCTCGCTCTATGCCTTTCGGCTTTGGCTCGGCGTTCATATTATGGGGGGCGTTATGTATGTAAATAGTAGTAAAATGTAGCAATTCGCAGTTTTGAGCGGGAAAATCCTGTTATGTTACTCCCCTGAAATACAGAATCAGCGCGTGTATTGCGGAGTATAGGAGACAGCTAGTGGATATTATGAAGACATTACAGACATCAGGCGGCATCGAAATGATGGCGCGCGAACTGGGTGTCGATAAAAGTGTCGCGCAAGCTGGTACTGCCGCTCTGATCCCGTCTGTATTAGGGGGGTTCAAGAAAACGGCGCAGGCTCAGCCCGGTGGCCTTGAAGGACTGGGCGGTTTGCTGGGCCAGCTTGGCGGCGGCGGATTGCTAGATAGCGTAACCAGCTCGCAGCCGACACCGGTAGGGCAAGGCAACGAGGTGCTGGGTCAGATATTCGGTTCCAAAGAAGTCAGCCGCACGGTTGCCGCCGGAGCGGAACAACAAACCGGCATCAGTAGTGATTTGCTAAAGAAAATGCTGCCCATGGTAGCGATGATGGCTGCGGGTTACATGGCGAAACAGAGCGGCGATAGCGCAGGTGGCAATGCCGGCGGTCTGGGCGGACTTATCGGTGGTTTGCTTGGCGGAGGGTCGAAAGGCTCTTCTGGCGGCTCTGGTGGCTTGGGATCGCTGCTTGATCTGAATGGAGACGGCAACCCGCTGGACGATATTATCGGAATGGCCGGGAAGCTGGCGCGTTAAGAGCCGCTTGCTGAGGCATCCTTGTCGGGGATGGCTTCGATCATCAAAACGCCGTTTGCGACATCAACGATCCGTGCGGGCGCGCCGACGGGCAGGGCAGGGCCGCGTGCAGGCCATTCACTATCACCCACTTTAACCCGGCCGGATGTATCATTTACCGGCTGCACGACAGTCACAGTCGTTCCGATGAGCCGGGCAGCGCGGTCATTGAGCAGCGGATCTTCGCTCTTCACGACATTGGACAGATACCATTGGCGCCCGATAAGCACGCTGGCGATGGTTGAAATGCCGAACAGGGTTAATTGACCGGCCAGTGTCAGGTCGATGAAGGCGCTGACCAATCCGGTCACAGCGGCAGCGGCGGCAACCCAGATCAGGAATACACCAGGCACGAAAATCTCGGCCAATGTCAACAGCGCGGCCAAGGTCAGCCAGACATATTCCGGGTCGCTGCTCATCAGGTCGTCCATTGTCCGTGTCCCTCCCGCTTATTCAAACGGGCCTTTTCTTTTGGGTGTAACAGGGGGTGAGGGCGGAGAGAATGTCTCGCTATCGCCCAGCGCTTCCTTGGCCAGAGCGCCAATGCCGCCCAATGTGCCGATTAGCTGCGTTGCCTCGACAGGGAAAAGAATCGTTTTGGCGTTGGGCGATGTTGCAAATTTTTCGACGGCTTTGACATAATCCTGAGCGATGAAGTAGTTGATCGCCTGTGCATTGCCGCTGGCAATGGCCTCGGACACCAGCTTTGTTGCTTTTGCCTCTGCCTCTGCTTCGCGTTCACGGGCTTCTGCGTCGCGGAAAGCGGCTTCGCGGCGTCCTTCGGCTTGCAGGATCTGGCCCTGTTTCTCGCCCTCTGATCGCAAGATTTCGGAAGCCCGCGCGCCTTCTGCATCAAGAATATTGGCGCGTTTTTCACGCTCCGCCTTCATCTGCCGCGCCATCGCATTGACAATATCCTGTGGCGGGCGAATGTCCTTGATCTCGATCCGGGTAATTTTAACCCCCCAGGGCGTAGTTGCATCATCAATGACGACCAGCAATCGTGCGTTGATCTCGTCCCGCTTGGACAGGGTTTCATCCAGGTCCATGGAACCCATGACGGTCCGCAAATTGGTGGTCACAAGGTTCAGGATCGCGTTGTAGAGGTCGCTGACCTCGTAAGCGGCTTTCGCAGCGTCCAGCACCTGAAAAAACACCACGCCATCGGTGGAGATCATGGCATTGTCCTTGGTGATGATTTCCTGACCCGGAATGTCCAGCACCTGTTCCATCATGTTGACCTTGCGGCCGACGCGGTAGAGGAAAGCGGGGTAGAAATTGAAGCCGGGCCGCGCAATACTGGTGAAGCGGCCGAAATATTCTACAGTATATTCATATCCTTGTCGCACAATCTTGATGCTTGCAAAAAGATAGATGATCACGACGATCAGAACGAGTAACAAGAGTGAAATTTCCATGACCGGCCCGCCTCCATTTTATTATGTTTATAATCAATGATTCCGGCCATAATGCCAAGAAAAAAGAAAATATTCCCTTCAGGAACAAGGTATCTCTATTTAATGCGTATTACCACCTGCCTAACTGCCTTGTTATTTTGGACACCCATATACGCGCATGCTCAGGTTATTTCAGAACAGGATTTGCGAGAGCATATAGAAATATTGGCCAGCGATGATTTTGGTGGCCGTAAGCCGGGAACGGTGGGGGAGAACAAGTCGGTCAGCTATATCGCTACACAATGGAAGAAAGCGGGACTAAGGCCAGCAACAAGCTCCGAGTCATGGTATGCGCCGGTTGCATTGGTGGACCGGACTCCGCTGAAACAGAGCTTCAAATTCGCGCTCATTGATGAAAGGCGTGAAAAGACCATCCGGATTGATGAGTACCAGATTGTCCTGCGCGGTGCGGAGCCGTTGACCAGCCTGTCCGAAGCGCCTGTGGTCTTTGCGGGCTATGGGGATTTGCCCGCAGAGGAATTGAGCCCGACCATCGCCGGAAAACTGGCTTTCATTCTGCTATCCTCTCCGCCGGGTGCGGAGGATTTTCCCGATTATCGAACGCGCAAGGCCAATGTCATTGCGGCAGGAGCATCCGGTGTGATCGCCGTGGTCAACCGCTCATCCGGCTTTGACCGTTCTGCCCGGCGCTTTCGCCGTTCCAGCACAGCCCTCGCTATGGACGGCTATCATGCAGGGGTTGAGGGGCAGATCAGCGCGGAGGCGGCGGAACGTCTGTTCGATAAGGCGGGGCTAGATTCCAGGCAGCTTTTTAAAGTTGCTGCGCTGGATGGCTTTCGCCCGATAGATACAGGGATCCATGCCGATTTGACGGCCGAAACGCGTGTCCGCGCCTATCAGTCGCATAATGTGGTTGGCAAAATCGCAGGTAGCAAGCCGGAAAGCGGCGCTGTCCTGTTCCTTGGTCACTGGGATCATCTGGGCGAATGTCGGAGCGAGCCGGAAGTGGATCGCATCTGCAACGGTGCGGTTGATAATGCCAGCGGCATCGCCTTGCTTATCGAAGTGGCGGAGAGGTTGGCGGATGGTGAGCCGGAGCGCGACATCTATTTTCTGGCCACTACGGCGGAGGAAAGCGGGTTGCTGGGCGCCAGGGCTTTCGCCGCTGATCCCGGTTTCCCGCTGAAACGCTTGGTCGCCGTGTTCAATGCCGATACGGTAGCCTTGACCCCGACAGGAAAGCGCATCGCGGTTGTCGGGCGCGGGCAGACGGATCTGGATGAAGATATCGAGAAAATTGCCATCTCCCAAGGCCGGGAGATTGACCTATCGGATGGACCTAACGCATATTTGAAGCGTCAGGACGGCCATGTGTTTTTGGAAAAAAAGATACCGGCCTTTATGATAACCAGCGCTTTTTCGGATAAGGAGCGCCTTGATAGCTTTCTGAACGAGCGATACCATGATGTCGGGGACGAAGCAGACGAAGCGTTATTGCTTGGCGGGGCGGCGGATGATGCCAATTTCCACGTCGCGCTGGGCCGCTATTTCAGCAGTATTGAAACTTATCCTTCAAAAACAGTCCCTAACAATGAAACGGATTAGTGCTGGCGAATAACGATAGAAATGGTTACATGGGCCGCCACAGAATCACACAATCCCATTAGAAAGTGGCCTTCCCATGAGCAGCAGAGAAATCCGAACCGGACTAACTTTTGACGACGTTCTGTTGCAGCCGGGGCCTTCGGATATTATCCCCAGTCAGGCGGATACGCAAACCTGGCTGACCAGGGAAATATCGCTGAATATTCCTGTCCTGTCATCGGCAATGGACACCGTTACGGAATCCGATATGGCGATTGTCATGGCGCAACTCGGCGGCATCGGTGTGCTCCATCGCAATCTGACCGTGAAGCAGCAGGTTGCGGCGGTGCGGCAAGTAAAGCGGTTTGAATCCGGCATGGTCGTCAATCCGATCACCATCACACCGGATGCCGTATTGGCCGATGCCGAAGCGATAATGGAAGAGAACAAGATTTCCGGCATTCCGGTAGTTGAAGCCAGTGGAAAGCTGGTCGGCATATTGACAAACCGTGATGTGCGATTTGCCGAGAACCCGCAGCAACCCGTCAATGAATTGATGACCAAGGATAATCTGGTCACTGTTCCTGTGGGCGTCAGTCAGGAAGAAGCCCGGCGCATGTTGCACCAGCGCCGGATTGAAAAATTGCTGGTCGTTGATGAAAGTTACCGCTGCGTCGGCCTTATCACTGTCAAGGATATTGAAAAAGCCGTAACCTATCCGAATGCGACCAAAGACAGCGCAGGCCGGCTGCGCGTGGCAGCCGCTTCCACGGTAGGGGAAAGCGGGCTGGAGCGCACAGAGGCATTGATTGAAGCAGAGTGCGATTTGATCGTCATCGACACAGCACATGGCCATAGCAGCATGGTGTCCCGCGCGGTGGAAGAGATCAAGAAGCGCTCTCCCCAGACACAGATTATTGCCGGTAACGTGGCCACTGCTGCAGCGACCCGTGCGTTGATTGATGCTGGAGCGGATGGTATTAAAATCGGTATCGGGCCAGGTTCGATTTGCACGACCCGCGTTGTCGCCGGTGTCGGGGTGCCGCAGTTGACAGCAATCATGGATTGCGCCGAAGAAGCTGCTAAATCCAACATTCCAGTGGTTGCTGATGGCGGATTGCGGACCTCTGGCGACGTGGCCAAGGCATTGGCTGCAGGGGCCTCGGCGGTGATGGTTGGTTCATTGCTGGCGGGAACCGAAGAAGCGCCGGGCGGCACTTTCCTGTATCAGGGGCGCGCCTATAAAAGCTATCGCGGCATGGGATCGGTCGGCGCAATGGCACGCGGTTCGGCGGACCGTTATTTTCAGCAGGATATTTCGGATCAGCTTAAACTGGTTCCGGAAGGTATTGAAGGGCAGGTCCCGTTCAAAGGGCCGGTCAGCGATGTTGTTCACCAACTGGTTGGCGGTGTGAAAGCGGCCATGGGTTATACTGGCTCGCAAACCCTGAAAGACCTGCGCGAACGGGCTGAATTTGTGCGGATCACCAATGCCGGTTTGCAGGAAAGCCATGTGCATGATGTTTCCATCACCCGTGAAGCGCCCAACTATCCAACACGTTAGTCGCGGTGGGGCGCGTGTGATATGAAAGCCATGATGGAAGCTCTTAACTCTCTACTGGACGGGAATTGACTCCCTCCGCACGCCTGCAAGCGGCCATTGAACTGCTCGACGAAATCATTGTCGCGGCGCGGGATAATGGCGCGTCGGCGGACAATATCGCAAAGAAATTTTTCAAGGCCCGCCGCTATGCCGGATCGAAGGACCGCCGCGCTGTGCGTGAACATGCCTATGCAGCAATCCGCCGCTTTGGCGAGCGGCCGGAAAATGGCCGCGCGGCTATGGCGGGATTGGCGGCGGAACAGCCGGAATTGCAGGCTTTGTTTGATGGTTCACCTTATGGACCAGCACTATTAACGGATGGCGATGCGCGGGCCAACGGAGGCGCTATACCGAACTGGCTGCAAGGAAAATTCGCCGCTTTGGTGGATGAGAATGAACAAGCCGCACTGTTTGACCGCGCCCCTTTGGATATCAGGCTCAATCCCAAAAAAGCAGATGAAAGCGCAATAACGGACACTTGGCCAGATGCGGAAGCGCTGCCATTATCCGGTGCTTACCGGCTTTCCACCGGAACCGATGTCGAAAATAGCTCGCCCTATAACAAAGGCCAGATTGAAATCCAAGATATGGGCAGTCAGGCGATTATCGCAGCTTGCCTTTCAGGGACGCAGCCGAAACGGGTGCTGGATATGTGTGCGGGGGCTGGCGGTAAAACGCTGGGTCTTGCCGCGCATCTGGCGGACGAGACGCGCATCATGGCAGCCGATACGGACCGCGGGCGGTTGAGCCGTATTGAGCCGCGTTTGCAGCGATCAGGCGTGCGGAATGTCGAGACGATATTATTGTCCCCTAATAAAGAGATAGAGTCGCTTGGACCCTTGGCCGGGCAGTGCGATCTGGTGCTCGTCGATGCGCCTTGCAGTGGCACCGGCACATGGCGGCGCAATCCGGAGCTGCGCTGGCGCATGACACCCAAACGACTGGACCAAACAGTGCAGCTACAGGCGCGGTTGCTTGATCTGGCCAGTCAAATGGTCGCACCGGGCGGACGCTTGGTCTATGCGGTTTGTTCGCTCTTGGACGCGGAAGGCGGAGATCAAGCTGACGCGTTCCTGCAAAGCCGCCCCGAATGGCGCGATATAGAGGTTGATTTGCCGATAGGACGTCCATATCGTAAGGGAACTCTTCTCACCCCGTATCACGACGGAACGGATGGCTTTTATTTCACCTGCCTCGAAAAATTGTGATAACAGATCATGACAGGCCGCAATAATCTGACGGAGTGTGCAGATGAACCGGCTGAAGAGCACGAGTCTTTTTTGGAGCTAATTATGCGTTTTTCGCCCGCAGCCATCGCACTTTCCTTGGTATTCGCCACGGTTTCCAGCGTCAGCTTTGGCCAAATGGCCGATGTGGAAATCAATCCCCGCTCGCTTGCCTATATGCAAAAGGGAGAAGTGGCGCAAAAGGAAGGCAAATTTGAGCTGGCGTCCGATCTTTACGAGACCGCTCTGGCGGTTGACCCGCGTAACGGTTCGGCCTTTATCGCTTTGGCCCAGATCGCGCGGGTGCAGGATTTGCCGGGTAAAGCCATTCAGCTCTATCGGGAAGCGCTGATCCTTGATCCCAATAATATCGACGCCCTTGCCGGAGAGGGAGAGGCATTGGTCCAGCGCGGAGCGGTTGAGAAAGCGAAACTCAACCTTTCGCGGATAAAAACGCTTTGCCGGACCCGCTGCCCGCAGACAGCGCAATTGTCTGCGGCGATTACGGCATTCGAAAAAGCCCCGATTCTGTCTGCTCAGGCCGTCACGTCCGAGCCAAAAGTCGGTGACGAGAAAAACGAAGAGCCGCAGCCCGAATAATCGCGGCTAAAACCGGGGATGACGAAGAGCCGTAAGCCCCTTAAAAATCGTAAACGAGCGTCGCTCGGCTAAGCGTATCGGTTTTGTCGTGTCCTTCCGGCGGATTGGTTTCATGTTCGACCACATAGGATAAACGGGCCGATAATTTTCCGCTGATCTTTGCATCAACGGCCGTCCTCGCGGTCAATGTATTGGTGCCGGAAGAAAAAATGGCCGTAGCGCTGGATAAGCTTCTCGCGTCCGAGGCGAGCGTTGCTCCGGCTCCCTGGGTCAGTTTGATTTTTTTTGCAATTTGCCACGCCAGATCCATGCCGACCAGTCCGGCAAGCCCGCTATCCGTCCCGCCGTCAGTATATTCGGTTAGCCGCCATGCCGGGCCCGCTTTCACATCGAGCTGAATGTCCTTTTCCTTGATGACGGTATAACCGACCCCGGCAGACAAGGTGTAGCGGGAAGAAAAGCCCTGTAGCCGGTCACGTTCATATTGTGTCAGGCCAAAGAAAAACAGCCGGTCACTCATTTTATATTCCGGCTCCAAAGCAGCGGAAAACTGTTCTTTACTGGTCAGGCCATTATTGCGTTGATAATCGGCTCGTGCGCGAAATTTCAGGCGCCACTTAACGGCATCCTTGAGCAGTCTTAGGCCAGCGCTAATACCGACATTATCGGAATTTCCCGTATTGCGAAAGCCGCCAAGCTCACCTTCCCCCGACCAGTTATCAAAGAAAGGCGCTTCCATTTTGGCCAGTTTTTCCGCTTCTACCCGTTCCTTTTTTGCTTTGGCCAACTGTGCTTGCTCCGCTTTATAGGGAGCGAGCATGGTATCGATTTCGGCGCTATCATCGGGATGGGTCAGTTTGGCAAACTTGACCACCGATTTGATTTCGGCGTCATTCCCGGATTCAATTGCCGCCGTGACCATGGCCTTGACGGGTTCCGGCAAAGCTGCGTGGGCTGGTGAAACAGCACCAATGGCCATAAGTGAAAATGGCAGAAATGTTTTTCGCAACATACTGTAATCCCGTAACTATTTAGAAGTCACACTAGATTAGCGGTCTAAATTCTTTCAAAATTGCACTGTATAGATCCCTTTTGAAAGGAACAATCATTTCTGGCAGATTTGCAGGGTTAGCCCACTTCCAATCCGAAAATTCCGGATGTTCTGTGGCGATATTGACATGCTTGTCTTCGCCTGTAAACCGCATGAGGAACCACGACTGGCGCTGGCCGCGATATTTGCCTTTCCAGATTTTTCCAAGCAGTTCATCGGGCAAGTCGTAAAGATACTGGTCCTTGCTTCGCGCGATCACCTGCACATGGTCCGGGGTAATGCCGGTTTCCTCCTCAAGCTCGCGAAACGCAGCACTTTCACTGTCTTCACCATCATCAATACCGCCCTGCGGCATTTGCCACGCATCGGGATAATTATTCTGCGCGGCATCCATCCGCTGTCCGACAAAGGCTTGCCCGACAGTATTAACCAGCATGATGCCGACACAAGGGCGGTAAGGAAGTGCGGTGAAATCGTTGTTCATATTTTTGTTAAGATTGCCTTCAATGCGTTGCAAATGCCGTCCACGTCCTGCTGTGATGAAGGTATACCTTTACGCAAGCAGATCAGGCCATGAATATTGCCCTTTGCTTCCTGATATATCAACGGCACACCCGCCTCTACCAGTTTTGCTCCATAAGCCCGTCCCTGATCACGCAGCGGGTCAAGGCCAGCGGTAATTAGCACGGTTGGCGGGCTGCTCGCAAGGTCGCCGTGAATGGGGTCGCAGCGCACATCGCCTGCTTTTCCGGCATAATGATGGTGGAAATAATCCATCGACGCTTTTGTGAGAAGGAATCCCTCTGCAAATTCGTCCATTGACCCGCCAGTTGCCGTACTGTCGGTGACCGGGTAAATCGGAACCTGCGCGATGACGGGTACCGCAGCAGGGTTCTTCGCCAGATCCTGACCCACCACAATGGCCAGATTACCGCCAGCGCTGTCTCCGCATGTGATTATACCATCAATCTCGAAGCCAAGCGCATCGGCCGCATTTTCTGCAATCCACCGCGTCGCCGCCTCGCAATCATCGGGAGCCGCGGGGAAGGGTGCTTCGGGCGCAAGCCGGTAATCCACCGCGATCAGGGGCAAATCCATTTGCGCGGCCATTTCGGTGCAAAAGGGGTGATGGCTTTCCAGATCACCAATAACAAAGCCGCCGCCATGATAAAATAAAATGGCCGGTCCTTTTTCCCGGTTTTCACGCTTGTCATAATAGCGCAGTTTGATTTCACCAGCCGGTCCGGGGCAGGTCAGGTCTTTTATAACAGCCAGATCGGTTGGCTCCGCATCGACCAGAAATCTCATGGCAGTATAGGCTTCCCGAGCGACCGCTGGTTCCCCCTGATCCAAGGGGGGCGCGCCTGCGGCCTCCAGCATGGCTAACATTGCCTGCGTATCGGGCCGTACAAAAGCCGTTGTCATTCTTATCTCTCCGTACCGTTGTATATTGATTTACGATGCTTATTTATCGACTAGATCAGCTTGGGTTCACTAGGCAAGTTATATTCACCCTGATCTGGAGGGAAAATAACTGCATCAAATAAAAACTTTAGCACTATTAGTTTTTATCGTTTGAAGCAGAGGGTAGAAGTGCTTTATCGCGACTCCCACTAAGGATTGGTTACGGAAAATATTTATGGCAACGGCGCTGACGCAAGACAAGAATGATACTCAACCGGAGAAAGCGGAGAATGTAGTTGTCCGCTTTGCGGGCGATAGTGGTGACGGGATGCAGCTTACCGGCGGGCAGTTTACCCTGTCCACCGCACTGGCGGGTAGTGACCTTGCGACCTTCCCCGACTTTCCGGCTGAAATCCGCGCACCGCAAGGAACCTTGTTTGGCGTGTCGGCGTTCCAGATCAACTTTGGCAGCCGCGCGATCGAAACCGCCGGTGACCAGCCGGATGTCCTGATCGCCATGAACCCGGCGGCTTTGAAAACCAATGTCGATGTCTTGCGCGAAGGCGGCCTGATCATCGCTGACGAAGGCGAGTTCGGGAAACGTAATCTCGATAAAGCAAAATATGACACGAACCCGCTGGAAGATGGCTCTTTGGCCAAGTGGAAGTTGCTCAAGCTGGATATTTCCGCGCTGACACTGGAAGCGGTGAAGCCTTTTGGCCTTGGCAATAAAGAGGCGCTGCGCTGTAAGAATATGTGGACATTGGGCCTTGCGCTCTGGATGTTTGAACGCGACCGCCAACCGATTATTGACTGGCTGAAAAGCAAGTTTGCGAAGCTTCCCGATATTGCCGAGGCGAATATCGCGGCGCTGAATGCCGGTCATGCTTATGGCGAAACGGCGGAGATTTCCGGCGACGGGCTTGGCAGCGGGCATCTGACCGCACGCAAAATTGGCGCTGCACCATCGGCACCCGGTACATATCGCACCGTAACGGGCGCGGAGTCCTTGTCTCTTGGTCTGGTCGCAGGTGCTCAGCTTGCGGGATTGCCGATGTTCTTTGGCGGTTATCCCATCACGCCGGCATCTTCGATTCTTCACCACCTGTCGCGTCTTAAAGAATTTGGCGTGACGACATTTCAGGCCGAGGACGAAATTGCGGCAATCGCAGCGGCAATCGGTGCAAGCTATGCCGGGAAACTCGGCATTACGTCATCATCCGGCCCCGGAATCGCGCTGAAGGGTGAGGCCATGGGGCTGGCTGTCATGACCGAGCTTCCCTTGGTGATCGTGAACTCACAACGCGGCGGGCCTTCGACAGGGCTGCCCACCAAGACCGAGCAATCGGACCTTTACCAGGCGGTTTATGGCCGTAATGGCGACGCGCCGATGCCAGTCATCGCTGCGCGCTCCCCCGGAGACGCATTTGAATGCGCGATCGAGGCCATCCGCATTGCGGTGCAATATATGACGCCGGTCATATTGCTTACCGATGGTTATATCGCCA
This sequence comes from Parasphingorhabdus sp., assembly GCF_036568145.1. Lineage (GTDB taxonomy): Bacteria > Pseudomonadota > Alphaproteobacteria > Sphingomonadales > Sphingomonadaceae > Parasphingorhabdus. Next base: position 82,116 of record NZ_DATCTC010000036.1, on the reverse strand, counting down.
ATGCGGCAGAGCCATGGAAAATACCCGATGTTGACAGTCTGGAACCCTTCCCGGTGACATTTCTGGACAAGATGCCTGAAGGCGGATTGTTGCCATATGCGCGAGACGAAAAACTGGCGCGGCCATGGATTAAGCCGGGTACGCCAGAACTGATGCACCGAATTGGCGGTATCGAAAAAGGCGTTGATACCGGACATCTCGATTATGGCGCCGCCAATCACCAGAAGATGACCGAAATCCGCCGCGACAAGGTTCTGGGCGTTGCCAACAGCATCCCCGATCAGGATGTCGCATTGGGTAAGGCTGGCGGAAAGCTGGCGGTTGTGGGCTGGGGGTCGACCTTTGGACCCATTCATCAGGCGGTTCGCAGGGCCGTGGAAGCTGGGAAGGATGTCGCCCATATCCATCTTCGCCACATCTGGCCCATGCCGAAAAATCTTGGCGAGTTGCTGAATAGCTATGACCGTATAATTGTTCCGGAAATGAATACCGGACAGTTGAAAACTGTATTGCGCGACCAGTATCTGGTCGATGCCAAACCGGTGAACAAAGTATCGGGGCAGCCCTTTACCATTGCCGAAATTGAGGCGGCGATCGAGGAGAATCTGTCATGAACGAGATGACAAAAATCACGACCATCAAAGACTGGGAAACCGACCAGGAAGTACGCTGGTGCCCCGGTTGCGGCGACTATGCTATTCTGAAAGCGGTTCAGCGGACCATGCCGGAACTGGGTGTGCGCCCCGAAGATACGTTGTTCATCAGCGGCATCGGCTGTTCCTCCCGTTTCCCATATTATATGGAAACATACGGGTTCCATACGATCCATGGCCGTGCGCCAGCGGTAGCGACCGGCGCAAAGCTGGCCAATCCGGATCTGGATGTATGGATCATCACCGGTGACGGTGATGCGCTTTCCATTGGCGGCAACCATACGATGCACTTGTTGCGGCGTAACCTGAATTGCCAGATCATGCTGTTCAACAACGAAATATACGGCCTGACCAAGGGACAATATTCCCCGACATCACGGGTGGGAACGAACAGTCCTTCGACGCCTTATGGCTCGGTGGACCGGCCTGCCAGCCCATGTGCCTTTGCACTTGGTGCGGGTGCTCGGTTTATCGCCCGCGCCATTGACGTGCATAAAGACCTGACCAATGTTCTGAAGTCTGCCCATAATCATAAAGGCGCAGCTTTTATCGAGATATTTCAAAACTGTATCGTCTACAATAAAGACGTTTTCGAGGAATTTGCAGCCAAGAAAACCGCAGCATCGACCCAGCTCTTGCTGGCCGATGGTGAACCGATGCTGTTTGAAAAAGGCGCAAAGGGCATCACGCTGGACCGCGAAACATTGTCGCTAAAAGTCGTCGATGTCATCGATGGTGACTGGCAGGCGGCGGACGTTATTGTCCATGATGTGACCAACCGCTCGGTCGCGCATATGCTGATCGAAATGCCATTTGGCGAATTTCCGATGGCAATCGGTGTGCTTTACGACGATCCACGCCCGACTTTCGACGAAGCTGTGACGGCACAGAACGAGCAGGCGGCAAAAGGCAAGAAAGCGGATTTGCAGGCACTGCTCAACAAAGGGCAGACCTGGACTGTCACTGAGGATGGACCACAGCTTTAACCAAGAATCCCGGAATTGCGGGATTCCTTGGTGTGAACTTTGTGAACTTTAGACCATAAATAAACGGCGCGATGCAGACTATCGCGCCGTTTCTATTAAGGTTATGCCCGCTGCATGGATAATCTGACTCACAGCCTTGCGGGCGCTGTTCTTGGCCAGCTCGGTCTGAAAAAGAAAACCGGTCTAGGCATGGCTACTCTAATCATTGCCGCCAATATCCCGGACATTGATGCGGTCTCGGTTTTGCTGGGCGGCACCCAGCACCTCGCCATCCGCAGGGGCATTACCCACGGCCCGATTGCGATGCTGATCCTGCCGATCATCCTGACTGGTGTCATGATATGGTTCGACGGTTGGCAGTCACGGCGAGTCGGAAAAAGCTGGGGCAGGCCTGCGTCGCGATTACCGGTTCATAAAGGCTGGCTGTTGGCGCTTGCCTATATCGGCACGCTCAGCCACCCGGCTCTGGATTGGCTCAACAGCTATGGCATCCGCCTGCTTGAGCCATTTTCATCGCGCTGGTTTTACGGCGACAGCATTTTCATTATCGACATCTGGATCTGGATTGCGCTGATCGCTGGCCTATGGATATCACGGCGGCGCGAGAAAAAGGGGCGGGCAGACTGGCAGCGCCCGGCGTGGATCAGCTTTACCGCAATATGCGCCTATATAGTTGCGAACGGTCTGATTACCGACAAGGCAGAATCGGAAATGGCCTTGGCTGTGGAACGCAGCACGGGTGAAATACCGGAACAGGTGGTCGCCAATCCCATGCCCGTAACCTTCTGGCGCCGGGATGTCATCTGGCAGCTTTTTGGTCAAAACGGCAAAATCTATGGTGAATCACAGTTTGATCTTCTGAGTGCAGAAGATTTTAAATGGCAAGGGCCGCTTGTGAGAAATAACGCGTCGCCGGAAATGGTCGAAGAAGCCAAGCAGGTGGATGCTGATGCAAGGGCTTTTCTATTCTGGGCGCGATTGCCGGTTTTGCTGAAGGAGAAGAAAACCGGTGACAATCCGGAGTTGATGCTGAATATTTCGGACATGCGCTTTCGCGATCCAGTGGTGCAGAGCCGGTTTTCGGTTCAGACCAAGATACCGAGAAGTGATACGCCGCCCGAAATTGGAGCAGACACGGAAAATAAGTGAGCGCCCCCGTCATCATATGGTTTCGCCGCGATTTGCGCCTGTCAGATCAAGCCGCTGTGACCGCTGCCGCTGCGCGCGGTCCCGTCATACCGGTATACGTTCTGGATGACGAAACGCCCCGTCACCGCAAAATGGGCGCTGCATCGCGCTGGTGGCTGCATCATAGTCTGAAATCTCTAGACCGGCATTTGCGGGAAATAGGTTCTCGGCTGATTTTAAGACGCGGCAATGCTGTCAAAGTCCTAGCCGACATCGCTAACAAAGCTGGCGTAGAGGAAATACACGCCTTGCACCATTATGAGCCATGGTGGTTGAATGCTGAAAAGAATTTGCGGGCAGCCTTGGGTAGCGAGAAGGACCTAATTTTACATGACGGCAACTACCTTTTGCCGCCAGGCGCTGTGACAACGGGAAGCGGTGATCCATATAAAATCTTTACACCCTTCTGGAAGTCACTGCGCACATTTATGCCGCCGTCTGACCCAGTACCTGAGCCGCAAAAATTGGATACGCCGCTGCTTTGGCCGATTGGGGATGATCTGGAGGATTGGAAACTACTACCAAGCCCTAATTGGGCTACCGGTTTTGAGCATGAATGGAATCCCGGCGAGAATGGGGCTCGCGCCAATCTGGATAAGTTTATTGATAAAGCGGCTGATTATGACACGGGTCGCAACCTTCCGTCGAAGCAATCGGTATCCCGGTTATCGCCGCATCTGCATTTCGGCGAGATCAGCCCTTCCTATGTCTGGCACCGTATTACGTCGCAGGATTTCAATGCAGAAACTTATCTTAAGGAACTGGGTTGGCGCGATTATGCCCAAAATGTGATCTATCAATTCCCGCAATATGGCAGCGATAGTTACCGCGAGAAATTTCGCGCTTTTCCTTGGCGCGATATGCGGAAGCCTAATGTCTACAAAGAATTTAAAGCGTGGTGCCATGGCAGGACTGGCTACCCGATTGTTGATGCCGGTATGCGCGAACTTTGGGCTACGGGATGGATGCATAGCCGCGTGCGGATGATTGCCGCCAGTTTCCTGGTCAAACATTTGCTGATCGACTGGCGCGAAGGTGAGCAGTGGTTATGGGATACCTTAGTTGATGCCGATTTTGCTTCGAACAGTGTCAACTGGCAATGGATTGCCGGAACGGGAGTAGACAGTAACATGTTCAGCAGGATCATGGCGCCATTGACACAGTCTGAAAAATTTAACGCTGGTGATTATATCCGCAAATGGGTGCCGGAATTAGCTGATATCAATGATCCTCTTATCCATGATCCTGAAAAAAGCGGAGCAAAGGCAGTCGGTTATCCGTCAAAGATAATAGGTCACAAGCATGCCCGTGAACGTGCCCTGTCAGCTTATAGTGAGGTGAAGTAATGGAAAGACTATCAGGAAAGTTTTGCGTCATAACTGGTGCTGCGCGCGGGATAGGCAAGGCGATTGCCGAGGCTTTTATCAAGGAGGGGGCTGCGGTCCTGCTTACTGATAAAGATAACGAAACATTGACGCAGGCCGGTCAGGAATTGGAATGTCCAGTGTTCGTGCTTGATGTGGAAAAAGAAGCGGACTGGGACCGTCTTGCCGAAATGTATCCCGCCGCTGATGTCGTCGTCAACAACGCCGGTATAACCGGGTTTGAGGGCGGTCCGGTCCCCCACGATCCGGAAAATGTTTCTCTGGAGGACTGGCGGGCGGTGCACCGCGTCAATCTTGACGGCACGTTTATGGGATGCCGCTATGCCATCCGCGCGATGAAGGAAAAGGGCGAAGGCTCAATCATCAATATTTCATCGCGATCCGGCATGGTCGGTATTCCCGGTGCGGCTGCATATGCTTCTTCCAAGGCTGCGATTCGAAATCACAGCAAATCGGTGGCCCTTTATTGCGCACAATCGGGATGGAATATCCGGTGTAACTCCATCCATCCGGCTGCGATTATGACACCGATGTGGGAACCGATGCTAGGTGAGGGGGAGCAAAGGCAGGCTGCGATGGAGGCCCTGGTGCGGGACACGCCGCTCAGACGTTTTGGCGAGGCGGCGGAAGTCGCAGCAGTTGCGGTGCTTCTGGCGGCGGATGAAGCCAAGTTTATCACGGGGACAGAAATGACGATTGACGGCGGGATACTGGCTGGCTCCGCAGCAGCTCCGGGGTCATGAACTATAGCGGGGATAGGATAGTTCTGCATTGCCAAGCAGTTACCAGTCGTCCATATTTACCCCATGAATGCTGAAGCACCACAACGCGGCAGTCACTTTCTCGGCGCGCACAAGCGGTTCGGAACCGGGGGCGGATTACTTGCCCGTATACTTGCGCCGGGGTTCCACCGGATATTGGACCGGATTGATGCGGGGGTGGATCATGGCATGTTTGAAGGCAAACTGCCTGACGGTAGCATCCGGATAATAGGGGGCAGGGGTGAAGGGCCGGTAGCGGAAATCACAATTCATAGCTGGAACGCTTTGCTTCGTTTGGTCAATAGCGGTTCTGTTGGGTGGTATCGTGCATGGGAATTGGGCGAGTGGGAGAGCCCGGACCTTGTCCCGTTATTTGATCTTTTTACCCGCAATCGGGCGGGCTTAAAAGATACGGGGCGGGCATCGGGAATATTCCGTTGGATCGCCAAGTTACGCCATTCACGCCGCCATAATGACAAGGTTCGTGCGCGTCAGAATATTCAATATCACTATGATCTTGGCAATGATTTCTATGCGCTCTGGCTCGATAAGAACATGAGCTATTCAAGCGCCATTTTTGAAGATAGTGCCGGAAAAGCAGAGACTCTGGAAGAAGCGCAGACCAAAAAGGTTACGGCAATGGCGCTACGTCTGGACAGCAAACCCGGTCAGAAAGTTTTGGAAATAGGCTGCGGCTGGGGATATTTGTCAGGTACTCTAGCGCGGGAATATGGACTGGATGTGACCGGCATATCTTTGTCGGATGAACAAACCCAATGGGCGAGAGAGCATCATCCGGACGCAAGTTTCCTTATTCAGGATTATCGCGATGTTGCTGATCAATATGATGCAGTTGCCAGCGTGGAAATGGTCGAGGCAGTAGGCCAGAAATATTGGCCGGATTTTCTGGACTGTATTGCGCGCAACTTGAAACCCGGAGGACGGGCGGCGATCCAGTATATCAGCATTGCCGATGATATTTTTGAACAATATGCGGCCAGTGCAGATTTTATCCAGACATATATATTCCCGGGAGGGATGCTGCTTTCGGAAAGCCGCTTCCGCGCATTGGCCGAAGAACGCGGGTTAAGCTGGGCCGATCAGCATGATTTTGGTGCCGACTATGCCGAAACACTGCGGCTCTGGCGCGAACGTTTCGACGCAGTTGTGGAAGATGGGAAACTACCGGCAGGTTTTGATGAACGCTTTGTCCGGTTGTGGCGTTACTATCTGGCTTATTGCGAAGGTGGTTTCAGAGGCGGCGGCATCAATGTCTCGCAAATCACTTTAATAAAAGAAAAATAACTTAGGGGGGATTATGGGATTCAGTAGAAAGTTGATGCTTGCGATGGCAGGCGCCAGTTTGTGTTTTGCGCTACCGGCTTGTGAGCGGGTGAAGGAAGTCGCGGCCGATGCGGCAGGATTACCGTCGGATAAAAATATTCTGTTCTGGACCGATGAGCAGCGCAGCAAGGCGTTTCGGATGATGGATATACTGACTCCGTCCCGTACGATAGAGGCTGGAGTGGAACCCAGAATATTAGCCCAAGGCAAATCGCTCCCCGCCGAGTTTACGGTAGATGGCAAGACGCTATCTGTTGACCAGTATATGGACGACCAGCGCGCTGCCGGCATGGTGATATTGCACGACGGGAAAATCCGGCTGGAAGAATATCGTATGGATTTTGGGAAGGATGACCGATGGACATCTTTCTCTGTTGCCAAATCATTGGTTTCGACAATGGTCGGGGCTGCGATAAAGGACGGCTTCATAAAGTCTATAGATGACCCGCTGACAGATTATATCCCGGAATTGAAAGGCAGCGGCTATGACGGCGTTACAGTTGAGCAGCTATTGACCATGACTTCCGGGGTGAAATGGAACGAGGATTATGACGATCCCAAATCCGATGTTGCATTGTTCAATAATACCAAGCCGGTTGATGGCATAGATCCGATCATTGTTTACATGAGGACGCTGAAAAACGAGGTGGAGCCGGGTTCGCGCTGGCAATATAATACCGGCGAAACCAACCTGATTGGTGTGCTGGTGGCAAAGGCTACGGGCAAGACACTCTCTGAATATCTCTCGGAAAAAATCTGGGCGCCCTATGGTATGTCGCAGGATGCGGAATGGCTTTTAAATGAAGGCGGCAAGGAAATTGGCGGCTGTTGTATTTCCGCTACCGTAAGAGATTACGCGCTCTTTGGTCAATTTGCGATGAATGGCGGAAAGATCGGTGACAAGGCGATTGTGCCTGACGGATGGTTTGCCAAGGCTGGCACTAAACAGGAAGATATCGGAATTCCCGGCCGCGGTTATGGATATCAGTGGTGGACCTTTGATGATGGCAGTTTCGCTGCGCAGGGTATTTTCGGGCAAGGAATATTCATCGACCCGGTTCGCAAACTGGTAATCGCCAGCAATGGCAATTGGCCGAGTGCATCGCCGGATACCCATAAAAATCAGCGCATCGCATTTTATCACGCGGTGCAGACATATCTTGATTCAGAAGAAGGAGAAGCAGCCGCTGGCTCCGGCGACGCCACTAATTGATATCGAATCGCTCGCCAGTTTCAAAGTCGCTGGCGAGAATTTCAACAATGCGATTGGCTACAACCTCTGGCGCTTTCACCGACTGTGGATCTTCGCCGGGATAGGCGCGCGCCCGCATATTGGTTCGGGTGCGGCCGGGGTTGACGATGGCGGTACGCAATTTTGCCAGATTACGCATTTCCTCGCCATAGCTGATGACCAGTGTTTCAAGGGCCGCTTTCGATGCGCCATAAGCCCCCCAGAATGGACGTGGGGACCGACCCACGCTGCTGGTCATGGCCACCAAACGCGCATCTTCGCTTTTCCGCATCATCGGATCGAAAGCGGCAATCAGGGTCTGCTGCGCGATCAGGTTCAGTGTCAGAACCTTATTAAATTCTTTGCCATCTATTGCCGGAACAGGCGTCAACGTCCCTAGCATGGCAGCATTTAATACCAAAATATCAAGCGCATCCCAGCGATCCGAAATTGCATGCGCCAGCCGACCAATGCTGTCACCGTCAGTCAGGTCAAGAGGCGCAATGGTGGCATTGCCACCTGCACTATGAATTTTATCTTCAACCTCTTCCAGGTCCTTGACCGTGCGGGCAGTCAATATGACATGCGCGCCTTTTGCAGCCAGAGCAATTGCAGTCGCGGCACCAATACCCCGGCTTGCGCCTGTTACCAGAGCCAGTTGATTTTCAAAACTCATTGATAGATTTCACCTGTGAACGTTCGATTATCCGGCTTGTTCGGCCAGTATCGGTGTTTCTTTGATGGGAGCCTTCTCATTTAACAGGGATAGTTGATCTGATGCCTGTTGATCTTCCTGGTCGGTCAGGTGCGTTGGATAGTCACCTGTGAAGCAAGCATCGCAATATTGCGGCTTGGCATCGTTCCTCGCGCTTTCTCCGACTGCACGGTAAAGGCCGCCGATAGAGATAAAGGACAGGCTGTCGGCCTGAATATATTCGCACATCTGGTCAACCGATTTCAGGGCCGCGAGCAGTTTCTCACGCTTTGGTGTGTTCACGCCATAGAAACAACTATGCATGGTTGGCGGGCTGGCGATACGCATATGGACTTCGGCTGCGCCTGCCTCCCGCATCATTTGCACGATTTTCAGGCTGGTTGTACCGCGTACGATACTGTCATCAATCAGGACAATTTTCTTGCCATTCACAAGGGGTCTGTTGGCATTGTGCTTAAGCTTCACGCCAAGATGTCGAACACCGTCGCCTGGCTGGATAAATGTTCTTCCAACATAGTGGGAACGGATAATCCCTAGCTCAAACGGAATGCCTGATTGTTCAGCATAACCAATCGCAGCCGGTGTGCCGCTATCAGGAACAGGGATGACATAATCCGCTTCTACCGGGTTCTCGATCGCAAGCTGTGCGCCGATTGCCTTGCGCACACTATAGACTGACGATCCATCCACGATGGAATCTGGACGCGAGAAATAAACATGCTCAAAAATACAGGGGCGAGCGCTGGTTTCACCAAATGGCCGATGTGAGCGCATTTCGCCATCAGAAACGACGATCAATTCTCCGGCTTCTACGCTACGTACATATTGAGCGCCAACAAGATCGAGAGCGACCGTCTCCGAAGCGAATATATAAGCGTCGCCGACTTTACCAATGACCAAAGGCCGTATACCAAGTGGATCACGGCATGCGATCATACCGTCTGGTGTCAAACAGATGAGTGAGTAGGCGCCTTCGACCCTTCGCAGAGCATCTATATATTTATCAAGAAACGTGCGGTATTTCGATGTAGCCAGCAAATGAATTATGACTTCGGTATCGCTTGTGGACTGAAATATCGAGCCATTTTGAACCAGCTCATTCCGAAGTTTCTGTGCGTTTGATATATTGCCGTTGTGAGCGATGGCAAAACCACCGGAGGCAAGTTCCGCTTCAAGGGGTTGAATATTGCGCAGCGTTCCCGCGCCAGTGGTTGAATAGCGGACATGACCGCAGGCATAATCGCCGCTTAATCTGTCCATGACTTCGCGGCTGTCAAAATTACCGGCAACTGGGCCTAGAGCACGGTGGCTGTAAAACTCCCGTCCATCACGGCATGTGATTCCGGCTGCTTCCTGGCCGCGATGCTGCAGGGCATGAAGCCCCAGCGCGACCATCGCAGCTGCGTCTTCGGCACCGGCGACTCCAAAAATGCCGCATTCTTCACGAAGCTTGTCATCATCAAACGGGTGAGTTGTAAGCATGTCGCTCCTTAATGCCAAAATATTAACGCCATAGTGGCCAGAGTTCGCGTATGGCTGCGATATAGGTACCATTTGCCGGTTTGTCTTCCCCTAGCTTGCAAATAAATTGTCATAAACTGTGATCGCTTGCTTCAATGTTGGGAAAGATTGGTTTTGCGTTGCGCAGAAGGTTTCGGGCTTCTAATTGAAAAGTATGAATGAAAATCAGAAATCTGACCGTGAAATTGGTTCAGAGCTTAATCCTAAATATGATTCGAACGGGTTGATTACCGCTGTCGTGACGGATGTTTCATCGGGTGATATATTGATGGTCGCCTTTATGAACGCTGAAGCGCTCGATTTGACTCTGGAAACCGGAATTGCCCATTTTTACTCTCGGAGCCGTCAGAAGCTTTGGAAAAAGGGCGAATCGTCGGGTAATATTCTGAATGTTGCCGAAATGCGGATCGATTGTGATCAGGATGCATTGTGGATCAAAGCGAAGCCTGCAGGACCCACTTGCCACACGGGGGCCAAGAGCTGCTTTTACCGAAGAATTGAAAATGGTCAGTTGCGAGATGCCGGATGAGATGGGGGTGGGGCTCGTTAGCGGTGTTCTTTCTTGCCGCTTGCGACCCGTTCGGCGAAGAGCCAAACAAGGATATTCCGGAAGTGGGGACACAATTGTCATCGTTAGAACAAGCGGCGATAGATGCCGGCGTCATCCCCGATGTTCGCAATATGAATCTTTCCGGAGCATTTGAGAGGCGCAGCGATCTGGGCGAAGACCGGTTTTGTGCTGTCGGTAATGACAAGCATGGTTATCAGATCGGGTTGCTCGCTATATTTGGTCCGGACAGCAAATGCGAAGCTATTGGCGCCGCCGAGCGTGTCGGAGAAAGTGTCCGTATCTCTTTGGATGGTAAGGAAAAATGTAGGATTGTTGCGAGTTTTGACGGGGTTGAGCTTCAGTTTCCGGGTGATTTGCCGCAGTCGTGTAAAAGCTATTGTACTCCGCGAGCTGCTTTGGATGGGGTGAGTTTTTATTTGGTTGGTGAGGGCGATGCAGTAGCACGTTCGACCCGTGGCCGCGAAATCGAGATTCTGTGTCCGGGCGAGTAGTATTGACGTTTACGTTAGCGTAAGCTATAAGGGTTGTATGTCCAGATCGCTCAATCATGCAGAGCTTGATACGCCAGACCTGAAAAATCGCGAAACCTATACGATTTCGGATTTGTCCGAGGAATTTGGCGTTACTGCCCGTGCGCTTCGCTTTTACGAAGATGAAGGGCTTATCGCGCCCCATAGAAAAGGCTTGTCACGTATCTATACGAAACGGGATCGCGCGCGCCTTGCATGGATCATGCGGGCAAAAAACGTTGGTTTCAGCCTGAATGAAATCCGCGAAATGATCGACCTCTATGACCTTGGTGACGGGCGTATCACGCAAATGGAAGTCACGCTTGAAAAGTGCCAAGAGAAGGTGGACATTCTGAAGAAGCAACGAAGTGACATTGACAGTTCGATCAAGGAAATCACGGGATTCATCAAAATTGTGCAGAACGCTGTGAAAAACGCAAAAGCGCAACAATAAATCATAATAATATAGAAACAGTCTGCCAGTGGATACTGGCCAACTCCAATATATAGAAAGTTTCAGATAATGCCCAGTTATCAAGCTCCCATCCGCGATACGCAGTTCATTCTCAACAATGTGCTTGATATCGAACGCTATTCCAAATTGCCGGGCTTTGAAAATGCGTCACCGGAAATGATCGATGCTATTCTTGCCGAGGGCAGCAAGTTTATCGAGAATGTACTGTTTCCTCTCAATCAGGTTGGGGATCAAGAAGGCTGTGTTCGCCATGAAGATGGCAGCGTAACGACGCCGACCGGTTTCAAGGAGGCCTATAAGCAATTTTGCGAAGCGGGTTGGAGCACTTTGGCCGGGCCAGAGGAGTTTGGCGGCCAGGCTATGCCGCATATCGTGTCGATGGCGTTTGAGGAATATATGTCGAGCGGCAATATGGCCTTTGCCATGTATCCCGGCCTGACCCACGGCGCCATTTCGGCTATTCTTGCGAAGGGTAGTGATGAGCAGAAGGCGAAGTATCTTCCCAAAATGGTGTCGGGTGAATGGACCGGCACGATGAACCTGACAGAACCGCATTGCGGCACAGATCTGGGGCTTATCAGGACCAAAGCGGTTCCCAATGACGACGGTTCTTATGCGATCACGGGGACGAAGATTTTTATCTCGTCCGGTGAGCATGACATGTCCGAAAATATCATCCATCTCGTGCTCGCCAAAACCCCGGATGCACCGGATAGTGTGAAGGGCATATCCCTGTTCATCGTGCCCAAATTTAACGTCAATGAAGATGGCTCACCGGGTGACAAAAATGCGGTCTCCTGCGGCTCGATCGAGCATAAAATGGGAATCCACGGCAACAGCACATGTGTGATGAACTATGATGGGGCTACCGGTTATTTGGTAGGAGAAGAAAATAAAGGGCTGGCAGCGATGTTCATTATGATGAATGTTGCGAGACTCGGGGTCGGCCAACAGGGACTTGGCATTGCCGAGGTCGCTTATCAAAATGCCGTTCATTATGCCAATGACCGTCGGCAGGGTAGGGCATTGACGGGGCCTCAAGATCCGGAAGAGAAAGCTGATACGTTGTTCGTGCATCCGGATGTCCGGCGGATGTTACTGGACGCAAAAGCCTTTACCGAGGGTATGCGCGCTTTGTGCCTTTGGGGCGCTTTGCAGGCGGATTTGGTTCACAAAGCAGAGACTGAGGAAGAACGTCAGGCGTCCGATGATCTGCTCTCGCTGTTGACACCGGTGATTAAAGGTTATGGCACAGACAAAGGCTATGAAGTCGCTACGAATGCGCAGCAGGTTTATGGCGGGCATGGTTATATTGCCGAATGGGGCATGGAACAATATGTCCGTGATGCCCGTATCTCGATGATATATGAGGGCACAAACGGTATTCAGGCTATGGATCTGGTGGGTCGAAAGCTGGCTCAAAATGGTGGCCGCGCTGTTCAGGCGCTGTTCGCGGTGATTGCCAAGGAAGTGGCGGACGCGAAAAATGACGACAAATTGAAAGATTTTGCCGAAGCTCTGGAAAAAGCCAATGGCGAGCTGCAAAAATCCACGATGTGGTTCATGCAAAACGCTATGGCCAATCCCAATAATGCGGGGGCAGGTGCGCATCATTATATGCATATAATGGGCATTGTCGCACTGGGCCTGATGTGGCTGAGGATGGCGAGTGCTGCCTCGAAAGCGCTGGCCGCCGGTGAGGACAATGCGGCATTTTATGAAGCCAAGCTGGTAACAGCGCGCTATTATTCGGAACGTTTCTTTCCGGATGCCGGATCGCTGCGCCGTAAAATCGAAGGGGGAAGCGAAGCGATGATGGCACTTCCACCGGAGATGTTTGGCGTTGCGTAAGCCGCTTATGGCCTAGGCCATTAAAAAAGCTCTTCAAACATGCTTAGCATTGCGGCCTTGCTTTGACGGTCTGCAGACTCGTTATACGCCACGGCGTCCAGTGGTCTGTTGTCGCTTTCCGGGTCAGTGAAGCCATGCACGACCCCGCTATAGATGTGCATGTGACAATCTGCCCCTGCAAGGTCCATTTCTTCCAGAAACGCGCGGACCTGCTTGGGCGGGACCAGCGGGTCTGCCCGGCCGTGACACACTAGTAGCCTTGCTTTAATCGCGCCCTTTTTGGCCGGAAGCGGCGTTCCCAACAGGCCATGAAAGCTGACAACCAGAGCCAGATCTTCGCCGCTGCGGGCCATTTCCAGAACGATTTCCCCGCCCATGCAATATCCGATTGCTGCTATCCGGTTGTTGGCAAGCCCGGACCGATCGCGCAGCTCGTCCAGAGCACAGCGGAAACGCGCCCGGTAATATTCTGGGTCCGCCCGAAGCGCATCTGCCAGCGCCCGGCTTTTTCGCATATCGGTAATTTCACCCTGTCCATAAAGGTCACATACCATCGTTGCATAGCCCAGCGAAGCGAGCCATCGTGCGCGATCCATCATGAGCTTGTTTGGACCGGCAATGGTTGGCACGAGCAGTATACCGGCCCGAGGATAGCGACTCGGCTGTGCCATATAACCCTGAAGGTCCAGATCACCGTGCTGATAGGTGAACGTAGTGACTTCGATGGAGCTCATTCTTCGGGCAGAAAATCCGGCACGGATAAATAGCGTTCACCCGAGTCGTAGTTAAAGCCAAGTATCTTTGCTCCATCCCCCAGCTCTGGAATTTTCTGTGCAATCGCTGCCAGAGTTGCACCGGAACTGATCCCGATCAACATGCCTTCTTCCTTTGCAGACCGCAGCGCCATTGCTTTTGCATCGGCTGGATCGACCAGAATTGCGCCGTCAATATTCTGGGTATGCAGATTGCCGGGAATGAAGCCTGCGCCAATTCCCTGAATCGGGTGAGGGCCAGGCTGGCCGCCGCTGATGACGGGCGATCCGGTGGGTTCCACTGCATAGACTTTCAGCCCGCCCCATTCCTTTTTAAGCACTTCGGCAACGCCGGAAATATGGCCGCCAGTGCCGACTCCGGTGATAATTGCGTCCAACGGATTATCTTTAAAATCCGCCAGTATTTCTTGCGCCGTAGTCCGCTTATGGACTTCAAAATTGGCAGAATTTTCGAACTGTTGTGGCATCCATGCGCCGGGCGTGGAATCGACAAGTTCCTGCGCGCGCTCGATCGCTCCTTTCATGCCTTTTTCTTTGGGCGTAAGGTCAAATTTGGCACCATATGCCAGCATCAGGCGGCGGCGTTCCAGTGACATGGATTCCGGCATGACCAGAATTAGTTTATATCCTTTCACTGCAGCGACCATGGACAGGCCAACACCGGTATTGCCGGATGTCGGTTCAATAATCGTGCCACCTGGTTTCAAGGCACCGGATTTTTCGGCATCTTCAATCATCGCCAATGCGATACGGTCCTTAATCGACCCAGCAGGATTGGAGCGTTCTGACTTGATCCAGACATTGGCGTTTTTAAACAGGCGCTGCATTTTGATATGCGGAGTATTTCCGATAGTTTCCAGTATGTTATTAGCGATCATTGGTCTGTTCTCCTATCTAGGTTCAAGCGACACTAGTCTTTTGCTCTTCGTCTTTTTCCAAATCCTCTGGAGGATCAAAAGTTTTGGCCGCGCCCAATTGCGGAAATAGACGTGACCAGATTCCAGTAATGACTATAGCACCTGCTCCTCCTGCTACAATGGCCGCGATGGGGCCGAATAAAACGGCCAAGCCGCCCGACAGCGCATCACCCAGTTCGTTGGACGCACTTACCGTCATTTGGCTGACTGCGCCAACCCGTCCGCGGCGGTCATCGGGTGTATGAAGCTGGATCAAGGAACCGCGCACATAAATTCCGAACATATCTGCCGCACCGCATATCGCCAGGCAAGCCATCGACAGGGGTAGGGACTTGCTTAAACCAAAGCCGATCGTGGCCAGCCCGAAAACGGCCATGGCGATTAGCATCTTGTTGCCCACATTGCGCGACAGCGGCGCAAATGAAAATATCGCTGCGACCAACACAGCGCCAACGGCAGGGGAGGCCGCCAGCAATGACAGTCCAATCTCTCCCGCGTCCAGTATATCCCTTGCGAATACAGGGATCATTGCGGTGGCACCGGCAAGGAACATAACCAGCAAATCCAGCGTGATCGCGCCGAGTACCAGCTTGTTGGTCCAGACATAGGACATGCCATCCATCACCTGACGCAGGGGGCCTTTGCTACGGTCTATCGCGCTGCGCTGAACCGGTCCGATCATGAGCATCGCGATTACCGCAAGCAGATAAAGCGCGGCGCAGACGAAATACGGAAGTGCGGGAGCAACTTTGTAAAGTGGCCCTGCCATACCTGGGCCAGCGATGACGCCAACTTGCCAGGCGATAGTGGACAGCGCGATGGCACGCGGCAGAGATGCTTTGGGCACCAAATTCGGTGCAAGGGAGCTTATGGCCGGACCGAGGAAAGCCCGGCAGATTCCAAGAAGCACGGAAATGATGTAAATGGCCCAAAGGGTTAGTTGTCCGCTGATTGTCAGCAGTCCCAAAGACAAGGCGATCATCCCTTGAACCGCCAAAACTATCCGCGCAATCCAGCGCCGGTCCATATGATCGGCGACCCATCCGACCACAGGTGTCAGAATGAATAAAGGCACAAACTGCAGCAAGCCCAGGAGCCCCAATATGCCGGCTGAAGCGCTGACACCCATATCTTCGCGGGCCAGATTATATGCCTGCCAGCCAAGGATGAGCATCATCGCATATAGCGCGAACATGGCGGCCAGACGCGAAAACCACAAATAGCGGTAATTGGGAATACTAAAGGGATGGGGTGCGGTCTGTATGATGGCTCTAGTCTTCTTTTGGGGGCCGTTTTGGGCGTTTTTCTTTAGGGTTCAGTGATTTGGCTGGTTTAGGCCGGTCTGTCTTCCCAGAACAGCAATTTTTTATTGGACGGCCTATTGCAGGACTTGTGATGGGGCTTTTTCCTATCGGGCCGGGAATGTCGAAATGAAAGTTGGCTCCGACTCTTCAACACCATATCTCTTAACCTTTCGATCCGCTGCGTCCCTAAGCGGTACAGGCCCGATTGCGCGATGGCGGGGCGCGATTCTTATTGGTAAATAAATCCTTAAGATAAGCGAAACCAGACAGTCGGAGCCTAGGAAGAATGAACAGCCGGATTGCCCAGATCGGGATGCGTGTCAGCAAGACGATACTCGTCGTAGCGGGGCTGGCTGTGTTGTTCCTTGTGATTATGGGGGTAGTTCGCGCAGTAGCGGCAACGCCGACTGTTCCATCTATAGCCGCCCAATCGGCCACTTTACCGGCTCCAAACCCTGCTACCGAATCGCAGAATCTGGAGCCGGATAATGCGGTGCAGATGGAGCCCGATTCTCCCTTTGCTATAAAGCGCGTTCTCCAGATTGATGAGCCATTTGTGCATGGCTATTATAAATGGGATGATGAAGGGGTGCCGGACGGGGAAATTATCATCACCGTAGATCTTAAGGCGGAATCATTGTCTGTATTCCGGGGCGGCTATGAAATCGGTGCGACTGTCATCAAATTCGGTGATGCGCTGAAACCAACGCCGACTGGCGTTTTTCCGATTACGCAGAAAAATGCGGACCATGTATCAAACATTTATGACGCGCCGATGCCCTATATGATGCGGCTGACCAATGATGGCATTGCTATCCACGGCGCTGAGGTGAAATATGGTTATGGAACGCGGGGCTGTATCGGCGTGCCGACCGAGTTTGCACGCATCTTGTTCGAGCAGGTGAAGCTGGGTGACCGTGTGATCGTCACCAATGGCAAGATGATTGGTATGGGCGATACGATCATCGCGGGATAGGTTTTACAAATCGAATACCAAGCTGCCCTGATTATAAAATGTGGTGACGAGTGCCATGACCTCATCGGATTGAATTAGCTCGTGAGCAAGATAAATGCGGTCCTGCGCGCACAGGGCTTCTGCAAAGGCGATGCATTTTTGATCCGTGCACGGAAAGGATGCACCATCGACAAATAGCATAAGCAAATCACCGGGTTGGCGGATGAAAGAGAAACGGCTGGCCGGATTGCGGAGTAGGGGCTGACCGCTGGCGAGATGTTCGCGAAGGTGATCGACGCTGGCGGGTTCTTCTGCTCCCCAGTCTGCATCAGGATATTTGGGCGTGCTGCTATATTGCCCGAACCAGCGGGCAAATGCATCGCGGTCGGCCATTTTTTCGGTAACCATTTTGTGCAGCGCATCAATCGCGTCCGGCCGGATCTCGCCGGGATTGTCCTGTTCCTTTAATAATGGGTCCGTGTAGCGATCATCATCTTCCATCTCCGCGATCAGGTCATCTGCCCAGTCGCCAATAAGCTCGCTACGCGACGGTGCACGAAAGCCGACGGAATAGGTCATGCAATGATCGCTGACAGCCACTCCGTTATGCGAGACGCCGGGCGGCACATATAATATGTCACCGGGTTCGCAAATCCATTCCTCGCAAGCCTTAAACTCGGTAAGCAGACGCAGATCGTCATGGGGCAATGTGGCTGTAGCGGAATCGCAAACCGGTCCAATTTGCCACCTTCGCTGGCCAATACCCTGGATCAGGAAGACATCATATTGATCAAAATGCGGGCCTACTCCGCCGCCCTGGGTCGCATAGCTGACCATTACATCGTCAATGCGCCAATTCGGAATGAAACGAAACGGTTCGATGAGTGCGGCAACGCCCGGCAAATAATGATCGACTGCCTGAACCAACAAAGTCCAGTGCTTGTCACCGAGTTGACCGAAACGCTCCTCCGCGAGCGCGCCGTGCTCGACGGTCCAGCCACCGCTTGCGGTCGCTTGCGTTATAAGCCGCGATTCTACACCTTCTTCACAGGCCAGTCCGGCTAGATCATCAGGCTCCAGAGGATCGCTCCATTCCGTCCATGGGTTTTTAATCAGCAGCGGTTTTTTCTGCCAATAATCCCTCAGGAATGCGGCGGTATCAAAATTGGTCAATTGCATATCTGCCCTATAAGGAATCGGGCAGGATAATCATCAAGAATAAAATTTGCCGATACCGGCAGCCAATGCCAAAGGGGGCAAATGGCGCAACTGATCCTGTTCAACAAACCCTATGGCGTGCTGTCGCAATTTACCGATAACGGAACGCAGACGGCACGGCCCACTTTGTCGAATTATATTGATATACCGGCCGTATATCCCGCCGGACGGTTGGACCGTGATAGCGAAGGGTTATTGCTACTGACCGATGACGGTAAATTGCAGGCGCGGATTGCCGACCCCAAATATAAGCTGCCGAAAACTTATCTGGCGCAGGTTGAAGGCGACGTGCAGGAGGGGAGCCTTAATCAATTACGGCAAGGCGTGCGTTTGAAAGACGGCCTGACCCGGCCAGCGGATGCTGAGCGCATTGCGCCGCCCGATCTGTGGCCGCGCGACCCGCCAGTCCGTTTCCGCAAAACGGTGCCGGATAGCTGGATAAAGCTGACCATCCGTGAAGGGCGAAACCGGCAGGTGCGGCGAATGACAGCGGCGATTGGTCACCCCACGCTGCGGCTGGTGCGGTGGAGTGTTGGGGATTGGACGCTGGACGGTTTGTTACCCGGAGAATGGCGGGAAGTGGACCCTGTCAGGCCAGTTCAATAAAACTGTCGAGGACGCGCTTCTGCCCGGCTTTTTCAAACTCGATTTCCAGCTTGTTGCCGTCTTTTTCCATCACTTCGCCATAGCCAAATTTGGTGTGGAATACGCGCATGCCAACGCTGACATCATCACGGCCTTTATTGCCGAGGGAAACTGAGCTGCGGCTGGCTTGTTTCATCTTATTCGACGTGCTGTCAAAACTTCCAGCTTTAAGCGCACGTCTCCAGCCCGGACCGCGGTTTGATGCGCGAGCAGTATCGGCATAGGTGGCGGAGCCAAAAGAATCAGATTGTTCTGACCAACCGGAGCGCCACAGGCTTCCGCCGCTCGTAATACTGGATTCTTCCTCGATATGCTCTGCGGGTAATTCGCCGATGAATCTGGAGGGAATGGAACTGGTCCACTGACCATAAATCCGCCGGTTCGCTGCGTGGAATATCGTGCATTTTTTGCGCGCGCGCGTGATGGCGACATAGGCAAGGCGGCGTTCTTCTTCCAACGAAGCAATCCCGCCTTCGTCAAGGCTGCGCTGGGAGGGGAATACGCCTTCCTCCCATCCCGCGCAGAATATATAATCATATTCCAGACCTTTGGCGCCGTGCATAGTCATGATCGTGACCTTTGCCTCGTCACTTACAGCGTCATTGTCCATGACGAGCGACACATGTTCCAGAAACTCGCCCAGTGTTTCATATTCCTCCATCGCGCGGGTCAGCTCGGTAAGGTTTTCAAGCCGCCCTGCAGCCTCCGGTGTCCGGTCCGCCTGCAACATGGTGGTATAGCCGCATTCGTCCAGGACTACCCGCGCCAGTTCCGCGTGGGACAAATCTTCGGCATTGGTTCGCCAGCGCGCAAAATCGCGCATCAAGCCCTGAAGCGTTGTTCTTGCCCGTGTCGGCAATTCGTCCGTATCGCAAATGCTCAGCGCCGCTGCGGCCAGGGGAATAGACTGCATCCGGGCCAGGCGACGCACCTTTTCCACAGTTTTATCCCCAAGCCCGCGTTTGGGCACATTGACAATCCGTTCAAAGGCAAGGTCATCAGCTGGCTGTGCAATCACTCGTAAATAAGCAAGGGCATCGCGGATTTCCGCACGCTCGTAAAAGCGAAAGCCTCCGATAATCTTGTACGGCATTCCGATGGAAATAAACCGGTCCTCAAACTCGCGCGTTTGAAATTGAGCGCGGACTAGGATCGCCATTGCATCAAGAGACACGCCTTTGCTTTGCAGGCTTTCCATCTCCTCCCCCGCGCGCCGTGCTTCCTCCGGTCCATCCCAGACCCCGATAACTTGCACTTTCTCGCCATCTTGTTCTTCGGTCCATAATGTCTTGCCAAGACGACCGCGATTATGGGCGATCAGAGCAGAAGCGGCTGCGAGGATGTGTGGTGTGGAGCGGTAATTTTGTTCCAGCTTGATGATTTTGGCATCGTGAAAATCTTTCTCGAAGCGCAAAATATTGGCGACCTCCGCCCCGCGCCAGCTATAGATGGATTGGTCATCATCGCCCACGCAGCAGATATTCTTGCGCTCCTGAGCGAGCAATCGCAGCCAGAGATACTGGCTGGAATTGGTATCCTGATATTCATCGACCAGAATATATTTGAAACGCTCCTGATAGAGTTTCAGGATCTCGCGGTCCGTCTTCAGAAGATTAAGAATATGGAGCAAAAGGTCGCCAAAATCACAGGCATTAAGGACCGTTAACCGGGCCTGATAAGCGGCATAAAATTCCTGACCACGGCCATTTGCAAAGCGCTCATTCTCGCCAGCATCAAGATCAGTCGGGTTCAGGCCGCGATTTTTCCACTGGTCAATCAGGCCGGCGAGCATACGCGGAGGATAACGCTTTTCATCCAGCTCCGCGGCCTGAATCAATTGTTTCAGCAAGCGCAGCTGATCATCGGTATCAATTATGGTGAAATTGCTTTTCAAGCCGACCATTTCCGCATGGCGGCGCAGCATTTTTGCCCCGATACTGTGAAAGGTACCAAGCCATGGCATCCCTTCAACCGCATCGCCAACAATCGCGCCAATCCGTTCTTTCATCTCTCGCGCGGCTTTGTTCGTGAAGGTTACAGCCAGAATTTCGGACGGCCATGCCTTGCGCGAATAAACGAGATGCGCCAGCCGTCGGGTGAGGGCCGCGGTCTTCCCCGTACCTGCACCGGCCAGCACCAGCACGGGACCCTCGGTGCTCAATACAGCGTCGCGTTGCGGGGCATTCAGGCCGCGCACATAAGGCGGGTCACTTTCTGTGGGTATGTTGGCAGGTTCGGTCACGGGTGAACAGTTAGGGAACATCACCGGCGGCGGCAAGAGCAATTTCTTGCCAAGGCGCTGAAGTTCAATATTTGGCGATTATCCCCCATCCCAAGGAGTCTATTTTTTTTATCCGCCCGAATAGCTGCATGGGTTGTAATCTATGTTGCAGTGCACCATATGTCCGGAGATACAGACATTAACTCCCCGATCGGAATGCAAAATGAGTAAACGTTTAATGTTTAGCGCGATTGTCGCGACGATAATGATGATCGCAACTACGGCCTATAGCCATTCGCAAAACCAGACGAATGAAACAGCATCCGCTTACGAGATAGTCAATAGCTGATGGGTTATTCAGGCAGGGCGCAAGATATGCAGCTTTGCCTTGCCGCTGTCGCGGTGGCTTTCCAGCTTAAAACCTCTGACATCAATCTCTTCGTTGCGAGCTGTTTCAATCGCGATCCAGCTTGATGGCGCAAACCATCCGTGGCGGCCCAGCTTGTCGAGGGCTACTGCGCCAGCGCCGGTATCATAGGGCGGGTCCATTAAAATAAGATCATAAGGTTGCCGCGCCGGACCAAGGGCGAGGACCGAGCCAATCCGGATATCCGCATTGGCCCCCAAAGTTTCGATATTCTTTTCCAACGCTTTCAGGGCTTCGCGGTCTTGCTCGACAAATGTGCAATGCGCTGCACCGCGCGATAATGCTTCCAGACCCAGCGCACCGGAACCGGAAAAAAGGTCAAGCACCTGCAAATCAGCAAAATCACCCAGACGGCTGGTTAGCATGGAAAAAAGTCTTTCCCGTGTGCGATCAGCAGTCGGGCGGGTAGTCTCCCCCTTGGGCGCAACGATTTTCCGCCCGCGCCAGTCCCCCGCAATTATGCGCATGATTCAGCCGTCACTTCAAACTATTCCGGAACTTGACCAGGTCATGACGGCGCACCGCTTCAATCTCTCCCTTGGGCAGGTCATCCAGTAAGAACGGGCCATAACGGGTGCGGATCAGGCGGGATACTTTCAGGCCCAGATGTTCCAGCACCCGGCGTACTTCGCGATTTTTGCCTTCGGTAAGAGTCATCTCGATCCACTGGTTGCGGCCGGTTCGGCGCTCCAGATTGGCCTCGATCGGGCCGTAATTTATGCCCTCAACGGTGATGCCGCGATAAAGCTCTTCAAGCTGGTTTTGCGTGATATCGCCAAAGGTCCGGGCGCGATAGGTTCGCTCGACCCCGGTTTTGGGCAGTTCCATCTCGCGCTTGAACTCGCCGTCGGTGGTCATCAACAGCAAGCCTTCGGTATTCAGGTCGAGGCGTCCAATCGGGATGATCCGTTCCATATCCTTGGGCAGTACATCGTAAATAGTCTTACGCCCCGCCGGGTCGCGTTCTGCAGTCAGATAGCCACTAGGTTTGTGAAAGCGATACAGTTTTGCGGGGGAAGGCTCGGCAACGGGTTTTCCGTCAACAGTAATTCCGGTCAGGTTTTTTAGCAGCATGGAGGGATGGTCTACGGTGACCCCATTCAGTGCAATGCGCTCTTCCCGGATCATCCGTTCAATCTCGCGCCGAGAGGCTACGCCCGCGCGTGCCAGCAATTTTGCAATACGCTGTCCCTCTCGTACGGACGATTGATCCGGCGATTTCGGGGATTGTGCGCGGTCACTATTCTGCTTTGCTCCGCGTGTGGGTCTGGCTTTATAGACTTTACCTGATTCTTTGTCGGTCATGCTTTTGCGCATGGCCGAAAATGGATTTTTCCGCAATCCGTAACCTTTCGGATGGTGTAGGTACTAGAGTTGGGGGCAGGCCGCTCGATATTTGGGCGCAGCCGTAAAATCCGACTGGTATTCGAGCCATTTGCCGCTAGAGTTTCGTGTAGTTTCAGGGAGATTAGTGTGAGTGAAGCGGCCCAAGCCGAAGAAAAACCGGGATATAGAAAACTGATTACATCTCTTGGTCAGCGAAAGACCGGGATGATGTTTATTTTCGGGTTTTCTGCCGGTCTGCCTTATTCCCTTTTACTGGGTACGCTTTATGCTTGGTTGTCCGATGCCAAGGTCGATCTTGAAACCATGGGCGTGTTTTCGCTTATCGGTCTGGCTTATGCGTTTAAATTCCTTTGGTCGCCGGTAGTTGACCGGTTAAAGATACCCTTCCTTCACCGATTGGGTCGCCGCAAAAGCTGGCTGATTCCAGCGCAAATGCTGCTCGGAATCGTTCTTCTGGTCCTGTCTATTCTTAATCCGCAATCCTCGATTGGCTGGTTTTCCCTGTTGGCAGGCATGGGTGCTTTTGCATCTGCTACACAGGACGTTGTTATCGATGCCTGGCGTGTGGATGTGGCGGACGAAGTGGCAACGCTGGACATGCTGTCGACCGTTTATCAGCTGGGTTACCGCATTGCCGCATTGGCTGGCGGTGCATTGGCATTGTTTTTGGCCGATGCTTATGACTGGCCTTTCGTTTATGCTTTAATGGGCGCGATTATGATCGTGATTTCCTTCGCCACTTTCTTTGCGCCAGACACCAAGGCAATGGACAGTGCGGATGGTGATAATGCTTTGCGGAAGGCTGGACAGCTTGACCCCAGAATCCGCGCTTATGCTCTGACTATCGTTGGTCTGCTATGGGGGTGGGCGCTCATACGGGTTGGAGTGTTCATGGTGCAATCGCTTGGCTCCGACCCTGAAATGCGACCAGACTCGGTGGAGTTCATTCAAATTAATGGGCCGTTAATCGTAATTGCCACTGTCATCATCCCTGCGATTATCGCAGCTGTGCTGGAATATTGGCGGCGCAACGGGAAATATGTTTTGCAAAGCGATACGCGCCGCGAGACCGGTTTTGATGCGATCCTGGATCATGGCTACCGCGCCTTGGTTTTACCCCTGGCGGATATTATGGGGCGTCTAGGATGGGCGGCGATACTGGTATTGGCGCTGATCCTTTCCTACCGCATTACCGATAATATCTGGGGCAGCTTTGCTTATCCGTTCTATCTCGGTGAATTGGAATATACGAAGAGCGAAGTCGCAGTCGCGTCCAAGTTTTTCGGTGTCGGAATGACGATGTTGGGCATCGCCCTTGGCGGCGTATCTTTTGCCTATTTTGGCCGCATGGCAACGCTCACCATTGGCGCAGCAACTGCGGCCGCCAGCAATCTGTTATATGCCAATCTGGCCACTGGAGGCGCGGCAATCGCCACTTTTTCAAAGGTCACGGGGTTTACATGGCTGGTCAGCCTGTTCGGGGCAGATGAACGTATGGCGAAGCTGATGCTTGCGATAACCGGCGAAAACCTGGCTGGCGGCCTGGCGGGCGCCGCGTTTGTCGCCTACCTGTCGTCTATAACGAGCAAGCAATATAGCGCTGTGCAATATGCATTATTATCGTCGTTGACATTTTTGATCGGGACATTGGGACGCGGGGCGCTTGGTGAAATGATCGAGCGGAATGGTTATTACCAGATATTCTTGTTCACTGCCGGTCTGGGTGTCATTGCGATTATTCTATGTTTGTTTGAGTGGCTGCGCATCAATCGTGAATCAGCAAAGCAAAGACAAACTAATCCGGCACCTGCCCATTAGCGGCCAGCACTGTTCCGGCCAGATAGAGCGAACCGGCAACAAGCACTGTTTGCGGGTTTTGTGATGCGATCGTTTTGAATGCTTCGGCAACATCGGGTGCCTCTGAGATGACCGTATCGGGGGTAATATTGGAAAATCCGGCTGGTCCATGGGCTTCATGGCCTTCAACCGGAACCACCGTGATGGCTGCAATTTTCGGTTCCAGAGCTTTTATGATCGCGGCCGGATCTTTGTTGGCCAGCATACCGATGACGAGATGGATGGAGCGGCTGGGATAATCGCCGAAATGGACGGCCAGTGCTTCGCCCGCATTCACATTATGACCGCCATCAAGCCATGTTTCGGTATCGTCTGGCAGTATATCGCGTAGCGGTCCGGGGGTGAGCTTTTGCAATCGCGCCGGCCATTTGGCCCAGCCCATTGCCGCGCGAAAGGCAGCTTCGGAAACCTGAATCGCATCCTGATGACGCAGCATGGCGATGGCGAGGGCTGCGTTATCCGCCTGATGTGCGCCGGGCAAGGCGGGCAGGGGAAGAGTCATTTTCCCGTGGATATCGCGGTAATGAAGTTGATCCTCATAGATCGCGGCGTCCCAAGCCTCTCCGCGGGGCAAATATTCGGCGCCGATAGCTGCCGCATAACCGGAAATCGCCGCCGCCATATCAGCCCCATATTTCTGCGTCAGCAAGGGGGAGCCGTGTTTGGCAATGCCGGCTTTCTCCCACGCGATACGGGTAAGTGGTTCGACTGGTGCGCCCGCTTCCGGTGATAGCAGAAACGCTTCATGATCTATACCGAGTGCGGCGATACCCGTTGCTGCGGGATGCTGCACAATATTGGTGGCATCCAACCGCCCGCCCAGGCCCACTTCCAATATACATGCATCCGCAGGGGTTTCGGCAAAGGCGAGCATGGCCGCTGCCGTTGTGGCTTCAAAAAAGCTGGGATTATTATCCTCGCTCTCGTCCAGAACACGCGCCAGTAATTGCGCCAGATATTCATCTTCAATCAGTGATCCGGACAATCTGATACGTTCATTGAAACGGACCAGATGGGGACTGGAATAGACATGTGTTTTCAGGCCCTCTGCTTCAATCGCCGCGCGTA
Source organism: Parasphingorhabdus sp. (assembly GCF_036568145.1). Classification (GTDB taxonomy): domain Bacteria; phylum Pseudomonadota; class Alphaproteobacteria; order Sphingomonadales; family Sphingomonadaceae; genus Parasphingorhabdus. Next base: position 56,194 of record NZ_DATCTC010000036.1, on the reverse strand, counting down.
AAAAAGCGCAGGTGGAGCCTTTGCCGTTGGTGCCCGCAACATGGAATACGGGCGGCAGCTTTAGATGCGGATTGCCGAGACGTTCCATGACAGCATTGATCCGCTCCAGACCCAGAATATCGCGTCCGGGGGAAAGTAGAGATAAGCGATCGAGATGTTTCTGGACCGCCGGATGATCGGAACGTGCACCGTCCGCCATGATTAGAAGGCGCATTCTTTTACAGGAGGGACATATACCCGAGGGGTCGGTACGTGAGTATTGTAGTTATCTCGTACTGCCCCACCGCCGGTTCCACCCCTGAAGGGGAGGGGGGAATGGATCACGCTGCCGTTTTCCAGGCCATGAGATACCCCATGATATGGGCGAGTTGTGCGCGCAATTCCTTACGGTGTACAACCATGTCGATCATGCCATGTTCCAGAAGATATTCCGCTGTCTGAAATCCTTCGGGCAGTTTTTCACGGATGGTGTTTTCAATTACGCGCTGTCCAGCAAAGCCTATCAGGGCTCCCGGTTCCGATATCTGCACATCGCCAAGCATGGCATAGCTTGCCGTAACGCCGCCCGTCGTAGGATCCGTCAGCACGACGATGAAGGGCAAGCCCGCTTCACGCAGCATTGAGATAGCCACAGTGGTCTTGGGCATTTGCATAAGGGACAAAATGCCTTCCTGCATCCGTGCGCCGCCTGCGGCAGTGAAAATAATATAGGGGCATTGTTCCTGCAACGCGCGGTTTGCACCATCAACAAAGGCCTGTCCTACAGCGAGTCCCATAGACCCGCCCATGAAAGCAAAATCCTGGACCCCGACTACGCATGGGATACTTTCGATTGTCCCGAAAACATTGATTAACGCATCCTGCTCAGCGGTTTTGGCGCGTGCATCTTTCAGGCGGTCGGTATATTTTTTCTGGTCTTTGAACTTGAGAGGATCTTCCTGAACCGCCGCATAAGGCAAGCGTTCCAAGCTATCTTTATCCATAATCTGTGCAAAGCGGACATCTGGACCAATCCGGCCGTGGTGGTCACATTTTGGACAGATATGCATATTTTCCTGATATTCCTTCAGGAACACCATGGCCTCGCATTTTTTGCATTTGTGCCAGAGGTTGTCGGGCGTTTCTTTTTTGGTGATCGAGGCGATCTTGTTACGGACATTTCTAAGCCAAGACATGCTTCAATTCCCCAGATTCTTAACGAGCGCTTCTGATAGCATCAGATAGCGATTTTACATAGTCCTTCACATAGGGCGCTGAACCGCCACCATGTTCAGCGATAATCTCGACTATAGCGGAGCCCACGACCACGCCGTCCGCAACGCGGGCGATATTGGCGGCCTGATCCGGTGTGCGGATGCCAAAGCCAACCGCGACTGGCAGGTCTGTGCCCGCTTTCAGGCGGCTGACCGCTTCTTCGATGCTGACCTGAGCGGCTTGTTGCAAGCCGGTGATGCCCGCAACCGACACATAATAAAGGAAACCGGAGGCGTTGTTCAGGATCGCCGGTAAGCGATGTGCGTCGGTAGTCGGTGTGGCGAGACGGACAACCGCGACATCTTTTGCGCGTAAATTGTCCCCCAGACTATCGTCTTCCTCGACAGGAATATCTACGCAAATAACGCCATCAATTCCCGCATTAACGCAGGAATCAGCAAACCAGTCCCCACCTCGGATCGTCATCGGATTGGCATAGCCCATCAGCACAAGCGGAACGGTAGGGTGACGCTCCCGAAAAGCTGCCGCGATGCTGAACACATCGGCGGTCTTTGTGCCAGCGGCCAGACTGCGGATATTGGCGGCCTGAATTGACGGGCCATCCGCCATCGGGTCCGTAAACGGCATGCCCAACTCTATAATATCCGCGCCGCCTTCAACTAGCGCGTCAAGGATTGCAGGCATATCCGCAGGCGTTGGATCACCAACCGTCACGAAAGTGATTAAAGCGGCGCGATCGCCTGGAAAAGCCTTTGCAAGACGGGTCATATCTTTGTCCCCAAAGCTTCCGCGACGGTAAAGATATCTTTGTCACCGCGTCCGCACAGGTTGGCGAGAATGATCTGGTCCTTGTCCATCTTCACCGCTTCGCGCGCAACTGCGGCGATAGCGTGGGAGGGTTCAAGAGCCGGAATAATGCCTTCGGTGCGGCAGAGCAGTTGGAATGCCTCCAGTGCTTCTACATCAGTCGCGCTGTCATAACGGACGCGTCCGGATTCTTTCAGCCAGCTATGCTCTGGCCCGATACCGGGATAATCCAGACCGGCGCTGATCGAATGGGCTTCGGTAATCTGGCCGTCCTCGTCCTGTAGCAAATAGGTTTTATTGCCATGCAATATACCGGGCCTTCCGCCAGCCAGCGACGCCGCATGTTCTTTGTCCAGCCCGTGGCCAGCCGCTTCGACGCCAAGCATCTGAACGTCCCTGTCATCAAGAAACGGGTGGAACAGGCCAATAGCATTGGATCCTCCACCAATTGCCGCGACCAGCAAATCTGGTAATCGGCCAACACGGCTCAGCAATTGTTCGCGAGCCTCGCGGCCGATCACGCTTTGAAAATCGCGTACAAGTTCGGGGTAGGGATGGGGGCCAGCAGCCGTGCCGATGATGTAGAAAGTGTCTTCAACATTGGCGACCCAGTCGCGCAAGGCGTCATTCATCGCGTCTTTCAGCGTCGCCGCGCCGCTTTTTACAGGTACGACTTCTGCGCCGAGCAATTTCATCCGGAACAGATTGGGTTTCTGCCGCTCGACATCGGTTGCGCCCATGTAAATGACGCAGGGCAAGCCAAAGCGCGCGCAAACAGTGGCGGTTGCAACGCCGTGCTGACCCGCGCCGGTTTCCGCGATAATCCGGGTTTTTCCCATACGTCTGGCCAGCAATATCTGACCGATGCAATTGTTGATCTTGTGTGCGCCGGTATGATTGAGCTCGTCACGCTTGAACCAGATTTGCGCGCCTTTGCCTGCAGGTGCACGTTTGCGGATTTCTTCGGTCAGGCGCTCTGCATAATAAAGCGGGCTGGGGCGACCGACATAATGTTCCAGCAAATCATTAAATTCTTCCTCAAAGGCCGGGTCCGCCTGTGCTGCTCGGTAATGTTTTTCCAGATCAAGGATCAACGGCATCAGGGTTTCGGCAACATAGCGGCCACCAAATTGGCCAAAATGGCCGCGTTCATCGGGTTGGTTACGGAAACTGTTGGGTTGGTCAGTCATAGTTCAAAATTCCGCTCATGCGAGCTTACCGGAGCATAATTAAAAAGGCTGTCTTGCGGATCATCTTTCGACCATCTTTTGACAGGTTCAGGATGATTGGCGTTTATCAAATTCCCGAACCGCTTGGCAAAAGGCGGCGATTCTGTCCACATCTTTGATGCCCGGAGCAGATTCAACTCCGGATGAAACATCAACCAGCCGTGTACCGGTGATCTGAATGGCTTCAGCCACGTTTTCAGGATCCAGGCCACCTGCCAAGCCCCACGGGATTTGATGGTCGTGCCCTGCCAAAAGCGACCAGTCAAAAGCGGTTCCCGTCCCGCCGGGCAGTTTCTTTGCCGGTGCATCGAATAGAAGCCGGTCGGTGGCTCCTGCAAAGCGGGCGCTTTTGGCCAAGGTCGGTTTGTCTTTTACACCAAGCGCTTTCCAGACCTCAATGCGGCCTTGGTCGCGCACTAATTTCACCCATTCCGGTGTTTCACTACCATGAAACTGGATGACATCAGGGCGTACGGTGTTGATCGCATGGCCTGTGGTCTTTGGGTCCGCATTAACCAGCAACAATACGGTTTTTAGGGATTCTGACGCTGCTTTCCGAAGCTCCGCTGCCTGCTCCAGCGAGACATGGCGTGGGCTTTTTTCGAAATGGACCAGACCGATATAATCGGCGCCGGCGCGAGCAGCTGCTTCGATCGATGCGATGTCCGATAGACCGCATATTTTGATTTGGGTATTCATGGGGCTGGCCATATCGCCTTTGCCTTGGTTCGTCACCCTTAATCCCGTTTCTAAACGTTCCGGGTTAAAGCGTTGCCTCAATCGCACGGGCGGCGGCGTTGGGGTCTTCCGCTGCGGTGATGGGGCGGCCTATCACCAGGATGCTGGCACCATGGTCGCGGGCGGCGCGGGGGGTGACTGTGCGCTTCTGGTCACCGGCTTTGCCATTGGCAGGGCGTAGGCCGGGCACGACAAAAAAGCCGTCCTTCCAGATTTTATGGGCAGCGCCAACCTCGTTACCGGAACAAACTATGCCATCCAGCCCGGCTTCCTGAGCCAGTTCAGTCAATCTGCTAACCTGATCGTGCGTACTACCGGAATAGCCGATCCGTCCCATATCACGCTCGTCCAAGGATGTTAGCAGGGTAACGCCAACCACTTTGGTATTGCTGCCAGCCGCTGCTTTGGCTCCTTCCATCATCGCCCGCCCGCCAGATGCGTGGACAGTGACAATAGCGGGTTCCAGAACATTGATCGCCTGCATCGCCTTTGCAACGGTGTTGGGGATATCGTGCAATTTCAAGTCGAGGAAAATCGGTAGGCCGAGTTTCTGGATTTCATAGACGCCGTGATGGCCATTGGCGCAGAAAAATTCGAGGCCGAGCTTCAAGCCACCGACATGGCTCTTTACCGACCGGGCTAGTGTCAACGCATCGTCAAGATTGGGTGTGTCGAGCGCGACAAAAATCGGGTTAGTCATTCGCCAGCCGCCTTGTCGTCCGTGGTAGGGGAAACAGCCCGTGTTGTAGGCGACAATGGCGATACGGGTTTGGCTATCTCCTCTCTTTCAAGATCAAGCGGAGAGGCATCCGGCTTTGTCTCTACTTTCGGGGCCGGTTGCGCCGCCGCTTCCAGGCTTTTGATTCGGCGGCTGAGACGCCATTTGGTTGTCCGGTGGAGTAACCACAAAGGAACGAAACCCAGCAAGAACGCGCCGATAACGAGAACCGGCAATTTGGTATCAACGCGGACATCACCCCAGATCTGAACCGATGCCAGAGTCCAGTTATTGACAGCAAACACGACCAAAATCACGGCCAGTATCACCCAGAAAAGCGTTTTTATGAACTGCATTCGCGCCCCTTATTGTCGCAATTTGCAAACGTTACCCGTAATTTTGACCAGTGACTAGAGTAGTTGCTGTTTTTGGATAAAACAAAGCGCTTCTACCCTATATTTCAACTGCCAAAAACCCGGTCAAAGATCGTGTCGATATGTTTGAAATGATAATCGAGGTTAAACCGTTCTTCCAGCTCTTCTTCGGACAGCTTTTCAGTGACCGCAGGATCCGCTTTCAACAGGTCAAGCAATGCCACTTCACCATCTGATTCCCAGACTTTCATCGCGTTGCGTTGAACAATCCGGTAGCTGTCTTCGCGGCTGATACCCGCTTGTGTGAGCGCCAGCAGGACACGTTGGGAGTGGACCAGGCCGCCCATCCGGTCGAGGTTTTTCTGCATCCTTTCGGGATAGATGAGCAGCTTATCAACTACTCCGGTCAAGCGGGCCAGCGCAAAGTCCAGCGTGATGGTGGCGTCCGGTCCGATCATCCGTTCGACAGAACTGTGGGAGATGTCACGTTCATGCCACAGCGCGACATTCTCCATCGCGGGCAATGCATAGCTACGCACCATGCGGGCGAGGCCGGTCAGGTTTTCGGTCAGTATAGGGTTGCGTTTATGCGGCATAGCGCTGGAACCTTTTTGACCGGGGGAAAAATATTCCTCGGCCTCCAGTACTTCCGTGCGCTGCAAGTGGCGGATTTCTACAGCCAGCCGTTCTACAGACGATGCGATAACAGCGAGTGTTGCAAAATATTGTGCATGGCGATCACGCGGAATGACCTGTGTCGAAACCGGTTCGATCTCAAGGCCCATTTTCTCCGCCACATGGGCTTCTACCTTGGGATCAATATTGGCGAATGTCCCGACAGCGCCAGATATTGCACAGGTCGCAATTTCCTTTCGCGCGAGGACCAGGCGTTCGCGGTTCCGTTTAAACTCGGCATAGGCCTGAGCCAGCTTCATGCCAAATGTCACCGGCTCACCATGAATACCATGGCTGCGGCCAATAGTTGGTGTCAGCTTATGTTCAAAGGCGCGGGTTTTGATTGCGGCGAGCAGCTTGTCGAGATCGTCCAGCAATATGTCGGTCGCCCGTGATAGTTGTACGGCAAGGCAGGTGTCGAGCACGTCACTGGATGTCATGCCCTGATGCATGAAGCGGGCTTCATCACCGACATTTTCCGCAACATTGGTCAGGAAAGCGATGACATCATGCTTCACTTCGCGTTCAATCTCGTCAATCCGCGCGACATCGAATTTCCCGCGTTCCCAGATCGCCTTGGCAGCATCTTTTGGGACAACGCCCAGCTCGGCGAGAGCATCGGTGGCATGCGCCTCAATCTCGAACCATATCTGGAATTTGGATTCAGGCTCCCAAAGGGCAACCATTTCGGGACGGGAATAGCGCGGGATCATTATTTCTTTCCTTGAATATGACAAGCTGGTTAGAACGGCAATCAGAACCGCCGAAGATTAGCCGCCCCGCTAGCATCATGTTGCGGAGTCGGCAATTCTGGAAAGTGACTCGTTCGCAATTTAAGGAGTTTGATATGCGTCTTGCAATATTAACCGGCGGTGGCGATGTGCCGGGCCTGAACCCCTGTATCCGTTCGATCACCATGTCGGCGGCGCAGCGCGGATGGGAAGTTATTGGTCTGCGACGGGGATGGGAGGGGGTGCTGGAAATGGACCCGGCGGATTCCCTGTCGCTGGAAAATGGCACGATGGTGCTCGATAAAGACAGTGTAAGGGGGATCGACCGGCTGGGCGGGACTATCCTGCACAGTTCGCGCCGCGATCCGCGAACGACAGAGAGCGGCGATCAAACCCAAAAGGCGCTGGATATTCTCGATGCGTTAAAGATCGACGTGCTGATTACTATGGGGGGTGACGGAACGCTTCGCTTTTCGGCGTATCTTGCCAGCCTTGGGCGCAAAGTTATCTCTATTCCCAAAACAATGGATAATGATGTCTATGGCACGGACTATTGCATCGGTTTTTCCACTGCTGTTACCCGCTCTGTTGAAGCCATTAATGCGCTGCGTTCCACCATTGCCAGCCATGAACGGATTGGGGTGATCGAGCTATTCGGGAGGCGATCCGGTGAAACCGCGCTGCTTTCCGGTTTTCTGTCACAATCGGACCGGACGGTCATTGCCGAGGTTCCGGCCGATATGGATATATTATTACCACTGTTGCTTGAGGATAAGGCCAATAATCCTGAAAGCTATGCCATTTGCCTTGTCTCGGAAGGAGCAACATTGGCGGGACATGATGCAGATCATAGCGAGATCAGCAAATCCAATACCCATCGTCTGGGTGTGAATATCGGCACGCAATTAGCGCGGGAAATAGAAGGGCGTTCGTCGGAGCGGACAATTGTGCAAGAGCTTGCCTATCTGATGCGGGCAGGGGAACCGGACGCACTGGACAGAATGGTCGGCTTTGCCTTTGGTGCGCTCGCTGTGCAACTGATCGAAGAAGGGCGCACGTCCAACATGGTGTGTCTGACTGATGGCAATTACGGTGTTGTTCCCATCGATAAGGTGCTGGAAGGGACGAAGGGCGTGAATGTGTCGGGGCTGTATGACGCCAGCCAGTATCGTGCGAACCTGTTACAGGTAGAAGGCATGCCGATGTTTCTATACTGAAGGTTGGTTTATCGAGGGCAATGAAGGCGCCTATATCAATCCTTGTGAGCGAAAAGACGTGTGGCCGTTTTTGCCGATAATGATGTGATCGTGGACGGCGATACCCAGTTTCTTGCCCGCGTCGCATATATCTTTCGTAATATTGATATCCTGACGGCTGGGCGTGCAATCGCCGCTGGGGTGGTTATGAACCAGTATAATGGCGGCTGACCCCAGTTCCAGCGCACGCTTGATGACTTCACGAGTATAGATTGCCGCCTGATCTATAGACCCTTCGCTAACCAGCTCGTCACGGATCAACAGGTTCTTGCTATTAAGGTGCAGCACCCGCACCCGCTCGTTGACAAGATGGGCCATATCGGCCCGCAGATAGTCGAGCAGCGCCTGCCAACTGGAAAGCACCGGTTGTTCGCGCACAGGCTCCGAAACAAGGCGCAGGGCCGCGGCCTGAACAATTTTGATCGCAGCAGCACTGGTTTCACCCATGCCCGGAACTTTTTTGATCGATTCCCCATCTGCGGTGAGCAGCGCAGACAGCCCGCCAAAGCTGTCCAGCAGGGTTTTAGCTAGAGGCTTTGTGTCCCGGCGCGGAATGGCAAGCGCCAGCAGATATTCGATCAGCTCATGGTCCAGGAGCGCATCGCCGCCGCCATGAAGCAAACGCTCACGAAGCCGAGAACGATGGCCTGTTCCATGATGGGCGGCAGTATTGTCTGTGGGTAGATTTTTATTGTCCAAATTGGCCATAGCCAAACCATAACCCCTTTATCAGGGAATGGGACGAGAAAGCACATACCAAAGCGAGGATGGCCGAAATTGTCTAAACTCCACTACCAGTCTATATATAATGCCGATATTATAGACAGGAATAAACTGGCATCTTCGCACTTGTAGATTGCAACTTAAGCCAGACTTATGCAATTCACACAAGATGGAGGACGAACTGGACCCAATATACGAAGCGCGTCGATCACGGCGGCGGATATTCGCTTATCTGGTCTTGTTTCTGTTGTGTATAGGGCTTGTCGTCTTATGGTTCAGCCGCATCACCATTGCCGATAATTTTATCCGCACTGAACTCACCAAGCGGGAGGTGCCGGCAAAATATGAAATTGTGGATATCGGCTTTCGCAAACAGGTCATTCGCAATCTGGTGATCGGCGACCCGCAGTCGCCTGACTTAACCGCTGAACTGGTGGAAATTGGCAATAGTCTGGGAACGGAAGGAGCCGGAATTGATTGGGTACGCGCCCGCGGCGTAAAGGCTTATGGCCGGTTGATCGATGGTAAAATGTCGTTCGGGGCACTCGATAAATTTTCTGATCCGGAAGATGACAGCCCGCTGGCATTGCCCGATATTTCTTTGGTGGTCGAAAAGGGGCAAATGCGGATAGATACTGATTTTGGTACTATCGGCCTTGCACTGAACGGCAGAGGCAATTTACATGACGGTTTCGCAGGCGAATTGGCAGCTTTGACACGGGACATGACGTTGGGCGGTTGCACGACATCCGGTGCCAGCTATTTTGGCGAGATTGCGATTAACGACCGCAAACCGCGCCTGAACGGTCCCATGAGAATTCCGGCTATCAAATGTCCGGATATGGACCTGAGCGCGCAGGATATGGGAGTTCAGCTTTCTGTGGAGTTGGGACAGGATTTTACCAGTTGGACGGGCGATGCTGGTATTAGCGGCGGTCCAGTGCGCTATGCCGATTATGGCGCAAGGACAATCCAGTCCACCATCGCTTTTACCGGTGACCTGAAACGCAGTAGCGGTGATATTGATCTGTCGAGCGGGGCATTGGACTCCCCTTATGGTAGCGCCGGCAGCGGGCGCTTGAAAGGAAAGTTCCAGATTGGCTATGGTGATAATCCTGTAACCGCCCGGTTTGAAGGGCAGCCCGAAATTCGCTCTGCCAGACTTTCCAATAAATTGATGCAGAAGACTGCCGGGCTGGCATCATCGGTCGCTGGAACGCCTGTGGGGCCTTTAGCGGACAAGCTTGCCAACGCCATGCGTCAGGCGGGTCGCGACCTTGATGTTACCGGCGATATCCGCTTCGATCTGGGTACGAACGGAACCAGACTGGCGATCAATGGCCTGAATGCCCTGTCCCGTTCCGGGGCGAACCTGGAACTGGATGATCCTGTTTTTCTGATCTTTGCCAGGGATGATGTGAAAATGCTGGCCGAAGGCAATCTGTTGTTGAATGGCGGCGGTTTCCCGAGCGCGAAAATTGACTTGAACGACGGCAGCTTATCACGCGGCTTTGATGGCAATGTCCAAATGGCTGCTTATCGGGCCGGATCGGCGAGCCTTATCATCCCCAAACTGGCTTTCGCACCGTCCGCTCAAGGGGGGACTAATTTTGATGGACGTTTGTTTCTGTCCGGCCCTTTCGCCGACGGCCAGATCACGGGGCTGCAAGTTCCGATTAACGGCTATGTTGGTGACAGGGGTGACTTCACACTATTTCGCAAATGTGTCGATCTGCAATTTACAAGCCTTCGCATTGCTAACTTCATTGCTGGCCCGACCCGCACGCGGCTTTGTCCCGAAGGGGGACGCGGCATAGTTTCCGGTTCTGGCGCGGGGATGAACATAACGGCGAACGCACCGTCCTTTAATCTGACTGGCAATCTTGGCGGAACTCCGCTGGTGCTTTCCAGTGGAGGCCTTGGCTTTTCGATGAAAAACGGAGCGTCGGCACAGAATGTTTCCGTGCGGCTGGGGACTGCCGAACGCATGACGTGGTTTGATATGGATCGTATCAGCGCGGTTTTCGGCCCGACCATCAGCGGAAAAATCACTGGTGCCGAAGGAAAAATCGTGAATGTTCCCTTGCTCATGGACGATATTGAGGGCGACTGGCGATATGTGGATGGCGCTTTTCTGGCTGATGCCCAATTACGCATTCGCGATGAGCAGCAGGTTGAGCGGTTCCGCCCCCTGATCAGCAGGAATGTTCAGCTGAAATTCGCCAATGGTCAAATATCCGCGGATGGATTGTTACAGGAACCGACAACCGGGCGTCAGGTGGCGAATGTCGATATCGTTCACATATTTGATGATAGCTCAGGAGAAGCCGTGATTGATGTCGGGGGGCTTACTTTTGACAAACAATTCCAACCGGACCTGCTCACGCCAGTGTTGTTGGGCGTGATCGCCAACGTGGAAGGCACAGTGACCGGAAAAGGGCTGATCAATTGGGGTGATGAAGAAGACAGTGTTCGCAGCACCGGCACTTTCCGGACAGATATTACCAATTTTGCAGCCGCCTTTGGACCGGTGACCGGGCTCTCGGGTGAAATAACCTTTACGGATTTGCTTGGATTTGAAACCGGGCCTGGACAATATGTGCAGATGCAAGAGATAAACCCCGGTGTTGCCGCGTATAACGGGCAGATGTTCTATCGCCTGTTACCCGACTTTAAAATGCAGATAGAAGGCGGCCAATGGCCATTTGCCGGCGGAATGCTTTATTTGGAGCCGACTATAATCGATTTGGGTGAAGATGTGGAAAGGCGGCTTGAGTTCACAGTAGTCGGCGTCGATGCCGCACAGGTCCTGAGCCAGTTTGAATTTGAAAATCTGACTGCGACAGGGATATTTGACGGCAAATTGCCGATGGTCTTTGATCAGGATGGGGGCCGGATTACGGGTGGCTATCTTGTCGCGCGTGAGGGCGGCGGATCGTTGGCCTATGTGGGTGAGTTGACCTATAAAGATATGGGAACTTACGCAAACTTCGCCTTTAATGCTTTGAAATCATTGCAATATGAACAACTGACCATTGGCATGGACGGTGCTATTGCCGGTGAAATGATCACCGAAGTAAAGTTTTCCGGAATCCAGCAGGGTGAGGGGGCGAGCAAGAATTTCATCACCAACCAGGTGGCCAAGCTCCCGTTACAATTCAATGTCCGGATCCAGGCGCCTTTCATGCAGATGTTAAGCAGCGTAAAGTCCTATTATGAGCCGGAATTGCTTATTGGACGAAACTTGCCAGCGCTTTTGCGGGCGCAGGAAGAGCGGGCTACGGAAGCCACGAAAATTCTGAAAGATAACGATGAACCATCCGTTCAGCCGGGGGAAAGCGATAATGGTCAATAAGATAAGTCAATTGACGGATCGTCCGCGAAGTGCGATTCGGGCGAGTATGAAAAGTAATGATGCAAGCGGCCTGATATCGGTTTTCGTCATGGGCCTATGTGCTGTTCTGGCTGGATGCGTGCAGGTTTCTGCACCTGATAAACCCATCGTGATCAACCTGAATATCAACATAAAGCAAGAAGTCGTCTATCGGTTGGATGGCGATGCAAAGGATTTGATTGATAGTGAATCGGAGATTTTCTGAATGTTTGAATTGATTAGGAAATATAAAGCGGCCGCCATAGTTGGCGGTTTGGCTTTGACAGCAATTGTGGCGACACCTGTGCTAGCCCAGCGTGACCCTGCTTACGAGGCTGCGCGTGCTTCCGGTGTGATCGGTGAGAAGCCGGATGGATATCTGGGCCATGTGACATCGCCGACACCAGCCATCAAGGCGCTGGTCGATGATCTCAACATCAAACGCAAGGCTGCTTATACTCGCAAGGCTCAGGAAACCAATTCGACGGTAGAGCAATTCGCCTTCACCTCCGGCTGTAACCTTATCATGCGAACAGTTGCCGGTGAGAAATATCAGGCACCGGATGGCAGTTGGAAAACGAGAACATCGGAAGCTCCTATCCGCGATTCGCGTTGTCCATGACGCGTACATGTAACGCCGGATTATAGCCAAATTCAAACATGAGGCGCGCCACGAAAGACGGTGCGCCTTTTTGTATTTCAAATCACTGATATTTCCCTGAAATTTTCGCAGCGCAGCATGGCGGTTGACTTGGCGCACCCGCTTTTCTAAACGGGCGCGGTTAGCGGGGCTACTCGCTGTCGTGGGTAGAGCCAAGTTAATCAGCTTTTTGGCTGATTTGCGTTAGTTTTTCCAAGAATCACGACAGAGAACGGACCCGGTAATTCTGATGGACGATGATACTAAGATAGAGGCGCTGAAAAAGCGGATCGATCAGGCGCAATCGGAAGAGGCGGTCAGATCAGGAAAAACCCAGAAAGGGGCCGATGAGAATTATCGGCTCGGAAATCGGGTTTTGGCAGATTTGATTGCAGGAATAGGTGGTGGTGCGCTGGTTGGCTGGGTGCTTGACCAGTTTATCGGAACATCGCCCTGGCTTCTTCTGATTTTCCTGTTTCTGGGGATTATCGTTGCATTCAGGAATATTATTAAACTCTCAAACGAGAGCGCGAAGAAAAACAAGTGATTTGCGCACCGTTTGAATAACAGGGGTCCATCGCGTGGCGGCTGAAGAAGGTAAAATAGATCCAATGTACCAATTTGAGGTACAGACGATTTTTGATGGCTTTTCATTAGGTGGTCAGCAGATTGGTTTGACCAATAGTGCTGTCTGGATGTGCTTTGCAGTTCTCGTACTGTTCCTGTTTATGCGCGGCGGAATGAAACGTGAGCTGGTTCCCGGCCGCTGGCAGTTGATGGTTGAGGGCTTTACCGGCTTTATCGATAATATGGTTGACGCCAATGTCGGCCCCGAGGGCAAGAAATACGCGCCTTATGTATTCGCGCTGTTTATGTTCATCCTCTTTTCCAACGTGCTGGGGCTTCTTCCCGTTGGTGTATTGGGCCTGCATCCCTTTACCGTAACCAGTCATCTGACAGTGACCGGCGTGCTTGCGATTATCAGCTTTTCGATCGTGCTGATCGTTGGCTTTGCCAAGCATAAGCTTCACTTTTTCAGCCTGTTCATTCCGCATGGAACACCCATACCGATGATCCCGTTCATCTTTGTGGTGGAATTGCTCTCTTTTCTGGTTAGACCTTTCAGCCTCGCGCTACGTTTGTTTGTCGCGATGACAGCAGGACATATCCTGCTAAAGGTTCTGGCTGGCTTTGTGATCAATAGCGCCAATGCCGGTGCAGGCTTCGGGCTTTTTGTCGGACTGCCAAGCTTTACGTTGATGATTGGTATCAGCGCACTCGAATTGCTGGTGGCGGTTGTGCAGGCTTATGTGTTTGCATTGCTGACATCGCTTTACATCAATGACGCCGTTAATTTGCATTGATTAAAACAAGACTGAATTTTCCAAACGATATTTTTGAACAGGAGTAACTATCATGGACGCAGAAGCAGCAAAATTATTGGGCGCAGGTATGGCAGCAATTGGTGCTGGTGTGGCCGCCGTAGGTGTGGGTAACGTTTTCGGCAGCTTCCTTGAAAGCGCATTGCGTAACCCTTCAGCAGCAGATGGCCAGCAGGGCCGTTTGTTCATCGGCTTTGCCGCGGCTGAACTTTTGGGTCTGCTGGCATTCGTTGTCGCAATGATCCTTATTTTCGTTGCCTAATAAATGATATGAAAGCGGCGGAGTGGCAGTGATGTCGCTCCGCTGCTTCAAGATATTGGAGCCTTTGGTTCAATGCCTCAAATAGATCAAATCGCCGCAACCTATGCGTCCCAGATTTTCTGGCTTTTGCTGACTTTCGGGTTCACATTTTTTGTCATCGGTTTAGGTATGTATCCGAAAATCCAGGGCACGGTTGATGCGCGGGACAAGCGGATTGCCGACGATCTGGAAGCCGCTCGTGCAGCCAATGTGGCGGCGGATGAGCTGGAAGAAAGCTATCGCGTCAAAATGGAACAAGACCGAAGCGCAGCACAGGCAGTCGTGGAAGCAAGCAGAGCGAAAGCCAATGCCGCTTCTGAAGAACGCAAAGCCAAGGCCAATGCTGAAATTGCTGAAAAAGTGGCAGCAGCAGAAGCAGATATCAAATCGCGCGCTGGCGAGGCGCTGAAAGAGATTGAAGGCGTTTCCGCCGAAATCGCTCAGGATTTGGTCGCCAAAATATCTGGCGCGAAAGTAACCAAAGCGGCAGCATTGAAAGAAACAAAGGCGGCGTTAAATGGCTAACCCACAAAACCAGCAAGCAGGCGTACCTGCTGCCGAGAACCCTGAATCTTTGTCTGGATCATTAGAGGTCCAGGAAAATCTGGATTCGCCTTTGGATAATGAAGGCCTTCCTGTGACAGGGATTGAAGCGTTAGAGTCCGGATCGACCGAAGCCCATACGGTACCAACTGTATTTGGCCTGGACGCGACTGTGTTTGTGTCTTTGTCGATGCTGGTGGTCATTGCGATTGTGCTGTGGAAAAAAGTTCCGGCATCTATTGGCGGTTCGCTGGACAAGAAAATTGCCGACATCCGCGAACAGCTGGATGAAGCAAAGAAGCTGCGTGAAGAATCTGAAAAACTCCGCGCGAAATATGAATCCCGTTTGCGTGCAGCAGATGATGAAGCTGCTGAAATTCTCGCGCAAGCGGAAAGAGAAGCTGAGCAGGTTGTTGCTGACGCCAAAACAGCGACAACCGATCTGATCGCCCGCCGCAAAAAAATGGCGGAAGATAAGATCGCTGCTGCGGAACGTGCCGCTATTGCTGGCGTTCGGGCGAAAGCTGCTGGTGCTGCGACTATCGCTGCCCAGAAGCTGATCTCCGCCAAGCATGATGCGGCTGCAGACAAGGCACTGATTGACAAATCAATCAGCGATCTCGGCACAAAACTTAACTGATCCGGATAAGTCCGTTATAAATGCAGCCCCCTGTTTATGGGGGCTGTTTTTGTATGTGGTTATCCATAGGTGCTGGTATTCATCACCGCTGACGCCTAGATATATATATCATGTCCGGCCCGCAATCTCCCGACCGTTTCAACGAAGAAAAAGCCACTTATTCCCTGCGCGGTAATGAGACGCCTGACCTTGAAGCGGGCATGGCTGCCATTCGCGAAACGCTGAAAACACTGCCGACGCGGCCCGGTGTTTACCGGATGCAGGACAACCGCGGCGATGTGCTCTATGTCGGCAAGGCGAAATCACTGAAAAATCGTGTGAGTTCCTACGTCCAGATAAACCGTTTACCGCAACGGTTGCTGCGCATGGTTGCTCAAACCCGGTCGATGACGATCATTACGACTAGCAGCGAGGCAGAGGCGTTGCTTCTTGAAGCGCAGCTTATCAAGAAATTTCGCCCGGCCTATAATGTTTTGCTGCGTGATGACAAGAGCTTTCCGTTCATCCTGCTACGCGAAGACCATGATTTCCCACGTATCCAGAAGCATCGCGGCGCGCGAAAGGCGAAGGGCAAATATTTCGGCCCGTTTGCCAGCGGTGGTTCTGTCAATCAAACGCTCAACGCATTGCAAAAACTCTTCCTGCTCCGGTCCTGCACAGACAGCTTTTTCAACAACCGGTCGCGGCCCTGTCTGCTATATCAAATCAAGCGGTGCTCGGCGCCATGTGTGGGCCGGATCAGCAAGGAAGATTATGCGGAATTAGTGAAGGATTCGCGCAGTTTCCTCTCTGGCAAGTCTACGGATGTGCAACAAAAGCTTGCCGGTCAGATGGAAAAAGCAGCTGATGATCTGGATTTTGAAATGGCGGCGCTTTACCGGGACCGTTTGAAAGCGCTGAACTTCATCCAGAGCCGTCAGGCGATTAATGCGGCAGGACTACCGGATGCGGATATATTTGCACTGGCGGCCAAAGGATCGAGCGTGTGCATACAGGCTTTTTTCATTCGAGGCGGTCAGAACTGGGGGCATCGCAGCTTCTTTCCCGCGCATACGACAGATGTCGGGATTGAAGAGGTCTTCTCAAGTTTTCTGATGCAATTTTACGACCGGATGCCGCCGCCGAAGCTGGTGTTGCTGGACCGCTACTTGCCGGATGAAGAATTGTTGTCCGAAGCTTTGAGCACGCAAGCCAAGTATAAAGTCAGCGTGTCCAAGCCGCAGCGTGGGGACCGCCTGAAATTGCTTAACCAGGCCAGCCGTAATGCCGAAGAGGCTCTCGACCGGCGATTGGCGGAATCCTCTACCCAGGCCAAGATCATGCGGGAGATGGTTGAACTACTCGAACTGGACGGCGTGCCTGAACGGATAGAGATCTACGATAACAGCCATATTCAGGGAACGAACATGGTTGGCGCTATGGTGGTTGCGGGACCGGAGGGTTTTCGCAAAAATGCTTACCGGAAATTCAACATAAACAATCCCGATACGAAACCGGGTGACGATTTTGCCATGATGCGCGAAGTGTTGGAGCGGCGCTTTGCCCGTGCCCAGAAAGAAGATCCCAATAGGGACAAAGGCGAATGGCCCGACCTAGTCTTGATTGACGGAGGCAAGGGACAGATGAGCGCGGCCCGCGATGCGCTTGAGAAAATCGGCGTACAAGATGTCAATATGATCGGCGTCTCCAAAGGGCCTGACCGCAATGCGGGGCGTGAGACATTTCACTTTATGGACGGCCGCACGATTAACCTGCCGTTGAACAGCCCGGTGCTATTCTACCTTCAGCGGCTTCGTGACGAAGCCCATAGATTTGCGATTAACGCCCATCGCCAGAAACGCAGCCGAGCGATCGGCATCAGTTCGCTAGATGAGGTTCCGGGCATTGGTCCGGCGCGTAAAAGAGCGATGTTGCTGCATTTTGGTACGGCGCGGGCGGTGAAAAGCGCATCGCTGGAAGAGTTGCAAGCCGTGCCGGGCATATCGGCAGCGGTCGCGCAAAAGCTGTATGACTATTTCCATGGCTAACCTGCGGACCTCTGCAATAATCTGTTCGGTTCGCTCTCATGGTGAGCATGGTGCTGTTGTGCGCTCGCTGACCCCGGAAAATGGCCTGGTGGCTGGCTATGTGCGCGGAGCGCGGTCGCGTGCAATGCGGCCTGTTCTTATCCCTTCCAATATCGTGCAGGCCGATTACCGCGCGCGGACAGAGGGGCAATTGGCGTCGATGACTGCAGAGTTGGAGCAAAGCCGCGGTCCCTATCTGGGCGAACCGTTGGCTAGCGCCGCGCTCGACTGGGCAACGGCATTAACCGCTGCGGTCCTGCCTGAAGAGCATAGCTATCCGCAGCTTCACTTGGCTTTGTCGGCTTTGCTTGACGCGATATGCGGTGCGCCCTCGGCCAAGGGTTGGGCGGCGGCGCTGGTGCGATACGAACTGTTGCTTTTATCAGAGCTGGGCTTTGGTCTTTCGCTGGACAAATGTGTAGTCACAGGGGGCTTGGAGGATTTGGTCTATATCAGCCCGAAGAGTGCGGCAGCCGTAAGCAGCGCGGCGGGGAGGGTTCATAAGACCAAGCTCTTGCCTCTGCCGCCCTTTCTGAAGGAACCGGATAGCCCCGATTGGGATGATATTTTTGATGGCCTGAAAGTTACCGGATTTTTTCTCAACCGCCATTTTTTTGAAGATCGCCGCAATGATGTCATGGCATCGCGGACGGTTTTGGTGGATCGATTGAAAAGGGTGGTTGCGTAATCCCGCCCAGCGCGGCAGGGAGAGCCAGCAAACTACAAGTTTTAGTCGATATATTTTAGGGAAAGAACATGCATATTGCGGTGCTTGCCGGTGACGGCATTGGTCAGGAAATAATGTCAGAAGCTTTGCGCGTATTGGACGCGCTTGGGCTACCTGACATGCGGATGGATCATGCCGATGTTGGCGGCATTGCTTACAAGAATCATGGCCATCCTTTGCCGCAAGCGACTCTGGAACTGGCTATGGCCGCAGATGCTGTTTTATTTGGAGCAGTCGGGGATCCGGATTGTGATAATCTGGAGCGCCATCTTCGCCCGGAACAAGCAGTGCTTGGACTGCGTCAGGAAATGCAGACATTCGCCAATTTACGGCCAGCAAAAGCTTTCGCTGGTCTTGAAAGTCTTTCTGCCCTGAAACCGGAAATCGCGGGTGCTATTGACCTGTTGATCTTGCGTGAATTGACTGGTGACATTTATTTTGGCGAAAAAGGACGACGCACTACGGATACGGGTCTCCGTGAAGGCTATGATGTCATGGCCTATAATGAGGAAGAAATTGCCCGCATTGCCCGTGTCGCCTTCAAGGCCGCGCAAGGGCGGCGGAAAAAGCTGTGCTCGGTGGACAAGGCGAATGTGCTGCAAACGTCCGTATTGTGGCGGGAAGTGGTGAATGAAGTTGCGGCGGAATATTCCGATGTCGAATTAAGCCACATGTATGTCGATAATGCCGCGATGCAGCTCGTGCGTAATCCCGGGCAGTTTGACGTGATGCTGACCGGTAATATTTTCGGGGATATCCTGTCGGATCAGGCCAGCATGTGTGTGGGTTCTATCGGTTTGCTCGCTTCTGCGTCGCTGGGCACGGGAACGAAAGGACTTTATGAGCCGATCCACGGTAGCGCACCCGATATTGCAGGGAAGGGGATAGCCAATCCTTTAGCCATGATATTATCGGCTGCGATGATGCTGCGCCACAGTTTCGATATGGAGGCACAGGCGGCCCGCGTGGAACAGGCCGTTGCAGATGTGCTGCATCAGGGCATATTGGGGCATGATCTGGGCGGCAGCGCATCCACACGCGAAATTGGCGATGCTGTCGTTGCGCAGCTTGCCAGCCAAGCATAGCAGAGTTTAGGAATATTCGAATGAAAAGAAATACTGGTCAAAACCGAGAAATCACCAAAAACTGGCGTCCGGCGACAAAGGCTATTCGCAGCGGGACGATGCGCAGTGAATTCGGTGAGACTTCGGAAGCGCTGTTTCTGACCTCCGGCTATACTTATGACTGTGCCGAAGATGCCGCCGCACGCTTTAACGGGGAGCAAGAGGGCATGACCTATAGCCGCTTGCAAAACCCGACGGTGAAGATGCTGGAAGAGCGGATCGCGATAATGGAAGGTGCGCAAGCGTGCCGCACCATGGCATCGGGCATGGCCGCGATGACAGCATCGTTGCTGTGCCAGCTAAAGTCGGGTGACCATGTTGTGGCCAGCCGTGCGCTGTTCGGTTCCTGCCGTTGGCTGACCGACAGCTTATTGCCGAAATTCGGGATCGAAACTACCGTCATAGATGGCCGGGAACTGGCTAATTGGGAACAGGCGATCAGACCGGAAACCAAGGTCTTTTTCTTTGAAACACCGGCTAACCCGACAATGGATGTTATTGACCTGCGTGCTGTTTGCGGTCTGGCACGGGATAAAGGGATAACCAGCGTTGTTGACAATGCCTTTGCAACCAACGTGCTACAACGGCCAATGGAATATGGCGCGGATGTTGTTGCCTATAGCGCGACCAAGATGATGGACGGGCAGGGCCGCGTTATGGCTGGCGCAGTATGCGGCACCGAAGAGTTTATCGAAACAACCCTGCTTGAATTTACCCGCAATACAGGCCCGACTTTAAGTGCGTTCAATGCCTGGGTCGTGTTGAAAGGACTCGAGACACTGGACTTGCGTATCCGCAAGCAGAGCGAAAGCGCACTCGAAGTCGGCAAGTTTTTAGAGCAGCGGGTAGAGAAAATATTGCACCCCGGCCTTCCCAGTCACCCCCAGCATAATCTGGCGATGAGCCAGATGGAAGCAACAGGGCCGATCTTTTCCCTCTATGTTGGCGGTGGTCGCAAGCAGGCCCATTCGTTGCTTAATGCATTGAATCTTATTGATATTTCCAACAATATCGGGGACAGCCGCTCGCTTATGTGTCACCCGTCATCGACCACGCATCATGGACTGGGCGAAGAGGGACGGCAGGAAATCGGGATCAGTGAAGATATGCTTCGGATCAGCGTAGGATTGGAAGATCCCGCCGACCTTATCGAAGATTTGGATCAGGCCCTTTCGTCTATTGGTCTTTAACGCTATTATAGGATTATGATGCAGGCATTCTTTCCGTATTCAGAAACCACCAACGGCGTGACCGTGCGGGTGTCTGTCACATTTTTGCCGGAACAATCCGACATAGACGGGCTGCGCTGGTTCTGGGCCTATCATATCCGGATTGAGAATGAGCGCGATAGTGCGGTGCAATTGCTGACCCGTCATTGGCGCATTTCAGATGCGCGGGGCGGCTTGCACAGAGTCGACGGTGATGGAGTGATCGGAGAACAGCCGATCATTCAACCCGGTAAATCACATGATTATGTTTCCGGATGCCCGCTCAATACACCTAGCGGTGAGATGGCGGGACATTTTGTGTTTGTCGGTGACCAGCCGGATATGTTTGAAGTGAAGATCCCGAACTTTCCTCTAACTGCTCCCACTGTAGAGCAATGAAGCGCACACATTTACCGCTTAACGGGCTTCGCGTGCTCGACGCCGCAGCTCGGCACCTCAGCTTTACGCGGGCCGCGGATGAACTGGCGGTAACGCCGGCGGCCGTCGGACAACAGATCAGGGCGCTGGAAGACATGCTGGGCGTAGTCATGTTCCGGCGAACGCCCAAAGGGCTGGAACTGACTGATGAAGCTGCTGCCGGTCTGGATGCCCTGCGATCGGGTTTTCTGGAATTTGAGGATGCTGTACGGGCCATGCAGGCGGGACAGTCCTCGCACAAGCTGACTATTGCGGCTCCGCGTGACTTCACGGCGAAATGGCTCAACGCAAAACTGGCCAAGTTTTCCCAAGAGAATAAGGATGTCAGTTTCGCATTGGTTGCATCGGAGGAGGGCGTTGAGTTTACCGAGGCCAATCTCGACGTTGCGATCGGGCTTTCTGACGGCCCAGGTAACAATGAAGGGGTTCTTCTTGGCGACACGATGTTTGTCCAAGTGGCCGCACCGGGCGGCAAGGCTGGTCAGAAAATCGACTGGCCCGGTTGTCCGATTTCCGAAGATGAAGAAACTTTGATGCGCGTTGCGGATGGCGGACTGGCTATAGAAGCCGCCGCCAATGGCTTTGGCCATGCCTGGGTACCAAAAATGTTGGCCCAGCAAGACATTGCAAATGGCCGGATCGAAGTGATTGGCCAGGATAGCAAATCCTCACGCGGCTATTGGCTAGTCGCACCTCTGCCCCAATGGCGTCAGAAAAAGGTCAAGGCACTGGTCGCCGCGCTTACTGAATAGATCGGGTCAGGCTATTATCGGGCCGCTGTCAGGATTGTCCCTCTTTCCCGGAGCGTTTCAGTGTGGCGATCAATTCCGATGCGCACTGCTGATATTCAGAGGTCGGCACCGCAATTTACTCCGCCTGCGCCGCAGGGTGGGCGGTGGCAATGGATAATAGGAAGAATGCGGCGCAAGCCCAAAACCGGTAAAACCGGTCAGGCATCAATAGACTCTTCGTCTAGGCTGGCCGCATTTTGCTGTATGAAGTTAAACCGGTGTTCGGGGTTTTTACCCATCAACCGGTCCACCAGATCCTTCACAACCGCGCGGTTTTCATATTCCTGCGGCAGCGTGACACGATACAGGGATCGTGTCTGGGGATCCATCGTGGTTTCTTTCAACTGGTTGGGGTTCATTTCTCCCAGACCTTTAAAGCGGCTGACTTCCACCTTCTTGCCTTTGAACGGCCCGTTTTCAATCTTGTCCCGAGCTTCGTCATCCTGTGCGTAGAGGCTTTTACCA
The DNA here is from genome assembly GCF_036568145.1 of Parasphingorhabdus sp. Lineage (GTDB taxonomy): Bacteria > Pseudomonadota > Alphaproteobacteria > Sphingomonadales > Sphingomonadaceae > Parasphingorhabdus. The sequence goes on along the minus strand of NZ_DATCTC010000036.1, from coordinate 34,030 downwards.
CCCGCAGTCAGGCGGTAAAGCGGCGGGCGGGCCAGAAACAGGTGCCCCCTGCGGACCAGTTCGGGCATTTCCTGAAAGAAATAAGTCATCAAGAGCGTTGCGATATGAGCGCCATCGACATCAGCGTCGGTCATGATGATCACACGTTCATAGCGCAGATTGTCGGGGTCACAATCCTTGCGAATACCGCAGCCCAAAGCAAGCGTCAGATCGGCAATCTCTGAATTGGCGAAAATCTTGGCACTATTGGCCGAAGCGACGTTCAGTATCTTGCCTCGGATCGGTAGGATAGCTTGTGTTTTACGATTACGCGCCTGCTTGGCGGAGCCTCCAGCGCTGTCACCTTCGACGATGAATAGCTCTGTGCCTGCCGGGTCGTTGCCGGAACAATCGGTAAGCTTGCCGGGCAGGCGGACTTTTCGCCCGCTGGTCGCGGTTTTGCGTTTGACCTCCCGTTCCGCTTTTCGCTTCAAGCGTTCGTCCATCCGTTCCATGACAAAACCAAGCAGCGCCTTGCCACGGTCCATATTGTCGGTCAGAAAATGGTCAAAATGATCGCGGATCGCGTTTTCAACATATTTTGCCGCTTCCGGTGAAGTCAGCCGGTCTTTGGTCTGGCTCTGGAATTGCGGTTCACGTATGAATACAGAAAGCATCATCTCCCCGCCGGAAATAATGTCATCGGCAGTTAACTGCGATGCCTTTTTCTGCTGCACCAGCTCCCCAAAGGCCCGCATAGCTTTCACCAGTGCATTACGCAGACCCGTTTCATGTGTCCCGCCATTGGGCGTCGGAATGGTGTTACAATACCAGCTATAGCTACCGTCCGTCCATATCGGCCAAGTGATAGCCCATTCGACACGTCCAGCGCTATCGGGAAAATCCTGACGACCGGAAAAAAAGTCCGTCGTGACGGTTTCGCGTCCGTTTAGCTGTTCGCGCAAATGATCGGATAGGCCGCCCGGAAATTGGAACACGGCTTCTGCAGGGACATCTTCGCTGGCTTGTTCCGGATCGCATTTCCAGCGGATTTCAACGCCTGCATAAAGATAAGCTTTGGATCGGGCCATTTTGAACAGGCGGGATGGTTTGAACTTGTTACCGTCGCCAAAGATTTCCGTATCGGGAATGAAGGAAATACTCGTCCCTCGGCGGTTGGGCGTGCTGCCGATTTCTTCCAGTTTTGAAACGGCAAGGCCCTGAGAAAATGACTGGCGATAAATAGTTTTGTTTCGCGCGACCTCTACAACAGTATCGGATGACAAAGCGTTGACAACAGACACACCCACACCGTGCAGGCCACCCGATGTCGCATAGGCTTTGTCCGAAAACTTACCGCCAGAGTGCAAGGTCGTCATAATGACTTCGAGTGCCGATTTACCCGGAAATTTGGGATGAGGATCGACAGGAATGCCGCGGCCGTTATCGGTGACGGTCAAGCGGTTATGGCTATCAAGTGTGATCTCTATGCGGCTTGCATGACCCGCCACAGCCTCATCCATGCTGTTGTCGATGACTTCGGCGGCCAAGTGGTGGAGGGCGCGTTCATCAACCCCGCCAATATACATTCCGGGACGCTTGCGAACAGGCTCCAGACCCTCGAGTACCTCAATCGCAGAAGCATCATACTCACCGGGTTTAGAAGTGGTTGGCGGGTTAACGCCAAAAAGATCATCAGACATAATGATCCTATAAGAGTGTGGGAGTCAGACTGGCAAGAGGCTTATTGAGCCACTTGCCGAATGACCTGTAAAATAACAGCTTGTCGCTTGAATTAGCGCACTCTTGGGCCCCCAAAGGGCAGAGGTGGGGGAGCCCGCCGCGCGCCGCGTGGCAGCTGGGCCTGGAAAGCCCGCCCGCAATGCTCGACGCAATAGGGAAAGCCGGGGTTGACTTCCGCACCACAGAAATGGAAATCCGGTTCGCCGGGATGGTTTATCGGCCAACGACAAATTTTGTCGTTCAGGTCCAGCAGGCTGGTCTTGTCGGCAATTTCGTCACTTGGTTTTGCAGGAACCAGACGACGCGGCGGTGCGGGCGGAATGGGAGCCTGCTGATCGCCGGGGCCCTGACGCAAAAAGCCGCCGGGACCAACGGATACGACTTTCGGTCCATCCTGCTTCGGTACTTTCGACTGTTGGGCAGCATGGGTCCGTGCAGCCGGAGTTGGCGGCGGCATAGCACGACGAGCAACATGCTCTTCCTTTTCCTTGGGTTTTTTTGTGGTTTTTACCGAGGGCTTTTTCGGTTTTGCCGCGGGCTTCTCACCCTTAGCGGCCTTTGCTTTCGCCTTTACCGGCGATGGCCGTGATTTCAAACCAAGACGATGCGCTTTTCCGATGACCGCATTACGGCTAACGCCGCCCAGCTCTTCAGCGATCTGGCTCGCAGTCAGGCCCTTTTCCCACATCTGTTTCAGATGATCGATACGTTCGTCGGTCCAAGCCATATAAAAATCCTAACTATTCCAATATCCAGCCCAATATAAGCTTTAAGGGCATATATTCAATAATATGAGATATAAGCCGGATAATATGCTCAAATAATATGGGTTGTGATTGCTGCCCGGAGCCGATAGGCGAAAAGCCTATGTTAGACCAGCCCCAAAATAGTAATTCCGATCAATCAGGATCCATGGCACAAAACTTTCTGGAACCGGGAGTACCAGTCATCCGGGGAGTGAACTGGAGTGGCTTTCTCGCGTTATACTGGAAGGAAGTACGGCGATTTCTAAAGGTACAACTTCAAACTGTCTGGGCGCCGTCGATAACTACTCTCTTGTTTCTGGTCATTTTTTCGGTTGCGTTAGGACGTGGCGATCATGCCGTCATGGGCGTGCCGTTCGCGGATTTTATTGCCCCAGGACTGATCTGTATGGGGATGCTGCAGAATGCCTTTGCGAATAGCAGTTTTTCGTTATTGGTCGGTAAGATCCAGGGCACGATTGTCGATTATCTGATGCCGCCTTTGTCCGTGGGTGAACTGCTCGCCGGTCTAGTCGCGTCCTCTGTTACGCGGGCAGCGATGGTCGGGCTTGCAGTCTGGTTGGCTATGGCGCTCTGGCCGGGGGTTGATGTCAGTATTAACCACTGGTGGGCGGTAATCTGGTTCGGTTTAATGGGCTCGGTGATGTTGGCTCTGCTTGGAGTACTCACATCGATTTGGGCCGAAAAGTTCGACCATGCCGCTGCCGTCACCAACTTTGTCGTCGCGCCAGCGGCCCTTTTGTCGGGAACATTTTATTCGATAGACAAATTGGCACCGGCATTTCAGGCTATTAGCCATGCCAACCCGTTTTTCTACGCGATTTCCGGCTTCCGCTATGGGTTTTTAGGTGAAGCGGATTCTCCAGTATTCGTTGGATCGCTGATATTATTGCTGATCAATATCGCGTTGGCAGCACTATGCTATATCCTGCTCAAAAAAGGCTGGAAGATTAAATCTTAAGCCTTTGATATCACTTAATTATAGAGGTCTAGTGCCGATGGATACTGTGTAACTGGTATTTCCCGCCATCCACTGACTTGAACATACGGCCAACATCGGGATGCATCACCGGCTCTCCACTATCATCTTCAAGCAAATTTTGCTGGCTGACATAAGCAACATAGCTGCTATCCGAATTTTCGGCCAAGATGTGATAGAAAGGTTGATCTTTCAAAGGCTGCAAGTCTTTCGGAATGGCATCATACCACTCATCACTATTGGCAAAGACCGGATCAATATCATAAATGACGCCGCGAAAATCAAACAAGCGGTGTTTTACGACATCACCAATCGCGAAATTAGCCGCGAGTATCGGTGGGGTGCCTTTGGGAAGCGGATTAGTGGAGACAGGATGTTTGGTTTGGACCATGTATCTAATTTAATCAGTTACCATCTAGATACAAGGCTTCCTATCAGTTTGCTCATGCGTGAGGCTATAATGTGAATTTGTCCGGGCGCATTTGCTTGGCATCTCGGTTTCTGGCTTGGCAAACTGCGGATCATAGTCTAAGCGCGGCTCGTTCGACGTTGATGGTCCCCGTGACCATGGCCTCCAAGGCTGTTTGCCGAAGTGCGGAGAGGTGCCAGAGTGGTCGAATGGGGCGGTCTCGAAAACCGTTGTGGGCGCGAGCCTACCCAGGGTTCGAATCCCTGTCTCTCCGCCAGTTCCTTGTTGCGAAACAGGAATGCAGCCTGCTTCAGGGCGCGAAACCCCTAGCTTCCGCGCCATTTTGCTCGGGTCGACCGGACCTCAGAGACCGGCAAGTGGCGGCACCACGGTCTCTAGCGGCGCCTCGTCTCTTTTCACCCGAACCTTGCCTGGAAAGGTTCGGTCGGAAATCCCTCTAGTTTCCAGTGGCATCGGCAGGGCCGACCCGTCGGCTTTTCCGGCCAGTGTCTCGCCACCCGTCCGCCACTTTGAGACCCGGGATGGGCGTTCTGCAGCGAAATGGTGAGCGCGCCCAAGTGACTGGGTTTGGGCCGGAAGCGGAAAGGCAGCTTTTATATCTTTGAGCGGATTAAGCGGACAGCGACTGCTGACCGAATCGCAAGCCGGTGCATTAGAGAATGGTCTGGAGAAACCCCTCTTGGCATAGACTTTTGCCGTCGTTGAAACGCCCTGCAGGACAGCCAACACGGAGCCGAGAGCCACAAACTAAATCGGTTGACTATTTAGCGCGCCTTTCCTACCATCCAGAGATGGCGAGAGAAACCTTTACGATTGAGGGCGCAGGCGCGATTTCTCTTACAGCCGAGGCTGAGGGGGATGCCTACGCTAAACCCGTCCTTCTTGCGCACGGCGGCGGGCAGACACGGCGCGCGTGGAGAAGGGTGGTCAGCGAGCTGGCTCAAGCCGGCTTTCGCGCAATCGCCTTCGACATGCGCGGTCACGGAGACAGCGATTGGTCGCCATGCGGAGCTTATGAAATGCGCGACTTCGCGGCGGATCTGGTCGCTGCAGCGTCGCGCCTGGACCAGAAGCCAGCGCTGGTCGGCGCTTCACTGGGCGGGCTCGCTGGACTGATTGCCGCAGGGGAGCTTGCTCCAGGTAGCTTTGCTTCACTCACATTGGTCGACATTGCCCCGCGCATGGAGCCCAGCGGTGTGATGCGCGTGGTTGGTTTCATGGAAGAGCATGTCGATAGCGGCTTCGCCTCACCAGAGGAGGCGGCCGACGTGATCGCTCGCTACATGCCGCATCGTCCCAAGCGGGGCGCGAGCGATGGTCTGAAAAACTATCTGCGGCAGAAGTCGGATGGGCGCTTCTATTGGCACTGGGACCCGGTGTTTATCCGTAATATAATGTCAGCCAGACAAGGCGACCCAGACAGCCAAGAACGTCAATCGGCAATGCTGAGCCAAGCTGCGGCGAATCTCACGCTTCCGCTTCACCTCATCCGAGGCGGCTCTAGCGATCTTGTTTCCGAAGAGGCCGTTTTGCATCTGCGACAACTCGCCCCCCATGCAGAATACACCGATATTGCCGATGCCACGCACATGGTCGTGGGCGATGCGAACGATGCCTTCTCCGCCGCTATCGTCGATTTCCTAGGGCGCCATCACTCATCCGATACGGCTCAGCCACAGGGGACGAGGGAGCTATGATCGATCGAGAGCGCTTGCAGGAAATGCTGCATATCGCGCCGTTTCACCGATGGCTTGGGCTGGAGATTGCGACATGCTCCGACCAGTCAATCGCGATCACCATGCCATGGCGCGAAGAGATCGTGTCGAACCCTATGATTGGGTCGGCGCATGGAGGGATCCTGGCTTCACTGGTCGACCTCACCGGGCTTTATACTCTGCTTGCCGGGGGCGTCGCGGCGAGAGCGACGGCCGATCTGCATGTCGATTACCACCGTCCTGCAACCTCAGGACCTCTCACTGCTCACGGACAGATCGTGAAGATCGGGCGACAGATTTCGGTGGCCGAAACCCGGGTTCTCGAGCCCGACGACAAGTTGGTCGCCAGCGGCAGGGGCGCCTACTTCTCGTCAACCGGATCACTTGATCAGCGCGGCGGGACTATTGATCTCGAACAGGCTCTTGCCACCCAAGGCCCAGCGACTTCTGCAGCGCGATCCACGCCAGCGTAAGGGCACCTTTTGCCCGGACGAGGTCTGCTGAGGCCTGCTGCTGTTCTCGCAGGGCCCGGTTGAGGTCAGCCTTCGAGATCGCTCCTGCGGCAAAACGTTGGCGGTTCAGGTCTGCCGCGACGTCAGCCTGCTTCTTGATTTGCATACTGGCAGCGAGCGCAACACGCTGCTGGCCGAAGCGAGCCAAGGCACGTTCGGCGTCTTGCAGTGCCAGAAGCACCGTCTGCTGGTAATTGGCGACTGCTTCGTTGCGCGCTGCCCCGGCTTGGTCGATCGCAGCGTCTACCCTGCCGAAATCCAGGAAATTCCACTGGAGGCGCGGGATCGCGAGTGCGGAGAATTCGCCGACATCGACAACGTCGTCCAACGAGGATCCGCCGAGGCCCAAGATCCCTGTGAAGGACAATTTCGGGAACCGCGCCGCCTCGGCCACCCCGATCCGCGCCGTCGACGCGGCAAGAGACCGTTCGGCCGCCCTTATGTCAGGCCGACGCGCCACCAGGCTTGCCGGATCGCCGATCGCGACCTGCTCTGGCGGCATGGGAATGGAGCGCGCAGTCGTGAGCGCTGCATCAACTGATCCCGGCACCTGTCCGGTCAGTATAGCGAGTGCATCAGACAGGACTGCGATATCCGCTTCAGCTTCGGCAAGTTGTGACTTGAGCATCTCCAGTTCGGCATTCGCGGTGCCTACCGGGAAAAGCGGCAATGCACCGCGCTGATAGCGTTGGTATGTCAGCGCCAGGATCTCTTCCTGCAACGAAATCTGCGCCTCAAATTGCTCTGCGCGGAATTGGGCCTCCCGCAAATTGACGTAGGTGCTGGCCACTTGGGCAGTCAACTGGACCTTTGCGTCCTCTGCATTGGCCACCGTTGCAGCAGCTTGGGCATTGCTGGCCTCAATGCGCCTGCGCGAGCCACCGGCGAACTCCAGCTCCCAGTTGGCGTTAAGGCCCACATTGTAAAAGCTCAGCGAGTCATCGGTTTCTGCGTCGGAATTGGTTTGCTCTGACGGGGGGGGCGCCCCGCCTTGAAGGTCGAGACCAGGAAGCCGGCCCTGCACGGTGGTGGCCTGTGCCCCAAGCGATGGCATTCGACCCGCACGGTCTTGCCTGATGGATGCCCGTGCCTGGGCAATGCGCGCCTGCGCTGCGGCGAGCGAGGGGTTGCCGGACAGCGCAGCCTCCACCAGCCGCGTCAACTCGGGATCGCCGAGCAGCAGCCACCATTGAGCGACAACCGGATCAGATGCGCTCACATCACTGCCAGCGCGCACAAAGCGAGTGCCCGTGTCTGCTGACACAACTTCCGGGGGGCCTGCATAATCGGGCCCTGCCGTGCATCCAGCTAGCAAGGCGATAGTGACAAGCGGAGGTAGCAAGTGGCGCATCGTGTAGGGCTCAGTGCATCGAAAGGGAGACATTTTTTGGAAGCGGCCTCAGGAAGAGGACCAGCGGAACCGTCGCGAGGGTCAGAATCCCCATAACCAGGAACACGTCATTGTAGGTCATTATGAACGCCTCGCGTTGGAGGGTGCGGCTCAGGACGGCCATCGCCCCCTCCATGCCGCCGAAGTTTCGCGCCAGCCCTTCGAGATAGTCCTGTAGCGAAACGCTGTTCGCATTCAGGGTCTCTTCCATCCGCCGGCTATGATGCCAGATCCGCTGGTCCTGGAACGAAGCGAGGGCCGAGAGGGCGAATGATCCGCCAAGATTGCGGGCCGCGTTGAAAATGCCCGAGGCATCGCCCGCGTCTTCCTTGGCCACCGAAGCCACCGTTGCCTGATTCAGGAACATCATCGCAAGGATCATTCCGGCCCCGCGGATAAGCTGACCTTCAGTGAAGACAGCGCCGCCGGATTCGGCGGTCAGACTCGTGCTGACAAAGCAGCTGATCGCCATCAGCAGCATTCCGGTGCCGACGGCAATGCGGATGTCCACCTTGCGGATCATCAGAGGCAGAACCGGCATCAGGAGAAAGGCCGGGACACCCATCCAGAAGATGACCAGTCCCGTCTGAAAAGCATTATAGTCAGAAATGATCGCGAGGAACTGCGGAATGACATAGGTCGAACCATACATCACCATGCCCAGGGCGAGCGCCATGATCGCGACGCTGGCGAACTGTCGATTGAACAGGAGCTGCAACTTCAAGACCGGCTTGCGTGCTTTCACTTGTCCGTAAATCAAACAGGCAAAGCCGATAATGGTCACCACCGTTAGCCAGCGAATGAGTGAGGACTCGAACCATTCCTCACGGTGCCCTTCCTCGAGTACAACAGTCAGACCGCCCAGTCCGAGGATCAGCCCGAGAATGCCAGCCCAATCGGCGTCCGTGAGATATTCCCACTTGGGCTTCTCGTGAGGCAGCCCGATAAACAGCAGGAGCAGCAGGATTGCGCAGACTGGCACATTGACGAAAAAGGCATAGTGCCAGCTCAGGTTCTCGGTCAGCCAGCCGCCGATCAATGGCCCCATCACGGGGCCAAGAACCACAGTCATGCCGAACAGCGCCATTCCGATTGGCTGTTGGTGCGGCGGCAATCGTTTAGCCACAATAGTCATTGCGGTCGGAATGAGGACTCCGCCCATGAAGCCCTGGCCCGTGCGGCCGATGATCATGGTCGTAAGGTCGGTGGCTACACCGCATAGCACAGAAAATGCGGTGAACGCGCTGACCGCGATGATGAGGAGGGTTCGCAGACCGAACAGCCGTTCGAGCCAAGCGCTCAGTGGAATGACGACAATCTCAGCAACGAGAAATGACGTAGCAATCCAGGTGCCTTCGGCGCCTGTGGCACCGATCTCGCCCTGAATGACGGGGAGTGCGGAATTGACGATTGATATGTCCAGCGTCGCGAGCATGGCGCCGAGCGCGCCCGCGGCCACAGCGACCCAGGCAGTAACGTCTGCGTTCTTTCGGCTCCCGGCCGGCCCGATCGAAGTGTCCTGCGCTGCCAGTATCTCGGTCATTGAGTCCGACTCGAGATCTCTTCCAATTCGCCGGCAGCATTCCGGGTGTCGACCGTAGCCACTACCGACATGCCGGGAACGAGCAGACGCCGCACTTCAGGGGGAGCATCGATAGCGATGCGGACGGGTATCCGTTGAACGATCTTGGTAAAGTTGCCGGTGGCATTTTCGGGGGGGAGGATGGAAAATTCCGCGCCCGTTCCCGGCGATATGCTGACCACTCGTCCCGCGATCTCAAGGTCGGGCAGGGCGTCAACTTCGAGCCTGACGCTCTGGCCGGCCCGGATCAGGCCGACCTGCGTTTCCTTGAAGTTTGCCGTCACGTAGATCGCCCTCACCGGAACCACCGTCATCAAACGTTGACCCGGTTGCACGAACTGGCCCACCCTCACCGAGAGATCGCCGACGCGGCCGGCCTTGCTGGCGCGCAGCAAGGTCGATTCAACCGTAAGGTCGGCTGTTTCCAGCTGAGCGCGAGCAGCGTCCGCCTGCGCCTGGGTCTGGCTGATCTGCTCGAACAGGGTCCCCCGGCGAGCGGTCGCGGCAGCGACCGCCGCCTGCGCAGCGGCGAGTTCGGCCCGCGCCTGCCGCGCCTGCGCCTCATACTGATCGAGCTTTTCCCGCGGTTCGGCTCCTGTCGCGGCAAGGGGCCGATATCGCGCCACCTGGTCGTTCGCGAGGTCGAGTGCTGCGCGCGCGGCGGCGAGTTGGCCCCGCGCCTGGCGAATGGCTGCATCCTGTTCAGCTACCTGAGAACGGATTATGTCGGCACCGGCCAGGGTCGCAGCGATCTGTGCGCGCGCCTGTTGCGCTTGCGCCTGATAATCCCGCAGATCCAGTTGTACGAGGGCTCCGCCGAGAGCAACCTGCTCGTTCTCCCCCACGAAGACCTCTTCGACGTATCCCGCTACCTTGGAAGAGATAACGACGCTGTCGGCAGCGACATAGGCGTTATCGGTCGACTGCATGTATTGTCCGTAGCTTACGTGCCGGTAGTACCACCAGATCCCGCCAAGCAGCACGGCAAGACCAACGAGGATTAGCACGATGCGCAAGCCACGCCGCGATTGCGGTTTCGTTGGGGTTGTGCCCTCCTGCTCCGGTTGGTTGGAGTTATCGGTCATCTGACTCTTTCGGCAGCCTCAGTAAAAGGTGAACGCGTCTCGCACCCTATGAACCGTGAGCCAGATAGTAAAGGCATTTAGCAGTTTGCATTTGGGCATCCGAGGCTATCCGACTACACAGCGCTATGGATGAAAAACCAGATACCATGTCACGGTCTCAGCGTCGGCAGAAGGTCATCACCGATGATGACCGCATTCTCTATCTTATGGACGAGATCAGTCGCGGCGCGCGCAGAGTGTACGATGCGAGGGTCGCCAGGATCGGTCTCAATCAGACACAGTGGAGGATCATCGGACAACTTCTTCGCGATCCTGCCCTTACGCAGGCTGAAATCGCCAAGAAACTGGAACTGGAATCGGCGACCATCGGCCAGGCGATTGCAGGTCTTTGCGCACGCGGGCTGATGAAAAGGCTTCGAGCTGAGACGGATCGGCGAGCGTGGCAGCTCATCCTCACGGAGCAGCTTGACGATCTGCTGCCCGAACTGAGAGGCTCCGCGGATAGGCTTCATGGTCTGCTTTGGCGCGACATTGCCGCCGACGAGAAGCGAACGTTGCAGCAGATTCTTGCAAGGGTATCGGAAAATCTGGACCAACTCCGGGCCGAGGCTGAGTAAAATCATGGCATCGCCCCCGGAAAAGCCTATCAGCAGCATCGCTCGCGCCGCGGAGATCGGCCAAATCCTAATGAGGCACGGCGCGAAGAATCTCGCCGGAGCCCTCGGATTTATTCCCTCTTCGAGCAATGTCATCGATCCTCGCGAATTTCGTCCGGCTGCAGTTGTGGCGTTCCTCCGTGACATCGGGCCAGTCGGCATAAAGCTGGGGCAACTCCTCGCCACCCGAAGCGATCTGTTTACCGAACACTGGATCACGGCATTCTCAACCCTGCACGATCAGGTGTCGTCAGTGCCCTTCGCAGATATCGAGCCCGTACTTGCTTCAAGCTGGGGTGAGGACTGGCGGAGCGACTTTGCGCAGTTCGACGAAAAGCCTTTGGCCTCTGCCTCCATAGCGCAAACCTATTCCGCCAGACTGCGGGACGGAAGCGAGGTCATCGTGAAGGTTCGGCGGCCAGGCACTGCCGCTCGGATGGAGGCTGATGTGCGCCTCCTTATACGCCTTGCCGGGATCGTGGAAGCACGGTCGCCGGACATCGCGCGTTACCGGCCAGTCGAGTTTCTGCGGACCTTCGGCCGCAATCTTGCCTGGGAGATGGACCTCGCTGCGGAATCCCGAGCCTGCGAGCGGATCGGCGCATATCTCGATACCATCGGCGTCAGGACCCCGGCCATCCATTGGGAACTGACCGGGCTGCGGGTGAACGTTCAGGAACGCCTGTACGGCAGGCCCGCGTCTTCGCTGGGCAGCCCATCGGGCGACCCGCGGGTGGCGGCTTTCGCTAAAAGCTATGCCAACGCTGTCCTGCGGATGATCATCCTGAACGGCGAATTTCACGGCGACCCCCATCCCGGTAACGTCTTCATGATCGGCGAGCAGGATGTCGGCTTCATCGACTTTGGATCGGTCGGGACGCTCACCAAGGCCAGGCGCGACGAGATCGTCCGCCTCGTGCTTGCGATCGCTGGTGAGGAAACCAGCGATGTCGCGAATGTCCTGCTCGCATGGGCGGGGGAGCCGAAGGTGGATCGCGATGCGCTCGCGGTGGATCTGGATCAGTTGATCGGAGAGTTCAGGGGGACCGTGTTATCTGGCATCGAGTTCTCGCAGATTTTTTCCCGCGTTTTCGACCTGTTGCGGGATTATCGACTGGTTCTGCCACCTGATCTGGCCATTCTTCTGCGTACCTTGTTGACTGCAGAGGGCTTCGTCCGATCGCTGGCACCGGACTACAACATCGCCGAAGAGACCCGGCCGATCATGACGGAGCTTCTCGCCGAGCGGTTCTCGCTCGGCAGCGCTCGGTCGGGTTTGAAGAGACTTCGCGGTCAGCTGCTGGGTTTGTCGGCGTCCTTGCCCGACATACTTGCCACTGCGAACTCGATCGCAAAGTCAGGATATGTGCCGGTTCAGCTCGATCCGCTCAGTATCGAGCAGCTCACTGGACTTCGCAATGAGCGTCAGTCCTTGAAAGGCCCTCTAGCTGCCGCATTGATCATAGCTAGCGCGTTGCTTGTCGATCAATCCTGGCTTCTGGCTGGCGGCGCGCTTGTGATTGCTGGGGTGGTGCTCATCCGAAAGTCATAATGAAGGAGCAACTTAATTCGTGCACGGTCACGATACGGCAAAGCCGAACTTAACGAGGATTTCATGCGCCTCACTTCAGCGACCAAGACGCATCGCGAAGAAAATTTTTCGACCTATTGCGATTGAAGGCTTATTTTCCTCAATCAGACGAAACTTTGGAACGGCAGCTTTCAGGCGTGTCCTCGCCTGACTTTATGGCCGCTATTAGGGCGCGAAGCGGACAACGTCGCTCAGCCAAACACGGCCGTTTCCTGCTCTTTCCATGCAAGTTCCGCTGCAGCTGCCAGATCCTTGACCGACACGGCCGGGGAACAGCGTTCAAGCGCGAGTTTCTCGAGTATCGCCGGGGCTAGATATGCCAGCCTGATCATCCGGCTAACATATCTGTCTGTGACGTCCGCCGCCTGCGCAATGTCGAGGATGGTGGACGCCTCACCAGACTCCAGCTTCCGCCGCCAGCTCCATGCGCGAGCAATCGCGCGCAGCACATGCGGGTCCACGCCCCCATCGCTGTCCGGCACCATGTCGGCCGGCGGGACGATCTTCGGCCGCCCGTTGCGCTTGCGGATGGAGAGCGGAATGAACACCCGCATGGTCGTGGGGGCACTCATGCTGCCATCTCCTGCTTCGGGATGACCATTTCCCGGATGACCGATCCGAGGCCCTCGATGCGCAGGTCGACCGCAAGCCCATCGGCGCTAACCGTGACCCGCTCGATCAGCAGCCGGGCGATCCGGGCCTGCTCGGCCGGGAACAGCGATTCCCAGAGACCGTCAAATCCCGCCAGCGCGGTGACCACATCGTGCTCGTCGATGTCCGGTGCAGTCCGCCGCGCTGCCTCCATCGCCCGGGCCGCGATTTCCGGCGTGCGCAGCAACGACCGGATGTGCTGGACGACGGCCGATTCCACCATGCCGGCATTGAGCCGGACAAAGCTGTCGCGGCCTTCGCAGGCCCGGTTCCGGATCGCGTCCATCGAGGTGTAGTAGCGGTAATGCCGGCTGCCCTTTTTCGTCACCGTCGGCGTCATGGCGATGCCCCGATCGGTGAAGATGAGCCCCTTCAGGAGTGCCGGGGTCTGGGTGCGAGTGTTGGCCGCACGCTGGCGCGGGCTTTCCTGCAGGATGGCATGGACCTGATCCCACAGCTCAGGCGTGATGATGGCCTGATGTTCCCCGGGATAGCTTGTGCCCTTGTGGACGGCCTCACCAATATAAAGCCGGTTTCGGAAGAGCTTGTACAGGAACCCCTTGTCGATCGGCTTGCCCCGCTTGTTGAGGGTGCCGCTCGCCACCAGTTCCCGGGTCAGCAGGGTCGCCGATCCCAATTCGACAAACCGCTGGAAGATGTGGCGGACCGTAGCGGCCTCGGCTTCGTTGATCACCAGCTTCCGGTCGACCACATCGTAGCCCATCGGCACGAACCCGCCCATCCACATGCCCTTGGCGCGGCTGGCGGCGAACTTGTCGCGGATGCGCTCGCCGGTGACCTCGCGTTCGAACTGGGCAAACGACAGCAGGATGTTGAGCGTCAGCCGGCCCATGGAGGTCGTGGTGTTGAACGCCTGCGTCACCGATACAAACGTCACGTTGTTGCGGTCGAAGGCCTCGACCAGCTTGGCGAAGTCCATAAGGGATCGTGACAGGCGGTCGATCTTGTAGACGACGATGACGTCGACCAGGCCGGCCTCGACGTCTTCCAGCAGGGCCTTCAGCCCGGGGCGATCGAGGGTCCCGCCAGAGAACCCGCCGTCGTCGTAGCGTTCGCGCATGCAGACCCAGCCTTCGGCGCGCTGGCTGGCGACATAGGCCTCGCAGGACTCGCGCTGGGCGTCGAGGCTGTTGAACTCCATGTCCAACCCCTCTTCGCTGGATTTGCGGGTGTAGACGGCGCAGCGCAGGCGCCGCATCGGTGCCGTGGTGCTGCTCATGCTGCGTCCTTCCGTTCCCGCAGGCCAAAGAAGCGGTAGCCATTCCACTGGGTGCCAGTGATATCCCGGGCGACCGCCGACAGCGATTTATATCGCCGTCCCTGCCAGTCAAAACCGTCCTTCAGAACCGTGATGGTATGTTCGGTGCCGTCCCATTCTCGCACCAGCCGCGTGCCGATCACGGGATTGCGCGGATCAGAAATCATCGACTTTCTGACCTTCTTGCCTTCGACCTCATCGGCGAGAGCATCGAGCAACTGCCGTGTTGGTTTCGTAATCCCGCCGAAGGTCAGTTCCTGAATCCGGTAAGCAATCCGCCGTTCAAGAAACGGACGGCTGTTATTGGGCGCTGGCGATCCCATCAGGGCCTGCCACTCGCCTTTCAGCTCCCTGACCGTCATATCTTTCAGTGCCGCCAGCCTTGCGAGCACTTTCGCTTCATTCTCTTTTTGCATCAATATTCTCCAATCCGGGCATTGGGCCCGGCTTCACTGATGCTCTTGGCCGTCGGGATTGCGAGTGAACTATCTCTGCATTTGGCAGATATAGAACTGGACTTGTCGGTCATGCGCACAACACCGGCGGCGATGATCCGGCCCAACTCGGCAAGCCGGGCATCGGCGGTCATTTGGTCAGGGGGCAGGCTGTTTGGACCCGCAAGGCTGTGATGCATCGTGATCTCCGCGGTTTCGCTGTGTGGAGATCACGCTAGGCGGGATAGTCAGATAAACAAGCAATATCAGTTACTTGACGTAGAACTGCGTAGCCATGAGAAATCTTTCGATGGCTGCGTGCTGGCCCAAGTCAGGGCGCTGACCTGGCTGGCAGTAAATCTGCGCAGTTTGATTCGCAGCGTTGCGGCTTAACCTTGACCATCGCATCAGCAATCACTACGCGGATCAGCATAACCGCGTGATCTAAGGATGGTATGGGCGTGAACAGACAATGACAAAGGACAGCATGAGTTTCGGTCGGCAGATTTCCAAAGCTCGGAAAGCTATGGCCATGAGTCAAAAAGAATTGGCGGCACGGATCCGGAAAGAAGAAGATGACACAGCGATTTCGCCGCAGTACCTCAACGATATCGAGCATGACCGGCGCAGTCCCACATCGGACCATCTGATTCGGCAGTTCGCTAAAGTTCTGGATATAGACGAGGGTGTGCTGTTTCTGACGGCTGGCAAGTTCCCGGATGATCTTCGCAGTAAGCTGGACGACCCTGTCAAGGCGGCGGCGGCTTTCGTCAACTTTCGCCGCGCGATCACCGATTAGACAGGGCACGGCAGATGCGGATGATTCGGGACTCGAAGGGCCGATTTCCAGAGCGGCCTTATTACACAAACGATGAACTGGACCGCGAGTGTGAGCAACTGGTCTGGGATCTGCATCGCAGGCGCAATCAAGATCCGCGCCCCCATATCACCACAGACGAACTGCACCTCCTGATCGAACTAAACGGCGCTAGTCTCGATTCCTGTGCAGATCTGTCGATTTACGGGCAAGATGTCGAAGGCGTAACAGCCTTTCATCCCGGCGAGGATCCCGAAGTCTCTATCTCGGACCGGTTAGCAAATGACCCTCGCCGTGAGAACCGTCTGCGCACCACGTTGGCGCATGAGTTCGGCCATGTGCATTTCCACCGCCATCTATGGGCGGGAAAGTTTCAACACGGGCAGCTTTTCGACCGTAAGAGCCCTGAGAACACTGCGATCTGCAAACGTGACACGATCCTTCAAGCACGAGAATACGATTGGATGGAGTGGCAGGCAGGCTATGTCTGCGGCGCGATACTGATGCCGGTGACACAGATCCGTCTCTTGGTGTCCAATTACTGCCAGGAACTGAATCTTCACGCGGCTGTCCCGGTTGGTTCGGACAATGGCCGGCGAATCGTTAACGCGGTGATGGAGACATTTCAGGTGTCACGGGAGGCGGCAGAGGTCAGGCTCAAGGTTCTCAAATTGCTTGGCGAGTCCGACCACCAGGGATCATTATTTGGGTAGTCTACTGCTTATCCGCTAATCTGCGTATTTATACTCTTGACTCGCCATGATTGCGCTAATACGCTATTTAGCAGATCGGCGTGCACAGCGACTGATCCAGCTGGAGGAGTATCCCTATGACTACCATTGCCAAATTCATTCGCAAGACGTCGGCTACCGGTCTTCGTGCTTATTTCGACCATAATGAGATCACGCTCACCCCGCCGGTAAACTGGAATGTCTCTGAGCCAGAGGTGGCGCGAACCGCGATCAGGGCTGTCGACGAGTTAGACGATGAGGCTCATGCCCTTCTGCTTCGCGACGCCGAACGCGTAAATGGTTTGGCTGATGATGCCGGACAGGCCGCGCTCTTTAGCATTACAGACGATCGCGCGACTATGGACAAACTCGCAAATGGTCACGACCGCGCGCTCTGGATGTTCCTCAACGCGCCGAAGCAGTTCCGGCATGCAGAGGAAATTCGGTATACAGATGAACGTCGGCGGGGCCGTAGCTGGGACGGTTTCATCGGGACGCCCAATCTGAATCTTCGTCAGGATGAGGCTGCACTCGATGCTTTCAAGGTGGCGCTGCGTGAGCGCTTCCAATGCAACCATATCCATGTCGACATATTCGAGCGGTTCCGGCCGACCTTTAACGGAGAGGACTGCAAATTGGTACAGATCGCAATCTACCGCGAAGGTCTGCCGGATGATCAGCTTGCCTTTGATACCGACGGTGCGCTCATCCGGCGTGCACATCGACCGGTGTTTGAGGCGGCGATGACCTACGAGCCTGCAACCGGGGTTATCGAGGTTGTCTCGAAAGACAGAGAAAGCCGAGAGGAAATGGCACTCTTCATGGCGCGTGATCTCCTTGGCACCCAATTCCAAAGCGAGAAAGTTCCGTTGCGTGCCTATGATCTTGCGATGCTGGCGCAGCCATTCTCTTTTCCGACCGACGCAAAGGACGGGATCGAGTCCGTCGAGGTGAAGCAGTTGCGCCTCATGCCCATCGGCAATGTCGGTGAACGGGTCACTCTTGAATGCCTGCGCAAGGCCGATCGCACGATCTGGAATATGGCCTCTGAACACTTTGGCTCCCACAGTCCCTTGACAGGCGGTTGGGTTGTGACGCAGGCGAGGTTGACCATCAAGTTTCACCCCAAGGGGGATGCTCGGCGCGGCCGAACGTTGCCTCTCATGATCACCATGCCGCATGGCTGCAATCTCAAGGAGCAGACAGAAGCCGAGCAGTTGATTGGCGAGAAATATCTACGCCGCTGGGGCATATTGCGTGAGGTCTGAGGTTTTACCAGCTCTTGATGCATTGGCTGCCGATCTTCTGCAGACCGTGGCCGAAACACCTGCTGCGATAATCACCAGCCAAGCCCTGGAGGGCTACTATGCTTCAGCTGGCGGGATTCTGAAGGCGTGCGAACTGCTGGAATCCTCCGAAGAACAACAGACTGCTCCATCGCTCATCGACCATGACGACGAACCCATCAATTTGATCTGGTCGGGCGAACAGGCGGAATACGGCTATTTCAGCCCGGCGGCGGGCTGGATAACGGTGCCCAACGCTCAACTGGCTACGTTTCGCGTCAATTTCGACAAGTTATTCTTATACATGCTTGCGCGCATGGATGGGGCGCATGCGGCCCCAATTGCTCTGGTTCCCGGCCTCGTTTGGGAAGTTGGCGAAGTGCGCTTGCCGGGGCGCAGCAAGCGCGTGCCCGTTTGGATTACCCGCCGTCTTGCTGATCCGGCCGTATGGGCGCAATTTACCGAAGCTGCCCGTATTCGGCCAGCACCGGGGCTTAGGATCGTACTCAGTTCCACTCCTGCCGACCGACTGCCTGCGAAAATTTACAATGGCCATGAATTCATCGCCGTTCGGGATGTAGCGGTTTCCGGCGGGCTGACAGTAGATCCGGAACTTCTCGCCGCACGCATAGCCTGGGGTGCACCACAGACCGATGAAGCAATTACTATGGGAGCCGATGGTGGTTCTGTCACTGTTCGGGGAAAGCGATATCGATTTAGGGGGGTAAAAAATCGGGCGATCATTCGGCAACTCTACAAAGCTTGGAAATCGGGCAATCCCGAATGCATGACCGTCCAGCTTCTCGAAAATGCAGAATTCCTCGTCAGCGTCAACACGCTCGCGAAGGCATTTTCCCCCAGGGAAGACTGGCGCGAATTCATTAAGGAAGAGAACGGCAGCTGCTGGATGTTCGCCTGATTCTCTTAACTTTAGTAAATCTGTAGCCGTCCAATGAGGCGGTTTTTTTGCATCTGGAGGCCATTTTTCGCGATTCCTACCTTGATTCCTCCCTAGCTCCTACCCGGCTCCTACCCGCACCCCTGCCATATTCTCCTCAGGTTTTCGACACCAACCCAAGGAGTAACAGATGGCTACCAAACACCTCAATCAAATCGACCTAGCTGATCGCT
This sequence comes from Parasphingorhabdus sp., assembly GCF_036568145.1. Classification (GTDB taxonomy): domain Bacteria; phylum Pseudomonadota; class Alphaproteobacteria; order Sphingomonadales; family Sphingomonadaceae; genus Parasphingorhabdus. Next base: position 15,275 of record NZ_DATCTC010000036.1, on the reverse strand, counting down.
GGAACATTTCGCACCGCACGCTTGAACGCTGGCGGTGGACTGGAGAGGGTCCCCAATACATCAAGCTCGGCGGCCGCGTCGTTTATCGCCTGAAGGATATCGAAGCATTTGAGGCCGGACAGCTGCGTGACCGCACGGGGCGCCAGAATCCGGGAGCGCAGTAGCGTGCGTTTCCGGATATATCTGGCGGCCCCTATGGCGGAGCAGGTCCTGTGGATCATCATTCTCCTCAACCACTAGGCGGCGCTCCCGTCATGCCCGATCCAGAGCAGATCACGACGTTCATCGAAGTCGTCGTCGGCCACTGCGACGGCCTCATCCCCGTACGGGCGTATGTCGACAAGGGTCAGAATTTGAATCGTGCGCCCCAGACAATCTGGACGCCTGCGGATACGGACGCGGCTTCCAAAGTCGCAGAGTTCGCCCGGTCGGCCGCAGATGCGGGAATGGGCGTGTTCGTCGTCCCGGGTACTGTCGCACAGACCGGACAGGCCAAGGCTGCTGATGTCCGGAAAATGCAGACGATCCTCGTCGATCTCGATCACGGTGACATCAATGCCAAACGGGATCACCTCGCGCGGTACTTGGGAGAGCCCAGTCTGGAGATAGCATCGGGAGGTGTGACGCCAGAGGGGCAGTGTAAGCTGCACCTGTACTGGCGGCTGTCGGAACCAGCAGTGGACGACGATATCGCGCTTCTGTGCCGTATACGCGGCGATATGGCCCGCAAGGTCGGCGGCGATCTATCCTTTCGGTCGGCCCATCAGCCGATCCGCGTCGCAGGTAGCATATACCGGAAAGGTGGTGAGCGTCGCCTCGTAAACATTCTGCATCACCGCAGCGCGAACGAAGTCCACCTCGAAGAGATGGTTGAAGCTGTCACCGCGATGCCGATGCTGCCGGGGCTCAATCCGGCCGCCCAGTCACCGACATCAAAACCTTCCCTCGACCAGATCTTGACCACGCCGGTGCGTGCAGGCGGCGAAGATGCCTGGACCCGCTTCGACGGCGCAAGCGCTGCAATCGGCCACTACGTGCGTATGATCCACGAAGGTCGGCTCAGCAAAACAGAGGGCTGGGAGGCGATCTGCGAGTTCAACGCCGCCATGCTGCGTCCAAGCTGGCCGTTTGAGCGGCTGCGTGAGGAAGCTGACCGCATTTCGGAGCGTCATTATGAGCGCAACGGGCCTGCAGCCGCTGGGACTGCCGTCCGCGCACCCCGCTCGCTGCCAGCCTTATCGCTGGGTGCGCTGCTCGATGACAGCGGCCCGATGCCCGACGATATCATTGCCCCGCGCGTCTTGACCCCCGGCGGCATGCTCGTTGTCGGCGGCGCGCCCAAAGTAGGAAAAAGCGATTTTCTGATCTGCATGCTCGTGCACCTGGCAGCTGGCAGACCATTTCTGCGGTTTATACCGCCGCGGCCGCTGCGGATATTCTACCTTCAGGCCGAGATCCAATATCATTATCTGCGCGAACGGTTACAGGCGATCCGTCTCGATCAGCAGGTTCTTGCAGCGGCGCGGGATAATCTCATCGTGACGCCAAAGCTGAACCTGTTACTTGATGACAAGGGCGTCGCGCTCGCGATCGACGCAATCACCAGATATTTTCCGGATGCGCCGCCCGACATCATCTGCATCGACCCGATTCGTAACGTGTTCGACGGAGGCCCTGACGGCGGCGGGGAAAACGACAATGCCGCGATGCTGTTTTTCTTGCAGCAGCGGGTGGAGGCGCTGCGCGATGCAGCCGCTCCCGAAGCAGGCTTGATCCTCGCACATCATACCAAGAAACTGACGAAGAAACAGGTCGGTGAGGATCCGTTTCAGGCGCTGTCCGGTGCAAGTTCGCTACGCGGTTTCTATACCGCGGGCGTCATCATGCATCGTCCGATAGAAAGCAGCGGCGAGCGCCGGCTTGAGATCGAACTGCGCAATGGCCCGGCGCTTGAGCCAATGCTTATCGACAAGCGTGGCGGGCAGTGGGTGGAGGTAGATGTCAATAATGACCGGCTGGTACGCCAGGAAATCGGGAGCCTCCTGGATGCCGAACGCGTGCGTAAGCATGACGTAATTCTCGAGATTTTGCTCGACGAGGCTGCATCTGGACGACTGTACACCGCGGCGCAGTTTGCCGAGAAATTTGAAAATCAGGCAGGTCTTGGCGGCAAGCACACCATCCGGGACCGAACCAGCGTGCTCGCGACCAAAGGCTATATAAAATTCGTGCGAGATGGCGGCCCTTATGGATTGGGCACCACCACATCCAAGTTCGGCTTCATGTGCACCGAACACATGGCCTTTCCCGGAACCGATGAGGTTGCCGATACAGACACCGGTGAGTTGCACAACAATATGCTCGACGTCCTGCCGAGCCACTTCAAATGCCCGCAGTCGGGAGGTTCGTTGCCGGTCGAGAATCCGCGAGTCTGGGTCTATCCAGAGGAGAGCCAGTGACCGCGCTCCAGGCAATCGCACCCTGCGCAGATCTGCGCGGGGGCCAGTTGCGCAAGTTGCGGCAAATCTTCGCAACTACATCCGAAGATCTGCGCTGTCCTTCGCCGGGATGCGCGCGGTCCAGTTGCGGAGGGTTTTCGCAACTACCCCTGCAGACCTGCGCCGGGATACGCTGTGTTACTCATAATCCAGTTGCGGACACACTGACGACTTTCGTCTTCCGAAACTTCAATTTCTGGCAGTTCTCTAAGGGTTTAAGGCCCCTGTTAAGTTGTCGGTGTGTAACCCCCATTCTAAAGAATGGGGTCGCACCCTTTGGGGTGTGCGTCCCCCATCAGAATGGGAACCCGCGTCTCGTTGTTTCACCTCATCAGCGCGCGCCTCCGTAATCTGCTGATCCGTGTCTCAAATCATTAGTCTCAGAAAATATGCAACGGAGACCTTTTATGGCTTCATATACCCCCGCTTTGCCCATCGGCATCGCATCCACTTCCATGACGGCCGGTTCAGAATCATTTGGCCGCGTTCCATTCGTTAATCTGCGCCGCAGCGGTGTCGGTGCATCATCGGCTCCGGCCGGGGAGGTGGTACGATGAAGTGGCATCCCCGCGGTTATGGCGGCGAGCGCCGCAGCGCCGATGAAGTCAAGCGTGATGGCTGGAGAGAGATGGGCATACTTGCTGTGTCTGCAGCCGATCCGAGGCTGTCCTGGCCCGAGCGCGAGATGGTCCGTCAACTGGGTGAGAAGCTTTACGGAGCGTCTCCTGCGGCAAAGGAGGTGAACCATGGCTCGCGGTCGTAAGCGGAAATCCGGGCGGCGGCACCCTAGCGGCAAGCTAGTCCAACCAAGTAAGGCTGAAACACGGCGTGAGGTGACGGCGACTGTGCTTGAGGCTCGTCAGCGCCACTACGGCGTTACCGCCCGGCAGGCGAAGGACGAGCGCCTCGGCTCGGCGATCGGTCGGCTCGCCTTTGCCGGCAGCATCACGGCTGAGCAGCTGGCGGCGAGCGAAATGTATGGAGAGATCATGGCCCGCAACCGCGCCGTCATGGGTCTGCCTATGGATCAGCCTCGTTCGGTCACTGCACTGTTGATCAACGAGGGGATCTTCGGTGGCAGTGCGCCTGACCATGATCCTGAACTGGTCGAGAAGGTTCGGCGTCGCGCTGCTGCGGCGATCCTGATGCTGCGTACGGCTGATCACGATGCCCCGGGCACTGTCGGACGCAAGCCCAGCGTTCTGGTTCATACGGTGGTCTGCTACGATACGGATACTGCGGCATGGTCGCATGCAGACCAACGGAACCTGTGCCACGGCCTTGATGCACTGGTGCGGTTGTTCGGGCTCCGCAGGGACAGTTCGTGATCAGTTTCCTTTGCCTACCAAGAGAACTAACAAACTGAATTTATTATATTATTCGTCATTTTACCGTTGACCACGCTTGCCAATTGCTGTAGGCCTTCCGTAATAGAGAATTTACAACTGCGCCCGGAGAACATCCCCTCTTCCGGGCGTTCTTTTGTTTGGGGCTTGCACGATGTCCAGCCCTGCCACATGGGAATAGCATGACCGACGAAACCCTCAGAAAACTCATCGAGGAAGTGGTGCGAAAGCTTCCTGATCTCGTGCGCTCCGATCTGGCGTCGCATGATATTTTGGTCCGCCAAAGTGCGGAAGAGATCGTAGCTGCCAAGATCATGCTGGCTATCAGCGAGTGGCAGACGAAATTGTAATACAAGGATAGCGATATGGCAAAACGGCTGCGCGGACGAGCTGCCGTCATCCAGCGCCGTCGCCGTCTCCAGATAGAACCTTTATGCCGCGACTGCGCTGCCAAGGGTATGGTTTGCAAAGCGACCGTGCCCGATCATATCGTACCCCTCGCCAAAGGTGGTAGCGACGACGACAGCAACATCCGATGCCTCTGCGCCGAGTGCCATCAGTTACGCACAGCCGAGCAATTTGGGTTTCGCAGGCGGATCGAGGTCAATGACGACGGTTGGCCTTGTGAATGACCCCGGGGGGCGGTTCGCACTTAGTCGCTCTCGGTAGGGAAACCGGTGCGGGCCATAACTTCACGCAGCCGCGAGTTAGCGAGCGGGGGTGAGGGTCAGAATAGTGACGCTAAACCGTCTATTTGACTGGATAGTCGCCGCGAACAGAGCGAACGTTGTTTCAAGAAACGGAGCAACGCAAATGACCAACACGACCCTTCCGACCCGCAACGAAGCCTGGGGCTTCTACGGCGCCACCGCCGGCTTTACGGACGCTGATGCGGCATGGGCAATTGCCGCCCCGGCGATTGCCGAGGCCACAACCGGAAACGCCGAAGGGGTGCAAGATTTTCTCGACAGCCGCTACGGGCGCCACTTCGCTGACGATGTGCATAATGGAATCCACGCCGGCCTCGACCTCGAAGCGGCGATCAACGCTGGCATAATCCGCTGGATGGGCTGGACGATCAGCCGCAACACCTCCCGTGCAACCGGCATCCCGGTAGGGCTGCCCTACCTGAGCGGCTTCGTGACCCACTTCGAAATTCAGGCCGAACTGGCCGACTGACAGCGCCGCTAGCGGGGACTGATCCAAAGGAACACTATGTCACAGCAATGGCCTGCAGATAAGGTCGAGCGCAAAAGCGTCTCGGCACTGGTACCCTATGCCCGTAATGCCCGCACCCATAGCGAGGAACAGGTGGCGCAGATTGCCGCCTCGATCCGCGAATGGGGATGGACGATTCCGGTTCTGGTTGACGATGAGGGCGGCCTGATCGCAGGTCATGGGCGGGTGCTTGCTGCGCGCAAACTTGGTTTGACCGATATACCCGTCATGGTTGCGGCGGGATGGAGCGAGGCGCGCAAGCGGGCCTATGTGCTGGCCGATAACAAGCTGGCGCTCAACGCTGGCTGGGATGACGAACTGCTCCGCGTTGAATTAACCGAGCTGCAAGCCTTCGATTTTGATCTGGGGCTTATAGGCTTTTCAGATGACGAACTGGCTTCGCTCACTGCAGATCAAAGCGTGGGGCTCACCGATCCGGACGAGATTCCAGAAACACCGATCGAACCTGTCGCCAAGCCCGGCGATGTCTGGCTGCTCGGTAAGCACCGGCTTATCTGCGGTGACAGCACCGATGCCGATACCGTTGCCAAGGCGCTGGGCGGCGTCACGCCACACTTGATGGTCACCGACCCACCTTACGGCGTGGAATATGAACCGGCGTGGCGCGAGAAAGCAGGCATTGGAGCCAGTGGCTCAGCTAAGGGCAAGGTGCTCAACGATGATAAAGCCGACTGGCGCGAAGCGTGGGCTCTATTCCCCGGTGATGTTGCCTATGTCTGGCATGCCGGCCTGTTTGGCGGTATCGTCGGTGACAGCCTTGCGGCCAGCGGTTTCCAGCTGCGCTCCCAGATCATCTGGGACAAGGGCCAGCTCGTTTTGTCGCGCGGAGATTACCACTGGGAGCATGAGACCTGCTGGTATGCCGTCAAGAAGGGAGCAAAGGGCCACTGGTCGGGTGATCGCAAGCAGACGACGATCTGGCGCATCCCCAAGCCCAGAAAGAACGAGACCGGGCACAGCACCCAGAAGCCGGTGGAGTGCATGAAGCGTCCAATCGAGAATAATTCCTGCGTGGGCCAAGCGGTCTACGAGCCTTTTTCAGGATCTGGTACCACCATTATCGCTGGCGAGATGACTGGCCGCGTGGTCCACGCCATTGAACTGAACCCGGCTTATGTGGATGTTGCTATCAAACGCTGGCAGGATTTTACTGGACAGGCCGCGACTCTCGATGGAGACGGGCGGGCATTCGCCGAACTTGATGAGCAGCAGCGGTGAAACAGATAAGAGACTGTTAATTTTTGACTGCTACATTTTGGTGATGCAGCGTTACCAGAACAAATCCCGACGGCGATCTAACGGACCGCGTCGATACCAAAAGCAAAAACCTGCAAAAGGGAGTTTTGGCGTGCAGGTTCTTGGCCTTAGCCTGGTTGTCGGCATCGCGACTTGGCATGGTGCGCCTGTGGCGGAAAGCCTATGGTCGACCATCAGCAAAACACCTGAGGAAAGCGCCGCCATAGAGCAATCAGCCTATTACGCTGGCTGTGACGATGCGCGCGCTGCGAGCGTCGCACCGATCTATCGGGGGCAGCCAGGTTATCGAGAAGGTATGGATGGCGATCTCGATGGTATCGCCTGCGAACCTTATCGATAACCAGAACCTGCACGAGCATCAGCACCGATGCTTCCCCCAGTACCGGTCCCACTTGAGTGCCCAGCCTCCCTTTACCATGGCGCAGGAGAGGTCGCCGGATTTGGGTGATACGCACCACGCTGCAGTTCGTGATCCACCGGCACTGCCTTCAGAGCGGCAGCGTAGGGCAGCGCCGTTGACCATAATGTGACCATGAGAAGATTTTCCCACCGGGCGGCCGATCAGCTTAACTAATGCGTCGCGAGCATCTTTCGCCGATGCTCTGGGACAGGGATGCCCCGGCCTGCAGGAGCCGTCAGCCTCCCGAGCTGCGATGCCTGAGAGGCGGATTTTGGGACCTTCGGCGCACCAGATCGGCCCGTCGCCATCCCATACCCGGGTCGGCGTGCATGTAAAGATATCGCCCGAGGGTGCCGTAGTAGCAGCGGCAAGAAGTAGTATCGCGAAAATAGATTTGGTCCCTGCAATATTGGTGGTGGCCGACTGGTTGCACGAACGCATAGGGGAAGAGCTGGTTAAATGAAACCTGGAACCAAACCAAAGCCGACATCGCTCAAGCTGATTGAGGGGAACCGCGGGAAGCGGCCGCTTAACGCTAAGGAGGCACGGCCTGTTCCGGCGCTACCAGATCCGCCGCCGCATTTAAGCGCAGACGCGCTCGAGGAATGGGGCAGGGTCGCGCAGCAGTTGCACCGGATCGGCCTGCTTTGCGAGGTCGACCGCGCTGCGCTGGCTGCTTACGCCCAGGCTTACGGCCGCTGGGTTCAGGCCGAGCGGGCCATCGCAAAAATGGCAGAGAAGGACCAGCTAACCGGTGGCCTGATGATCAAGACTTCAAACGGCAATGCTATCCAGAACCCGCTGGTTGGCACTGCCAACAAGGCAGCGGCGGACATGATGCGTTACGCTGCAGAATTCGGGATGACGCCCAGTGCCAGAACCAGAATCACAGCAGAAACGCCGGCGGAAAGCGAAGACCCCGCCGAGCGATTCTTTGCCTGACCGCACCAGCGATTACGCACGCGCTGTTATTGCCGGCGACATTATAGCAGGCCCGCATGTACGTAATGCGTGCCGCCGTCATCTGGATGATCTGAAGCGGGGTGACGGCATCCGGTTTGATATTGATGCAGCAGAACATGCCTTTGGCTTCTTCGAGGAAGTGCTCAGATTGTCCGAGGGCCAGTTCGAGGGAGAACCCTTCCGTTTAGAGCCGAGCCAGGCATTCATCGTCGGGAGCCTGTTTGGTTGGAAGAGAAAGGATGGTCGCCGGCGGTTCCGCCGTGCCTATGTAGAGCAGGGAAAGGGCAATGGTAAATCGCCTGTAGCTGGCGGGCTGGGGCTTTATGGTTTGACTGCATGCGCAGAATCCGGCGCACAGATATATGCAGCGGCCGCCAAACGCGAACAGGCAGGCATCCTGTTTGCGGATGCGGTGAAGATGGTGCGCCAGTCACCGGCTCTTGCAAAAAGGTTAGAGTTTTCCGGAGGGGCAGGGCGCGAGTTCAACATCGCGCATCATGCATCTGGTTCATTCTTCCGCCCCGTATCGCGCGATACCGGCAAGACCGGCTCTGGTCCGCGGCCCTATTTTATACTCGCGGATGAAATACACGAGCTGCCCGACCGCTCGATCATCGAGATGCTGGAGCGCGGCTTCAAGTTCCGCCGGGACCCGCTATTGTTCATGATTACCAATTCGGGCTCGGATCGTAATTCAGCGGCATGGGAGGAACACGAACACGCGGTTAAAGTTGCTGCTGGCAATAACGATGCGGTTACCGACCCTAGTTATTTGGGCGAGGTGATCGACGATACGACATTTTCATATGTTTGTGCACTTGACGAGAATGACGACCCGCTTGAAGACCCGTCTTGCTGGATCAAGGCAAATCCGCTTCTGGGTGTGACGATTACGCGTGAATATCTCACTGAAGTAGTGGCGCAGGCCAAGGCGATTCCGGGGCAGCTCAACGGCATATTACGGCTGCACTTTTGTGTCTGGACGGATGCAGAAACCGCGTGGATGACGCGGGCAACGGTGGAACCGGCACTTGCCGACTTCGAGATTGCCGATCACGCAGGTGCCCGCGCGGCGCTCGGCATCGACCTTTCACAAAACCGGGATATTACGGCTCTTGCAGCGATCGTGCAAACGGGCGTTGTGGAGAGCGGCGATCATATAGGAAAGCCGCTATTTGATGGCTGGATCGAAGCCTGGACACCAGGGGATACGCTGCGGGCGCGTGAACTACGTGACAAGGCGCCCTATGCGACATGGGTCCGTGACGGCCATTTGCATGCGCCCAAGGGCGAGAATATCAGTTTGCGCCACGTCGCGCAGGTGCTGGCCGATTATGACCGCATGTTCGATATCAGTGTCGCGGCTTACGACCGCTACGCCTTCCGGCGCCTCGAAGAAGAAGTAGCCGAACTCGGTCTTGTCCTGCCGTTCGTGGAGCACCCCCAGGGCGGCACGAGGCGCGGCAAGGCGCCTGAGGGAATGAGTGAAGGGTTGTGGATGCCGGGCTCGGTGCGCCTGGTCGAGGAAGCTCTGCTAGAGCGGCGGCTGCGCCTCAAACGCAGCCCCGTCCTCGTCTCGGCCATCATGTCGGCAGTCACCGATGAGGACCGCTGGGGTAACCACTGGCTGGCAAAGGAGAGAGCTGTGAACAAGATCGATTGCGCGGTCGCACTGTGTATGGCGCTGGGCGCGGCAATGAGCAGCGTCATCGCCGTTCCCGTCTCCCCATGGGATGACCCGAACTTCAGGTTGGTGGCATGATGGGCTGGCGTGACTGGTTCGGGCTCGAGACACGGGGCTCGGTGGAGAACCCGGCCATCCCGGTGAGTTCCGAAAACTTCCTCGCCTTCTTTGGTGTGCAATCGGGCAATCTTCCGAACGTCACCATTGATAGCGCGCTGGCTGTTCCGGCGGTATCGGCGGCGGTCACGTTTCTGTCGTCCAGCCTCGCCAATCTGCCGCTGCATGTATATCGGGCGAACAATGAAGGCTCTGAACGGGCAGGCGGGCCTTTACAGCGTATCTTGAATGAAGCGCCGAACAGTGAATGGACTTCTTTCGGGCTGCGTAAATATCTATGGACGCAGGTGTTCACCGGCGGACGCGGGATGGCTTGGGTTGAGCGGGCCGGTAATCAGGTTGTTGGCATATGGCCGATTAATCCATCTAACGTCACGGTCAAACTGGAGAACGGCAAACGGATTTACACCCTTGATGACAAGAAAACATACGCTGCTGCGGATATTATCGACATTCCGTTCCTGTTAAAGCGTGACCAGCTTTCATCTTATAGCCCGATTGTCATGGGCGCTAAAGCTATCCAGCTTGCGCTTGCCATGAACGATTATGGCAGCAACTTCTTTGCAGGCGGCGGCGTTCCGCCGTTGTCATTATCAGGGCCGCTCCCGCAAGGCGCGGAAGCTATGAAGCGAGCAATGGGCGACATTAACCGCGCGATTGAAGCGGCAAAGGCTTCGGATAAGCCAATATTCCCGATGCCGCCCGGCCATGAATTGAAACAGGTCGGCTTTGACCCTGCCAAGGGCCAGATGGTTGAAGCGCGGCTGTTCCAGATCCAGGAAATTGCGCGAATTTACAATATCCCGCCGGTATTCTTGCAGGACTTGAGCCGAGGCACGTTCGCCAATGTCGAACAGCAGGATTTACACCTGATTAAACATTTGATCGCGCAGTGGGCGAAGGCGTTTGAGGACGAATTGAATCTGAAATTATTCGGAGCGGCCAGGAACAAAAGATATGTTGAACACTCGATGGATGGGCTGATGCGCGGTGACTTCGCAAGCCGGATGAACGGACACGCCCAAGCGATTCAGAACGCGCTACGGACGCCTAACGAGGCCCGCGCGCTTGAGAATCTGCCACCTAAAGAAAATGGCGACAATTTGTATGTTCAAGGCGCGACTGTGCCGCTCGGCAGCAATGTGGATGATGCCGCCGGAAGTGAAGGAGATGTTGATGACACTGGAAACTGAGCGCCGGTCGCTTGTGCAGCCGGTAGAGTGCCGCGCAGACGGGGAAAGTAACATGGCCGCAGGATATGCGGCTGTATTCGGAGATGATGCTGACATTGGCGGTTATTTCCGCGAGGTAATCGCGCCAACTGCGTTCACCGAAACGCTTAAAAATGCTGATGTCCGGGCTTATTTTGACCATGATCGCGGGCGGGTATTGGGCCGATCCAGCGCTGGCACACTACGCATTTCTGTCGATGACAAGGGATTGGCGGTGGAAATTGACCTTCCCGACACCACAGATGGCCGTGACGTTCGCACATTGATTGATCGCGGCGATATTTCCGGCATGTCTTTTGGTTTTATCGTCACCCACGACGAATGGGACGAAACATCTGACCCACCGACACGCACGATCCACGAGGTCGAATTGCGCGAGGTCAGCATTGTTTCCGAACCAGCTTATGATGGCACATCCATTGCGCTTCGTTCACTCGATGCAGCCCGCAGCGAAGCGCGCAAAGAGCATAATGTCTCTGGCTATTTACTACGCAAAGCTGACACCGATCATCGCTTGCGTGGTATCTGAAATCCCGGCGACCGCCGGAGGCTGGGCAGGGGCTTCCTTCCTGCAAAACCACTAAGACGGAGTAAGTAATATGACCCTGAAAGATTATCAGGAACAACGCGGTCGCCTAGTTACTCAGGCCCGTGAAGCACTGGACGAAATCAAAGGCAACACCGATCAAAGCCGCGCTGCTGAGTTGGAAGAACGCCATGACAAAATCATGACCGACTTCGACAAGGTTGAGGCCGACATTGCCCGTGAAGAACGGCAGGCTGCTATGGAAGCGCGGGCAGAAGAAGCTCGCGCCGCCAATCGGCCTCACCCGGCTGACGGTGAATCGCGCGGCGTTGATGAAGGTGTTACGGCTGAATACCGTGTTGCTTTTGCCAAAGCTATTTGCGGCCCGGTTGAAGACCTGACGCAAGAAGAACGCGCTGTGCTTGCACAAGGCCGTGCGGAGTTTCGTGCACAGACCGCAGGCACCACGACTGCTGGCGGTTTTACGGTTCCTACCGAACTGTCAAACCAGATCATCAAGTCGATGCTGGCATGGGGTCCAATGTATGATCCTGGCGTGACGACCGAAATGGTTACAGCAAGCGGCAATCCTATCAAGATTCCGACTGTTGATGACACGGCTGTTGCTGCTGAAAAGCACACCGAAGCCACAGCGCTAACGGATGATGGCGGCAAGGATGTGACGTTCGGGCAGAAAAGCCTTGATGCCTACGCCTATGACACCGAGTTTGTGCGTTGGTCATGGGAACTGGACACTGACAGCATTTTCAACATGGAATCGCTGCTCGGCCAGTTGCTTGGTGAACGTCTCGGACGTATCGCTAACCGGGAACTGACTGTTGGCGATGGCTCTGGCGATCCTAACGGTATCGTCACGGCTTCAACGCTCGGCGTTACGACTGCAACGGCTACCGCGATTATTGCAGATGAACTGATTGACCTTGTTCACTCGGTTGACCCTGCATATCGCACAGGCCCGAAAGTTGGTTTCATGTTCAATGACACCACCTTGAAGATGATCCGTAAACTGAAAGACGGAGACGGTAATTATCTCTGGCAGATGGGCAACGTCCAGCAAGGCGTTCCCGGCTCTCTGCTTGGGTATAACTACCACGTCAATCAGGCGATTGCATCGGTTCCAGCAGTGGCGGCGGCGACTAAAGTGGCATTGTTTGGGGATCTTTCCAAATATTATGTTCGCAAGGTCGGCCAGCCCGTCATCGGTGTTATGCGTGAGCGTTTCTGGCCTGATATGGGCATCGCTGGCCTTATCCGTTTTGACGGCGAATTGGGCGACACCGCTGCAGTGAAACACCTTATCACCAAAGCCACCTAATTGGATCGGGCGGGGTTTCGGCTCCGCCCTTTTCCTGAACGGCGCATGGGCGCTTTTCCGGAAAGGAGAACGATATGAAAATCAAGCTGACAACCAGCTTATCCGGCGCGAATGGCGCATGGAGCGCGGGCGACGAATATGAGTGCAACGATGGTGAAGCACGCAGCCTGATCGCTGCCGGCTATGCTGTGGCATTCGCCAATCCTAAGATAGAGCGGGCGGTCAAGGCCGTGCCCGAGCGGCGTGCGGCTGTGAGGAAGAAAGCTGCGCCATGAGCTGGTATCCGGTTGCTCCTGCCCTACCTGAGATTGAACCGGTTAGTCTTGCTCAGGCCAAAGCCCAGTGCCGCATTGAGGAATCTGATGAAGACGATCTGCTCGCTCTCTACATTGCGTCCGCGCGGGCGCACGCCGAGGCCTATTGCGGGGCGGTATTTGCTGAGCGATCGCTGGTCGCGCACTGCGACAGCTTTGCCGATATGGCGCGGCTTCCGTTCGCGCCGGTCAATTCCGTCACGTCGATCGAGTATATTGATGTGGCCGGCGCCGCGCAGACCTTATCGGTTACAATTTATGAACTGCGGGCTGATGGGCTTGATACGGCCATTGCCTTGAAGCCGGGTGCGGTATGGCCTGGCATCCAGCCGGGATCGCGAATTACGCTGACCGCGTCGGTCGGCACAGTTCCGCCCAAAGATGTGCTCCACGCCATGCTGCTGTTCATCGCTGACAGCTTCGATCGGCGCGAGCATGCCAAAGCAAGCGACTGGACCAGTCTTGACAGTTTGTTGTGCAATCACCGCAGGGGCGTCTGATGAGAGCCGGGCCGCGCAATCGCAGAATACTGTTCCAGCGCAAGGCGGTCATTGAGGACGAGTACGGCGAAGATATCGAGATCTGGGCCGACTATGCGGCAACTTGGGCTCACGTCATCTGGGGCACGGGCGCGGAACGGCGGGAGGCCGCACAACTTTCGGCCTCGCAGCCAGCAACTTTCCGGGTGCTGGCCAATGACAAGTCTCTGACGCTCAGTGTCCTTGATCGCATTAGCTTTGCCGGTGGGCTGTGGGATATCACCTCGGTTGTGCCGCTGGGGCTGAACGAAGGTGTTGAAGTGACCGCTGTGCGTGCTGCTCTCTGAAATTGCGCGAAGGATATCAACATGGACAAAGCTGACACCGATCGGCGTTTACGATCCTCATCCTGACGCCCGCGATTGTCGCGGGCATTATCGAGAAACGACAATGGAAGAACTGAAACCCTGGTGGGCGTCCAAGGCCATCTGGACCGGTGTTATCGGCAGCCTGTGTGGTGTGGCCGCGGCGATTGACGTTCTGCCCGACGGACTGACCCAGGGCGATGTGCTAACCGTCGTGCTGGCGCCCGGCATTGGCGGTGTTCTGTTCCGCAAGACGGCAATGGGTCGGCGTCAAGAACGACAAGCACGTGCTCGAGATCGAGCGAAACGGCGACAGCTACATGGTGCGGAACACCGAGCCTAGCCCGTTCACGGGCAAGACGCGGACCACGAACCTACCGGCCACCTTGCAGGATGATGTTCTACAGGTGTCGGTCGGATTCGGCGCTATATCGCTCGCCATCGACGGCAAATCGGGCAACCTGACCGATGGAAGGATGGAGTATCGGCGGCAGGAATAGCCGACAGCCAGGTCAAACCGTGACACGACAGAAGGGCGGGAGGAATCCCGCCCTTTTTTATAGCACCCCTCTAACGCGGACTTTCAGGGGCTGGCCCGCCCCTGTGGATCACATCGTGCTTTCAGGAACGCTCGCTTGTGGATCACATCGTGCTTTTAGGAACGCCCGACTTCGTGCTTTTAGGAACGCAATCCACTTGCAAAGCCTTAGAGCGCAAGGCCTTTAGAAACCGTAACGCGCGCGCGCGATTTAACATTTATCTTTCTTTTAACGCCAACCAAGCCCGCACTGGACACATTACGAATGTCCGTTAAACGACCATTTGGCGGACATTCCGCATTTGTCCGTTTTCATAGCTGTTGCAATGAGAAAGCGGACAGAATAGAATAACGGACAGAAAGCGGACACATCGGAGGCGTTATGTCGGAATCGAAGTGGATCGAGCATTACCGGGCCGGAGCGTGGACGGTCGGCGAAGTAATCGCGGCGGGCGCGGCGTGGATCGAGGCGATGGACCCGGACCATTACCGGCTGCGCTTCTTTCCGCACCGGGACGCGGAGACGTTCACCGTTGGCATTGATGCCGAGTGGACCGACGAGCAGCCCGGCGAACTGGCGAACTACACGCCGAGCTATGAGAGCGGCAGCAGCGATTGCCAGCCCGGCGAGGTGACGATTTCCGATGACGGCCTGTTGTCCGTCATGCCCCGGCAGCGGTCGGCCTCCCATGTCGTGATCCGCACCGGCTGGACGGCCCAGCTTCCCCCCGAGGCGGTCGAGCCGATCCGGCGCGCTATCGCGCTGGCCGAAGCGAAATTGTCGCGGGAGGCCCAAGCATGAAAGGCGTGACGTGGAAGTCGCCAATGTGCCACGGCGTCATTGCTGCCTTTTTGCTCGCCCGATCCCCATCGTGGAAGTCGCTGCGGAGGCCGACGCCATGGTGACGGTGTTCGGCATTCTGAATCTCACCGAGGACTCCTTCTTCGATGAGAGCCGGCGGCTAGACCCCGCCGGCGCTG
>NZ_DATCTC010000035.1:0-32301 GCF_036568145.1 Parasphingorhabdus sp. | reverse complement strand
GTTGCCGCAGCACCTGTGCCATGGATTCAGAGGGCGCAACCAGCGCATCGCAGCGGCGATAAAGGCGGCGCAATATGGCCTCTATCACCGGTTCCAGAAACGCCAGATTATAATAGCGCGGATAGGTTTCAAACCGGGTGTGCACGGATGCCAGAACCGGAATATTACGATTGCGGGCCCAGCTCACCATCCGGTGCCCAACCCGGTCGGGACTCGAAATCTGTATGATATTGGGGTTGAATGCCGCGAGATCGCGTCTCGCACTGGCTGAAATATGCGTCGGAAAGCGGTATTCCCCGCGCCCCGGAAAGGCAAAGGAAGGCACGCTGATCAAATCGCCTGTCGGTTCAAACGCAGGGGTATCCGTGGTCGGAGAATAAACCCGCACCGCAGCTCCTTGCCGTAAGAGATATTCTGCCAATCTGTTCAATGCTTGATTGGCACCGTCGCGAACGAAATTATAATTGCCGCTATAAAGTGCAATGCGGAGGTCACTAATTTTCATTTTCGCCTTCAAGCATAATAAATAGAAAATTGCCAATATGAACTTGGCCAGATATGCATTGGCGATGATAGAAACGACGCTGGATAGCTTGCTGGTCGGGATGCCGAAACTGTTTCGGGGTGATGGCGAGATGAGCGCCATTGCCAAGCATCCGGTGGATGAAGCGGTCGAGCTGGGGCCGTTTGGATTTGCCGGCAACCAGGTCGGTGATCTGCTGCACCATGGCGGGCGAGACAAGGCGGTCCACCTCTATCCAGCAGAACATTATGGGTTCTGGAAAAAGAAATATCCCGACATTGACTTGTTGAACCGCCCCGGTGCTTTTGGCGAGAATCTGAGCTGCACCGGACTGACCGAAGACCGGCTGCATCTTGGCGATATTTTCCGGTTGGGGGAGGCGGTGATCGAATGCAGTCATGCGCGTCAGCCGTGCTGGAAACTCAACCACTATTTCGGGCGGCCTGATGTCATGAAGACGGTAGTGAAAACCACCCGGTCCGGCAGTTATTTCAGGGTGCTGGAGCCGGGCAAGGTGCGCGCGGGCGACAAGTTTGTCCAGTTGGACCGCTTGCATCCCGATTGGCCTTTAACGCGCCTCTTCGAAGTGATTATCGGCGGCAAGCACAAGGGGCAGGGCGCGGAGTTGCGCAGCCTGTCCCATATGCCAGCATTGGCGGAAACATGGCGCAACCGGGCTACACAACTCGCCAGATCAAGTTGATACAAACCTGGTTATGCGGCCTAATTATGTGGCCTAATTATGAACGGCCTGATTATGAGCGGGCGGTAACAAGCGCAGCTTTGTGACGCGGCGGTCATCGGCTTCCAATATTTCGAGATGCCAGCCGCTGGGATGCTCCAGCAACTCGCCGGTTTTTGGAATATGGCCAGCCAGCACGAAAGACAGGCCGCCGATCGTATCGACATCTTCTTCGATCTCGGCCAGTTGGGGATCAATTGCTCTCCCGACATCTTCCAGTTCGGCCCGTGCGTCGGCTTCCCAGATGCCACCATCCAGTTGCTCCAGCATCGGAACGGCTTCGTCATCATGCTCGTCCTCGATATCGCCGATGATTTCTTCGACAATATCTTCAATCGTAACAAGCCCTTCGGTGCCGTTATATTCATCGAAGATAATGGCAAGATGCGTGCGGGTTGCGCGCATTTCGGCGAGCAGGTCCAGAACGCCCATTGTTTCCGGCACAAAGCGGGGCTGGCGCAGATATGGCGTGATGTCCGTTGGCAAAGTGCCGCCCTTTGCTACCAGCGCAAAAATATCCTTGATATGGATCATGCCGATGATCGTATCGAGATTGTTCCGGTAAACCGGGATGCGGCTATGCCCGTGCTCGGAAAATATCTCGACATATTCGCTGAACGGAGCGCTTTCCTCTATGGCGATAATGTCGGCGCGGGGAACGGCAATGTCGTCCACACGGTGATCACTGAAATGGAGCAGATTGCGGAGCATCTCCAGTTCGACAGGCGAAATGTCGGGCGCACCATTTTTGTCGGTTTCGCCTTCACTTTCATGCTCATCAATGACTTCTTCGAGTTGCGCGCGCAGCGAATGATCTTCCGCTTCCCCGAAAACCAAAGCTTTCAGGCTGCGCCATATTCGCCCGGGTTCGTCATCCTCGCTACGGGTTGCAGACGATGATCGTCCGTTGGTCCCGGTGGTGTTTATGTTATGATTTTCAGACATGATTATATTTGGTCACTCATCATATATGTTATTCGACATAGGGATTGCCAATAGCCAATTTTTCTAGCGCCCGGACTTCCAGCGCTTCCATATTCAAAGCATCGGCCTCGTTCTCATGGTCATAGCCCAACAGGTGCAAGACTCCATGAACCAGCAGATGGGATGCATGGTTCTCCATGGCAATATCTTTATCCTGTGCTTCCTCCCTGCAAACATCATAGGCCAGTATGATATCGCCTAACAAGACTTCGCCGTCATCGCTGTTGGACAGGGAATCGAGCAGATCATGCGTGACCATGGGGAAGGACAATACATTGGTAGGCCGGTCTTTACCACGATAGGCCGCGTTGAGTTTCTGCACCTCATCATTGTCAGACAGTTTGATGCTGACTTCCAGCGCAAAATTACGCTCTGCCAAACCACCATGAGGGGATACGGATAGCGCCGCTTTTACAGCTTCTTCCGCCCGTTTTTGCCAATTTATTCCGCTCTGCCATTCCGGCCCGATATTGAGTTCAATCTGTAGCATCTTTGCCTTCATAGGCCTCTACGATTTTCCCGACCAAGGGGTGGCGCACGACATCGGAGGCGCCGAATCTGACCACGCTGACGCGCTCAATACCATTGAGCTTTTGCACAGCATCGGCAAGGCCAGAGGTTGCCCCCTCCGGCAAATCGACCTGCTTTGGATCGCCGCAAATCACCATGCGGCTGTTCATGCCAAAACGGGTGAGGAACATTTTCATCTGCGCCGCTGTCGTGTTCTGTGCTTCATCCAATATCACGAACGCATCGGACAAGGTCCGGCCGCGCATGAATGCGATGGGCGCAATTTCAATTTCCCCGCTTTCAATCCGCCGCTCTACCTGTTCGGCGGGCAGGGTGTCATAAAGCGCATCGTATAACGGGCGCAAAAAAGGATCGACTTTTTCTTTCAGGTCACCGGGCAGGAAGCCGATTTTCTCGCCAGCTTCAACCGCCGGACGGGAAAGGATAAGGCGGTCAACCGATCCGTGGATGAGCTGCGACACGGCTTGCGCCACGGCCAGATAGGTTTTGCCGGTACCAGCTGGACCAAGCGCGAAAATCATATCGTCGCGGGCAAGCTTCTCCATATATTCGCCTTGCCGGACGGAGCGCGGGAAGATAGTTTTCTTGCGCGTCCGGATCATCACTTTCGAAGGTGCGGCCAAGGCTTTATTAACTTGCTCTTGCGCGCTTTCCGGCTGGCTTGATCTGGCGATTCTGGGGTCGGAAATCATACTGATAATCGCTTCGACAACGGCGGCATCAATTTCCTGCCCCTCTTCAATGCGTTTATAGATTCCGATCAAGACATCGCGTGCTTTGGTGGCGGCTTCTTTTTCGCCCTCGATCTTCAGCTTGTTGCCGCGCGCCGCGATATAGACGCCCAGCCGGTTTTCAATCGCGACAATATTGCGGTCATATTCGCCGAACAATTCACCCAAGATCCGGGGATCGTCAAATTCTACGTCCAGAGTCACCAGATCGACTTTTTCGCCGACATTACTCTTTTTCGCCATCAAGCAGCTTCTTTCTGTGTCAGTCTGCCTTGCAAACTGTTGGGCCCTGCGCTTTCGATAGTCACATCAACCATGTCGCCGATCGCAAGGTCAGGGGCGATGATATGGACGGATTGAAGCCATGGCGTCTTGCCGACAAGTTGCCCATGGAGTTTCCCGTGCCGTTCCAGCAAGATATCCGTGCGGCGACCGAGGGCCTGTTTGTTAAAATCATGCTGCTGTTCGTTCAACAGGGCTTGCAGCCTTTGCAGACGTTCATCCATGATTTCAGGCGCGATCTGGTCTTCCATCAGGGCAGCCGGTGTTCCGGGGCGCGGTGAATATTTGAACGAATAAGCCTGCGCGTAATTGGCTTCCCTTACGATGGCCAGTGTCTCTTCAAAATCGGCATCGGTCTCGCCGGGAAAGCCCACGATGAAGTCACCAGAGATGGCAATATCGGGCCGCACTTCGCGCATCCGAGCAAGAATGTCGAGATAGCTTTTGGTCGTGTGCGAACGGTTCATGGCTTTCAGGATACGGTCGCTTCCCGACTGAACCGGAAGGTGCAGATATGGCATTAACGCCGGTATCTCGCCATGCGCGGCGATCAAAGCATCTGTCATGTCATTGGGGTGGCTGGTCGTATATCTGATCCGCTTCAAACCATTAATGCCATCCAGAGCGCGGATCAGGCCGTCGAGGCCCTGTGCCCGGCCCTTGTCATCTTCGCCTGTCCATGCATTCACATTCTGGCCAAGAAGGGTGATTTCCTTTGCCCCGCCGTCAACCAGCGCACGCGCTTCGTCGACCAGGTCCCCCCATGGGCGGGAGATTTCTGCGCCGCGTGTATAAGGGACAACGCAATAAGTGCAGAACTTGTCGCACCCTTCCTGCACAGTCAGAAAAGCATTGGGCCGGGCCTGTTTCTTGCGGGTGGGCAGGGCATCGAATTTCGATGCAGCAGGCATATCAGTATCCAGCGCCTTTTTACCGGTTTTTGCCCGCTCGATAAGCTCCGGCAGCCGGTGATAGGCTTGCGGCCCCACGACAATATCAACGCTTGGCGCCCGGCGGGAAATTTCTTTTCCTTCTGCCTGAGCCACGCAGCCGGCAACGGCAATCATCGGGCTTTTGCCATCTTTTCCGCGCAGCCGACCGATATCGGAATAGACTTTCTCAGCCGCTTTTTCACGGATGTGGCAAGTGTTGAGAACGACGAGATCAGCATCTTCACCCTCTGCGGCGCCGGTCATGCCTTGGTCTATAAGCATTTCGGACATGCGCTCGCCATCATAGACGTTCATTTGACAGCCAAAGGATTTAATGCGGAATTTTTTTGGGTTGGATCGATTCATATCCGCCACCTATACAACGGGCTTTCCGGACTGGAAAGCGGAAAGCGCCTTGGCAATCCGCCGTTCCGCTTCTGCGCAAATGGCCTTTCGATCACCGAAATCCGCAGGATCGAAAGGTTCGAGAAAATATAGGGTCGCCTGGATGATACCGAACCGCGCAAACAGCCGTTTAGCGTTATCCGCTGCTGGCTCATCGCCAACCCATGCAATCTCTGTGGTGGCTCTGCCGTACGCGAGCAACATGGGCTGCACCATGATTTGTTTAGGCGGCGGCGCCATGGCCTGAAATAGTGAAGGTTTGAACGGCAGCAAGCCAAGCCCGTCGCTTGTTGTGCCTTCCGGAAACACCGTGATCGGGTATCTTTCCTCAATGGCTTCGCGGATAATGCCAACCTGTCCGCTCACTTTCATGCGGTCTGTGCGGGATACAAATATTGTCTTGTTGGCGCGGCATAACCAGCCGATGACAGGCCAGTTCGCTATGTCGTCCTTGGCGATAAAAGTGCATCCGGTCCCGCCCGCGATGACCGGAATGTCGAACCAGCTGATATGATTGGAAACGTAGAAAACATCTTGTTTCAGACGCTTCCCACGGGTTTTGACAATCGCGCCGCAATTCAGGGATACGAGCCGGAGAAAAAAGCGGGGCCATGGGGAAGGTAGACGAAACAGCCGCCACAAAAAATGCAGCGGCAGGGAAATTATCAGACTGATACCAATTGCCGTAACACGTAATCCTATGAGCAATAGGCCGGCAAAGGATGTCAGGCTCTGGCCGGAGTTATCTTTTCCGGTCAGCGGATACGCCATAGAGTTCCATGCGATGATCAACCAGTCGGTAGCCCAGCTTTTCAGCAATCTGTTTTTGCAAGGCTTCCAGTTCGGGATCGACAAATTCGATTACATTGCCGGTTTCAACATCGATAAGATGATCGTGATGGGCTTCTGGAACAGCTTCATAACGCGCGCGGCCATCGCCAAAGTCATGACGGTCCAATATACCGGCTTCTTCAAACAGGCGAACTGTCCGATAGACGGTAGCGATGGATATACGGGGATCTACCTCGCTGGCGCGCTCATGCAGGGTCTCGACATCGGGATGGTCTTCCGCATCAGAAATCACGCGCGCAATGACACGGCGCTGGTCGGTAATCCGCAACCCTTTTTCAGCGCATAGCTTTTCGAGATCAATTTTGTCCGGCATGTGCTCCATCCTGATAATGATATGTTACCCTATCCTCAACATACCACAAAGCAAGGGAGAATTGCGAAAAACATATGCTCTTGTCTTGCAATTGCAGTCTAACAAGAAGCGTGGTTAAAGATATTATTTTTTTCGGCCCAAACCGATGGCTTTTGCCAATTTGCGCCGCTGTTCGGCATAGTTGGGGGCAACCATGGGGTAATCCCTGGGCAGTCCCCATTTCAGACGATATTCGTCCGGCGTCATTCCATAATGGGTCATCAAATGGCGCTTCAGCATTTTTAGTTTTTTGCCATCTTCCAGACAAACGATATAATCCGGTTTTATAGAAGATTTGATCGGCACAGCGGGATCCTGCCGGACCTGTTCGACAGATTGTCCGGAAAGCCCCGATAATGCTTCGTGAACATTTTTAATAATTATCGGCAAGTCCGAAACGGCAACATTATTATTGGCGACATGTGCTGCAACGATATCCGATGTCAATGTAATCAACATCTCGTTTACAGCACCTTCTTCTTTTGATTCGTCCATCATAGATATCCTAGGGGGTGATGTTTCTGTTCGGGTGGATTCTTTACTGTGGGCTCATTTGCACGGACAAATTTAATTTTCAATGACGAACCTGTATATTGTGGTTATTTTACGCCAGTTTATTCCGCAAGCCCTATTTTCAGGACCTTTCTTAGATCAAGTGCTAAGACAAGGACTTCTTATAAGTAAGTGCGTCGAACTTTTCTTGGCCTTCGCCAGTGTAATAAGCAGGGCGTAGACCCACTTTCTCAAAACCTAGCTTTTTATACAGGTATTGGGCCGGATTGTTAAAGCGAACCTCCAGAAATACCGCTGCGATATTATTGCTGATCGCGTTGGTAATAAGCTGCTCAAGAAGAACAAGCCCGATGCCTTTATTCTGATATTGCGGATCGACTGCGATCATAAGCAGTTCTTCCTCATCCGCCACTTTCCTGCTGATGGAAAAACCGCACGGCTCTTCGCCATAGCTGGCGATCATGAGCTGCGTGCCCGGTAATGATAGCATCGACCGGCACTGGTTGTTGTTCCATGATTCCCCGTAACGGCTGGTAAAAGCGCTTTGCATGATCCGCATCACGATTGCCAGATGCGCCAGATCCCCATATTCCAGCTTTACCGCGGTTGTGAGCGCCATGTTTGTGGGAATGGATTGAAGTTCTGCCATGGCTCGCTATCCCTGACGTGTTGGCTCTGCGTCGGGCGGACGGCCGTAAATAGGTGACGGAGTCAGATGTTGACTATGCTCGCTTAACAGCATGGATTTTGCGGCATCCGGCAGGATGGGTGACCAGCTGATGTTGTTGGCTATTTGCTCCGCCAAAGACTGCGCTGCCGATCCTGCTAAATGGTCCGCTTTGCGGTAGAGCAGGGCGGATTCGGCAGGCAGCGAGCGAAGCTCATCTATCGCGCTGCCGTCGGCTGCAAAGTTCTGGACAAAAAATTCGCCATGGCCGCCGATCATGGCAACATAGACAGAGGAAGGATTTTCCATTTCATCAATAGCCTGCGCTGCGACAAGGTGCAGACATTGATATCCGGAAATTTTCGCATGCCAAGCCATGGCAAGTGCTTTTGCGGCAGAAAGACCGATGCGAACGCCGGTAAAACTTCCTGGGCCACAATTTACCAGAATATGGTCAGCCCGGCCCTTGTCCGGCAACCGCGCGATCATCGGCACTAATTTTTCAGCATGGCCACGGCCAATTTCTTCATAGGCGTTGCCGATGAGTATTTCATCTTCAAAAAGAGCAACCGAGCAAGCCGGGCTTGCCGCGTCTATGGAAAGGATACGATTGCCCATTTATCGAGAGCTGACTGTCAGATGATCGTGTTAAATTTGGCGAACTCTGGTCGCGGGCTGCGGTCGAATATCGTGGACGGATCACCATAGCCCAGTGTGGAAATGAAATTGGATTTGACGGTGGGATGATTGCTGAAAAATGCCTTGTCCACGGCCTCATTATCAAAGCCCGACATCGGGCCGGTGTCCAGACCCAGTGCGCGGGCGGCAAGGATAAAATAGCCCCCTTGCAGGGAACTGTTGCGCATAGCGGCTACGGTACGGCCTTCCGGATCATCCTCGAACCAGCTTTTCGCATCGGTGTGGGGGAAAAGCTCGGGAAGATATTCATGGAAATCGTAATCCATGCCAATGATTACGGTGGCAGGGGCCTTTAAAATCTTGTCCCTGTTCATCTCGGATGCGCACTCGGCAAGCCGCTGTTTGGACTCTTCACTGTGGCACCATACCAGCCGCGCGGGTAGCATGTTGGCGCTGGTTGGTCCCATTTTCATCAGATCCCAAATCGCATGAAGCTGCTGGGTTGTGACAGGTTTATCCTGATAGCCGTTATATGTCCGCGCTGTCCGAAAAAGCTGATCCAGTGCACCATCATCAAGTGGCTGTGTCATAATATCCCCATTTACAATGATCGTTTGTTGGCCGGACTAAGCGGCTCTGACTTCTGTTACTTCCGGGACATAATGTTTGAGCAAGGATTCGATACCATGCTTCAACGTCGCGGTGGAGGACGGGCATCCAGCACAAGCCCCCTGCATTTTCAGGAACACTGTACCTTTGTTGAATCCGCGATAGATAATATCGCCGCCGTCATTGGCTACAGCGGGACGAACGCGGGTTTCAATCAGTTCCTTGATTTGTGCAACAATGTCCGCATCTTCCGGATCGTCATGGACTTCCTCTTCCGGAGGAACACGAATCTCGCCAGCCGATCCCGGCTTGAACAATGGCAGGCCAGCCGAGAAATGGTCGAGCAGGATGCTCAATATTTGCGGCTTGGCATCCCTCCAATCTGCTCCGGCGCCTATGGTAACGGACACGAAGTCCGATCCGAAGAAGACGCCAGTCACATCGCCCAGTGTAAAAAGAGCCTCCGCCAGTGGTGAGATTTCAGCATCCTCGGGGGACGCAAAATCCCTTGTCCCATCGGCCATGACGGTTTGACCCATCAGGAATTTGAGTGTGGAAGGATTGGGTGTCTTTTCGGTTTCTATCAACATATCTTACATGTGGGAGTATTAGGCGGGGCTATCAAGCCCAAAATTTCTTTCAGGCAGGCAAAATATTCTGGCATAACTGCCCAAATCGCCCGGGCTCGCAGGTGATTATTCATTAGCCAGTAAGATACGCCCTGTTTATAATCACGTTATGAATATAAAACTCAGCGCATCGCGCCGCTATTTCGCGGGGTTTGCCCTCTTTGCCGGGGCATTTTTCTCCGTCCTGTCAGTGCCGGCACAGGTAAATGCACAGGAAGCGACGGCGCAGACGCAAGAGACTCAGCTGCCTTGGCTATATGAAGGCAGCGACGTTCCCGTCGACAAAAGCTGGACCTTTGGCGTGCTCGATAACGGGCTACGCTACGCTGTCAAACGCAACGGTGTCCCGCCGGGGCAGGTGTCTATCCGGGTCCGGATAGATGTCGGATCCCTGATGGAAAAGGATGAAGAGCAGGGTTTCGCCCATTTTATGGAGCATCTTTCCTTCCGCGGTTCCAAATATGTCCCTGATGGAGAAGCGAAACGGGTCTGGCAACGACTGGGCGCAACCTTTGGCAGCGACAGCAATGCCGAAACGACACCGACCCAGACCGTTTACAAGCTTGACCTTCCGAATGCCAATCCGATCAGCCTTGAAGAGAGCATCAAGATTCTATCCGGCATGATCAGTGCGCCGGGTTTGAATGCCGCTGCGATCAATGCCGAACGGCCCGTTGTGCTGGCTGAGCGGCAAGAGCGTCAAGGTCCGCAAACCCAATTACAGGACATGACCCGCGAACTGTTTTTTGCTGGCCAGCGCCTTGCCAGCAGGGCCCCTATTGGTACGGTTGAGACACTGAGTGCGGCCAGCCCGAAAATGTTGCAAGCCTTTCACCAACGCTGGTATCGCCCGGAAAATACGGTCATTGTTATCGCCGGCGATGGCGATCCTGCGGTATTTGAATCGCTGCTCAACAAATATTTTGCCACTTGGAAAGGGCAGGGCGAAGCGGGCACCGCCCCTGATTTTGGTGATCCTGATCCCGATGCACCCGATAGCAGGGTGACGATCCAGCCGACTTTGCCGCGCTTCATATCCATGGCGACGGTTCGGCCGTGGAGGAAGGTCGATGATACCATTGTCTATAACCAGCAATTGTTGATCGACCTGCTCGCGCTCCAAATGATTAACCGCAGGCTTGAAGCACGGGCGAGGGCAGGGGGAAGCTATCTCCAGGCGAATGTAAATCAGGAAGATGTCAGCCGCTCTGTGGATGGAACTTTCGTTAACATCATTCCGTTGGGCGATGATTGGGAAGCCGCGCTACGCGATGTGCGCGCCGTGATCGCAGATGCGACCACCCATGCCCCGTCGAAAGAAGATATTGCGCGTGAAATGGCCGAATTTGACGCCGCCCTTGCCATCGGAGTCGAAGGCTATTTTACAGAGGCCGCGCGCAAGCAAGCTGATGATATTGTAAATGCGGTCGACATTCGTGAAACGGTCGCCACACCGCAAACCGCGCTTGATGTATTCCGGAACATGCGGAATCTTTACACGCCGGAAAGATTGCTGGAAGCAACGCAAAAGCTGTTTGATGGCGTGGCAACGCGGGCCCTGCTGGCGTCCCCGACTGCGCTGAAAAATGGCGAAACCAGACTTGCTTCCGTTTTGGGCGAAGATGTCAAAGCCGCCAATAATGCGCGTATGGAGCAAGCCAAACTCGACTTTGATGTGCTGCCGAGTATCGGGCCTAAAGGCACCGTTGTTTCATCCGACCCAATCACATGGTTTGATATGGAAAAACTGACTCTCTCCAACGGTGTGCGGGTATTGTTGTTCCCCAATGATGCAGAGCGCAACAAAATCATGGTGAATGCGCGTTTTGGTAAAGGCTATAGCGGTCTGGCTCCCGATGAAGAGGGACTTGCGTGGACCGGTGGAATGGCTCTTATCGCCAGTGGTGTTAGTGAACTGGGGCAGGAAGAGCTGGATAAAATCACCACTGGCCGCCGGATCGGCCTTAACTTTGAAATTGACGATGATGCTTATGAAATCAAGGCTGATACCAGACCCGCCGATCTTGAAGACCAATTGCATTTGATGGCTGCCAAGCTGCAATATCCCCGCTGGGATGAAGCACCGGTTCTGCGCAGTCGGGCAGCAGCTCTGATCGGCTATGACAGTTTCTCCGCTTCTCCGCAGACTGTGTTGCAGCGCGATCTGGACTGGCTGGTTCGCGGCAAGGATGCCCGCTGGAAAACACCGGACAAAGAGGATTTCAATGCTTTGACGCCAGAAAAGTTCAAGGCTTTTTGGCAGCCGATTTTGGACAGCGGTCCTGTCGAACTGATGCTCTTTGGTGATTTTAACCGCGATGAAGCGGTGGAAGCGGTGCTCAAAACCTTTGGTGCGCTTCGTGAACGCAAGTCTGACACAATCCCCCAAGGCGCTACTTCCCCGAAATTTCCCGAACCTAATGGTTCGCCAGAAATTCTGCTGCACAAAGGCGGCAAAGAACGTGCGGCGGCCTTGGTCGCCTGGCCAACAGGCGGTGGACTGCAGAATATTCGTGAAAGCCGTCAGCTGGAAGTTCTGACCTCGATCTTTAACGATCGCATGTTCGAGATATTACGGTCCAAGGAAGGCGCGACTTATAGCCCGCAGGTGATTAACAACTGGCCCGTCGCGTTCCAATCGGGCGGATATATCAGCGCGTCTAGCCAGTTGGCACCGGACAATATCGACCGTTTTTATGAGGTTTCCAGAGTGATTGCCAAGGACTTGCGCGAGAAACCGGTTAGCCCTGATGAGTTGCAACGGGTTGTGGAGCCGCTTCGCCAGCTCATTTCGCGGGCGAGCAGCGGGAATAGTTTCTGGATGAGCCAGTTGGAAGGGGCGACCTATAATCCCCGGAAATTCGCAGTCCTGCGAACATTCATGACTGATTATACAGCAATTACGCCTGATGAAGTGCAGCAACTGGCGCAGAAATATCTGAAAGAATCAGCCGAATGGAAATTGATGGTGGTGCCGGAAGGAAGCCGGCAAGCTGCGGCCCAAAATGACACCGCAGTTGCCGCAGGTTCCAGATAAGTCCCGATATTGCTCAGGCCCATTTTTATACCGTTAGTCCCGAGCCTGTCGAAGGGTATATATAAATCGGGCGCGGTGCGTCATGTTCTGAAACGTCCTTCGACAGGCTCAGGACTAACGGTTATTTTTTCCTGAAAAGCGTATACTAGGAAAGCGTATAATCGTCCGCTATTCCATTGGTGGAAAGTGGTCAAAGCCGGGCATTTCATGCGCTGTTTTGACCCATGGAATCTGCTCTGCAAGCTGGATGCTCATCTGGGGCACATATTCTTCAGGCGCGTCAAGCGTGGCGGTTTGCACATCGACCATGCCGGGTAACATCTCGGCATTTACATAAGCGATTCCCGTACCGCAATTGGCGCAAAACTGCCGCTCCGCCCCGGCTTTGCCATGGACGGATTTAAGCTCGCCCTTGGTAACGGAAAAGCCGTCCTGAGCCAGCATGATCCACGCCACAGAAGGCGCGCCAGTGCTCCTCTGGCAATCGCGGCAATGACAGATTGCATGGTTGATCGGTTCGCCCGAAATCTCGTAGCGCACCGATCCGCAATAACATCCGCCTTCTGCCATTTTACCCTCCTCAGATTTATTATCAGACTGTTTTATAGCACATATTTGGACAAGTCAGTATCCTTGGCAACATCGGCAAGCTGGCTGTCCACATAAGCGGCGTCAACGGTGATCGTCTCGCCCTTCCTGTCTTCTGCATCAAAGCTGATATCTTCAAGCAGTTTTTCCATCACGGTCTGGAGCCGCCTTGCACCGATATTCTCAACCGTTTCATTCACATTCGCGGCAATCTGGGCCAGCTTTTCAATCGCATCGGGCGTAATTTCGACGGTTACATCCTCGGTCCCTAACAAAGCGATATATTGCTCTGGAAGATTGGCCTTTGTTTCGGTCAAAATGCGGACAAAATCTTCTTCTGTCAGCGCACGCAATTCCACACGAATGGGAAGCCGACCTTGCAGTTCGGGTAACATGTCACTGGGTTTAGAGATTGAAAAAGCACCGGATGCAATGAAGAGTATGTGGTCAGTCTTCATCGGGCCATATTTGGTGGCAACCGTGGTTCCTTCGATTAACGGCAACAGATCGCGCTGAACGCCCTCCCGGCTAACTGATCCGCCGCGGACATCGCTGACCGCAATTTTGTCAATTTCATCGAGGAAAACGATACCATTGGACTCGGCGTCGGCAATAGCCAGACGTGCGATGTCGTCATCATCCAGGCGCTTGTCCGATTCTTCCTCGATCAATTTGTCCCACGCATCAGCGACCCGCATCTTGCGCCGCTTCATATTGCTTTGGCCAAATGCCTTGCCCATCATGTCCGACAGGTTAATCATGCCAACCTGTCCGGGCATGCCGGGAATATCCATCGGCGCGTTGGGTGTATTTTCCACCTCGATCTCAATCTCGGTGTCATTCATATGATTGTCGATCACGCGCTGGCGAAAACTTTCCCGCGTAGCTTCGCTGGCATTTTCCCCGCATAAAACGTCGAGCAGGCGCTTCATTGCGGCTTCGGAAGCCGCGTCGCGCACGGCCAAACGGCGGCGCTCGCGTTCAAGGCGAACAGCCTCTTCGGCAAGGTCGCGCGCAATCTGTTCCACGTCCCGGCCGACATAGCCGACTTCGGTAAACTTGGTTGCCTCGATCTTGATAAAGGGGGCATCGGCCAGCTTCGCAAGACGCCGCGAAATCTCGGTCTTGCCGCAACCGGTTGGTCCGATCATGAGGATATTTTTCGGGGTCACTTCGTCGCGCAATTCGGCGGGCAGCTTTTGGCGCCGCCAGCGGTTACGAAGGGCAACGGCCACGGCCCGCTTTGCCTCTTTCTGTCCGACGATATGTTCATCAAGTGCCTTAACAATGGCCTTGGGAGTAAGATTATTTTGCATGTTCAACCTTTGATGGAAGCAAATTGGAAGCGTGTCGATTTAGCGGGCAAAGCCCACATAACTCTAAGTCGCGCTATCCAGCATTTCGATTGTGACCTGGTCATTCGTATAGACACAGACTTCTGCAGCGATAGCCATGGCCTTGCAGGCAAGTTTTTCTGCATCTTCTTCATATTCGATCAATGCTCTGGACGCTGCAAGCGCATAGTTGCCACCCGACCCGATGGCGGCAATACCTTGTGTAGGTTCCAGCACGTCACCGTTGCCGGTCAGGATCAAGGTCACGTCCTTGTCGGCAACGATCATCATCGCTTCGAGATTGCGTAAATATTTGTCAGTGCGCCAGTCTTTGGCCAGTTCCACAGCCGCGCGCATTAATTGGCCGCTGTGGCGTTCCAGCTTTCCTTCCAAACGTTCGAACAAAGTAAAAGCGTCTGCGGTTGCCCCTGCAAAGCCGCCTATGACCGATCCGTCGTGCAATTGACGAACCTTGCGGGCATTGGGTTTCATCACGGTTTGACCCATGGAAACCTGGCCATCGCCAATCACGATGACTTTGCCATTTTTACGAACGGAAAGGATGGTGGTGCCATGCCAGTCTTGCATGCCATGCTGCTGATTTTTTGTCATAAACGGGATATGGTAAATCTGTCGGGCAAGTGCAACCACTGCTCTCATACTAGATATTTTTTGTATCTATTTGTTGTTCAACACGCAAAAAAAATGGCGACCAAAGGGCCGCCATCTTAAAATCATATATCGCCAGAGCTCAAGGGCTGGTTGGCGAATCGTCGCTTCCGTCAGCGGCAATAATGATGCCACCGATTACTGCAGCGGCAGCGAGAACAGCAATGATGATGCCTGATCCGCCTTCGAGTTTGCTTTCCTTGTCTGCAGATGCGTCAGCACGAACAGCCTCAGAAACCTTAGAAACCGGCTGAGCAGCCTGTGCGAACACAGGTGTAGCAACCAGAGATGCGGCGGCAACTGCAGCCATACCAATTTTATCGAAACGCATAATTTGCTCCTTTAAGGCTTCGCATTAGATAAATCGTCAATATGGGAGTGACACAACAATCATTTGAAATCAACCAGATTTCTCGCGAATAACGTTATTTTTGGCCATTGTTGCAAACATCACACAATCACGGATAGCACCGATTCCGGATAGATCACACTGCCTGTAACAATTAAAATAATTGTATCATTTCAAGACATAGATCCCGGAATGCCATTTTTCGGTGGATTTAATAGCTAACAAATTGTTAACAAATGGGCATGAAAGAAGGTCGAACCCGTTCTCTCGCGCTTGGCAATGCTCCTGCTCTAGCGATTCGGAATGAGGCCGCAAGGCACCCTTTCCGCCGCGCTTTGCCCCGTGAACTGGTCGCGCATATCGAAAATCAGGCAGTTGAGAAGACTGGCAAACAATCCAAAAAATGGATGAGTGAGGATATGAGCCTCTTCCTCCTGAGCTTTACGGCGTTCTTTACCGCTTTTTCTGCCTTCATTTTTTAAGCGCGTTTAATCGCCAGCCCTAGTCACAGGCAAGATGCAGTTGCTGTCCAAGCCATGCCGCGACGACGCACAAAGCTGCGACGAGCAGCAATTGCTCTGTGGTTGAAACGCCGAGCAAGCTCAGTCCCAAGGCCCCGACAGCGCCGAGTACCATACATCCGGAATTGACGACATTATTCGCGGCAATCGTCCTGGCTGTTTCGCTGATCGCAACTGTTGTCGTCAAGAAAGCATAGAGCGGCACAACAAACATGCCGCCAAAAATCGAGACGCCAGCCAATGTTCCCAGCAAGGCCCATGCTCCGTCAAGCATCATGAACGTGCTGAATGTGTATAGCTCGCCATTGGGCAGGCCCTGCCAATTACGGGCTATGAAATAGAGGATCACAACGAAAACCCCCATCATAATCACGCTAAACGGTGCAAAGCGGGCGGAGACTTCGCTTTTGAGCAGCCGGTTAATCAGGACTGACCCCAGCGCAATGCCGACAGAGAAGACACCAAGGAACAGGCTGGCGACCGCGGGAGTGGAGGTCAGGACATTTTCCACCAGAGGTGGGAACTGGATGATGAGAACCGATCCGATGGTCCAGAAAAAGCTGATCGCCACAATCGCAAGATAGAGCCTCCGGATATGCATTGTCGCCGAAATGAGCCTGATGGACGAGCGCAGGAAGTTGAAATCGATTTTTTCGACCTCTTTGTGCGGCGGCGCACTTGGTATGTAGTGAGCGGCGACCCGGCCAATTACTGCGACCATAAGCACAGAAATTATGGCAATTTCAATGCCGTTACCATCTTGGTCAATTATGATGCCGCCCAATATAGTGCCTGCCAAAATAGCGATATAGGTTCCGGCTTCCACCAACCCGGTTCCTGCCAGCACCTCGTCCTTTTTCAGATGTTGTGGGAGGATTGAATATTTGATCGGACCAAAAAATGTCGATTGCAGGCCGAGTAGGAACAGGGCGGTTAGCATGACCGGAATCGAATGCAGCCACAATCCGCTAGCGGCGATAACCGCAATCACAATCTCCAGCGTTTTAACAAACCGTGTAATTCGCGCCTTGTCATAATTGTCAGCTAGTTGCCCGGCCAGAGACGAGAATAGAAAGAAAGGCAGGATAAAAATCCCGGATGCCAGGGCGTTAAACTGAAAATCCTGTGCCGGGTCTTTATAGATGCCATATGTGACCAGAATGACCATCGAAAACTTGAACAGATTGTCGTTGAAAGCCCCTAACATCTGCGTGAGGAAAAGCGGCCAAAAACGCCGTTTCATTAGTAATCGGTGAGCGGATGACATGCTTTGGAATTTTCCTGTGGTAGAGCCCCGTGTGGAGCGTTGTCAGGCAGGGGTCGACTTGACCGACACCCTAACGATGTTGCCTGATATCGCAAGGCACTGAATAGCTGGCAACTCCTCCATTGGGATCAACGGGCAAGGATAGGATTTCACTTTGGCCAAAACCTAGCTATGGCAGCATAATATGTTAAACCTGCCAAACATCTTGACGCTCTCACGGATATTTACAGTGCCGTTTCTTGTCGGTTTATTGTGGTGGCCAAGCTGGAAAGCGGGTTATTTACTCGCGACCGGTCTTTATGCGTTAATGGCGATTACGGATTATTTTGACGGCTATCTTGCCCGGTCACAGGGCACAGTTTCGAAACTCGGTATATTTCTGGACCCGATTGCCGATAAAATCATGGTCGCTTCGGTGATCCTGATCCTCTGTGCAAGCGGCGATATAGAAGGCTATAATGTCATTGCAGCCCTCATCATTTTGCTGCGCGAGATTGCGGTATCGGGCTTGCGGGAATTTCTAGCCGGTTTGCAGGTGAGTGTGCCGGTTTCCCAAATGGCCAAATGGAAGACGACTTTTCAGCTCGTTTCGCTTGGTGCCTTGATATTGGCGGGCGGTTTACCGCAATATGCCTTCATTCAGACGGTGGGAATCTGGACGCTCTGGGCGGCGGCAATTTTGACGCTGGTTACGGGCTGGGACTATCTTCGGGTCGGCTTGAAACATATGGATTGATGGCCACACATGCCGCACGAAATTAACATGATATATTTCGCATGGGTCAAGGAACGGCTTGGCCGAGATCAAGAGACTGTCATTCGCCCGGCAAAGGCCCTGACAGTGGGGCAGCTTGTTGAGCATTTGCGGGACATTGATGCTTCCTACCAGGCGGCTTTTTGTAACATGAACAAGCTCCGCTTTGCATTGGACCATGATTTTGTTGGGCCAGAAGCGCCGCTGGCCGGTGCCAAAGAACTGGCAATATTTCCGCCAGTTACGGGCGGATGATAAAGATTGAGGTCATAACGGGCAGTTTCGATGCCGGAGCAGAGATTGAAAATCTGTCGGTGCTTAGCGGCGGCGCGGTTGCCAGTTTTGTCGGACAGGTGAGGGGCGACGGCGATCTTGTCGCTCTGGAGCTGGAGCATTATCCGGCGATGACCGAAAAAGCCTTGCGCCATATCGCCGATAAAGCCTCGCAAAAATGGCCGTTGCACGGGATTACGATCATTCACCGGGTTGGTCGGCTTAAAATCGGGGAGCAGATTGTTTTAACCTGCACATGCTCAGACCACCGGCAGGCGGCAATCGAGGCCTGTGCCTATATCATGGATCAGCTTAAAACTGCTGCGCCTTTCTGGAAAAAGGAAATTAGCAGCAATGGAAGGGAAAGCTGGGTCGAGGAGCGTCAGTCGGATATAGAAGCTGCTGAAAACTGGGGCGGTTAAGCCGCCTTTTTAATATCCCAACTCTTTGTTTGTCGCATGATCTCTGCCAGAAGTTTGAATTCGTCTCTGCGCGGGCTGTTCTTGCGCCAGATGAGGGCAATATTGCGAAAGGCATGATCCGATATAAGCGGGCGCGCGACAATATCGGTATGATCCAATATCCCGCTATCAATCGCCATTTTGGGGAGCATTGTAAGGCCCAGCCCATTGTCCACCATTTGCACCAATGTGTGTAGCGACGTGCCCATCATCCGGGCTGAAGCCCTGAGTTCCGGGCGGTTGCAGGCGGCAAGGGCGTGATCCTTCAAACAATGACCATCTTCCAGCAATAAAAGTCGGTTTTCGTCGATAATCGCTGGATCAACCATCTTCGGCGGATCGCGCGGATCATCTTTGGGAAAGGCGATGAAGATCTCGTCTTCAAACAATATTTCCGATTCTACGTCGCCGCATGGAAAAGGCTGTGCGAGTAAAACACAATCAACATGCCCGTGCCGGAGTGAATCGCAAGCGGCCTGGCTGGGTTCTTCTTTCAAATAGAGTTTGAGCTCTGGCCGGTCTTTTCGCAACTGGGGGAGTAGCTTGGGCAACAGAAAGGGCGCGATAGTGGGGATGACGCTCATGCGGATATCGCCGACCAATGGCTTGCCGGCGGAGCGCGCCATGTCGGCAAGCTCTTCGGCTTCGCGCAGGATGCGATGTGCTTTCTCAACCATCTGTTTGCCAAGCTCGGTAAAGCGCACGACCCGGCGTGTCCGCTCGACCAGTGTAACATCAAGAAGAGTTTCCAGCTCTTTTATACCGGCGGATAGCGTTGATTGAGTAACATAACAAGCTTCTGCCGCTCGTCCAAAATGGCCATGGTCTTCGAGTGCCACCAAATATTGTAACTGTTTAAGGGTGGGCAGATAATTAGACATGATTGATCCCCTAAATGAGTAGAAACATATTAATTCATAATAGTGATAAATGCGAGTGCAAAAAAGGCCCAGTTTTTAATCAGTAGCAAGAAAAGACTGGAAAAGTCATGGCGGGAACCTTAGTTTGGGGACTGGTAATTTGCCGGAGAAGAAGATGTTTGGGGAATTGGGAGAATATTTGGATTCTGTAAAGAGTCGTGACCCGTCTCCGCGCTCCCGCTGGGAGATATTGCTATATCCGGGTGTCTTGGCTTTGGGCCTGCACCGTGTGGCCCATTGGCTGTTCAAGGGTGAACTGTATTTTCTCGCGCGCTTTGTGAACCATTTATCCCGGCTATTAACGGCTATTGATATCCATCCGGGAGCCAAAATCGGTAAACATCTGTTTATAGACCATGGTTTTTCGGTCATCGGAGAAACGGCAGAAATCGGCGACAATGTAACGATCTATCAATGTGTGACACTTGGCGGAACCAATCCGGCGAATGGTATTGGCGGAAAACGGCATCCGACGATTGAGGATGATGCCATTCTGGGATCAGGCGCACAGATATTGGGACCGATTACGGTTGGCAAAAGATCGCGTATCGGTGCCAATGCCGTGGTGACTCAGGATGTTCCGGAAGGCGCTACAATGGTTGGCGTTCGTGCACGTCCGATGCTGGTCAAGGTGGAGCAATATCAGGAAGAATTTACTCCCTATGGCACGCCATGCAGCGAAATGGCGGCCGATACCGGCGCGCAGAAGCTGGAGGTACTGCAGTGCGAGGTGGAGCAATTGCAAAAACGTATCGCAGCATTTGCACAGAATCAGAATAAGACTGACGCGGATGGCACGGAAAGCAGCCGAGATAGTGCTTGAGCCGCTCTGAAAATTCCAACGTCTCAGCTTTTCCGGTAAAGGAAAGATATCCAGTCCAGGTCGGTTTTGAACGCCGTGAAATGGAACGCATCCTCAGCCTTTACGGACGGATGGTCGCTGCCGGTCATTGGCGGGACTATGCGATGGATATGGGGAGAGATGCCGCCATTTTCTCCGCCTTTCGCCGCGCCTCTGAGCGGCCGCAAATCCGAATAGAAAAACGCCCTGCGAACCGGAACAAGCAAGGCCAATGGATGTTGCATGGCGAACATGGTCAGATATTGAAGCGCGGTGACGATCTTGCCGCTGTGCTGGCTCCGATTGAACGCCGTTTGATGAAGCTGATCTAGCAATTGGGTGTTTTTGCCCGATTTCTTTTCAGCAAATCCTTTGTCAAAAAACTGCAATAAAATTGACGCTTTTTCGAAACGTACTTGTCATAGAGCCGAGACATCATTTGTCACACAGCATCAAGGACTCTTATGAGCATGCATCTGAAACTAGCTCTAGCAACTGGCGCCGCTATATTAGCGCTATCCCCCGTTCAGACCTTTGCAGCACCTATTTCTGATGAGGAAGCGGCGGCTCTTCTGGAGCGGCTCAACCAGATGGAGCAAGAAGTTGCGAACCTGCGCGCGCAATTAGGTGCTGTGCAAAATACCCAGCAACAGCAAGTTGAAAAGGTTGCCGAGGTCGAAAAGATCGCGCAGGATAAAGAGAAAACCAGCATCAAGTTCAAAGGCGCTCCGGAAATAAAAACGGAAGATGGCTGGAGCTTCAAGCCGCGGGGCCGGATCCTTTATGATTTTAACAATCTGTCATCCGTTCCGTCCACAATCAACATTCCGGGTGAAGGCTTCTCAAACGAGGCCCGCCGCGTAAGGCTTGGTGTGCAAGGCAAGATTCCGGGCGGGTTCGGATACAAGCTGGAAGCCGACCTTCTGGACGGGGTCGAGATAACGGACGCTTATCTTGATTATATAACCGGTGGTTTAACGGTGACAGTTGGTCAGCATAATAATTTCCAGTCACTGGAAGAATTGTCCAGCAGCAACGACACAAGCTTTATCGAGCGTTCGGCCTTTACCGATGCCTTTGGTTTTGAACGGCAGGTCGGTGTTTCAGCCGCTTACAAGACAGGTGATTTGTTGTTACAGGCTGGTGTCTTCACCGATAATATTGCTGATCTGGACGACGGGAATGACAGCATAGGTCTGGATGGCCGCGTGGTGTTCGCTCCGAAACTTGGCAATGCCCAGCTACATTTGGGTGGGTCTGTCCACTGGAAGGATCTTGGCGATAATGTAAACTCTCTCCGCTATCGTCAGCGACCATTGATCCATAGCGTTGATACCCGCTTCATCAGCACAGGCAATATGGACGCCGAGGAGCAGCTAACTTACGGCTTGGAAGCGGCTGTGATTTCAGGCCGGTTCCATGCGGCTGCCGAAGGTCATTGGGCGACAGTCAGCCGGCCCGGTCTGGCTGATCCGACATTTTTTGGCGGTTCGGTGGAAGCAGGTATGTTCCTGACCGATGACACGCGCGAATATAAAGACGGTCTGTTCAAGGGCGTGAAAGTGAGCAACCCGGTCGGTTCTGGCGGTTTAGGGGCCTGGCAAATCAACGTGCGTTATGACCGGCTTGATCTTACCGATGCAGGTATCATAGGCGGGACACAGGATGGTTATATGGCATCGCTCATTTGGACGCCAGTTGATTATGTCCGCTTCCTGTTGAATTACGGACGACTATCTTATGGCGATGCACTGGCTATTGTTCCCGGTGCGCCCAATGATTATTCCGTCGATGTTGTGGGCGCGAGGGCTCAGATTGCTTTCTGATAGATTGCGATAGAGCAAAGAAAAAGGCCGGATTAAACCGGCCTTTTTTGTTTGTGATAAGGAGCAGGGTTATATCAGGCCGCTTCTGTATCCAGGGCATATCCGGCGGAGCGGACAGTCCGGATGATGTCCGGACGCTGGTTGACGTTGATCGCTTTGCGGAGACGGCGGATATGCACGTCCACAGTTCGCAATTCTATGTCGCTGTCCTGACCCCAGACGGAATCGAGCAACCGCTCGCGGGAGAATACCCAGTTGGGGTGCTCCAGAAAATGACGCAAAAGCCTAAACTCGGTCGGTCCCAGCGGGATTGTATCGCCGTTGCGTTTGACCTTATGGCCGACAGTGTCCATTTCCAGATCCCCAAAGACCAGCTTTTCACCAGCGAGAGCAGGGCGCACGCGGCGCAGCACGGCTTTCACTCTGGCAATCAGCTCGCGCGGACTGAACGGCTTTGTGATATAATCGTCCGCTCCGGTTTCCAGACCGCGGATCTTGTCCTCTTCCTCACCGCGAGCGGTCAGCATGATGATAGGAATATTGGCTGTTTCCGATGACCGGCGCAGATGGCGGCACACTTCGATCCCGGACAGGTTTTCGACCATCCAATCAAGCAGGATAACATCAGGGCGATGTTCTTTCACCAACAGCAAGGCTTCTTCGCCATCAGGTGTCTGGATAACATCATATTCTTCTTTTTTGAAATTCCAGATCAAAAGCTCCGCTAATGCAGCGTCATCTTCTACCAGTAACAATTTCGCACCGGCCATATTACTAACTCCCGTCTTCAGGCTCATCCACAAAATCGGTGGGACTATTACCGCGGTCGCGTTCGGGCATTGGTTCTCCCTTGGCGGCAAAATATACCATTTCGGCGACGTTGGTTGCATGATCGCCAATCCGTTCCAGATTTTTGGCGATAAAAAGCAGGTGGGCCGCTTCACCGATATCTTTGGGGTTTTCGATCATGAAGGTGACAACTGACCTGAAAATGCTGGTGTAGAAATCATCAACAATCTGGTCCCGATCGCAGACATCCACAGCCAGATCGGCATCACGCCGGGCAAATGCTTCCAGAGAGTCGCGCACAAGTTCCGATGCCACGTTTGACATGGATGGCAACAAAGAAGCGGGGCGTAATTTATGGGTGCTGGCGATAACCGGCACACGCTTGGCGATATTCTTTGCATAGTCGCCTATGCGTTCGACCACGCCCGATATTTTGAACGTAGCAATTAATTCGCGTAAATCGTCAGCCATTGGTGCCCGTAAAGCAATGGTCTGGATGGTCAGCTCATCAATGCGTTTTTCAAGATCGTCGATAATCTTGTCTTCTGCGACAACTTCTGCCGCCAGTTTCAGGTCGTGCTTTTCCAGCGCACGCATTGCTTTGGCAATCGCCTGCTCGCTACGCCCGCCGATTTCCGCAACCATACCGCGCAGTTCATTGATGTCGGTATCAAAGGCTTTAACCGTATGTTCCATGCTGCTATTTGTCATTTTCGGGGTTTCCTCTAATCGCGTAACGGCTAACCGTAGCGTCCGGTAATATAGTCCCGTGTTTTTTCTTCTGTCGGGTTGGTGAATATATCGGACGTAACGCCATATTCTACTAATGTACCCAAGTGGAAGAAAGCGGTGCGTTGTGATACACGGGCAGCCTGCTGCATGTTATGCGTCACGATAACAATGGCATATTTGCCACGAAGTTCATGAATAAGCTCTTCGATTTTGGCCGTTGCGATTGGGTCCAATGCAGAACAGGGCTCATCCATCAGAATGACTTCAGGGTCAACCGCAATCGCACGGGCAATACACAGCCTTTGTTGCTGACCGCCCGATAGAGCGGTCCCACTGTCCTGCAAGCGGTCCTGCACTTCGCCCCAAAGGCCGGCCCGTTGAAGCGAGCTTTCAACGATATGGTCCAATTCGTCTTTGCTATTGGCCAACCCGTGAATGCGCGGGCCGTAAGCTATGTTGTCATAGATGGACTTGGGAAACGGGTTGGGCTTTTGAAAAACCATACCGACACGGGCACGCAGTTGCACAACATCCATTTGCGGGGCGTAAATATCTTCACCCTCCAATGTGATTTTGCCTGTGACCCTGGCAATCGGGATCGTGTCATTCATCCGGTTCAAACACCGTAGAAAGGTTGATTTGCCACACCCGGAAGGACCGATAAACGCAGTAACATTGTCAAGCGCGACATCAATAGAAACATCTTTGATAGCCTGTTTCTCGCCATAGAAAACATTCACATTGCGCGTGGTCATTTTCAGAGGCCCATCACCGGCGGAGATGGTAGTGGCTGTTGTTTCTGTCATAGTTGAGCCTTCATTCGGACGGGCATTCGGGTATTCAATCGAGCTGCTACAGTCTAGTAATTCTGTCATATCAACCTACCAGCGGGTTTCAAACCGGTTACGCAAATATATAGCCAATGCGTTCATGGTTAGAAGGAACAGTAACAATATAATGATCGCAGCAGAGGTTTTTTCAACAAACCCGCGGTTAACTTCATCGGACCACAAGAAAATCTGTACCGGCAGAACAGTAGCAGGCTCTGTAATACCACTTGGCGGTGTCGCGATAAATGCGCGCATTCCGATCATCAGCAATGGCGCTGTTTCACCTAGAGCGCGTGCCATGCCAATAATTGTGCCAGTCAATATGCCGGGAAGCGCCAGCGGCAGCACATGGTGGAACACAACCTGCATCTTGCTCGCGCCGATACCCAATGCGGCTTCACGGATAGAGGGCGGCACAGCTTTTACAGCGTTTCGACCCGAGATCACAATTACTGGCATGGTCATAAGCGCCAATGTCAGACCGCCGACCAACGCAGCGGAACGCGGTAAGCCAAAAATGTTCAGGAACACAGCCAGACCAAGCAGACCAAATATGATTGATGGAACGGCCGCAAGGTTGTTGATGGAAACTTCGATCAGGTCGGTAAAGCGGTTCTTTGGTGCATATTCTTCCATATAGAGGGCCGAGAGTACACCAATGGGGAAGGCGATGATCAACGTGATGAACATCGTTATCAAAGAGCCTTTCAACGCACCCCATATGCCCACCTGCATCGGGTCTGTTGCATCGGAGTTGAACAGGAAGTTCCAGTTGAATCCTGTGCTTAAGCTGTCACTCAGTTCAGCCACTTTTGCTTCTGCACTATCGCTGCCAGTGCCCTTGTAAGCAACGTCAATGTCCGATTGTACGGGCAGGTATATGGTGGCTTTGGTTTCGACGATGTCCGGATTTTTAAGGATTTCCTTACGTACGCGTTGCCATCCACCAGTCGAGAACAGATTGGTGCCTTCTTCGCCATATTGGATCTGGATGCTGGCTTCTACAATATCCTGCACGCCCAGTGTCCGAAGGTTCGCCTTTGCATTCTGCCCTTCAAACTGGCTTGGCGAAGCGCCGCCGGTCATGGCCGGAAAATCTAGCTCAACAGGCAGTTCGGTCTGGGTAAATCCGCGAAGACCATTACCAACCATCACGAATAGTAGAAACGCCAGAAAAGCGGCCGAGATCAAAACCGCGCCGAGGCCGATAAACTTGAATCGCCGTTCAGCGCCATAGCGCTTGCGGATACGTTTTTGCATTTCTGCACCCTGCCAATCGGTTGGCGTGCGTTTTTTTACAGGGGTGGCTGCGCTATTCATAAGCTTCCCGATATTTTTTAACGACCCTGAGCGCGATCAGATTGAGCAGCAAAGTCACGATGAACAGCACCAGGCCCAACGCGAAAGCGGCGAGCGTTTTGGGGCTGTCAAATTCCTGGTCACCGGTCAGTAGCTGGACGATTTGCGTGGTCACTGTGGTCACGCTGGAAAACGGATTGGCGGTTAGGTTCGCGGCAAGACCGGCAGCCATGACAACGATCATGGTTTCGCCAATCGCACGGCTTACAGCCAGCAAAACGCCGCCAACAACACCGGGTAGGGCCGCCGGGATCAAAACCTTTTTAATGGTTTCGCTTTTCGTCGCACCCATAGCGAGCGAACCATCGCGCATCGCTGCAGGAACGGCGGCAATACTGTCATCCGCCATAGAGGAAACAAATGGGATAATCATGATGCCCATAACCACACCGGCTGCCAGAGCCGATTCTGAAGAGGCGCCTGAAATACCGATGGAAACAGCGAAGTCCCGTAGGGCAGGGGCGACTGTCAGTGCTGCGAAATAGCCATAAACAACGGTCGGGACACCTGCGAGAATTTCTAATATCGGTTTCATCCATGCGCGGAATTTTGGTGCGGCATATTGGGTAAGATAGATTGCGCTCATCAAACCGAGCGGGATGGCTACGATCATCGCAATGATAGCGCCAATAAAGATAGTTCCCCAAAATAGAGGTATGGCACCAAATCCGCTATCGCCCGGCGGGCCCGCGACAGATTTTGGATTCCATTCGGTTCCGAATAAAAAGTCCAGAGGGGACACCATCGAAAAGAACCGAAAAGATTCAAAAACCAGCGAGATAAATATACCGATTGTGGTGATAGTAGCGATGAGCGAAGCCATAAGCAGCGCCATCATCGTGATCCGTTCAACCTTTGTGCGCGCCCGCAGATCCGGCTTAATCCGTAGCCAGGCAAAGGTACCGCAGGCAAAAACCAAGAGCAAAACGGCCACCGTGCCAAGTGTCCCATAATAGGACAAGGCGGTCTGATATGGCTTGACCATCGTTAGAGAGAGTGGGTTGAACGCCGTTGTTTGTTTGCCTAGCGCGATGGATCGGGCTTCCGCAAGTATCGCACCGCGGGCAAAGGGGGCCTCGGGCAATTGTTCGGCCGCCGGACTGCTCAGCGCTGCTTCCGTGATAAGCGATGGACTGACAAAATTCCAGACGGCCAGAAACAAAAGAGCAGGGCCAATCGCCCAAAGTGCAACATACCAGCCGTGGTAGCTGGGTAGCGAATGGATGGGCCGCTTATCCGGGCTATTTATAACCAAACGCCTCGCCTTGACGCGGCCAAAGAACCAGGACGCACAACCGAGAACGATGATAAGCAAGAAGAGAATGGAGCCTGTCACGGTATAAAATCTGGTCCTTGATTTGGTATTTACCCCAAGATTCAGGGTATTAAAAAATGCGGGCTACATCAAAATAGCCCGCACCCCAACGATTATTATTCCAATTCAGTCCCGCTCAATGTTGGCAGGCTTTTGACAGTCTCTGCCATTTTTGCACGCATATCATCCGGTGATGCAATAAGCCCGATTTTTACCAGATAACCGTCATTCCCACCAGCACTGACAAATTCGGTCAGATATTCCTGAAGACCGGGAATAACACCAACATGCTGTTTCTTGGCATATATATAAAGCGGTCGTGCGCCGGGATATTCGCCCGATGCAATCGCATCATAAGTTGGCGAGACACCGGAAACCGGTACCCCGCGAACGGTATCGGTATTTTCCTCAAGAAAGCTGTAACCGAAAATGCCCACGCTATTGGGGTTGGCTTTCAGTTTCTGGACAATCAGATTGTCATTCTCACCGGCATCAATATAGGGGCCGTCAGCACGAACATTATGGCAGATGGATTTATATTCGTCTTCATCACTATCTTTAAGAGCCTTGGTTGCCGCGTCTGTTTTGCAACCCTCTTCCATAATCAATTCTGTTAACGCATCGCGTGTGCCCGATGTTGATGGCGGACCATAAACATTGATCGCAATATTGGGGAGTGAAGGATCTATATCGGACCATTTCTTCGCCGTATTTTTTTCACCAAATGGCCGCTCTGCAATAGCTTGGTAAATTTGCTTGGGCGTCAAGGCGATCGTCGGACCTTCATTGGATTGTGCAACCGCAATGCCATCAATGCCAATCTGGACTTCAACAACTTCAGTCACGCCATTTGTCTGGCACATTTCAAGTTCGGTCGCTTTCATTCGCCGTGAAGCGTTTACAATATCCGCGGTATTCGCGCCAACACCAGCGCAAAACAGCTTCATTCCACCGCCGGTGCCGGTTGATTCGAGAATGGGCGAAGTATTTGCACCGCCTGCGCTAAATTTTTCGGCAACCGCCTTGGCAAATGGGAATACGGTTGAGGAGCCTACGATTCGGATTTCACTACGGGTTCCACCCTGTCCGCCAGACGCCTGATCCTGACATGCGGCTAAAGCGAGTGACGATACCGCTAAAAGTGCGATTTTCTTAAGCATTATTAGATTTCCCCGTTGTTGTGGAGTTTCGAAAACCAGGTCAAGAATCGGATGTGATTTCCAACCGTTCGACCCGCATCTAGAAGTCCGTAATGTCCTTATGATTACATATTTGTGACAGTTATATTACAATCGACCCGTCTTGTTCCTGATTCCAGAAAACTTATGGACGAGGTTAATGACGCCATTATTTAATAACGGGCAGAAAAATGGTGACGGTTGTGCCAACGCCTTTCTTGCTGGTAATTTCCATCCTGCCGCCATGGCGTTCCGTAATATGTTTAACAATAGCCAGGCCCAGCCCGGTTCCTCCGATGGATTTGCTGCGCCCCTTGTCGACACGGTAAAAACGTTCGGTCAGCCGGTGGAGATGCTCTGTGGCTATACCTTCGCCCTGATCGGAAACAG
The DNA here is from genome assembly GCF_036568145.1 of Parasphingorhabdus sp. Lineage (GTDB taxonomy): Bacteria > Pseudomonadota > Alphaproteobacteria > Sphingomonadales > Sphingomonadaceae > Parasphingorhabdus. The sequence continues at coordinate 3,477 of NZ_DATCTC010000035.1, read as the reverse complement.
ACAGTCGCAGCATGGATCCGTCGCGATTGGGTTCAACCGCAACAGTTACAGGGGTTCCCGGTCGGCCGTATTTGAAAGCATTGGTAACCAAATTATGCAGCAACTGGGATAGCTGGGCATAGTCACCCTGAATCACTGGCAGATTTTTGGGGGCAGAAATGATGAAATCACCTTCCTCCTTGTTACGTCCATTAAGGAATACATCTTTCACGTCTGATATTAGATTCGCCAGATTGACCGGCTCTGACGGCAATTGATGCTTTTCCGCCTCGATACGCGACAAAGACATCAAATCCTCGACCAGACGCTGCATGCGGTCTGCTTCCTGATACATGATCTTCAAAAATCTGGCCCGCGTTTCGTCGTCTTTGCCGGCTTCGGGATTTTCCAAAGTCTCGATAAATCCCTTCACAGCCGCCAGTGGTGTGCGTAGTTCGTGACTGGCATTGGCAACGAAATCTGTCCGCATCCGTTCGGCAGCATAATGGCTGCTCTGGTCGGAAAGCTGGACCAGCTTCAAACCGTCGGCCAGCGTGTGAATACGCAATTCCCAGCGTTGACCGGCGCTGCCGACACCAACCAGCAAAATTGGTTTACCGGTATGTTTCGCATTCGGATTGGCAAGGCGGTCAGCAGCAGCGGGGTGGCGAATGGCAATCCGTACATCCTCCCCGATAATATGACTGCCCAGAAAATTCTTCGCAGCAGGATTTGCAGTCGTCACCTTCGCATTGCGTACAATCAGGATTGGATCTGAAATAGGGTCTATAATTTGTTGATAAGCTTCCGCTTTTCCCTGATCGAATATTCTTTGCCTTTCGCGTTCAATCACGCTTAAATCTGGTGGTGGGGGTTCGCGTTCTTCCAACGCAGTAATGACCAGAGCAAGAACACCAAATGCCGTCATTATGACAATCTGTAACAAAAGCGCAGAGATTTGCGTTGCCAGAACCGCCCCTCCGACGATCAGCAGGACAGCAAAAACTAGGCGAAGGGGGGAGATAGAGTTCATATTCACCAATGCAAGAGGATCCGGTTCATGTGTGTATCCGGATTTATGTAATAACGGCAATGGGTATATCCAAATTGTTACTTACAATTCTGATCCCGGTTTCGTCGGTTAAGCATTTAAGTCAATTTGTCCCGTTTAAGGACGCCTGACATGGAGGGTGACTGTTTACTCGTATTTAATCGTTTTAGCCTCTAAAGGCGCAAACTAGAGGAAGTTTATGCGCCATGACTGATAAGTCGAACCATGACCAGAAACTATCGGGCAGTTTTGATGCTTCCGATAATGCAGCGGTTGTAACGCGCCGCCGTGCCTTGATTATGGGTGCGGTGACGGCTTCTGCGGTTATCAGTATAAAGCCAGCTTTGGCACAGACAGCTGGCTCTGTGCTTAACTGTGAAATTCCGGTTCCGGGCAATCACGCAGCGGGCGGTTATATTGGTGCCGATGGCAAGATCGTTCCGCCAGACACGCCCGGCGCATTTCCGCCAGCGGGGCGCCATTTTACTGGCGAAGAGGTAAAGCGCGCGATGAATGGCCGGTCTCTACCGGGGACATCTTATGAGCAGTCAAAAGCCTATGTGAATTATATCCGGCGGTTACAGTCCGGACAAAGTGGTTTTACCTGCTACGCATCCCTGCAAATGCCGCGATAACCAATCTGCCGATTTCCCGCTTAAGAGGCCAAAGCTTATTAACATTTCCATGTTAGCAGACAGGCTTGTGTGAATGACCCGCTACAATTTGTGGCCGGGTCCGGGGAATAGTGTAACCGCAAATGAGCCAGCTTTATCGCGCCGTACCCTCCGATGGGCTGATTGTGCATCCTTTGGATAGCATGACCCTGATATTCCAGAGGTCATCGGGGATTACGCATATGGTTGCCGATCCGGTACCCGCGATACTGGAGGTTATGGAGACAGACTGCCTAACCGCTAATGATATCGCAGCGCGATTGTCCAACAGCTATGATCTGGAGGAGGACGACGACACAGCCGATGTCGTGCTTGCCCGTCTGGAGGAGCTGTGTTCGCTAGCTTTGGTGGAACAGGTCTAGCGCAGATGGCGGGCCTCCATCAGCTATATCTGACCGTGGGACCGGCGCGTTTCCGGGTGGCATCATCATGGCAGGAGCCATTGGACCTGCTGGCGGAACTTTATAAGGATTATCCAGCCTCACAAGACGGATATGCCGATTTCACGGTCCGGTTGGAGCCAGAGAAGCCGTGGCGGCGCTATATCCGGCCATCGGTTCATATTTCCGGGGACTATTGGCTACCCGATGCCGCGCCCTTGCCGCTGGGCCAGAGCCTGCTGGCGGCGGAAATGGGGATGAACCTGCAAATGGCCCTGGGCTGGCGCAGGCATGTTTTGCTGCATGCAAGCACTGTGGAAAAGGATGGCAAGGCGTTGCTGATGACCGGTCTTTCCGGCTCTGGCAAATCGACATTGTCCGCGATGCTTGCGGAAAAGGGCTGGCGGTTCATGGGGGATGAATTTGCCTTGCTCAACCCCGATACATTCATGCTGCACAGCTTCCCGCGCCTGATCAGTCTGAAAAACCGGGCTATCACGGCTATGGAAGCGATTGTCCCAGACAACCGTTTCGGACCGCTGATGAAAGGGACGCCCAAGGGAGATATCCGCCATATAGTTCCGCCAAAAGATGCTGTGCACAGGATGAAGGAGACAGCGCGGCCTACATTGCTCCTGTTTCCGCGATTTGGTTATGAGCCAGCTTTGCGGGACATGGGAAAAAGCGAGATTTTCGTGCGCCTGACACAGGCATCGACCAACTATGTCGCGCTGGGTGAAAAGGGTTTTCGGACGCTCACGAAATTTGTCGATACCGTTCCGGCAAAGGCCATTGATTATCAATCTGGGGAGCAGGCGGAAGAGCTGATCGATCGCCTTTGGAGCAAGCTTCCATGATGCACAATGCCCAGCCTTTAGTGGATGCGTTGCGGGAACCGGAAACCGTCCTGTCATTGGACGGGGAAGGGTGGACAGAGCTTGTCAGCATGGCCCGTGCTGAACAGCTTTTCGGGAGTCTGGCACATCGTTTGGCGGATATTGCCGTGCCGGATGAGGTGAAACCTGTTCTGAAAGATGCGGCGGAAGCTGCTGATCTTGCGCGATTACAGGCGCTTTGGGAGGCAGATTGCGCCCGGCGAGTGCTTGCCCCGTTACAATGCAAGACCGTGCTGATGAAAGGGACTGCTTATGTTGCGGCGGGGCTTGATGCCGGGATTGGCAGAAGCATTGGTGATCTTGATATCATGGCTGCGCGCGATCAACTGCCTGCGATCGAGGCTGCGCTTTTGGACGCCGGTTGGGAATGGGTGAAGCCGGACCCTTATGATGACCAGTATTACCGCGATCACATGCACGAATTGCCGCCGCTCATCCACCGTGACCGGGACAGGATGATCGACGTTCACCATACGACTTTGCCGCTTACCGCCGGA
>NZ_DATCTC010000034.1:0-44279 GCF_036568145.1 Parasphingorhabdus sp. | reverse complement strand
CAGCTTTTCTTCTGAGAGGTTTAGGTAGCTGGATTCCCGCCTGCGCGGGAATGACAGGTGTTTGTGGTTTCCGTAATGAACCTGCTTGACGCTACGACTTCGGTATGTCCCAGGGTGGTTTCAAAAAAAACTTAATTGAGCAATTAATTTATATTGACGATTGCACTTTGCTCGCTCCATTGGCAAGGGACTTTCAAACCTAACCACTATCCAATCACCTTGGAGGATACATGCAGACGATCATCGAGCAACTCGAAGCCAAACGTGCGGAGGCTCATCTAGGCGGAGGACAAAGGCGGATCGACGCACAGCACGCCAGGGGGAAGCTGACCGCGCGTGAACGGATCGAAGTGTTGCTCGATGAAGGTTCGTTTGAAGAGATTGATACTTATGTCGAACATAACTGTATCGACTTTGGGATGGAGGAAACGAAAATACCGGGTGACGGTGTTGTCACCGGTTCCGGCACAATCAACGGCCGTCTGGTATATGTTTTCAGTCAGGACTTCACAGTTTTCGGCGGCTCCCTGTCGGAGCGCCATGCAGAGAAAATCTGTAAGGTTCTTGATAATGCAATGAAGGTCGGCGCGCCGGTTATCGGTATTAACGACAGCGGCGGGGCGCGTATTCAGGAAGGCGTGGCGTCTCTTGGCGGTTATGCCGATGTTTTCCAGCGCAATGTTCTTGCCAGCGGCGTCATTCCGCAACTGAGCCTGATCATGGGGCCATGCGCTGGCGGCGCAGTCTATTCACCGGCAATGACGGACTTCATCTTCATGGTGAAGGACAGCAGCTATATGTTCGTTACCGGACCGGATGTTGTGAAAACCGTGACCAATGAAATTGTGACACAGGAAGATCTGGGCGGCGCAGTTACACACACGACAAAAACCAGTGTCGCTGACGTGGCGTATGACAATGACATTGAGGCATTGCTGGCGGCCCGTGATTTCATCGACTTTATGCCGCTTAGCAATCGTGAAGAAGTGCCAGAGCGGCCAACGGCCGATGCGTGGGACCGGATTGAAGACAGCCTTGATACGTTGATCCCGGCGAACGCCAACCAGCCTTATGATATGCACGAAGTCATCCGCAAAATGGTTGACGAAGGCGACTTTTTTGAAATCCAGCCTGCCCATGCGGCAAATATTATCTGCGGTTTTGGGCGGATCGAAGGGCAAACCATCGGTGTTGTTGCAAACCAACCGATGGTGCTCGCAGGTTGTCTTGACATCAACGCATCCAAAAAAGCGGCGCGTTTCGTGCGTTATTGCGATGCGTTCAATATACCGATTATCACGCTGGTCGATGTTCCCGGATTTTTGCCCGGCACGTCACAGGAACATAACGGCATTATCAAGCATGGCGCGAAACTGCTGTTTGCCTATGCCGAGGCGACCGTTCCCAAAATCACGATCATCACCCGCAAAGCCTATGGCGGTGCCTATGACGTTATGGCGTCAAAGCATTTGCGCGGCGATTTGAACTATGCGTGGCCGACTGCCGAGATCGCAGTGATGGGCGCGAAAGGCGCGGTCGAGATTATTTTCCGCGGCAGAACCGAGGAAGAAATTGCTGTTCAGACAAAGGAATATGAAGACCGCTTTGCCAATCCGTTTGTTGCAGCGCAAAAAGGCTTTATTGATGAAGTCATCATGCCGCACGCAACACGTCGGCGCGTCTCTTTGGGTTTACGCAAGCTACGCAACAAGCAGCTCGAAAACCCTTGGAAGAAACATGATAATATTCCGTTGTAGAACATAGAAAATGCCATCAGGATTAGTAGCTCTTCTGGACGACGTGGCAGCCATTGCCAAAGTCGCAGCCGCTTCGGTTGACGACATTGGCGCTGCTGCGAAAGTCGCGGCCACATCGGTCGATGATATTGGAGTTGCTGCATCACGGGCTGGGGCCAAAACGGCAGGAGTGGTCATTGACGACGCCGCCGTGACGCCAAGCTATGTAACAGGGTTCAGCCCGGCACGTGAACTGCCCATAATCGCAAAAATTGCCAAGGGATCGCTTAAGAACAAGCTTTTGATCCTGCTGCCTGCGGCGGTGTTGTTGGGGCAGTTTGCCTCGTTCCTTATTCCCGGCATATTGATTATCGGCGGTTTGTTTCTGTCCTATGAGGCGGCGGAAAAGGTTCTTGAGCTGCTGAAGATTGACGAAACCAACAAGCAGGAAGCCCCGGTAATTATTGAGGGCGAAGTCCACGAAGATAAAATGGTGTCAGGGGCCATCCGAACGGATCTGATCTTATCCGCAGAAATCATGGCGATTGCCTTGTCGGAAGTAACCGGAGAAGTCTGGTGGCAACAGGCGATAATCCTTGCGCTGATCGGTATTCTTATCACGGTCGCCGTTTACGGGGCTGTCGCTTTAATCGTGAAAATGGATGATATCGGCTTGCATCTGGCGCAAAAGAATGGGGGCTTTATTTCTTCATTCGGACGCAGCCTGGTTACGTTTATGCCAAAGCTGCTCTCTGCAATATCGATTATCGGGACGGTCGCCATGGCTTGGGTTGGCGGCGGTTTACTTGTGCATAATGCCGCGGCTCTTGGCTGGCATGGTCCAGAGCATCTGATAGAAATGATCGCCCGGCCCATCGCGGCCTTAACGCCGCAAACCATGTCCGGATTTCTGGACTGGACCGTCTTTGCATTTCTAAGCGCCATATTGGGCATAGTTATCGGTTCAATCCTTGCGCCGATCATCCATAAAATCATGCCGCACGGAGCGGCGCACTAACGCTCAGCAAATAGCGGCTAATTGAGAATTATAGGGAAGTATGAAATGAAACTTGGCAGATTAAACCACATAGGTGTCGTCACTCCTTCCATACCGGACAGCATTGCCCATTGGCGGGATGTCATGGGAGCAACGAAAATCCATGACCCGTTTGATCTGCCTGCACAGGGCGTGAAGGTCTGTTTCGTCGATACGCCGGGCGCTGACGGGACAGAAGGCTCCCAGATCGAACTGATTGAACCGCTTGGCGAAGATAGTCCTATCCACGGGTTCCTGGCTAAAAATCCTTTGGGCGGACAGCATCATATCTGTTTTGAGGTTCCCGATATTCACGCGGCGAAAGCGGAGTTCGAAGCAATGGGCAAGCGTGTCCTGGGCGAACCGCGGATCGGCGCACATGGAACGCTTATCTTTTTTGTGCATCCCAAGGATATGGGCGGGATGTTAACCGAAATCATGGAAACGCCCAAGGATCATTGATCTAGATTATCCGGGGCATGAAGGAGAGAAAAAATAATGAAGTACGAAAATATCAAGTTGGAAATTGCCGATCAGGTAGCAACGATCACGCTCAACCAGCCATCACGGATGAATGCCTGCTCTTTGGGCATGGCCGATGAAATAACCGATGCACTGGACAGGCTGGAAGATGCTCGCGCGCTTATCATTACCGGCGAAGGCCGCGCCTTTTGCGCCGGTGCCGACTTGCAAGCCAAGGGCGGCGAAAGTGCAGTATCCGGAGGGCAGGCGGCCTATGCTTCGCTGATCAAGCATTACAACCCGCTGATGCTGAAGCTTTCCAAGCTGGATATTCCGACCATTACCGCCGTGAATGGCGCTGCAGCCGGTGTCGGCGCCTCCATTGCATTGGCGAGCGACTTTGCGATTGTTGGCAAGTCCGGCTATTTCCTGCAGGCATTTGTAAATATCGGTCTGGTTCCCGATGGCGGGGCAAGCTGGATGTTGACCCGTCTGGTTGGCAAGGCCAGAGCCACTGAAATGATGCTGCTGGGCGAGAAAGTCTCCGGCGAGAAAGCCGTTGAATGGGGCATGGTTTATAAATGCGTCGAAGATGATGCGTTGATGGATGAAGCCGGTGCGCTGGCCAAACGGCTGGCTGGCGGCCCCACGGTAGCATTGGGCGTGATGCGCCAAAATCTGGCTGCGGCGCTGGAAAGCGACTATGCTTCGGCCCTGTTCAAGGAAGCCGAAGGACAACGAGTCGCTGGCGACAGTAAAGATGCACGGGAAGGCGCGATTGCTTTCCTTCAAAAACGTAAAGCTGAGTTTAAGGGCGAATAATGACTGCTAAATCGACGATAGAAGACTGGAAAGCGCTTGCTGATAAAGAGGTCAAAGGGCGTGATCTGACTTGGGAAACACCAGAAGGCATTGCCGTAAAACCGCTTTATACGGCGGAAGATGTCAGCGAAAAGGGCATTGATCCGGGGCTTCCCGGCTTCGGTCCCTTCACGCGCGGTGTGAAGGCCAGCATGTATGCGGGGCGTCCGTGGACGATTCGTCAATATGCCGGTTTCTCAACGGCAGAAGAATCCAACGCCTTCTATCGCCGGAATCTGGCTGCGGGCCAGAAGGGCCTGTCGGTCGCATTCGATCTGGCAACCCACCGCGGCTATGACAGCGACCACCCCCGCGTGGTCGGTGACGTCGGCAAGGCCGGTGTAGCAATCGACAGTATCGAGGATATGAAAATCCTGTTCGACGGTATCCCGCTTGATACCATGTCGGTTTCCATGACCATGAACGGCGCTGTTATTCCCTGCCTGGCATTCTACATCGTTGCGGCGGAAGAGCAGGGCGTATCGCAGGATCAACTGGCCGGTACGATCCAGAATGATATTCTTAAAGAATTCATGGTGCGTAACACCTATATCTATCCGCCTGCACCGTCGATGCGGATCATTTCGGACATTATTGCTTACACGTCAGAGCATATGCCGAAATTCAACAGCATTTCGATCAGCGGCTATCATATGCACGAAGCCGGAGCGACAGCGGTTCAAGAACTGGCCTTCACCATTGCAGACGGCCGCGAATATGCCAAACAGGCGATGGCGACCGGACTTGATATTGATGCGTTTGCCGGACGGCTGAGCTTCTTTTTCGGCATTGGCATGAACTTCTTCATGGAAGTTGCCAAGCTGCGTGCGGCACGGACCTTGTGGCATCGGGTCATGACCGATCTGGGCGCAAAATCAGAGCGTTCAAAGATGCTGCGCACCCACTGCCAGACATCGGGCGTGTCCCTGACCGAGCAGGATCCTTATAACAACGTCATCCGCACAACGATAGAAGCGATGGCCGCGACATTGGGCGGAACCCAGTCGCTCCACACCAACGCGCTGGACGAAGCCATTGCGCTACCCACCGACTTTTCTGCCCGTATCGCGCGAAATACGCAGATCGTTTTGCAGGAAGAAGCCGGCATTACCAAAGTCGTCGATCCTCTGGGCGGCAGCTATTATGTCGAAGCGCTGACCGACGAACTGGTTGAAAAGGCTTGGGAGATTATTGAGCGGGTTGATGCTGAGGGCGGAATGGCCAAGGCCGTTGCCGATGGCTGGCCCAAAGGCATGATCGAGGAAGCCGCCGCTGGGCGTCAGGCTCGGGTCGACAAAGGCGAGGATGTCATCGTTGGCGTGAACAAATATGTCCGCGAAAACGAAGACCCGCTGGAAACGCTTGATATCGACAATGCGAAAGTCCGGCAGGGCCAGATTGCCCGGTTGGACAAGATGCGCAAAGAGCGTGACGAAGATGCCTGTCAGGCTGCCCTGAAAGCGATTACCGAAGGGGCCAAGGGCAATGGCAACATGCTTGCTCTTGCCGTGGATGCAGCGCGCAAACGGGCTTCTCTGGGTGAAATATCGGATGCGATGGAAGCTGCCTTTGGCCGCTATGCAACGCAGCCCACGCCGGTAAAGGGAATTTACGGCGCGGCCTATGAAGGCAATCCGCAATATGCGCTGGTGGTGGACGGTGTCGATGCCGTTTCCCAGCGCCTTGGCCGCAAACCCAAAATCCTTGTCGCCAAAATGGGGCAGGACGGACACGACCGCGGGGCCAATGTCGTATCAAGCGCATTTGCCGACATGGGCTTTGATGTTGTTTCGGGGCCATTGTTCCAGACGCCCGGTGAAACGCGTGATCTGGCTCTGGCCGAAAATGTTGATGCGGTCGGCGCTTCCAGCCTTGCCGCTGGTCACAAGACACTGATCCCCGAATTGATCCAGATGCTTCGGGATTCCGGTCGCAGCGATATCAAGGTTTTTGCAGGCGGCGTCATTCCTCCGCAAGACTATGAGTTCCTTCGCAAATCCGGCGTAGTCGGAATCTATGGACCGGGTAGTAATATTGTCGAATGTGCCGCCGATATATTGCGTCTCCTCGGCCACAATATGCCGCCCAAGAACGGGGAAGATTCCGAATGAGTTTGAATGAAACAACCAGTGCGTCTGATCCAGCCTTGGACAACGATGGAGCCACTCCATCGCCCGCGGGTGACGTCCGGCAGAATTGGTCGCGTCAAGAAATTGCGGACCTGTTCAACCTGCCTTTTGACGAGTTGTTGTTCCAGGCCGCCACGGTCCACCGTCAACATCATACACCGGGTCAGGTTCAGCTTTCGACTCTGCTTTCGATAAAAACCGGCGGATGTCCGGAAGATTGCGGCTATTGCAATCAGTCCGCCCACGCGGAAAGCGGTCTGAAGGCTGAAAAGCTCCTCGATGTCCGCTCGGTGCTGCAAACGGCCGCGCAAGCAAAGGATCAGGGCTCGTCCCGCTTTTGCATGGGTGCCGCTTGGCGCAATCCCAAAGACCGCGACATGCCCGCGATTATCGAAATGGTCAAAGGCGTGCGCCAGATGGGCATGGAAACCTGCATGACGCTAGGCATGTTGACCAAGAAACAGGCCGACATGCTATCGGAAGCGGGGCTGGATTATTATAACCACAATATAGACACATCGCCCGAACATTATGAAAAGGTCATCACGACCCGGACATTTGATGATCGCCTTGAAACGCTTGAAAATGTTCGCAGCAGCGGGATCAACGTCTGTTCCGGCGGTATAGTCGGCATGGGCGAAACCCGCGAAGACCGGGTTGGCTTCATCCATGCGCTGGCGACATTGCCGAAGCATCCAGAAAGTGTGCCGGTCAATGCGTTGGTGCCGGTTAAGGGTACAGTGCTTGGCGACATGCTGGCCGATACACCGCTGGCAAAAATTGACGACATTGAATTTGTCCGCACGATTGCGGTCGCACGGATTACCATGCCCGCATCCATGGTGCGCCTGTCTGCCGGACGGGAATCCATGTCAGAAAGCACGCAGGCGCTTTGCTTCATGGCCGGTGCGAACAGCATTTTCACGGGCGACAAGCTGCTGACGACCGGAAATGCCGGTGATGATGCCGACAAGGCAATGTTTGAAAAACTGGGCCTCACCCCGATGCAGGCCGAGGCCCCGAGAAATGACCGATTAACAGACCAATTAGAGGCTGCTGAATAAACATGTTTAAAAAGATTCTAATCGCCAACCGCGGTGAAATTGCTTGCCGGGTTATCCGGACCGCGCAGAAAATGGGCATCAAGACAGTGGCGGTTTATTCCGATGCCGATGCACGCGCGCCCCATGTCGAGATGGCTGATGAAGCAGTGCATATCGGGCCTTCCCCTGCGGCTGAATCCTATCTGGTTGCCGATAAAATTATCGCAGCATGCAAGGAAACCGGAGCAGAAGCGGTGCACCCCGGCTATGGCTTCCTTTCCGAGCGCACAAGCTTTCCGGAAGAACTGGCCAAGAACAACATCGCCTTCATCGGGCCGCCGCCCAATGCCATTGCCGCGATGGGCGACAAGATCGAGTCCAAGAAACTGGCTGAAAAGGCCGGTGTTAGCGTAGTTCCCGGACATATCGGCGAGATTGAAGACACCGAACATGCTGTCCGGATCGCCACCGAAATCGGCTATCCCGTGATGATGAAGGCAAGCGCAGGCGGCGGCGGTAAAGGCATGCGTCTCGCGTGGTCCGAAAAAGACGTGCGTGAAGGTTTTGAAGCCACGAAACGCGAAGGGCTTGCCAGCTTTGGCGATGACCGCGTATTTATCGAGAAATTTATCGAGCAGCCGCGCCATATCGAAATCCAGATACTGGGCGATAAGCATGGCAATGTGATCTATTTGGGCGAGCGCGAATGTTCGATCCAGCGCCGCCATCAAAAAGTCGTTGAAGAAGCACCGTCCCCCTTTGTTGATCCGGAAATGCGCAAGAAAATGGGTGAACAGGCTGTCGCCCTTTCTCAGGCCGTTGGTTATCACAGCGCCGGCACGGTCGAGCTGATCGTTGGAGCGGACAAGAGCTTTTACTTCCTTGAAATGAATACCCGGCTTCAGGTCGAGCATCCCGTGACCGAATATATCACCGGACTTGATTTGGTCGAGCAGATGATCCGTGTTGCTTACGGCGAAAAATTGCCTCTGACGCAGGATGAAGTGACGCTGACCGGATGGGCAATCGAAAACCGGGTCTATGCCGAAGATCCTTATCGGAACTTCCTGCCATCAACGGGCCGATTGGTGAGGTATAATCCCCCAGAAGCCGAAGAAGGCATCCGGGTGGACGATGGCGTAACCGAAGGCGGCGAGGTATCGATCTTTTACGACCCGATGATTGCCAAGCTGATTACCTATGGCGACACCCGTATCGAGGCGATTGACCGGCAGATTGATGCCCTGAACCGTTTCGAGATTAAGGGACCGGGTCATAATATCGATTTCCTTTCAGCCCTGATGCAGCATGAGCGGTTCCGTGCAGGAAATATCACCACCAATTTCATTGCCGAAGAATATCCTGACGGTTTTCAGGGCGCGCCCGCTTCGGATGAACTGCTACGCAATCTGGCCGCCATCGCTTCCTTTGCGGCCACCGCCCACGCCGATCGTGCGCGGCGGGTCGATAATCAACTTGGCCAGCGGTTACAGCCGCCATCGGACTGGCAAGTCAAGATTAGCGATACTATCCAGCAGGTTACTGTCTCCGAAGATGAAATCCTGGTTGATGGTCAGGAAGTTGACCTGTCCCTGGCCTATACACCGGGCGATAGCCTGATCCTGGCCAGCATTGGCGATGAACCGCTCTCGGTCAAAATTGCTAAAACCACTAGCGGGTTTGCGCTGAATACCTATGGCGCGACCCATAATGTTCAGGTTTTGCCTAGCCATATCGCGAAGCATACCGTGCATATGATCGAAAAAATCCCGCCGGATCTGTCCAAATATCTGCTTTGTCCGATGCCGGGCTTGCTGGTCGCGCTCCATGTAAAAGAAGGCGACGCCGTGGAAGCAGGGCAGCCCTTGGCCGTGGTAGAAGCCATGAAGATGGAAAATATTCTGCGTGCCGAGAAAAACGGAATTGTCAAATCCGTGTCCGCAGAGCAAGGCGATAGTCTGGCCGTTGATGCGGTCATATTGGAGCTGGAGTAAGAATATCTAACCGCTCGGATTGAGCGGGGCTTGCTTAGGGGGAAGGGGAAGCGATGGCGAGTGACGCTGCTATAGTATCAGGCAATGAATCTGATAGGTCCCCGGCGCGGGAGCCTACCAAAAAAGAAATACGCCTTGTCATAGCAGCATCATCCGCTGGCACGATTTTCGAATGGTATGATTTTTTCATATACGGCACTCTGGCCGCGATCATCGGACAGGCTTTCTTTCCCAGCGGGAATGAAACCTTACAAATCCTGATGGTCTGGGCCGGGTTTGCCGTAGGCTTTGGCTTTCGGCCATTAGGCGCCATTTTATTCGGCTATCTTGGTGACAAGCTGGGGCGGAAATATACGTTTCTCGTTACCGTAACATTGATGGGGATCGCCACGGCAGGGGTCGGGCTCACGCCTTCTGCAGCGTCCATTGGCATCGCCGCTCCAATCATTGTGATATTGCTCCGCGTGCTTCAGGGACTGGCGCTGGGCGGGGAATATGGCGGCGCTGCCATCTATGTTGCCGAACATGCGCCGAAAGAAAAGCGCGGTTTTTATACCAGTTTCATTCAGGCCAGCGTCGCGGGCGGCTTTGTCCTCAGCCTGATCGTGGTTTTGTCCTGCAAGCTATTCATGTCTGACGCGGTGTGGAATGACTGGGGCTGGCGCGTGCCGTTTCTTCTCTCCATTTTCTTGCTGGCCATCTCTTTGTGGATGCGGCTGAAACTTTCCGAAAGCCCGGTCTTCACCGCGATGAAAGAAGCGGGCGAGATGGCAAATAACCCCTTTGTCGAGAGCTTTACCTATCCGGGTAACAAGAAGCGGATTTTCGTGGCTCTGTTCGGGCTAGCCGCCGGATTAACGGTCATCTGGTATACTGCCATGTTTTCCAGCCTTGCGTATCTTAAAGGACCGATGCGGATTGAAAGCACGGCGGCGGAAATAATTGTCGGTGCCTCCGCTTTCTTTGGCCTGATCTTCTTTATCATGTTCGGTAAATTGTCCGACCGGATTGGCCGCAAAAAGCCGGTTGTCTGGGGCTATATTCTCACTCTGATCTTGCTGTTTCCGCTTTTCTGGATGGTGGGCAGCTTTGCAAACCCGGATTTGCAGGAAGCGTCCAAAGCGGCTCCCATAACCGTCAGCGGGCCGGGCTGCGATTTCAATCCCTTTGCGGAAGAGCAGGCGAATGATTGCGGTAAATTGCTGGCAAGCCTTACCGCAAAACATGTGCCTTACACGCTGGAATCATCGGATGAGTTACGTTTGGATATAGGCGGTGTCACAGAGGACTTGAGCGGTTATTCGTGGACGGATAGCAAGCAGCGCGATGAAACGCTGAGCACCTCTCTTTCCAATGCGGGCTATCCGCTGGGAACGGTCATACCATCGGCGTTCAATATCGTGATGATAGTTGCCGCATTGCTGGGGCTATCCTTGCTTGCCGGTATGACTTTCGGCCCCACAGCGGCGCTGTTATCCGAATTGTTCCCGCCCAGTATCCGTTATAGTTCCATGTCGATACCCTATCATTTCGGCACGGGCTATTTTGGCGGCTTCCTCCCGTTTATTGCCAGTTTCATCATTGCCAAAACAGGCGCTCCTTTCTCGGGGCTCTGGTATACTTGGGGCGTGGTGCTGATGGCTTTGCTGGTTACATGGTGGGGTCTGCCAAATGATCCGGAAGCGGCACTCGACGAAGCAAAATAAACTGACTATCGCTATCTGATGAACGATAAAGTCATTGCGATTCCTTCTCCGGCACGATTGCGTCTGGATAGCAGCGCGCTGGTTGGAAATTGGCGAAATCTGAATAAGATGAGCGGCCGTGCCAGTACCGGTGCAGCCATCAAAGCCAATGCCTATGGCCTCGGCGCGGTAGAGGTTTTCCGGTATTTGCAAGCCGCCGGATGCTCCGACTTTTTTGTCGCCAACTGGCAGGAAGCCAAAGAGCTGGAGGCAGAGATAAAATCCGGCACGCGCTTGTCTGTCCTGAACGGCGTCCGGCAAGAGGACATGCCTTACGCGCTCTTATCAGCCGCTAAACCGGTCCTCAACAGTCTGGAACAGGCGCAGCGCTGGCAGGAAACCGGCTTGCCATGTGACGTCATGGTGAATAGCGGGATGAACCGGCTTGGCGTTAATGTTCCGGATCTAGGGCAGTTTGACTGGAGCACGCTCGATATAGACATTGTCATGAGCCATCTGGCCTCGGCAGACGAAGACAGTCCGCAAAATGCCGATCAGTTGGCACAATATACCGCCGCCCTGAAGCATATACCGGGTAAGCGGGCAAGCCTTGGCAACAGTGCCGGTATCGCATTGGGAAGTGCGTATCATTTTGACTGCACCCGCCCGGGCCTGTCCCTTTACGGAGGGCAGCAGCGGCCAGAGCTTTCCGGATCAATTCAGCAAGTCGTCTTCCCCGAAGCGCAAATATTGCAGGTTCGCATGCTTAAGTCAGGCGACAAGGTGGGGTATAATGCCCTTTATACTGCGACACGGGAGCATCCGATTGCGATATTGGCCATGGGCTATGCCGACGGATATTTGCTCGGATTTTCAAATCAGGGTATATTCTATAATGAAGAGGCTGAGCTGCCGGTATTGGGTAAAGTGTCGATGGATTTGATTGCGGTGGATATTTCAAATGCTCCGCATCTTAAAGAATCCGATTGGGTGAGGGCGGAATATGATCTGCCGTGTGCATCAGCGCTGTCAGGGATCTCGCAATATGAGCTTATCACCAGCCTTGGTAATCGTTACGCCCGCTATTGGACCTGAAACTGTGCAACTGCCATATCGCACTTGCACATAGGATAAACCGCTAGTTTCTGGAATATTTCTATTCCGGCGTGCCATGAACACGGCTTTAGTTGCGGCGTTGCACAATTATGTTTAGTGTGCGGATCATGAAGAATATTGTAAATGACATATCATGATAAAATTAAAATAATTACGTGATATGGCGGGCAGGAGGTAACGTGAACAAGATGAAAAAGGGTAATCCGGACAGCCCGATCATTATCAAGAAATACGCCAATCGGCGGCTCTATAATACGCAAACGTCAAACTATATCACGCTTGATTTTCTGGCCGAGATGACGCGCGATGACGTGGATTTTGTCGTGATTGATGCCAAAAGCGGTGATGACATTACCCATAATGTCCTGACACAGATCATTGTTGATGAGGAAAGCAGCGGACAGAATATGCTTCCGGTCAATTTCCTGCGCCAATTAATTTCCATGTACGGGAATAGCATGCAATCGCTCATGCCTTCCTATCTTGAAGCATCGATGGAAAATTTCCGCAAGAACCAGAAACAGTTTCAGGAAGCCGTTGAAGGGGCATTGAACAAAAACCCGCTGGGCCAGATGGCAGTCAAGAACCAGAAACAGTTTCAGGAAGCCATCGAAAATGCTTTAAAATCAAGCCCGCTTGGTTCTGTGGTTGAAAAGGCGCTAAACCCCTTGGGACTGGGTACAAAGACCGCATCCCAAGACGAACAGGATGATGACGGAATGTCAGCCAAGGATGTTGAAATCAGGGAACTGAAAAAACAGCTTGCGGAGATCCAGTCAAAAATCGACAAGCTCGACGATTGATTCTGCCTTTCCATTGAATTGAATCAAAGATCAGAAACATAAGAATATTCTCCGACAGGAACCAAATTACGTGAAGAAAAATGCTCTATCCGTCACCAGAGAAGACGACTTTTCAGCCTGGTACCAACAAGTAATTGCCGAAGCCGATATGGCCGAAGACTCCGGTGTCCGCGGGTGCATGATCATGCGGCCATGGGGCTATGGCATTTGGGAACGGGTGCAGTTTCTGATGGATCAGCGGATCAAGGCCTCCGGTCACGAGAATTGCTATTTCCCGCTGTTCATCCCGCTAAGCTATTTTGCCAAGGAAGCTGAACATGTGGACGGCTTTGCCAAGGAAATGGCCGTGGTTACGCATCACCGGTTGATGAAGGACGATGAAAACGGGCTGGTCGTCGATCCGGAAGCGAAGCTGGAAGAGCCTCTTGTTGTCCGCCCAACGTCGGAAACGGTTATCGGCACAGCCTTTTCGCGCTGGGTTCAAAGCTGGCGCGATTTGCCGGTGATGATTAACCAGTGGGCCAATGTCGTGCGCTGGGAAATGCGGACCCGGATGTTCCTGCGCACCAGCGAATTTCTTTGGCAGGAAGGGCATACTGCCCACGCCACCCGTGATGAGGCGATGCAGGAAACGCTCGATAGTCTGGAAATGTATCGCAGCTTTTCCGAAGACGTTCTCGCAATGCCGGTTGTCGCTGGCGAGAAGCCTGAGAATGAGCGCTTCCCCGGTGCGGACGCGACCTATTCGATCGAGGCAATGATGCAGGATGGCAAGGCACTGCAAGCCGGAACGTCCCATTTCCTTGGCCAGACTTTTTCCAAAGCCCAGAATATCCGTTTTCAGGATAAGGAAGGGCAATTCCAATTCGCCTATACGACGAGTTGGGGTACATCCACGCGGCTTATTGGCGGCGTTATCATGACGCACGGTGATGATGACGGCCTTCGCGTGCCGCCGCTCATCGCGCCTTATCAGGTCGTAATCATACCGATGCTACGCGATAAACCCGAAGATGAGGAAGTTCTGGACTTCTGCACCGCGCTGGCAAAACAGCTTGGCGGTTTGCGTGCCTTTGACGAAAATGTCCGTGTAAAACTGGACAAGAGCGGAGCTAAAGCATCGAACAAGCGTTGGTCCTGGGTGAAGAAAGGTGCGCCTCTTATTCTGGAAATTGGCCCGCGTGACGTGGGCGAAGGCAATGTCTCCATGCTGCGCCGTGATGCGCTTTACAAAGATGGTGGCAAGCTCGATTCCCATATCCTTTCAAAGGATGCCTTTGCCGATCAGGTGCCAGTCTTGCTGAAAGAAATTCAAACCAGATTATACATCGAAGCCAAAGAGCGGCTGGACGCCAATATCACGCGGGGCGTGACCGATTTTACAGATGTCGAAAAATTCTATAAAGAGAACAAGAAATATCCCGGCTGGCTGGAAGTCCAATGGTGCCGCGCCACGGGTGAGGAGCTGGACGAGATTGAAGAACGGCTAAAAAAACTGAAGCTGACTTTCCGTAATGTGCCGCAGCAGGCCGCACCAGTAGACGGGGCCTGCATATTTACAGGAAAACCGGCAGTCGAACGGATACTTATAGGTAAAGCTTATTGATGGCCAAATCGTCCAAATCAAATCTGTCGGGGCAGCAAGCCAAGCAGCTTCCTTCACGTAAACAGATATTGGACTTTATCGAAAGGTCGGATCAGCCCGCTGGAAAGCGCGAAATTGCCAAGGCGTTTCAGCTCCGCGGGTCTGAAAAGATCGCTCTTAAAGCGTTGCTGAAAGACATGGCTGATGAAGGTTTGATCGACAGCACTCCGGGACGGGCGTTTCATAAAATGGGCGGCATCCCGAAAGTTACAGTCCTGAAAATTGTCGAAATTGACGGCAATGAAGCCATTGGCATGCCCGAACGCTGGGAAGTCGATGGCGTACCGGCTCCGCGCCTGCGCGTAAAGGAACGTGGTCGACGTGCCGCACTGGCGGTTGGTGACCGCATATTGGCCCGCACGGAAGAGCGCGGGCAGGGGCATATTGCCTTCATCATGAAAAAACTGGCCCAAGGCAGCGACATGTTGATGGGCATAATTGAAAAGGACGAACGGGACAGGTTCTGGCTGAAATCCGTGGATCGTAAAATCCGGCGCAGCACCGCGATTTCCGATCTGGGCGAAGCGGATGTCGGCAATCTTGTCCTTGCCGAACCGGTGGGTCGCGGCACGCAAATAAAGGCACGGGTAAAAGAAGTTCTGGGTGATCCCTTTGCCCCCAAATCATTCAGCATGATCGCCATTCACAAATACGGTATTCCGCGTGAATTCCCATCCGATGTGCTGGATGAAGCAGAAACAGCGGCCAAGCTGACACTCAGCAAGGATGACCGTGAAGATTTAACCCATCTGCCTATCATTGCGATCGACCCGGCGGATGCACGCGACCATGATGATGCGATTTGGGCCGCCCCGGACGATGATGCCGGTAATGCTGGCGGGTTCAAAGCGATAGTGGCAATTGCCGATGTGTCTTTCTATGTGCGTCCCGGCAGCAAGATCGACAAAGAGGCTTATAAAAGAGGGAACAGCGTCTATTTCCCCGACAGGGTTGTGCCCATGCTGCCCGAGGCTTTGTCCACCGATGTCTGTTCACTGAAACAGGGTGTCGAACGTGCGGCTTTGGTCTGCCACCTGAAAATCGATGCTAAAGGTGCAGTAAAATCATCCCGCTTCACACGGGCGATTGTCCGGCTAAGCGGCAACATCGCTTATGAGGATGCCCAGGCTGCGATGGACGGCAAACTCGACCATCCTATGAAAGAACCCGCTCTGGATCCGCTTTGGGATTGCTGGAAGCTGTTGTCCGAAGCCCGTGACGGGCGCGAGCCGCTTAATCTGGACTTGCCGGAAAAACATGTGGTTCTGGATGATCAGGGACGAATTGCCCAAATTGCGGTCAGGGAGCGGCTTGATGCCCACCGTCTGGTCGAGGATTTTATGATCGCAGCCAATGTTGCAGCGGCCAAAATGCTCGAGTCCAAGAAATCACCACTGATTTACCGTGTCCATGAAATCCCTTCCCGCGAAAAACTGGTCGCGCTCAAAGATTATCTGAAGAGCTTTGATATCAGCTTTGCGATGGGGCAGGTGATCAAACCCTCTGTTTTCAACCGCCTGATCGAACAGGTCGGGGAAGCGGAGATTTTACCGCTGGTCATGGAACAGATATTGCGGAGCCAGACACAGGCTTATTATGGCGCCACCAATATGGGGCATTTTGGCCTCTCACTGGGAAGCTATGCCCATTTTACCAGCCCGATCCGCCGTTATGCCGACCTGATTGTTCACCGCGCCTTGGTCAGTGCCTGCAAATTGGAGCAGCCCAAGCCGGCGAACCCGGACATTCCGGAGCGAAGCGGCCTCAGCGACGACATTGCGGCAAGGCTGGACATTATTTCGGAAAAGATCAGTCAGCTTGAACGGCGCGCCATGATGGCCGAACGCGAAACGGTTGACCGTTATATTTCGGCGCATCTGTCCGATCATGTCGGGCAGGTTTTGAAATGCCGTATAACCGGTGTCCAGAATTTCGGCTTTTTTGCTACGGTCGAAGAACTGGGCGGCGACGGGCTGGTCCCGGTCCGCACTTTGGGTGCCGAGCGGTTTGACTATGATGAACAGCAGCAACAGCTTGAAGGCGTTGATAGCGGCACGACCTATAATGTCGGCCAGAAAATCGACTTGCGCCTGGTGGAAGCCAATCCTGCTACCGGAAGTTTGCTGTTCGAACTGGCCGAGGGAGCCAATCATATGCCGGGGCGCTATGAAAGGCCGAGAGCTGGGAAAAAAGCCAAGGGCAAGGCAAAATATATCAAAGGGAAGCAGGGAAAGCCGCGGAATATTCCTCGCGGTAGAAAATAGCGGACCGGGATATTAACTGAGCCGGTCAATCTCTTCCTTGCTCAGGCAACCGGGCACAACCATGACCGGACAGGGAAGATTGCCCGACTCGGTGGCCGCAAAGTGCATTACCAAGGGACCGGGCGGACCATTTGCGGCGGCCCCAAGGACGAGAGCCGCCAACCCATCGACTTCATCCATCAATTTGCGGACTTCTTTTGGACCTTTGCCTGATTTGACGGTGATGGATGGCCGGATGCCTGTTTCTTCAAATAAAGTCCCGGCGGCGCTGGATACCAGCGCTTCGGCGCGGTTCTTCGCTTCTTCTTCGAGCGTGGCCTGAACACCGCCCCATGCCACGAATTCCTCACTTTTGACGATAGCCAAAATATGCAAAGCCCCGTTAGTCTTCATGGCGCGGCGCGAAGCAAAGCGCAGCGCAATATTCGCTTCCTCTGTTTCGTCAATAACCACCAGATAAGTACGCATGATAAATCCCCAACCGAGTGTTCCAACCAACTGCGTATGTGTACTATTAAAACCATGCTTGCGATAAAAGCTTGTGATATGCAAGATTTACGCAGCTTGCGCTTTCTTGGTATTTGCGCATAAACGCCAGCAATAATCATATAGAATAAGGGTTTTCTCTCCATGCCAATCAATCTTCAAATGCCAGCTCTATCACCAACCATGGAGGAAGGGACGCTTGCCAAATGGCTTGTGAAAGAAGGGGATAAGGTCGCTTCCGGGGATTTACTGGCGGAAATCGAAACGGACAAGGCGACCATGGAATTTGAAGCGGTCGATGAAGGCACGATTGCAAAAATCGTCGTTGCCGAGGGGACCGATAAAGTCAAAGTCGGTGATGTGATCGCCATTATCGCCGAAGAAGGCGAGGATGTTGACGCCGCTGCCAATGCCAAAGAAGGTGGCGAGAAACCGAAGCAGGCGAAAGAGGAAAAACCGGCTCCGGAGAAATCAGACGAAAAATCCGAATCTGAACCGAAGAAGGAAGAAGCACCTAAGCAAGCTCCCGCCGCAAAGGAAGCCCCGGCCTCCGACGGAGATCGTATCAAGGTCAGCCCGCTGGCACGGCGCCTTGCGGAAGAAAAAGGCGTGGATCTGTCCTCTCTGAAAGGATCAGGCCCCGGTGGCAGAATTGTTAAAGCCGACATTGATGCAGCCGAAGGCGGAACGGCGCCAGCCAAAAGCGAAGCCGCAGCCCCCACACCGGCCCCCGCCGCCGCACAGGCAAGCGCTCAGCCAGCGGCTGATGATTTTGAAATACCGCATAGCTCAGAAAAACTGTCCGGCATGCGTAAAACCATCGCTCGCCGCCTGACCGAAGCGAAACAGACCATCCCGCATTACCGGGTCAGCATTGACGTCAATATCGACAAGCTTCTGAAACTGCGGAGTGAGCTCAACGCTTCACTGGAACCGCGCGGCATCAAGCTGTCTGTCAATGACTTGATGATCAAGGCGCAGGCGGTCGCGCTGATGCAGGCGCCGGACAGCAATGTCAGCTTTACCGATGACGCCATGATCCACTACCATCGCGCCGATATTGCCGTTGCGGTCAGCATCCCCGGCGGCTTGATCACTCCGATCATTACCAGCGCGGACACAAAATCGCTGAGCGTCATCGCCACCGAAATGAAAGACCTTGCCGAGCGGGCCAAGGCCGGCAAGCTCAAGATGCACGAATATCAGGGCGGTACGGCCAGCCTGTCCAACATGGGTATGTTCGGCGTGACGACTTTTGATGCGGTTATCAACCCGCCGCACGGAATGATCCTGGCGATCAGCGCCGGTATCAAGAAACCGGTTGTGATAGATGACAGCGTTCAGATCGCCACGATCATGGCCGTCACAGGCAGCTTCGACCACCGCGCGATAGACGGCGCCACGGGCGCTGCGTTTATGAAAGCGTTCAAGGAAACCGTTGAAAACCCGCTGGGAATGCTGGCCTGATAGAAATTGCCGACATGCCTCGTTGCACTGTTACTGATGCACCGGTGGCTTGGCACAGCAACCTATTCGTGCGGATAAATTAAATCTTGGAAGACAAATATGACTGATAAATCTTACGACCTCATCGTTCTCGGTTCCGGCCCCGGCGGCTATGTCGCCGCGATCCGTGCATCGCAACTCGGCCTTAAAACCGCGATTGTGGAGCGGGAAAATCTGGGCGGTATCTGCCTCAACTGGGGCTGTATTCCGACCAAGGCTTTGCTGCGCTCGGCGGAAGTGTACCACAATATGAAACGGGCGGCGGATTATGGTCTGGCGGCGGAGAATATCAGCGCGGATATTGACGCGGTGGTCAAACGCTCCCGCGGCGTGGCGAAACAGCTTAACCAGGGCGTCACGCACCTGATGAAGAAGAACAAGATCGATGTCATCATGGGCGATGGCAAGATCAGCGAAAAAGGCAAGGTCACAGTCAAGACCGACAAGGGTGAGGAAGAGCTTGCCGCAAAGAATATCATTATCGCCACCGGCGCACGGGCACGGGATCTGCCCTTTGCCAAAGCTGACGGAAAGCGCATCTGGACCTATCGTCACGCCATGACGCCACCGGAAATGCCAAAGAAGCTGCTGGTTATCGGTTCCGGCGCGATCGGCATCGAGTTTGCGAGCTTTTATAATGACATGGGCGCAGATGTGACCGTGGTCGAAATGATGGACCGCATCGTTCCGGTTGAAGATGAAGAAATCTCAAAGTTCCTTGAGAAGTCTTTGAAAAAGCAGGGAATGACAATCATGACCGGCGCCGGTGTCAAAAGCATCGAAACGTCGGACAAAGGCGTCAAGGCAGAGATTGCGGATAGCAAGGGTGAAGCGAAATCCTATGATTTCAGCCATGTCATTGTCGCCGTGGGTATCCAGCCCAATGTCGAGACTGTGGGGCTGGACGAGCTTGGTATCGAACCGGACGAGCGTTTCCATATCAAAACCGACGGGATGTGCCGGACCAATGTTGAAGGTATTTATGCCATTGGCGATGTTACCGGCGGACCGTGGCTGGCGCATAAGGCCAGTCATGAAGGCGTCATTGCAGCAGAAGCGATCGCCGCAGACATGGGTAAAGGTGGCCATCCCCATCCGATGGACCCCAACAATATTCCCGGCTGCACCTATTGCCACCCGCAAATCGCCAGTGTTGGCCTGACCGAGGCAAAGGCAAAGGCAGCGGGCCATGACGTCAAGGTGGGTAATTTCCCGTTTATCGGCAATGGCAAGGCGATTGCGCTGGGCGAAACCGAAGGTTTTGTCAAAACCGTGTTTGATGCCAAAACCGGCGAACTGCTGGGCGCGCATATGATCGGTTCGGAAGTGACCGAGCTAATTCAGGGTTATACCATCGGAAAAACGCTGGAAACCACCGAAACAGAATTGATGCACACTGTCTTCCCGCACCCGACGCTGAGCGAGATGATGCATGAAAGTGTCCTCGACGCTTATGAACGTGTTCTACATATGTAAGGATTATTTGGTAAAAAATAGGCAATTTCCGGGCCTTATATCGCTCTATTGCCTTCTTATGCGACTATGTTTTTCATAGCACAAAACTGTCAAACCATGATATAATGCTTCATCATATCCAGGAGGATTTTATGTCTATATTATATGGCCTCGCCCTCTTAACTGCTGCAAGCACAGCCATGGTTGATGCGGAAGTAAGCAGGGTTAATTATTCCAATTGCCTTACCGACTTTACAGTTACCCATCTTGACCAGAAAACAGCACGAGCGGCGTTCAGAAAAGCTGCCGAAACAGCTTGTGCTGAAGAGCGTAATGCAATGATTGCGGCGATCAAGAAGGACGAACTGGAATTTGGCAGTAGCGAGGCAGAAGCCACATCCTATGCCAATGAAGAAGCAGCCAGCGTTTTATCCTCTTTCACAGAAGGTTATGCGAGCTATCTAAGCTCCAATACCAGACCTGTGAAGCAGCAATAGGCTTCGCCTTTAAGCCAGTTCATAGGTTTCAGGCACAAAAAAGGTCCGGGGAATGCATCTCCCGGACCTTTTTTTATATCATAGATTGATATTACCAGTGAGGGGTGGCTGTCCAATAGTCGTAGACGCGCGTCTGATACTCACGATCATAAACGCGGTCAGTATCCTCTGCATCAAAACGGGGGGCATTCTTGATCTGCTCCTCGTCTACGTCGAGTTTATAACCGCCAAGCTCAGTGTCATAGTGTAGCTTTGACCATGGAATGCTGTGTTTCTCGTCGCCTATTCCAAGAAAACCGCCGATTGAGAGTACCGCGTCGGTCACTTGACCATTGCGCTTTCCAATCAACAGTTTGTCAACAGTTCCCATTTTATTATTATCGGCGCCGTAAACGGCAGTTCCTTCTACACGATCACTGGCAATAACTTCACTAGCTCGTTCTGTGTCATTCTGCATGGTTTCAGGGTCCTTTCTCTATCGGGAAAGTTGTGACGGTGGCTCAGTCCATCGGGAGGGGGGAGGGCGATGAACCACCGTCACACTCTATCAACACCATTGGCCAAAATTCGTTCCGCAATATTTGTAAATTTTTCACCGAGGGAATCTTTTTCTGACCATGCGTCATATCGAGGCACAAACAGACCTAAAATACCCCTCTGTGTAGCGCAGGACTTGATCTTATTTTGTTTGCCAAGTCCCTGATTCGTGGATAGTTTACCTCATGCCATTAAGCGAACATAACATCGCCGCATCATTGAGGGCGATATGCAATAATGCCAATGCGGCACTGTTCGTATTGGATTCCAATCAGCATTGTATTTATATCAATCCGGCCGGGGAAGAAATGACCGGCTATGGCCTGCAAGAGCTTACCGGGAAGCCATTGCATGACGTGATTCATCGTATCATGCCAGGTGGCAATCCCTGCCTTCTGGAGGATTGCCACGTCCACAGCGCTTTCCCCGCAAAACAACGGGAGCAGGGGGAGGATATTTTCGTCCATAGCGACGGAACATTTTACCCTGTCGCCTATACCGCGAGCCCGATCACCGAAAGCGGACAGGTTATTGGAACAGTTATTGAGGCCCGCAGCCTGGTTGAAGAAAGAAGGAACCAGAGCAGGCTGGCCAGAGAAAGGGCGTTGCTGGCCAGCACGTTCGAAAATGCAGCAATGGGAATGTTGCATGTCGGACTGGACGGCAGTTTCATCCGCGTAAACCAGAAACTCTGCACCATCACGGGATATGACCGCGAAGAGCTGTTAAACATGACGTTCCGGGACATCACGCATCCGGAAGATCAAGATATTGATGCCGATCAATTTCACCAGCTCAATAACGGAGACCGGGACGGTTATAGTGTAGAGAAACGCTATTATTGTAAAAATGGCGAGACTATCTGGGTTAACCTGACCATATCCGCGCTCAAGGATGAAACCGGAAAAATATTATTCTACATCACGGTTGTGGAAGACATAACCGAGATCAAGGAATATCAGCATGATCTTGAGATCATGACTGGGGAGTTAAACCACCGGATCAAGAATACGCTGGCCATTGTGCAGTCCATTGCAAGCATGTCTTTACCGAAAGATACACAGGGCAAAGATGCATTTATGGAGCGCCTGCATACGCTTAGCCGCTCGCATGACCTGTTGGTTTCGGATCATTGGGCAGGATCCAATATAAAGGCCGTTGTCAAACAGGCTGTCCACCCGTTTGGCGGAATAGAAAGTTCGCGGATCACTGCGACCGGCCCGGAACATATATTGCCCCCGCGTCCTGCACTGGCACTATCGCTGGCGATCAATGAGCTGGGTACAAATGCCGTGAAATATGGCGCACTCTCGAATGAAAAGGGCTGTATCTCGATAAGCTGGGAATTTACATCTTATGGGGATTCGCGTGCATTGCAATTCACATGGGCCGAGAGTGGAGGCCCGGAAGTTTCGACGCCGCAATCACGTGGATTTGGAACGAATTTGATTGAACGTGCGTTGGCTTCAACCATGAAGGACAGGCCGAAAATTGAATTTGATTCGGTCGGTGTCAGGTTCCGCTGTTACTTCAACGCCGATTGAAAGACCGTATCCGGTATGATGGAAAGTGCTTATCCCGGATAACCGTGACTTCAAGGCGCGTCGTCAGATCCGATCATCCCGCCTTCACCTTCCAGGCGAGAGATTTGCCTTACGTCCGCGCGCGTGAATTTCAGCCTGACGCCCGCGCCCATATCGTGCGATTCTTCCAGAACAACCACTCCAAAATGGTCCAGCCCCCGTTTGACGGCCTCGACATCATTTTCGGATTTGATCCAGGAACTACCACCAAGCTCAAGCTGGTTCAGGGTTTCAGCAGAAAGGCCGCTTGCTTCAGCGAAATCCGCCTGGCTAACACCAGCCAAAGCCCGTGCTGCGGCGACCAAGCGCCCGCTTATACGAATCGTTTCACTCATGCAGGGAACCTTATCTCAGTAATCCGGCTGTGGCCATGGGGGCGGCTGATCATGGAGGGCAGGGCTATCTAGCGGCGCTTCCAGAACCTATTTAGCCATTTCCGCTTTCCTTGTAATCCTGCGAAATTCTCATCAGCACTGTTAGGATCGAGCAAGCTATGATCAGCGACCCATTCACGAAGGTCGTCAAGCTCTGGTAATCGGTAATCACGCAAAGTGGTTCCGTTTGAACGGCATTGCTCGATTGTTTTGATCAACGACCCTGTTCGGGCGAGCGTTTCCTCGATTTCCTCGATACCGGTTCCCAGATGCTCCGCTAACAAGTCATTGCGTATGCTTGCTATTCGCTCGCGATCTTTTTTATTTCCACTGCTTCCCGCATCAATCGCCAGATCACATTCCGTGTCGAAACCCAACGAGCGGTTGTTGATATTGGATGACCCCACCCTGATGATCCGGTCATCGACAATCACGAGTTTCGCATGGATATAGATTGGGCTACCTGCTTCGTTGAGCGCATGGAATACCCGGAAGCGATTTTCATGATCGACATCCATAAGCGCACTGATGAACTGCGCGCGCTTTGTGTCCATAACCTCTGGCTCCAGCCATCCTTCGGAACCCACAGGATTTACGACAACAATTTCCGGGCCGTCTTTCTCCCGCAGGCGCGCTGCAATGGCTGCGGCAATCTTGCCCGAAGCAAAATACTGGCTCTCCGCGTAAACAAATTTTTCCGCACTGGCGATCATGTCGATATAAAGCTGTTCAATCTCGGATATGGCTTCCTGATCGTCAGTTTCGGGCTGGGTGCGGGCTATGGCAACATTGACATTCCGGAAATCAGGTTCCAGTTCGCCCGGCCAGCAATCTGCGGTCGTTGTTTCTATCATTTTTGTTCCGCCAGCGACTTTCCATCGTTTAACCGCAAATTCGGCAAGCTTTTTCGCCACTGGTCCCTGAACAGCCATAGCGGCATCATGCCATGGGCCGGCATCATCATTATTGGGCTGTATCCGTTGCGGCTGAACTTCGCGATGTGACCGCGTGTCCCAGCGATTGTCCGTAATATCTATCCCGCCGCAAAAGGCCGTATCCTCGTCTACAACCACCAGCTTTTGATGCTGTGCAGCACCAATCGGGTGCTTGCCATCCAATTTCAAATGGATGCGCGGATTAAAGCGCCAGCGGGTCAGGGTGATTATTGTCTTGCCGCGAAATATGGATTTGATTGCACCAGTATCCCACCGCAAAATATATATCTGAAGCTGCGGGTTCCGCTTGATAAGCCAGTCCACATAATGGCCAATTTCCAATGGCCCCTCTGGCTCCTGCTCTGTGTCATGCATCTCGACCCGCGCATCAAAATCCCAACCGACCAGAATAATCCTGCGCTGCGCTTTTTTCATCGCCTGACGCAGATGACGGAAATATTCCTCCGCATCAATGATGACAGAAGCCTTGTCCGCTTTTTCAACGGCCCAGCAATTACGCGGATTATCAAATATGCAGGCCGTGTCTGTCATTGCCATTCCTTTCCGGCAATCAATAAGAAGTGCTAATATCGCAGAGATTTACTGGCTGCACCATAGGGTTATGCATATTCATGCAGCTTTGTCTTTTATCCCGACGACTTTTATCCCGACGCCTTGCGGGCAGCCCGGTTTGCCCGTCGTCGCTGCTGCTTTTCCAGGATTTTCCTGCTTGCTTCATTAAGGACGACATTATCAGCCATAACCGCTCCGCGCTGTCCCAACGGGCGATCCCTGCCAACGGTTGAATCCTGAAATGTCTGCCGTTCGGCTTCGGCATTTATCTCCGCACCAATCAGAACCGAATAAGCAGATAAAAACAGCCACATCAGGAAAATCACCACCGCGGCCAGAGATCCATAGGTGGCGTTATAATCGCTCACATTCGATACATAGAATCCGAACCCGAGAGTGACAGCGACCCATAATAATGTGGACACGACAGAACCCATGGACAGCCACCGCCATTTGGCAGCACGCCGGTCAGGAGCGAAACGGAAAAATATCGCGAAGGAGAAACTGACAAGTGCACCAGCCACAACCCAGGTTAATATCTGGATCAGTGTCAAAGTCGATCCGCCCAGATAGCCGGACAGGAAATTGCGTATATAGCTGAAAACCGAAATGGCGCTTATGCCGACCAGCGCCACCCCGACCATGCCAAGGGTTATCGCGGCCGCCACTCCGGTCGTTACCAGGATGTTGCGCGTTTCATGCTCTTCATAGATAATATTCAACGCTTTCATAATCGCGCTTGCCGCCCGCATTGCACCATAAGTGGAAAGCAGTAACGCGAGCGCAAGACCAATACCCTGAGCGGCTTTGCTGGTGGTCACGATCTGTAACAATTGTTCGCGTAATATGCTCAGCACCTCCGGCGGGACGAATCCGGAGATCAGGTTGAGGCTGGCCCCAACAGCTTTCGGATCACCGATCAGCCCATATAAAAGAACGATAACAGCGATGAGCGGAACAAAGGCAAGAAACGCATAAAATGCTACCCCGGCGGCGAGCAAAGGCAGATTATGGAAATCGTTCATCACATAGACGCGCTTGATAATCGTCCACCATCCTTTCAGCGGTATATGCAAGGGAGTGCGGGCGGATGATCCGGGAACATCGTCGGGCAGTTTGTCGGCGCTTTCGTCGCTCATTGATCCTGAATGCTCCTTGACGGTTCAATATTTTCGTCCTGACCCAAAGCAGTTGCCGCTTCTTCTGCGGCTTTCAAGCGATGCTCCACGGATTTCTCGATCAACCGGCCCTGTTCTTCCAAGATTTCGCTTTGCTCCTTATAACGCTCTTCAAAGTCCGGCTCCTGCTGGCAGGCGGATAGCAGCGTAAAAACGGCAAGCAAGACAAAGCCGAAACGCATCAATAATCCTTGCGATAGCGCAGGTTGGCTGTGGAGCCGCCAAAGCTGCCGACCTGACTGAGCACCGAAAGCGCCTTGGTCAGGCTGATTTCAATCTGGGTTGCCGTATGACCGCGTGCATCGGTTATAATTTCTACATAGACATCATTGGAAATATACTGGCCGGCGGCAAGCGATGTGCCGCGTCCTGTTTCTTCATCGGAATCCAATATGCGCAGCCGGTCGATACCCGACGATTGTTGTAGCACGCCAAGCGGATTAAGACCGCCGCTACCGCCGCTTAAACTGTTCAGCGAAGCCGCCAGTTGAACAGCCTGAATTGTGGACAGCTCACCTATGGAATTGCCGAACAGGATACGCGACATAATCTCGTCCTGCGGCAGGTTAGGGGTAGAGGAAAACGCGATATCCGGATTCTCTCCGGTGCCGCTGACATTCACATTGACGGTCACATCATCGGCCTCACCCGATGCGACAAGAGCGATAGTCGGATTGCTAAGAGCACCGCCGTCAAAACGCAGGCGTCCTTCTTGCAATTCAAATGAGCGGCCTGCAAAATCAAGGTCGCCGCGCACCAGATTGATGGCTCCCTCAATCCGCGGATTACCGGTTGTGCCGCCAATATGTATGTCCGCAGACCATTCGGAATTGAGGCCCATGCCGCTAACAAAGATTTTGTTGTCGGCGACAAGATCAATATCCAGAAGCCAATCCTGCGGAACACCGGATATAGGTTCAGCGTCGCCGGTTATCCGCTTGCGGCCCGTTGGAGGTTTGCGCCGCACTCCGGTCAGTTTCGCGACTTTTGCAGAGCCTTCATAAACGATTTTATAGCGGGTTTCAGGCAGGCTTAACCTGCCAGAGATGGTGGCAGGTTCGCTCAAACTGTTAATCACCCGCAACTGCCCGGTCGCAGCAGTGGCGAGGTCTGAACCGGTGGCAAGCTGTGCATTGTCAAGGTCGAGGGCGAGTTGCACGGGAAAGCCCTCAGCGGAGCTCAGCGAAACAAAACCGCTTCCGCTAACCGTCCCGTCGCCCGCATTTGCGGTAAGCGTTTCAACCTCTAGCCGGTCATTGGTAAACCGCCCGCTGACTTTCATATTCGTCAGCCGCGTACCGTATTGCTCGTTCTGGTAAACCAGATTGTTGGCGCGCACGACACCGGTTAGTTGGGGCCGCTGGACCCTTCCGGAGAAATCGGCTGCAACACCAATAGCGCCTTTCAGGCTTTGGTCCGGCAGAGCGGCCAGCGAGAATAATGTATCCGCAGGCCCATTATAGCGCAATCCGCCACTCAGCGGAGCGGCAAGCAACCGGGTTGTCCATGGCCCCGCTTCGGGGGAAAGCGGTCTCAGGTTAACGTGCATCCGCCCAATCGCCGCGCCCCGGCGGCGGATTATTACCCGAGCATTGCCGCCATCGGCAAGAAGCCGTCCGACCAGATGAATATCCACCGGTTGGGATCGCGCAGCAAGGCTGGTCCTCGTGAAATTATTGATCTTCAACCGGGCATCGGCACGCGGAAAAACGCTGGGCGAACTTTGCGCGAAATCGAGGCTCCCGGTTGCCTGACCGCCAAGGCCAAGTCCTGGCATGATGGGGTTGATAAGCGCAAGATCGACATTTTCCAAACGGCTCTGGATATTCATACCCTCGCCATATTCTCCGGCAAGCTGGATGCTGCCTTTCGACAGATCAATGGTTGCGGGCTTTAATGTATAACCACCATTTTCGGGGATTATCTGCGCCGGATTACGGGTTTTGAAGTCAATTCCATTGGCTCGCCCATCAAGCGCGACACGCCAAAGGTCGGGTTGCAAAACCGAATTGGCCGCTATGCGGAACGGAAAGCCGTTGCGCCCCTCTGCCATGAGTTTTGCTGAACCCTGACCATCGCGATAGTCTATCTTCGTCCGCGCCGAAGCGATTTCAAGCTGGTTCATGCGCATATTGGCAAGCTGCACATCGGCAATCACGTGAGGGCTGTCATAAAGAATGATATCGGCATCAATAATCGCACGCCCGATCATCAAATTGGCAGGGCCGGGCAGGGTGGCATCCTGCGCGGTGGCATCAATAAGGGCACGTTGTTTGCCGCTTGATGACGACAGCATAACATTGCCATTAATGCCGGAACCCTTGGCCGCCAGTTGCCCTGCGAACGGGCCTGCTGACGTCTGCCTGATCTGACCCGTCAGGCCCACACCTGCAAAGCTGGTCCCTTCATTCAGGGCTATGGTGAGCGGGCCGCTCCCGGCGAGAATATCAACATTGGCATCAAGCGCACCGTAATCGCTCTCGCCGTCCGCTATCACCGCATATCCCTTGTCGCTACCGCGCACGGTGGCCACAACATTTTGCAGTCCAACTCCAAGCCCCGGCCGGGCGGCGGCAATACGTGCCACGGGGCGGGTAACGCTGCCCGATACATCCACGCCCAGCGGACCATATTGGTCCGAGACTCCGCGCGCTGTAAAATTAATGCCGCCATCCGCCGTATAGCTTCCACTGCCACTGGTCAGCCGGAACGCAGGCGCGGCTACATTCAGACTATCTACACGGGCGACTCCATCGCTTCCATAACTCACATCGGCAACGATCAACGAATTACCGCCAAGGAAATCGCGAACGCCGTCATTAAATATCCGGCTCGACCGCGCCCGCACCCGCCCCGCAAGACGGAAGCCACCATCACGCGCACTTTCCAGATCAACATCCGTTTGAAGGTTGAACACACCAACACTGTCTATCCGGTAATCATTGACCCGGCCTTTCAGAGCCCCGGTATAGATGCCCTCATTCATGTCAGCGAGCACAATGGCCGTCGCATCAATCCGGTCAGAACGGATTTTGATATTGTCCGATAATATCCGTCCATTGGCATAAGCCAGATCGCCATTCAGCCGGACATTGGTCAGCAACTGGCCCGCCGCCGCATTAAGTCCGCCAATCTGCCTTGCACGTGCTTCCAGAGGAATGAGCCAGCCTTCCTCATCCATTTTCGCACTACCACTGGCCCGCAGCCCGATAATCGTGGTTTCATCAAATCCTATGCGCGCGGCGTTGACAATATAGGCCAGTTCCGGTGAGGTAAAGTCGCCGTTGAGAGTTGCCTGCGCGACAATTCCCGCACCATTGAGATTTTTCGCAATTGTGCCGGGTTTCAGCAACCGGAACTCAACCGCCAGATCGCGCATCCGGTTAGTGCCGAGATCGACAAGCCCGTCTGCTTCCAGCACGAAATTATCGCTGGCGATTGATCCGTCCAACTGGAACCGGCGTTCTTCCGCAATCGTTTTGAAATCAATAGTCGTGACGGGCTCGAACAGATTTTGTGCAGACCCTGCCAGCAATAATCCGGGTCGCATCTCGCCGGTGGCTGTAAATGCACCATGACGGGCAGTAAGATCGACATCAGAGAGCATTGCACCACCACTAGTGCCGCTCAATTTACCGTCCCATTTCTCCCAGTCGCCTTTGCCATTGATCGCCAATTGCATCGGCTTCGCTATCCCGCTGAGCGCCGCGATCAATCCATTTTCCGGCGCATTGAGGTTCAGCGCAACATCCAACCGGTTTTGTTCGGGCGTTGCGTCCAGTTTGAGCGTGAATTTATCCCCGCCAGCGACATTAATGCCGGCAAGCGCACTTCCATTTGCATCTACCACCGCCCGGCGGTCTGCAATATGGACATTTCCGGTTAGGGAAACGACATGCCTTTGTCCCGTTACCGGCGGGTCAATATTCAGGCGACCCAGTTCGAATGTGCCAATATCAATGTCGAGATCAGGAAGCAGAGGATCGTTCGTCGGCGGCGTTTCTTTAAATGCGGGAAGCCGGTACAGGCGGGCAGTCGGAATTTTCAGCGACCGGACATCGACATGGCTCCATATAAAAGCCAGCGGGCGCCAATCAACGGCAACCTCGGCCGCAGACAAAAACACGCCTTGCGGATCACGAATGGCAAGATTGCGTAATTTCATCTGATCATGGATTGAGCCTTCAATGGCACCGACTTCAAACGTCATGCCATTTTCAAATTCCAATGCTTCGATCTGGTTGATAACAAAACGCTTGCCGCTATCGGTATCCGCCCAGAAATATGCACCGGCAAGCACAACCAGCAGAAGCGCTAATAGCGCGCCCGCAACCACACCTATCCGCTTGGGCCAGCTCCATTGAGTCCGTTCGTTATATTCACCTTCAACTGTTTGTTCATCAGCCATGTTAAAATGCCTGTCCGATGGAAACATAGATGGATATGCGCGATTCCCCGGGCTGCCGGTTTATCGGTGTCGCAACATCCAGCCTTAATGGGCCGAAATTGGTATAAAACCGGCCACCAACGCCGACACCAAAGCGCAGATCGTCAAATCCGGGTGTCGAACTGGTGTAAACCTGTCCCGCATCCACAAAGCCCACTATACCATAATTGCCAAATCTATAACGAACCTCTGCGGCACCCTCGACCAGACTGCGACCACCTATCGGCCGGTCGTCCGGGTCCTTGGGGCCAAGCTCCTGATAACCGAAACCACGAACCGATCCGCCGCCACCGGCATAAAAGCGCCGTGACGGTGCGATGAGTTCGCGATCCGCTCCCATGATGGAACCAATTCTCGCTCTGCCAGCCAGTACCAGATTATCTCCTGCCGGATAATAGCCCGTCGCCTCCAGTAGCCCGCGGCCATAAAGTTGCGTCCCGCTGCCGAGTGATGCCTCCGGAGACAGCTTGGCAGTGATACGAAAACCTTCGGTCGGATTGAGCAAGTCGTTGGATTTGTCAAAAGTCACTTGGCTGGGCAGGGCGGCGACATAATAGGTTCTGCTCTCCCTTGACCCAGCATCAAAATTATAATCTTTTTCATTGGTAGCGAGTATTTCAAAGCCAAGACTATAGGTGAGTTTCTTTTGCCAGATCGGTGTGCTCTGATAAGAAATACGCCCGCTCAGGCCGCCGGTGAATGCCTCGAATGCCTCGTAATCGCTGTGCAAGGCGACAAGGGCTAAGTCGACCGTACGATCACGGCGGCCAGCGTTGGACCGGCGGAAGGTGAGGGACGCACCCTGTTCCGCCGTCCCTGCTATTCCGCTTGCAATAAGCGCGCCTTCGGGAGGAAAAAGGTTGCGGTGGGTCCATTTCCCTTCAACCCTTAATCCCTGACCCGTACCATATCCGGCTTCACCCGAAATCGTGCGCGGCGGCCCGGCTTCCTGATCGACCATGAGCGTAGTATATTCAGTGGAGTCCGGCGCGGCTTCACCCGTCTGCTGCGGCTTCACGGAAACCAGAGAAAACAGTCCGGTTGCCACCAGCGCCTGTCTAAGATCATCAACTTTTCGGCTATCGTATAAATCGCCCTTTTCAAAGCGCGCCAGAACATCAATATGGTCTGCATCAAACGCGGTTGTGCCTGATGTAACAATATCCCCGAAACTGCTGCGTGGACCGGGCGTTACGGGCAATGTGTAGTCACCGGTTATCAATTCCGGATCAAGCAATATGTCACGCTGCCCTATTTCGGCAAATGGGTAGCCCTGCTGCGGAAGTTGCACCGCGATATTCGCCTCGGCGGCAAGCACGCGCTCGGCTACAATCGGTTCACCAATTTTTGGAACGAAGCTTTTTTCGATCAGGTCGGCTGGAATGACTGGCGGGGCGTCGAACTTGATCGAACCGAAATTATAGCGCGGTCCGGGACTGACGGTCAAAATAACCGCGACGCGTGCGCCTTCTTCCTCTGGCAGTTCGACAGAGCCATTGACTGTCGCATCATAATATCCCTGCCCCTGAAGAATGTCGATCAGGAGTTGCTGGTCCTCTTCCAGACGCGCGGAGATCATTGCGCCGTTCGTAGCCTTGCCATCGCCATCCTCAAGGACCGATAATTCCTTAAAGCGTGAGCGTATGTCATCTTTGTCAGCCGGATATATATTGCTGTCGTCCGCCAGAGTATCCAAACCCTCAATCCGGTAATCATATCGCAAAGCGGTGGAATCGATGGACTCCGCTTCTTCGGTATATCGACTTTCGTCAAATGGCTCGACGTCGAAACTTTCAAGGGGGGTTAGCGGGTCATCTATTTCCGGGTCATTGACAGGCGGGTCGGCAAGTAATTCGGAAGGATTGCGGTCCTGTAGAGCGGGAAGTCCGGATACTCCATCCTCGACGTCTTCCTGCCGGGCTTTTTCCTCAAGACGCTGCTGTTCCGCCTCCCAATCCTCGACGCTGCCCATAGGCTCACCGCTATCAATGGCGGGATCGATCGACGGTATGGTTCTGTCAAACTCCTCATCATCAATAATGGGAGCAGCTTCCGCCTGGTCAGGCTGGATTTCAGGTTGCGCCTCCTGAGCATAGGCGCTCGCCGTACCATTAGCAGCGAGAGCGATGGCGAGCGCGCTCAATCCCAAATGTTTGTGCAGCAGGAGCGGGAAGGCTTTGCGCACTGAAAAGCCGGCAGGTTTTGTTTCGGGCAGAAAATTTAACAAGCTGTCACCCACCTGTCCTGTATTGGCAACAAACGCCCTCGACTTTTGAACCGCGATATTTTGTCATATATCATACGCTGACAAAGCTGCCCTCCTCAATACCCGGAAAAATAATGCACGAACCTGAGAAAGGTTCCCTACATTTGAGGCAAGTCATGGATTTTGCAGGATGAATAAGCTGGCGGACCCGCCTGCTAATCGGCTCCGGTAAGTTTGCTCTTTTAATGGGTGCCGCGACCTAGGCGGCATCAACGGGATCTCCAGATTCAAGCGAGTGATGACGGGCCGGGGGCAATGGGTGAGGGAAGGGCGGCCCGTCACCGATGATCTGGAAAGCGAGCGGCAAGATCAAGCCGCGCTGGAAGGCTAGGATTATCCGTAATTTACGCTTTACTTAGCGTGCGTCTTCATTGGTCATTGGATCATCTCCTTCCTGTTACGGATCAACCGGCAACCCGGCTGTTGCCATCACGTGCGAGCAAGGGCATCGACGCAGCCCAAGGCTCTACTCGAAGCGGGCAGAAACTTCGGGCTCAGACCATTTTATCTCAAATATTTCTCAGCCCAAAGCGGGTCACTCAGTAGTCAGAACGATCTTGCCCGATCTTTGGCCACGTTCGATTGCTCGGTGCGCTTCCACTACTTCATCGAGCGTATACTCCCTTTCGATCACCGGTTTTAATAGGCCAGAATCCACAAAGTCGCGTAGTCGTTCAAGTCTCGCGGCGCTTTGGGTCGTAAACACGAAATGGACACTCCCGTTGACGGCCCATCCAGAAATAAGATTTTGCGGTGTCGATTGATCGACAATCGACACGACTTTGCCAAAGGGCTTGAGCAAAGTCAGGCTGTTTTCTATCGTATTACCACCGACCGTATCTAGGATAACATCGAACTTCTCCCTTGGGTCGCTTGCGAGACCAGTGTATAAATCCGGTTCGCGATAATCGAAACAGGCATGTGCGCCCAGGTTTCTGACCATATCGAAGTTTTCACTCCGGCACGTCGTGGCAACGAAAGCGCCAGCTCCGGAAGCGATTTGCAAGGCATAGACTCCTACGCCGCCCGAGCCTCCATGAACCAGGACGCGCTGCCCGGCTTGCAACTGAGCGCGTTCAATAAGGCATTCCCAGGCCGTGCCTGCTGCCAGAGGAAGTGCAGCAGCTTGGGCGAAGGTGAGCGAGTAAGGTTTCTTGGCGACGATAGCTTCTTGTTCGACGTGGAAGTCAGCATAGCTGCCCTCGTTCTCTAACAACCTCGGGACATAGAATACTTCATCACCCACTGCGAACCGCGAAACTCCTGGCCCGACTTTGGCAATGACCCCTGCCACATCGACGCCGATCCTGGCGGGTAAATTCACCCCGTCAGAATAATCCCCACGTCTCAGTTGAATATCAACTGGGTTCACCGACGTAGCCCGTACCCTAACTAGTACCTCACCGGGGCCTGGCTCAGGATCTGGGGCCGTTATGATATTGAGAACCTCGGGTCCTCCGAAATCAGAAATTTGAACTATTCGCATTGGTATCTCCTTTGAGTCTGAACAGCTTTAATTATATAAGATCATTCCCGTTAACCCGCTTCCGACAGAATATTACTCCTGCCGCGTTTGATCACAAATTCCGGATAGTTTGGAGAAAATCCCGGATGTAATTAGCGATCTCCTGATGATGCGTTTCGAGCGCAAAATGAGGGCATGGCGATTTGTAGGGAATAGTTCTTTGCGTTTTGTCATGGTAAGTGCTTGCTCCTTTCGCGGTCAGAACTTGAACTGAAATGTCAGCTCAAAAAAATCGATGTCTTCCGACGGGGCGGTCGCGCGGATGAAGTCACCCGCG
This sequence comes from Parasphingorhabdus sp., assembly GCF_036568145.1. GTDB lineage: Bacteria > Pseudomonadota > Alphaproteobacteria > Sphingomonadales > Sphingomonadaceae > Parasphingorhabdus. The sequence goes on along the minus strand of NZ_DATCTC010000034.1, from coordinate 9,866 downwards.
AAAAAATGCGAATAGATCGCAGTGAGGATCAGATTCTCGGCAAGGGCGTATTCCGAGGTGAGCGAGACAGCTGAGCCGACGAAACGCTTGTTCCTGCCGGACGGCTGACGGATCAGTTGGCCCGCGGGCGCGTAGACACCGTCATTTTTGTTCAGTCGCCAGTAGAGATTCATGTCGGCGGTTAGTGACCAAGTGTCCGCGGGCCGTACGGTCACGAATGGATGAAAGTTGAAGAAGTTGCGCGGGCCGAGCACTGCAGCTTGAGAGAAGTAGTTGCCGCGCGGGAACAGCGGGTTGAAGGTACCGAGCTCGGCGTCGGCCGGATCGTCGTCGCCGCTCGCGATATTGGCGCTGAGCCCGATCCGCGGCCGCCATGGCCTGTCCTCGAACGCAAAGCCGGTCTCGCTGGCGATCGACCAGGCCGAGATGGTACCGTCGCCGAAGCTGCCGAACTGGTAGATTGCCTCCCAGTTCCAGTCCCATCCACCCTTGCCGCCATGGAAACGCGCGCCGATCGAGTGACGGCGTTCACGTGCCGTCCCTTGCGCGAACGCGCCGGCATCGTTCTGGTAAACGAGGTAGTAGAGATCGATCGCGCCGAAGGGCAGCCAGTCTTCACCGACGGCATAGACGCCCCATAGCGCCTGCTCTTCGTTTGACTCGTCATCGAATATCCCAGGACGAGGGCGGCGCGGCTGAGCCGCGAGCACATCGATTCGCCAGCCAGGAAATTCGACAGTTGCACGCGCCGCATCGAAGGTGCGGCGCACGTTCGGGCCCTCGCGTACGTCCACCAGCCGGCCTGAGCCGAACATCAGCTCCTGTCGTCCGCTGCGCAGGGTCAGGGCCGTGTCAGTCCCAAGCGGGAGGCTGAGGTCGACGAAAGCGTTTTGCAGTGTGAGCTCATTCTCTTCAACCGGATTCGGCCCACCCGCGCGGCCGGTCTCGAGCGCGCTCGACAGTTGCCCGAATACGCGGACGTGCGGCCCAAGATTGAGGTCGCCATGAAACGTATAGCGCTGAAGCCAGACGCCGGACTCGTCCTGGAGATCTGCGCCAAAAAGAGGTTCGCGGGTGTATTCGTAACGCTGGCGCACCTCTCCACCGAGACTGAGGAAAGCCTGCCCATTCTGGTCGATCGGAATGAACTTGAAGGCTGCGGGCAAACCTTTCCGGTTCTCGGACTGACGGAAGCACTCATAGTTATCGTCGAAGCGCAGCTTAGCAGGTTCAAGGCGGCACACCTCCTCAGCCTTCGCAGAGGGCGCGGCAGCAACAAGCAAGGCGAGGCAGCCGATGTATCGAAGCGCGCGCATCGGCTATGTGAGCTCCAAGAGCAGGATCTCGGCCCGGTGATCGGTGTCGAACTCGATCACCCGCTCGCACTCGATCTTGGCACTGTCACCCTCGCTCAACTCGTCGCCGTTGAGACGCAGGCGACCTTCCATCCTCTCACGCGGAAAGTGCTTGTGCTCGTATCCCGGAGCGATGTCTTGTGCTTCGGGGATGATCCAGATCTCCTCCAGTGTCGGCATGCGCCGTTCGGTGAACTGGAACTCAGACCAGCCGCCGACAACCCGCACCCATTGCGGTGCCGGTGTGCGTGCAGCCTGCTCTTTCAGCATGCGGAGCGCGTCGGCAACCGAGGGCACGCCCTCCCACCGCAGCTCCATATTGTAGTTGAGACCGCCGCGAATGTGATGGGTATGGCTGTCGTTCAGACCCGGCATCACGCGCCGTCCCCCGGCGTCGATCACGTGGGTCTTGGGCTCGGCGAGGTCAAGCGTCGTTACCCGCGCATTGGTGATGATCGTGTCGGTCATGCTGTTCTCCTCGTCAAATTGCACGCGCAACCAGCCAGGCGCAGAAAGGGCGAGCACGCCGAGCGCGGTGCCAGATTTCGTGACCTGCCGGCGGGTGACGCTCGCAGCGCCTGCCAAGCTGTTCCATCGGGTCTCGCGCATCTCTCGCGTCCTTGCTGCGATCATCTCCCCGGCTTCAGGAAAGGGGCGGGCCTGCCGCGTGGAGCAGGCCCGCCAGATGCGCCGGGTGGGGCTAGACGGCTTGGGGGCAAGGGCCGTCGAGACCGGCACATCGTATGATTACTCAGCGGCGGCGGCCACCGATCCGACCGCTACGGGAGCAAGCCGGACGCCATGCTTCACGCGCTCCTCCGCTTTGTGAAACACGGTATAGGCGTAATCGACGCCCATGCCGTAGGCTCCGGAATGCTCATTGACCGCACTCCGAACGCCATCTGCCGCTGGTGGTCGATAAAGATGATCTGGCAATTCTGTGGGGTCGGAACTTCAAGTTTGCCGGACACTTTTGCTCTCCTCCTGATCTGGGACAGAACGATACGATTTTTCTAGCCGCATCAGAATTATTCGCGCATTGGTTCCCACGGGGGATCCGAAGCACTATTCGCGCAGGACCGACTGCTCATTGTGTGCCGGGCCTTTCACTGTGACTAAGCTTTAGCGAGCGTTCTTGGGCCCTGCGGCGCTAAATCTGTCGCATTGGTGCCGATCTTGCGGTGAAAGCGCAGGAGCGACTTTCAGGAGCGCTGACCATTTGCTATGTAATTGTCGAACACACGGAGCGAAGACCAGAGCTTGGCCCGATAGGTCGCGAAAACGCGCACCCGCGTGCTTGTCCTGCAGGTATTGTGGAGGCTGCCACGGGGCTAGATTAGCGGACGCGCTGGGGTGGCGGCCCAGTTGGGGACGTGCGCGCAGATCGCGGAGACGATAATTCAATAGGAGACACAGCAATGACCGTGCCTGCCTGTTCATCCGTTGCCCAATGGCACACTGCCGGTGACCGCGCCCACAATATTCGCACGATTAAATCCGCGGGTAGGATTCTCGATTTGCTCGATTCAGTCCGACCCGCTGGAGTTATGTCCCGTCCAGGACTTCCAGATCTAGTCCTGAGCGAGGATATGGTCGGCGGGCGCCGACTTGTCGGCAATCTCGGAGCTGGATGTTTCGATGTGAGAAGTGAAAGGGGCGACTTGTATTTCGCACCGCCGAATTTCGCCAATACCGTCGGAGTTGATATCAGCTTTCGGCTTCGCAGCTTGGCCTTTCCGATGGCCGAGTGGAAAGAGGTGCTCGATGATGCCAACGACGGCTCGTTCACCGTGGAAGGCCTGCTACGTGCTAAAGGGTCGTTTAGGGCGCCCGCCATCCAATCAGCACTCCGAAAACTGTGGCTGTTGAGTGGTGAGGAAGGGGGTTTGCCGTCCCGGCTGCTGTCCCAGGCGGCGGGTTGCGAGATCCTAGCCGAGATTTGCCGTTTGGGCGGAGCACCGTTCACTCCGGCGAGAGGCGGTCTTGCCCCGTGGGCGGAGCGGCGCTGTCTGGAACTGATGCATGAGCGGCTGTCGGAAGACATAAGCCTCAACGATCTGGCGGCCGAGGCACGGCTCTCGCCGTTCCATTTTGCCCGCATGTTCAAGCAAAGCGTCGGCGTGCCGCCGCGTGTCTACCTGACGCGGTTGAGGGTGGAGAAAGCCTGCGAACTCCTCGAACAGACGGACCTTCCGGTCACGCAGATCGCACTGGAGGTTGGGTACTCGTCGAACCAGGTCCTGGCCCGGGTATTTCTCAAGCACATGCGCTTGAGTCCGACCGACTATCGTCGGGCCGTTCGCGATCCCGTCCGGTCTATCGCACTGCAGTAACGATCCCCCGCGTTCGATTTTTCAACCGCTTCGGCAGCCTGCCGGATCACATCGGCCACTTCGTCGGGTTTTGTCATTGACAGCATGTAACCGTTCTCGACATCCTCGAACGTCGAACCTCGAACCTGCGCGATGCGACATCTGCACGTCCGTGACGTGGTTGTCTTCTGCGGTCAGGCGGTCATAGACCTCGCGCCAAGTGCTGCCATCGACGGGCGCCCTATGGCTGGCACATTCGGATTTTGACCGCCTTCTCGGCAATGACCTCAAGGCAAGTAGTGGCTTCAGGTTCACTCATCTTGAGATGATCGAGCCAGCACCTGGGCAGTGATCTCGCTCTTCCGTCGGAAGGTCGCGGGACAGGATGATGAGCCGGGTCATTGCGGCCGTTAGCGCTCGAGGGGCGGTGTGTCGCTTGGCTATCGGGTCCCAAGCTCCTGATCATGGGCATGCGCGATGGCATCCAAGACCTTTCGCGGTAGGCAGCCCGGCTGCAGCACGACCTTGCCCTCACTGGCCCAGGCAACATCCGTCTTGTCGAGAATAACCTCGCCATAATTCTCAATGTAGGCAAGCAATCGGTTGGACTGGACGAATCGTACAGTACCAATACTCACCTCACCATCTTGAGCAAAAACGGCCCAATCTTCCATAATAGCCCTAAAACTCATGATATTCCTTTCTATATCCCACCGGATAGTAAATTGGTTCAAAGAATATATACACGCGAGCACTCCGGCCGGCGCCTCTCTGCACGCGGTGGACTCCGCAATTCTGATGGCATCCGGCGTGTCCCCACCGCCCGGCAGAACGTCTCACCGTGAACCGCCCTCGACATCGCCTTTCAGTTGGAACCCCGGAAATGCCTCGCGAGTCCGTACTTCTCGGTGGGTTCGCTGCGGCCCTCGATCGTGGAAGGCGGCGGTGGATGCAGTGTCGCATCACACCGCCGCCATCTGCTCTAAGCCGCTTGCGCTCGCTTCTTCTGGAATGCACGCCAGGTCATCGCCCGCTTGGAAGGATCGTCGGTCTCGCCTGGTTTCAGCCGATGTGTGGCCTGGTTATGGGGCGAGGTCTTGACAATCTCCGGGGTCGAATAGGCTTCGTCGGAGATGCGTGCGAGCACCGCGATCCAGCGGTCCAGCGCTTCCTTGCCGTACATCTCGCCGGCCTCCGGGGTAAAGGGTTCGGGCACCAGCCACGGTTCGTGACTGCTCCAGATCGGATCGATGCCGAAGTCGGACATCCGGTTCTGAACGTCATGGACGTCCACCCCGGTTTCCTCCTTCATCGTCTCGAGTGAGTAGCGCGTCATCTCGAGACGGGGCAGCTTTGCATCGGGCTGCGAGCGGGTGACGCCGCGGATCGCGAGGAGCCCCTTTTCCATATAGTTATTGCCTAGCACCGAGATGTCGGATGCCTGTGCGATGCCTTCGGCTCCCATCGCACGTGCCCAAGCATATGCCTTCAGGACCACTTGGGTATTACCCCAGAACTCACGGATCTTGCCGACGCTCTGCGGCCGGTCGTAATCGAGCCGGTAGCGATCACCCTCGCGCTTTACCAGCGGCGCGGGAAGGAAGGGTGCCAGTTCCGCCGAGCAGCCATAGGCTCCGGTCGCCGGACCACCGACGCCGCTCTTGGGTGCGCCGAACGTCTTGTGCAGCATGAACATACAAGCATCGAAGCCGATCTCGCGCGCCCGGATCTTGGACATGGTGCCGTTGAGGTTAGCGGAGTCGTAGAAGGCGAGGCCGCCCGCCTCGTGAACGATGCGGATCCACTCCTTAATTTCGGGATTATAGACTCCCATGTCGTCGGGATTGTTGACCATGATCGCAGCGGTGCGATTGGACACCGCGTCCTTCAGGGCATCGAGTGACGGATAACCATCTTCGTCGAGCATCAGGGTGATCACCTTGAACCCGGCAGCAGCGGCGGTTGCCGGATTGCACGGATGGGTCGCGATCGTGGTGATGATCTCGTCGCGCTGTTCCAGCTCGCCTCGCGAGGCATGGTAGGCGCGGATGACCGCACAACTGGTAAAGGCCGCTTCGGCCCCGCCACCCGCCTGGAACACGAACTGGTCCATGCCGGACACCTCGCGCAGGATAAGGTCCATATTGTGCACGATTTCCAGCGCGCCTTGCATGGTGTCCTCATGCTGGAGCGGGTGGAGTTCAGTGAGTTCCGGACGCCATGCCAGTGCCTCGTTGATCTGCGGGTTATATTTCATCGTGCAGGTACCGAACAGGCTGATCCCCATCATGCCCAGTGTCTGCTGCGACAGCCGCAGATAATGGTAGAGGACTTCGGGCTCCGACATTTCGGGCAGCGCGGGCTTGTCCTCCCGGCGCAGCGCCGGCGGAACCAGCTCGATAGCATCGTCGATACCGTCGGGCATCGCAGCTTCGGCCTGCGGAAACAGCACGCCGCGGCGGCCGGGATGGCCCATTTCCATGATGACCGGCTCATTCCAGACCGGTGCCTGATATTTCTTGAGTTCGATGCTCATTTTACAATACCTCCTTGAGGGCGCCGGCGAGGCGCTCGATGTCGGACAGGGTATGGATCTCGGTTACGCAATAGAGTGCGCTCTGGCCGAGTTCGGGGAAATCGCCGGACAAATCCCGACCGCCGAAGATGCCCTTGGCACGCAGCGCATCATTGATATCGGCGACGCTCTTGCCGGTGTCGTCGAAATTGACGACGAACTCTTTGAAGAAGCCGGACGGAAATGTGACGCGCACGCCCTTGATACCGGACAGGAGCTGCGCGGCATGATGGGCGCGCTGGAGGATCAGCTTGCCGACATCAGCAAAGCCTTGCGGCCCCATCATTGCCATATAGGCGGTGGCGGCGATCGCCCACATGTAGACGGAGTGACCGGTCCAGTCGTTGCCCTTGTCCCGCAGGCCATAGGAAGTCTGGTGGAACAGCCCGAGGCCAAAGCCATGTTCGCCGGGCTTGAGCGTTTCTGCGATGCTGATGAACAGCGTCGGATACTCTTGGGCATAACGCGGTTCGTCGCGTGAGGCGATAAATCCGCCTACGCCGCCACCGGCATGCATATGGACGCCTAGTGTCTGGATCGTGCCGACCACCAGATCCGCGCCATAGTCGGCCGGGGCAGCAAGCACGCCGAGCGAGATCGGATCTACGCCGACAATCGTCTCGGCACCTGCCGCGCGGGCAATGGTGGCAATCTCGGCAGCCTGATCCTCGATCACTCCGAGATAGGACGGCACCTCGAAATAGACGGCGGCGGTGCGATCGGTGACGGCTTGGCGAAGATCGTCCATGTCGATCAGACCGGTTGCGGGATCGTAGGCGACCAGCCGGATCGCGATGTGATGCTCCATCTCTGGCGGCTCGCAATAATTGCGGATTACAGACAAGCGCTCTGGATCGATGGCCCGCACGACCGCCACCTCGTTGCGTCCGGTAAGCCGCGAGGCCATGCGCATGGCGTGGCCAGCAGCGGAGCCCCAACTGCGCACCGGCAAACCAACAAAATCGAAGTTGAGCAACTCTCCAAGCTGGCTGCAAAATTCGAACCACGCCTGGTTGCGTCCGTGATCGGAACTGGGCTCGCCGAAAATCGAAGTAAGCCACTCGTTGCGGCGCACGATCTCGTCGACGGCGGCGGGCACATGGTGCTGCCACATACCCGCGCCGATGAAATTTAGATTAACCTCTGTGCTGCTGTTTTTGGCGAGAATCCCCTCTATATGGCGGCGCAATTCGCGCTCGCTCAGAGCCGGGGGGAGATCCAGCGGACGCGTAAGGCGATGATCCTGGGGGATCTGTACGAACAGTTCCTCAACCGTGGCGACACCGATCGAATCCAACATCTTCTGCTGAATTTCCGGCACCGAATTGGCCATATAGGGATGGGCTGACACTTCTCTCATACAGATTACTCCTTGGTTAGCGGTTTTCAGATCCGAACCTTGACCAACATGGTGCGGTTAGGGCCGGTGATGACGGGGATATGTCCCGTCAGCATGGTGTCGATTTCGGGGTCTCCGGTGTCGACCTGTAGCGCCCCTGAGGGCAAACTGATCAGCTTCTCAGCAGTCGAAATAACCTTGATCCTGTCGCGTCCCACCCTGCGGATCACTTCAGCGCTGATCTGCTGGTTGCCGCGCCCAAACAGGCTGCCCTGCCCGCCGAGCACGCTGACGAGGATCTCGGCCTGCCGCCCGCCGATAATACGCAAAAGTGCCTGCTCATTGAGATCGAGACCAATGACCTTGCGGTCCAGGACTGCATCGACACCCAGCAGCGTGGACGGGATACCAAGAGCGTCTGCCACGCGGCGTGTGGTCGTTCCTGGCCCAAGTATGTAGATCGTGCCGTCCCGCATGCCCTCGGCTACTTGCCGCGCCACCGCGTTAAGTGCCTCGTTTTCTCCCGGGACAGAGCCGGCTTTTGCATTCTGTACGAGGCGACGCTCGAATGGGCTTCGCACATAGCCATAAAGCTGCGCCGAAACCGTGCCGGCACGGATCGCATCCTCATCCAAGTCCATCACTTCGGCGTCGCGCAAGAGCGCGCGCGGGCTGCCAGCCAGGAACAGGGCAGCGAGCTGACCCGCGTTGGCAGGCGTAGTGCCAAAGACGGCGGAATGCATTTTCACGCCCGCCGGCACACCCAACATCGGCACCTGATTGCGGCTCGCGCTAAGTATATCGCGTGCGGTGCCATCGCCGCCTGCAAAGAGGATCAGGTCGACGCCCAATTCTGCCATGGATTGGGCGGCCTTGCGCGTATCGGAGCTGGTGGACGAGCCTACGTGGGAAAGGTTCAACACGCTGGGTTCAATCCCCGCCTCGCGCGCTACCTGCTCACCCATTGGACCGGCGACGGTCAAGACATTCACCTGCGGCAAAGAGGCGGTTAACCGGGTGATCGCTTTAGCTGCTCTTTGCCCTGCCAGCGGGGAGGCCCCGCGACGAATAGCCTCGCGGACGATCGCCTCTCCATCCGTGCCTTTCAAGCCGACACTCCCGCCCATCCCCGCAACCGGGTTGACAATGAACCCCAACGATGGGGCCGCCCTGCCGTGAGCACTTACGTGATCGGAGAATATCATTGCACACCTCTCCACTAATATTATCTCTGCATCGGTAGATGCTTATGAATAGAAGAACCTACTTAGATATTGCGCAAGAAGGACATCTTTCCATCTTATACCTAATATCGATCACAACTATCTCCTTCGTCTCGGTAATCTTCGGAGGCCGACGATAGAGGCTTACCTTAGGGTGAAGTTTTTCGAGGTGCGGCGCAGATATTGCCGTGGATGCGCGACTCTTGCGGTCAATGCCAGTTTTGACGTCGCTACATGCCTGACCGTGGTGGAAGTCCTTACCCGCCGGCTCCCACGTCATTGACGTCAGCCAAGGAGCCGAGTGGGTAACTGGGCAAGATTATCGAGCGGGTCACGGCTACTCGCCCGGAGTCCGGCGCAAGTGACGTGTCCCCCTGGTTTCCACCGGCCGGATTAGAGCCAAGCAGTTTGTGCACTGCTACCCAACCTTGGACCGCTCGGGTCTGGAGTTTTCCGCCTTGCTCTGGTCCGGTGGGCTAGTGTTACCGGCAGCAAGATCGGAGGGATGCAGGGCGACACCATGTCCGGAAGTGATCGCCTCCATCTCCACCCCGTTCCAGAACCGCTCCGGTAGCTATGGTATCACCAAGCACAGCACGAAGACCGCGTTCATAAATATGGGCTTTTCGTCCGCGCTTCATAAGGCGAGCCGCCTACGTATCTCCTAATCCATCGAGGAAGAATGCAATGTCCCATATTCTCCTCACCGGCACCTCTTCGGGCTTCGGCAGGGCTATCGCCGCGCATGTCCTCGACCGGGGTTGGGAGGTCATCGCCACATTCTGCCGGTGTCGGATAGTTGTTACTGCAGTATTGCCTCCGTTGCCATTGTCGCCTGGAGGTGGAGTGTAGCGGAACAGGAAGGCGGCAATCGCGGCGAAGCTGTTTCCGCGGTCGGCGGTCGGTAGCCAAAGCTGCTGTGGGGGCGGACCATCCAATTGTCATATCAATGGGCCGCTGACGGCGCAGGCTTGCTTGGCAGAATGGTCAATAGCCCGCCTCATCCGGCGCGTCGCATCGATCGCACCGGCGACGAGTGCTACGCCGGCGAGCAGGAGGAGA
>NZ_DATCTC010000033.1:0-97544 GCF_036568145.1 Parasphingorhabdus sp. | reverse complement strand
CCGCAGCCAGATGGTCCAACGGCCATTCAACTTTGCGATTGTCGATGAGGTGGATTCGATCCTGATTGACGAAGCACGTACGCCGCTGATTATTTCAGGACCCACGGACGATAAATCCGATCTTTATATATCGGTAAATGAGGTGGTTCAGAACATTACCGAAGAAGATTATGAAAAAGACGAAAAAAGCCGCAATATCTCCCTGACCGAAGAGGGGACGGAGAAAGCGGAACGGCTTCTTGAAGAAGCCGGATTGCTCGTCGGTAGCAATCTTTATGATTATGAAAATACCCAGGTCGTTCATCACTTGAATCAAGCGCTGATGGCTAATGTCATGCGCAAGCGGGATACGGATTATATCGTCAAGGATGGTAAAGTTATCATCATTGACGAATTTACCGGTCGTATGATGGAAGGGCGGCGGTGGTCCAACGGACTGCATCAAGCTGTGGAAGCTAAAGAAGGCGTCAAAATTGAGCCGGAAAACCAGACAATGGCATCCATTACCTTCCAAAATTACTTCCGCATGTATCCCAAACTGTCGGGAATGACCGGAACGGCGGCAACGGAAGCTGCAGAATTTTTCGAAATATACAAAATGAATGTCGTGACCATCCCGACGAATAAACCAATTCAGCGGATCGACGAAAATGACGAATTTTACAAGAATACGCATGATAAATTCGCCGCCATTGCTAAAACCATCAAAGAACATAGCGAAAAGGGCCAGCCTGTACTGGTCGGCACAGTATCTATCGAAAAGTCTGAGCTATTGTCTGAATTCCTGAACAAGGAAAATGTGCCGCATAATGTTTTGAACGCCCGCTTCCATGAACAGGAGGCGCATATTGTGGCACAGGCCGGCCGGCCTGGCGCTGTTACCATAGCGACCAACATGGCTGGACGCGGCACCGATATTCAACTGGGCGGTAATATCGAGTTTCGTATCGAGCAGGAATTGGCCGATATGGAAGAAGGACCGGAACGCGACAAGGCCATTGCTAAAATCGAAGAGGAAGTTCGTGCGTTGCGCGAACAAGTTCGAGATGCGGGAGGTCTGTTCGTACTGGGCACAGAGCGGCATGAAAGCCGTCGTATTGATAACCAGCTTCGTGGCCGTTCGGGGCGTCAGGGCGACCCTGGTCTCAGCCGTTTTTATCTTTGCCTGGAAGATGATCTGCTGCGTATCTTTGGTACAGAGACAATGTTCGCCAGAATGATGAACAAAAATCTGGAGGACGGCGAAGCTATTGGTGGCAAGTGGCTATCCAAGGCCATTGAGACTGCACAGAAAAAAGTTGAAGCACGTAACTATGAGGCACGTAAGCAGGTTGTCGAATATGATGACGTGATGAATGACCAGCGCAAAGTGATTTATGAGCAGCGCTCCGAAATCATGGATGCCGAATCGGTTGGCGATATTGTGGAAGATATGCGCCAGGAAACCATCAATGCCATTGTGGCAGACAGTTGCCCACCAGGAAGCTATCCTGAACAATGGAAAATAGACCAGCTCAAAACCCGCGTTGAAGAGGTATTGGGGCTTACGCCCGATATTGATGCGTGGTTGCAAGAAGATTCGGTTGATCCGGAACTTGTCGAAATGCGGATCGCCGAATTGGCCGATGCAGATTTCAATGCAAAAGTGGAGCAGATTGATCCAGAGATCTGGGCGCAAATTGAAAAATCAATTCTGTTAGAATCGCTCGACCATCATTGGAAAGAACATTTAGCAACGCTTGATGCTTTGCGGCAGGTGGTGTTCCTGCGTGCCTATGCCCAAAAGAAACCTCTGGATGAATATAAGCAGGAATCATTCGGACTTTTCGAACGCATGCTGGAGGTTATTCGCGAAAGTGTAACCAAGACTCTTGCGACCAGCCAGTTCCATCGCCAGGATGAAATTCAGGTACCGGAATTGCCGGAGCTTCCCGATTTTCTGACAACCCATATAGATCCATTAACCGGCGAGGATGACACCAACGATATTGATGCTGGCACGCTGGGCACTATCCCGGCAGGATTACCGCCCAGACAGGCAGGAACCCTGAATAACCCGGCTGAGGGTTTTGAAGACGGAAAAGTGAGTCGTAATGCTCCATGTCCATGTGGTTCAGGCCGCAAATACAAGCATTGTCACGGCAAATATTGAGAATATAGGCAGCTATAGCTTTTGGACATGCAGGTCTCGTTAGTGCTCAGCACTAACGAGACAGGAGTTGTGGCATCTTCTTTTGCAAAGAGAGGGGTCTGGTAAGTATCTTGGCGATCAAGGCTGTCCAGAAGCGTGGGTAAGTGCTTTACGGAGCATTATGGGTGTGTCGCCTAGCTCTCCTAATCGAGCTCCAGATTACTCAAAATTAAAATGGCATTCGTGCTCGCGCCAAGTCTTGGCCAATCCGTCCAATTAGAACGGCCGCCATTTAAAAGGAAATAGCGAAACATGAAAAGTGGCTCCCCGGGACGGATTCGAACCATCGGCCAATCGATTAACAGTCGATTGCTCTACCACTGAGCTACCGGGGAACAGGTGCGATTTGCATCACAACGAGCGCGGCTATAGCAACGTCATACGCACCCGGCAAGCCATCAAACAACAAATTGTTCCATTGCAATGCGATCGTCCAATGCATGTTCCGGATCGAACAGCATGGTGAGGGTCTGGCTGCGGTCTACAGAGATGGTTACCTTTGCAATATCACGCACTTCCTGTTGGTCGCCGACCGCGCTAACTGGCCGTTTTTCGGGGTTCAAGACCGTTATCCGGATCGAGGTAGTGTCCGGTAAAATTGCGCCTTTCCAGCGACGCGGACGAAACGGGCTGATCGGGGTCAGGGCCAGTAAATTGGACTCCAACGGCAATATCGGCCCGTTGGCAGACAGATTATAGGCGGTCGAGCCCGCTGGTGTCGCAACCAATACACCGTCACATACAAGCTCTTCGAGCATGATTCGGTTATTAACCTCAATAACCAGCTTTGCTGTTTGCCGAGTCTCTCTGAGCAAGGACACTTCATTTATTGCCGGAAGTACGAAGCTGGCCCCGGAAAGTGTTTCGACTTCCATTTTTAGAGGTTTTACTTTGAAAGACCGGGCAGATTCGATTCGTTCTTTCAGGTCGGCTTCGTGCCAGTTGTTCATCAGAAACCCGACCGTGCCGAGGTTCATACCATAAACCGGTTTTATTATATTTCGGTTGAGCATTTGATGCAGAGTTTGCAGCATGAAGCCGTCACCGCCCAGCACTACAGCTTGATCGGCCTCCTCGATCGGAACCCAATCTAATAACGATTCAAGCTTTTTCCCAGCCTCTTGCGCTTGTGGCGTAGGAGAGACGACTATCGCCCATTTTGTTTCACTCATCCGCCCGTGACGTTCATATGACGCTCCAAAGTTTCCGCGGACCCGTTCAATTGATCGTTAAATTCATGTCGTAATGGTTTGAGTTTCAATGCTTTCTCAAGCAAACGATCGACAGCCCCAACGCCTTCATTACGCACAACGGCGCGTAAATCAACATGCGCGTTGTGGCCTAGACACATAAATATCTTGCCATCGGTGGTCAGGCGCAGACGGTTGCAATTATCACAGAAATTATGGCTTAGCGGCGTTATCAAGCCCAATCGGAGTCCCAAAGGATCAACGGACATATAACGCGCCGGTCCTGCGCTTCTATGCTCTATCGGCCTTACGAAATAGTGATCTGACAAGGGAGCAATAAATTCTTGTGCAGAAATATGTTCCAGTTTTCTGTCTGCTCCGACATCCCCCATCGGCATTGTCTCGATAACTGTCAGGTCATGGCCCTGTTCCGCGCAATATTCCGCCATTGGTATCAGTGCACCCTGATTAAAATCACGTAAGGCAACCATGTTTATTTTTACGCGGATACCGTTTTGCTTGGCGGCTTTAATACCGGCCAATACCTGATCAACCTTGGCCCCGCGGGTTATTTCTGCAAATTTTACGGGGTCCAGTATATCCAGACTGATATTGACCCGTCGCACATTATGAGCCGCCAGATGGTCGGCATATTCGCCGAGCAATGAACCGTTGGTTGTCAACGTCAATTCGTCAAGATCCCCGGTTTCTACTTTTCGCCCAAGCCGTTGGATAACACGCTTCATGTCGCGTCTGACTAGGGGCTCACCGCCTGTCAGACGGATTTTCCTTACACCATGGCCGATAAAACGCTCTGCAATCAGACAGATTTCATCGAGTGTCAGCAATTCATTCTTAGGCATGAACGTCATTTTCTCGGACATGCAATATTGGCAACGAAAATTGCATCGGTCAGTAACCGAGATTCTTAGATAGTCAATTTTGCGGCCGAATCTGTCGAGCATGATGTCGTTCCGATCAAAAGTTGATGTAAAACGTAACGTTTTGTGTGGTGGCAAGCAACGGCCTATAAAGGATTACGCCTTATGCAAATTTCTCTATCATTATCAGGCGAACGAGAGAAACAAAGCAGGGGCATATTAAAGTTATTAAAGAAGCTTCACCTTACTTGGATCAAAATGGAAATAAGCACTTATTTTTGTTGTCTTTTTATGATCGAGATCCGTTGGCGGCCAAAATTTCTGCCATTGGGTGGCGGGTGAGCTCTGCCCGGCGACGGGATAGTGTACGAGGGCGATTTTTGGCCTCCAATTCATTAATCGCGGTAGTGGATGTGCGTGATGCCATTCAGGATGGTCTGCAAGCAATATCGGAAATTGCAGCGCTGTTGGACAATAACGGCATTGCGATTCTCGCTTTGGCGGATCAGTCGGCTCAGGATGATATTGCGGCGAAATGCCATAATGCAGGTGCTACCCATTTTCTCGATATTGCCAATCCATATGCCGATTTGCAACAGGCGTTAAACTTTGCCTATCGTTATGTGGAAAATATCCGTGGTGGCATGGAGGCGACGCAGCATTTTAACAATTTTCTGACACAAGTCGACGAGCAATGGTCTTTTTCAAAGAAGGCGCTGAATCAAAACTGGGTCAGTGACAAGTTAAGAGATAGTCAGAGCAGTATTGACTTTAGTACCTATCCGGTAACGGGAATTTATCGGACTTTATCTACGGAAGAGCGGTCCCGCGTTCGCGGTGCGATGGGGCGGCTGCGGGCTGGTTCTGCACAGGCCGCAGTAACTCACTATCTGAACGGTGAAAAGGTCATCCACCACCTGCATGATACGGGGACCTATGTCCACGGGCGTCTGGAACGGCTGTTCTTGGATGATGGTGAACATGGTGTTACCGGAAATGGCTGGGCAGGGCGTGACCTTTTATCCGGCCTGCGTAATGGCTCCGTAGCCAGAAGCTGGATACGCAGTCGCCTAACGCGTGGTGACAGACTTGTTCTTATAATCCTGGGCTTAAGGAATTTCGGCATCATCAACACGGCCTACGGCAGGGCGGTGGGGGATGAGATAATGCGCCAGATCGGTCAGCGCCTAATGGCCGAGACTATGAACGCCTCGCCCGATAGTTGCATGGCCGCAAGGATAGATGGGCAGAACTTCATGGTTGCTCGTGTTTGGGAAGGCTCGCCCGATGATGAAGCCGAAAAATCCATTGATTATGCGGAACAGCTATTGGTTCGGAACTTCGGCCCGGTTACTATTAAAGGCCGCGATATAGGCTTGGTTGCGCGTGCCGGTATCGCTATTGAGCATGGTTCCAGTGACGAGGCATTGCTAATCAGGCGTGCGATTCTGGCATTGAAAGAAGCAATGGTTGCGGGTGCCTCTCCGGTTAAAGTAAGTGGTTCGACCAAAGCTGACATTATGCTGGAGCAGCAATTGGAAAGCGATCTTGCCCACGCGCTGGACCGCGATGAAATTGCGATTGCGCTGCAACCACAGATAAAGATTGATACCGGGCAACTGGTCGGAGCAGAGGCATTGGCCCGCTGGAATCACCCAAAACTGGGCTTTCTGGGTGCGGATTTATTATTCCCTGTGGCTGAGCGTGCGGGTTTGATGAAATTGTTATCAGCGCATATTCATAAACTGGCATTTGTAACGGCGGCAAAGTGGCCGAGT
The DNA here is from genome assembly GCF_036568145.1 of Parasphingorhabdus sp. Lineage (GTDB taxonomy): Bacteria > Pseudomonadota > Alphaproteobacteria > Sphingomonadales > Sphingomonadaceae > Parasphingorhabdus. The sequence continues at coordinate 91,504 of NZ_DATCTC010000033.1, read as the reverse complement.
AGCCTCTCTTTCTTGCGCTTGTCGGTCAATGTTACCGCGAGTGATCTGAGCGATGGCGATTTTGCAGCAAATATTATGCGGAACCTCACTCGATCCGGTTTTCCAGCTGAGCGAACTACGCTTGAAATTACTGAATCCGAACTGATTGGCAACCTCTTAAGCGCCGCGAAGCATCTCTCGGCTGTGAGAGAGTACGGGGTCCGCATTGCGATTGACGATTTTGGAACGGGATATAGCAGTCTGGCTTATCTTAAAAACCTGCCGCTTGATTATCTGAAAATCGACAGTGGATTGACAAAGGATATTAGTGGGTCGGTCAAAGATCAAGTGGTGGTGAAATCAATCATCAAGATGGCGCATAGCTTGGATCTTGCAGTTATAGCCGAGGGTGTAGAGACAGAGGCGCAGTTGAAGATATTGACACAGCAAGGATGCAAATATTACCAAGGGTTCCTGCAGTCAGGCCCAATTTCACCGGATGAATTTGAGATATTTGCACTAAGGAGCAATTAATCAGGCGTTTTTTGCTGAGCCAGTTTTGAAAGGCCGGTGCTCAGCTGGGCCAGACCATGAAGTCGGGATCGTGGATCGCGCCATTGACGCTCAATAAACAGCTTATTGTCCGGTCTTAGTCGCGCTGTTCCTTTAAGGCGCTCGACATAAGACAGCAGCCCCGGAACATTGGGGAAGGCATCATTATGGAAGCTTACCAAAGCACCGCGCGGGCCCATTTCAATCTTGGCTATATGGGCTTTGACACAATTAAGTTTGATTTCCATCAATTTGAGAAGATTGTCGGTTTCCACCGGAAGCTCACCGAAGCGGTCGATCATTTCCGCCGCAAAAGCCTGGATCTCCTGATGCGTCTCCAGATTATTCATCCGTCGATAGAGCCCCATGCGAAGCGAAAGATCGGGAACATATTTTTCAGGAATCAAAATGGGTGCATCAACCGTAATCTGCGGAGAGAAGCTGTCTGTTGCAGCATCCAGACCGGCGCCTTTTGCTTTAGCTTCAAGGATCGCATCTTCCAGCATCGATTGATAGAGTTCAAAGCCGACCTCCCGGATATGGCCGGATTGTTCGTCACCAAGCAGGTTGCCCGCTCCGCGAATATCTAGGTCATGGCTGGCCAATTCAAAGCCTGCACCAAGGCTGTCGAGATCGCTAAGTATTTTTAGCCTCTTTTCAGCCTTTTCGGTGACAATTCTGTCTTTGGGTGTGACCATATAGGCATAAGCCCGCGTCTTTGATCGACCGACTCGGCCGCGAAGCTGGTAGAGCTGGGCAAGCCCAAAGCGGTCTGCGCGGTGGATGATTAGCGTGTTGGCGCTTGGAATATCAAGGCCGCTTTCAACAATAGTGGTCGCCAGAAGGACGTCATATTTCCTGTCGTAAAAAGCGGACATGCGCTCTTCGACTTGTATAGCCGGCATTTGACCATGGGCTGTTACGAAACTGATCTCTGGCGCATATTCCTTCAAAAATTCCTCAATCGCCGGAAGGTCTGCGATGCGGGGCACGACGATGAAGCTTTGTCCGCCGCGATAATGTTCACGCATGAGAGCTTCGCGCAGCGGGATAGGATCCCACGGCATCACATAGGTCCGAACCGCAAGCCGATCCACAGGCGGGGTTTGAATGACCGACAAATCCCTCAGGCCGGTCATAGCCATTTGCAAAGTTCGCGGAATGGGTGTGGCGGTGAGGGTGAGGACATGAACATCCGCTTTCATAGCCTTTAACCGCTCTTTATGCGTCACTCCAAATCTTTGTTCTTCATCTACAATAATGAGACCAAGTCTTTGAAATTCTACTGATTTAGCAAGTAAGGCGTGCGTGCCGATAACAATATCGACATTTCCGTTTGCCAAACCTTCTTTGGTTTTTTTGGCCTCGGCCGCCGGAACCAGCCGAGATAGTCGCCCGATATTGAGAGGGAAGGGGCGGAAACGTTCTTCAAAATTGCTGTAATGCTGTCGCGCCAGTAAAGTTGTCGGTGCAATGATCGCGACCTGCATTCCGGCCATCGCTGCTGCAAAGGCGGCGCGCATCGCCACCTCAGTTTTGCCGAAGCCAACGTCACCGCAAACAAGTCGGTCCATCGCTTGTCCGGACGCCATATCTTCGAGCACTTCTTCGATAGCTTGCTGTTGGTCCTCGGTTTCCTGATAGGGGAAGCGATCAACAAACCCGGCCATGTCACCCGCTTCAACACGTGTCGGTGTTGCCGGTTGAAGTGCGCGCGCTGCTGCTGTTTTCAACAGTTCATGCGCGATGGCCCTGATTCGCTCTTTGAGCTTAGATTTGCGCCGTTGCCAGCCTTCGCCGCCCAAACGGTCCAGCACCACTGTTTCGCCACCTTCACCGTAGCGACTGAGTACATCGATATTCTCCACCGGAACGAAAAGTTTATCGCCACCAGCATATTTGAGTGAGACGCAGTCATGTGGGCTTTCGCCCACGGGAATGGAGACAATGCCTTCATATTGCCCGATGCCATGTTCCAGATGGACGACAAGATCGCCTTGGCTGAGAGCCGATAGCTCGGCAATAAACGCATCGCCGCTTTTGCGCCGTTTTGACTTGCGGACAAGACGGTCGCCAAAAATATCCTGCTCGGTCAGTAACACTAGGTCACTTGTGCGAAAACCGGCCGCCAGCGGTAAAATTGTCAGAGCAACTGCGGTATCTGCCGTGCTGCATGTTTCCCAATCATCGCAAAGCACTGCTGACTTGACGCCATGGTCTTGCAGCAAGTCAAATAGCCTGGCGCGGGATCCCTTGCTATAACTCGCGACTACGACATGAGTACCCGACTTTGAAAGCGAATTCAGATAAGCGGTAAGTGCCTTGTATATATTTTCATTTCGAGCGCGTTCAGGTGAGAAATCACGAGGCGAAGAAACGGAGAGGGATAGTATCGTACTGGATTCCGGTTCATCAAATTCGGAGATGATGTGGACAGGAGCATCGGATTGTTGCTTTTGCCACTCTGAAGGCTCCATATAAAGCATTTCCGGCTTTAGTGGGCGGTAACTCGATAAGTTCGCGGCATCGGCTTCTTGCCGGTTTTTATAATAATCCCGAATGGATGAAAACTGTGCATCTACTGCCGCAGAGACGGCTGCATCGCGGAATATTAGTGCATCATCAGCGATATAGTCGAAAAAGCTCGCAAGTTCTTCTTCAATCAAGGGTAGCCAATGTTCCATGCCGGAAAGCCTTCGGCCTTCGGAGAGGGATTGGTATAACGGATCGCTAGTGGAAACCGCGCCGAATAACTCTCGGTAGCGGGTGCGAAAGCGCGTAATGCTGTCATCGTCGAGCAAAACTTCTGATACGGGCAGCAGGTCGAAGCCGTCAATATTGCCAATTGTGCGTTGATCGGCAGGATCAAATAGCCGCAACGTTTCTATTTCATCGCCGAAAAGATCGATACGCAAGGGCATGTCTGCGCCCGGTGGGAACAGATCTATCAGGCTACCACGCGCCGCAAACTCCCCGCTATCGGCGACAGTATCGACTCGCACAAAGCCATTTGCGTAGAGAAAGGATACCAGCTTCTCTTGTTCAATGATTGCACCGGGCTCCAGCCTAGTGACCAGTTCTTTGACACGTGCGGGCGTCAGCACTCGCTGTGTGATGGCATTTGCAGTGGTGACGACGAGCTGCGCACCAGCGGCGGGGGCTACAAGGCGGGATAGGGCCGCGACACGTTCTGAAGTTATATGTAGTGCCGGTGAAGCCCGATCAAAAGGAAGGCAATCCCACGCCGGAAATTCAATAATATCCAAATCGGGTTGAAAATAACGCGCCGCTTCGGCGACGGCGCTCATTGCGGCATCGTCTGTCGCAATGAATATGATGCGTTTATTGGATTGGGCAGCGGTGTCCGCCAGGAAATATGGGCGATATCCTGCGGTTACACCGGCGACGGTGTTTATTTCCTCTGCTGATAATAATCTATCTAGATAAGACACTTAAAGGGGATATATCCGTTTTGATAATGGTTATTTGGTGAAGTCAAAATAATCCAGTTTTTGCATAGATGTCATCTGCTCTGTCTGGAATCGCGCTGGCGGAGGTTGCTTTCCAATCGCCCAAGCCATGATATCGACATCTTCTTCTTCAAGCAGCATCTCAAACCAGTCAATCTCTTCATCCGTCCAGGTCAGGCTCCATTTGTCAAAAAAGCCGCCGATCATATTGTCGGCCTCACGGGTGCCGCGGTGCCAGCTACGAAAATAGAGCCGTTTCAGCCTAACTTCTCGTTCCATATCTGCTCCTGACTCTCTGCTTTGTATAAATGTTAATGCGAAGGCACTGTGTCTGGTATATTGGCCCTGCTTTCGTATAAGGCGGATAGACATGCGGCCCGAGATACTCAATCCATTATTTAGCGAAACACAGTCGCTAAAAGGCGTCGGCAAGGCGCTAGCCAAGCCATTGGAGAAACTGCGCCTGACGAGGGTGAAGGATCTGCTCTATCATAAACCCAGCTATTGGATGCGGCGCAAGCGCGTACAAGAACTGGACGCAGCCGACGTTGGCCTGACAATTATTGCCGATGTAACACCAGTAGATTATCGCTCCGGCGGACCCCGTAGTCCTTTTCGCGTGCAGGCAACAGATGCGAAGGGTAATTATATTAGCCTGACTTTTTTTGGCAAAAATACCGGATGGCCCAAGAAATTGCTCCCCTTAGGTGAGAGCAAGATCATATCGGGCAAGCTGGAGCGCTATGGTGACGAACTTCAGATGCTGCATCCTGATGTGTTGGAAATGGCCGAAGAAAAAGAAATTGCTCTGGTCGAACCCATTTATCCTTTATCCGATGGCTTGGGTAACAAGCGTATGGGGCAGTTGATTGCGCAGTCGGTGGAATTGGCGCCGAAACTGCCGGAATGGATTGAGCCGAGCTTATTGGAATCAAAACGATGGAGGGATTGGAGACAAACCATCGTTGCTTTGCATAATGATGAGGATGTCGGCGATTGCGACCGGCTTGCATATGACGAGATATTTGCCAACCAGTTGGCCTTCATGCTTGTTCGTGCCAGCAATCGCCGGAAGAAAGGGATTCCGATCCAGGGCGATGGACATTTGCGGGATCAGATCAAACTGCCGTTCGAACTGACTGGCGCGCAAAAACGCTGTATATCAGAGATTGAGGGCGATCTTGCTCAATCATCGCCGATGCTTCGGTTATTGCAGGGCGATGTTGGATCGGGAAAGACGCTGGTTGCTCTGATGGCGTTGCTTAATGCGGTAGAGGCCGGTTATCAGGGAGCTTTTCTGGCGCCAACGGAAATATTGGCGCGGCAGCATTTTGAGGGGCTGCAAAAGCTGCTCAGCGGAATGCCGGTTAATATTGATATCCTGACAGGCCGTGACAAAGGCAAAATGCGAGAGTCTACATTGATGGGGCTGTCTGATGGTTCGATTGACATATTGGTTGGCACTCACGCCATTTTTCAAGAGAAAGTGCGCTATAAAAAACTCGCTGTGGCTGTCATTGACGAGCAGCATAAATTTGGTGTGTCTCAGCGGTTAATGCTGACCCAAAAGGCCGAAAGTACGCCGCATCTGCTGGCGATGACCGCGACGCCGATTCCCCGCACATTAACGCTCAGCCAATATGGCGAGATGGATGTATCGCGGATAGACGAGCTACCACCGGGCCGCCAGACCATCGAAACGCGGGTGATTTCCGACGCGCGCTTACCGGAAGTTGTGGAGGGTCTTGGACGGCATATTGCTGGCGGCGGTCAGGCCTATTGGGTTTGCCCCTTGGTCGAAGAAAGCGAGAAAAGCGACCTTGCCGCAGCAGAAGACCGGGCCGCAGCATTGAAATTGCGATTCGGGGATCAGGTCGGGCTTGTCCACGGGCGCATGAAAGGACCAGAAAAAGATGCGGTCATGGAAAAGTTCCAGCGCGGTGCCATCCGTTTGCTGGTTGCCACTACGGTCATTGAAGTCGGCGTGGATGTTCCCAATGCCAGCCTTATGATTATTGAGGCGGCTGATCGTTTTGGCCTGGCGCAATTACATCAGCTGCGCGGACGAGTGGGCAGGGGGGATGTTAAGTCAAACTGCTTGCTTCTACGCGGTGACACGCTGAGCGAGACGGCACGCGCCCGCCTATCCTTGCTGCGCGAGACCAATGACGGGTTCAAAATTGCAGAAGAAGATTTACGTCTGCGCGGTGCTGGCGAACTTTTGGGGACCAGGCAGTCCGGCGATGCAGGCTTCCGGATTGCTACCCCGGACCAGATTACGCAACTCATTGGGGCTGCCACTGACGATGCCCGATTATTGCTAGACCGTGACGGCGGATTAAAGGGCGAGCGCGGTCAGGCTGCACGCATTGCGCTATACCTGTTTGAAAAGGACTGGGGCGTTAGCCTTATCCGAAGTGGCTAGACTGGATTCTGTCCAGAAGTTTCCATTTTGCCCAGCATTGCGACAAAATCCGGCTGCCGAATAACCCGTTCAAATTCAAAGCCGGAGCGGCCGCTATGGGACCATACCAGAAACGCTTCAATTCGCCCTGCCACAGGAAGGCGAACGACAACGCGGTCGCCTTTGTTTAGCGGTGTGTCATGGACAAACTGGCAACCATGTGCGGAAATATTGCTGAGCTTAACGGTAAACTCACCATATTTTTGGTTCTCGCCAATCGTTTCGAAATCAACCGGAAACCGTGTTGCCCGGCGCAATTCTGGCATATGGCTGTTTGATGCGCGTGGCATAAGGGACGCTCCGTCACTGGATGGAAATCTTTATTAACCCAGTTTCCCGAACAAATGGTAAATTAAGACAACAAGTCCGTTACGCCGAGCGCCGTAACAGCCCGTGTTTTTTCTTGCCAGCAGAGATTTTGACATCGTCACCGGCAATCGTAACCAGCGCACCGGCATCTATTACCGGCTCATCATTTATGCGGGCGCCGCCACCTGCAACCATCCGTTTAGCTTCACCCTTTGAAGCGCAAAAGCCGATATTCACCAATGCATCGAGGATCGAAATCTCGTTGTCAGTAACCTCAAGTACCGGAAGGTCGCTGCCCGCCTGTCCTTGTTCAAAGGTTTTTTGAGCAGTGTCGGCTGCATGGCTGGCGGCATCTTCGCCATGCGCCATAGCCGTTGCCGCATTGGCCAGAATTTTCTTTGCCTCGTTAATCTCCGACCCTTGCAGGCTTTCCAATCGGGCAATTTCATCAAGATCAATATCTGTGAAAAGCCTCAAGAAGCGCCCGACATCGGCATCCTGCGTATTGCGCCAAAATTGCCAATAGTCATAGGGGGCAAGCTGGTCACTGTTTAGCCAAGTGGCGCCGCCCGCAGTTTTTCCCATTTTTGCGCCATCGGCGGTCGTGATCAGGGGGGTTGTCAGGCCAAATAGCTGAGTGCCATCAACCCGGCGTGTCAGTTCCATGCCATTGACGATATTGCCCCACTGATCGGATCCACCAAGTTGAAGCCGGCAGCCTAAATTTCGGGACATTTCCCGGAAATCATAGGCTTGTAGTATCATGTAGTTAAATTCGAGGAAGGTGAGGGGCTGTTCACGATCAAGTCGCAACTTGACCGCATCAAATGTCAGCATACGGTTGATTGTGAAGTGCGGCCCAATATCACGCAGGATTTCAAGATAGCCCAAGCTATCAAGCCAATCGGCATTGTTGATCATGAGAGCATCAGTCGGGCCGTCACCGAAGGTCAGGAAATTATCAAAAACGCGCTTTATAGTGGCGATATTGTTATTGATATCGTCATTGCTGAGCATCTTGCGGCTTTCATCCTTACCGGAGGGATCACCGATTTTGGTGGTGCCGCCGCCCATAAGGACGATGGGCTTATGGCCCGTCTGTTGAAGCCGCCGCAGCATCATGATTTGAACCAAACTGCCGACATGGAGGGACGGCGCGGTGGCATCAAAACCGATATATCCGGGCACAATGGTCGAGGAGGCAAGTTTATCCAGCCCCTCAGCATCAGTTAATTGGTGGATATAGCCGCGTTCATCCAGTAAGCGGAGGAGATCAGATTGGTAATTAGTCATGGGTGGCCCGTTACATGCAAAAGAGGAAACTCGCAATATGCGATTAAGCCTGCAAAGCCATCCGCAAAGCCCCGCATCAGCGGTCGACGAATTGTGGGTGACCTATTCATGGGTGCGAAGCGGCCGCTTGCGAATCAGATTTTATGTGAAGGGGGCCATCGCAAGTTTGAGTATACCCCAGAAGACTGAGCCCTTGCGTGCCGATGGATTATGGGAAAATACCTGCTTTGAGCTCTTCATTCGGGAACAATCGGCCAGCAGCTATTGCGAGTTCAACTTTTCGCCATCGGGGTGCTGGGCTGCCTATCAATTTTCAGCTTATCGTGAAGACATGGCAGATCTTGAGTTAGCTGAGCCACCCCATATCGTTTGTGAAACCAGCGACACGCACGTCGATATGAAAGTAACACTCGATCTGTCGGATGTGGCGCAGCTATCCTCTTACGACGTCGCTTTTTCGGCTGTGATTGCTGACAAGCAAGGCGGGAAATCCTATTGGGCTTTGTCACATCCGCAAGCTAAGCCGGATTTTCATCACGAACAGAGCTTTACGCATCAACTGAAGGCAGCAAATAGCTTATGAAATTTGGAATTGACCGACTTCTCTCGGAACCGAAATTGCGCGCGCCACTGGCCGGAAAACGGATTGCACTTTTGGCTCATCCGGCATCGGTTACAGTAAATCTCACGCACACTCTCGATGCTTTGGCCGGGTGTGAAGATATCAAGTTGAGTGCTGCTTTCGGCCCGCAACATGGGCTGCGCGGTGACAAGCAAGACAATATGATCGAATCGCCGGATTATGAGGATCCGGCGCTCGGTATTCCGGTGTTCAGCCTTTACGGAGAAGTGCGCCGCCCGACCAAGGCGATGATGGACAGTTTTGATACCATCCTGATTGATCTTCAGGATCTCGGTTGCCGGATTTACACATTTATCACGACTCTTCGTTACATTCTTGAAGCCGCAGCGCTGCATGGCAAATCCGTATGGGTGCTCGACCGCCCTAATCCGGCAGGTCGGCCTGTCGAGGGCATGATGCTGGAAGAGGGATGGGAAAGCTTTGTCGGCGCGGGCCCTATGGCTATGCGTCACGGGCTGACCTTGGGTGAAATGGGTCAGTGGTTCGTCAGCTTTTTCAAACTTGATGTCGATTACCGGGTGATCGAAATGCAAGGATGGCAGCCGGATGGGGAGGGCTTTGGTTGGCCTACCGACCGCGTTTGGATCAACCCCAGCCCGAATGCACCTAATGTGTTTATGTCGCGTGCCTATGCAGGAACAGTCATGCTGGAGGGAACAACATTGTCTGAAGGTCGCGGGACAACGCGGCCGCTGGAATTGTTCGGCGCGCCCGATATTGACGCCAAGGCGGTGATTGCAGAAATGAACAATCTCGCGCCGCAGTGGCTAAAAGGATGCAAATTGCGGGAATGCTGGTTTGAGCCCACCTTCCATAAGCATGTTGGAAAGCTCTGCAACGGTGTCCATATCCATGCAGAAGGCCCGTTTTATGATCATGCCGCCTTTCGTCCATGGCGGCTTCAGGCCTTGGCGTTCAAGGCTATTCGCAATCTATATTCCGATTATAATTTATGGCGCGATTTTCCTTATGAATATGAGGAAGGAAAGCTGGCTTTTGATGTGATTAATGGTGGTCCCAGGTTGCGGGAGTGGATTGATAACCCCTCGACAACCGCCGATGATCTGGAGGCTCTCACTGTGACGGAGGAAAGATTGTGGCAGGAGACATCAAAGGATCATCTGATTTATTGATCTTTGCGCCTTAAACAGGATAAATCATGCTGCAACGCAACATAGCTGTTGCGCCGTTCTGCGTTTTTGTTATCTAGCGGGCATGTTACCGAATAAAGAATTTTTTGAAGGCGTTGCCCTGAAGAAGTGCGTAACCGCGACTTATAACAAGATGCGGGTCACGCTTGCCCCGCATATTCTCTATACGCGGCATGATGAAATGCATGTCGATGCGGTTACGATCGAACGGGAAGGTCAACCGCCACGCGAGTTAAAGCTTGGGACTTTCAAGCTTTCGGGCCTTAAAGATGTAATCGTAGAAGATCAGCATTTTGAGACGTCTGAATTATTTGATGCAGATGCCGAAAAATATCAGGGCACAACTTTGATGACAGTGGAAGCGTAACCGCCTCAAACGTGTTTGCGGGTCAGTTCCTTCATCGCATCGCTCAACCCTTCAAGGGTTAGGGGGTACATGCGGTCGTTCATCAATTCCTTGACGATTTTTACGCTTTGCGAATAGCCCCATTGCTTTTCGGGTACGGGGTTTAGCCATGCGGCTGCAGGGTAGGTGTTCGTCATCCGCTGGAGCCAGGTGACCCCCGCTTCCTCGTTAAAATGCTCCACCGAGCCGCCCGGATGGGTGATTTCATAGGGACTCATTGACGCGTCCCCGACGAAAATCAGCTTATAATCATGCCCGTATTTGTGAAGTATGTCCCACGTATTGGTCCGTTCCGAAAAACGCCGCCGGTTGTCTTTCCAGACGCCCTCGTAAATACAGTTGTGAAAATAGAAAAATTCGAGATTTTTGAACTCGGTAGTCGCCGCTGAGAAAAGCTCTTCACAAAGTTTGATAAACGGGTCCATCGATCCGCCTACATCAAGGAATAATAGCAGCTTGACCGCATTATGGCGTTCCGGGCGCATATGGATATCCAGCCAACCTTTTTTGGCGGTGCCATTAATTGTACTGTTGATATCCAATTCATCGGCAGAGCCTTCGCGGGCGAATTTCCGCAAACGCCGTAGCGCGACTTTAATATTCCGGGTGCCGAGCTGCTTTGTATTATCAAGATTTTGAAACTCGCGCTTGTCCCAGACCTTGATAGCCTTTTTCTGGCCGCCTTCACCGCCAATACGAACGCCTTCGGGATTGTAGCCGCTATTCCCGTATGGAGATGTGCCGCCAGTGCCGATCCATTTGCTACCACCTTCATGGCGTTCCTGCTGTTCGGCCAGACGCTCTTTCAGCGTCTCCATAATCTCGTCCCAGCTGCCGAAGGCCTTAACCTTTTCCATCTCTTCTTCGGACAGATATTTCTCGGCGACAGCTTTTAACCAGTCGAGCGGGATTTCCTCTTCCTGTAACCCGTAGCTGGTCTCAATACCCTTAAAAACTTTTGAAAAGACCTGGTCGAAGCGGTCCAGAAGACCTTCATCTTTTACAAAAGTTGCCCGGGACAGATAATAAAATTCTTCAGGACGACGCTGAATTACTTCTTTGTCCAGCGCTTCCAAAAGCACCAGATGTTCTTTCAGAGATGCCGTAATTCCGGCAGCCCTTAGCTCGTCCATGAAGTTGAAGAACATTGGTATCGCTCCGTTTAACGCGCTTCGCGTTTTGACATGAATGCCAAGCGTTCAAACAGCATCACGTCTTGCTCATTTTTAAGCAAGGCACCGTGGAGCGGAGGAATTGCTTTGCTTGGATCTTGAGACTGGAGCACATCAAGCGGCATATCTTCTGCCAAAAGCAGTTTAAGCCAATCGAGCAATTCGGATGTGCTGGGTTTCTTTTTCAGGCCGGGAACGTCGCGGACTTCGTAAAATATGTCCATCGCCCTTTTAACAAGAACACCCTGAATATCAGGGAAGTGGACATTGATAATGTCCTGCATCGTTTCACGATCCGGGAATTTGATATAGTGGAAAAAGCAACGGCGCAGGAATGCGTCTGGTAATTCTTTTTCATTGTTGGATGTAATGACTACGATAGGGCGTTCTTGAGCCTTAATCGTTTCTTTTGTCTCGTAAACATGGAACTCCATGCGGTCGAGTTCCTGCAACAGATCGTTTGGAAACTCGATATCTGCCTTGTCGATTTCGTCAATCAGCAAGACCGGCAATTCGGGTGCGGTAAAGGCTTCCCAGAGCTTGCCCTTACGAATGTAGTTGGAAATATCATGAACCCGCTCATCACCAAGCTGGCCATCGCGCAGCCGCGCAACTGCGTCATATTCGTAAAGGCCCTGATGCGCCTTGGTCGTGGACTTAACATTCCATTCAATCAGCGGTGCACCCGTCGCTTTTGCAATTTCATGTGCCAGAACAGTTTTGCCGGTTCCTGGCTCGCCCTTCACTAAAAGAGGACGGCGGAGTGTCACAGCAGCATTAACCGCAACCTTCAAATCGTCGGTCGCTACATAATCCTTTGTACCGTCAAAACGCATATTCCATTATCCCTTACCGTAAACGTCAATAGTCTAACGATAGGGAAAATGCCTTTTTGAGGCAAGTTAATCATTTAGTTAATGAATCATATTCATGATAGAGACTGCCAATCTGACAGACGCGCGTTTCTTCGAGCCTCCAATAGCTGCCAAAGTCCGCGATGTTGTGCCAAAAGTTGGTCGACCCCGAAATTGATAGCCCTCGCTATGGGGCTTGATTTCGTCAGTCCGTGGCTAAGTGCATCAGTCGTTTCTGCGGGTGGTAGAATCGCAGAGTGCGGCTCTACACCTAATTTTAGGGCAATTTTTTCAAGCAATGGGCGGATTGCTTGCCAATCAAGAACAAGCGCGAATGATGCACCGAGGGCGCAGCCGTTGCGGTCGGATTGGGATAGCATCTCAAGCGCTTTACGCTGCGCTATCACAGCAGCGTTGCTTTGATCTTCGATACTGAGGCCTATTATTGGCCCGGCAGAGACGGTCAATTTGGTTATAAAAGCCCGTTCTGTGGTAAATCCATCCATGGCTTGTACCAACCAGTCACGGGCTAGTGGTTCGTTGGTCCTGGTCGCTGCATGGTCAAGCACACTGGGGTGGCTACCGTGCAGGACACAAAGAAAATGGGCTATGTCAGCAATATCTCCGCCACTTAAAATCGTAAAGTCATCGGTGATGGCCTGCGTATAGCTGGTTGATAGTGAACCATGCTGAGTCACGACCTCCTTGAGTGATGGAGTCGCGGTTGGAATTAAGCTTGGTTCTGGCTTCATGCTCACATCACCTTGGAGTTTTGGTGACCTGTCCGGTTTTCTATCACCAGACAAATCTCGCTAAAACTCGTGATTATCACATAATCCTAAAGACCTGGTTTACACAGATTGCCCAAGTACAAATTTGTGGAAAAAATCTTGGAAAAACCAGACTTTATTGATCCAGAAAGCTCCGCATTTTGCGGCTGCGGCTTGGATGTTTCAATTTACGCAGGGCTTTTGCTTCAATCTGGCGGATACGCTCTCTGGTAACGCTGAATTGCTGGCCAACCTCTTCCAAGGTGTGGTCGGTATTCATACCAATACCAAAGCGCATACGAAGAACACGTTCTTCACGCGGCGTCAGGCTGGCAAGAACCCGTGTCACGGTTTCCTTTAGGTTAGCCTGAATCGCAGCGTCGACCGGAATAATTGCATTTTTATCTTCGATAAAGTCACCAAGATGCGAATCTTCTTCGTCACCGATTGGCGTTTCCAAACTGATCGGCTCTTTGGCAATTTTCATGACCTTACGCACTTTTTCAAGTGGCATCGAAAGACGTTCCGCCATTTCTTCAGGAGTTGGTTCACGGCCTTGCTCATGCAGGAATTGACGCGAAGTCCGGACCAGTTTGTTAATCGTTTCGATCATATGAACCGGAATACGAATGGTCCGCGCCTGATCCGCAATTGACCGGGTAATGGCTTGGCGAATCCACCAGGTTGCATAGGTCGAGAATTTATAACCACGGCGATATTCAAACTTGTCGACTGCTTTCATCAGGCCAATGTTACCTTCCTGAATCAAGTCGAGAAATTGCAGGCCGCGATTGGTATATTTTTTGGCAATGGAAATAACGAGCCTCAGGTTGGCTTCCACCATTTCCTTCTTGGCAATCCGCGCTTCGCGCTCGCCCTTTTGCACCATATTGACGATACGGCGGAACTCATCGAGGGATGTTCCGGTTGCTGCCGAAATATCCGAAATTTCTGCGCGAATCCGCTCTACAGCAACAGCTTCCTTCTCAGCAAATGCCGCCCATTTCTTATCCGTTTTGGCCACGCTGGCCAACCAGCCATCGTCCAGTTCATGATTGACATAGGCTTCCAGAAAAGCACGACGGGGGATTTTATGCCGTTCAGCCAAGCGCAGCATTTGACCGCCAAGTGCAGTTAAGCGGCGATTGAATGAGTACAGCTGGTCAACCAGAAACTCGATTTTGTTGGCATGGAACTGCACGCTTTCAACCAAAGCGGTGAGTTCTTCACGCAGGCTTTGATATTTCTTTTCTGAAGCAGCAGGAAAATCATCGCCAACGGCGAACGCTTCCATGCGCGTGTTTTGCAATTTCGAGAATTTTTTGAACACCGAGGTGATGGTTGCGAATTTTTCCAAAGCCTCTGGTTTCAGCGCTTCTTCCATCTGCGCGAGGGAAAGCGTGTTATCTTCGTCATCATCTTCAACGACACGCTTTGTACGGCGTTCGGTCAGTTCATCTTCGTCATCGCCTTCGGCTGCTTCGGGTTCATCATCATCTTCGTCATCATCCTTGAACGAAGGCCCTGCTGTTTTTTCGCTGATTTCGCCGTCATCATCATCTTCGTCTTCAAGGTTCTCAGGCACAGGATCCTTAGAGAGCATGGCATCAAGGTCAAGGATTTCCCGCAGCTGCATTTCACCATCGTTCAGGGCCGTGGACCATTCGATAATGGCGTTGAAGGTTGTCGGGCTTTCACACAGGCCCCAGATCATCGTATCACGGCCAGCTTCAATACGCTTGGCAATGGCAATTTCGCCTTCGCGGCTGAGCAACTCAACAGCGCCCATTTCGCGTAGATACATACGGACCGGATCATCAGTGCGGTCGCCAGTAGCCTTTTTGGGCGCCGTTGAAGACGCAGCTTTTTTGTCTTTCTCTGTCCCGTCGATGGATTCGACTTCGTCGCCGCCCATTTCTTCTGCGCCTTCGTCATCGTTCTCGACGATTTTGACGCCCATGTCAGAAATGGCCGACATGACGTCTTCAATCTGCTCACTAGACATCTGGTCCTGTGGCATGGCCTCGTTTAATTCGTCGTAGGTAATGTAGCCGCGTTTTTTGGCCTTCGAGAGTAGCTTTTTAATTCCCGACTCATTCATATCGATAAGCGGTGCATCTTCGGTTACTGCAGATTTTTTTGCTTTACTTGCCAATGCCTGAGGCCCTTACTTTTAAAACTAAACTACATCGTCGATTTGGGTAAGCTCAACCAATCGTTCATGAAAATCCTGCTTTGCTCGCCGCAATCTTTGCTGCTCCGCAAAACTTTCATCATCCAGATGGTCTTGTACCCGCCGTGTTGCTTCCGCCAAAGCTGCTTCCAGTCCCGGACGCACCGTGATCACTTTAATCGCCTCTGCCAAGTCATTGTGCGCCCGTTCGAGTAAATCCGAAGGAGCAGAATCTGGCAGTTTGCGGTTGAAAGTGAAATTCAGCGCATCGGCCCGTAACAGCCCTTTTGCGGCATTATAACAATCTGTCTCTGCCAATATGGTAAGAAGGCCCTGCATATCAAGCATTTCTTTGCGCATTGCGGCACGAATTAATTCGGATAGCAGCGCCTGCATCTGCGAATCGGCCAGACGAAACATGGTTAGCGCTTCAAAATGCTTGGAAATCTGGGAGGGATGGCGGACCAAACCTCCCAATATGGCTTTTGCGATACGCAAGTCATAACCGTCGAGAAGAACGGACCTAGTATCATCCATAGGCTTGAAGGAAACATATTGAGTATTGAATTTGCCTCTTGAGCCCGCAAACTGCCTCTGTCCCTTCTGTCTCTGGCCAGTATTGTTGTCGCGCCTGGAGAAGAAAGCATTCTCATACCGTTCTTGAAAATCCTGCCGGTAATGTTGGGCAATATCCTGATCTCCAATATCGCGAACATGGTCAGACAGGCGTTTTTTCAGACCCGCTTTAGTTTCTGGTGTGTCCAGCGGTTGGGCTTCAAATTCCACCTGCCAGATTTTATCGCCCAGCGTTTGCGGTCGATCAATCAAGGCGGCAAAGGTCTGAGGGCCCTCAGAACGGATCAGATCATCAGGGTCTTGCCCGGAAGGCAGCGCGATGAAATTCAGGCTGTGGGATGGACGCAGGATAGGTAATGCCCTTAACGCGGCGCGCATGGCGGCTTTCTGTCCAGCATTGTCTCCATCAAAACATAATATGGGGGCTTCCACCATCTTCCAGATGCGTTCGATCTGATGTTCTGTAAGTGCTGTGCCCAGTGGTGCGACGACATCCTCAAAACCCGCCTGTGCCAATGCGATCACGTCCATGTAACCCTCGACAACCAAAATACGGCCCGTCTGACGAGAGGCAGGGGATGCTTTATCCAGGTTATAGAGCGTGCGGCCTTTGTCGAATAACGGAGTGTCGGGGGAGTTGAGATATTTGGGTTCACCTTCGCCCAATATCCGCCCTCCAAAAGCAATGACTCTTCCACGTGGATCTCGAATAGGGATCATCAATCGTCCGCGAAACCGATCATAAGGATCACGGTCATCGACCTTGATGAGCAATCCAGCTTCAACAAGTTGGTCCTCTCCATGAGCAGAAAGCGCGTCTTTCAAGCCATTGCGGGAATCCGGTGCATAGCCAAAGCCGAACTTGCGGATAGTGCTTTCTTTTATTCCACGATTTTTAAGATACTCGCGGGCGGAAGCGCCCTCAATTCCGTTAAACTGAGCGACGAACCAATCCTGCGCCGCCGCCATGACGTCATGAAGTGTCTCGCGTGTTTCCTGACGCTGGGCAGCGCGGGGGTCTGGCGCAGGAACTTCCATCTGTGCCTCAGCGGCCAATTCCTTCACCGCATCCATAAAGCTAAGACCGCGCTGGTCAGTCATCCAGCGAATAGCATCACCATGCGCGCCGCAACCAAAGCAATGGTAGAAGCCTTTTTCGTCGTTAATTGTGAAGCTGGGTGTCTTCTCGTCATGAAACGGGCAACACGCCTTAAACTCGCGTCCCGCTTTTTGCACCTTTACCGTCCGGCCGATCAGCGAGGACAAAGTGGTCCGGCTGCGTAATTCATCAAGCCATTGCGGAGAAAGGGTCATAGATTTCGGGTCAACTTAGCGCAGCCTTCACCAGGCCGCTAGCCTTGCTCATGTCGATTTCAGTGCCGTGGCGTGATTTTAGTTCCGCCATAACGCGGCCCATATCCTTCATCGATTCTGCCCCGAGTTCGCTTTTGATACCCGCTATCAAAGCGGTGGTATCCTCTTCGCTTAACTGGGCTGGCAGGAACTCTTCAATTACCGACAGTTCCATTTTCTCAGCCTTGGCCAATTCTTCACGCCCGCCGGATTCGAACATTTCAATTGATTCGCGGCGTTGCTTGGCCATTTTCTGCAAGACATCGGTTACCATGACATCATCATCGAGCTTGCTATCCTTTGTGCGCAGCTCGATATCCTTATCCTTGATCTTCGCCAAGATGGAGCGTGTGGCCGCTGTGCGATCTTTATCGCCAGATTTCATGGCCGCAATTTGCGCCGCTTTCACGTCATCGCGAATCATAGATTTCCCCATATTTTTGGAATAAGCTATCAATATAGCCGGAACTTAATTTTTTTCATAGATTGCGAGCAATTTTTTCGTCCTCTAGGGACGGCGAACTTTGCTTGAAGCGCGGGACTGCCATATACCCGCCATTATTACAGACATTAAGGAATAAGCTCATGACCGATACCAGCATCCCCGCCGCACCCAAGGGCGCCACTGGGATATTGGTATTGGCGGATGGCAGTATCGTATGGGGCAGGGGATTTGGCGCGACCGGTTCTGCGGTCGGTGAGGTTTGCTTCAACACCGCGATGACCGGCTATCAGGAGGTTATGACCGACCCGAGCTATGCCGGACAGATCATCACCTTCACCTTCCCACACATCGGCAATGTCGGTACGAATGACGAGGATGTTGAGGCTGACACGGCGCATGCGCTTGGTTGTATTGTTCGTGAAGATGTGACGGAGCCTAGCAGCTTTCGTAACAGTCAGCCGTTTGACGAGTGGATGGCGGATCAGGGGCGGATTGGCATTTCCGGTGTTGATACACGCGCCCTCACGCGGCGGATCAGGGAAGCGGGTGCGCCCAATGCTGTGATCGCCCATGATCCTGATGGACAGTTTGACATTGACGAATTGCTTGCCAAGGCGCGTGATTGGGCGGGGCTTGAAGGCATGGATCTGGCTTCAGAAGTGACAGGGCATCAGACGCGGATATGGGATAGCGGGGTCTGGCACTTGGGGCATGGATATGCGGCGATGGAGCAAATGGAGTCGCAAAGCGGTAATCGCGATCTCACTGGAGAGCGGCCGCATGTGGTTGCCATCGACTATGGCGCCAAGCGGAATATCTTCAGAAACCTTGTGAAGGCCGGGGCAAAAGTCACTGTTGTTCCTGCACAAACTTCGTTCGAGGAAATTATGGCGCTGGAGCCTGCGGGCGTGTTTCTTTCCAACGGTCCCGGCGATCCGGCGGCGACGGGGAAATATGCGGTTCCGGTTATCAAGGCGCTGCTGGACAGGGATGTTCCGATTTTCGGTATCTGCCTGGGTCACCAAATGCTGGCGCTGGCGGCGGGCGCGAAGACTATTAAAATGTTCCAGGGACACCGCGGCGCCAATCACCCGGTGCAGCGGCATGAAGATGGCCCCGATGATGGAAAAGTCGAGATTACTTCGATGAACCACGGCTTTGCGGTGGACGGGGAAACCCTGCCCGACACGGTGATCGAAACCCATAAAAGCCTGTTCGACGGCAGCAATTGCGGCATAGAGATAGTCGGCAAACGCGCCTTTGGCGTGCAATATCACCCCGAAGCCAGCCCCGGCCCGCAGGACAGTTTCTACCTGTTCGAAAAATTCGTGCGCGGGTTGGCCTGATGAGCAAAGTTGACCCCGAATATCTGGCCCAGGAATGGGCGACCGATGACGAAATCCTGCAAAGCATGTCGGAAGGCGGCGATCTGGCGCATGTGGTCAGAGAGATTAACGTGCAATTTGTCGGAGAGCTTGCGAATCTCAACAAGCTGAAAAACGACGCGAAGAAGCTCGGCTTTCACTCCGCCATTGTTGAGCAGGACGAAGACGACGACGACGGCGGGTGGCATATCGAACTGCAAATCAACGCGGATACGCGGCAGGAAACTATCCGCGAGCTAACGCGCAAATGCCTTGAGATCGAACTCGAATATGACATTGACCATGAAGGATGGGGCTGTTTTGCCTGTAACGAGAATGGGCCAATTTCCGATGAGAATCCGGCGTGATGTGCAGGGAGGCGATAAACGACAGAACGCAGAATGTCGTCGTTACCTTTAATTGTGGTAGCACGAGCACCGGCTTTCGCAACATTTTCCCCCTATCTAGCTTTTTAGGACTCTAATGCCCAAAAGAACTGACATAAAATCCATCCTTATCATTGGCGCCGGCCCGATTGTTATCGGACAGGCCTGCGAATTTGATTATTCGGGGACACAGGCGTGTAAGGCGCTGAAGGAAGAGGGTTACCGGATCATCCTGGTAAACTCTAATCCCGCGACGATCATGACCGATCCGGAAATGGCGGACGCGACCTATGTCGAGCCGATTACGCCCGAAATAGTCGCAAAGATTATCGAGAAGGAACGCCCCGATGCGATCCTGCCGACCATGGGCGGGCAGACGGCGCTGAACACGGCGCTGTCGCTCAACAAAATGGGCGTGCTCGAAAAATATGGCGTGCAGATGATCGGCGCGGATGCCGAAGCCATCGACAAGGCGGAGGACCGTGAAAAGTTCAAGGCGGCGATGGACAAGATCGGTCTGGAAAGCCCCCGCTCTGCGGTTGCGCACAGCCTGGAACAGGCGCTGGAAATTCTGGAAGATATCGGTTTGCCAGCGATCATGCGGCCAAGCTTTACCATGGGCGGCACGGGCGGCGGCGTGGCGTATAACCGTGATGAGTTCATCCATTATGTCAAATCATCGCTGGAAGCCTCACCAACCAATGAAGTTTTGATCGATGAATCGCTTATTGGCTGGAAAGAATATGAGATGGAGGTTGTCCGCGACAAGGCGGATAACTGCATCATCATCTGTTCGATTGAAAATATTGATCCGATGGGCGTGCATACCGGTGACTCGATAACCGTTGCCCCCGCGCTGACGCTAACGGACAAAGAATATCAGATCATGCGTAACGCCTCTTTGGCGGTGCTGCGGGAAATCGGTGTTGAAACAGGTGGTTCCAACGTCCAGTTCGCAGTGAATCCGAAGGATGGACGGCTTGTCGTCATCGAAATGAACCCGCGCGTGTCGCGCAGTTCTGCCTTGGCTTCCAAGGCGACTGGCTTCCCGATTGCTAAAGTCGCGGCGAAACTGGCGGTTGGCTATACGCTCGACGAAATCGACAATGACATTACCGGCGCAACGCCCGCGTCATTCGAACCGACCATTGATTATATCGTCACCAAAATCCCGCGTTTCGCCTTTGAAAAGTTCAAGGGTGCGGAACCTTTGCTTTCCACCGCGATGAAGTCCGTCGGTGAAGTCATGGCGATTGGCCGTAACATTCATGAATCCCTGCAAAAGGCGCTACGCGGGCTTGAGACCGGGCTGGACGGTTTTAACCGTGTCCAGGAACTGATCGGTGCGTCGCGGGATAAGATTGCGGAGACACTGGCGCTGCCTACGCCTGACCGGATTCTTGTCGCGGCCCAGGCGATGCGTGAAGGGTTCACTGTCGCGGAAGTCCATGAAATCGCGCATTATGATCCGTGGTTTCTGGAGCGGATTAAAGAAATACTGGATGCCGAGCAGGGCATTCTCGACAATGGCTTGCCCAATGATGCGCAGGCGCTCCGCAAGCTGAAATCCATGGGATTTTCGGACCAGCGGCTTGCCAAGCTGGCGGTTGATGCCGTGCATGTTGCAGGCGGGGCAGGGCGCACGGTCGCCGGAAGTCACGGCCTTGTGCATGATGCCGTCGCCGCGATGGCGGGCGCAACCACCGAGAAAGAAGTCCGGGCTCTGCGTCACAAGCTGGGCGTGCGGCCTGTCTTTAAACGGATTGATACCTGTGCGGGCGAGTTTGCGGCCAAGACGCCTTATATGTATTCGTCTTATGAATCGCCGATTTTCGGGGAACCGGAAAACGAAGCGCAGCCTTCGGATCGTAAGAAGATCGTCATTCTGGGCGGCGGACCGAACCGGATCGGGCAGGGTATCGAGTTTGATTATTGCTGCTGTCACGCCTGTTTCGCTTTGGCCGATGCCGGTTATGAAACGATCATGATTAACTGCAACCCCGAAACCGTATCGACCGATTATGATACGTCGGACCGGCTGTATTTCGAGCCATTGACGGCGGAAGATGTGCTGGAAATCCTGCATGTTGAACAGAGCAAGGGTGAGCTGGTCGGCGTTATCGTGCAATTTGGCGGCCAGACGCCCTTGAAACTCGCCTCTGCGCTGGAAGAAGCCGGAATACCGATTTTGGGCACGACGCCGGATGCGATTGACCTGGCGGAAGACCGGGAACGGTTTGCGAAACTGGTCAACGACCTCAAGCTGAAGCAACCTGAGAACGGTATGGCGCGGACCGAAGAAGAAGCGGTGAATATCGCGGACCGCATTGGCTATCCGGTTTTGATCCGGCCCAGTTTCGTGCTTGGTGGCCGTGCGATGGAAATTGTCGATGGTCCGGCCCAGTTGGAAGATTATATCAACACCGCTGTGCAGGTGTCGGGGGACAGCCCGGTATTGGTTGACCAATATCTGCGCGATGCGGTGGAAGTCGATGTCGATGCCATTTGCGACGGTGATGAAGTTGTCGTCTGCGGGGTGCTTCAGCATATCGAAGAAGCCGGCGTGCATAGCGGCGATAGCGGCTGCACGATCCCGCCCTATAATCTCAGCGATGATATTATCGCCGAAATGGAGCGTCAGACAGAGGCGCTGGCATTTGGCCTGAAAGTGCTGGGATTGATGAACATTCAATTCGCGGTGAAAGATGGCGAAGTCTATCTTATCGAAGTCAATCCGCGCGCAAGCCGGACCGTGCCGTTTGTCGCCAAGGCGATAGGCGTGCCGATTGCCAAAATAGCATCACGCGTCATGGCCGGAGAGAAGCTGAAAGACTTGCCGCCGATTGATAGGCATATTGATTATATTGCTGTAAAAGAAGCAGTATTCCCGTTCAACCGTTTTGCAGGTGTTGATCCGGCATTGTCACCGGAAATGAAATCGACCGGCGAAGTCATGGGCATTGATAAAAGCTTTCCGATCGCTTTTGCTAAGGCGCAATTGGGCGCCGGCAATGTCTTGCCCGATGGCGGAACGCTGTTCGTTTCGGTCAAGGATACCGACAAAAAGGTAATCGAGCCTGCGGTCAGGCTGGCGGAAAAACTTGGCTTCAAGATTATCGCGACCAGCGGCACTGCCGAATATCTTGTCGGTCAGGGGATAAAGGTCGATAAGGTCAATAAAGTCGCTGAAGGTCGGCCGCATATTGTTGACCGGATGATTGACCAGGACATTGACCTGATTTTTAACACGACCGAGGGTTGGCAATCACTAAAAGATTCCAAATCCATCAGGGCCGGGGCGTTGTCAGGAAAAATTCCCTATTTTACAACTGCTACGGCCAGTGTCGCCGCAATGAGGGCAATTGCGGCCTTGCGAGAGGAGACTCTTGAAGTTCGTGCACTTCAGTCTTATTATAAGGCATCGCAGGAATAATTCTCCGACATTCTGTCTTACTGCGGGCGTTACCCGATCACGGAGCGCGCCGGGGATATAGTTTTTTTGACGCAGCGGGGTGAAATCCGCTGCGAATTTACGAAGGAACGCCAAGATGGCTGTGGAAAAAGTACCTATGCTGGCCGAAGGCCATGCGATGTTGGAAGCTGAACTGAAGGTGCTGAAAGAAGAGCGTCCGCGGATTGTGGACGCGATTGAGGAAGCTCGCGCGCATGGTGACTTGTCGGAAAATGCCGAATATCACGCTGCGAAAGAACGCCAGGGTCAGGTCGAGGCGTCCATTAGCGACATCGAAGACAAGCTGAGCCGGGCGCAGGTGATCGACCCCAAGACTTTATCCGGTGATAAAGCAGTCTTCGGTGCGACTCTGACTCTACTCGACGAAGATGACAAAGTTGTGAAATATCAGCTTGTCGGTCAGGCCGAAGCAGACGTAAAGCAAGGCAAGATCAGCTATAACAGCCCCATTGGCCGCGCATTTATTGGCCGCAGCGTCGGTGACGAAATTGAAGTCACTGTTCCGTCAGGCGACAAATATTACCTGCTCGAAAAGATCGAATTTATTTGATCTGACATGAACATGCAGGATGGAAAGCTGACCAACGGGCTGGTCATCGCTAATGTGGTGATCTTCCTGTTGCTCTGGATTTCCGGTTGGCAATATGATGCTATCCTGCGTGGTGGTTTTTTTCCGATACGGTGGGGCGTTGAGGGCTATCCCGCGTTAGAGGCATATGGCGGATTGGTCCCTGCGTGGCTGACGCCGATTTCCTCGGCATTTCTGCACGCCGGGTTCTTGCATATCGCGTTCAATATGCTGATGCTGATATTCAGCGGACGTTTTGTCGAGCAGGTGCTTGGTGCCAAACTAATGGCTTTCCTCTATGTGCTCGGCGCTTATACGGCCGCGCTGGCGGAATATATGTTTAACAGCCAGTCCGTAAATCCGGTGATCGGCGCCAGCGGAGCGATATCGGCCATATTGGGGGCCTATGCGCTTTTGTTTGCGCGAAACGAGGTAAAGCCGATTGGCCCCATTCCGGGTTATGTCGTGCGGATTGCCTGGTTGAGCGCCGCGTGGATCGGAATCCAGCTCATGATCGGGATCGCGACTTATGGCAGCTTGACCAAAATCGCGATTTTCGCCCATATCGGCGGGTTTGTTGCCGGACTGATCGCAGCCCGGCCATTGCTGCTATGGCGGTTTAGAAGCGCCTGATCTTAATTTTGGCGCTTTGGCTCAATCGGCAGCGGGTAATTCGGGCGGCAATTCGGGTTCCAGCAATCTGTGCAGATGCACGATGACATATTTCATCTCTGCATCATCGACAGTGCGCTGGGCATTGGAGCGCCAGACCTCTTCGGCTTCTTCGTAATTGGGGTAGACGCCGACAAGGTCAACCTGGTCCAGATTTTCGAAATCCAACCCGCGCGGATCCTTTACCCGTCCGCCCATGACCAGATGTATTTTGCTGTTAATGCTCATGGGGTTTTCCTGTTCGTTACATTATTTGCCCGACCTATCAGATTTGACAGCATCGCTTGCAGCTTCGGCGGCGCTCTTAACAGCTTCGATCACTTTGCCAAGTAGATCTTTGATCTGGCTCTGAACCGTATCTTTGCCAAGGCCGAGAGTTTCAATCTGCTGCTGCCCGGCATCCTTTGCGGCGACATAGGCTTTTTTGGCGGTTTCGTTAATTTTCTTGCCCGTGCCGCCTACATATTTGGCTTCGGCTTTGCTTTTGGGGAGCAATGCGCCAACCAACACGCCCAGCGCCAAGCCGCCTGCAACGACAGCGAGAGGATGTTTGGTAACCGTTTCCTCCGATTTGTTAACCGCGGTTTTAGCCATTTCCCTGGTAGCGGCAACGCCTTCGGCGGCCTTTGTCTTGCCGTCGCCCAATAGAGCCGCTGCGCGCTGTTTGCTCTCGGACATTTTTTCAAGAGCAATGCCGGCACCGTCGCCCGCTTTTTCCTTTGCGATATCGAACCGTTCGCGCGAAGCGGTGCGGGCCTTTTCAATATTCTCTGATAATTTGCTCATGGTTCACTCCTCGGCATCATTTTGCGCATCGCCACTATTGGCCGACTTGCGATTGGTATAATGTTTGGCCAGCGGTTTACGCAGCGCCACCAAAGCAGCAACCGCAGCTACAGAGGCCACTTTGCCGGGATGGTTTTTCATCCCTTGCAGTGCTCCTTCACCGGTTTTTTGAACCTGGTCCAGAGTTTTGTTTTTGGCTTCCTGAATTAAATTGGTCGGGCGAAGCCGTTCTTTCGTGTCAGACAGATCCTTCCGCAATGTATCGCGCGCCTGTTGCTTTTCGATAGCCAGAGAGCGCAACCGGAATATGTCATCATTTTTTTGAGTCATTTGTCATTTCATCCAGAGGTAATTTGCGAGCCCGTGTGATTGCCATATTCGTCAGAACCGTTGCGATCAGCAATGCCCCGCCGGTCAACAGGCAGGTCGCTGCCACTGGCCCCAGATAATGCGTCAATATCAGCAATATGCCAAGGAT
The DNA here is from genome assembly GCF_036568145.1 of Parasphingorhabdus sp. Classification (GTDB taxonomy): domain Bacteria; phylum Pseudomonadota; class Alphaproteobacteria; order Sphingomonadales; family Sphingomonadaceae; genus Parasphingorhabdus. The sequence goes on along the minus strand of NZ_DATCTC010000033.1, from coordinate 66,168 downwards.
CAGCGCAACCGCACCGACGACAGCAATTACCGCAGCCGCGCTGAACAGTAGCAAAACGGTCTTGGTGGCGGCCAAATTAACGGACAATTTAATCCGGTAATATTCAAGCTCCGCTTCCGCCAACTTACGGACATCATCGACAAGATCGGTCATCTGCATCTTGATCGATTTATCACCAGAAGCGGCTTCATGGGCCCGATCATCCTGCTCATCCGTTTCGGAAGGATGAGGGCTTTCTACGTCCACGGTTTTATTGTCCAACATCTATAATCCATCATGATGAAAGCGGAGTTGGTGAAACACATTTAAGTGCAAATTACGTGCGGTCATCCATCCCCGACTTGATCAGACGGGAAACAAGCAAGCCAACCACGGCGGCGGCGCCAATGGCGATAGCGGGTTTCTTGCGGACAAATTCGCGTGCATCCTCGACCATTTCGTCAACATCCTTGCTGTTGAGCTTGTCGGCAAAGGAAGAAACGGAATCAGCAGCCGAACGGGCATAGTTGCCATATTTCTCACCCAGATTTTCATCAATGGATCTGGCACTGTTTTCGATCATCTCGCCGAAACTTCCAATGGCTTCTCCTGCCATGGTTCTTCCCTCGTTAGCCGCAGTGCGGACCGTATTGATTGCACGGCCTTTCAGGTCGGTATCATCGCCGACTTTTGAAGATGCAGCCCGTGTCGCGCCTGCTTTCAAGGGAGCTGAAGGTTTTGATGCAGTTGATTTGTCTACGTCTACACCTTTGGCCGGTGTGGATTTAGAGGCTGGTTTGGTTGTTGATTTTGCCTTGGTGGCCCGCTTGGTCAGGGGCTTTTTTGTAGCCGGTTTTGCAGCGGCTTTTTTGGAGGACGTCGTGCTGCTCGCAGTGGTGTTTTTTTCGTCATCGGCGGTCATTTTCAAAATCCCTTCCTTAAAAAAACTAGATCATATTCTGGACGGTTTAATGTAATCGATCTCCTGTTCCCTAACATTAAAATGGTGCATGTTCACTATGAATCAAGTGAACGGTTCATGTGTTGGACAACTGAATCGCTTTTATGAAAATTTTTGTGGAACAGTTGATTATCCGCGCTTCGCGCATTGCCTTGTTCAGGCGGGCGCGATAAGGGCAGCGCAACAATAATCTTCGCAGGAGCAACGCGCTATGACCGCCATATTAGATATTCACGCCCGCCAGATTTTGGACAGCCGCGGCAATCCGACGGTGGAAGTGGATGTCCTGCTGGAAGATGGCAGCTTTGGCCGGGCCGCAGTCCCGTCGGGCGCATCCACCGGTGCTTATGAAGCTGTCGAATTGCGCGATGGGGACAAGAGCAAATATCTTGGCAAAGGAGTCCTGAAAGCTGTTGAAGCCGTTAATGGTGAACTGACCGAAGCATTGCTTGGCTATGATGCAGAGGATCAGGAAGAAATCGATTCGATCATGATCGCACTGGACGGCACGGACAATAAAAGCCGCCTTGGCGCCAATGCCTTGCTGGGCGTCAGTCTTGCCACGGCAAAAGCGGCGGCTGATGCGCGCGGTTTGCCACTTTATCGCTATATCGGCGGAGTTTCCGCACGCGTGATGCCTGTTCCGATGATGAACATCATCAACGGCGGTGAACATGCAGACAACCCGATCGACTTTCAGGAATTCATGATCATGCCAGTGGGCGCGGGCAGCATAGCCGAGGCTGTGCGCTGGGGCGCAGAGATTTTCCATACGCTGAAATCCGGTCTTGCGGAAAAAGGTTTGGCCACGGCGGTTGGTGATGAAGGCGGCTTTGCCCCTAATCTGGGATCGACACGTGACGCGCTGGACTTTGTCATGGCCTCTATCGAGAAAGCCGGTTTCAAAGCAGGGGACGAAGTTGTTCTGGCGCTGGATTGTGCTGCGACTGAATTTTTCAAAGATGGCAAATATCACATTTCCGGTGAAGGCAAGATATTGACGCCCGCTGAAATGACCGATTATCTGGCGGAGCTTTGCAAGGACTATCCTATCAAATCGATTGAAGACGGCATGTCCGAAGACGATTTTGAAGGCTGGAAGCTATTGACCGACGCTGTGGGTGATAGTGTTCAACTGGTCGGTGACGATTTGTTTGTGACTAACCCCTCTCGTCTGTCGCAAGGTATCAAGGACGGACTTGCCAACAGCCTGTTGGTAAAGGTCAACCAGATCGGCACGCTGTCTGAAACACTGGAAGCTGTCCGGATGGCCCAGAATGCATCCTATACCGCGGTTATGTCGCACCGGTCGGGTGAAACAGAAGATGCAACCATTGCTGACCTTGCGGTTGCTACCAATTGCGGTCAGATCAAAACCGGTAGCCTTGCACGTTCGGACCGGCTTGCAAAATATAACCAGTTGATCCGTATTGAGGAGGAATTGGAAACTGTTGCCCGCTATGCCGGACGTTCCATTTTTTCTTGATCCGGTTTTTCTTAATCCGGGCCGAACTGGTCAGGCGGTGATCTTCCTTGTCCAAAGGAGATCATCAGCCAGCTAACCACTGTAAAACGGCGCTTGGACCCGTTTATCCCAGTTTTTACTGGGTTTTGACGGGTGAATAGTGTTAATCTGCTTGCAAGCGGATAGATATTCTGATTCAAGAGAAATATGGCGCGTAAAGGGAAAACTGGTGGTTTAATCAAAGCGGCAATTGGCCCCGGCGTTGCGCTGTTGGTTCTGCTCGCCATTGCGGGCTATGCCGTCCTTGGTCCTACCGGTGTCTTGGCGTGGGGCGAATATCGCGCAGCATTGGACAACCGCAGCAAACAACTTGCGAAACTGGAAGCGCAGCGCGCAGCATTGAAAAACCGGGTGGATCTGCTCGACCCTTCTGGCGCGGACCCTGATCTGGTGGGTGAATTACTCCGTAAAGAGGGCAATTTTGTCCATCCGGACGAGATTATTGTTCCACTAAAATAGTTCACCTGATGAACGGCATTTTTTGTCTCTATTCCAAGCGTATAAGGCTTGGGAAATTTATCCTATATGTTATGGTAGGAAAATAATTAAATAAGACAGGAAATTGCAAGCGTGGCTAAATCTCCCCAGAAAGCTCCATCAACCGCAAATGCCCCCGCCAAACGAGCGCCCGCCAAAACGGCGGCTGCATCGAAAAAAGCTCCGGCGCGGGCCTCTAGCCGAGTGCCGACTTTAAAAACACCAATTTACAAAGCCGATAAGGCTGAGCTCATGCAATTTTACGAGCAGATGCTACTCATCCGCCGGTTCGAGGAAAAGGCAGGGCAGCTCTATGGCCTTGGTCTCATTGGCGGCTTTTGCCATCTTTATATCGGTCAGGAAGCGGTGGTTACCGGACTGCAATCCGCAATCGAGCCGGGCAAAGACAGCGTGATTACCGGTTATCGCGACCATGGTCATATGCTGGCATGCGGTATTGATCCCAATATTGTCATGTCGGAACTGACAGGCCGGGCATCCGGCATATCAAAGGGCAAGGGTGGCTCGATGCACATGTTCTCTGTCGAGCATGGCTTTTACGGCGGGCACGGTATCGTCGCGGCTCAGGTTTCCTTGGGCACCGGCTTGGCCTTTGGGCATAAATATAAGGAAGATGGCGGCGTGTGCCTGACCTATTTTGGTGACGGTGCATCAAACCAGGGTCAGGTTTACGAAAGCTTCAATATGGCGGAGCTGTGGAAGCTGCCCGTAATATACGTGATCGAGAATAACCAATATGCGATGGGCACCAGCGTCAATCGCTCATCGGCTGAAGACCAGCTTTATCGGCGCGGTGAAAGTTTCCGTATTCCCGGCGTCCAGGTTGACGGTATGGACGTGCTTGCTGTGCGCGGGGCTGCTGAAGAAGCATTGAAATTTGTGCGCAGCGGCAAGGGGCCGGTGCTGCTGGAACTCAAAACCTATCGCTATCGCGGCCACTCCATGTCCGACCCTGCAAAATATCGCAGCCGGGACGAAGTACAGGGTGTGCGCGAAAAATCTGACCCGATTGAAGGGTTGAAAGCCTTATTGTTGAAACAAGGGGTCAAGGAAGAAGATTTGAAAGCTCTGGACAAAAAAGTGCGTAAGACGGTGATGGAGGCGGCAGACTTTGCCGAGGAATCGCCCGAACCAGAACTGGCTGAACTTTATACTGACGTTTTGGTGGAGCAATATTGATGGCTATCGAAATTAAAATGCCCGCTCTGTCGCCCACTATGGAAGAAGGCACGCTTGCCAAATGGCTGGTTAAAGAAGGCGATGACGTCAGCTCCGGTGACATTCTTGCGGAGATTGAAACTGACAAGGCAACGATGGAGTTTGAGGCGGTTGACGAAGGCAAGATAACCAAAATCATCGTCGCAGAAGGCACGGATGGCGTGAAAGTCGGAACAGTTATCGCGGAAATGGCGGGCGAGGACGAAGGCGAAGACGAAAGCCCGGATACCGCTTCCGATAACAAGGCTGAGCAGGCATCTGAAGAAGAAGAACCGGAAAAAGAATCAGAATCTGAGGCAGAGTCAGAGCCAGAATCAGAAGATAGCCCTGAAATTACCAAAGAGGCACCGGCTGCCACGGTGTCCCGCGCTAGTGACCCGGATGTTCCGGAGGGCACGGCTATGGTCGCAATCACGGTGCGTGAAGCACTCCGCGATGCGATGGCAGAGGAAATGCGCGCGGATGACACTGTCTTCGTCATGGGCGAAGAGGTTGCTGAATATCAGGGCGCTTACAAGGTTACGCAGGGCTTGCTTGATGAATTTGGCGGCAAGCGGGTGATCGACACGCCGATTACCGAACATGGTTTCGCTGGAATTGGTGTTGGTGCGGCCATGGGCGGCCTGAAGCCCATTGTCGAGTTCATGACCTTCAACTTTGCGATGCAGGCCATTGACCAGATTATCAACTCGGCGGGCAAGACCAATTATATGTCGGGCGGGCAGATGCGCTGTCCGATAGTTTTCCGTGGTCCCAATGGCGCGGCATCGCGCGTGGCAGCGCAGCATAGCCAGAATTATGCTTCGTGGTATGCCCATGTTCCGGGCCTGATCGTGATTGCACCATATGATGCAGCCGATGCGAAGGGCTTGCTGAAAGCCGCGATCCGTTCCCCCGATCCGGTCATTTTCCTCGAAAACGAGCTGCTCTATGGGCGTTCTTTCGAGATCCCGGATATGGACGATTACGTCCTGCCCATCGGCAAGGCGCGGATAGTGAGAGAAGGCGCGGATGTCACGATCGTTAGCTATTCGATAGGCGTCGGTCTGGCGCTTGAAGCGGCGGATGTGCTTGCGGGTGAGGGGATTGATGCAGAGGTTATTGATCTGCGTACTTTGCGTCCTCTGGACACCGAAACCGTTCTCAAGAGCCTGGCGAAGACCAACCGTCTGGTGATTGCCGAAGAAGGATGGCCGACTTGCTCAATTTCCAGCGAGATTATCGCGCTGTGCATGGAAAAGGGATTCGATGATCTCGATGCACCTGTTTTGCGTGTCACCAACGAAGATGTCCCTCTGCCTTATGCCGCGAATCTGGAAAAAGCAGCCCTGATCGACAGCGCCCGGATTATCGAGGCGGTGAAGAAAGTTAGCTATCGATAAGAGAAGGCCTTGAGAACCAGTCGGGCAGGGTCAACTGCCCGGCGGGTTATCAATCGTCGCATAGACATCGCATGTCCAAAGCTGTGACTGCGGAATGCCGCTTGCATTTCGCAGCGCATGGTCGTCGCGTTCGCGCGCGACAAATGCGCTTTGGTAACGGATGACAACATCGCCAAAGAAGCGTTCGGATACCAGCGGCTTGTAATCATAAATGACTTCGACAAAATTGATCCCGCTCGTACCCGATGCTGTCAATTTATTGCCTACCGGCCCAATTCCGTCTTCAAGGTCCGCGTTGTAATTTAGTGAACCGCTGGCACCATTTTCAGATGTGTCATTTTCCACGCCAAAGCTGGAACTATATTTGGTGTTCCCACCATAGCAACGCTGCCACCTGATCCAGTAACCTGCGCTGGCACCGGACTTTCCGTTATGTTCAAAGTTGGACAGAATGAGCCGTGCGTTTTCAGAGAAAACTATGCTGTCGCCGGTCAGGTCCAGTCCGGTAAAAATCTCGCGAATATCTGCTTCGTCGATGCTTTCGCGCGCGCGCGAGGCGTTGTCTGCTGCCAGCATCGCGATCTGGCTGACCTGCATATGGGAAGTTGCCAGATGTGCTGTTTCCAACCCTGTCAGGCCAACAGTCAGCATGATGGGCGCGGTAAATGCAAACTCGATCAAAGCCAGTCCGCTTGTGTCTTTGACAAGGCCAAGATTTTGAAACTTGCTGGAAACGGTCATGAAGTGTGTTTTTGCTGCTTTCAATATCATAGCGCTGACTCGCATGTTTCGACCAAATCGACCTGTGCGCCGTAAGGTTGATTACGAACGGCAGTGCTGTTGGAGCTTGTCATGGTTTCACTCCAGCCGAACATTTTTGCCAACGGGAACAGGCGCTTTGTTTCGATTCCGATCTGATAGCTGACGATGTCATCGGGACCACCAGTGCCGGGAATGCCATAGTCCACATCGAACACGCCGTTTTTATTGTTGTCGATATAGCAGTCGCCGGGATCAACTTCGCCATTACCGTTGCTGTCCACAGTCAGCTTTTCCGGTTTTCCGATATTGGTAAAATCAAAATAGCTTTTGACCGTGACAGTCACTTTCGCATCTTTCAATGTCAGGGCATCCAGACCATCCTCGATAGCCATCTCGATTTGCTCGACAGTCATCTCGCCAGTTGATGCATCACGGGCGACTTCGTGCAGTTTGGATTTGGCAAGCGTATCCAGATAGCTTTGATAGCCGAGATCCATGATACCCAGCAGGATCATCATCAACGGACCGACGACAAGGCCGAATTCCATCAGCGTCGCACCATCTTCGCTTTTGATCAGGCGATGTTTCAGTTGGTTGAAATAGCTCATTTTGACAACCTCAAACCACCGATGGTTTTTGCAATATTGCCAAAGGCGCTTTTCAGTGCCTCGTTACTGGTCGCGGCTGCAGCGTGTTTCGGACTGCTGGCGCAATTCAACAAGTTTGTTCCAACTGTCGATGAGGCGGTAAACTGGATTGTCCAGACTGTGATGCCCTTCGCTTTTGCCGCGCTACACATTAACTGGAAGCGCTGGGCCTGTCGCTTTTCATAGTCATTTTGTCCCAACCATGTGGGTCCCAAGCGACCGTCCAGTTCGTTATAGCCATAAACATTATATCTATTAGGGAAGACGTTCAAATCACCGTCCGTCATGAAAACCAGATGACGTGAAATATTGAAACCGTTTTTCGTCTTTGAATTTTCAGCAGCAAATAAGCCTGATCCTGACAGGAACCGGGCGCCCCAGATCATTCCGATAGTATGGTTCGTGTTACCGGCGGGGTTTAAGCCATCAATATAGGATTTTAAATTGCCCGTAATCACATTGCCGTCGGAATCGGTGCCGCTTGAATCATATGTTGGGTATGATGCCAGCCGCCGGCCAGGAGCCGGACAGTCGGAGGATGATACTTGGCTACCGCTGCGGCGATATTCTACACCCTTCCAATATGGGCGCCAGCGTGTTGCCTTGCTTGATGGAATAAGGTCAATATCTAGATCATAAGCATTGGCCGGTATGGCATTGGTTGTTGGTTCAATGCTGGAATCTGTATCGCGTTCCTCGATGCAACCATCCCATCGGTCCGAGGGGCCATCTGTAGGATCGTTCGGGTTGTTATATAAAGTTGGACGCAGAACCTTAGGATTACTCGATTTTATTGACGCAACATAAGTCGAGACATCATGCGGAAATTGGTCATATTCCCAGAAATCAAAAACTGCATTTGGTTCCCATTCCTCGACTTTGGTAGGCGGCGCATCATATTCCTTACCATCGCGGGTACATTTTTTTGTGTACCAGTTATACTCTCCAGAACTATATTCATAATAGTAGCCGTTGCGAGTTTCGCTGAACTCATTTTGACATGCACTGTAACTACTATCAGTGTTAACTCCGACGACATCTCGCAAGTACTCGGAATAAATCTTCCAATGCGCCCGGCGCGTTTGATAGTGCCATTCATCCTCTTCGGCGACACCGGTCCCACCAACAAGCCAGCTAGGATCTTCATCATATAATGTCTCGCCGACGTTTATCATCGCGTTATATGGCATGAAGCCATAGCGGACTTGACTGCCGGACGTTCCGCCGCCCGGTCCCAGGATATCATAAAATTCTTTTACTGCGTTTTTTAAGCCCGTAATCCGTTTTTCGGATTCGTTGTATGTTGAGGAACCATTGGGCTTCCAGTCCATCGATCCGGTGACGTCCATCACCATCATCACATCGACATTGCCGATATCGAGGCGACTGGTGCAACTCACTTTGAGCGACATTTCTTCAAAGCCGAAAATCCGCATGATAGATGTATTGATTGTGGTTTCCGCAAAGCCCTGAACCGTCCGGTCACCCGGCCCATCAATGAAGCGCGGATTGTCTATTCCATCGACTTTCTGAAACGAGTTTGTTCCGAAGACGCCATCTTGAAAGTTGAAGTTGAAAAACTTCAGGGCTTCCGCTTTATCGCTTTCGGACATAGTAGCACCGGACATAGCGCGGCGCCCCGCCAAAGCTCCGGCATCGCAGGCTTGTTGAAGCCGGGCCTTCGCCATATAGGCACGGCCAATATCAACGCCTCCGCCAATCATGCCAGCGATCGGGAAAAGTGCAGCAGCAGCCATTGCCATCGTATTACCGGCAGTATCACTGCGCAGTTTTTGCAAAAATGACTTCCGCGATTTTATCTCGTCTTTGTCAACCATGCCCCTGGCCTTATGCTTTTTTGTGCAAAGTCGGACGAACCGACGAAATGCAACTTATCCTTACAGATAGAGAGAAAAGGGTTAGCGGCTGACAAAGGCTTGTGGTTAAATCGATCTTTACCTTGATTTTCGGCAGAAAACTGGCAACGGCGTGACCATGAACGAAGCGCCCTTACCCTTTGATCCATTGCACCGGTTGATATTGGCCTATGCAAAACGGTCTGATCGTTCCCGTTACGCGCTGGTTATCGCGCTGGATAACAGGTTCGCAGAAGTTATCCGGTCAACTTCGGAAACATTGATTGGACAAATGCGGTTAACCTGGTGGCGGGATATTTTAACCAAGCCTGTCGCACAGCGCCCGACGGGGGAGCCGTTGGTGGCGCGCATCAATGACGTGCAGCAGCAGGGGGTTGATCTGGCACCTTTGTTCAATCTTTTGGATGGGTGGGAATATCTGCTCGACGATTTTCCATGGGATGATCGCCAGTTTGACCAATATGCTGTGAAACGCGGGGAGGGGGTCTTTGCATTTGCCCGTGCCGGTAAAGATGAGCCCCTGACAGAAAACCAAAAGATAGGGGCGCAAGCATGGGCGCTGTGGGATTTTGCGCGCCATTGTTCCGACGAGAATATGCGGGAGCAGGCTTTTGAGAAATGCTGCCAGCTTTTTCAGCCTGTTTCACCGGTCACTTTTGACAGAAGCGGACGAGTGCTCTCAATTTTATGTAAACTCGTGCAAAGCGATGTAACAAAGAGGTCGTTAACAGCCGACCTTTACCGGCCAGAGGTCGCGAGTAACATTATATGGCATGGCATAACCGGCTGTTAACACCACTAAAAACAGTGTGGGGGAAATAAGCGGCACATGAAACGATATATCGCCGGTGCCGGTAGTATGATGTTTCTGATGATCGCCGGTCTCTTCATATGGTTTGGCGCCAAGGGGCAGGAAGTCGTCATCCCCAACGCGCCGCCACCGCCGGAGCCTTTGATAGCAGAGGGATTGCCAGAGGCGGATGGTAACGCCCCGTCACTTGGACCAGCGCCGCCAACTCCTCCGAAAGCGCATAAGACATCCCGCGAAGAACGGCGTTTCAATCGATATGACCGTAACCGCGATGAAATCATCACCCGGCTTGAAATGATGAGCAGCCGGACGAAAGCGTTTAAGAAGCTCGATAAAGACGGCAACAACCTGCTGACATTTGAAGAATGGGCGGTGTCAACAAGCGACCGCTTTGCCAATGCGGATAGTGATGGCGATGGCAAATTGACCCGCGCCGAGTTCCGGACAACCCGCCCGAAACGCAGCCCGCAGCCGCGCTGTAAGTGCTAAGCTGCCTGGCTATTGTCCTCCGATAACTGCTGCCACTCGGCAAAATCCTTACGCGCGCGGGCGGTGTAAGCCTCTTTGCGTTCTTTCTTCTTCACCCGTTTTTCAAAGGGCGGGAACAGTCCGAAATTAACGTTCATTGGCTGATAATCTCGCGCGTCCGCGCCGCCGGTAATATGGGACAGTAACGCGCCGAAAGCCGTGGTTTCCGGTGGATAGGCAAAAGCCTCTCCCTTGATCTCAGCCGCCACCATTCGTCCCACCATCAGGCCGACCGCAGCACTTTCGACATAGCCTTCGCAGCCGGTAATCTGCCCGGCAAAGCGGATATGCGGCGCTTTTTTCAGGCGCATTTCCTTGTCGAGCAGCTTGGGCGAATTGATGAACGTGTTGCGGTGCAATCCGCCAAGACGAGCGAATTCGGCATTTTCCAGACCGGGGATCGAACGTAGCAAGTCCGTCTGGGCACCATATTTCAGTTTCGTCTGGAACCCGACCATATTCCATAACGTGCCCAGCGCATTGTCCTGACGAAGCTGCACCACGGCATAAGCGCTCTCGCCCGTATGGGCGTTGGTCAGGCCGACCGGCTTCATGGGGCCGAAACGCAGCGTTTCCGGGCCGCGCGATGCCATGACTTCGATTGGCATGCATCCTTCGAAATAGGGTGTGTCCTTTTCCCATTCCTTGAAATCGGTCTTTTCGCCGTCCAGCAAGCCTTGAATGAAGGCTTCATATTGCTCGCGGTCCATCGGGCAGTTGATATAGTCTTTGCCATCACCTTCGGGACCGACCTTGTCCCAGCGCGACTGCATCCACGCGATATCCATGTTGATGCTGTCTTTATAGACGATCGGCGCAATGGCGTCGAAAAAGGCCAGAGAATCCTCGCCCGTCGCCGCGCCGATGCTTTGCGCCAGTGTCATGGCAGTAAGCGGTCCGGTGGCGACTATGGTGAGGCCGCTTTCGGGAAGCTGGTCTATCCGTTCGCGGACAATCTCGATATTGGGATGCTCACTTAAGGCCTTGGTCACGGCAGCGGAAAAATGGTCGCGGTCCACGGCGAGCGCGGAGCCGGCGGGAAGGCGGTTCTTGTCCCCTTCACCAATGATTATGGAATCCAGATCGCGCATTTCGGCGTGGAGTAATCCCACAGCATTTTTCTCTGCATCGTCGGAGCGGAAACTGTTGGAACACACCAGCTCCGCCAGCCCGTCGGTCTGGTGCGCTGGCGTCATGTCACCGCTTCCGCGCATTTCGGAAAGGCGCACTTTGATGCCTGCCTGGGCCAGTTGCCATGCCGCTTCTGATCCGGCGAGTCCGCCGCCAATAATATGTACCTGTGTCTGTTTTTGTGTCATGTTTTGTGTCATGGGCGTCTGTGTGTTGCCGTAAGTGGTAAATGTCAATCTGGCAGAGGGGCAGCTTGCGTGATAGGCCGATGATATGAAACGTGCGTTTATCGATTCCCGGCCTTATTTGCTGCTTAGCCTGTTGTTCGGGATCAGCTATTTTTTCTTTTTCGTGCTTCGCGAACCGGAAGTTCCCGATCCTTTGAAAATGCTGTGGAAGGGCGCTGGCGTAGGATTCCTCGCGGTTTATGCGCTGCACCGGATACGCGGATTTGATGGCAGGTTGATTGCCACGGTGATGGCATTCGGGGCGCTTGGCGATATTCTTATCGAGCTGGACCTGATTTTAGGGGCATTCTCCTTCCTGATTGGTCATTGTTTTGCGATCTTGCTCTATCTGCGACACAGGCGACCCAAACCGGCATTGAGCCAAATGATGTTCGCCATCCTGCTTGTTCCTGTCTCGGTCTTCGTGGCCTGGTCGCTGCCCTTCGATCGCAGTGCTGCTTCCGGTTTTGCGATTTATACGACCTTTCTGGCCGTCATGGCGGCGACGGCATGGCTGAGCGACTTTCCCCGCTATCGCGTCGGGGTGGGGGCGTTGTTATTCATCATATCAGACCTCTTCATCTTTTCCAGTGTCGGCTTTTTGCAGGATTCTGCGATACCATATTGGACCATCTGGCCATTTTATTATTTCGGCCAGTTCCTGATTGCCACCGGGGTTGTGCGTGCTCTGCGGGACAGAATGGCCGCCGTGAACCCTTAAACGGCTGCAATAGTGGTGCGGTGGAGCAAGCGGTCATAGCCTTCATAGCCGCCGGTGGCACAGTGGAGGACAGAGCGGTTATCCCACATGACCAGCATATCCGGTTCCCACTTGTGCCGGTAAACAAACTCGTCGCGGCTTTGCCAGATATATAATTCCTGAAGCAAGGGCAGGGCGTCCTCCTGCGCCATGCCTTCAAACCCGATAATATAGCCCATGCAACTGAACAGACCCGGACGCCCGGTTTCCGGATGCTCGCGGACCAGGGGATGAAGCTGCGTTTCGCGCGCTGTCTCATCGGGGCGGATCGCCATGCTGCGTCCCTTGTCCTTGTCCCCATAAGCACCGTCGGGCGCATAAGCGAGCTTGGCACTGTGAATGGCTGTCAGCCCTTCATAACGGGCGCGCATCTCTGGCGGCATGGCGTCAAGTGCGGCATGTTGGTTGGCGAATAAGGTATCACCGCCGACCGGCGGAATGGTGATGCCAAGCAAGCATGTGCCAGCGGGAGGATGTTCCTGAAAGCTCCAGTCGCTGTGCCAGTTTTCGGCAAATAAAGGTGATGTTTCGTCGGCATCGCGGCGGATAGCGGCAATATGTTCGCGGCCCTCGATTGGCGCGAAAAAGGGATCATGCCCGAAGCCGCCAAAATATAACGTGAAGCGCTCCAGATCATCGTCCGACATATCCTGCCCGGGAAAGGACAGGACGTGATGCTTTAACCAGGCGGCACGGATTTCGGCCACCTGTTCATCGCCAAGCGGTCTGGACAGGTCAATGCCCGTAACAGCGGCTCCGCAGGACTGGCCGGATGGCGTGACGATCATTGGCATCATCTCCTCTATCTGTTTCGCGGGTGCTATTTTTTAGCATTCCCTATTTTCTAACTTCACAAACTTCACACCAAGGAAGCTTTATTTTCCGCCGATTCCTGTTTTCCAGGGGGATTTTCCAACATGATGTTCTGTCACCTGTTGGAAAGGAAAAAAATTCGCTCCCGCCCTGATTTCAAAGATAGGGCGAGGTAATTCGTGTCTCACTGAGAAAGGGCCGCACTTTGTGTATCATTAGTGCCGCTATGTAGGAAAGCGTTTTGTAATAGAGGGCGACCTATCACTGTCTCCACACACAGCTCGTCATTCCCGCGCAGGCGGGAATCCAGCTAATATTTGAACCTTGCAGAAGAAAGCTGGATTCCCGCCTATGCGGGAATGACGGTGTGGGTTACTCTTCGCTATCGTCTTCCGGTTCCGGACCCGTTTCCTGGTGCAGTTCTGCGGCCAGTTCTTCGGCGACCAGCTCTTCCGCTTCGTTTTCCGGTTCGTCCTCTTCGTCAATCTTGGCAGCGCCAACGACCGTTTCACCGGGGGACACATCGAACAGTTTAACACCGGAACTATTACGTCCAATCACCCGCATATCGGCAACTTTCATCCGGATCAGCTTGGCTTGGTCGGTGACCAGCATGATCTGTTCCTCGTTCGTCGCTTCAAAGCTGGCGACAACGGTGCCGTTGCGTTTGATATTGTCGATATTGAGAATGCCCTGACCACCACGGCCCGACTGGCGATATTCATAGGCGCTGGAACGCTTGCCATAGCCATTGGCGCAGACGGTGAGGATGAAATCCTCTGCCTCGGCAAATTCGGCCAGCCGTTCCGGTGACAATTCCGAAGTATTTTCATTGCCCTTCCAGGGTGCGGCCTTCAGATAAGTGTCGCGTTCTTCGGTGGAGGCTTCAAACCCGCGAAGGACCGAAAGCGAGATCACCTCGTCATTGCCTTTCAGCGTTATGCCGCGAACACCTGTTGATGTCCGGCTCTGGAACACGCGCACAGCATCGCCAGCGAAGCGGATGGCTTTGCCGTTTTTGGTGGCCAGCAACACGTCGTCATTGTCGCTGAGCAATTCCACACCGATCAGGCGGTCATCGCTGTCTTCCTCAAAACGCATGGCAAATTTGCCGTTGGAAGGCACGTTGGTGAAACTGTCCATGCTGTTACGCCGCACGCTGCCTTTTGCGGTGGCAAACATGACGTGTAGCTTGCCCCATTCGGCTTCATCTTCCGGCAGCGGCAAGACAGTCGAAATAGTTTCTCCCTCTGCCAAGGGCAACAGGTTGACCATAGGCCGTCCCTTGGTTTGCGGACCACCTTCCGGCAATTTCCACACTTTCAGGCGATATACTTTGCCATGGGTGGAGAAGAACAGGACCGGCGTATGGGTTGACGTGACGAACAGGGCGGTGATCGCATCCTCTTCCTTGGTCGCCATACCGGCCCGGCCTTTGCCGCCGCGCCTTTGTGCGCGGAAGGTATCGAGCGGAGTCCGTTTGATGTAGCCGCCATGTGTCACGGTCACGACCATTTCAGACCGCTCCATCAGGTCTTCGTCTTCCAGTCCGTCCCATGCAGCGGTGATTTCGCTGACCCGCGGCGTGGCGAATTCATCGCGCACAGCTTCCAGCTCTTCGCGCATCACGGCATAGAGTTTCACGCGGTCGGCGAGGATCGCCAGATATTCCTCGATAGCGGTGGCAAGCTCTTTCAACTCGTCGCCAATTTCCTCGCGGCCAAGGGCGGTCAGTTTCTGCAAACGCAGGTCCAATATCGCCTTCACCTGAATGGCGGAAAGCTTGTAAACGTCGCCTTCAACCTCGGTTTCGATGGCTTCGACAAGCCGGATATAGCCTGCGATTTCGGCAATCGGCCATTCACGGGCAAGAAGAGATTCGCGTGCTTGCGCCGGTGTCGACGACCCGCGGATGATACGCACCACTTCATCCATATTGGTGACAGCGACAACCAGGCCGAGCAAGATATGCGCCCGTTCCCGCGCCTTGTTCAGTTCAAATTTCGTGCGCCGGGTGATGACTTCTTCACGGAATTTGACAAAGGACTCGATAATATCGCGCAGATTCAGCACTTCGGGGCGACCGCCGCGAATAGCGAGCATATTGGCAGGGAAGCTCGATTGGGCAGGGGTGAAGCGCCAGATCTGGTTCAACACCACATCAGCGGTCGCGTCGCGTTTCAGGTCGATGACGACCCGGACACCGGCGCGGCTTGATTCGTCACGAATGTCGGAAACGCCTTCAATCCGTTTGTCCTTCGCCGCTTCGGCAATTTTCTCGACCAGCCCGGATTTGCCGACCTGGAAAGGAATGGAGGTCAAAACGATGGAGCGTTTATCCCCGCGTCCTTCCTCAATTTCGTGCCGGGCGCGCATCATGATGGAGCCGCGACCCTCTTTATAGGCGGATTTTGCGCCGGATTGTCCCAATATCAAGGGGGCGGTAGGGAAGTCGGGACCGGGAATAATCTCTATCAGCTCATCCACGGTAATCGCCGGATTTTCCATATAAGCGAGACAGGCATTGATAACTTCGCCAAGGTTATGGGGCGGAATATTGGTCGCCATGCCCACGGCAATGCCGCCAGCGCCATTGACCAGCAGGTTCGGAAAGCGCGCAGGCAGAACCGATGGTTCCGAGCGACTGCCATCATAGTTATCGACAAAATCGACCGTGTTCTTGTCGAGATCGTTGAGCAGGGCGTTCGCAACCTTGTTGAGCCGCGCTTCGGTATACCGCATGGATGCAGGCATATCGGGGTCCATGGACCCGAAGTTCCCTTGACCGTCGATCAACGGCACCCGCATCGACCAATCCTGCGTCATACGGGCCAGGGCCATATAGATCGCGCTGTCGCCATGGGGGTGATAATTGCCCATCACATCGCCGACGATCTTGGCACATTTGCGATAGGGCCGCCCGGCAACAAATCCGCCTTCCTGGGAAGCGAACAATATCCGCCGGTGAACAGGTTTCAAGCCATCGCGAACATCGGGTAATGCGCGGCTGACAATGACCGACATGGCATAATCCATGTAGCTCGATTTCATTTCATCGACGATATCAATCGGTTCAATACCAGACGGTTCGGGTGCAGTGGTTTGTTCGTTCACAAACTGGCCTTTTTCATGGGGTTTTTGATTGCGGTCCTTCTAGGACAGGCAGTAGGAAAAAGCCAGCTTTTCGGACCTGTTTTGCATTAATAATCCGGACCGGATTTCAACGTCCGGCTTTTATTTACGAGCGTATGAAGCGCAAGCTGTTATCCGTGCTGGATTGCGGGTCAAATTGATAGCCGTCACTGTCAAAACCTTTCAGCGATTCCACATCGTTCAGATGGTTTTCACATATATATCTCGCCATCATGCCGCGTGCGCGTTTGGCTTCAAAGCTGATGAACTTCGGTCCGTCCGGCCCGTCTTTGCGAAAATCGACCTCAATGATGCGGGCGTTCAACTTGTCGGCATGGGGCTTTACCGCTGCCCAATATTCGTTGCTGGCCAGATTGACCAAGATACGCTCGTCCTTGTCATCCAGATTTTCGTCCAGATCGCTGGCAAGTTCACTGGCGATTTTATCTTTCCAGAAATCGGTCAGTTTCTTGTATCGCGGCGCCCATTTCGTTCCCATTTCAAGGCGGTGGGGCCTGATCGGGTCAAAGGGCCTCAGCAATCCGTATAGACCGGACAGGATACGCAAATGACGCTGGGCAAAATCCAGCCCCTCTTGCGACAGGCTATGTGCCTCGAACCCGGTGTAAACATCGCCATTATATGCAAAGATCGCGGCGCGTTCCGGTTGATCGAAAAATTCGCTATACCGCCCGTGGTTAAGCTCAATCAGATTGTCTGACACAGGCATTATCGCCTTCAGCTTCTTTTTGGATAAATTAGAAATAGCCCCGGCCAATCGCGCGGTTTCTTCGGGAAACCGGTTGTCGGTCAATCCATGAGCGGGAAGGGCGCTTTCAAAATCAAGCGACTTTGCGGGGGAGATAACAACAATCACGAAAAACGAACCTCATATCCTTTAATATTAACAGTTTTGCTCAAATTTTCCATGCGGGGTTGAAACTTACGGGAAACTTCGTTCAAGGTCTATTCAGCGGATTACCGCTATAAAAGCGTATCAAACTTGGTATTAGGGCCAAGACGCTTTATGGTGCAACCATAATCGGGCCAGTGGAGTTAGTAACAATATTGAGCCTGTAATAGCATGACTAACCGGAGGATTTATATGCGTTTTTTATCTCATTTTTCTATGGCTATCGCACTTGCCGCAGCTGGAACATTAGCTGTTACAGTCGCACCGCAAGATGCACATGCCCAGAAAAAGGCCAAAGCCCCCAAGCTTGATATCAGTAAAGAGGTCGTACCCAAAGTTGCTGAAATTCAAAAAGCCATGGGCGGCGATACTCCGGCTTCGGCAAAGCCACTTATAGAAGCACTTCTTGCAGAGCCGTTGACAGGTGATGACCAGTTTGTCGCGGGCCAGTTGGCAATTCAACTTGGTTCAACCCTGAAAGACACCGGTCTTCAGGAAAAAGGAATTAATGCGTCTCTGGCCAGTGGCAAAACGCCTGAGGATCAGAAGCCCGCGTTTTTGTTCTATTCCGGTAACTTTGCTTATGGTGCTGGACGCTATGAGGAAGCCGCACAGAAACTACAGCAGGCATTTGATGCAGGCTATAGCGAAAATGGTGTTGGTGCCTTGGTTGCCGAAGCCAATTTCAAACTGAACAAGTTCCCCGAAGGGCTGGCTGCTCTGGAACGTGCTATTGAGCATGAAGAATCCAAGGGCACGAAAGCCGCTGAAAACTGGTATCGCCGCGGTGCAGGTGTTGCGATGCAACATAATGCCAATGGTGCGGCTGCAAAATGGACCTATAAACTGGTCGAGGCTTATCCATCCGGTGAAAACTGGCGCGCTGCCTTGTCGGTTTACCGTGATGCGGCGAATCCCAAGCTTTCCAATCAGGAAAATCTTGAGCTGATGCGCTTGATGCGCAAAGCCGATGCGATGGAGAGCGAGCGGGATTATTTCGAATATGCCGATGCTGCCGACCCTCGCAGATTGCCCGGTGAAGTCGTGTCTCTTTTGGAAGAAGGTCTTGCCAAGGGCGATGTGCAGTCATCCAGCACATATGTGAATGAAGCGCTGGCCGCTGCCCGTAGTGCGGTTCCCGCGGATAAAGCCAGCTTGCCTGGTTCCGAACGTGATGCCAAAAGCTCGGCCAATGGTAAAATCGCTCTTGCAACCGCTGATGCGCTGCTGAGCTATGGAGAAAATAGCAAGGCTGCGGATTTATACCAGACCGCGATCAGCAAGGGCAGCGTGGATGTGCCGCGGGCGCAAATGGGCCTTGGTATAGCCAATGCCGGGCTGTCAAACTGGGACGAGGCTAAGAAAGCCTTTGCCAGCGTAACCGGTAGCCGCAAGACAATTGCAGACTTCTGGACGTTGTGGATTAACCAGCAGGCTGCAGGCTCTACGGCTGCACAGGCCACAGAAGCTCCGGCGGAAACCACGCCCAGCAACTAATGATTGGCTATGAAATTATGGAAAAGGGCGCTTCCGGCGCCCTTTTTTTGTCCTGAGAATATAAAGCGTTGAGGGCAGGCGTTAAAGGATCGGCACACCTGGCAGCTTTTTGGCTGACCGTATCGTCAGCGATGTTTTAATACTGCCGACATTGGGGGCGGAGGTTAATTTCCGGGTCAAGAAGCTCTGAAATTCCTGAAGATCCTTCGATACGATTTTCAGCATGAAGTCAATTTCACCGTTCAGCATATAGCATTCGCGCACTTCGGAGAGTTGATCGACATATTCTTCAAATGCCTGCAAGTCTGTTTCGGCCTGGCTTTTCAGGCTAACCATCGCAAAGACCGTAATCGTATAGCCCATTTTAGCGGGGTCGATTTCGGCATGATAAGCGGTGATGACCCCGCTATCCTCCAGCGCGCGCATGCGCCGCAAACAGGGCGGAGCTGTCAGTCCGACGCTATTCGCCAGCTCTACATTGGTAACGCGGCCCTCATTCTGGAGCCGGTCCAGAATCTGTAGATCAATTTTATCCAAATTTATGTCAGCCATTACCTGCAATATCCGTTCGAGAATCAATGAACTGTTATAATATAATTAGCGTAGCAAGCAATAGCCGCATACTTGTCCCACATTGTGACGCAGAATAATCAGCGCTTACGATATCCGGTTTTCAGGGTTATCAACTTCTTAACAACCATTCCCAACCTTTTACACCGGTAATAGATTTTGCGCTACGATGACCGCCTGAAAACAGCACTTAACGGCCCCCTTCCAGAAGGAGGGGCAGCTGCATCGCAATGGCGCCAGGTGGTGGATCTTTTGGCGCAAGAGCCGGAATATATTACCGCAGGTGATGTGGAGGCAGGACTTGCGAGACTAAGCGACCTCCATGACAGGGTTCAAGAAGCGGATAGAGTGGCTGCGGTAGAGGCGTTGAATGGCCGATTGCGGTCCACGCGGCTCCTCGCTTATCTTTGCGCTGACAGTGACCCGATCTGCGATGCCGCGATCGACGCTGCCGACCTGACAGATGGGCAGTGGCGGGACATCATTCCGTATTTATCGCTTCAGGGGCGCAACCGTTTACAAGCGCGGGCCGATCTTGGGCCAAAAGCGCAAGATGCCTTGAACCGTCACGCTCCTGCACGGATTGATCTGCCGCTAATATTGGTATCGGCAAATGATGACGTTCCCGAAACAACGGATAACGCTTCCTATGAAGACCCGGAAACTGCTCCCGAAACTGTAACGGAAAACGACCGGCCCGAACCAGGGGTGCTGGAAATCTCCCAGATTAGTAGCCTGGTATCAAAAATCGAGGATTATAAACGCTACCGTGAAACGCAAATGTCCAAACCGGAAATTCGCGGTGATGCTTTTGAAACCGTAGATGCGATCAACTTTGAAACTGACGATAGCGGAACCGTTATCTGGGCGGAAGGTCCGCCACAGGGCGCGATAGTCGGCGTGACGATTGCGGAGCCGGCATTTGACGATGGCCCCGGTCCGGATGCTTATGGCGCGGCGGCATTCCGGCAAAGAATGCCATTTGAAAATGCACGCATGCGCTTGTGCGGAGCGCCGATCATTGTCGGCGACTGGCGCATGACGGCAGTTCCCTATTTTGGCGAGGAAACCGGCCGATTCAGGGGATATCGCGGCATTATGAAGCGGCCGAATGCTGCGGAAGATGCTGCTCATGACAGTCTCGATGTCGAACGGAGAGAGCAGTTACAGCAACTGATCCACGAACTGCGGACGCCGCTCAATGCCATAATCGGGTTTAGCGAAATCATCGAGCAACAGCTTTTCGGTCCCGCTTCCTCCGAATATCGCAAGCTTTCCGGCAATATCACGGAAGAGGCGCGCCGCTTGCTGACGGGGTTTGAGGATTTGGACATCGCAGCGAAAATTGATGCCGGCCAGATCGAAAGCCTGTCGGGCCTGACCGAACCGGAATGGCTTATAGCGCGTCTGGAACAGCGCCTGGAAAGCCTGACGGAAAGCAGGTCCGTTGATTTGCAAATCAATGTGAAGCAGCCTGTTATGCCCTTTGCCCATGAGACTGAATCGATTGAGCGGATTTTTGCCAGATTATTGTCGGCGGCGATCATCGGTTGTGAAACTGGCGAGCAATTGACGGCGGATTTGTACACACAGTTCGAGGCTTCACCCACCAACCATTTCCGTATGACGCGCCCTTCGCTTATCCGCGGGATTTCAGAAGAAAAACTGCTCGATCCTTCCTATGGCATCGACGGTGATGTGCAGGATGCGCCTCTTCTGGGACTAGGATTCTCTCTCAGGCTGGTGCGTAATCTGGCCAAGTCTGCGAATGGCTTGCTCAGCATATCGGATGATATGATAGTATTGACCATGCCAGCGGCCGCATATAGCGAGATGGCTGACAGGGAAACGGAATTCGAATAAACGAATGAAGTAAGATAATGGTATAAGGGGCCACCATGCTTTCAAAACAGAAACAAGCCCCTGACCATTACCTGAAATATCCAGCGGATTTTGGTCGCCGCTTTCTTATCTCTATCGACACCGAGGAAGAATTTGACTGGAACGCTCCGTTCAGCCGGACAGGCCACACCAATTTATCGGTTGGGAAACTGCAACGATTCCAGTCGTTCATCGAAGCATATGCCGTTAAACCGGTTTATTTCGTTGATTATTCCATTGTCGGGAATGAAGAAGCGGCTGACTTCCTGAAATCCGTAACCGCGGACGACAGCGCAACCGTTGGGGTCCACCTGCATCCCTGGATCAATCCCCCTTTTGAGGAAGAAACGACAACCCGCAACAGCTTTGCAGGCAATCTGCCAAAGGAACTGGAAGAAGCGAAATTAGTCTCCTTGCGCGACGCCATAGAGGCAAAGACCGGAAAACGGCCTACAATCTATAGGGCAGGGCGCTATGGCGTTGGGCCTAACACTATCGAGATTTTGGCCAAACATGGTTTTATCATCGATAGCAGTGTGCGATCGCGGTTTGATTACGGGCACGAAAATGGACCCGATTTTTCACATATTGGCCCCGAACCCTTCTGGCTAGACCGGCAAAAGGGCCTTTTGGAAGTGCCGCTGACGACTGTTTTTTCTGGCCCGTTCCGCAAACAGGGCGATCAGTTGGCATCTGTGTTCAACCGCTCAAAAGTCGCAAATGCATTATTGTCGAAATCCAGGATGCTTGAACGCATTCCCCTGACACCGGAAGGCGTGTCTGCCCGTGAAGCCAAGGAAGCGATAGATATTGCTTTGGATGATATGCTCAAGCTGCTTGTATTTTCTTTTCACTCACCGTCCCTTGCTGCCGGGCACACGCCTTATGTTCAGACAGACGCGGATCTGGACCGGTTCTATGATTGGTGGAGAGATATTATCGACCACCTGCTGGAGTGCGGAGTATCGCCCATAAGCGTTGACCAGTTAATCGTTGCGGCGGACTTGAAAGGCAAATAATTTCGCTTCCACCGGTCAATGTTTCCGGCCTTGGGATTTTTTTCGTTTAGTTGCTTGCCAACCGAGCCGCCTATCCGCTATCGGGTCGGTCCTTGAATATCCGAATTTCATTGAAATGCGGGTGTTTCGGGGCCTGTAGCTCAGTTGGTTAGAGCTGGCCGCTCATAACGGCTAGGTCGGGGGTTCGAGTCCCTCCGGGCCCACCATTCTTTCCTGAAACGGCGCGATTCACCGCTCTTTTTCGGTTAGACTAAAAAAGACGTAAAAACTCTTTGCTTTTCCCTCAGCCACGGCTTAGGGGAAGCGCGCGTCGGGGAGTGGCGCAGGCTGGTAGCGCACCTGGTTTGGGACCAGGGGGTCGCAGGTTCGAATCCTGTCTCCCCGACCATTTTCACAAAATGGCGGATATTGCGGTTTTCATAACTTGCGTAGTAATCCTGCACCAAAAATTTGTGAGTATGGCGCAACGTCTTGTGTGCCTGAACAGATTATCTGAAATGGCCCGCCATATTCCTATTGGATAAATAGGAAATAGGTATAGGAAATAATCCTAGACCGCGCGCGG
Organism: Parasphingorhabdus sp.; assembly: GCF_036568145.1. Classification (GTDB taxonomy): domain Bacteria; phylum Pseudomonadota; class Alphaproteobacteria; order Sphingomonadales; family Sphingomonadaceae; genus Parasphingorhabdus. The sequence continues at coordinate 43,472 of NZ_DATCTC010000033.1, read as the reverse complement.
CTCCTCCAGCGGAGAGGGTTGTTCGACAGGGGAATTACTCAGAGCATCGCCAATCGTCCTGGATTCAAGCACTTTGCGGCTTGCATCATAGGCGCGGCCAAATTCTCGGCGGATTTCACAACTGGCTTCGCTGTCGCAATCATCGCAGCGCTGGTAAAATTGCCGGGAAAGACAGGGCAGGGGAGCAAGAGCGCCCTGGAAAATTCGCAAAACCTCGCCAAAACTAACGGTATCAGCGGGTCTTAGCATTACATATCCGCCACTTTTGCCCCGTCGGCTGTCAAGGATTCCGGCTTTTTTCAAGTCGAGCAGGATCTGTTCAAGAAACTTGTGCGAGATATTATAACGGCGCGAGATTTCGGCACTGGTTATGGATTCGCCCTCGGGAGCGGAAGCAATCGCCAATAATGCCCTGAAAGCATATTTGGCTTTGTTGGAGATCATGGAAATTTCCCTATTAAAGGGGTTCGTATTTAGGAGCTGATTGTCTTTATTGCAACCGCAAACCGCAAGCGTCCGTCATGCGGGCATGAAATGCTGATGGCCATAGGATGTGGTTATGCGCGATTTCTCAAAACTCATGGATTAGGTGGTCGGCTCAGATTTTCGTTATCAAATGCAATTGACTTGATAACAGCATAAATTTCAGCGCCGGGCCGAAGTTTGAGCTTGTCTGCGGAAGCCCGTGTAAGGCGGGCCGTCAGCATTTCTCCTCCGCAATCAAGGCCTATGTCGATGCTCGGCCCCTTAATCTCACCAATCTCCCGGATCACTGCCGGTAGGACATTAAGTGCGCTCAATCCTTCGTGCGGTGAGAGCGCGAGCATGATATCGCCAGCGCGCACGCGAATACGCACCGGCATGCCTATGGCCATATCAAGCCGTGAAACCGTAAGTATGCCAGCGCCGCATTCTAGCTGCGTTAGCTGATAATCATCATCATGACCGATGACCTTTGCCTCGATCACGGCGCCGGCCTCTGCGCGGCCTGTCATCGGGAACAGGCTGGTCTGGCTTATCACTTCCTGCACGGACCCGGCCCCTGTGACCTTGCCATCGGCCATGACGACAACGGTCGTAGCGAGCCGCGTTACTTCTGGCACGGAATGACTGACATAGACGATCGGGATCTTCGTTTCGTCTCTCAGCCGTTCAATATATGGCAGGATTTCGGCTTTGCGCGTGTCATCAAGGGAAGCAAGCGGTTCATCCATGAGCAGCAGGCGTGGGCTGGCGAGCAGGGCGCGGCCAATGGCGACGCGCTGTTTCTCTCCGCCTGAAAGCCGTGCCGGCTTGCGGCCGAGCAAATGCGCGATCCCCAGAAGGTCAACGACATGATCCAGACTTTCATAGCGATCTGCCCGCGCCGTAAACCAGTGCCCGTAGAGAAGGTTTTGCCGGACAGTCAGGTGCGGGAACAGGCGGTCTTCCTGAAAAACATAGCCGATGCGGCGGCGGTGGCGGGGCACAAATATTTGCTGCGCGGTATCGAGCAGCACTTCCCCGTTCACGATAACCCGGCCACGATCGGGACGGACAAGCCCGCTGATAATATTCACCAGCGAGCTTTTGCCAGCACCGGATTGACCAAACAGGGCGGTTAGGCCGCCTTCGCTTGTGAAGGACGCATCCAGCCGAAAATCGCCCAGACAATGTTTTGCTTCCACGATCAGGCTCATGTCTGACCGATCCTCTTGCTCACCTGCCGGGCCATGACATTGGACAGCAACAATGCGCCCAACGACACGATGAGAGAAATCAAAGTCAGCCGCAGCGCCTGAAAATCGCCGCCCGGAACTTGGGTAAATGTATAGATCGCCGTGGGGAGCGTCTGTGTCTCGCCGGGTATATTAGACACAAAGGTGATGGTGGCGCCAAACTCGCCCATAGCGCGGGCGAAGGAAAGAATCATGCCTGACAGGATGCCGGGCAGGATCAAGGGCAGGGTGATGGTGAAAAAGACCCAGACCGGACTGGCACCCAGCGTTCCCGCTGCTTCTTCAATCCGGAAATCCACGGCCTCGATCGAAAGCCGGATGGCCCGGACCATGAGCGGAAAGCCCATAATCGCACAGGCAAGCGCCGCGCCTGTCCAACGGAAGGCAAGGACGATGCCGAAATTTTCTGCCAGAAAGCCACCAATCGGTCCTTGTCGTCCGAATAATATGAGCAGAAAATATCCCGTAACCACAGGCGGCAGGATCAGCGGCAGATGGACGAGCCCATCAAGCAAGGACTTGCCCCAGAAACGCCCGCGCGCCAAGGCGAGGGCGAGAATTATGCCGAATGGCAGGCTACAGGCCATGGCCCAAAAGGAAATCCGCAAGGAAAGACAGACTGCCGTCCATTCCTCCGCTGAGAGATTGAGCCAAGCCGGCATATCCGCCTCAATCCTTTTGGTTCAGCATGGTGAAACCCTGTTCTTCAAAATAGTGTGCGGCTGCTTTGGATGTCAGGAAACCGAGTAACTCTTGCGCGGCTTGATCCTTGGAAGCCGTCAGCAAGGCTATCGGATAAGCAATCGCTTCATGCGTATCGTCCGGGAATATATCAACGACCCTGACATCGGGATCAGCCGATGCATCGGTCTGGTAAACAATGCCAAGCGGAGCCTCTCCGCGCGATACCAGAGCCAGAGCTGCGCGCACGTCCTGCGCCTGTGCAATATGATCCTGCACCATGTTCCAGACATGGAGCGACCCAAGCGCTTCTTTGCCATAAATCCCGGCAGGCACAGCCTCGCTATTCGCCATGGCGAGCTTGCCGCCATCAAGCGCACCGGCCAGATCAAGGCCGGACTCGATCTTTACAGACACATCGCTGCCTTTCGGTGCGATGAGGACTAGACGGTTGCCTAGCAGGTTTGAGCGCGACGTTTCATCTATCAGGCTGCGTTCTGCAAGATAATCCATCCATTTTGCGTTGGCAGAGATGAACATATCAGCCGGTGCGCCCTGTTCAATCTGCTTCGCCAGTGTCGCGCTTCCGGCATAAGAGATTGTAACATTGTGGCCGCTCTCTTGCGCCCAGGCACCCGTAGCTGCATCGAGTGCGTTTTTCAGGCTGGCGGCTGCGAATATTGTGACTTTGTGATTATCTGGGGGAGCGGGCTTTCCACAACCGGAGAGGGTTACCGTCAGAGTCAGGAGCGAGCAGGAAGCGGCTGCAATGATCGTTCGTCTCGTCCAGAGCATGAAGCCTCCCTTTGTGCCGCCTGAAAATGCAATATATATCACCGTATAAAGCGAGGCATATCATACAGGGTGGCAGGGCGGGAAAGTCAATCCCGCATGACTTATCAGGCCATAGCTAGAACCCGCTTCCGGTCCAGGCGATCCATCACGCTTTTAATCACTGCGGGATGGAAAATATAGTCGATCTGACACCCGTATTCGTCCTTCTTCTTCCACAGAAGATTAGCGGTCATGGTGTTCATGCCTGGTATCATGAGAGACAGGGTGATTTCGGGATCAAGCTGGGCTGCACACTCAATTTTGATGATTGTGTCAGATATGGTTTCTACAACGCAAGGATAGGTGGAATTGCTCTGTTGGACCTGTGCGTCAATATGTAGTGAATCTCCATAGATCATATCTCGTTCTCCGGTCAGGGCAAGAGCCAGAAGGCTTGCCATTGGCAACGGCACATTGGCCGACGGTCAAGAAATATGGGATGCGGACTAAAGCAAACTATCGGAACAAAGTTAATCAAGTCCGGCGGATTTTAAGGATAATGATCTAGGGCTGGCCGTCCTGTTCCTGATCTTCCGTTGCCTGAGGAACTGTAGCAAGGGGCAAGATGCCCTCATTTTGCAACTCCTCCTCTTCTTTGGATTTCAGGACATTCACGGCTTCATCAGCCGCTGCCTCCAATGATTTGGCATCGCCTTCAATCTGCTTTTCGATGGCGACTGCCGACCCTTCCTCCTGGTTTTCGGGCGAGCCGTCAGAGCAAGCAGCAAGGGCTAACAAGCCAAGGAAAGGAATAAGCGCGCGCATGAGCTATTCCTTTGCAGGCATAGTGAAATCGACGTCGCTATTCGCGATGATGGACAGGACAGTGCTCCACGCCGCGACATTTTGCTGCACCTGCTTGGGGTCGATTTTGTCCAGAGTATCATCCGGCGTGTGGTGCAAGTCGAAATAGCGCGTGCCGTCCTGCTGAAGATCTATGATGGCAAGATTGTTGCTGTCGATAATGTCGCTGACATCGGCTCCGCCCGAAGCCTTGGGGCCATTTGCACCAATTCCCAATGGCATCAGGGCCTGTGCGATCTGCTCTTTCACGGCTTTGGCCTGTTCGGGCAAATGAAACTGCACGCGCCAGACTTTATCGGCGCCAAAATCGGATTCCATGGCAATGGCATGATTGCTGCCTGTATGGGCCTTTGCATAGGCTTTGCCGCCCCACAGGCCGACTTCTTCCGCGCCCGCCCATAATATGCGGATCGTGCGAAGTGGTTTGCCCTGATCCATGATCTGTTTGGCTGCGGCGGTCACGATACCGCACCCTGCCGCGTCGTCAAAGGCACCCGTTGCCAAGTCCCAGCTATCAAGGTGACAGGCGATCAGTATCATCCCCTTTGACGGGTCACTGCCCGTAACCTCTGCAATGACATTGCCCGATTCCTGCTCGCCGATATTCTGCGGTGTGAGGACCAGTTTCATTTTGACAGCTCTGCTGGTTTTTTGGGCGATTTTTATCATCCGCTCCAGATTATCGGCATCGGGCAGCGATAATGCACCTGATGGTATAGGCTTTACGCCTTCGGGAAAGTTGGTGTTACCCGTGTGCGGGTTGCGGTGATAATCGGTCCCGATGGATTTTATCACATAGGCCAAAGCACCCTTTTGCGAAGCGATGGCCGGGCCTGTCCAGCGTACGGGCCCATAAGTGCCATAGCCTGAACCGTCCTGTGCGCGGTGCATATTGTGGGTTACAAAAGCAATTTTCCCTGCAAGGCTACCATCCGGTACAGCCTGCATCGCGGCCAGAGAATCAAAATAAACAACCTCGGCTTCTATTCCCGCTTCGCCGGTACTTGGGCTGTTACCCAAAGCCGCTATATGGAGCTTTTGGGGGAAGGGGGCTGTCACTTCCGCTGTTTCCTCACCGCGAACCCATGTGGGCATCATGAAAGGTTCGTTGCGGACATTCTGGAACCCCAGGGATTTCAGCTTTTTCACTGACCAGTCCCGCGCTCGTGCTTCCGCCTCTGTTCCGGCTTGCCGGGGGCCAACCTCTGTTGTGAGCCCTTCGGTAATTTCATAGGCAAGCGTATCTTTAAGCGCGTTGGCCTGAATAATCGCCGGGTCATGCGATGCTGCGTAAGCTGTTGAGGAAAGGATCAGCGCGGATGCCGCGGTGCCCATAGCGGTGAACAGTGAAGATGCTTTTTTCATACCCACCTGATTAACCTGCCTTTTATAGTTTGCCAATGCTCTCTTGCGAGAGGAGGGCGGAATAGCTACATAGCCATCAAACAAGCCACATATCCCGTGAATGCTGAGATTGTCGGAGCACGCTTCCCGATAAGCGCCTTTCGACAGCCTTGGAACTAGCGGATTGTAATATAAGAAAGTAGCAAAATGGCCGTCCAATATAGTTATGTCATGAAAGGTTTGACCAAAACCTTCCCCGGCGCTGCAAAGCCGGTGCTCGATAATATCCATTTGCAATTTTTACCCGGCACCAAAATTGCCATCATTGGTAAAAACGGCGCGGGTAAGTCCACGTTGATGAAAATCATGGCAGGGCAGGATGACGAGTTTCAGGGTGAAGCCTGGGCAGGTGAAGGGATTCGCGTAGGCTATCTCGCACAGGAACCCGAATTGGATGAGACAAAGACGGTCAAGGAAAACGTCATGGACGGCGTGCGTCCAGTGGCGGATCTGGTTGACCGGTTTAACGAAATTTCGACCATCATGGGCGACCCGCCAGAAGATGTCGACTTTGATGCCCTGATGGAAGAAATGGGCACATTGCAGGAAAAAATTGACGCGGTTGATGGCTGGACGCTGGATAACCAGCTGGAAATCGCAATGGAAGCACTCCGTTGCCCTCCCGGTGACAGCGCTGTGACGGATTTGTCCGGCGGTGAAAAACGCCGCGTGGCCCTGTGCCGCTTGCTACTCGACAAGCCGGAAATCCTGATGCTTGACGAACCGACCAACCACCTTGATGCGGAAAGCGTCGCGTGGCTTGAAAAACATCTGATTGATTATGCCGGTAACGTCATTCTCGTCACCCATGACCGTTACTTCCTCGACAATGTCGTGAACTGGGTGCTGGAAATCGATCGTGGCCGCGGTATCCCGTTTGAAGGAAATTATTCCAACTGGCTCGACGCCAAGGCCAAGCGGATGGCGCAGGAAGAGCGCGAAGATAAGAGCCGCCAGAAAGCGATCGAGAACGAACTGCAATGGATGCGGCAATCGCCAAAGGCGCGCCAGACCAAGTCCAAGGCCCGTATCAAATCCTTTGACGACCTGGTGGCCGCTCAGGAGACACGGCAAATGGGCAAGGCTCAGATCCTGATCCAGACACCCGAACGGCTCGGCTCCAAAGTCATCGAGGCCAAGGGACTGACCAAGGCTTATGGCGACAAGCTATTGTTCGAAAATCTTGATTTCTCGCTCCCGCCCGGCGGTATCGTCGGCATTATCGGCCCCAACGGCGCGGGTAAAACCACGCTTTTCAGGATCATCACTGGTCAGGAAACACCGGACAGCGGTTCGCTTGAACTGGGTGAGACTGTGCAGCTGGGCTATGTCGATCAAAGCCGTGACACGCTGGACGCTTCCAAAAATATCTGGGAAGAAATTTCCGGTGGCCACGACTTCTTCACCTTCGGGAAAAATGAAGTGCAGACACGGGCCTATGTCGGTGCGTTTAACTTCAAGGGCACGGACCAGCAAAAGAAAGTGGGTCAGCTATCCGGCGGTGAACGCAACCGTGTCCACATGGCGAAGATGCTCAAAGAAGGCGGCAACGTATTGCTGCTTGACGAACCAACCAACGACCTTGACGTTGAAACGCTACGTGCGCTGGAAGACGCCCTCGAAAGTTTTGCGGGTTGCGCCGTGGTTATCTCGCATGACCGCTTCTTCCTCGATCGGCTTGCAACGCATATTCTCGCGTTTGAAGGCGATAGCCATGTCGAATGGTTTGAAGGTAACTTTGAAGCCTATGAAGAAGACAAGCGCCGCAGGCTGGGTGATGCGGCGGATCGGCCAACACGCGTTGCTTATAAGAAGCTGACGCGCTGATTTTATAGAGTAGGTGCGGTTGCCCTTTATTCCTGTATGACTTTTCCGTTAGTCCTGAGCCCTTCGCCGGGCTCAGAGCTAACGGAATTTTCTTTGTCTAAGGGGATAGTTCTGCATTGTGAGCAGTAATGGCCTAAAAAATCACCGTAACCGCTTCACATATAATTGGCCTTTATCATCACGTTTCGTCTGAAAGTTCGGAACCACTTCGAACATATCGGACAGGCGCGAAAAGCCATAGTTACGGACATCAAAGCTGGAGCGGTTACCTGCGATCTTGCCGACTTCCGACAGGCTGGCGTAGCCTTCTGTGTCGCGCTTGCTGGCTTGATAGGCATCTATTAATAGCTTGAGAAGTTCTTCCTCGACCGGTCCGGTGCCGTTTTTATCAGTGCTAGAAGCGCTGCGATCACTGGAGCCCGCGCCTGTTTGGACACCGGGTTTACTACTACCCCGATCCCGTCTGTCGGATTTGATGAGCGCGTCCACGTCGATAAACCGGCTGCAGGCCTGTCTGAATCCTTCCGGGGTTTTGGTGCTACCGAAACCATAGACCGGAATACCCTCTTGCCGGATTCGCATCGCCAATGGCATGAAATCGCTATCGCTCGACATGATGCCAAATCCGGTAATATTGCCACGAAACAGCAAGTCCATACCGTCAATGGTCATCTTCATATCGGTGGCATTTTTGCCTTTGGTAATGTCAAATTGCTGCTGTGGCTCGATGCCATATTTGTGCAGAATATCGACCCATCCTTTAAGCGATTGCTTGCGCCAGTTGCCGTAAGCGCGGCGGATATTGACTGTTCCAAGCTCGGCCAGCGCCGTTAAAACCGGGTCAATCCCGACATGGCTGGCATTGTCGGCATCAATCAAAAGGGCGATATTGTCATTATGTGTCTTGGTCATGTCCCGGTGATGTACCCAGGGACTGACGGGTTCAAGCAGAAAATCTGTTTCGTCAGGCGGTTTCGTCTATCACGCGGAAACTGTCGGTTTCATCATCCAGCACATGCAGTTGTCCCTCTGCAATGGCGAACCACGCTCCGATCAGTTTGAGCGATTTATTGGCCTCTTTCTCTTGAATACAGGGGAAGGTCCGCAAATTGGCCAGACTGGTTCTGACCCCTTCATGTTCCATTTCCAGCTGCGCGGCAGGGCTGGTCAAATCGCTGTGATGGGCGGCGACCTTTGCCCGTGCATCATCAAGCATGGTGATCCACTCTGCGATAAACCCGCCTTTTCCGGGCGGCATGCCTTTCATGCCTTCGGAAAGAGCCGCAGCGCAGCCACCACAGCTACCATGTCCCATGACGACAATTTCATCGACATGCAGCACCTGAACCGCAAATTCCAGTGCAGAAGATACACCGTGCTGACCGGGAGTCGTTTCAAACGGGGGCACCAATGCGGCGACATTGCGAACCACAAATGTCTCGCCGGGATTGGTGTCAAAAATTCGAGTCGGATCAACGCGGCTGTCGCTACAGGCAATTATCATTACCCTAGGGTTCTGGCCTTCTTTTAACTCTTTCCAACGCTCTTTCTCAATTTCCCAATGTTCGGAGCGGAAACGGCGATAGCCTTTGAGTAGGTCTGAAAAATTTGTCATATTTTCCCAATAGCACCGACTTAAAGGGTGGCAAGAGTCGATTTCATATCCTATCTGGTAGCAATGAACGAAATAACCAAAATTCCTTCGCCTTCCGGAAAACCCGTCCGTCAACGTAAACCAGACTGGATTCGCGTCAAAGCTCCTATGGGTAAGGGCTTTGAAGAAACCCGCAAATTGATGCGGGAACATAAGCTGAATACAGTGTGCGAAGAAGCAGCCTGTCCGAATATTGGCGAATGCTGGACCAAAAAGCATGCGACCGTCATGATTTTGGGCGATGTGTGCACACGGGCCTGTGCTTTTTGTAACGTAAAAACGGGTATGCCCATGCCGGTTGACCCGCTGGAGCCGCAACATACCGCCGATGCCGCTGCCAAATTGGGTCTGGAACATATCGTAATTACGTCGGTGGACCGTGACGATTTGCCTGATGGCGGGGCCAGTCAGTTTGTAAAAGTTATCGAGGCTTTGCGCCGGACAACGCCAAATACCACGATTGAAATCCTCACCCCCGATTTCCGTAACAAGGCGGATGCGGCGGTAGAGGCAATCGTCGCCGCGCGGCCCGATGTTTATAACCATAATCTGGAAACCGTTCCGCGGCTCTATCCCAATATACGGCCCGGTGCGCGTTACTATGCTTCGCTGCGTTTGCTGGAACAGGTGAAGCGGCTAGACCCGTCGATATTCACAAAGTCCGGCATCATGCTGGGCCTTGGTGAACAGCGGCTTGAGGTGCATCAGGTGATGGACGATATGCGTTCCGCCGATATCGACTTCCTGACCATGGGCCAATATCTGCAGCCGACACCCAAGCATGTGAAAGTGGACGAATTTGTTAAGCCCCAGGCTTTTGATGCATATGCGTCCATTGCACGGGCCAAAGGCTTTTTGCTGGTTGCGTCCAGCCCGCTGACACGGTCCAGCTATCATGCAGGGGATGACTTCGCCAAAATGCGCCGCGCCCGGGAAGAAAAGCTAGCACGTGCCGGCGCATAGGGAGACCCGCGAACTATCTCATAGCGCGGATCAAATGTATGCGCTTGTGGCTGATGTTGGACGTTATGAGGAGTTTCTACCGTGGGTGGTGGGAACGCGAATCCGCTCCAATAGTGATGTCGAGATGGTGGCCGATATGATTGTCGGGTTTAAGGGGCTGCGTGAACAATTCACTTCGCGCGTCATTAAAGATCCGGCAAACAAGACGATACAAGTCGATTATCTGGATGGTCCGTTGAAACAGCTTCATAACGAATGGGTGTTTCGGGATCGGGAGAGCGGCGGCAGCTATGTTGATTTCTATGTCGAGTTTACGTTCAAGAACCGTGTGTTCGAAAAGCTGGCGGGGCAGATGTTCGCCAAAGCTCTGCATAAAATGACGAGCGCCTTTATCGATCGCGCCCATGATATTTATGGCAATAATTATTCCGATGTATCGGGAAGCAATAGCTCTAGCGCGACTAGCGCCGCCTGAAGCCTGATCTCTGCCCGGCTTTTGTCGGCACCGAAACTATAGCTGTCGGCCACAACATCATCCGTGCTTTTTCCCTTTTCGGCTTTCGCAAAAACGACCGTTCCCACAGGTTTTTGCTCAGTGCCGCCTCCGGGACCAGCTACGCCGGTAATCGCAACAGCAACGTCACAGCCCGATTTTTCCAACGCCCCTTGTGCCATGCTCCATGCCACAGCAATGGAAACTGCGCCGAATGTTTCCAGCATATCCTCGCTGACATCGAGCACTTTATGTTTTGCGACATTGGAATAGGTGCTGAATCCACATTCGAAAACGTCGCTGCTGCCCGGAATTTCAGTCAATGCACCTGCAACCAGACCGCCAGTGCAGCTTTCTGCAACGGCTAATCTGCGACCGGCTTTGCGATTTTCATCAATGACTTTTTTCGCCAATTCGACGAGTTCATCTGGCAATAAATTGTACATGTCGCCTAGCTACCCGATTCCGTCGGAGCTTTGCAAATGTTGAAAGGATCTTTCTCGTTTTCTTTTGTCTCGTTGCTGCCCAGTTGTGCCAGCATTACGGTCAACGTAGCCAAATTTGCCGCAGGCACGGGTTCCAGCAAGCTATAGACTTTGTTGATCGTAGGGCAGTCTTCGGTCTTTAGCTCTTGAACCAGCATGGCCGGGACCATTGCGTCAATTAACGGCCTAAACGCATCCAGTTCTATGTCAGCCGGAAAATTCTGACCAGCCAGTATCCGGATAGCGGGCGCCGCCTTTGGCCATGCTGCGGCTGAAGCAGCCTCATATTTTTGAACCTGCGGCGAATCAGTCTGTAGCAGGGGCGCATTCGCCGGCAGGCTTGACGTGCATTTCGTTCTGAGTGCCCCCAAAGCGCCGGGCAGTACATAGGTAAGGAGCGATTCTGCCGTTTCGGGCGGAATACATTGCTGCGTTTCTGCAGCCTGTAGGGATGTTGCACTCAATAGACCGATCATGGCGGCAGCGGCCGATATTTTTTTCAACAAGATAGTTACTCCATCGAAATTGTTGCAATTGCCTGGGCGGCAATGCCTTCGCCCCGGCCAGTAAAACCCAAACGCTCCGTAGTCGTGGCCTTGATATTGACCCGATCCACAGAAACGTCCAGCATTTTGCCAATATTCTGCCTTATGGCTTCACGATGCGGTTTGATTTTCGGAGCCTCGCAGATCACGGTCATATCGACATTATGAATGTGACCACCTTTCTGTTTGATGATCGAAGCCGCAAATTCCACGAATTTTTCGGATGACGCCCCCCGCCATTGCGGGTCCGATGGCGGGAAATGATCGCCAATATCGCCCGCACCAGCCGCACCGAGCAAGGCATCGGTCAAGGCATGGAGCAGAACATCGGCATCACTATGCCCGGCAAGTCCTTTATCATGGTCTATTTTCAGCCCGCCGAGCCAAAGCTCTTCGCCATCAGCAAACTGATGCACATCAAAACCCATACCGGTGCGAATCTGTTTCATTTCTTTTCCCGATGGTTCAGCAAAATCCGCTGCTAAAGTGTATTTTTTCAAGGATTCATCACCTGTGACAACCGCAATCCGGTGCCCGGCAGCCTTGAAAACCTGGGCATCATCGCTCGCGTCTTTATCAGAAGGCCACTGCTTATGGGCGAGGATCAGCTTTTTAAAATCAAAGACTTGCGGAGTTTGCACACGCCAAAGAGTGCTGCGATCCACTGTGCTATCCGCATATCCATCCGCGACAGTGATTGTCGTATCAATTGTCGGCAGCACCGGGATTGCCGCGGCGTCCTTCGCGAGGGTTGCGACGAGCTTGTCAATCATATCATGCGATAAAAATGGCCGGGCAGCATCATGGATCAGGACATTTTTTGCACCGCCTGCGGCCGAGATGGCGGCTAAACCGTTTCTGACACTATCGCGCCGCGTCGATCCGCCTATCACGACTTCATAGCCGGTTAAGCCAGCGAGAGCCTGATCCAGTTGCTGTTCCTGGCCGTGGCCGATCACAATCCATGTTTTCGCGATATCCGGATGGCTAAGGAAACTGGCGGCACTATGGCGCACCATAGGTTGCCCCTTGACCAAGGCATATTGCTTTGGCTGCACCTGTCCTGACCTTTCGCCCTGACCAGCGGCGACAATCAGGGCATGATTTACCGGATTAGGTGGATCAGAATCATTCATTGCCGATGATCTAGCCCAGTCCATGCTTGCCTGCCAGTCGCTTTGACGATAAAGGCTGCTTAAATTTTAGGCATATAGAATGACATTGAAACCCATCTCGATTGACAAGATCACGATCAACAGCCCGGTGTTGCTGGCGCCGATGACGGGTGTCACCGACTTGCCTTTTCGCAAGCTGGTGCGTCGTTTTGGTTCAGGCTTGAACGTGACGGAGATGATTGCCAGCCAGGCAATGATCCGCGAAACCCGTCAATCGCTGCAAAAATGTGCGTGGGATCCGATTGAGGAACCGGTTTCGATGCAGCTCGCAGGATGCTGTCCGGACGCCATGTCCGAAGCGGCAAGGCTCAATGAAGATCGCGGCGCACAGATTATTGATATCAACATGGGCTGCCCGGTTAAAAAAGTCGTGAACGGTGATGCAGGCTCTGCCCTGATGCGTGATTTGCCGCTTGCTGCGGCGCTTATCAAAGCGACAGTGGAAGCCGTGAATGTTCCGGTGACCGTGAAAATGCGTATGGGCTGGGATCATAATAGCCTCAATGCACCGGAACTGGCGCATATTGCAGAAGATCTTGGCGCGAAAATGATTACGGTTCATGGCCGGACGCGGTGCCAGATGTATAAGGGCAGTGCCGATTGGACCTTCGTGAAAAAGGTCAAGGATGCCGTTTCGGTTCCGGTTATCGTCAATGGCGATATTTGCACCATCGACGACTGTGAGCGGGCTTTGGAAGAAAGCGGCGCCGATGGCCTGATGATTGGGCGCGGTGCTTATGGTAAACCATGGCTGCTGGGGCAAGTCATGCACTGGTTCGAACATGGCACTTTGCTGCCCGACCCTGATTTGCAGACCCAATATGCGGTTCTGGAAGAACATTATCGCGCCATGCTGGACCTATATGGTGAAGATATTGGCGTAAAGGTCGCCCGCAAGCATATTGGCTGGTACACAAAGGGCCTGCCCGGATCAGCCGATTTCCGTAATCAGGCTAACAAGGAAATGGATGCGTCGAAAGTCCTTGCGATGTTGCAGGATTTTTATGCGCCCTGGCTTGATAAAGCGGCGGCTTGATGAACGGATTACCGTCAGCAGAGCAGATATTTACGGGCCTGCCGGATGTCTTGTTGATTATAGATGAAAATCACGAAATCATAAAAGTGAACCCGGTTGCCGAGAATTTTCTAGGGCAAAGCGCAAAGCATCTCATCGGAACTCATATTACCAGTCAAATCCAGTTTGCTGATGATCGTCTGGAAAAAGCTCTTACCGATACAGAGGCCAATGTTGCAGCGCGCTGGACACCGGTTTTCTTGAGGGACGGACCAGCGGGGCTGGTCAATTTCGATATTCATCCCTTACCGGCTGATCCGCGCTGGCGGATCGTCTCGATTGCGCCGTTACCATCGGATGGATCTGTTATTGATCAAGGGCAGGGGGATCAGGACCAGTTTTCGATCCGCGCACCGGACATATTGGGTCATGAAATAAAAAACCCGCTCGCGGCCATAAAAGGCGCGGCACAGCTTCTTGAGCGCTCTCTGGACGAGGATCAAAAGCCGTTGACCCAGATGATAAAGGGAGAGGTTGAGCGGATCGCCAAATTGCTCGACCAGATGCAAAGCCTTTCAACTACGCAGCCGGCCAAGGTTGAGCCGGTGAATGTCCATTCGTTAATTGACCGCGCAAGACGATCAATAGAGGCGGCGCATCATGGCGCGCTGAAAATCCGGGACCAGTTTGATCCTTCGCTTCCCGACGTTCTGGTTGACCCTGATGCGATGATGCAGGTTTTGACCAATCTGCTGTCCAACGCTGTTGATGCTACCAAAAATCTGGAGCACCCCGATATTCAGGTTATCACGCGATACAGTTTCGGCGCATCCCTATCGGTTAATGGCTCCAATCAGATGGTACGCTTGCCGGTCGAAATCATTATCAAGGATAATGGGCCGGGCGTTCCTCCGGAACTGGAAAGGGAGATATTCTCTCCCTTTGTCTCGACAAAAGCGGATGGGCAGGGGCTTGGCCTGGCGCTGGTCCGCAAATTGATCGGCGATATGAACGGGCGCATCAGATATGAACGCCCCGTTCGTGAACAGCATACGCAATTCGTTCTGTATCTACCGATAGCGGCACAAGGATAATCCATGGCTAAGCATACCGTTTTACTTGTGGAAGACGATCCGTCTGTCAGCCATATTATTCAAACGGCCCTTAAAGCAGAGGGCATAACCGTCGATAGTTGCAAGACCGTCCCCGCCCGGGATGCGCTGCTTGCGAGCGGTAAATATGACCTATTGATTACCGATGTAGGTTTGGGCGAAGAAGATGGCCTTGCGACTCTGGATGCCGTCAAGGCGCGTGATCCTGAATTGCCCATCATTGTGATATCGGCGCAAAATACTCTTAATACTGCGGTCCGGGCAACAGAAACCGGCGCATTCGAATATTTCCCCAAGCCATTTGATCTTGATGATCTTGTAGAGGCCGTTCAGCAGGCGATGAAGCCGCGTAGCGGGGGGCTATCAAGCGAGAACGCGAACGAAGATAATCTTCCTCTGGTCGGCCGCAGTCCGGCGATGCAGGAAGTTTACCGGATGATAGCGCGGTTGCTGAATAATGACCTGTCCGTGCTTATCCTTGGCGAGTCAGGGACGGGGAAAGAGCTGGTTGCGGAGGCTATTCACAATCTTGGCCATCGCAAATCAGGGCCGTTTATTGCAGTGAATATGGCGGCAATTCCTACCGAGCTGATCGAGGCGGAGCTTTTCGGGCATGAAAAAGGCGCCTTTACCGGAGCGGTGAGCAGTGCTGTCGGCAAATTTGAGCAGGCACAGGGCGGCACATTGTTTCTGGATGAAATCGGGGACATGCCCATGCATGCCCAGACCCGCTTGCTGCGTGCTTTACAATCCGGTGAAATTAACCGTGTCGGGGGCAAGGGGCTAATCAAGCTGGATGTGCGCATTGTTGCTGCGACCAATCAGGATATTGCAAGCCTGATCGAGGCAGGCAAGTTTCGTGAAGACCTTTATTACCGGATTAACGTGGTTCCTATCGAACTGCCTGCTCTGCGTGAGCGGGCCAGCGATGTTCCGGCATTGGCGAACCACTTCCTCAATCTGGCGGCATCGGAAGGACTACCAAAAAAAGTCCTGACGAAAGAGGGTATGGATATACTTTCCCGCCATGGGTGGCGCGGGAATGTCAGAGAACTTAAAAACCTGATCTATCGCCTTGTCGTGACTTCACGAGAAGAAGTGATCTCGGAAACGCTGATCGGCCAGATATTGCAATCACCGCATGAAGGTGAGGCTGGCCAAAGCACGGAAATGGACTTTTCAACGCGTGTGAAGGCGATTGTTGGCGGTCTATTGGGTGATAAGGAAAATGGCAGTTCCCTTTATGCGCGGGCGCTTGAGAAGTTTGAACGTCCAATGCTGGAAGAAATATTGCATAAGGCAGGTGGCAACCAGATAAAGGCTGCCAATATGCTGGGTATAAACCGCAATACGCTTCGCAAGAAACTGACAGAATATGATATAGATCCGACCCAATCACGATAAGCCGATTGGGGGCTGCGTCAAAGCGTGACATATTTGTATCATAAGTGCTTTCTCTACAACGAATCTGTTGTATGAAGAACACAATGAACGCCGTGCAGCCCTCTTCTGATAAACGAACACCTGCATGGCTGCGGCGGCTCTCTTTATACGCGGAAAATGACAAGGCCATGAAAATGGTGGAATGGGCCGCCATTTTGCTGTTTTTGGCTACTGCAAGCGGTAGCTATTTTCTCCTTAGCTCCCAATCCGGTCGAACCGACTTTATATCCCCGCCACTAACTGCTGCGTTGCTGGTGGTGAACCTTATCCCTGCGATTACATTGCTGGTATTGCTGGGTCGCCGTGTCGCAAAGGGCAGGGCGGCGCAATCTGCCATTGCAACCAGTGGCCGGCTCCATGTGCGGCTTGTGGCACTATTTTCATTGATTGCGAGTATCCCGATGTTGCTCGTCGTCATTTTTGCCTCGCTGCTTTTCCAATATGGTGTCGAATTCTGGTTCTCTGACCAGGCGAGAGGCATGCTGGAGAATGCTAATAATCTGGCACGCGGATATTATGACCAGAACCGCCGGGACGTGGGTGAGGAAACCATCACCATGGCGAGCGACCTCAGAAGCTTCCTCAACGAAAGGGGGATAGACCATCCGGAGTTTGCAGAAAACTATTCATTCCAGGTACTTACAAGGAAACTGAACGAATCCGCCATCATTCAATTTGGTGAGGACGGCGTTCCGCGCACTGCCGCTGCGGTTAATCCGGCGGATATCAACGAAGGCCCGAAAATCACAAAAGAGGTGCTGGATCAACTCATGGGCGGGCAAGGCTATGTGGTGATTGCAAAGCCCAACAAGATTGAAGCTGTGACCGCTCTCGACCTGGAATCCCAGGTTTTCCTCTATGCCGCACGCGATTCGGATATGCTGGCGCTTAGCCAGTGGGAACGGGCCCAGTCGGTTCTGGCGGACTATGATATGCTGTTCAGCCGCTCCCGCAGCCTGCAATTGCAATTCAACATTGCTCTGTTTTTCGTATCTTTGTTCATGGTGGGGATCGCGCTGTGGGTAGCGCTGGCGGTAGCGGACCGTTTGGTTAGGCCGGTTAACGAACTGGTCGATGCGGCAAAGCGGATTACGGAAGGGGATCTTGCCACGCGTGTGCCGACATCGCTTGATAAAGACGAGATCGGCACTTTGGGCAGAGCGTTTAACCGCATGACCGAGCGTCTGGAAACCCAGACATCTGCCTTGCTGACTGCGAACGAGCAATTGGGCAACCGGCGCGCCTTCATTGAAACGGTGCTGGAATCGGTTACCGCGGGTATCCTCAGCCTTGATCAGGATGGAAATGTCAGCCTGATCAACTCGCATGCCCAGGCTTTGCTTGCCAAGGAAAGCGAGTTTCTGCTCGATAAAAAAATATCGGATATTGCCCCGGAATTTGCCAAGTTGATCGACGAGGGCACAGAAAATGCCATCATCCAGTTTAATTCCGTCAATGAAATCCGGACGCTTGAGGTGCAAATCGTTAAGGGAAAACAGGGGTATGTCATCACTTTTGAAGACATTACCCAACAGCTTTTGGACCAGCGCCGCGCCGCCTGGTCCGATGTGGCGCGCCGGATAGCGCATGAAATCAAGAACCCGCTCACACCCATTCAACTCGCGGCAGAGCGTTTACAGCGCCGCTTTGGCAAGAATATCGAGGAAGGCGCATCGATATTCGCCCAATTAACCGGCACGATTATCCGTCAGGTCGGAGATTTGCGTAATATTGTTGACGAATTTTCATCCTTTGCGCGGATGCCGAAACCGGTATTCCGCGAGGAAAACCTTATCGATATAGCGAAACAGGCGGTTTTTCTTCAGGAAGTGGCCCATCCGGAAATAAGCTTTCGATTTGACGCGGAGGGTCCGGAAATCTCCCTTGTTTGTGACCGCCGCCAATTGGGACAGGCGCTGACCAATATTGTCAAAAATGCGGTTGAAGCCATCGAGCAGAAGGCTGCGGCTAATGACGCGTTCTCGATGAATGACGGCAAAATCAGCATGCGCGTTTGCCGGATTGGTGACGAAGTGGAAATCCGGTTGGAGGACAACGGCATCGGCCTGCCCGCAGAGCGCGAACGGATAGTCGAACCTTATATGACAACCCGGGACAAGGGCACCGGCCTAGGCCTTGCGATCGTTAAGAAAATTGTTGAAGAACATTTCGGTGACATCGCGTTTAGCGATGCATATCCCGCAGATAATGGCGGAGGAACATGCGTCACGATACGCCTGAACCCGGCCAAACTTAACCGCTTGGGCGAAAGTTTTTCCAGTCAGAATGCAGAAACCGGCACAAGTGAAACCGTTATCGGCGGTTTCCGCAGCGCGGATGACAAAGACCGCCCGCAAACAGAGAAATTCCCCCCGAACTAGAGGTTGAAAAATGGCGTTAGATATCCTGATTGTTGATGATGAGCCGGATATTCGGGAACTGATCTCCGGTGTCCTTGAAGATGATGGCTATGAAACCAGAATGGCGGGTGATAGCGACGCTGCGCTGGCCGCGATAAAAGAGCGCAAGCCTTCTCTCGTTTTGCTGGATGTATGGCTCCGTGGTTCGCGTCTTGACGGTCTGGAGCTGCTGACCGAGATCAAGAAGATTGATCCCAATTTGCCGGTCATCGTTATTTCCGGCCACGGGAATATTGATACAGCCGTTGCCGCTATTTCCCAAGGTGCGGTCGATTTTATCGAAAAACCGTTTGAAGCCGAGCATCTGATGCATCTTGTCGCACGGGCGACAGAGACGGAAAGTTTGCGCCGGGAAAACGAGATATTGAAAGCGCGGGTCGGTTTCGCGGATGAGCTTACCGGCAATAGCGCATCGATCAATGCGGTCCGCGCGACATTGAAGCGTGTTTCCGGCACTGGCAGCCGCTTGTTGATTTCCGGCCCGGCAGGGGTTGGCAAAGAAGTGGCCGCCCGGATGATGCATAATTGGAGCACGCGGTCAAAAGCGCCATTTGTGACAATCAGTGCGGCGCGGCTCTCCCCGGAAAGCGTGGAGGAAGAGCTTTTCGGAACAGAAAGAAGCGGCGTTATCGAAAAAATCGGTCTGATGGAAGAAGCGCACGGCGGGACGCTGTTTATTGATGAGGTGGCAGATATGCCGCTTGATACGCAGGGAAAGATATTACGCGTTCTGACCGAGCAAAGCTTTGTACGATTGGGTGGTAGCCAGCGGGTTAAAGTAGATGTTCGGGTCGTATCCGCGACATCGCGTAATCTTGAGGAAGAAATTCAGGACAAGCGTTTTCGGGAGGACCTTTTCTACCGGCTTAATGTTGTTCCTGTTGAACTACCGCCGCTTAACCAGCGCCGCGACGATATTCCCATTCTGGTCGAACATTATTCCGCTCGTTTTGCGGCCGACCAGCGTTTGCAGGCTCCGGAAATTTCCACGGAAGCCATGGCTGCATTACAGGCCTATGACTGGCCAGGTAATGTTCGCCAATTACGCAATGTAATCGAACGGACGATCATATTGGCACCAAAGGATAATTTCTCCAAAATTGAAATGACGATGCTGCCACCCGAAATATTGGGCAATGATGATGATCTGGATCAGGGTGTTACGTCTTTGATGGGCTCACCCTTGCGCGAAGCACGCGAAAGTTTTGAACGGGAATATCTCAGGGTGCAGATACGCAGATTTTCCGGCAATATTTCCAAAACGGCCAATTTCATTGGTATGGAACGCTCTGCCTTGCACCGGAAACTTAAAATACTGGGCCTTGCCGTCAAGAAGAAGCAGGATGTTGAGTAGAGCTATTCCTGGGACCCATATTTAAGACAATTCCTGTTTGTTGTTGTAGCTTTGGCGTCAAATCCATATATGTCAAAAGCGTGGCTCTCCCCAATATATAAAGGCCACCCACTTGAACCCAGGCTGCGGCTTTGTGCCGCCAAAAACCGGAAGTCAAATATGACCGATAAATCAAACAACTTACAAGACCTCTTCTTAAACTCTCTCCGCAAATCCAAAACCCCCGTGACCGTATTTCTGGTCAAAGGCGTCAAGTTGCAGGGCATCGTGACGTGGTTCGATAATTTCTCGATATTATTGCGCCGTGATGGCCAGTCACAGCTTGTTTACAAGCATGGCATTTCCACCATCATGCCGTCACAAAGCCTTGATTTAGAACCATTTAACGAGCTTATGGATCGGACCAAGCTCAAAAAAGGCGTTCTTCAGGAAGTGTTCCTGATGGCCGTGCGGGACAGCAATGATCCTGTGACCATGTTTTTGGTCAATGGTGTGATGCTGCAGGGTGAAGTGGCGGCTTATGACCTGTTTTGCATCCTGCTGGAGCGGGAAGGACTGACACAGCTTGTTTACAAGCATGCAATCTCTACCGTCCAGCCCAGCGAGGCAATTAATCTTGCCGATTACACCGATAGTGACGAAGATTCGCATTGATCCCATTTGAAAAAAAAGAACTCGACGGCACCGACGATAAAGCCCTCATTGTTCACCCCGATTTAGGGGCTCTCAATCAGAACGCCTTGGAATACCGCCTTGAAGAAGCGGTAGGCCTTGCCTTGGCAATTGGATTGAAAACGACATCTGCACGCTATTTTACTGTCCGGTCACCAAAGGCGGGAACATTGTTCGGTTCCGGACAGGTGCAGCAGATCAAGACGATATTGGCGCAAGAAGGTGCCAGTATATTGATTGTCGATGGAACATTGAGCGCGATTCAACAGCGCAATCTTGAGGAAGAGCTGGAAGTTAAGGTCATTGACCGGACCGGACTGATCCTCGAGATTTTTGGTGCCAGGGCTGCGACTGCCGAAGGGCGGTTGCAGGTGGAGCTGGCACATCTTGATTATCAGGCGGGTCGTCTGGTTCGTAGCTGGACCCACCTGGAGCGGCAGCGCGGCGGTTTCGGCTTTCTGGGCGGTCCGGGCGAAACGCAGATTGAATCCGACCGCCGGATGATCCGCGACCGTATGGCAAAATTGCGCAAGGATCTTTCCCACCTTCGCAAGACCCGGACGCTCCACCGCTCCCGGCGTCAGAAGGCTCCGTGGCCGGTCATTGCGCTTGTCGGTTATACCAATGCCGGAAAATCCACACTTTTCAATCGCTTGACGGGCGCGGATGTCTTTGCCGAAGACCTGCTATTCGCGACGCTTGATCCCACAATGCGCCAATTTTCTTTACCCGGATATGATAAAGCCATTATTTCCGATACGGTTGGATTTGTGTCCGATCTGCCGACCCAGTTGGTCGCTGCGTTTCGCGCAACGCTTGAAGAAGTAACAGCCGCCGATGTCATCATCCATGTCCGGGATATTTCACACCCGTCCAGCGAAGGGCAGGCTCATGATGTCGAACAAATATTGATGGAACTGGGCGTTGAATTGGAAGGCGGGGAGGGCGCGCCGATCATCGAGGCATGGAACAAGGTCGACCTGATTGATCCTGATGATCCGGACAGCGTTCAGCTACCGCAGCATATTCCTGATAATGTATGCCTGATATCGGCAGCAACCGGGCAGGGTGTCGATCAGCTTCTCGAGATGATCACTGAAACCCTATCGCGCAACCATAAAACCGAAACGGTTACTTTGCCGGCATCGGATGGCAAGCGGTTGGCGTGGTTGCATGAAAATGGCCGTGTTCTGGAATCAGAGCAAGGCAACGGTAACCTGATACTGTCCGTGCAGATGTCCCATCGCAACTGGGGCCGGTATCACGCTCTTTAGAACTTGTCTTAGAGTGTTACCTTGGCCTTTTGCCACTCTTCTTCCAACTCGTCGAGTGTCATTTCTTGCATGTCGCGCGTAACATTGCGCTCCACCTCATTGAATCGATTAGAGAATTTTCGCGTAGCATCAACTAATGCCTGCTCCGCATCCACGCCATAATGGCGGGAAAGGTTCACGGCTGAAAACAGCAGATCGCCAATCTCTTCGTGAATATGCTCACTGGTTTCGGCACGTTCGACTTCTTCCAGCTCCTCAAGCAGTTTCTCTTTGACGGGTGCCTTGTCGGGCCAGTCAAAGCCGACGCGGGCCGCGCGTTTCTGGATCTTTTGAGCCCGTAACAGCGCGGGCAGGGCCAATGCCACTCCGTCCAGGGCGCTGGATTTACCTGTCTCGGCCCGCTCATTCGCTTTTATCTGTTCCCAGCCCGGAGAATGTTTTTCCTCACCAAAGATGTGCGGATGTCGCCTGATCATTTTATCACAGATCGAGTTCACCACATCACTGAATGAAAAATGCCCAAGATCAGCCGCAATCTGGCTGTGGAACACGACCTGTAGCAATAGGTCACCAAGCTCATCCTTTAGCGCGTCTATATCCTCACGCTGGATGGCATCGGCGACTTCATAGGATTCCTCGATTGTGTAGGGTGCAATAGTTTCGAATGTCTGGTCCTTGTCCCATTCGCATCCCGTCTTTGGATCACGCAGTTGACGCATGATTGAGAGAAGGGGATCAATTCGGGATTTGTTCACCGGCTCATTCACTGGACATCCATCCTGATATAAAAGATTGATAATATATATTATGTTAAATTATTGCACATCAGAAGGCGAACTTGGTGGTTCGAGGATCATCTCCATTCTCTCCACCCGCCAACTGTCCATAGCCGACAGAAAATTCATTCCCAAGACATTGGAACCGCCAAAAGCCTCTGCCACCACCACGGGAAACTCCACAGCCATCATAGGTCCCACTCGCAAAGATTGTATAGTCCCGCGCTGTGCTTCGACCATTCCGTTGGCGGTGTTCAGGTAAACCGGAAAGCCGCTTTCATCAATATCAACATTTGCGGCCCGTGCTGTTTCCAGCGTCATCGCCGTTGTCGTTGCCCCGCTATCGATCAAGAACCGGACCGGCGTACCGTTCACTTGTGCATTCACCCAAAAATGTCCGTCGGCGGATTGGCGCAATCTTAATGTCTGACCAATGATCTTCTGCTCGTTAGCGCCGGTTAATTCACCCGTGACTCTGTTCCAGACGCCCAGCAATTCTGTTTTATAAGAGAAAATGAGTATGAAGACGGCAAATATGGCAATCCAGCTTAGTATCGCGCGGACTACATATCCAAAACCGATACGACGTGAAAACAGCGCACTTGCGACCAAAACTAAAGCGCCAATCGCAAATACAAGATTTATGGACTGGTCTTCGGTCATATCTAAACCTCTATTACAAGCCCGTCATAAGCAGGCCTTATAGTGTCCGGCAATATCGAACAGAGCTGCTGATAGTCCATCGATTTGTCCATATGGGTCAGCAGGCTATAATGCGGGTTTACATCCTTTATCAAATCTAGCGTCATATTAAGATGCGCATGCGTAGGATGTGGTTCCTCCCGCAAAGCATCAACCACGAATATATCGCAATCCTTGAAATTACGCCGCATGTCTTCCGTCACATCACCAAAGTCCGTCGCATAGCATATTGATTTTGATCCATGCTCGAACCGCAATCCTGCGGAAGTGATACTGCCGTGGGGCTGGTCAACGGTTTTAACAACGATATCGCCAATCAGCATTTCGTTCTCAAGCGTCCGGGCTTCGCATATTGACGGGTAATATCTGTTCCCATCAAAAGCATAGGAAAACCGCCGCATCAAACTTTCCAAAGCAAAGGACCGCGCATAGGCATTTATGGGTTCACGTGTCTTGTGAAAAACCTGCCGCAAATCGTCAATACCATGACAATGATCGGCATGGTCATGCGTCCAGATTACGCTATCAATCGTGTCGATATCGCAGGCCAGAAATTGCGATCTTAAATCGGGTGATGTGTCGATCAATATACGAGTTGTCTGGCTTTCCACGATGATGGAAACCCTGCTCCGTCGGTTCTTGGGTTCGTTCGGGTCGCAATTACCCCAGTCATTACCGATCCGCGGCACTCCAGCAGATGTCCCACAGCCAAGAATTGTTAGCTTCAAAGCCAAGGTCAGACACGCGCTTTGCTGAACAAGTTATAGAAATTCTGCGAAGTTTTTTCGCAAATCTCCGTATAATCCTCACCGCGCAGTTCAGCGAGGAAGCGCGCTGTGTCCGCTACAAACGCCGGCTCTCCGGTCTTGCCGCGATGCGGCACAGGTGCCAGGAACGGGGCATCGGTTTCGACTAACAGGCGGTCCAATGGTAATTTCGCAGCCGTCGCCTGTAAATCCTTGGCATTTTTGAATGTCACGATGCCTGAAATTGAGATATAAAGACCTAAATCCAATGCCTTATATGCGAAATCTTCGCTGGCAGTGAAGCAATGGATAACGCCGCTATAACCCCCCTGCTCCATTTCATCCTTCATGATAGAGGCGGTGTCCTCTTCCGCATCGCGTGTATGAACTATGATTGGTAGACCAGTTTCTCGCGCTGCATGGATATGGGTGCGAAAACTCGATTTCTGGCGGTCGCGGTCACTATGATCATAATAGTAATCAAGGCCGGTTTCCCCGATACCAACCACGCGTTCATGCTCCGCTTCGCGTACCAGTTTCGCCAGATCAATATCGGGATGCGCGTCTGCTTCATGGGGATGGATGCCGATACTCGCCCAGACATCGCTTTCGCGTTCCGCTGTAGCAACAATATCGCGCCATTCGCTCTCTCTGGTAGAAATGTTGAGCATGGCGGTTACACCGCTTTTGCGCGCACGGTCCAGTACAGCGCCCTGCTCTTCGATCAGGCCCTTATAATTGAGGTGGCAATGACTATCGACCAACATGTTTATGCATCCGTATCCAGATCTGCGGGCATCTCAAGACGCGGGAATATACCGCTCGGAGTTGGTAGGGCCAGGCCAGTTTCAATCGTTTCGTTCAAATGGCTGAAATCCCGCTTGTCATCGTCTTGCGCTAATAGATCGAGCATTTTATCACAGCTTTCCGGAATGACCCAGCGCAGCATGATCGCTAACCGGCGAATGGATTCTGCGGTATAATAAAGCACTGTATCGGCGCGTGCAGGATCGGTTTTCCGTAATGCCCAAGGTGCCTGATCTGCGAAATATTGATTGGTTGCACTCAGCCGTTCGCGCAGCAAGTCTATTGCCGCATGGATTGGAAATTCACCACTTTCCATGATGGACGTCATCCGTTCGAAACAGTCTTCCAATTCGCTGATAAGCTGTTCTTCTGCGTCACTTTTCATTCCCGCTTCCGGGACTTTACCATCGCAATTTTTGGCTATCATGGACAAGCTGCGCTGGGCCAGATTGCCGAAATTATTGGCCAGATCCGCGTTGGTTTTGGTTACGATCATCTCCGCTGAATAGCTGCCATCCTTGCCGAAAATGACTTCGGACAACAGAAAATAGCGCAGCTGATCCACGCCAAAGGCGTCGGCCAGGGCGATGGGATCGACGACATTGCCGACCGATTTTGACATTTTTTGGCCGCGGTTAAGCAGGAAGCCATGTCCAAAGACTTGCTTGGGTAGCGGCAAATTCGCGCTCATCAGAAATGCAGGCCAATAGATTGAATGGAACCGCACAATATCCTTTCCGATAATATGCGTTATGTCTCCACCTTCGCTCCAATATTTGGGATAATAGTCTGTTTTTTCAGGATAACCCAGTCCGGTGAGATAGTTGGTCAGTGCATCGATCCAAACATACATCACATGGTTTTCGCTGCCCGGAACTTTAACGCCCCAGTCAAAGCTAGTGCGGGATATCGACAGGTCGTTCAATCCGCCTTCGAGAAACTTGATCATTTCGTTCCGGCGGCTGTCCGGTTTCAGGAAGCCCGGATTTTCCTTGAAGAGTTTCAGCAAAGGTTCCTGATATTTCGATAGTCGAAAGAACCAGCTTTCCTCAATGGTCCACTCAACAGGTGTTCCCTGTGGTGACAGCTTTTCCTTGGAGCCACCCTCCCCCTCGGCCTCGATCAGTTCGCTTTCATCATAATAGGCTTCGTCCCGGATGGAATACCAGCCTTCATATTTGTCGAGATAAAGGTCGCCATTGGCGTCCATCGCCTGCCAGATTGCCTGGCTGGCTTTGTGGTGGACTGCCTCTGTAGTACGTATGAATCTGTCATAGGAAATATTAAGTTTTTCACACATCCCGCTGAATAGATTCGACATTTCATCAGCAAGTTCACGGGGTAAAACACCCTTGGCAGCAGCTGTCTGAGCCATTTTCAGGCCATGTTCGTCTGTCCCCGTCTGGAAGCGAACATCCCGGCCAGACAAGCGATGAAACCGCGCAATCGCATCGGTTGCAATTGCTTCATAGGCATGGCCGATATGGGGCGGCCCGTTGGGATAGCTGATCGCTGTAGTAATATAAAATGGACTGGACATGAATTTCTTTCTCGATTCCTCGTCAAACCGATGTTTGGGGCTTCTCTTTATGCGGGCTCATCCTGTTGGGCAAGCGATCCCATCAGGCTTCCGAGGCGAAATATTACGGCCTGGCTGTCAAGCGCCTTGGGAGAGGCCATGGCCGCAAGCTCACTGGCCTCACGCCAATCTTCTATGGCACGGAGATTGGGTTTTCCACCGGATGATTTGATATGCTGAGCCATAAGGCTGGGCGCCCGCGCCAGAAAGGCCTGATAACGCGGAGTTGCGGCCTTCAGGGACAATTTACGGGCCAGATCGCTTTTAATCTGATTATTGCGGTCACCGGTGCGCATAATATCGCGGGCAAGGCTTTCCAACTCAGCCAACTCTGCGTCAACATATTGCAACGACCGCCCCGGCGACCCCTCCCCCGCCGCAATCAGTGCCTGCAGATTGGCTTCATCCAGACCGGGCGCAGCGCGGGACAGAATTTCGCGCATCTGCTCGTCACTTAACGGGTCGAAGCGCAATATCTGACAGCGTGACCGGATTGTCGGCAACAATCGTTCGGGTGCATGGCTGACCAATAGGAATATTGTATCTTTAGGTGGTTCCTCAAGATTTTTAAGTAACGCATTGGCAGCATTGCGTTCCAGGTCGTCAATCGCATCAATCACAACAACGCGGTAAGTCGAAATTGAAGCCTGAGTGGCGAAAAGCGATTGCAGGCTGCGGATCTGCGCGATTGATATGTTGCGCTTCAGTTCATGCTCCTCAAGCACCTCCGGGCCCTGTTCCAGCGCCTTTCTCTCTTCCTTGTCGGTCTTTCCGCCGCGTTGGACGAGCCGGAAATCGGGATGGGAGCGGGCTGCCAGTAATTTCGCACCTTGGCTTTGATCGTCCAGTCCAAACCCTGCCGACTTTGCAATGTGCGAGCTACTACCATGTTCCAGCAGGAACTGGGCCGCTTGTTTGGCGAAACCAGCTTTGCCTATGCCTTTAGGGCCAGCCAATATCCAGGCATGGTGCAGCGTCCCTTTGTCAAAGGATTGCCGGAATATGCGCTGTGCTTTTTCATGGCCCAAATATGACATCATAGAGTTCAACCTATCAGGTCGGTCAGATTTTGCATCAAATTTGCTGTTATGTCCGCTGGAGACCGGGAAGCATCGATTAGCTTTACCCGGTTCGGTTCTTGCTGTGCAAACTGCCGGAACATAGCCATGACAGCACGGTGATAATCACTATCCCGGCCCCCTATCCTGTCGCTGTCCCCCCGATCCCTGGCTTCGGCACGGCGAGCGGCAATCTCTTCGGGAAGATCCAGAACGAATGTGCGGTGAGGCATTAGCGCGTTGCTGCCCACTTTGTGCAGCGTCATTATATCATCATCAGTTAAAATGCCGCTGACGCTTTGATAGGCACGGCTGCTATCGATGAACCGGTCGCTGATGATCCATTCACCGCGCTCCAAAGCGGGCTTGATAAGCGTTTCGCAATGTTCCGAACGTGCCGCGGCAAACAATAATGCCTCTGTCCGCATATTCCATTTTTCGTCATGCCCGCGCAGCAAAAGATCACGGATAGTCTCTGCCCCCGGAGTGCCGCCCGGTTCACGGGTAA
Organism: Parasphingorhabdus sp.; assembly: GCF_036568145.1. Lineage (GTDB taxonomy): Bacteria > Pseudomonadota > Alphaproteobacteria > Sphingomonadales > Sphingomonadaceae > Parasphingorhabdus. The sequence goes on along the minus strand of NZ_DATCTC010000033.1, from coordinate 15,423 downwards.
GGCACACTTTAAAGCCCTTGGCCGCCAAAGCCGCTGCAAGAGCTTTGGCCTGCGTTGACTTTCCGGTCCCTTCCCCGCCTTCGAGACTAATGAATTGCCCGGTCACGCCTTGGTCACGCAAGACCGAACAAGGATTTCAGGCCCGCCCAGACACGGCCGAAGAAACCGGCCTCTTCGACGGCTTCCCCGGCGATCAGTGGCATGCTCTGCGTCCCTGCATCACTGGTGGTAACAATCAAAGTTGCTATCTGTTGGCCTTGCTTGATAGGTGCTTTTATAGGCCCGTTGTAACGGACCTTCATTGTTATATTGCTGTCAGAACCCTTTGGAATGCTAGCAAATAAGTCCCTCGGTGCAACAAGGTTGACAGAGGACGTATCACCCAATTGTACTTCGGCAGTCTGGACCTTAACCCCCTTTTTGAAGAGTGGCTTGGCTTCCCAGGCATTGAAGCCCCAGTTCATGAATTTCACTGATTCAGTGCCGCGACCACCATAGCTGTCCAGACCGGCGAGCACAGAAATAATCCTGCGCCCATTTTGCTCCGCCGAACCGGTAAAGCCATAGCCGGCCTCTTCGGTATGGCCGGTTTTCAAACCATCCGCGCCCTGAATCTTTCCGAAAAGCGGGTTGCGGTTGGGCTGTGTAATCGGGTCACCAGCCATGGTTTTACCCCATGTAAATTCAGCTAACCCGAAATATTCTTTATATAATTTGGGAAAATCGTTTGCCAGTCTGGCACCCAGGATACCAAGATCGCGGGCTGTAACCATGGTCTTGCCTTCATCTGGCCAGCCTGTACTGTTACCAAATCGGCTGTTTTTCATGCCAATCCGCTTGGCGGTTTTGGTCATTATGGCTGCAAAATTCTCTTCCGTGCCGCCAATCGCTTCGGCCAAAACCACACTGGCATCATTGCCGGACAGTGTGATGACACCGTGAAGCAGGTCACTAACCGTCGGTTCATCATCGACGGCAAGGAACATGGTCGAGCCTTGGCTATACCATTTTTGCCATGTCGATCTTTGGACTTTGACTTTCTGGTCGAGGGACAATTTGCCCTGTGTGATCTGATCAAAGGCGACATAGGCCGTCATCATCTTTGCCATGGAGGCAGGCGGTATTTGCTTGTCGGCATTTTTTTCAAACAATACGGCGCCGGAGGACATATCCGTCATATAAGCAATTGGCGCTTCGGTTTCATAAACAGGGGCGGCTAGAACCGCAGAAGAAATGGCGAAAAGCGGCAACGAAGCTAAAATAATCTTGTTCATCAAATTCCCGGTTCCAAATCAGATATGAGTATATATTATTTTGCGCCGGTTTTATTTTCCGGCGCGCAGGATTCTCGCATCACTATAGCCATGCTTTCCCGCCCGTGCCAGTGAGCTTTAACATCATTTTCATAATAGCGGCCAGAGCGGACACACCAGGGCTTGCACGTCATTTTTCCGGTACTGTTTCAATCGGCAAGGGCAGCAGTCTGCACTGCATAGTCACCACTCACACTGGCCATTTCGTTTAAGCTTTTACGAAGTGCCGAAAGAACGGAATCGGGTGTCCGGGGCCTTTCTATGGCCGCGCCGCCATTACGTAATATGGCGCGTTCCTGCTCACTGGGATTGACTTTACGCACCCGCACCGCCGCAACACCCTGCTTCACAACGTCCAGCTGTTTTGCTGCACCATATGACAAGTCTATCAAGCGATTTTCTGTGAACGGACCGCGGTCATTGACCCTGACCAATATCGTCCGCCCGGTATCCAATGCGGTAACCTCAACATAGCTTGGCAAGGGTAATGTTTTATGGGCGGCGCTAATCCCATTTGGATTAAAACGCTCCCCGTTCGCCGTACTATTGCCAGCATACTCCTTGCCATACCATGCCGTATAACCAAGCTCGTCATACCGGGCGACGTTTTTGGGCGTATAGGTTTTGCCTCTAACCTTATAGGGCTTACCGATTTTTACCGGATAATCGGACACAGCGCCATAAGCCGCGGGCGGGATGCGCGTGGCAGCATTATCATTAACGCCGTCAATTGTTCCGCAACTGGCAAGCAAGGCGGCAAGTGTACTTACACCCAGTAATTTGGCTCCGGAATCAGCTGCGAATTTCATCTGCTAATAGCCCCACGGATAGTCCGTAAAAATTGGAACAGTTATAATCCAAAATCACGCGGTAATTGCCAGTCAGCAAATAGGCCGTTTGTCCCGGACCATCGGGCTCCAGCAATGTTGCGAATGTGTCATCATTCAATCGTTGCCCGGTGGCCGGGACCACGCCCAGCGATCGCCATTCAGCCATGGTTTTCCACTGACTATGGCGTTCGTGCACCCTGGGGCAACGTACAGCCACGGTCTTGTTATCTATAGCTTCACGGTTGAGGGACACCGGAACCCGGACAGCGATACCCCACGGATCTCCGCGGCGCCATCCGGCATTCACGAAATAATTGGCGATCGAGGCAACTGCATCCGCTTCGCTATTCCAGATATCGGCATAGCCATCCCCCGTACCATCCTTGGCCAGCCGGAGGTAAACCGAAGGCAGGAATTGCGGCTTACCCATCGCCCCTGCCCAACTGCCCTTCATGGCGGACTGGGGCACGCCTTTGTCGATCATTTTCAGCACGGCGATAAATTCGGATTCGAATAAAGCCCGGCGGCGGCCTTCATAGGCCAATGTCGCCAGGGATCTGGGAATATCGAAATTGCCCGTATAGCTGCCATAATTGGTTTCGTGGCCATAGATAGCCATGATGATTGGGCCTGGAACACCAGTTTGGCGTTCTACATCCGCCAACGTTGAAATTAGCTGACGATATTTTGCCTGCCCGCCTTGTATCCGAGCAGCATCGACATGCCGCTGTTTGTAGGGCGCAAACGGAGGGATTGGACTGTCCATGCTGCCACCGGGTTGGGACCGGTCGAGTTCAATGACGCGGGGATTATAGGTCAGGCTTGGTAAGACACGGTCCAATGTGCGCTGGCTGACCCCCTGTTGCACAGCCTTGCGGCCAACTTCCTGAAGGTAATTGTCAAAACCGCTTGGTGACTGTGCATTCGCAACATTGTCATCAAGCGAATGAGGCAGAGTAAAAAATGCAAGGGCGCTAAAGGCAATTGCGGTAATGGCACGCATGGAAAACTTCCCTTCTTCAATATGTTGTCGCATAAACAGACCCATAGGGGAATCCCTAAATATCGCAGATGAACACCATCTTGCCGGATAAACCCGCATAACATGATATTTCACGAAAATTTAGAGCGACTGATGTAAAAGCTATAAAAATCTTTGCGCTTTCAAATTAAGAGCGCTAGGAGGCCTCGGCTAGAGCGGACAGGTGGCAGAGTGGTCGAATGCACCGGTCTTGAAAACCGGCGAGGGTGCAAGCTCTCCGTGGGTTCGAATCCCACCCTGTCCGCCAGCGCCCTGTTCCCATACATCCCGACATAACCCGTGAGACCCGCAGTTAACTTCGGGTTAGCGGGTGATTCGGATCCTCTTGAATGGCAGCTTCGCGCCCTCGATGTCGTCTTTCAGAAGGGGCTTCGCTCATTCATGAAAGGCTGATGATCCAAGTTAGTCCCTATATCGACCGCACCGCCGTTTTGCGCGACTATGGATCGTCCTCAAGATCGTGCATTATCCGCATAGCGATTGCGAACGCCTGGCTGACACTTGCTCCTCGTGCTGCTGACTGGAACCCGTTCATCCAATCAATCTCAGGTACACTGCGGGTCGGCGAGAGGCTCATTGTTTCTATCAAGCCACCCGGTAGCCGCGTCATGACGTTCAGGCCAGTCCTGTTGATAGTTGACCCCTGTCGCGAATTGCGCTGGCAAGGTCGACTTTTCATGCCGCGAATTTTTGACGGGCAGCATTTCTTCAGGCTCAGCAAAGTGGGTGGCGGCACTCTATTCGAGCATGGTGAGCAGTTCGAAGGGTTGCTGGTCGGGGCTATGGGTTCGACCTGGCTCGAGTAGATCGAGCATGGTTTCATGCTAATGAACGAGGCGCTGAAGGTGCGTGCTGAAACAGTCGACTCAGTGGCCAGCTGACGCCGCGTCAGCTCCTTCCAAGTGACTTCAGTCGGCTAGGCATACCCAGCCGCAAGTTGTAGCTTGCGAACCCGATGTCGATCGTAGCGCCGCTATTGCAACACTTGCGAAAAGATATTGCGTTGCACCGGATTACCTTGCGCGCATGGGGGCAGGCGAAGCCGTTGAATGTTGCGGGATAGTGATCGCGCGAACCGGATCACGCACTGCCCGACGATAGTCGGTTGGACTCATGTTTCGGTGCTTCAGGAACACCCGCGCGAGCACCTGACTGGACGAATAGCCAACCTCCAGCGCGATTTGCGTGACCGATTGGTCGGTCAACTCGAGAAGTTCGCAAGCTTTCTCCAGTCTCAACCGGGTCAGGTATACGCGCGGCGGTACGCCAACACTCTGCTTGAACATGCGGGCGAAATGATATGGCGAAAGCTGCGCCTCGGCGGCCAATTCGTCGAGGCTGACGTCTTCCGAAAGCCGAGCGCGCATCATTTCAAGGCAACGCCGCTCGGCCCACGGCGCGAGGCCGCCCCTGGCCGGTGCCAAGGGCGCTCCGCCGACCCGGCACAATTCGGCCAGGATTTCGCAGCCCGCCGCTTGTGCCAGCAGCCGCGATGGTGCCCCTTCTACGTCACTCAGAGCCCACAGATTGCGGAGCGCTGACCGGATAACGGACGAGTCGAGCATTCGGCCATAAATCGGGGCAAGGTAGCTGGAGAAATCGCCATTGGCAGCGGCATCAAGCATCCCTTGCCACTGTGCCAGAGGGAATACCAGCGTGCGAAGATGACGGTTGGATTCCGTGATGGCAGCGCTGGCAAAATTCGGAGCGGCAACAGTCAAATCCCCCTTTCGGCTTGTCACATCGAAACGCCCCCCTCCAAGGTCTCCGCTGACGCGGCTTCCGCCGATCAAATCTTCATACAAGACAATGTAAGGTAGTGCTGGACGCACTATTTCCCCGGGTGGGCATGCCGTCTCGAGAAGATCGAGGATGTCGCTCGGCGACTTGCGTCGGTGGACAAAGGACGGCTTTCTACTCGGGCCGTACCATTGGGTTGCTAATGAGAATGCAGGCACGTTCATCGCGGCGCGTCCTATTGATTGAGCCATTCCCGCCGCGATTGGCGCACAGCGCAAAGGGCACTTGCACGCTACGGCACGTTCAAACCTATGATAGCTTAACAAGACCTGTTAGACAACCAGATGGGTGTTGTTTGGTACCCCGTCGACACGATCTGCGGCGCTCCACGTCGTAAGTTTCGGTTTATAAAGGAATCGATCGTCGCCTGCGGAGCAGTCGCGCCGTTACACTTACTGCAAGATTGGCACTACCGCGGTAGTATCTGCTCCGCTGATCGCAAATACATTCAATAAGAATACATTTAATAAGAACGTCCAATCGATGCTCGGTTTTGGCGGAGACGGCATTTTTGCGCCTTTCGATCTGCAGTGAGTGTCGAATCGTCGGCATTTTTGAATGAATCGACCACGGTCCGGTTAGAAACCAGTTCACTGCACGACAACCGGCATTTCATCGCCTTCCCTGCCCCGTAAGCGCCGTGAAACTTCGATGGGCAATTCTCGGTCACACGGCGTTCGGCGAAACGAACCTGCATCTGCGAAAGCCGACATTGCAGCAATATCGGCAACAATAAGGCAGTTTTCACAACGCAAGACCCAATCGATCTCACTACCTACAGCTACGAGACATGGGCTCATCCACAAATTGCACAGGATTAAATCATGACCTTCCGAAACGGCCTAAATTCGCTTCTTCGTCCCGAAGATTCGGTCCTCGTTCTGATCGATCACCAGCCATACCAGCTCGCGAACCTGAACAGCCACGATCCGCAGGCGGTAGTGAACAATACGACCGCGCTTGCCAAGGTGGCCAAAGTGTTTGGCGTGCCCACTATTCTGACAAGCGTCGTCGCCGATCGTGGCGGTGATATCTTCCCGCATGTCACCGAAGTATTGCCCGATCAGGAGGTGATCGACCGGACGTTTATCAATACGTGGGAAGACCAAAAAGTGGTCGACGCGGTGAAGGCTACAGGTCGCAAGCAGTTGATCATGGCTGGTCTGTGGACCGAGATATGCGTCGCCATGCCAGCGATCCAGGCTGCTGGTGAGGGTTGGGACGTAACCGTGATCACCGATGCGTCGGGTGGCACGTCGGTAGAAGCCCACGAAGTTGCGATCCAACGCATGATTGCCGCTGGCATCAACATGATGACATGGCTGGCGCTGGCTTCTGAATGGCAGCGCGACTGGGCGCGGGCCGAGACGGCGACCGCCCTGAACGATGCCCTCAAGTACCATATCGGCGGCAGCGCCATCGCGTACCTTTGGGAGCAACAACTCCTTAATACGCCTGTTCCCACTGCTAGCGCCTAGCACTCCGTGGAGCTGATCATGACTTGCGATTGGTTGGTAAGCGGTGCCGGCACTTTCCAGACGATCAGCCCCTTCACCCACTCCGCCACGTTAGCAGATCAGGAGGAGACTGATGGAAAAGGATAGTGATTTTCACCTTCCTCTTACCCGCCGGGACGCCATTGCTTCGGCCACGGCGCTGACGGGGTATCTCTTGCTTCCCACAGGTGCGGCATATGCTGCCACTCCGGAAATCACCGACTCATCACAAGGACAATCAGAAATGAACTTCATTACGACCAAAGACGGTGTCGAGATCTTCTACAAGGACTGGGGTCCCAAGGACGCGCAGCCGATCATGTTCCACCATGGCTGGCCGCTCAGCGCCGATGACTGGGACGCGCAGATGCTGTTCTTCCTGTCGAAAGGCTTTCGGGTCGTCGCACATGACCGCCGTGGGCATGGCCGATCCCAGCAGGTTGATTTCGGGCACGACATTGATCATTACGCCGCAGACGCCGCTGCGGTCGCCGATGCGCTCGACCTACACGGCGCGGTCCACATCGGCCATTCTACCGGAGGCGGTGAGGTGGCACGCTACGTCGCCCAGCACGGAGAACCTGCAGGCCGCGTGGCCAAGGCGGTACTCGTCGCGGCAATCCCGCCGCTGATGCTGCAGACTCCTGACAATCCCGAAGGCACCCCTATGGAGGTCTTCGATGGCTTCCGCTCAGCTCTCGCCTCCAATCGTGCACAATTCTTCCGTGATGTTCCGGCCGGCCCGTTCTTCGGTTTCAACCGAGAAGGTTCGCAGGTTCACGAAGGGATGATCCAGAACTGGTGGCGGCAAGGCATGATGGGCAGCGCGAAGGCGCACTACGACGGAGTCAAAGCCTTCTCAGAAACAGACCAGACGGACGATCTCAAGGCCATTAGCGTCCCCACACTTGTCATGCACGGCGAAGATGACCAGGTCGTGCCGATCGCCGCCTCGGCGCACAAGGCGGTAAGGTTGCTGAAGAACGGCACTCTCAAGACTTACCCAGGATATTCTCACGGAATGCTGACCGTGAACGCAGCAGTCCTCAACACTGACATTCTTGCGTTCATCAAAGGATAGGCGAGACGCCTCACTTAAATATTAAGGATGCCCCCATAATGCCCAACATACTAATTCTGTATTATTCGTCATATGGTCACATCGAAGCGATGAGCCAGGCGGTTGCCGAAGGCGCCGCCGAGGTCGCGGACGTGGACGTAGCCGTAAAACGCGTGCCTGAGATCATGACACCTGAGGCCGCTGCGACCGCCGGGTTCAAGGTCAACCAGATTGCCGAGATCGCAACGCCCGGTGAACTGGCCGACTACGACGCGATCATCTTCGGCACGCCGACACGGTTCGGAAACATGGCATCCCAGATGCGCAGCTTTCTCGACCAGACCGGCGCGCTTTGGATGGAAGGGGCGCTGATCGGCAAGATCGGATCGGTTTTCACATCGACCGGTACCGGCGGCGGCTCGGAGACCACGATCACCTCGTTCTGGCACACGCTTGCCCATCACGGAATGATCATCACCGGCCTGCCCTATTCCAGCGCCGAATTGACCGATCTCAACGAAGTGCGCGGCGGCTCGCCATACGGCGCTGCCACCCTCGCCGGGCCTGATGGCTCGCGCATGCCCAGCACGAAGGAACTCAAGCTGGCCGCCGACCAGGGCCGCCATGTCGGCCGTCTGTCAAACAGTCTTTGTGCGAATTTCTAACACCTAGGAGAAACCCCATGAACAAGCTTGAACTACTTACACGAGACAATTGCCAGCTCATTTTCATCGATCATCAGCCGCAAATGGCGTTCGGAGTGCAGTCAATTGATCGGCAGGTGCTGAAGAACAACACCGTAGCACTCGCCAAGGCAGCACGGACGTTCGATATTCCGACCACGATCACCACCGTCGAGACGGAGAGCTTTTCCGGCCACACCTATCCTGAACTGCTCGCAGTCTTTCCCGACCATCCGCTGCTCGAGCGTACGTCGATGAATTCGTGGGACGACCAGAAGGTGCGCGACGCGCTGGCTGACAACCGGCGTAAGAAGGTCATCGTCTCGGGCCTATGGACCGAGGTGTGCAACAACAGCTTTGCTTTCAGCGCAATGGCTGACGGCGGCTACGAAATCTATATGGTAGCCGACGCCTCGGGCGGCACTTCGAAAGAGGCGCATGATTATTCGATGCAGCGCATGATCCAAGCCGGCGTGGTGCCGGTGACATGGCAGCAGGTCATGCTCGAATGGCAGCGCGACTGGGCGAGCCGCGATACCTACGATGCAGTTATGGAGATCGTGAGGGAGCACTCCGGAGCTTACGGCATGGGCGTCGATTACGCCTACACCATGGTCCACAAGGCACCCGAGCGCGTCGAGCATGGCGAACTCATCGCCCCCGTGGCGACTAGACCAGACGCCATAGCGGCCGCGTAACTCTTAACCGTCGCCGGGACCCGCTACCCTGTCCCGGCGCAACTCGGCGGACCCGCCCACTGCCCCCGAGGGCGGGTCCGTAATTTCCCTCAAGGGCGGCAGATTAGTGGAGCGAGCCATGCCAGAAGATCGACGCAACCAGTGGAACGGTGACGCAAGCGTCAGCAGGCGACAGATCATGTCTTCGGCCGCCGCGGCCAGTCTGTTCGCGGTCATCGGCCCGAATTCCGTCTTCGCACGCAACTCAAAGGAACCCGGCGTGGATACAATCATCACCAATGCTCGCGTGACGACGCTCGACCCCTCAAACCCTGAAGGACAGGCGATTGCGACCCGTAACGGCCTGATCGCAGCCGTCGGAACACAGGATGATGTCATGCGGCTGGCCGATCGCCAGACCCGCGTGATCAATGCCTCGGGCCGGCGGGTGATCCCAGGGCTCAACGACAGCCACACCCACCTCATCCGCGGTGGACTCAATTTCAATATGGAATTGCGGTGGGAAGGCGTGCCCTCAGTCGCTGACGCTCTGCGAATGCTGAAGCAGCAGGCTGCACGCACACCGGCACCGCAATGGGTGCGAGTTGTCGGCGGCTGGTCTGAGTTCCAGTTCGCCGAACGGCGTATGCCGACGCTGGACGAGATCAACGTCGCGGCGCCCGACACGCCGGTCTTCATTCTGCACCTTTACGCGCGCGCGCTCCTCAACCGGGCAGCGCTCGTCGCGCTCGGGATCAATAAGGACACGCCCAATCCACCCGGCGGTGTGATCGAGAGGAACGCTCGCGGCGAGCCGACCGGCATGCTGATCGCCAAGCCCTCCGCGCTGATACTGTATTCGACGCTGGCACAGGGCCCGAAGCTGCCACTAGACGAACAGATCAACTCCACCCGCCACTTCATGCGCGAACTCAATCGCCTCGGCATCACCAGCGTGATCGACGCGGGTGGCGGCGGACAGAACTACCCGGAGGACTACCAGGTCATCCAGCGCCTTCACGATGCGGACGAACTGACCGTGCGCATCGCCTACAACCTCTTTGCGCAGAACGCCGGCGAGGAACTATCGGACTATGAGCGCTGGGTGACTATGACCGAGCCCGGCGCGGGCTCGGCCTTTTTCCGTATGAACGGCGCCGGCGAGAATCTCGCTTGGTCGGCGGCGGATTTCGAGAATTTCCTTGAACCGCGCCCTGACCTCGCGCCAACGATGGAGCGCGACCTCGAGAAGATCGTCGAGTTGCTCGCGACCAACGAGTGGCCGTTCCGCATACATGCAACCTATGACGAGTCGATCGATCGTTTCCTGACCGTATTCGAGCGCGTCAACCAGAAGCAACCTTTCGAGACCCGCTTCATCATCGACCACGCCGAGACGATCTCGGAACGGAATATAGAGCGGGTGAAGGCCCTCGGCGGTGGAATTGCCACCCAGCACCGCATGGCCTTTCAGGGCGAATACTTCGTCGACCGCTATGGTGCCGAGGCGGCGCGGCTTACACCGCCGATTGCAAAAATGCTGGAGATGGACGTGCCGGTCGGCGCCGGAACCGATGCAACGCGCGTCGCCTCCTATGACCCATGGGTCAGCCTCTACTGGCTCACGACCGGCAAGACGCTCGGCGGCATGCCCCTCTACGGCGAGGAGAATGTTCTTGAGCGGGAGACGGCGCTGCGGCTGTGGACGCAAGGCTCGGCCTGGTTCTCCGGCGAGCAGAACGTGAAGGGCACGCTTGCGCCCGGCCAGTATGCCGATCTCGCAATCCTTTCGGCGGATCTGATGTCGGTCCCGCCCGAGGAGATCCGGCGGATAAATGCCGTCATGACCATGGTTGGCGGCAAGGTGGTGCATGGAGAGGAGGACTTCGCCGACCTCGCACCGCCGCTGCCGCCGGCCAGCCCGTCCTGGACTCCGGTCGGGGCATTCGCCAGCCCGGCCATGCGGCCCGCATCCGTGGAGTCTCCCCTCCAGCACGCGCGCAGCTGCCATGACGGCTGTGCCAGCGCGTGCGGCATGCACGGCCACGACCACGGGATTGCCTGGACCAATCCGATCCCCGTGCGCGATCTCAAATCCTTCTGGGGAGCGCTCGGCTGCTCCTGCTTCGCGGGGTGAGGCAGTCATGACAGCCACCTCTCCCAGCTCCGCCGACCACCCGTCCCCATCAACCGCGAGATCGGCCTGGTCACCGTTTCGCCACCGCGCCTTCGCCCTGCTGTGGACGGCAACTCTGATCTCCAGCATCGGCACGTGGATGCACGATGTCGGCGCGGGCTGGCTGATGACGACGCTGAACCCGTCGCCAGCGATCGTCTCGCTGGTGCAGGCGGCGACGACCGCGCCAATCTTCCTCTTCGCGCTCTTTGCAGGCGCGCTTGCCGACCGGGTCAACAAGCGGCGGCTTCTTCTGACAGTCAGTCTGGTTCTGACCGGCATCACCAGTGCGATGGCGATACTTACTGCAGCCGGAGCGATGACTCCGGCACTGCTCCTCGCCTTGACCTTCGCGATCGGAACCGGTGCGGCGCTGATGGCCCCCGCCTGGCAATCGGTTGTGCCCAGCCTCGTGCCACGCGAGAGCCTGCAACCCGCGATCGCGATCAACTCGATGGGCGTCAACATTTCTCGCGCCATCGGCCCCGCGATTGCCGGATTCCTGATCTCGGCTGTGGCGCTGTCCGCGCCCTTCGTAATCAATGCAGTAAGCTATCTCGCAATTATCGCCGCGCTGCTGCTGTGGAAGCCCGAGACCGGCCCGGCGAGGACCCTTCCGCCCGAGCCACTATTCGGCGCGATGGCGACCGGTCTTCGGCATGCCAGCCGTAATAGCGCGCTCAAGGCGACCCTGCTCCGCTCGTTCGGCTTCTTCACCTTCGCCAGCGCCTATTGGGCGCTCTTGCCCCTCGTCGCGCGCGGGATCGAAGGCGGCGGCGCCGAAATCTACGGCGTGCTGCTCACCGCGATCGGCGGCGGGGCGGTGGCAGGCGCATTGGCGCTGCCTTCGATTCGGCAACGGTTCGACGCCAATCGCCTGGTTGCCGCCGGAACGCTCATCACTGCCGCCGCGATGGCGCTCCTTGGTCTCGCGACGAGTGTCGCCATGGCGTTGCCTGCCTCGGTGCTCGGCGGTGTTGGCTGGATTATGGTGCTGACCAGCCTCAACGTCTCGGCGCAGACCGCATTGCCTAACTGGGTGCGGGCGCGCGGGCTCGCTATCACGCTGATGGTGTTTTTCGGCTGCATGTCGGCGGGCTCCGCAATCTGGGGGCAAGTGGCGACGGCGACGTCGATCCCGACCGCCCTCCTGATCGCCGCTGCGGGTGCCGTTATCGCCATCCCGCTCACCTGGCGAGCGAAACTCGGTCAGGGTGAGGCGCTCGATCTCACGCCGGCGATGAGCTGGCCGGAACCGGTGGTTAGCCAAGCTATGGATGCCGCTCACGACCGCGGGCCAGTGCTGGTGACGATCCGCTACCGGATCGACGCAGGCGACGCGGAAGCTTTCCTTTCCGCCATGAATGAGCTCGCGGGTGAGCGCTACCGCGACGGCGCGCACGATTGGGGCGTCTATCAGGACGCGGCCGAACCCGACGCATGGATCGAATGGTTCTTCCTGCCAAGCTGGGCAGAACATTTACGGCAGCACGAGCGGGCGACGAAGCACGATCACGACATCCACGCACGGGCGGTCGAATTCCACCGCGGTGCCGAAACGCCTGAGGTGAGCCACTTCCTGGCTCCGCTCCGGTCTGCACGGACCATCTCGAAGACGCCGGGAAGTGCTGCATGAAAGCCGCGTCTGGCCTCGTGCTCGCGCTCACCATCGGCATCGCCTGCCGGCTCGCGGGCATCCCCCTGCCGGCCCCGCCGGCGCTCATCGGCGCGCTTCTCGTTCTGGCGATGACCCTCGGCTACGTCGTGACCGACCGGTTCGCCGCGCACCGGGAGGCGAAGTCGAAGCCTCTCTGCGGCGGACCGTCAGGACAGGCTGACGAGGTGCGGTCATGATCGCCGCGCTAGTCGGCCTTGTACTCGGTATTCTCATCGGCGTCGGTTGCCGCTGGTTCGACCTGCCGCTCCCGGCGCCGCCCCGGGTCGTCGGCGCACTGCTCGTAGTGTTCATGACCCTCGGCTTCATTGGTACTGACCTTGTCCTCGCACAAATGGGGAGCGGCAGATGACACGCCCGCTACCGATCGACAGCGACCAGCGGGCTAACGGCACTTCCGCCACCTCGCTCTTGGCTGCTCGCGCCTGCCTCGCAGCCGTATTCCTCTACAGCGGCGCGACAAAGATCCTTTTCTGGTCGGCCGGGATCGCGGAGTTCGCAGCACTAGGCCTCCCCATGCCGACGCTCGCGCTAACCGCGACGATCGCCATTCAGATCGGAGCTGGCATGGCGCTGTTGATTGGTTGGCGCAGCAAGCCGGCTGCTCTGGCTTTAGCGGCCTTCACGGTCGTGGCAACGCTCATCGGCCATCCTTTCTGGGTCTTCGAAGGCGGGGGCTTCCAGCGGCAGCTTACGACCGCGCTGGAGCATCTCGCCATCGTCGGCGGTCTCGTCGCCATCGCGGCCGCTGGGCCAGGCCCATTCAGTCTTCAACCTCGGGAGCATTCGTCATGATCATCGTTCGCGATTGCCATACGCGCGGCCACACTGATCTGGGCTGGCTCGACAGCCGCCACACCTTTTCTTTCGGAAATTACCGCGATCCGGAGCATATGGGCTTCGGGGTCCTACGAGTTATCAATGACGATCGCGTCGCGCCCGGCGCGGGTTTCGGTGCGCACAGCCATTCCGACATGGAGATCATCTCCTACGTCCTCAAGGGTGCGCTCGAACACAAGGACAGCCTTGGCAATGGATCGGTCATCGTACCGGGCGATGTGCAACGCATGTCGGCCGGGACCGGGGTGACACACAGTGAGTACAATGCGTCCAAGACTGAGCCGGTCCACTTCCTGCAAATCTGGATCATCCCCGAAGCACAAGGCATCGCTCCGGGATACGAGCAGAAGCGCTTTCCGCGTGAGAGGATGGAAGGTCGCCTGCGCCTCATCGCCGACCGGTGGGGCAGCGAGGGCGCGGTCACCGTCCACCAGGACGTTGCCATCTTTGCCGGCATGCTCTCAGATGGAAAGAAGCTCACTCATGAGTTTACGGAGGGTCGGCGCGGCTGGCTGCACGTGGCAAGAGGTCTCGTGCGCCTGAACGGGGACGAGCTGCGCGAGGGTGACAGTGCCAAGATTGAGGGCGAGCGTGTGATCGAGCTCGAGACCGATCACCGAGCGGAGATCCTGCTCTTCGACCTCACATAGCCGATGCGCGCGCCAGCGCGACGAATACACCCACGACCTTCGCTTCGGCGCTAATCTCCACAAGGCGCCCGGCGTCTAGCTTCAACGGTAACTGTGTCATAGGAAAGGACAAGCTGCGGAGTCGATGGCTGGTTTCGACCATGACCGTGTTGGCGAAGTTCGGTGCACCAAGAAAGAAGCCACCTTTCTCGCTCGTTACATCGAAGCGTCAAAGAGATGGGTGATCGTTCAAGTAACAGCGGCCGCGTCTCTTTCCGCAAGATCGGCAGCTGGACCGCAGCTTCTGCGCCGCACCCTGTTCGAACGCTTGCTAGGGTTCGGAAACCGTCGCGACAAACGCTGCGATGAGCACAACAACCGGAGAAATTTCATGGCCAATCGTATCCCTCACGGCATCATAGCCTATCCGATCACTCCCTTCGAAGAGAGCGGTACTGGTATTGACGAACCGGCTTTTACAAAGGTGATCGACGCATTGCTGGATACAGACCCGGCAGCCGTCGCTATCCTAGGGAGTACCGGAGAGAGTGCTTACCTGACCGACGAGGAATGGGAGCAGGCAGTAGAGATCGGGGTGCGAGCAGTAGCTGGCTAGGTTCCGCTGATCGTAGGTATCGGCGCGCTGACCACGAAGGCTGCTGTCGACAAAGCGAAGTTCGCTGAGCAGACCGGCGCAGACCGCTTGATGGTCATCCCGGTATCCTATTGGAAACTGACGGATGCTGAGGTGTTCGCTCACTTCTCTGCGGTTGCGAAAGCGACAAATCTACCCATCATGGCGTACAACAATCCCGCCACCAGCGGTGTTGATATGACACCCGAGCTGCTCGTCCGGATGGTCCGGGAGATCGACAATGTCGACCTTGTTAAGGAAAGCAGTGGCGATCTTAATCGGATGCACGCTCTTCATGAGCTTTCGCACGGGAAGGTGCCCTTCTACAACGGCGCGAACCATCTGGCCCTCGAAGCGCTCGCGGCAGGCGCGACCGGCTGGTGCACCGCGGCGCCCAACCTCCTCGGCCGGAAGCCGGCGCAAGTTCTCGAACATGTGGCGGAACGAAGAATCGTCGAAGCCCGGGCCTTGTTCTACGAGATACTGCCGGTTCTGCGGTTCATCGTCCATGGAGGACTGCCGACGACCATTAAGGCCGGCCTGAGATTGCAGGGCCTCGAGGCGGGCG
>NZ_DATCTC010000032.1:0-67847 GCF_036568145.1 Parasphingorhabdus sp. | reverse complement strand
AAGCAGATATTGCAATATGCACTATTAAGGTTCTCCCGATCGCGTCCGCTTGTGGAAAGTGAATGCCTTTGGTATAGATAGTATTCTAAGTAATTGGGGAGCGGGATGCAAGATTATAAAGACAGCCTGTATAAAGGCTGCGTGCATGATATTCACACAGAGCCACGGGCGGCGCTCTGTAATGACTGATCTTTCAGCGTCGCTATCGGCTTTCATGACCCGTATTGCGGGTTCTGGCGAGCTATCTGATCTCCAGCGTCTTTCTGGCGGGGCGAATATGGAAAGCTGGGCGTTTGACTGGGGTGAGGGCGATGATCGCCGCTCCTATGTTCTTCGCCGTGCCCCTTCGCCCGATTACATGGCGGGGCGACCTTATGGTCACAGCGATGAAGCGGCGCTCGTCATGGCCGCGCACGATGCCGGTGTGAAAGCGCCCGAAGTCGTCGGTGTGCTTGCAGATAGCGATGGCATGGGAACCGGCTATATCATGCGGCGCATTGTCGGCGAGGTTAACCCGGTCAAAATACTGGCCGCGCCTCCGCCTTCATTGCTGAACGACCTTGGCCGCGAACTGGCGCGCATCCACGCTATTCCTGCCGAAACTATCCCCGCGACAATCCCGGTGCTGGATATAGCTTCGGAGCTTGCCGAATATAAATCCCGTTTCCTTGAATATGGTGGCGACCGGCCGATTATCGCGCTGGCTATCAAATGGTGCGAGGAGCATTTGCCTGATCCTGCCGCCTCTGTGCTTGTCCACGGGGATTATCGCATGGGCAATATCATGGTGGACGAGCATGGTCTGGCCGGAGTGCTCGACTGGGAATTGTCGCATCTTGGCGATCCGCATGATGATCTAGCCTATGGCTGCATGACTGTGTGGCGCTTTGGCCAGCTTGATCGTCCGGCGTTCGGGGTAGGCGGTCTTGATGATTATTTCGCGGCGTACAGGGACGCAGGCGGCGCACCGGTTGATCCAGAGCGGTTTCATTTCTGGCTTGTGTTCCGCACTTTATGGTGGGCGCTCGGATGCTTGCAAATGGGCGAAGCATGGCGGAGCGGTGCTGATCCTACGGTAGAACGCGTCGTCATCGGTCGCCGGACCGCAGAGCAGGAGCTGGATTTGCTCATGCTGCTGGAAACAGGCGCGCCAGAAGAGGAACGAAGCCGTCCGTTACCACCATCATCTACAACCGCCCCCGAGCCAAAAGGGGAGCCTTCCAAACAAGAGATAGTTCAGGCCGTGCGCGACTGGCTGGGCGAAAAAATAAAACCGGACGCCAGCGGCCACGCCAAGTTCGAGGTCGCGGTTGCGATGAACGCGCTTGGCATCGTAATGCGTGACCTTGGCGCGAATGTTTCTGCCGAAGATGCGAGACGCGCGAGCGACATTATGGACGGCGCGGTGACGCTTGCCGATCCGGGGGTGCTCGCGCAGTTACGCCGCGATGCTATCGACAAATGCACGGTTGATAGCCCCAAATATGCGGCACTGGCCCGCGCACGTTCCCAGTGGAGCGCATGAAAACAAAACTATAAAAAAAGGAAGAGGATCAAATATGAATTTTGCGATACCGGACGACTTACAAGCCTACCTTGATGAACTGGATGCCTTTATCGAGGCGGAGATCAAACCGCTTGAGCAAGCTGATGACAATATCCGCTTCTTTGACCATCGCCGCGAACATAGCCGGACCGACTGGGATAATCAGGGCTTGCCGCGCCACGAGTGGGAAGAGTTGCTGCGTGCCGCAACCAGACGGGCGGATGCCGCGGGCCACTGGCGCTTTTCCGCGCCCAAAAAATATGGTGGCAAGGACGGATCGAACCTGTGGATGGCGGTCATACGCGAACATTTCGCGGCAAAGGGGCTTGGGCTGCACAATGACTTGCAGAACGAGCATAGCATTGTCGGCAACTTCCCTTTCGTCGAGATGTTCGAACAATTCGCGACCAGCGAGGAGCAGAAACAGGAGTTCATCCTCGGCGGCTTTGAAGGCAAACGACGGACCGCTTTCGGCCTGACAGAACCCGATCATGGCAGCGACGCGACGCATATGGAAACCCGCGCCGTTCCCGAAACCCGCGACGGGGTGGACGGCTGGCTCATCAACGGGCGAAAGATGTGGATCACCGGAATGCATGTCGCAAGCCACTGTGCGACTTTCTGCCGGACCAGCGGCAATGATGGCGATGCCAAGGGTATAAGCTGCCTGATTGTCCCCACTGGCACGCCGGGGATGACGGTGGATGAATATATGTGGACGTTCAACATGCCCACCGATCACCCGCGCATGACCTTTACCGATGTCTGGGTGCCCGATAGCGCGCGGCTCGGTCCGCTGGATGGCGGTCTGTCCATCGCGCAAAGTTTTGTGCATCAAAACCGCATCCGGCAGGCGGCTTCATCCTTGGGCGCGGCGGTCTATTGCATAGAAGAAAGCGTGAAATATGCCCGCGAGCGCAAGCCGTTCGGTCAAGCGTTGGCAAAAAATCAGGCGATCCAATTCCCGCTGGTCGAGCTGGCGACACAGGCCGAAATGCTGCGCCTGCTGATCCACAAGACCGCTTGGGAAATGGACAATATGCCGCATAAAGAGGTGGAGCACCGCCTGTCGGACCGCGTATCGATGTGCAATTACTGGGCAAACCGGCTTTGCTGCGAAGCGGCCGACCGGGCGATGCAGGTCCATGGCGGGATGGGCTATTCCCGGCACAAGCCGTTTGAACATATCTACCGGCACCATCGCCGTTACCGCATTACCGAAGGCGCGGAAGAAATACAGATGCGAAAAGTAGCGGCGTACCTGTTCGGCTATCTGGGGCCGCGCAAGGAAACTCTGGGCAAGATTTAACAGACAAGGGTCAGTCGGCGAAATGCAGGCTGACCCCGCCTAAACCTTCAATATGTGCGGTGAAACTGTCACCCGGCACCGCAGCGACCATCGGGCCCAGTGCCCCTGACAATATGATGCCGCCCGCCTTCAACGGATTGCCCTGATGGATTCGTATCGACGCCAGCCAGGCGAGTGCATTTAACGGATTACCAAGACAGGCCGCGCCGCTGCCTTCTGAAACAAGCACGCCATTTTTCTCCATCCGCATCGCGCAGCCGACAAGGTCGATATCCGCCAGTTTCAACCGCTCTGTGCCAAGCACGAACAGCCCCGATGAAGCATTGTCCGCAATGGTGTCGACAAAAGTTATATTCCAGTCCGCGACACGGCTGTCGGCAATTTCAAGCGCGGGAAGAGCATAGGAAATTGCATCTGCCAATTCTGCGGGATCGTCGCCGACCATATCAATATCGCGGCCAAGGCAGAAAGCAATTTCGGCCTCTACCCTGGGCTGTAGCAATTTTCCGGCCGGAATAGAGCCGCCATCATCAATGGCCATGTCATTAAATAATATTCCGAAATCAGGCTGATCTACACCAAGCTGTTTTTGCACCGCTTTGGACGTAAGCCCGATCTTGGCCCCGACAATCCGTCGTCCTTCCCGCAACCAGTGATCCCTGTTCAGCGCCTGTATCTCATAGGCATCATCTACGCTCGCCCGCGGATCGCTATCGCGCAGCGGCGCTATCGTTGGACCGGCATAGGCACTACGCAATTGTTCAGCATGAAATTGGTGGTCAATCAAAAGGAGTCTCGCAAAATGGTTGGTGGATCAGATTTCAGATAAGGGCAAATCTACTGATATGACAATGTTCCTGTTGGAGTTCCTTTATCATAGACAAACAATACTTCAAATACTAAGTATCTGTTGGGAGGTCTGATATCAAAGGAATGGCGTAGTGAGTAAAGTGAGCAATGACGAAGAAGCGGCCCTGCCGAACTCTTTGGGATATGAGTCACCGATGACGCTACCTGCCCCGCGCACGTTGTATGACAAAATCTGGGACGCGCATGTCGTTGCCGAGGATGATGGGGAAAGTTTGATTTATGTTGATCTCCATTTAATCCATGAAGTCACTTCACCGCAGGCTTTTTCAGGGCTTGCTGCCGCCGGGCGAAAGGTTAGGCGGCCTGATTTAGCGCTGGCATTATCGGACCATAACGTGCCGACTATTGATCAGGATGCTGGCACGTCTGCTGTCATGGATGAAGAAGCGCGTGCTCAGCTTGAGGTGTTGGCAGAAAATGCCGATCGTGCCGGTATAGAACGCTTTGCTATGGGCGATCCGCGCAACGGAATTGTCCATGTGGTCGGGCCGGAACAAGGGCGATCGCAGCCTGGAATGACTATCGTTTGCGGTGACAGCCATACATCGACCCATGGTGCCTTTGGGGCTCTGGCCTTTGGTATCGGAACGTCCGAGGTAGAGCATGTTCTGGCAACTCAGACCATTCGTCAGCGTCGCTCTCGTAATATGCGCATCAATGTTTCTGGAGACATGTCACCACATGTTTATGCCAAGGATCTCGCGCTCTATATCCTGCAACAGATCGGTGTGGACGGGGCCACTGGTCATGTCGTCGAATTTATCGGCGAAACAATCCGTTCACTGTCGATGGAAGGCCGGATGACCTTGTGCAATCTCAGTATCGAAATGGGTGCGCGGGCTGGACTAGTCGCGCCTGATAAGCAGACATATGCCTATTTAAAAGACCGACCTGCTTCGCCTTCCAGCGCAGAGTGGGACGTGAAACTTGAACAGTGGTCGCAGTTGTCGAGTGACGCAGACGCAGTTTTTGATCGAATGATAGAAATTGATGCAAATGCGGTCCGACCGATGGTCAGTTGGGGAACGAATCCTTCGCAGACCATTGCTGTTGATGAAGTAATTCCTGATCCTGGAATGTTGAACCATCCAGTGCTTCGCTCCGAAGCGGAACGGGCGCTGGAATATATGGGTCTGCTGCCTGGTATGCCTATTACAGGGCTACGCCTTGACCGTATTTTTATTGGCAGTTGTACTAATAGCCGTATCGAAGATTTGCGTGCTGCCGCAGCGATTGTGGATGGGAAAAAGGTCGCGCCGCATCTCAGCGCGATGATAGTGCCTGGGTCGGGTCTGATAAAAATGCAGGCAGAAGCAGAAGGCCTAGACCAGATTTTCCGCGATGCCGGCTTTGACTGGCGACAACCTGGCTGCTCGATGTGTGTAGGGATGAATGCCGATAAATTGCTGCCCGGTGAACGCTGCGGATCAACTTCCAACCGCAATTTTGAAAACCGGCAAGGCCAAAGTGGTCGAACGCATTTAATGAGCCCGGCCATAGCCGCAGCAAGTGCCATTGCCGGGCATATTATCGATCCGGATAAACTTTAGGCGGCGTTCTCGAACCGTTCGATGGCGTCGCTATGCTGCAAAGTCCGAGCAATGTCGTCAAGTCCATTGAGCAGGATGCGGCGGTCATTCTGATCGATGGTAAAGGCGATGATGTCGCCTGATGAGAGGATGATTTGTTGATCTACAAGATTAACAGTGACCGGAGCATATTCGGAATCGGCGACAGTTTCGTGCAAATCACGACAGGCATCATCGGATAATGTGATGAGCAAAAGTCCATTTTTGCGGGCATTGGATGCGAATATTTCACCAAAGCTAGGCGCAATGATACAGCGGATTCCAAAATCAGTGATCGCCCAAACCGCATGTTCTCGTGAAGAGCCACAACCAAAATTCCGGTCAGTTATCAAAATCCGGGCTTGGCGGCACTGCGGATGGTTAAGGATAAAATCCGGACGGGCGCGTCCATCGCTATCATAACGTTGCGTTTGGAAAAGATGATCGCCAAGCCCCTCGCGGGTTAGGCCTTTCATAAATTGCGCTGGAAGGATCAGGTCAGTGTCAACATTTGACAGCGGCAGAGGCGCGGCTACTGCGATAATCGTGGTAAATTTTTTCACCGGATTCTCCACATTTTTTGCACTAAAAGGGATAAAACAAACATGATTTGGTTCAGATGGTTATCGCCTTTTTGGACAAGGGCGGCCACTACTGCCATTATGAATGAGGGTTAAAAGAATAGATTGCTGCACAATAGTTTGTATACTAAGGATAGCATATTGTGAGCGTTAATCAACTGGATCAAAACCAGCGCTATGGGAGATGAATAATGGCTAACAAGAATCAGGATAATCGCCATCGCCCGGAATATTATACCGATCCGAACAACAGTATTGGTTATTTGGCTCGAATTGTATTTCGTTCATTCTCGCGTCTTTTGGAACGCGGAACGCTGACCCACAATGTTTCGGCGGGTCAATGGCGTTTCTTGCGGCAGCTATGGCGAGAAGACGGGATTACACAGCGTGAACTGAGTGAACGGGTTGGAATGCGAGAGCCGACAACCGTGGTAGCATTGAAAGGTCTGGAAAAAGACGGTTTCATCATTCGCAAGAAAACTCCCGTGGACCGACGCAAAACCTTTATTTATTTGACACCGCACGCCAAGCAGCTGGAACTGATCCTTGCGCCAATGAATGCCGAAATTCATGAAATTGCGACCCGCGGGATGACCAATGAAGAAGTCTCTACGCTGCAAGAATTAATGCGGCGCGTCATCGAGAATCTGGCTGATGAAACACGGCAATTATCCGATCTGACGGATGTTAAGGCTTAAACATACCGCGCTGCGGTAACGCGAAAGGTTGGTAGAAGTAATAATGACAAAAATCGCTGTAATCGCCGGAAGCGTTCGCGAAGGATCGTTCAACCAAATGCTGGCGGATCTGGCACTGTCTCAATTAAAGGCACATGGTGCGAAGGTCACAGAGATTGACTTGGCGTCGTTTGATTTGCCGATCTACTCCGCTGAGTTGGAGGCCAATAATTTTCCACCCGATGCGCTCCGCCTCAAACAGATATTGATTGAACAGGACGGATTACTGGTCGTTTCACCGGAATATAATGGCTCGATTCCGCCATTGCTCAAAAATGCGATCGATTGGGCCTCGCGGCCAACAGGGGATGAAGGGCTAGTTGCGCTAACGGCCTATCGCGGTAAAGTCGCCGCTATAATGTCAGCATCGCTGAGCCCGTTCGGCGGTCTGCGCGGTCTTATGCATTTACGTCAGATTTTGACTACGGTCCAGATGATCGTCATTCCCGATCAGGTTTCGGTTCCTGCGGCTCATGCTGCCTTTGACGGTGATGGTGGGTTGAAGGATGGGATGGTGACATCGCTGATCGATATTACGACACAGCGATTGGTTAAAGTCGCGGCTGCACTAGCCGATTGAGAGCTAAGTTCGGATAATTTGTCTAGGCGTTTCGTTTGATATCATGATTGATATTATCACCCCAATCTGAGTCCAGCGCATCGAGCATCGCATCGAATTTTTCCTGACCGAGAATATTGGAAATTTGCGTGGTTAAGCTGTCCATTGCCAGCTGCGCATCGCGTCGCATCTGCTTTCCGGTTTCTGTCAGTTCAAGGATGACGTGCCGACGATCCTTCGGGTCGACTTTGAGCTGGAGAATGCCAAGCTTTTCCATCTGATTGATCGTACTGTGTATGGCTTGCCGCGAAATGCCGATGTTGCGGGCAATATCCGATGGCCGCACGATACCACTGACAATATTGGTCATGACCATTGATTGTGAACGGCTAACATCGGGCCAGCCGCGTTCATGAAGCCGGGACTGGAGGCCTTCGTCCATCCAGCAGAAGCGTTGAAACAACGCGATGATCAATTGGTTTTTCTTCATAGGCGGTGTCCGCCTTTCTTCGCATATTTCTATGATAAATTTCTGGAAACTATGTGAAGCGGGCAAGCGGTGAAAGCAATACGACGTTGCAAATAAAAAACACTTAGGATACTATCTTTTACGAAAAGGTCGTGTTCATAAACTTGCTTTGCAACCATAATGGATCGGTGTCGCAGGAAGATAAACGACTCAAAAATAGCGTTCGGAGAGGAATGAGCAAGAAAATGGATGGACTGATGCAAGAGGTCGAACTGACTGTCGACCGTATCATAGGCCATGCTGCACATTGGCACGGTGGACGGGAAATCATCTCTCGCGATGCAGATGGCAACGTAACGCGCACCGATTATGCAAGTGTCCATAGGAATGCCAAGCGGGTATCGAACGCGCTTTGTGCCGCCGGGATTAAGCCGGGCGACCGTATTGCTACTATGGGCTGGAACAGCGCACGGCATCTTGCGGCATGGTATGGTGCAGCGGGGATGGGAGCCGTGCTCCATACACTTAATCCGCGCCTGTTCGCTGAGCAGATCAGCTATATCGCAAAGCATGGCGGTAGCAAGCTACTGATTGCTGATCCTTCTACGGCTGAACTTGTCGGACAGTTGCTGGAACAAATACCTGCAATTGAACAGGTGATTTTCTTCTGCGCTCGTGAAAATATGCCAAAAACCAGCTTTGAAGCCATAGCATTTGACAATTGGATCGGCGATCAACCAGCGGAATATGAATGGGGCGGCTTTGACGAGAAAAGCGCGTGCGGGCTTTGTTATACGTCGGGAACCACTGGCAATCCGAAAGGTGTACTTTATTCACACCGTTCGAACTATATCCACGCGCTCATGACATTGCAGAGCGATGCGCTGGCCCTTTCGTCGCGAGATACGGTTTTGTTAGTGGTGCCAATGTATCATGCTAATGCATGGGGCGTCGTGTATTCCGCGCCTGCTGTCGGCGCGAAGCTTGTCTTGCCAGGGCAACGCATGGACGGCGAATCGATTTATAACCTGATTGAGGAAGAGGGCGTCACCTATTCGGCCGCTGTCCCGACTGTCTGGCAAATGCTGCTTGAATATATGCAGGGGAATGACAAGCATTTCACAACATTGGAACGCGTCACTATCGGCGGTTCGGCATGTCCTGAATCGATCATCCGGGCTTTCCGGGACGATTATGGCGTAGATGTTGTCCAGGGTTGGGGGATGACCGAGACTTCTCCGCTAGGCACCGTCTCTGTACCTAATGCGTCGGTTGCTGCAAAATCTGATAATGAGCAAATGGCTTACAAGCTTAAGCAAGGACGGCTGCTTTGCGGTCTTGAAATGAAGCTGGTTGACGATGAAGGGAACCATTTGCCCCATGATGGCAAAACACCGGGGCGGTTGATGATAAAGGGGCCGACGATTGCGCGCGCCTATTTTGGCGGTGAAGGTGGAAACGTGCTCGATGAAGACGGGTTTTTCGATACAGGTGATGTCTCCACGATCGACAGTGAAGGTTATATGCAGATAACCGACCGTGCCAAGGATGTAGTAAAATCCGGAGGCGAATGGATCAGCTCTATCGAGATAGAAAATATCGCCATGGGACATGATGCTGTGGCGATAGCGGCTGTCGTTGGGGTTGTGCATCCCAAATGGGACGAGCGCCCTGTCTTGCTGTGCCAGTTGAAAAGCGGCGGGCGGGCCGATGCAGCGGACATAAGGGAATATCTTGAAGGTAAAATCGCTAAATGGTGGATGCCGGACGATATAATATTCGTCGATGAAATTCCGATAGGACCGACCGGAAAAATTGACAAGCTTGCGATCAGGGCAGGGTTGAAAGGATATTCGCTTCCATTCGAAGTTACCCGCTGACCAATTTATTTAGCAAAATAATCAATATCAGGAGACATATACATGGACGCCAATGGAACCCAAGGATTGGATGCGCAATTTATCGGGCGGGTTTCGCCCACTGCACCGCGTATTCAGGCGGGCGGCCATCCTTGTCAGGGCATTTACTGGACCGAAAGCGGCAAACGCCCAAAGGTTGCGATCATCGCCACCCATTATAATGTCGATTTTTCCGAACACTATATCGCCCCCTATTTTGAACGGCAGGGCTTTGGATTTCTGGGCTGGAATACACGCTATCGCGGGGTAGAAGATCAGTTTTTATTGGAGCATGCCGTTCTCGATATTGGTGTCGGGATGCGCTGGCTAAAAGAAGAAGCGGGCGTAGAGCAAATTGTGATATTGGGCAATTCAGGCGGTGGATCGCTAATGGGTGCCTATCAGGCAGAAGCAATTGCGCCGAGCCTGACCGACCGTTTGCCATCTGTCGGACAAGATGCCTTGGCTTCGTTAATTAAAGGCGACCTTTATATTTCGTTCAACGCGCACCAGGGGCGCCCCGAAGTACTTACCGACTGGATGGATGCATCGGTCACAGACGAAAATGATCCGGTAGCCACCGACCCGGCGCTCGACCCTTTTAACCCCGATAATGGCCCGCCATATTCAGACGATTTCATTGCGAAGTATCGCGCTGCGCAACGGGCACGTAACCAGCGGATTACCGATTGGGCAAAGGCTGAGTTAAAACGCCTGAACGATGCGGATATTCCCGACCGGATTTTTCCCATGTTCCGATGTTGGGGTGATATTCGCTGCGTTGATCCCACAATTGATCCGTCGGACCGCAAGCCGAATTGGTGTTATCGTGGTGATCCGGCCATCGCCAACCGCAGCCCCAGCATTGGCCGCGCAAATAGCATAAAGACCTGGCTCAATATGTGGAGCCTTGAGACCTCACCATGTCAGGGCAAGCCGCATCTCGCCAAACATGATACGCCTGCACTGGTTGTGCAGGGATTGGCGGATACCGGCGTATTCCCAAGCGATGCGCGCAAGATTTTTGACTTCCTCGGCAGCACGGACAAGCAGCTTGAGCTAATCCCCGGCGCGCATTATTTTGAAGATTCTATCAAGGAGCGTCAGGATGCAGCCGATCTGGTTGGTAGCTGGATCAAGGAAAAGCTCTGATGCCATCTGGCGACGATGAAATTGTTCAGGCATTGCGTGATGCCGATTTGATTGGCGCGGATGATCCGGTCCTTGAACCGCTGACTGGAGGAGTGTCATGCGATGTATGGCGGCTAGAGACACCGACGGGGCCGATTGTGGTAAAGCGCCCGCTAGCGCAATTGCGCGTCGCCGCTGAATGGACCGCTCCGGTTGAAAGGGGTGCAAGCGAGGTGCGCTGGCTTCAGCGTGCTCGCGAAGTTAACCCTGATATTGCTCCGAAAGTTCTTGCTGAACTAGGCGCTGGTCATGCCTTTGCGATGGAGTTTTTGCCCGATTGCCCGGTTTGGAAAGATGAACTGGTCGCAGGACGCGTGGACATCGACTTTGCGGCGCAGGTGGGCCGAAATATTGCTGCGGTTCATACGGCTACTGCGAATAGTGATGCTGACCGCAATGCTTTCTCCAATGATGAAATGTTTCGTGCGTTGCGCGTCGATCCGTTCCTACTCTATGTGGCGGAGCAGGAGGCTGAACTGGCACCCGCGCTGCGGGCACTTGCCGACGATCTGATGGTGCGTAAAATCGCACTGGTGCATGGCGATGTCAGCCCGAAGAATATCCTAGTCAGAAGCGGTAGCCCGGTATTCATTGATGCCGAATGTGCGGTGTATGGCGATCCGGCGTTCGACCTTGCGTTTTGCACGACCCATTTATTGTTGAAGGCCGTGTGGCTGGATGACGAGCGGTTGCAACAAGCCGCCGTTGCAATGGTCGATTCCTATCGTGCGGCAATTGATTGGGAGGCCCCGAACGAACTGCTGCTGCGCGCCGGACGGCTTACTGGCGCATTGCTCCTTGCGCGGATGGAGGGCAAATCGCCAGCGCCATATCTGACCGAGCCCGATCACCAGAATATCGTGCGGTCGCAGGCACGCGCGTTGATCCTCGATGCCTTGCCCATCGATGATCTTGTTACCCAATGGAAAAGGACTTTTGCATGACTTCACGTATCGCTTCTATTACTGGACGCCAGCTTTGGGACTCGCGCGGGCGGCCCACGGTGGAGGCTGAGGTAGTTCTAGAATCTGGAGCGGTTGGCCGTGCTATTGCACCCGCCGGTGCGTCACGCGGTGCCCATGAAGCGGTTGACCTGCGTGACGGGGGTGAAGCATTTGGTGGGTACGGTGTTGCAAGCGCTGTCTCTGCAATCGGGGTTGAAATCGCTCCGTTGTTAGAAGGCATGGATGCGCGTGAACAGAGTGCGATTGATGCTGCGCTGATCAATCTGGACGGCACGCTTAACAAGGCACGGCTGGGGGCCAATGCAGTGGTGGCGGTGTCGATGGCGGTCCTACATGCGGCTGCCGCGGATTCCCGTGAGCCGCTCTGGCGCTACATTTCAGGGGGTAAGGCGGTGCGGATACCGCTGCCTGAAATACAAATTTTCGGCGGTGGCGCTCATGCTGGTCGGCGCACCGATGTCCAGGATTTTATGATCATGTGTCCAAAAGCAGGCAGCTTTCGCCGCGCGCTTGAAATTACTGATGATGTTTACCGTGCTGCGGGGCGGTTGATGGAGGAAAAAGGTCCGTTGACCGGCGTTGCGGATGAAGGCGGCTGGTGGCCCAATTTCACCTCAAACGAGGATGCGCTCGATACGCTGACCCGTGCGATAGAGACGAGCGGACACCGTGCGGGTGAAGATGTGTTTATCTCATTAGACATTGCGGCGAATGAACTGGGCGATGCGTCCGGCTATAATCTCGCGCTTGATGAGCGCCGCTTGTCGGGAGAAGAAATGGGCGCGCGGATCATCGAATGGACCAAGCGATACCCGATATTGTCGGTCGAGGATCCAGCCGGCCAGGATGACTGGGAAACGATGGCGGCGGTCACGACTGCGGTGGGTGACCATGTACAGATTATCGGCGACGATGTGCTCGTGACCAACGCAAAGCGGGTTGCAGACGCGCATGATGCCGGCGCCTGTAACGCCGCGCTGATAAAGGTCAACCAGGTCGGCACAGTGACCGAGGCGAAGGCTGCACTGGACGCGGCAGTCACTCGCGGATGGGGCGCGATAGTCTCGGCCCGGTCGGGGGAGAGCGAGGATGTCACCATCGCCCATCTGGCGACTGGCTGGAATGCAGGACAGTTAAAGGTCGGCAGCTTCACACGTTCTGAACGCATGGCAAAATGGAACGAGATGCTGCGTATCGAAGAGGCAATGAGTAGTGACGCTGTGTTCGCAGGTGCGTCGGCCTTTGCGGCTCCAATTGCGGAGACCTTGACATGATTGTTCTGCACGCTCGTCCAAGTCCCGGCTTTCGCGCTGAAGTGGATGCAGTCTTTGGTCCCGGTGTTGTGACGCATGTTGATGAAGCGGAACCACTGGATAAAGTCGCGGGGGAAATCACCGCACTGCTCCATGTGCTGACGCCGGTAACGAGAGAATTTATCGCCTCTGCCCCCAATCTCAAACTGATTCAGAAGCTGGGCGTTGGCGTCAATACTATCGCGCTTGACGCGGCTCGCGACAATGATGTCGCCGTTTGCAATATGCCTGGAACAAATAGTCAGGCGGTGGCAGAAATGGCGCTTTCGCTGATGATGGCGGTATTGCGCCGCACCTGCTTTTTTGATGCGCGAACACGGAAGGGGAAGGGCTGGACTGCCGACCCGTCTGAACTGGATTATGTCGGTGAAATTGCAGGACGCACAATCGGCCTGGTTGGTTTTGGTAATTCGACCCAGCGATTGGCGCCGGTGCTAGAGGCGCTGGGCGCAAAAATTGTCTATACCGCGCGCAGTCAGCATGATGTGGATTATGATTATTGGCCGCTCGACCGTCTTGTTGCCGAATGCGATATTGTGTCGCTGCATATCCCGCTGACCGAAGAGACGCGCGGGGTCATTGATCCATTGACTATGAAGCCGGGCGCGGTTCTGGTGAACACGGCGCGCGGGGAGCTGGTTGACGAGGCAAGGCTGGTCGAGGCACTTTCGTCCGGGCATTTGCGCGGTGCGGGGCTTGATGTGTTTGCAAACGAACCCTTGTCGCAGTCAAACCCGCTGCTTGACTTGCCGAATGCCGTGCTCGCGCCGCATATCGCATGGCTGACCCCCGAGACGCTTTCTCGCAGCTTAAAGGTTGCGTATGAAAACTGCAGCCGCCTTACGGCTGGTGAACCCCTCTTGCATCAGGTGATTTAATGTCTCTTCCTATCGTACTCATCACCGGCCAGCTTCTCACCGATGAAGTATGGCAGCCATTGCGTGACGCGTGGAGCGACCGCGAGTTGATTATTGCCGATAACCAGCACGGCGAAACAATCGGGGAAATGGCGCAGAACCTGCTTGATAATGCGCCCGAAAAATTCATCCTGATCGGTCATGCGATGGGCGGTTTTGTGGCATTTGACGTGATGCGCCGTGCATCCGAACGCGTGGCAAAACTGGTGCTGCTTTCGACGCTGGCCTCCGCCGATGGTCCCGCACAAACTGCGCGACGGCAGGGATATATTGAACTGGTCGAGAGCGGCCAGTTCAATCAAGTGGTCGAGGAACGCATCCCGATCTTATTCCCCGAAGCCAAGCGGCGCGATGAACGTCTGCTCAACATCGCACGGCGGATGGCGGCGGATACCGGCGCGGAGACATTCCTGCGGCAACAGCGCGCGATTATGGCGCGCAGCGATAGCCGGCCGACACTGCATGAAATAACCGTCCCGACGTTGCTCGTCTGGGGCGATCAGGACGGAATTACCACCCGCGCGAACCATGACGAGATATTGCAGGGCATTCCCCATGCACGGCTTGAGGTCATTGCGGGAGCGGGTCATTTGACTACGATTGAAATGCCGGAAGTGGTTGTGCCGTGCCTTACGGAGTTTATTGATGGGTGAGTAGGGGGCGTAGTATATCGCCATTTCCGTGCTAACAGAAATGGCGATTTGGCCGCCTATTTAAGCTCCGCCCGCACAATCGCTGCACCGTCAACCATGGCTTTCAGCTTTTCCAGCGAATGATGACGGCTATGATATTTCATCCCGCAATCGGGCGCGATCCATAGCCGTTTTGCATCGACATAGCGAAGCGCCTCGCGGATGCGGTCAGCGACGATCTCCGGTGTTTCGACTTCCGGCGTGGACAGGTCGAGTACACCATACATGATCGTTTTGCTGGGCAATTCGGCGAGGATCGCGGGGTCTAGCTTTGGCTGGGCAGCCTCGACAGAGATGACGTCGATTGCCGACGCGTCAAGTTCGGCAAGGAAGTCATACGCCTTTGGCTTTGGTTTGGTCGACCCCGCGCCGTGATGGACCATGGCATAACCGAAACAGATGTGGAGCGCCGTTGTCCCCTCAACGCCGTCCAGCGCGCGGTTAATGGCTTCGATGGCGTAATATTGCGCTTCATCCGCGCGCGCCTGAAGATAGGGTTCATCAAGCTGCACGACATCGACACCAGCGGCGAACAGATCCTTAATCTCGGCATTGACCGCATCGGCATAATCCATCGCCATCGCGCGGCCATCCGGATAATAGCCGTTTTCGGCTTGCTGTGTCATGGTGAACGGGCCGGGCAGGGTCAGTTTTACCGGGCGTTTTGTGTGGCGGCGTAGGAAGGCAGCATCCTGCGCTTCGATTGGTGCAAGACGGCGGATCGGTCCGGAAACGAGCGGCACCGGATTGGCCTTTCCAGTGCGATCAATGGCCGTGCCATGTTTCTCGCTATCGATACCCGATAATGCGGTCGCCAAGCGGTTTGAATAGCTCTCTCGGCGCATCTCTCCGTCGCCGATAATGTCGATGCCGACCTCTTCTTGATCGCGGATTGCCATGAGCGTTGCCGCTTCCTGGGCTTCGCCGAGCCAAGGTTCAGGAATGCGCCATAATGTTTCGGCACGGACACGAGGCGGCAGACTGTGGTTCAGGCGTTCGCGATCAATCAGCCAATCGGGCTGGGGGTAGCTGCCAACGATAGTGGTTGGCAAAACAGGATGGTTGAGCAAGATAATCTCCTCAAAAAATTAACCAGCTAAGTAATTGCTTAGTATTCTATCTAATGCAAGTATATTGGTAGCTCAGGCACCTATAAAGTTCAGGAAAGTGCAGGTTTTCTCGACATACTGCTCGCGCAATCCATGAGGTAAACTGCAAAACTGCGAAATGTGTGCGTTTTAGTGGCAAGGCCGTGACCACCAAGGGGGCATCGAACTTGTAAGTACGGCCCGATCAGGCAAGCGGTCGCTTATGTTGCCATTTCTCGCGGTAATAGCTACACTTAGACATGATGTTGGCATTGTCCGTTAACGGGCTGTTCCAATATTTGCCTTGAAGCAGTTTGCTTAGGATCACAGCTTCGATCTGATCGCTATGTTCGGAGCCCATTGCGCTATTGCGCAGCGCGGCCGTGCCGCAGGATCCTGTTAGTCGTTGGGGCAATGCAATGCGACGACACCATAGTTCAACCCCTCGTTTCCCAAGGAGATGTTATGTTGCACGTCGATATCAACGCAGTGAAGGCCGATATGACCCATATCTATGGCAGGCCCGATCCGCGCAGTTATTTCCGCGAGCTTGGCAAGGTCGATTACAAGATTCCTGATCGCGCCAAACCCGTCTTCGATTCGTTGATCCATCATCTCGAAGACCGCAAGAATGAGCCGGTTTGCGCATTGGATCTGGGTTGTTCCTATGGTGTTAACGCGGCTTTGCTAAAACATGATCTCGATATGGATGATCTTTATGAACACTGGACCGACCCGCTTTTGGACCATGCCACGCCTGAACAGGTGATCGACGCCGATCGCCTCTTCTTTGAAGAGCTCCCCACGGCCAGTTCGACCACTATCGTTGGTTTGGACTCTTCGATGCCAGCAATCGACTATGCTAAAAATGCCGGTCTGCTCGATGAGGGGCTTGCGCTTGACCTGGAGAGGGGGCCTCTGCCCGAAGCAGCGAGCGATATGTTGCAACCGGTCGATATAATCATATCTACGGGCTGTGTTGGCTATGTTACTGAAACCAGCTTTTCAAAACTGATGCCCGTCGTGACACAGGGCCAGAAACCATGGCTGGCGAATTTCGTGCTACGCATGTTTTCGTTCGAACCCATAGCGCAGGAACTGGCCACTCACGGCTATGTCACGGAAAAACTTGATTGCGAACCGTTCGTGCAACGCGCTTTCGTTTCCCATGCCGAACAGGAAGGTGTGCTGGACAAGCTTGCAGCACAAGGCCTTCATACGAAGGGAGAAGAGAACGGCCATTTGATTGCTGAATTCTACCTCTCACGACCGGAGCAAGATGCTGCGGTGTCCATAGGGGAGATTATCGGAGTGTAAGACTGGGAGAACTACTCGCGTGACCATGTAATTATCGACACGACGGGCTGGAGTGAGGCCGACAAATTCCAAAATTACGCGCCGCGCTTAAGGTAGTAAACGAGCAGGGACTTTTTTCATTACCACTTGTAAATACCACAGCTTCAATCATTATACCGCAAGAACTGGGGGGCAAAATGCGGTTTAAATATTCAATATTCATAGCGTCAATACTGATCCACGGATCAGCCTATGCGAAAAACGACCAGGTGCAGCGCGGCGCGGAACCGGATTGGGTGGTTCCATCCGAACTCATGGCAGTACCAGCAGACGTCAGCGGGCTGGTATTTGTGCGAAGGAGCGATTTTCTTGTCCATCTCGACGAGCAAGGACAGCAATATTATAGTGGCTACCGGATGAAAATCACCCATCCCAACGCTTTACAAATTGGCAATCTGTCTATTTCCTGGAATCCGGCGTCTGGCGCACCTACAGTACATGCGATCAAAGTGCACCGTGATGGTGAAGTGATTGACATATTCCCGAGCGCATCTTTCGAAATATTGCGACAGGAAGGCCAGTTGGAAGCTGCAATACTCGACGGTACTCTGACAGCAGTGAGCCGGGTTCCTGACTTGCGCGTAGGAGATGAACTGGAATTCGCCTACACAATTCGTGTTAATGACCCCACTTTGGGGAACACGGACGCAGGTGTGCTCCTTCTTGAACCTAATGTACCTCAGGGCCGGTTCCGCTTGGGATTGAACTGGATTGAAGGTCAAAAGCCTATTATAAAGATGACCGATGATATGGCGGCTGTCGCCATAAAAGGTGAGCGAACAATTGAGTTCCATTTAGATAACCCGTCCCATTTGATCCCGCCAAAGGACGCGCCACCTCGCTATAATTGGCAACGTATCGTCGAGTATAGTGACTTTTCAGATTGGACGACCATCTCACGGAAATTTGCTGAACTGTATAGCAATGCAGCAAGCATCTCTGACACTTCATCGCTGAAGCAAGAGGTCAAGCGCATAGCCGCTACACATGACAACGAGTTTGATCGCGCGAGCGCTGCACTCAAGCTCGTTCAGCAGGATGTACGATACATATATATTGGTCTTGACGGTGGAAACCTGACCCCCGCTACATCGGAAGAAACATGGCAGCGCCGATATGGCGATTGTAAGGGCAAGACTGTTTTACTGTTAGGATTGCTTGCCGAGCTAGGTATCGAAGCAGAAGCTGTGATGGCAAATAATTCCGGTGGTGACGATGGTCTCGACCAGAGGCTTCCTAGCCCGGAAATGTTTGATCACGTTCTTGTAAGGGCGCGGATCGGTGGCAAGCTTTACTATCTGGACGGCACATTACCCCCGGTCGCTCCACCAGTTTCTGAACCGGTTTTACCTTATCGCTGGATTTTGCCGCTCAGGGCAGAAGGCAGCTCGATAGAGCGTCTTGAATGGCACCCCGCCAAGCAGCCCGATATAACCACTTTGTTCGAAATCGATGCGCGTGCTGGCTTCAATCAGCCAGCACGGAAAACGCGCACAGTGATTACCCGTGGTATCGACGGGCTGGCGCAACAAGCCCAATTCTCCGCAGTAGCCCCGGCACAATTGCTTAGTGCTTTTCGTCAGCAGTCGATCGGCGACACATGGCAAACAATTGACGATGTTCAATGGAGATATGATCAAAAAGCGCAAGCAAGCGTGTTGATGGTAAGTGGCACCGGAATGGTCGACTGGGACGATGACGGCAACGGAGCCAGATCATTTGCCCTTCCCGGTGGCGGCGTTAGCTCGCCCCCCAAACGGATCAGAGCAGCACAACAGGATCAGTATCTACCCTATTATAATGAACCTGAATTTAGTTGCTATGTAACGACGGTTCGGCTGCCCACTGAAACCCGGCCAAGCCAATGGTCGTTCAAACCGGGGTATAATACACGCATATTTGGTCGAACTTATTATCGAGCTTTCGATCTTCGTGATGGTTCTATTCGCATGATCAGAGGCTCTCGCACCGAGCAGCGAGAAATCGACGCGTTACTCGCAAAGCGCGACAATGACCGAATTTCCTCATTCGATAATAGCATGGCATGGATTTTCTATGATCCCAGCGATGGAAGCAATACGACGGGTAGCGGAAAGAAGGTGCCCGCTACGTATGAGATGGACTGGGCGAGGAATAGTGACGCATGTCTTTCAAGACCCGACGCAGCGGCCGGGTCTTAAAGAGGTTGAGAATACCGTTTATTCTGCAGGAACAGCGGTTCGTCCCGTGACAAGACCTTCGCGCTTGGTGCCATCGGCCTGAACGGGATCGTGCGCGACGTCTTTTTCGTCGAACACATGTGTCCACGCTGCAAATTCAAGGCATACACCGTCGGGATCAAAGAAATAGACAGAGCGGACATAGACACCGTCGTGCATTTCTTCGGAAGCCTGGGCGGGTGAGTTGTCGTGGTTCAGTTTCTTGGTGACTTCGACGCCCTTGGCAACCAGCCGGTCATAATATTCGTCAAATCGCTCGGCCGGGATATTGATCGCGATATGGTTCATTGATCCGTGTGCTGACATGAAGTTGCCCTTTGTCGGCAATGCCTCGGGGGCCGAGATGCCGGGTACGGCCTCCGGTGCTTCGGGAAACCAGAAAAAGGCCAAGCTGTCGCCATTACCAATATCGAAAAAGAAGTGCTGGCCGCGTCCACCGGGAAGGTCGAGTGTCTTGATGAGCGGCATTCCCAATATGTCACGATAAAACTCAACCGTTTTTGCCATATCTTTGCAAACCAGTGCGAGGTGGTTGACGCCGCAAAATTCAAATTCTTTATTTTTCTCTACCATTATCCATCTCCGTTATTTTCTCGTCCTGAGTGGGAAATTACTGCCGACCCCTTTGGCTGTTCTTTTAGCAGACCTGCCAATAATCGTCAAACAGGTTGACGGTTATTGGCAGGTCAAGCCTGAACCGGCTTATTCCTTTGGTGCATCCTTTGGTTTGGGGGCGCTAAGGAAGTCGGCGGCATTAAAGCCTTCGGGCGCTGCAACCTCTACAATAGGCTCTTCACGGTCATCATATTCCATTTTCAATGCGCGCGTGATGACGGCGTGCATATCGTAAAGGCAGGTGATGTAGGTAAATTCAAATATCTGTTCGTCATCCCAGAAAGTCTTGAGCTTGTCGAAAATTTCTGTCGGCACACGTCCATTAGCCTGTGTGAGACAGTCGGCATAGGCCAGCACGGCGCGTTCCTGTTCATTATAGCAATTGGCGACTGTCCAATGGGGAACTGCCGCAATCTTTTCCTCGCTTACGCCTAGTCCGCGGAGCGATTTGCAATGCTGTGAAAAGACAAACTGGCTGCCCTTTACCCAGCCTGCACGCGTCTGGCCGAGTTCACGCAGCACGGGGTCAATTTTCCGAGCCGGGTGACGATAGACAGCAAACCCGTCCACGGCATGTTTGAAAATGTCCGGCGCAAGCGCAAATACCGTCCACCAGTCGCCAGGTGTGCCGGTTGCAGTCCCCGGCTCGGCAACCGGATCACGGTCTCCGAATAGGCGGTCATAATAGGCAAGTACGGTTTCATCGGTAACTTCGGATCGTGGGACCTGACGCAATATTGGCATAGTTTACTCCTTAGGCATATTTGCGGAATGCAGCGACATGGGCTGAATCAAAATATTCATCGAGCCGCGTGATTTTTCCATTTTCAACCTTGCAGATGATTGCGCAAGGCAAACGAACATCCACATCGTCATGGACGCGCTGGCCGGTTACAACATGCTGCTGAACAAATCCGCCGGGAAAGACGGTCAGTTGGCGGTCGGCATAGCGGCGGTTCTTGATCCGGGAGACCATGGCGGTCAGCGTTTGAACGGTCTGCTCCACGGTAACGATCAATTCGTCGGTATTGTGCCAGATTTGGGCATCGGGCGCGAAGCTGCTTTGCATCGTCTCAATATCGCCCTGTTCAATCGCATCGAAAAATTGCTTTGCCAACGCCCGAATATCATCATCTTTCGTCATAACCTCTCCTTATATTCTTACATCAAACATGCGGCCCATTGGACTCCCTCATTCCGAGAAATCATTCTCCAGATGCCGCGTCATTGCGAACTGTGCTATCCCCGCTGCAATCGCGACGGGTATAAGTGTCATCAGGGCCCAGCGCAGACTTTCGTCGGCATAAGCGGGCTTTAGCGCATCGCTAACCATCCCTACGAACAAGGGACCAAGGCCAAGGCCGACAATGTTGAACATCAGCATCAGAACCGCCGCAGCCGTGGCACGCGAACGCGGCGGAGTCAGGTTTTGAACCAGTGCCAGCGCAGGTGCGACATAGGCGGTGCAAGCTGCCATGGGGATCAGCATAAGCGCCAGTGATATTTGCCAACTGTCCACAAGCAGCGCAGCAATAAAGGTGGGAACCAGCACGGCGGTCGCGATTGCGGGTATAGTGCCATAGGCTTTCGCAGAGCTGCGTGCGGCGCGGCTGACCAGCCACCCGCCACCCAATATTCCAACGCCAAAGGTAATACCAGCAGCAGGGGCAAACCACGTCGCCATCGCCGACAATGGCATCCCCTGTGTTCTCATCAAAAATGCGGGGATCCAGTTGAGCATGCCATAACTGACAAAGGCGGCAAGCCCGCTGGCGATCATCACCATGCGCAGCGACGGCCGGCGGATAAACATGGACAGACTTTGGCTAAAGGGCACGGCTTCATCGGCAGGTTTGTGCGTATCCATTAGCCCTCTCGCCGGTTCGCGCACAAGCCAGATGAGCAGCGGTGCAACAAGGATACCCACCAATCCGATAGTTATGAATGCGCCGCGCCAGCCGATATTGGCCGCCGCCCAGCCGCCAAATGCCGCGCCGACAAAGACACCGAACGGGCCGTTAAGTGTGAACAACCCAATCGCCAGCGGCCTGCGGTCAGGCGGATAATAATCGGCGATCAGGGACAGCGAAGGCGCAGTGCCACCAGCTTCCCCCGCGCCGACACCAAAGCGCATCACAGCGAGTTGCCAGAAATTTGAAACCAGCCCGCATGCAGCGGTAAAACCGCTCCATACAACACACGCAATACCGATCAGTTTTACGCGATTCCAGCGGTCGGCAATCATCGCAACGGGAACACCCATAGCAGCATAAAACAGCGCAAAGGCCATGCCGGTGAGCAGTCCGAACTGGGTGTCGCTAAACTGCATTTCGGCCCGAATAGGCTCGACCAGAACCGACAAGAGCTGGCGGTCAACGAAGTTAATCGTGCCGACAAGAAATAACATGCCGAGCGCAACATTGCGCCGCAGAGCCGATACACTGTCGGATGGAGCTCCCTGTAGGGCGGTGGTTTGCGACATATCTCTCCTGATCGACGATTTATTGTATGTATATAATACTTAGCTATTTAAGCTTATCTGTCAATCTGCTTTACGATAGCCGCTATCGTGTCGGGGCATCGAGCATATTCTTTCCAAACAGGTTCGACCATTGTTCTTCGGAAAGTACGGGCCGCGCGCTTGACAGGTTGGTTGCATTTTTTACGTCAGTTCCTCTGATGACAGCAGGCCTCTTTGCAATAGCTTCGAACCAACGATGAACCGCGGGATAATCATCCAGCGACAGCCCGATCGCGCTAATGGCACGTGCCCATGGCCAGGCGGCAATATCGGCGATGGAATATTCCTCGGCCAGATAGTCCGCTTCGCTTAGTCGTCCGTTCAGGACATTGAGCAACCGGACCGTTTCATTACGATAGCGATCGACCGGATAGGTTTGACCCTCTGGAGCATAGCGGATGAAATGATGAGCCTGTCCCTGCATCGGTCCGAAACTTGCCATCTGCCACATCAACCATTGCTGGGCCTGGCTGCGGCGGCGGGGATCGTTGGACAGCAACTGGCCACTTTTTTCCGCAAGATAAAGCAGGATCGCGCCCGATTCAAAAACCGCCAACGGCGCGCCACCGCCAATCGGCTTATGGTCGACAATAGCCGGTAAGCGCCCGTTCGGATTGATAAGGCGAAAATCAGCGGTCAGGTGATCTCCCTTTAGTACATCCATCGCGATCAAATGGTGCGGAAGGCCGATTTCTTCCAGCATGATCGACACTTTATGGCCGTTGGGCGTAGGGGTAAAATAGACTTCGATCATGGGGAGTTCTTTCAGGTGAGCATATTGGCACAGGCATGAACAGAAACGACCGCAGCCGCCGTTTCCCGTGTCGGGATAACATTAGCTGCGGTCGCTGCTTGGGTCATCATCAGACCTCTTGGCCTAGAATTTGAATCCGGCCTCTAATGAAATATTACGGGTCGGTTCAAGATACATTATGGCCCGCGTTACTTCGGTGATAGGGTTGGGCAACCTGAACACGCTTCCGGTGGTTAGCTCGTTGGTCAGGTTTTTGCCGACCAATGCGATGTGCCAGCGATCATCCTGATCGGCGAGCTGTACACGCAGGTCGAGCTTCACATAACCCTTTTGGATACCGAACCTTGGATCCTGATCATCCGCGTTATAAAATTTCGAACGCCCCGATGCGATCCCGGTAATATCGAATTTCAAATCCTCCGAAATGTCGAACCCGGTATGAGCGGTCACGCTGCCTGTAAATTTAGACGCAAGCACAGGACGGTAACCGGCCAGATTGTTGGTGGCCGGGTCACACGTATCCGGCTGCGAGGCCAAACATGCCGCACCCGGAAAGTCGTCATATTTCAAGTCCTGATATGCCCCCGACGCGGTAATGTCGAAATAGGGTGACAGGAACAGGCTGAGCGAAGCCTCGATACCTTTCGAGGTAGCGCTGGCAGCGTTACCGGTCAGATATTGTGAAACTTCCGGTTGATAGACCGAAACCTGCAAATCCTTGAACTTTGTATCATAGGCCGAAACGTTGGCGATAACCTTGCCATCGAACAAAGTTGATTTCAGGCCAACCTCGTAGTTGCGGGATTTTTCCGCATCGAAAGCAAATGTCTCGTCAACTGTGCCCAGAGAGTTACTGACAAAGCCACCTGATTTGGAACCACGTCCATAAGTTGCATAAACCATGATGCGCGGTGCGATGTCATATTGGATCGTAGCCGACGGGTCCACATTGCCTTCGCTAAGCGAGCCGACTGCGCTTGAGATCGGGCGAATAGGGAAGGGACCATATACAAGACGCGATGCAAAATCGGCTTCTTTGTCAGTATGCGTGTAACGCAGGCTACCGATGACGCGCAGGCTGTCATTGACGTTCAGCGTGCCCTGACCAAAGACCGAATAGGATTCGGACTTCTGGTTAAAGCGGCTGTCGATACGGCCAAAATAGGGGGCTCCGCCCAGATCGAGGATGTTGAAACCCTGAAGCTGGTCGAGGCGATAGTTGGAATGGTCGTAATATAACCCTGCGACAAATTCAAAGGTCCGTCCGGTTGGCGATAGGATGCGCAGTTCCTGCGAAAACTGGTCGAACCGTTCGGGAAAGGCGTTATAAACCGAATTGTTGGTAAACGCGCCGCCGGTGCCGGGGATCGTCTGGTCAAAGCCGTTGACGATTTTGGATTTGAACCATGAATAGCCGGTAACCGAAGTTAAAGTATAATCACCAAGCGCGATATTCGCGGTTCCCGATACCATGACCGATTCGACGCGGTTGCCCTCATCACCCAGTTCCGACCGTTCCAGATAGCGGTCTGTCCGGGGGTCTTGCTCACTATCGACCGGGTTGGAAACCGTTATGCCGCCAACGACATCGCGATTTGCATATTCAACCTTTGTCGTGAAGTCGAAACTATCCGAAGGCTCCCATTTGAGCGTCCCGCGGACAAGCTGCTGTTTTGTTTCCGGATCATCATGATCGGTCGCGCGGTTATAGATATAGCCGTCCTGCTTGACGACTTTATAAGCCAGACGCGCGCTGAGTGTATCGGTGATTGGACCGGACACATAGCCCGAAATATCGATGCCTTTATGGTCGAAATTATAAAGCGCGGTGAAAGCGCCTTCGGGTGTGTCGGTTGGACCGGCTGATACCACGCTGACAGCACCGGCGGCGGTGTTCTTGCCGAACAATGCGCCCTGCGGACCGCGCAATACTTCTACGCGTTCAAGGTCGAAAAAGGGAGCCTGTGCCTGACGCGAACGTCCGGCATAGACACCGTCTACATAGAGCGAGACCGACTGATCAAACGCGAAGTTTGCTGGCGGGGAACCGAATCCGCGGATATAAATGACATCATTGCCCGCCGTCGATTGCACGAAGACGTTTGGCGTATAGTTCATCACCGATTTAATGTCGTTAGCGTTGAAATCGGCGAGCTTCTGACCGCTGACGACTTCCATCGAAATCGGAACATCCTGAAGATTCTGTTCGCGCTTTTGCGCGGTAACAACGATTTCGTTAGTGCTAGTCTCGTCAGACGCTGCCGTATCCTCAGTTACTTGCGCCATTGCTGGCATAGCTGATGCCATTATAGCAGCGATAGCTGCACCCGTGAGTAATGTCTGATTTCGCGCTTTCATATATCCTCCTTGATTATTTTTATTATGACGGTTTGCGAGGGGTTGCCCTTGATCACAAATGATCCGTCAATCTACTTGACCCTTAGTATACTAATCGTTCTATGATTGTCTATAGTTTTCAAGTGGAGGATTCGCAAATATGACTCACGACAATGTGGCAGGTCAGCTGCCGGACTTATCAAGCACATATTTATGCACGGCGGAATTTGAAGTCGCAGGTGGCCTTGTCGGGATCGGTCAGTCGCCCTTCGGGGATCAACGAATGGGATATATCACCGGCGGGCGCATTTCCGGACCGCGCCTTAGTGGGAAAATCCTGCCGGGCGGTGGTAACTGGTCGCGCAGCGGACGACTGGGCAGCGGTGCTTCCGCAGGCACTTTTGATGCGCGGGCGGTGTGGGAAACGGATGACGGCGACCTGATTTACCTGACCTATAACGGACGCAGCGTCATCCCCGATGATGTCCGCGCCGATTTTGGCGATCTGGCAAAGCCCTATGTCGATCCGGCCCGTTATTATCTACGTATCGCGCCGGTGTTCGAAACGGCGAGCGAAAAATATGGCTGGCTGAACGGTGTGCTGGCCGTGGGTGTTGGTGAACGTACCGATTTTGGTGTCCGCCATATCATTCACGAGATTCACTGAGATGATAGAGAGGGGATCTTCCGCCATTGCAGGATATGGTGACGTTCGCCGCCGCTCTTTGTGGCTTCAAGTGCGGAAAGCGTCAGTTCGTCATTACCGCTGAACCGGGCGACGCGGCGTTGCTGGGTTCCGGTCATATCGGGGTTTAGCGACATGGTGACAGTGTGGACCACTTCTTCGCCGTCAATCTTCCACGGACCGGCATAGTGGAAATAGCTGTCGAAAGCGGCGGATTTCTGCTGCACACTGGCGTTACGGGCGTTGGTGAGGCCGAAGGCGGGACGTGTGTTTTTGGCTATGCTGGCGGTCATTGTGCCGTCCTGTGAATAGACAATATAACCGTGGGCGCCTTCTCCGAACGGGCGGGTCACGTTGCCGTCGGAATATTCGATCCGCCAGTCGACAAGGCTCCACGCGCCGATAAAGTCGCTGCGATTATGCGGCATGGCTTTGGACCTTTGTGCGCGCCGGGCGGCGGTGCTGGACGATGCGGAACCGGCCCGCGACAAAGGCGAGGTCGGCAAGGCAGGCGTTGCCCGCCGGATTGAGGCCAGATACGTGATAATCACTATAAGCCGCTGCGAAATTGGCCCACATCGCTCCGTGGAGATTGATCGACAGGTTCATTCCCGCCTGGGCATAGGCATCAAGCGAACGGTCGATAAACGCCTCATCCATGGAATAGAGATAGGAGGAAATCGCTCCGTGCTGTTGCGCTAGTGTTGTTGCTTCGGCAATGGCTGCATCGCCATCGGATGCTGCAATAATGAACATCACCGGCCCGAAATGTTCCTCGGCATAAAGCGCGGCATTGTCAGCGGGCAGGGCGATAACCAGCGGCGTCATCGTGCGCGCATCGGGGAAATCAGGATGAGGATAGCTGGACGGCTCCCGCAATATCCGTGCGTTCCGATTCTGCGCGGCGCGTTTGGCAATATCGCGTACAATGGCGCAGCTTGGTTCGGCCTGGACAGCGCCCATGATACCAGCCGCCGATGCCGGATTATCGGCAATAGCATCAATGGCCGCAACCAATGCGGCGGCAACATCATCAAAAGAGACGTGCCCTGAACCGGTCTTGATTCCGCCAGCCGGAACATAGATATTTTGCGGACTAGTGCACATCTGCGCGGAGAACAGGCAAGTGGCCCGCGCAATGGCGGTTGCCGTCGCGGTCAGGTCCTCGCACGATTCCAGAACCACCGAGTTGATGCCGGCCGTTTCTGTAAACAGCAGCTTTCCGGTGACGGTGGCCTCCAGATGGCTGCCATAACGCGGGCTGCCGGTGAAATCGACAATCTGCACCGCCGGATCGTCAATGTAGCGCTGGGCAATCGGCGTCTCCATTGAGTCCACCGCGAGCGATACAAGATTGGGGTCAAAACCATATTGTTCCAATACTCTACGACATTGCTGCACCACGATAGCCATCGGCAGGATGGAGATAGGATGAGGTTTGACAATGACCGGGTTACCCGTAGCCAGGTTCGCAAACATTGCCGGGTAGGCATTCCACGTCGGAAACGATGCGCAGCAGATAACAAACCCGATACCGCGCGGGACCAGAGTGTAATATTTGTCGAGCGAGACATTCTCCTTCCCGAATATACTGTCCCAGCGGGCGTTGGGTAATACGTCGCGCATTGCCTTTGCGGCATAGGCAAGCGCTTCAATCCCGCGGTCCAGTGCATTGGGACCGCTGCCGCTAAATGCCTGTGTGTAGCTTTGTCCTGCGACATGCATAACGCTATGCGCCATTTCAAAATTGCGTGCGTAAAGTTGCTCCGCCATTTCCAGACAGAGCGCAATCCTCGTGTCGGGATCGGTTTTGCGCCACTGCACCATTGCCTCTTGCGCTGCGTAAATCAGGGCAGACGGTTCACTTACGGGATAATCAATGCCGAGCGGTTGCCGTGTGAACGGAGAGATTTCAGAACCGGTGCGACTGGATATGCCGGGTTGATCCAGATCGAATGACTTACCAAGCTGTGCTTCAAATGCCGCCTTTCCAGCTTCGGGTGCACCAGGGGTATGAAAGCGCGCACTGGGGGAGTTGTGAAACGGGCTCCAGCTTTTGCGTGTATTAACAGCATCAATGGCGGCATTCAGCGTAGATGTATGTCGTTCGATAAGGTCGCTTAGCTTTTCCATCATTATTTCCTGCTCAATTAACGCGTTCAACTATCATCGCGGTGCCGACACCCGACGCGCCGCTCATCACCACGAGTCCAAGCGTGCCATCGCAAACGTCAAGGTTATCGAGCAGAGTGGACACAAGAATAGCGCCGCTTGCGCCCATCGGATGGCCCTTGGCAATATGCCCGCCAGAGACATTCACACGTTCCGGATCGGCTTTGCGATCACGCATGAATTTGGCAATAGTGACGGCAAAAGCTTCCATAAATTCAATACGGTCCATGTCTGCCAATGTAAGGCCGGTTGTGGCCAAGACCTTGTCCATCGCGCTATAACCGGCAGT
Organism: Parasphingorhabdus sp.; assembly: GCF_036568145.1. GTDB lineage: Bacteria > Pseudomonadota > Alphaproteobacteria > Sphingomonadales > Sphingomonadaceae > Parasphingorhabdus. The sequence goes on along the minus strand of NZ_DATCTC010000032.1, from coordinate 39,196 downwards.
CAGAGAAGCTGCAGGATCACCGCCGGTTTCTGCAAAGCCAAGGATGCGGGCACGTGGCGTCATGCCAAGGTTGCCGCCACCGACAATTGCCATTCCAGCCCCGTCACATACGGGCGGAGCATGACCAAGTGTCAGGTGCGGTGTGAATGGCTTGCCCTCTAATGCTGTCGCATATTGTTTCTGCAATCCACCAAAAGCGGGCGGCATCGCGGCGAGTGAAGCTGCGTTTGTTAGCGGCCTGATGCACTCTTCGGCGTCAAGGCCACCTGTGGCTATGCGTGAGCGTTGCAGCGCGGAATTATTTTCCGTTGCTGCAGCCTTCTGTTGCGAGGAGAGGGTCACGGCATCAAGTTCGGCGCGGCTAATCCCTTCGTTACCAATAAGCCGGTCAGCGGCCAGCACCACGGGGATATAGAGGCTGCGAACCGGCAAGCCTGTATCCGTATAATAGCTTGCATTGTCGCCCATGAACGGCACGCGGCTCATGCATTCGACGCCGCCGGCCAAAACCAGCTTCGTCTGTCCGGATGCTACTGAGGCCGCCGCCATTCCGATGGCGGATAGACCGGATGCGCAATAATTATTGATGCTATAGGCTGCGCAGTCATCATGCAGACCCGCGTGCAGTTTGGAAACCAGCGCGATATTTCCGCCTTGATCGTCGACCTGTCCGACACAGCCCAGGATAAGCATATCGGCCTGATCCGTTGACCCGGTGCAGCGGCTTTCCAGCGCAGCGAGTTGTTGTTTTACGAGCTCCTGCGGCGTCAATGCTGCTAAACCTCCATCGGCTTTTGCTTTGCCGCGCGGCGTGCGTACTGCATCGTAGATGAAGGCTTCGGGCATGATATCAGACACCAACCACAAAGCTGACAGAGGTTGTCGCGCTACCACCTACATTGAAACTGGCCATGTTTTTAGCGCCTTCAACCTGATAATCACCGGCATTTCCAGTTACCTGCCGCCAGGAATCGAGCATCATACGTACGCCTGTCGCGCCAACGGGGTGGCCAAGGCCGATCAGTCCACCGGACGGATTAACCGGCAGCTTTCCGCCTAGCTTTATCGTGCCGTCTTCGATCGCTCGCCAGCTTTCACCGGGGGGCGTGATACCGAAATGGTCAATCGCCATATATTCGGTGATGGAAAAACAGTCGTGCACTTCAACCCCGTCGCAAGCGTAGATATCTGGCATCTCTGCACGGGTTAGCGCATCGGCCATCGCCTTGCGCACACTGGGAAAGATATATGGCTCTCCGCGACTAGCCTTGACCTTGGCTGAATAGAGCAGGGGCGCTGTCGAATGGCCCCACCCCTTGATACGCGGAATGGTTTCCATCGGGATCCCGCGACTTTTGGCATAATTTTCTGCTACTTCCCGTGAAGCCAGAAAGATCGCAGCCGCTCCGTCAGTAACCTGACCGCAATCTGATTTGCGAAGGCTGCCTTCGATCGGAGGATTGGCTTCGTCGTCACTTTCTGAAAAATTCTCAGGGCCAAGCGTCCAGCTACGTGTCTGTGAATTTGGATTGCGCTTTGCATTCGCAAAATTATTCTCAGAAATCGCGCGTAAATGTGCCCGGTCCAATCCGAAGCGTTCTTCATACTCACTGGCAACCTGCGAAAACATATAAGGCCAAACGTACCGCGCCTCTTGTGCCTCGCGGCCCGTCCACGCGGCGGCACCCAGATATTCGGCAGCTTTTTGTCCGGGCACATTTCGCATCAATTCGATACCGAGTACCAAAGCAAGGCCATAGCGTTCAGCTTCGATTTCTGCGGCTGCGGCAAGTATGGCAATGGAGCCCGATGCGCAGGCCGCTTCGTGTCGTGACGCAGGAATCCCCGCAAGATCAGGATGCACATGTCCGAAAAATCCGCCAAGATGCCCTTGTCCGGCAAAAAGATCGCCGACGAAATTGCCGACATGGGCGACTTCGACCTCTTTCGGTTCAATTTGAGTGGCGGGAAAGGCGGCTTCGGCAACATCGCGGAACAGTTCGAACATGCCGCCGCCTTCGCGCTCTATATTTCGCGCAAAATCGGTTTGCGCACCGCCCAGGATATAAACCTCGCTCGGCATATCAGCTTCCTTTCTCTATCATGGCCAGAGCCCTATCCCTCACCTCGCTGCGCATGACCTTGTTGGTTACGTTGCGGGGCAGGCTGTCAAAACGGACCAGCCGTTCAGGGTGTTTGAATATGGCGAAATCCTTGGCTCCAAGATATTCGCTAATGTCGTCCAGAGAAACATCATGATCTCCACGCGGCACGTAGGCGAGGCCCACCCGTTCCCCCAATGTCGGGTCCGGCAGAGAGAATGCTGATACTTCGGCGAGTGCGGGATGACCTTCGAGCAACTGGTCTATTTCTTCAGGCGAAATATTCATGCCCCCGCGGATGATCAGGTCCTTGCACCGGCCAATGAAACGGTAAAATGAGCCATTTTCGGCAATTTCAAACAAATCACCGGTGCAATACCAACCGTCTTGGGTGAAGGCTTCTTCGGTCTGTTCGGGGGAACGGTAATAGCCTTCGAACAGAGACGGTCCGCGGATTTGTAGCTCGCCGCCGATGTCGCTTTCCTCAATCACCGAGCCATCTGCCTGTGATATCAGGCGGCTTTCGATATTGATTGAGCGGCCCGTGCCAAAGGGAGATTGATATGGTTTGTTTCGGGGAAACAGGCAGGCACGCTGTTCAGGGTCGGGTGCGTCAGCTTCGCCAGTGATAAAGCTCATGCCTTCGTTGGATCCGAAGACATTGACGATGATTATGCCAAATTTCTCCTGAAACGCGCGCACCATGGCAGGGGCGAGCGGGGCAGAGCCAGAGGCGATAACACGCAGGCACGACAGGTCAACAGTGGCAAGAAGTGCTTCGTTTTGAACGAGCATATTCAACACCGCAGGCGGGGCGATGGTCAGGTTAGGACGTTCCGTATTAATCTGGTGTAGAAACACTGCGGGGCCAAAGGGGTGATGCAACACCATTGTCCCCGCGATCGTGAGCCAGCACATGGTTATCCCGCCGATACTGGCCATATTAATCAGTGGGAAGGGGTTCAGTAAAATGTCGCCCTGGTCAACCTTCAGTGCCTCATAGCCGGCGGCCGCAACAGCGGCCCAATGGTTGTGGCTGCGCGGTACGCCCTTGGGAGTGCCCGTTGTGCCGGAAGTCCAGCATATTGTGAAAATATCGTCTGCATTGACAGGATTGGCGGCTACATGATCATGTAGCTTCACTAAGTCGGCGCTTATATTATTTGCCGGATCGGAAAGATCAACCGCTCCGGCAGGCGCGTCGGGTCCGAATGTCATCAACCGGACAGAATCTCCGATTAAGGATTGTGCCACTCCGACATGATCGCAGCCTTTGACTCTGGTAGCACAGACAAAAGCCTTGGGCTCGACGATATCGATAAGGCTCTTTAGCTCATGGCTTCGGTATTGCACCGCTGTCGGACTTATGACTGCGCCAATTTGTGCCACCGCGAAATAAAGTGCCACAAACTCGCTGATATTCGGAAGCTGCGCCAATATTACATCATCTTTGCCAACCCCGGCGTCCAGAAGTATGCAGGACAATCTATCAACTTCGGATTTGAGCTCGGCGTAGCTTAGGCGGCGCTGTTTGCCGAATGCAAAGCTTTCTCGATTGGGTGCGTCAACTAATGCGATACGTTCCGGATACGCCTTGGCATTAGCCAGGAACATATCGCTTAGCGTCTGATCTCCCCACCAACCGCTCGCTCTGTATTTTTTGCGTTTTTCCTCCCCTGCAGCAATCATGTCAGCCTGCGAGTATGTTGTTGGAAGGCATGCCGATATCATCGCCATTGGCCCATGTCGAATGGGTGCCCGAACAGATACGTTCAGGCAATATGATGCGGCATACCGGGCCAGCTGCAATATTCTTGGCATCAATTAGCACACATTCCGACTGATCCGTATTTACGTCGGCGACAAAGGACACTAGATAGCCGTCGTCTTCATCCTTGGCATTGATACGCGGTGCAAAGGGAGACTCGCTTGCGTAGCGGCCGGGGCCGAACTCAATGCGTTCATCAATGCCGGTATCAAGATCATGTTTGACAAGTCCCCGGAAGAGGAACCAGCCGGGTTCAGGTATGGCGCTATAGGCGTAACGATATTTACGTCCGGCATATTTCTGGTTGAACATGCCGAATTCGATGATTTCATCACGCAGACGTTCTTCAGTGGTTTCGCCGGTTTTAAGGTTGAAGCGCCAGCGGTGAAGTTTCGGTTTCAAAAGCTGCTGGTCAAGATAGGCCATCATGCGTTCAAAACCCTTGGGCGCGCCTTCATAGGATTTGGGCATGGGCTCTTCCTGGAAATAGCCGTCGAGTATGATCTCGTCCCCTTCTTCCCAAGCGTTTAGCCAGTGCAGCACATAGCATGGTTCTGCCTCGAACCAGAGAATGTCCTCTGGCTGACCATAGCGCGGGATGATTGCGAAGCGGGACTTCTGATCGGGGTAAAACTGGACTGCATGGAGTCCGTTTTCCAACAATCCAGGATCCCAGTATAGAGGTAAGTCATTGAGAATAGTGTAGTTTTTGGTGAATGCCATGTCATGCGGCAGACGCGGCCCTTTGAGCGGAATCGGCACATAATGTTTGAGCTTGTTGTCCGGCCCCACCACGCCGTAATGCATATAGGGTGCATGCTTGGAATAGTTGAAAAACAGCAGTTCTCCGGTCGATTCATCAACTTTGCAATGCGCCGATATGCCATCAAGCGGAACCCAACCTTCGGTGCCATCCTGTTCCAGCGTAAACGGGTCCAGCCGGTATCCTTCGCCGCACTGGTAGAAGGATGAGAGTATCTGGCCGGCATGAATACAGACATCGGTTGAGGAGCTGTCTTTCAGCCATTCCTGTGCGCCCCAGCCGGGACGGGTCGATTTATGCGGCGGTTCCATGAGCCCCGCCCATAATGAACGCCCGGCCTCCTGCTCGGCCTGAAATCCCTTGGTCCGGACGAAGCGGCTGCGATAGCTTGCACGGCCATCCTTGAAGCTCATCGCATGAATGAATCCGTCGCCATCAAACGGGTGATAACGGCCAATAGGTTCGTGGATCTGGTTCTCGCCAGTGCGAACATATACCCCGTCAATATCATCAGGGATTGTCCCGATAACCCGCTCATCGCCATTGGCGAAGATTGCATTCCATTCATTATAGGTCGGTTGCCACGCACCCCCGATATAAGGATGATCGCTCTGCTTTAATGTCGAGCGGACGGTTCCTACGAGTTCAACTGTCATCTGAAATCTCCTTTCCTAAATGCGGGCTGTTTTACCGCCGCTTCATATTCATTCTTCAGCCGCTCAGCTATCATCGCAAGAGGTTCCACGGCTTGCACTGCGCCCACGCCTTGCCCGGCAGACCACACGTTTTTCCAGGCTTTCGCATCGTCCTGAGCGTTTTCAAAATTGGGCTTTTTATCTTCCGGCATATTCGCGGGATCATAGCCCGCCGCAACCAGACTGGGCCGGAGCCAGTTGGCAGTGACACCGGTTATCCCTTTGGACGGGATGACATCTTCTGCACCAGCGGCCACGACCATGTTTTTATACGCATTGTCGGCAAGGCTCTCTTCACACGCAATCATCGAGGTACCGAGATAGGCAAGGTCCGCGCCCAATATTTCTGCTGCGCGCACCGCATGGCCCGTCGAGATCGCGCCGCCGAGGACAATGGGGCCATCCCAGAACTGGCGAACTTCCTCGACAAAGGCAAAGCCCGCCGTCAGCCCGGTATGTCCGCCAGCGCCGGAAGCGACAAGCACCAACCCGTCAACCCCCGCCATGGCAGCCTTGCGCGCGAACCCCACGGAATTGACATCCGCAAAGACCAGCCCGCCATAATCATGGACAGCATCCACTACGCGAGCGGGACTACCCAAAGCCGTAATGACCAGTGGCACCTTGTGACGGACCACAGCGTCCAGATCGCTCGGGAAGCGGTCATTGGACGGATGCACGACAAGGTTTACCGCCCAGAGGGCAGTATCGTGATCATCTGCGAGGGCCGTTTCAATCTCGCTAAGCCAGTCTTCCAGCATTTCCGGAGTGCGCGCGTTGGGGGCCGGGAAAGAGCCAATCAGGCCAGCACGGGATGACGCGATAACCATCTGCGGTCCCGAGACAAGGAACATCGGCGCAACAATTGCGGGTAATTTCAGATTCTTCCGTAAAAGGTCAGGAATGGCCATTAAAACTTATCGCTCCGCTCCAAAAAACTAACTTGCATAAACATACTTATGCATAGTAGCAGGATGAACGCAAGATAAATTGCAGTGCAGTCATCCAGACTGGATATGGGGAGGATATGAATGAAAAATACTATTTCTACGGCTCTGATGGTCTCGGTTTTCGCGATGCCTGGCGTGGCTTATGCGCAGGAAGATAACGCGCCGCAGCGGGGCGGACTGACCGAAATTGTAGTCACTGCGCAAAAGCGTGCAGAAGGCCTGTCCGACGTGCCGATTTCGATTTCCGCAGTATCGGGTGAGGCTATCGAATCATACGGGCAAACCAATCTTGAATCGGTTGCTTCCTCGATTCCCAACCTCAAAATCACACAGACAGCAATTGCCAACCGCATTGCAATTCGCGGCATTGCATCGGGTGATAACAAGGGCTTTGAACAGTCCGTGGCGATGTTTGTTGACGGGATTTATTACGGGCGGGACCAGCTTAGCCGCATGCCGCTCGTCGATCTGGAGCGCGTTGAGGTGCTGCGCGGACCGCAGCCTACCTTATTCGGTAAAAATGCTATCGCCGGCGCCGTCAACGTAGTGAGCCGACGCCCGTCGAACGAACTCGAAGCGTCGGTCAATGCGCTTTACGAATTCAACCATAACGAGGCAAAGATTACCGGTGTTCTTTCCGGTCCGTTATCGCAGGATATTGGCGCGCGCGTTGTGGGCTATTATCGCTCGATGGACGGATATTTCTTTAACACGAAACAGGACCGTAAAGAGCCCAATGTCAAGGAAGCCTTTGTTCGCGGCATAGTCGATTACGATAATGGGGGGCCATTTTCCGTCGATATCAAAGGCGAATATGCCCATTTCAAAACCAAAGGACAGCCACGCGAGATTTTTGGTGCGGTCGGGACTTATAATGCCATTTTCAGCGGCCCACTATTTGTCGATACCACGGAGGATTATGTCCGCGCTGACGGCGGTTACGAGAGTGACAATGAAATATTCGATATTGTCGTCAACGCCAATCTGGAGCTGGGAGACCATGTCCTGACATCGACCACCGGCTATCTGGATTACAAGGTGCGCGAGCTGGTTGATGTCGATTTTGTCGCGCCAAGTTTTCTTGATGGAACGGCGATGCAAGAGGATTATCGCCAGTTTTCGCAGGAACTGAGACTGACTTCTCCGGGCGATCAGACATTTAATTATATCGCAGGTATCTTTTACCAGAACAGCAGCCTGAAAGTTGATGACCAGGTTGAATTCAACCCGACTTTTCTAGCCTTTGGTCCTCCGTTCAATGCTTTGGGGGACACATCAAACGACCGCGTCTATTCGCAGAAATCCGATCTTATTTCGGTCTTTGCTCAAGGTGAATTGTCGCTGACCGATGCGCTGCGTGTGACAGTCGGTGCCAGGTTCAACCATGAGAAGAAAACCGGACAGCGCGATCTTGTCATTGTTCAGGGGCCGCTCAATACGTTTAATCCGGCCATTGTGACCGCTACCTTCCGCGCGCTTAATATCGAGGAGCATAGTATTTCGGGCAAGCTGAGCGAGGACAGCTTTAACCCGATGGCGAATATCCAGTATGACATTACCGATGATCTGATGGCTTATGCTTCGTTCGCTCGCGGCACGAAAGCTGGTGGTTTTGACGTGCGGTCAAACTCGCTTCCGGACTCGACTACAGTCGCACGTCCCGGTTCATTCATATTTACCGACGAGCGTGCGGATAATTATGAAGCGGGCCTCAAATATAAATCCCGTTCCTTTGCGTGGAGCGTGTCTGCCTATCGGACAATCTATAAGGATTTGCAGACCAATGTGTTTGACGGCACGCTGAATTTCAACGTGCGGAACGCTTCCGGTGCACGGACCCAGGGTATTGAAACGGATATGCGCTGGGCAGTGGATGACCATTTTACGCTCAGCGGCTCTTTGGCTTATCTGGATTTCGAGTTTACCAATTTCATCGAGGGGCAATGCTATTATCTGCAAGTTCCGGATTCACCGGACGGATTTTGTGACTATTCGGGCAAGCGCAACACATTGTCACCCAAATGGTCGGGAAACCTGAACGGAGACTTTAGCCACCCGGTCAGCGACTCTATGAAGCTGGGCATCAATCTTAATGCCGATTTTTCGAGTGCATATATTGCAGCGGCCAATCTTGATCCGCGCACGCGTCAGGATGGCTATGTCAAAATGGGTGCGCGTATCTCGCTTGGCCATGTCGATGACAAATGGTCGATTGCCTTGATCGGACGCAATCTGACCGACGAGCGTATCAAGCAGACTGCGGGTGCTGTGCCTTTGGGGACAACGATTACCAGCAACACGGGTAATGCGTATAACGCGATTTATGATCGTCCCCGCAATATAGCCCTGGCAGTCGATATGAAGTTCTAAAAAATATCCTGCCGTTCACTTGGCTCTGTGAGTGAACGGCAGGGTTCAGTTTCAACGGGAAGCTTTGCTTGCCTGTCTTTCATTGACCCCAAGGTCGAAATGGTTATCGTAAGCATGGCGTCCGATCTGGAACTGCCCTGTATCTAATATGATATTCTCATTCCGGGATATGTGCGATTGGAGGGCAATTGGCACAAGGTAACTGGGAAATGAACCATGAAGATTGACACCATTCGGGCTTGCTCGATTTGGCGCGCTCTGGAAGTGGTTGGCGATGTCCCGGTGCTTCTGATTATGGAGCAGGCCTTTCTGGGCAAGAGCCGTTTTCAGGAATTTCTGGAAGAAACCGGCATAGTGCGTTCGGTCCTGAGCAACCGTCTGGTCAAGCTGGTTGAAACCGATGTCTTCACTAAAGATACGCAGCGTCAGAAGGGATATCGGCTGACCGAAAAAGGCAGGGGGCTTTTCCCTGTGGCCTTGATGATATTGCGCTGGCAGCGGCGATGGGAATGGGGTGCGCGCGGTTTTGAAGTCCGGATGTTCCATAGAGAGTGCGGCAACGAAACTATTCCCCAGCCAACCTGCGTAGAATGTAAAACAGAAATTGATCCCAGAGATGTAAGCTGGGCGGCGGGGCCAGGACTTAGTCAGGTCACCCCCGTATATGGCAGGCGGCGCAAGCAGACCGCAGCGGCAAGCGCAAAGCGTGGCAATCGCACCATGACGGACTCGGTCATAGAGCTTTTCGGGGACCGCTGGGCAACTTTGGTTGTTCGCGCCTGTTTTACCGGGATAAACCGGTTTGACGAGATTCAGCGCGATACGGCGATGGCCACCAATATTCTGTCTGACCGGCTGGAGCGGCTTCAGGAGCAGGATATTATCAAGGCAATTCCCTATTCAGCGAATGAACAGCGCTTTGAATATCGGCTGACCGAAAAGGGCCGTGATCTATATCCTGTCTTGCTGGCCTTGCTTCAATGGGGCGACCGCTGGTTTGCCGATGAAAAAGGACCGCCGTTAATTCTGACGCACAAGCCATGCGGCCACAAGCTGCAATATGTGCCAACTTGTGATCAATGCGGTGAAGTGCTGGATATTTCAAATACAGGTTTCAATCTGTAGCGAGAGGATATTCATTCCTTCGCTTCTTCGCCGCCCAACCACCGCTGGATAACATCATCGCTATCCTGACCGATAGTGAGCGGGGCAGGGCGGCGCACGCTGCCGGGGGTTTTGGACATTTTCGGAAAGACGTTCTGCATGGTTACTTCGCCCAGCTCTGCATCGGGGACGGTTACTAACGCCTCGCGCGCTGCAAAATGCGGGTCGGCCATCATGTCCTCGGCATCATAGATACGTCCGGCGGGAACACCGGCTTCGACCATCTTGGCCTCAAGCTCCTCGACCGTCATTGTTTTCGTCCATTCGCTGATCAGCGCATCCAGCTCTTCCTGCCGCGCGCCGCGAGCTATGTGGGTGGCATAGCGTTCGTCGGTGGCCAGTTCGGGCCTTCCCATCGCAGCGGCCAGCCGCGCGAAAACACCGTCCTGATTGGCACCGATCAGATATTCGCCGTCGCGGCATGGATAGACATTTGACGGGGCGATAGCGGGCAGGGTGGACCCGGTGCGCTTACGCTTGGTTCCGCTGGTCGAATAATCGGATATGGTTGATTCCATCACCTGCAACACAGCTTCGTAGAGCGCGGAATCAACAATCTGTCCCTCGCCGGTTTTGTCGCGGTGGTGGAGCGCGGCAAGTGCGCCCATGCATCCATAGCTGGCCGCAAGCGTGTCACCTATGGACACACCCATGCGTGCGGGTGGGCGGTCGGGATGGCCGACTATGCCGCGCCATCCGCCCATTGCCTCACCTATGCCGCCAAATCCGGCACGCGCCGAATAGGGGCCGGTCTGGCCATAGCCGGACACGCGCACGACGATCAATCCGGGATTGGTTTTGCGAAGGTCAGCCGGGTCCAGATTCCATTTTTCCAGCGTGCCGGGGCGGAAATTCTCGATCAATATGTCGGCTTTTGCGATCAGGTCGCGGGCCAGTTGCTGCCCTTCCGCCGAACGTAGGTCGCATGCTACAGAATATTTGTTGCGCGCGACCACACGCCACCAGCTTGGTTTGTCGCCCTGACCCCAATAGCGCATCGGATCGCCGGTTTCAGGTGGCTCGAGCTTAACAATTTCAGCCCCCATATCGCCAAGCAACTGCCCGCAAAAGGGACCGGCAATCAATTGCCCCATCTCGACCACGCGAATGTCTTCCAGTGCCCCGCCGCTATATGTTTCAGTCATGTTGTTCCTTCAGAATCATCTGTGAAAGCCTTAGCATGTTGTAACGACCGATGTGAAAGGGACCGGAATCGTGACCGCATGGCGTATAGTTACTTAGAATGCTATGTAATAATATATTTGTAAAGTGGCATCAAAACAGAGCAAAAAATGATACTGACCACAAGGCTAACCTATGTGACCGATTCTGTTGGTGCGCGATTATAACTATCGCACAGCGATAACGAAGCCGGTCCCCTGAGAGGGTATGTTATGACGCAAAAACGATCTACTCCGGAAATCGATAAATTATTGAACAAGCCAATATGGCAGGAAGAAAGGAAGAAGCTGCGTTCTCTTATCCTGGACTGCGGCCTTGATGAGAGCGTTAAATGGAGCAAACTCTGTTATTCGTATCAGGGGAGCAATGCCGCCATCATCTATGCGATGAAGAACTATTGTGCGCTCGGGTTCTTCAAGGGCGCGCTGTTAGAGGACGACAAGAATATTCTTGTGAAGCCCGGCAAGCATTCGCAAGCCATGCGCCAGATGCGCTTCAGTGGGCTGCAAGAAATTACCGACAACGAAAACACCATCAAAGCCTATATCGCAAAGGCCATACAAGCGGAAAAGGACGGGTTGGAGGTTGACTTTGACGCGAAAGAAAACCTCACATACCCGGATGAATTAGTCGATATATTGGACGGTGACCCGGAACTGGCCGAAGCGTTTGATACACTCACTCCCGGACGCAAGCGTGGATATATTCTACACTTTACGGACGCCAAACAGTCCAAAACCCGTGTCGCCCGCATTGAAAAAAGCCGGGAAAAGATCCTCAAGGGCAAAGGTTATAACGAACGCTGATGCCTATTTTCTCGGTCCGACCAGCGCGAAATTGGCACCTTGCGGATCTATACCGCTCAGGGAAAAATCACCGCCAGGGATTTCGGTCGGCTCCCACGTAACCGTGCCGCCGTTCGCGTTTATCGCTACAACAGCCTTGTCAATATCGGGGACACGGAAATAATAGGTCCAGGCCGACATCGGCATTTCATCGGGTTTGGGCATAAGCGCACCCAGCATGAAACCGCGATCATCGCCAACCTTTAAAAATTCATATTTGCCCATCGGACCCATGTCCATGTCGCCATTCTCTTTCCATCCAAATTGCTGGCTGTAAAAGTCCTTTGCAGCCTTCGGATCGGTGGTGGCCAGTTCATTCCAAGCACAATGCCCGACCATGGACTCGGTTGCGGCAAAGGCATTGCTTGTTGCATCCGGATTATCGGCTGGCGGCGTCGGTGACATGATGTAGAATGGCACGCCCTGATCATCGGCGGCAAAGGCTACGCGCCCGACATCGGGGATATCCCATGGCTCCATATGGATGGTGCCGCCCGCATCCTTGATGCTTTTGGCGCTCGCGTCGACATCATCGACATTGATATAACCCGTCCAGCAAGGAACCGCTCCGCCAGCCAACATTTCTGGCGTCAACGTCAATATACCGCCAACGCCGTTACCGTTTATGGAAATTTCCCTGTAATCCATATCTGCCTGACCGATTTTGGAGAAATTCCAACCGATCAGCGGGCCATAAAAATTTTGCGCTGCATCGGCGTCGCTTGTCATCAATTCATACCAGATGAAATCACCATGCTTGTTTGTCATCTTCCTGCTCCCTATTTTTCTAGTGTCACAACCGCTTCAAAGCCGCCAAAAATCATGCGTTTGCCATCAAAGGGCATCGGATTTTTTTCCTGATCCATCCGCGGATCATCATTATCGGGATCCATCATTTTCTTCATCGCAGCATCGCGCGTTGCCTTGTCCGGCCACTCTATCCAGGAAAATGCCACTGTTTCATCATCCTGTGCCTTGACCGCGCTGCGAAAATCAGTGGTCTTTCCTTCAGGAACGTCATCGCCCCAGCATTCAAGAACGCGTGTCGCACCCATCTCCAGAAACATGGAGTCCGCACCTTTGGCATGATCGATGAATTTCTGTTTGTTGCTGGTCGGAACCGCGATTACAAATCCGTCTATATAGCTCATTTTCTCTCTCCTTCTTTGGGCTAAGCCGGTTGTGGCTCGTTTTCGGTGAATGGGGCCATTTGTGCATCCAGTGCGCGTTTGAATGCAGGTCGTTCCTCACCGCGCTTCTGGTAAGCGGCAAGTTTCGGAAAACCGTTGATAATGTCGGTGTGTTTTATGTTGCGCAGCACGGTTACCATCATGATGTCTGCGATACTGAACTGACTTGTCAGCCAATCCTTGTCGCCAAGTGCATCGGACACGCTCTTGAGCCGCGCTTCGGCAAGCTCGACCGCTGCTGGCCGTGCAGCCTTGGCCCAATCCTTGTCGGCATGGAAAATGTCATAGGATACGATCGTCATCAGCATCGGTTCCACGCTGTTAAGTGCGGCGATAAGCCATGTCGTGGTTTCCCATTTTGCCTGCGGGCTACGCGGCATCAGCCGCTCGTCCTGTTCACCAAGATAAAGCAGGATCGCGCCGGTCTCGAACAAGCGTACTTTGCCGTCATCGAAGGCGGGGACTTGGCCAAAGGGTTGCCATTCCCGATAGTCTTCGCCGCGAGGCTGGGTCGCATCGACCAAGACAGTGCTATAGGGTTGACCGATTTCTTCCAGCGCCCATCGGATCCGCATATCGCGGACCATTCCTTTCGCGAAATCAGGCACCCATTTGAAAGCGGATATTTCGATATTCGTGTTCGGATCAATAGACATTATGGTTTCCAATCAAACATAGTTTTCATCCAAATTTAGCCATCGCCCTATCGCCCTATGGCCGGGTCAACACTTCCAGCAGATGGCCGTCAGGGTCGGGGAAATACACCCCGCGTCCGCCGTTCCTGTGGTTAATCTCTCCGGGCTGCGAGCGCGCCGGGTCGGCCCAATAATCTATGCTCGCCGCCTTGATGCGGCCGAACACTGCGTCGAAGTCGGCATCTTCGATCTGGAATGCATAATGCTGATGCGCGACATCGCCTTCTTTCTCCATGAAATCGAGCGAGACCTCATTATCAAGCTCGACCACAAGAAAATGGCCAGCGGGCTTGGGGTCAGGCAGGCCCAATATATGGGTCAGGAAATTCGCCGCCTTTTCCTTGTCGCTAGACCGGATAATAGTGTGGTTAAGCTTTATGGCCATTCAAGCCTCCGCCGTTTCTCTCTCGCATAGCTCCGCAAGCTGGTCGGAAACGGTACTCCATCCGTCGGTAAATCCCATTTCTTCGTGCTGTTGTTGTGCCTCCTTGGTCCAGTGGCGCGCGCTTGCGGTGTAGCGGGTCCCGCCGTCCTCTGGCTCGATCTCGAAAATGCCGATCATGAAGGGTCCTTGCGGTTTCAGGTCCGCCGTCATCGCATCTGTAAAGGCAAAGCGTTTGCCCGGCGTGACGTCCAGGAAAATACCTTCGCCTTCATGCCGCTCGCCATCGGGGCCGTGCATGATCGTCGCCGTGCGGCCTCCGGTGCGCCAGTCCTGCTCGATAATCTCTGTTCGCCACGGTTTCGGGCACCACCATTCGGTCATGCGCTCGGTCATGACTTGCCAGACCCGTTCCGGTGGCGCGGCGATATGGCGGGTGATGGAAAGTTCGTAGGTTTCTTCGGGGGTTTTCGGGGTGCAATCTGTCATTTTATGCTCCTATTTTCATTGTTGCTCTGCCCTGTTCGTTGGTTCAGTCCCTGTCAGGCGCTCCGCCCGGAAAAAAGGAACGATAAGGGCGGCCCTCATCCACCGCGCGTGCGACCGAAGGGTGGGACAGCAGGCGCGCGCGATAGGCTTTCAGCAGGGGCAGGCTGTCGGCAATCGGATATACCCAGTCCGCGTAAAACAGAGCCGGAGCCGCCGCACAATCGGCAAGGGTGAACGTCCGGCCTGTCGCCCATTCACCCGCCTCCAGCCGTTCTTCCAACCAGCTATAGGCCTTGTCGAGCGTTGCTTTTTCGCCTGCTACGCCTGTCGGATCACGATCTTCTGCCGGGCGCATGAAATCAGCAACGATCCGCTGCATTGGCGTCATGACATAAAAATCGCAGATTCGGTCGAATAGACGGACGTGCCGTGCATCATCTGCGTTCGCGGGGATCAGGCCAGCGTCAGGTGCGTGATGTTGTGCGATATGCTCTATGATGATCGTTGTTTCCTCGATCACCAATCCGTTATCCAGTAACAGCGGAAATTTCCCGAGCGGTGCGAGTTTTGCAAACTCGGCCTCATTATCGGGATGCTCTGGATCCAGCATGCGGAAATTGAACGGCGTTTGTGTTTCGTAAAGAGCAATCGTTGCCTTTTGCGTGCATGATGAGAATGGATGACCGAATAGCTCCATCATAGAGCTTCTCTTTTTACAGCCGCTTCAATCGCGGCAACGTCGATTTTCTTCATTGGCATCATGGCTGTGAAAGCACGTTTGGCAACCTCGCCGCCTTGCGCCATTGCTTCGTTCAATATGCGCGGAGTGATCTGCCAGCTGACGCCCCAACGGTCCTTGCACCAGCCACATTCGCTTTCCTGTCCGCCATTGCCGACTATGGCGTTCCAATAGCGATCGGTTTCTTCCTGATCCGCAGTTTCGACCTGAAAAGAAAAGGCCTCGCTCTGTTTGAAAGTGGGGCCGCCAATAATCGCCATGCAGGGCAGACCAAGCACTGTGAATTCAACAGTCAGTTCATCGCCTTCCTTGCCGCCGGGAAAGTCGCTAGGGGCATGGTGCACTGCATCAACATGGCTATCGGGAAAAGTGGCGGCATAAAATTCGGCGGCTGCCTTGGCATCACTTTCATACCAAAGGCAAATAGCGGCTTTTGTCATTATTAGCTCCCTTCGTTCGAGTCGGCATTTGCAAATAATTAGAATGTGAGTTACAAAAAGCAACCATGAAGTTACAAAAAGAAACTGAAAATCGGCAAGGCGTTCGAAATCGCTGGTATGATGATGCCTGCGGAACCGCCTTTGCTCTTGACCTTATCGGTGAGCGGTGGAGCATTCTCATCATCCGCGAATTGATGTTCGGGCCGCGCCGGTTTAGCGAGCTTCGTGCAGGACTGCCGGGGATCAGCGCCAAAATCCTGACCCAGCGGCTGGAGGGGCTTGAAGCTTCGCGCATCCTTAAAAAGCGCAAGGCACCCCCGCCGGTGTCCGCTCAGGTTTATGAACTGACCGAATGGGGTTATGAGGCGGAGGACATTATCCAGGTGCTGGGTAAGTGGGCAACGCGGCATCCTAATCATGACCCGACCCTGCCGCTCAGCGCGGCGTCGATCATGATGTCATTCCGCACAATGCTCGACCCGGACCGTGTAAAAGGCTTCTCTGCAAAAGCAGGCTTCCGGATAGGGCGTGACCAATTTGTCGTCACAATCCGTGACGGTGCCATTGAAACGCAGCGGAGCGAGACAGAAGGCGCAGACTTCATCTTCACCGGATCTGCAGAAATGCTGGCAGCAGTTGTCTATGGCGGCGAGCCCATAGAAACACTGGAAACAGCCGGGCTGCTCATGCTTGAGGGGGACCGCAAACTGGCAAAACAGTTTGTTACCCTATTCCCGCTCCCTGAAAAATTACCGCAGGAGGTGTGAGCGGGGGGATGGTCTTGTATCAGGGACGTTCCGGATAATGATCACCCTTTGCTCATGGTCCGAAGAGCGGTGGTCAGCCGTGCGATATCATCGCTGCTATTGAACAAGGCCGGGGTTATCCTGACGCAGGAACCCTTGGCAAGTCCGTCGCGTGCTACAGTGAAGATGTTAAAACGCTCCAGAAGTTCCCGTGCAACCGCTTCATTATCGGCCATGCTCCGGCGATCAGAAAAACGGAATGAGGTCATGCCGCAGCTCAGGCGCGGATCGGCGGGCGTAAGTATCTCAAGCCCCTGCATATCGCGCAGTTGTTCGGCCCACAGGTTCCGCAAATGACGAAGCCGGGCTTCCTTGGCCGCGCCCCCGATTCCCTCCTGGAAATCGATTGCATTGGGCACAGTCATTGTAGCGGCAAAATTGGCCGTGCCGCTATGGACGCGCGCGTTGATGTTGGCGGTTGTATCATCCAAGTCAGTCATATGCGGATCAATGTCTGGGATCCGGTCTTTCGCAATATAAAATCCGCCCACTCCCAAAGGCGCACCGATCCATTTGTGTAGGTTAAAGCCGACGAAGCTCGCACCCAATGCGGGCAGCTTGAAGTCGAGCTGACCCACACTGTGCGCTGCATCGACTATGGCATCGACCCCGCGCGCTGATGCCATTTCAATGATCTTCCGGATGGGCAGCACCAGCCCGCTGCGGTGACCCAAATGGGTGAGGAGGATCAGCCGGACACGCGGGTTGGCGTCGAGCGCCTGTGCATAGGCGTCAATCATCCCCTGCCATGTCGCCGGTTCGGGTAGTGTAATGCGTATGACATCAACCCCGCGGCGGCTGCGGAGCCAATCCATTGAGGACTGCATGGCGGAATAATCGTGATCGGCATAAAGAACGGCGTCTCCGGAACCAAGACGATTATACCCGCCGATCAGACATTGCAGCGCCTCTGTCGCGTTGCGGGTGAGGGCGATCTCGTCGGACCTGACGCCCACCATATTGGCGACGCGCTCACGAACAGCGACCCATTGCGAGCCGTATTCGCGCCGTGAGTAATAGGAACTCTCGCGGTTAACTTTGCGCTGATTTCGGAAATAGGCGTCGAGTACCGGCTTTGACATCACGCCCCAATTGCCATTTTCCAACTGGGTAATGCCTTGCGGCAATTCATATTGGGCGGCAACCGTTTGCCAATAGGCCTCATTGGTTGCCAGTTTTGCCGGTGACATGACTGGCTTTGCCACCCCAGCCCCTGCTTCCAGCATTGCCGGAAGCAGGGCGGCGCCCGCAATGAATTGCCGCCGGGCAATCATGTTAAAACTCCACTCCGACGCGGACATAATATTGACCGCCATCGGTGTCATATGGGGCATTACGTGAATAGATGAGTCCGCGAACCGCCTGGTTGGTCGCTTCGTCCGGATAGGTGTCAAAGATATTTTCCGCACCGACACGCAGGCTGATATTCTGTGTCATCTTGTAATCGACGGACAGGTCAAACAGAGCGATGCTGCCAAAGTCCTGGAAAATCTTGCCGGTGGAATTGCCCGAGGAGTCGGTCCATTTTCCATAATAGCGCGCGCGTGCCATGATGTTGAAATCGCCAAGTGTATAGCCGATGGATCCGGTAGCGTTCTGCTTTGGACGGGCCCCTTCAAATATACGCTTTTGATCGGCAGTTCTGTCGGCAACCGAACCGGCGGTCGCTTTGGTCTGGTTGTAATTATAAGCAGCCGAAAGGTCGAGGGTGCCGGGGCCGACCTGACCGTTCCAGGCCAGCACGACATCAATACCACGGGTACGCGTGTCATAATCGTTGGTGAAGTAAGAAACTGACGTGTAGCCCATTGGATTGTCGAATTCATCAGGCACTACGAAGCTTTGCGAAGTACCAAAGCGGTCCTTCACCTTGATCTGGTAGAGGTCAACCGTCGCTGTGAGTCCGCCTGTCCGGTAAGAAAGCCCGGCCGCAATCGAACGGGATTTTTCCGGCTTGAGCGGCTGCGCCCCAAGGGCGAGGGCGATCGGATCATTGAGCGCCAGACGTCCCGATGTAAATATTTGCAGGTTCGTCGTGTCGAGCCCCTGGGATGTGCGGCTGGTAAATGTCTGTGCCGGTGACGGGGCACGGAAACCTGTGGAATAGCTGCCGCGCAAAGCCAGCGCATCGGTCAGTTCAACGCGGCTGGAGGCTTTGAAATTCAGCGTGTCTCCAAATTCGGAATAATCTTCATAACGCATCGCTCCGCCAACGGTCCAACCCGGTAGCGGCTGGGTTTCCAGATCAAGATAACCGGCATAGCTTTCCTGATCCCATTCACCTGCCTGATCCGTGCTATAGCCCGGAAAGCCGTTGGAATTGGCCGCAAGCCCGGTTGCAGCACCCGGCCCGACGGCAAAGGATGCGTCATCGCCCGCGCCGACTTTATAAGTCTCCAGGCGGCGTTCCGCGCCAAAGGCGATGTTTAATGGTGATGCGAGTCCCAGGTCAGCGCGATAGACAAAATCGGCATTGAGGTTGAATTCCTGCTGAGTCAGTTGACCAAGATAGAAATAGGTCGGACTCAATGGCCCCAGTGATGCGTTGATCGTTTCGTCGATGGTGTAATCAATGCTGTTTTCACCCTGGGACGCGCTGAAATCATAGCTGAAGCTGTCCGACAAATCGCCTCGCACACCGCCAACAATCTGGTGGTCGGTCCAATCGGACCCGAAACGGGGCGTGAAACCGGCCGGATAGAGTGACAATACGTTCCAGTCAGGGAAAACCGTGCTGGGATTATAGACATTGGCCGTGCCATCGGGGTTGCGCCAGTTAAAGTCGGTCACGCCGTCGCCCCAGCTGAAAGTACCGAACGCATAGGGTTCAAAAGCTTCCGAAATCGGCATAGCGGTATTGAACGCGGCGCGCAGGGAATTGACGTCCGGCTGGCCCCAGCGCTGCACAGGATTAGGCACGTCGATATCGGGATTTGCTTCCTGATAGGCGATTGCATCGGGACGCTGGCGCGTGCGCGAGGTTGCGTCAGCTTCGGAATATTCTGCCGTTATCGTCAGGTAGCCGCCGTCGCCAAAGTTCACGCCGGTGCGAATACCGGTCTGATATTGTGCGCCATCGCCTTCATAATATTCGGAAAATTTGCCATAAGCGGAAAATCCGGCATCATCGTCAAGGATGACATTGACCACGCCCGCAATCGCGTCCGATCCATATTGGGCAGCAGCGCCATCACGTAGAACTTCGATCCGTTTGACTGCGAAGGTTGGAATCTGGGCGAAATCTACTGCCTGAGCGGTCGAAAGTAGCGCCGAACGGTGGAAGCGGCGGCCATTGACCAGCACGAGCGTATGATCGGGCGACAGGTTGCGCAGCCGCACCGGGCGCACGAAGGCCAGCCCGTCATTGGCGGGAAGCCGCTGGACGTTAAACGACGGAGCGAGCTGTGCCAGTGTGTCGGACAGGTCGTCGGATACGCTGCTTTGAATGGCGCTCCCCGAAACAACGTCAACGGGCGCCATGGTGTCAAACTGGGTACGGCTGGCATCACGCGTTCCGGTCACGACAATGTCGTCAAACATACTATCGTCAACAGAACTATTAGCGAAGGAAGGCTGTGCGGAAAGTGCCACGAATGCAACGGACAGCAGTAATGAATGGCGCATGATTGCTCCTGAGGTAATTTATAGTTGGATTGTGAAGAGGTTAGCTGGAAGCTGAGCGCCCCCTAGCTGCCCGAAATGACGTTATTATGACGGGTTATGATTTGCTGCGATAATTTGTTGCAGACTTGGCGGGGCGTAAATGGAATCCATTTTATCCCCAGCCCTTTTCGTGCGTTGGTGATCACGCATTGGAAATTTCGGCTCAATGGCAGCATTAACCCGGCAGGTTAGGTTAAGCTGGCCCCCAAATAATTTGCAAATCTATGTGATCATTTCCATGGACGCACCGGTTGCGTCTAACCTGTTTTACGTTCCCTTTCGCCTGTCATTCAGCCAGCCCTTTGCGCGCATCTCCGTGCGGGCGCATCAGGCTTTCCTGGGTGACAGTTGCGATCATTCGTCCGTCTTGTGTAAAAAAATGTCCACGGTTCAGCCCGCGTGCTCCCCCGGCCCACGGACTTTCCATAAGGAACAGGTGCCATTGATCAAAATCCGGTGTGTCATGAAACCAGATTGCATGATCGAGACTAGCGGTCTGCAAATCTTGCCAATTGGATTCGCGGATGTGGGGCAATATAGCATTGCGAAGAAGCAGCATATCGGATGCGTAGGAAAGCAGGGCGCGGTTCATTCGAGGGTTGGCATTTGCTGGTTCACGCATTCGCATCCACGCACCCGATTTCGCTTCCTGTGATGAGCTTCCCATCAAAACTGATGCATCAAGGGGTATGATCTCGATCGGACGCTTCGATATACGTTCGATCACGGGGCGGATCGGCGAATCGCTGTGTTGATCCAGCCAGCTTTGCAGATTGGCAGATGCTTGTTCCACAGTTGGAACATCGCGGGCCGCGTCCTGATGCGTAAAGCCGGCTTCGGGATGCTGAAACGATGCGATCATCGAGAATATGACGACCTCATTCTGAATGGCCTCTACGCGCCGTATCGAGAAGCTACGTCCGCTGGTCAGGTGGGTAACGCGATAATCAACCGGTTCTTCGGCATTTCCCGGCTTGAGAAAATAGCAATGTAGCGAGTGGGCTAAGCGCTCGCTCCCTTCTTCAAGAGAGGCTGCCATTAATGCCTGCGCTATGGCCTGGCCCCCGAACAGGCGTGGGCCGACGGCTGGGCCGGGCTGGCCGGTAAAATGTCCATCGTCGGACAGGACAGGTTCTAATAGATTTGCAAGAGTAATGATTTTGAACCTTTATCTAGTGTTTGTCTGCGCGAAGCACAGCGGGGATATAAAGTGAGAATAAAGAAAATGCCCAGCGTTTTTGGCGCGGGGCATTTTCGAGTCTTTGTTGAAGTGGGCCTTAGAAATTGACTTTGGCCCCCAATCGAACTGTGCGTCCAAGCGGGTTTCCGATGAACGGGTTGTAGCCAAGCTCGAACCGCGCTGCTGGTGGATCTTCGTCAAAGATATTTTCAACAGACGCCTGCAACTGGATGGCCGCAAAGTTGAGCGGAAGGTCATAAAGCATGGTTAAGTCATGCTGCGTCAGGGCAGGGATTTTGCGTCCAAAGTCTGTCTCCGTCGTCGGATCACCGAAGCTTGTGCCGTATGTTGACGTAAAGCACGGCGCATTATCGGGGCAACGGTCGTCCTTCACTCCGCTGGCATAACGGAAGACATAGCGGAGGTTGAGATTATTGATATTGAGGTTGGCAAAAGCGTTACCCTTCCATTCGGAAATAGTGCCCGGTGAGCGGTCGAAGTTCGCAAAACCAACGGCATCATAAGCGTCGGAAATCTGGACGCCCAGGACGTTTTGCGGATCCACATCATAGTTGAGGGTCCATGTTGCTGCACCACCCACTGTCAAAGCAGCTTCTCCAAATAGGAACGTGTAATCAGCCTTCAGGTCGATACCGTCCGTTTTTACGGGTGCGCTGTTCACGATGAATGTCTGGATACGGGCAAGGTCGGCACCGGTCGTCACACCCTGAACACAGCCGCCGGAGAAGGTCAGGCGGTCTGCAAGCGGGTTGCTACAATCGGCCAGACCACCTGGTGTCGGAATGACGGACGATGCAATGGCATTTTCGTCCTGCGTCGCGATCGCGTCTTCGAAGTCATAGCTCCAATAGTCGATCGAGGCATTAAAGCCGCCCGTCTGGACCACAGCGCCGATATTATAGGTGAACGCACTTTCCGGCTTAAGGGCCGGATCGCCTGTGATATCCACTGAAAGGAAACCGGCATTTGCGGCGTCAATTGCTTGCAAGGCAGTCACAGTTGATGGCGAGATGTTGCTTGGCAACGGACCACGGAAGGTGGTGCTGACGGAACCACGCAGCACCAGCCACGGTGTTGCTTCGAACCGGAAGCTGGCTTTGGGATCCAGAGTGGACCCGGTTTGTCCGCCATAATCTTCGTAACGCAGCGCCAGATTGACCTCCAGATTGTCGAGAATCGGAACCTGTACCTCGCCAAAAACGGCGTACACATCGCTTTCCAGCGCAACATTACGCGATTGCCCAAGGAACGCAAAAGGTCCGGTGCGAACCGTACATGTTGTATCGCCAAGGATCGGGCAGGGGTTACGGTTCGAATCGTTCAGAAACAGCCCCTCGTCATTGCGGCCCGCCGTTTTGAAATTGGTGGAACGATATTGCGCGCCGATACCAAATGCGACCGGACCTGCGCCGAAATCCAATCCGCCAAGATCGCCGCTGACCAGCGCATCAATAACAACTTGCCGCTCCTGCTGGTTGGTGCCGGTATTGCCAAACATCCAGTCAATCAGCGCAGGATTATTTGAATTCATCTGGCCGGAAGCGCCCGTGTAGTTGGGGTTAGTCTGGCCGGTGACCGGATTCAGCGCAATCGCGTTCGAGAACGGATTATAATACATGCAGCCGCCTTGACCGGGTGTGCCTGTTGCAACATCGCAGTCAGGACCGCCCAGACCGTCCAGGGCATTTTGCAAACGAACAGGCAGATAGTCAGGAACAAGCGATTCCGAACTGGCCTGAATATAGGTGCCCTGCAAGGAAGCCGTCAGTGTCGGAGATACGTCAAATTCAAAACCAGCCGAAGCGCGCCAGCTATTGTTCTTGCTGAAACTTTCATTGCCGTAAGGTTCGCCAGCCAGTGGATTGCCGCCGAGCGAAAACGGGCGATATACAAGGATAGCAGCGCCCGGCGTAAACGGACCGACAGCGGTTGGGAAGCCGGTCTGATCAACAAAATCCGCGAAGCCGGGGTTGGTGCTTGGTACGAAATAATTAAATTGGGTTCCCGGTCCTGCTGGAGAGGTTGTCGAAGGATAGGATGGCGACAGGACGGTTTTCGTAACGCTACGCGCCCACAGAACATCCGCGTTGAAACGCACCGAGTCCGAGAGAGTGACATTCATCTGAGCAAATGCCTGATAGAAATCCTGCTCTTCGACCAGATTATTATAATCGGTGAACTGATATGCGCAGAGAGGAGCCGCTCCGCCTGAAAAGACCTGAGTGCCGCCAAGATCGTTACAACCCGCATCCTGATAAGGCGTTCCGGAGATTAGCGTGGGACGAAGTGCTGCCGCTGGATTGTCGCGGATAGGGCCAGCTGGCCTGATAGCCGGGAAATAGGTCGCCGGATTGCTGACAACCGAATAACCGGCCGGGTTGGTTTCGTAATCTAGGTTTGCATAGTCGCGATCAATTGCTGCGAGCGGCGAACGATGGCGATAGCCGAAACCCGCCAGAATGTTCACATCGGGGCCAAGGTTTTTGCCGGCCAGAATGCTGGCGGTATAATCACCATCGCTATCGCTGATGAAGCGGTAGTCACCCTGGATTTCGACACCTTCAAAATTTTTGCGGGTAATGAAATTTGCAACACCAGCAACAGCATCAGAGCCATAGGTAACGGCAGCCCCGTCTTTTAACAGTTCCACCCGTTCAAGCGCAAACATCGGTAGCAGGTTCGTGTCGACCAGGCCGTCACCCGGCGAAATAATCGTGCGATGACCGTTCAGCAATACGAGCGTACGCGTCGGACCCAGGTTACGAAGGTTCAGCGTACCAACGCCGCCAAGACCTTGCGCTGAAGACGAGAACTGGTTGGAATCGCCAAGCACGGAACCAACGGCTGGAATATCTTTGATGAAATCAAGCGGTGAAGTCACACCTTCTTCAGCCAAATTTTGGGTTGAAAAAACATCAACCGGCAGCGCGCTATCTTCCGGAGTGCCTCGGATCAGTGACCCTGTCACAACGATAGTTCGGTTTTCAACATCGTCTGCGGAGCCATCGTCGTTTATCTGGGCAAACGCAGTGCCAGGAGTCATTGTAACCATGCCAATTGCCAAAGCGGACATGGCGCACGTGTGCCGTCGGATTTGTTTGATCATATTCCTCTCCTCTAACGGCTGCACTTTTGTGTGACATACCGTAAGTTCTAAATGAGTAAAATTGACGCAGCGTGTCAAGTTAATTCACTAAATTACTATATTTGGTTCTTTCTGGGCTATGATTTGTGGCTAATCTTTTTTCCGGGTTATTAACGCGATAGCGGGTCGGTATTTCTATAAAAGAATTATTTATCATTATATTGATCTATATTTAATGCCTGAGATAAGAAGCAATAAGCTGATTGACTGGCGCTGAAGGTTTCAATTTTTCAAACTATGAGTTTGCTCCGGCGATGAGGGTTTCTCTCATACCCAATATTCAATCGATGGGTATGTAGCTTGTATTGAGCCCGCTTTACCGCTCGATGGTGCCGGCAAAAAGGGCGCCATAAGCGCATGAATTTGCGCGGGATATAAAAAAGGGGAGGCCGAGCTGGGCCTCCCCTGAATGTTTCGTGGCGGAATATTTGCCCACTATCTTCATTATGTATCAGCGCGTGAATTTTTCGCCTGCTTCCGCCTTTTTGCGTAGGTAATCGCTGACCGGAAGGTCGTGCTTTTCAAGGCCGGCTACGATATTATCCAATCCGACCGTATCGGCCCAGAACATCGGACCGCCGGTATAAAGCGGCCAGCCATAGCCGTTGATCCACACAACATCGATATCGCTGGCGCGCTGTGCCATTTTTTCGTCAAGGATTTTAGCCCCTTCATTGACCATGGGATAAAGCAGGCGTTCCTTGATCTCTTCCTTCGAAATATCGCGCTGTTCATGGCCCTCCTTCTCGGCGAAGTCGGAGATTATTTTTTTCACCTCGTCCGAAGGCGTGCGGTTACGGGCTTCGTCATAATCGTAGAAACCTTTCCCCGCTTTCTGGCCGAAACGACCCACAGAGCATAGCGCCTCGCGTACCGTCGTGACCTTTGAAGGATCGCGGTGCCAGCCGATGTCGATACCGGCGAGGTCGCCCATCTGGAATGGCCCCATGGGAAAACCGAATTCAAGCAGGACATCGTCAACATCCCAATAATTCGCGCCTTCCATGATGAGCTGGTTAGCCTGTTGCTGACGAGGCGAGAGCATGCGGTTGCCGATAAAGCCAGGACAGACACCGGACACAGCGGCAATCTTTCCAATTCTTTTGGCCAGTTTCATCGATGTGGAAAGCACGTCATCTCGTGTTTTATCGCCGCGAACGATTTCAAGCAGCTTCATTATGTTTGCGGGACTAAAGAAATGCAGGCCCAGAACATAGCCGGGGCGTTCGGTCGCGGCCGCAATTTCGTCGATATTCAGATAGCTTGTATTTGAGGCCAGAATAGCGCCTTGCTTTACCACGCTGTCGAGTTTTGCGAAAACTTCCTTCTTCACGTCCATATTTTCGTAAACGGCTTCGATCACCAGATCGCAATCGGCGAGATCTTCATAGTCGAGCGTGCCCGAAAGAAGGCCCATCGCGTCTTTAACCTGCTGGGCGGTCATGCGGCCGCGCTTTGCGGTATTTTCGTAGTTCTTGCGGATGACGCCCATGCCGCGGTCCAGCGCTTCCTGCTTCATTTCCAGAATGACGGTTTTAATCCCGGCGGACAGGAAGTTCATGGCGATGCCGCCGCCCATGGTTCCGGCTCCGATGATTCCAACTGTCTTGATGGGGATTAACGGAGTGTCCGCAGGCACGTCATCGATCTTGTTTGCAGCGCGCTCGGCAAAGAAATAATGCCGCATGGCAGCGCTTTGCGTTCCTGTCATCAGCTTGGTAAACAGCTCGCGCTCTTTCTTTACGCCGTCTTCGAACGACATTTCTCCTGCTGCCTTAACGGCTTCTATCGCAGCATTCGGCGCGTCGAAACCGCGTAGCTTGCGCCCGTTTTTAGCGCGGAAATTGTCAAAAATCTGCGGGTCTTTCACGCCGTCTTGATTGGCGGTACCGTGTGAGGTGCGCGGAACCGGCTGGCCGATTTTCGTTTTTACGAATTCCACCGCATCTTCCGCCAGACTGTTTTCGCCAACAAGCTTGTCGAGCAGGCCGATGCTTTCCGCTTTCTTGGCGCTAATCGGATCGCCGATGACAACGATGGGCAGAGCAGCCTCAGCGCCGACGAGACGCGGAAGGCGCTGTGTCCCTGCAGCACCGGGAATCAGGCCCAGCTTCACTTCGGGTAGGCCCAGCTTGGCGGAGGGAACAGCAACGCGGTAATGGCAGGCCAGCGCGACCTCGCAGCCGCCGCCAAGCGCCGTGCCGTGGATCGCGGCAACCACCGGCTTCTCGCTGGCTTCGATTATATCGCAGACTTCGGGTAAGCTTGGCCCCTTGGGTGTCTTGCCGAATTCGGTGATGTCGGCTCCGGCAAAGAAGGTGCGGCCATCACAGCGTATCACTATGGCTTCGATGCTATCATCGCTCAATGCTTGCTCGATGCCCTTTTGTAATCCTTCACGCACAGCTTGGCTCAGTGCGTTAACCGGCGGATTGTCCGCTGTGATTATCAGGATATTGCCCTGACGCTCGGTTGAAATGGCAGAATTCATTGTCTCACTCTCCTTTTATCAAAGCCAGGTTTGGCCGACTCTAAGCCGGGAAACTTATGCTTAATCCCTGACTTTTTCCCTATGGATTTCCGGCATACCTATAGTTCAAACTAACTACAATAAGTTAGTCTAAACGATAATTAGTCTCAAACCATATTTTCAGAAAAGCTAATCATCTCTTGCCTTTTGTGATTTGTTCTGACTAAATCGCGACAAATAAATAAGAGAGGAAATAGCTGAAATGCGTAATGCCGTTATAGTGTCTACCGCCCGCACTCCGTTGTCGAAATCAATGCGGGGGGCATTTAATGCAACTCATCCGGTGGAATTGGGGTCTTGGTCGGTTAAGGCTGCGGTCGAGCGTGCGGGACTCGACGGTGCAGAGGTTGATGACGTGGTTATCGGGGCCGCCAACCAGAGCGGAGCGCAAAGCTCCAACATGGGGCGTCAGATCGCTCTTCGCGCCGGATTGCCTGTTGATGTGGCGGCAATGACCATGGACCGCCAATGTTCGTCAGGACTGATGGCGATTGCGACTGCAGCAAAACAGATCATCGTTGACCGTATGGATATTTGCGTTGCAGGCGGGGTCGAGTCGATCTCGGCCATCCGTTCGGGCGGCGGCAAGCCGGAACGCGATGAAGAATTGCTAAAGATGCATCCCGACATTTTCATGCCGATGATCGGAA
This sequence comes from Parasphingorhabdus sp., assembly GCF_036568145.1. Lineage (GTDB taxonomy): Bacteria > Pseudomonadota > Alphaproteobacteria > Sphingomonadales > Sphingomonadaceae > Parasphingorhabdus. Next base: position 11,427 of record NZ_DATCTC010000032.1, on the reverse strand, counting down.
CGGCTGAAACAGTGGCCAAGCGTTATGGCATTAGCCGCGAAGCGCAGGATGAATATTCGCTAGTATCACAGAGACGCACTGCCGCAGCGCAGGAGGCTGGAAAGTTCAGCGACGAGATACTCGAAATATCCACGACCATGAACGTGAAGGACAAGGAAACCGGAGAAGTCAGCAAGAAAGACGTGACGATTGCGATGGATGACTGCAACCGTCCGACAACCACGCTGGAAGGTCTGGCGAAACTCGAACCCGTTATGGGTGAGGGATATTGCATCACCGCAGGCAACGCTTCACAGCTTGCGGATGGTTCCGCTGCTTCGGTGCTAATGGAAGAGGGGCTGGCTGAACAGCGCGGTTTGAGCCCGCTCGGCCGTTATGTCGGCATGGCGGTAGCGGGTACCAAGCCCGACGAAATGGGCATCGGCCCGGTTTTTGCCATTCCCAAGCTGCTCAAACGCTTCGATCTGACAATTGGTGATATTGGTCTGTGGGAATTGAACGAAGCCTTTGCGGTGCAAGTGCTTTACTGCCGTGACAGGCTTGGCATTCCGGATGACAGGCTTAACGTGAACGGTGGGTCGATCTCTATCGGGCATCCCTTTGGCATGACGGGTGCGCGCTGTGTCGGTCATGCTCTGATCGAAGGCAAACGCCGCGGCGAAAAATATGTCGTTGTCACCATGTGTGTCGGTGGCGGTATGGGTGCAGCTGGTTTGTTTGAAGTACTCTGACGATGGCAAGTAAAGTGCAAACGGAAAGTCTCGCATCGGCAATCGGTTGGGAAGCTCCCGCCGGGTGGCCGATTATTAGCCGCGAAGAATGCATGGCGCTGTTGACAGCGCCCGGAGCCAAGTTCGAGATGGAGACCGTCGATATTAACGGTATCCCGACCCGCACATGGAAAAATGCTCCGCCAAATCTACGCGCCATTGCAATGGCCGGACAATCGCATGGTGACCGTGTGTTCACCATCTACGAGGACGAGCGCGTCACCTATGATGCGTGGTTCAGGGCGGTCTGTCGTCTAGCCACGGAATTGCAGGCGCGTGGTGTAAAGAAGGGGGATCGCGTTGCGGTGGCGATGCGCAACCTTCCGGAATGGCCGGTCGCGTTTTTTGCCGGTGCAGTGATTGGCGCAATCGTCGTGCCGCTCAACGCATGGTGGACCGGGCTGGAACTTGCCTATGGCCTCGACAATTCGGGAACCAAGATTCTGATCTGTGATGACGAGCGCTGGGATCGTGTCCAGCCGCACCTTTCAGAGATCCCCGCGTTGGAAACGATATTCGTATCGCGCAGCGAAATCGCACCGGAAGGTGCGGAAACACTGGAATCCATCATTGGCAAACCTGGCGAATATGCAGACCTGCCAGCAGGGACTCTGCCTGCCGTGGAAATCTTGCCCGATGATGACGCGACCATTTTCTATACCAGCGGTACAACCGGCAACCCTAAAGGTGCACTTGGCACGCATCGGAACCTTTGCACCAACATTATGACCAGCGCCTATAGCGGCGCCTGCACGGTGCTTCGGCGCGGTGATCCGTTGCCGGACCCGGTCCAGAAGGTTGGCTTGACCGTTATACCCCTTTTCCATGTTACCGCATGTTCGGCTGGTCTGATGGGGAGCATAGCCGCAGGAAATACACTGATTTTCATGCACAGATGGGACCCTGTCCAGGCATTCCAGATCATCGAGCGCGAAAAGGTCAATTCTACCGGAGGTGTCCCGACGATAGCCTGGCAATTGCTTGAGCATCCGGAGCGCAAGAATTACGATCTCTTCAGTCTTGAGGCTATAGCATATGGCGGCGCTCCTGCCGCACCCGAACTGGTTCGCAAGATCCGCGAAGAATTTGGCGCATTGCCCGGTAATGGCTGGGGGATGACCGAAACGATGGCGACGGTCACAAGCCATTCAAGCGAAGACTATCTGAACCGGCCCGATAGTTGCGGCCCGCCCGTCGCGGTTGCCGATCTGAAAATCATGAACGAGGACGGCACACAGGAAATGGCCACGGGTGAAGTTGGCGAACTATGGGCGCGCGGGCCGATGGTTGTGAAAGGATATTGGAACAACCCGCAAGCCACGGCAGAGACATTCATAGACGGATGGGTAAGAACAGGTGATTTGGCGCGGCTGGACGAAGAGGGGTGGTGCTATATTGTCGACCGGGCGAAGGATATGATCCTGCGCGGGGGCGAGAATATTTACTCATCTGAAGTTGAAAATGTACTTTACGATCATCCGGCGGTTACTGATGCTGCCTTGATTGGTATGTCGCATAAGCAATTGGGTGAGGAACCCGCAGCAGTTGTTCATCTTGCACCGGGTGAAAGTGCGAGCGAGCAAGAATTGCAAGAATGGGTCGCGGCGCGTCTGGCCAAGTTCAAGGTGCCGGTTCGTATCGTGTTTGTGCAGGATGTCTTGCCGCGCAATGCGAATGGGAAGATTCTTAAAAAGGACCTGCACAGCTTGTTCTGACTGGATTTGTCTGACATGAAAATCAGGCGCATGTGATGACTTGACGTTACGCGCAGTGGGGGGTCCGATGGCGACGAAAGACAAGGCTACCGATAGGTTTGACAAGAAGCGGGACTCCATCATCAAGGCCGCGTCTGTGCTAATCAACACGCAGGGGGTGCAGGCGACGACCCTGGCTTCGGTTGCGAAAGCGATTGGACTCAATGCAACGAGCATTACCTATTATTTCTCTCGCAAGGAGAAACTCGTCGTTGCCGTTTATGATGCCACGCTCGACCTGATGGAACAAATGGCGCGGGATTCTCGTGCACAGGATAATCCGGCAGCCCGTCTTCGCTATTATCTTGCCGAACATGTGGCCTTGCGCAAACGGATCAGGCGCGGTGAAACTGGCCTGTTGACGGCTCTTTCTGAAATACGCACGCTAGACGAAGATACGCAAAAGCCGCTTCTCAACCGGTACCGATCCATCGTGAATATAGTTCGCGAATTTTTTGGCAAACCGACCAATGACGCGCAAAAGGCACTCTACACTGTGCGAGCACATGTGTTGCTGGAAGCAATGATGTGGTGGCCCGCATGGTCAACGCGCTATTCTGTACTGGATTTCGACCGTGTTCAAGAACGGCTTTTCGATGTTCTGGCTTATGGAGTTGCTGCACCCGGCAGCGAATGGAACCCGCAAAAGCTGGACGGAAAACTCTGGCGCACGGATATAGGTGAGGCACCCAGCCAGAACGCCGAGTTTCTACGCGCCGCGACGGTAACGATTAACGAGCGGGGCTATCATGGCGCTTCGGTGAACCGGATCGCCAAAATCCTCAATGTGACGAAGGGCAGCTTCTATCATCATCACGAGGCCAAGGATGACTTGGTCCTCGCCTGTTTCCAGCAAAGCTATGACCGGCTTTCGGCGGCCCAGATGGCTGGCTTAAGTCTGGACGGCAATTACTGGACCCGTTTGTCGAGTGTCATGGCCGGACTCATTGACCTGCAATTTTATGACACGACACCGTTACTACGCACAACTGCTCTTCAGGCCCTTGAAAGCAACGACCGTTTCAACGTCGTGACACGCTCCAACCGGTTGGCCCGGCGCTTTGCCGGGATGCTAATTGATGGCATTGCCGATGGATCCGTTCGGCCTATTGATCCCCTCGTTGCGAGCCAAGTCTTCATGTCAACTCTGAACGGGGCATATGAAGGACGTCGATGGGCACGGCGTTTCACTGATCCCAATGAAGCTATCCGTGTCTATGCATCCACCCTCTATGATGGAATGATTGATAAATAGAACGCGATAGAGCCAAGCGTGGGTTGGAACTAGGCTTAGTTGATGACGTTGCGTGGTTCACGCACCATGAATAAAATCAGCGCTGCCGCAATCATGAGTGCAGTCAGCACCGTCGCAAAAAACGGTTCGAATCCCACAAAGGCTATCGCTACCCCGGCCAATACAGGCCCGATGGCGGCGATGATGCCCTCTACCGTTGTCACAAGGCCAAGCCGCATCGGGATATCTTCCTGGCTACCGAATTCCAGCACCATCGTGCTCGCTGCCAGCATCCAGCCCGATGTGCCAAAGCCCAAAAGGATGAATGCCGCGTAAATGGGATTGGCGCTGCTCGCCATCATCAGGGTGATGACGCCAGCTATCGAACATAGCAGCGAACCAATATAAACGATGCGAAATCCGAACCGGTCGCCCATTGGCCCCCAGATAATATTCGCGATGGTATCGGAGCCGAGAAACACAAAGCTGAGGCCGCCGATCAGTGCCCCGTCGAGGCCCAGCAAGCTGCCAGCATAAATCGTATAGAAAGGCGCCCCTACGCGCGCAGCGGTAGCAAAGCATTGAACGATTAAGAAGCCGCGAAAATCCTTGTCCGACAGCAGGACGGGAAATTCCTTGATCCTTTCCATCATCGGCATCCGGGGACGCGAAATGGGCGCTGCCGGTTCGCGGATCATGGTTTTTAACACCACCAACCCGGCGCTGGTCAGCAGAAACGCGAAGAGGAATGTTGTCGCATAGCCATTGCCCAACCAGTTTTGAGCAATGAAATAATTCCCCGCTACCCAGGCCAGAACAGCAGCAATCAAGCCACCAGCAAGATTGCGATATCCTTGCAACCTGCCACGCTTGCGGATTGGGATCAGCTTGCTCATCAGCATCTGGAAAGCAACCCGCTGCGCTCCGGTGAAAAAGCCGAGCAGCAAAAACAGGCCCAAGGTGACGAAAAGCAGGGTATTTCCAGTCAGGAACCACGCTGCGAGCGCCATGCCGAGAATCTGCAATCGCATCAGGGAGCCGACGCGGATCGCGTACGACAATATGTGGCTGCGATGTTCTATCCGCGACCCGCTGGCAATCGGGGAAATCGTCGCGCCAAGCTGCAATAGCGCGCTGGCGAGACCAACAGCCGCTGCGCTATCGGTTAGCATCATAAGATAGGCCGGGATGATGGTAGGGGCATACATCAGGCGGAAACCCGTCATGCCCAGAACGCCGTGAATGAAATTGGCAATAAAATTGCGCTTAAGATTCTCGTCTACAAAACGCGCATGATTAGCCAGTGCCCCTTGTCGGGCACTGGCTTTATCATAGATTCCATCCGGATCCTCGATCGGATCCAATGGCTTAGTATCCGCTCAGATTGGCAAAGCGGTTGCGCAAGTAGGACGAAGTGCCCCAACTGGCTTCCAATATTCTGGCACGCTTCAGATACAGACCGATGTCATATTCGTCGGTCATGCCCATACCGCCATGTAACTGCACGCCTTCACGGCTAATAAGGTGAAGCACGTCAGATGCGCGGGCCTTGGCAATGCAGGCCGCTTCCGGGACGCGGAAACCGGCATCGAGCGCCATTAAGCCACCTTCGACAGCAGATCGCATGGTTGCCAATTCACCGAACAGGTCGGCCATCCGGTGCTGCAATGCCTGAAAACTGGCCAGCACCTGATTGAACTGTACGCGCTGTTTCAGATAATCGAGCGTTGTATCGAACACGCGCTGCGCCATTCCGAGCATTTCGCAGGCAGTGATGATGCGTGCGCGGTCGAGAACATGATCGAGCAGATCATCTCCGCCGCCCTCCAACTTATCCGCTACCGCGCCATCGAACGTGACCTCAGCATGGCTGCGCTGATCCGTGAGCTTGCGGGTGGAAAGGCTGACCCTATCGCCATTTTCGACGAGATATAGCCCGTCAGTGGCTGCGACAACGAACAGGTCGGCTGCATGGGCTTCGTGTACGAATGCCTTGGTGCCTGACACCTTGCCGCCGCTGACCGATGTAGCGATATTTGCCGGGTTATGATGCGGTCCTTCGTCGATGGCGAGAGTGGCGATAAGCTCACCGCTGGCAATTCTGGGCAGCCACTCGGCCTTCTGTTTGTCACTTCCGCCAAGAATGATCGCCGAAGCTGCCAGTGTTGAAGCGATAAGCGGACTTGCCGTCAGCGTCTTGCCAAGTTCTTCGACAATCAGACCAACGGACATCCAGCCGAAATCGCTGCCGCCATGTTCTTCGGGGATGATGACCCCGGTCCAGCCCATTTCGGCCATCGCTTTATAAGCGTCCGGGTTGAACGCTTCGGGTGCGCCGCTTGCGCGGACTTTGCGGAATTCGGCGACCGGGCTTTCATTGGTCGACCATTCGCGCGCCATATCGCGCAGCATTTCTTGTTCTTCGTTTAGAACGGCCATTATTTCGTCCCTTTTTCTTATTGGTGATCGAGCATTCCAAGCACGCGCTTGGAAATGATATTGTTCTGGATTTCGGTAGAGCCGCCGTAAATGGTCGTAGCCTTGCCAAAGAGCCATCCGCGCACACCGGCCAGCTCAGCCTCGGTGAACCCTTCACCTTCCCAGCCAAGGCCCTGCAAGCCCATGATCTCGATGCTCATTTCGGCCCGTTCCTGGCCAAGCTTGGTGCCCAGTTTTTTCAGCACAGAGCTGATTTCCGACACGCCGCCCGATGCCTTGCTTTCTTCAGCTGCGCGGCGGGCCGTCAGCAGGAACGCGCTCCAGCGGATTTCGAAATCCGCGATCCTGTCGCGCATGACCTTATCGGAAAGACGGCCGTCGGCGTCGGTTTCCATATATTTTTTGGCAAGATCAGCCAGGTTTGATCCACCGCGACGTGCCATGCTGCCACCGCCTGACAGATTTGTGCGCTCATGCTGCAACAATCGCTTGCCGATGGTCCAGCCCTGGCCCTCTTCGCCGACGAGATTTTCTTTCGGAACCTTCACATCGGTGAAGAACGTTTCGCAGAACGGGCTCATTCCGCTGATCATCTGGATCGGCCGGACTTCGACGCCCGGTGCATCCATGTCCATCAGCAGGAAAGAGATGCCGCGATGCTTGTCGCTCTTGTCCGTGCGGACGAGACAGAAGCACTTGTCCGCCCACTGGCCGCCGCTGGTCCAGGTCTTCTGGCCGTTGACGACATAGTGATCGCCCTTGTCTTCGGCAAAAGTCTGCAGATTGGCGAGGTCGGACCCCGCGTTAGGTTCGGAATAACCTTGGCACCAGCGGATTTCACCACGGCAGATTGGTGGAATATGCTCCTTTTTCTGCGCCTCGTTGCCATATTCCAGCAAGGTAGGACCAAACATCATAACGCCCATGCCGCCAATCGGATTATAGGCTCCGGCCTTGGCCATTTCTTCGTTCAGGATCGCAGCCTGTTTGCGGTTGAGGCCACCGCCGCCATATTCCGCTGGCCAGGTGGGCGTGCCCCATCCGCGCGATCCCATCGCCTGACGCCAGTTTTTCTGCGCTTCGGTTTCATGGCCCGGCCCTTCGACCGAAGCCAGGGCATTGCCTTTGCCTTTCAACTCGGGCGGGAAATTTTCGCTCAGGAACGTCCGAACTTCCTTTCGAAAGGCCTCGTCCGGGCTGCTTGTTTCAACTTTGGCTTTGGTCGCCATCAATTCCTCCTGTTTAGCTATTCAGACCGCGTTGCACGGCATTTCGGTTAAAACTTGTTGGGGCGTGTCAACTGGACGAGCTTACGATGCTCTCGACATCATATTCGGACTCCCGGTCGCGAATACGCAGCTCTTCCAGATTGGCTTCGTGGCTATCGCGATCGATCTTGTAAAACATCAGGAACGACGCTCCGCCAATGTAAAGCAGCAGCAATGCGGGTATATACACCATTGCGAGCTGCAACGGAATTGCCGGGTCGATGGCGCCCGGATTGCTGCCGGGCGTAAGGCCCACGAATGCAACCAGCAAACCGGCTGCAAAAACGCCGAGGCCGGATGTCGCTTTCTGCATGAAGGTATTGGCGGCGTAAAACAGTCCTTCCGACCGGCGGCCTGTCGCAAGCTGGCTTTCCTCTACTACGTCACCGACCATGGCATGGGTCAGAACAGCCGAGGAAAAGCCGCACATGTTATACAGCCCCGAAAGCATGAAAAGGGTCGGCACCAGCAGCGGGTCGCCATTCTCGAAAAACAGGCCGGAGATACGCAAAATATAGGGGGTCGCTCCGATCAGGACAGCCAGAACGGCAAGGCCAATCGCGGCGTTGCGCTTTCCGAAAATTCGGGAAAGCCAAGGGGCCATGAATAGCCCAAGACTAGCCCCGACGAGAGAGTCGAGAACAAGGATCGCAAGCTGCGATGAGGAGAGGCCCCATAGATAGGTGCCAAAATAGATCGACAAGGCAGAGGTCATGCCGATGCCGGTATATTTCAGCAGGCCAAAACCGAGCAGCGCCAAAAATCCCTTGTGCGAGAAAGTCTCTCGCATCTGGCCCAGCGTCCGGAATACACCAAGCCAGGGGCTGGGCAGAGGCGGTTTGAAATATTTTACGCGATGGAACGTGCCGAGGCTCGACAATATTATGGCAAAGAACATCGTCAACGATCCGAAAACCGCAAAGCGCCAATAGCCCATCGGATTGAGCTGTCCGACAGCATATTCCTCAGTCGGGGCGAGGAACACCATCAGCGTTAGAAACGCCATCCCGATTCCCCCAAGATAGCCGAAAAAGAACCGGAAGCTGGCGACGGAGGTTCGCTCATTATAGTCGCTGGTCAATTCCGGGGCGAGGGCGGAGCTGGGTATCTCGTAAAATGTGATGAATGTACGTACGCAGCACCCGACGACTATGATATACCAGAACGCAGCAAAATCGGACATGCCCTCAGGCGGCATGAATAATAGCAACAGACTGCCTGCAGCCGGAATGGCGGAAAAGAACATGAACGGATGCCTGCGGCCGAACCGTGTCCTGATATTGTCTGACCATTGACCGACAATAGGATCGGATATGGCATCGAAAACCAGCGCCACCAAAATCGCGGCAGATACCAGGTCCGCTCGCACACCCACGACCTGATTATAATAGAGTAGCAGGAATGAGCGGAACGCGACATCCTTGATACCATAGCCAACGGAGCCCACGCCGTAGAGCATTTTGGTGATGAGGCCGAGCTTGGGGGCAGTTTTCGATACTATCATGAGCCGCCATCCCATCGTGCGAAATGGACACCTGCGCGAACACCGCCAATCATGCGCTGGCCTCCGCTACATCTGCAAAGTCATCGACCGCCTCGCCATAGATTTCCTGCGCGGCGATTCGTCGGTTGATCAGTGAATATTCGGGGAACATCGGGTCGTTCACATCCGCATAGGCGCGCAGATGTTGCTTCGCGACAGTCACTTTGTGGACTTCGGTCGGGCCGTCAGCGATCCCCATGACCATCGAACCGATCAGCGAACCTACGAAAGGCATTTCATTCGATACGCCCAGCGATCCGTGGATATGGATGCAGCGAGCCGCAATGTCGTGATACACCTTCGGCATCAGCGCCTTGATCGCCGCTATGTCTTTGCGGACCTTTCGATAATCCTGATATTTGTCGATCATCCATGCAGTCTTGAGTACGAAAAGCTTGAATTGCTCCAGTTCGATATAGCTGTCGGCAATCTGCATCTGCACCGCCTGATAATCACCGATCTGTCCTGTGCGGGTCTTTCGGCTGACCGCGCGGCGGCTCATCATGTCGAGCAAGCGTTTGCAACTGCCCACGGTACGCATGGCATGGTGAACCCGCCCCCCGCCAAGCCGGGTCTGAGAGATAGCAAAGGCGCTGCCCTGCTCGCCCAGCAGATGATCGGCCGGTACACGCACATCGGTGTAACGGACATAGCTTTCGGACCCATCCTGCTGCCCATAAACGCCGACATTGCGCACGACCTCAACGCCGGGCGTGTCAATCGGCACGATGAACATGCTCATGCGCTGATGACGCGGCGCATCGGGATTGGTCACTGCCATCACGATCAGAAAATCGGCCCATTTGCCGTTGGTGGAGAACCACTTTTCCCCGTTGATCTTCCAATGGTTACCGTCAAGCTCCGCTTGGGTCACGAAATTGGTCGGGTCGGAACCACCCTGTGGCTCGGTCATGGAAAATGCGGAAACGATTTCGTTATTCAGCAACGGAAGTAGATACCGGTTCTTCTGTTCTGACGTTCCATAGTGCGCAATGATCTCTGCATTGCCGGTATCGGGCGCCTGGCAACCAAATACGATAGGAGCGAAAGTTGCACCGCCCAGTATCTCGTTCATAAGCCCCAGTTTGACTTGGCCATATCCTTGCCCACCAAGCTCGGGACCAAGATGGCAGGCCCAGAGAGAATTATCCTTAACCTCTTGCTGTAATGGCCGTACAAGCTCATTCCGGCGCGGATTTTTAACATCATAGGGATGGATGCCGAGCATGCCAAGGGGCTCGACCTTCTCACGAACAAACTCCTCCATCCAGTCGAGCTTCTGCTGAAATTCTGAGTCGGTTTCAAAATCCCACGCCATCGTTTCTCTCCAAAATGTCTTTTTCTGATTATTGGAGATTACCATACCGACTTTTTTAAAATCAGCAAGAGGAGTTGCAAGCTCCAAGGATTGATCCATAAAACGTGAGCGTCCGTGCGAGAGAATAGACGAAACACACATTAAGATTTCCAAACTCTTTAAGGCCCGCTAGCGTCTATCAATGACCTTTGGCGTTTTCATACACCGATCAGATTCGATCTATGACGACAGTCCGGCTGAGCGATACCAATTCCCGCGCCAATATCTGACGCGGGTTGAGCAATGTATCGGCGATTGGATCATCTATTATGAACCAAGCAAGGTGGCGGATACGCGCGGGTATTTTGCTGTCGCAAAAGTAGAACAGGTTATTCCCGATCCCACTGCGAAGAATATGTATCTAGCGCTGATTGAGCCGGGTAGCTATCTGGATTTCGTCAACCCAGTGCCCTTCAACGGGCCGCATGGTGTCGTGGAACTAGGTGTTCTTAATGCCGAGGGCAGAAATTCGGGCCGCGCACAATCTGCTGTCCGTCCGTTGTCACCCCAAGATTTCAACCGCATCATTGATTTGGGATTAGCGGAAGATAATAGTTTTCTTCCCCGCGTGGATATCGAAGAATCAATTGCACCCACATTGCGTGAGGAGCGATCGCCCTTTCAGTTTGAAGTTGAGCGTGACCGTGTTGCCAACCTTGGATCACGTTTCGTTCGTGACCGGCTGTTTAGGAGACGGGTGGTGGAAGCTTACGATTGCCGGTGCGCTATCACCGGTCTGAAGCTAATTAATGGCGGAGGCAGAGCAGAAGTAGAAGCGGCGCATATTAAGCCAGTAGAGAAAGGCGGTCCGGATATTGTTAGCAATGGCCTCGCCCTATCAGGAACAGTTCATTGGATGTTTGACCGAGGATTAATTAGCCTCAAAGACGATCTTGGAATCCTGGTCAGTCGCCAAGCTAATGATCCCGATAGTATCCGTGCAATGATTAATAAAAACTGCATTGCATTGGCTCCACACCGCACGGCGGACCGCCCGCACCCAGCATTTCTGGCTTGGCATCGTGAACATTGTTTCAAGAATTAAAATGACAATAAGCGAAC
>NZ_DATCTC010000031.1:0-350538 GCF_036568145.1 Parasphingorhabdus sp. | reverse complement strand
CGTGTCGAGCGCATGTTCGGAAAGCTGAAGCAACAGCGCCGTATTGCCACCCGCTATGACAAAACCGTCCTCTCCTTCGAGAGCTTCCTCAACCTCGCCGCCGCCCGACTATGGCTAAAGTCTTTTGTCAACACGGCCTAGCATTCAAGAGTGCTGGACCAATGAAGATGACAGAATTTCAGGTTTTGTCGTTATCGCTAAAACGCGCGAAAGAAGTATTCCTTACCTGATTTCAGCATATTGCGACATAGAAGCAGACATTTATCCGCCCGGTAAGGAATTTCTTGAGTACTTAAACGCCATTTACATACTCGGTGATGACGGATTGCTTGAACGCAAGGATTTGTATTTTGAACCCTTGTCTTCCAATGCAATATCCCACAGCCCCATTCCAGAACTCAATTCCAGAGTATTTTATTTTGTCGGCGAACTGAAGTCAGAAAGGAAAAATAACTTAGATTTTTTCAGGATTGTTGATGCTGATATATATACAGAGTTAGGCCTAAATTTTGGGCAGTTTATAGAGATTACACCGCAAGAGAGATACGAGTTGACCAAAGAGTTCGAACTGCGGTGACATGTATTGCGGGGCTACGAAATGCGTTGTCCACTTCGCTGGCTATCAGGCCGAATAGCGGGCTATTTTTTCGCCCCTCAACTCAACCAGGCATGCACCAGACCCATGGCCATATAAAATAGCAGCCAGTATCCTGCGTCGATAAAGAACAAGGCCTTGCTCTTTCTTGAGAACAGGTAATTGGTGCCGATCGCGGGGATGATGAAGGTCAGGGCGATGCCGGTCGAAATCATCATCTTTACATGGATGGGCGGCTGGCCAAGGCGGTAGAACATGTGGGCGAGCATGGCGGAGGAGATCAGGGCGAAAACCATGGCCCCGCCATATATCAGGCCCATATTGCCGCCCTGGACATCTTCCTCGGTCAAACCGACTGCGCCCATCCATTTCTTGCTCATGATCGGGCCGTACCAGATGCCGCCGATCAGAAAGCCGCAGACCGCAGCCAGAACGATTGCGAGCCAGTTTACCTCAAGTAAATCCATCTCATCCTCCCCGTTTGTAAATATCTGCTTTTATACGCAGATCTACGGAAAATCCAGCTATGCCGGAAGGCTGACGGCCGCGGCCGGTAAACGACCCTGCAAACGGGGCGTGACTCAGGGGAAAATAGGTCGTAAAGGCGCGCCAATATGGCAACAGCAATCCCCTCTCCGCCCAAAGTCGGCATGGTGTCCCTTGGTTGCCCCAAGGCGCTAGTCGATAGTGAACGTATTTTGACGCAGCTCCGCTCCGATGGTTATCAGATGTCGGCGGACTATGCGGGCGCGGATGTCGTGTTGGTCAACACATGCGGCTTTCTCGACAGCGCCAAGGAAGAATCGCTTGAAGCTATTGGCGAGGCAATGGCCGAGAATGGTCGGGTCATCGTCACGGGCTGCATGGGTAATGAGGCGGAGATGATCCGCGCGCGTTTTCCCGATATTTTGGCGGTAACCGGGGCCCATCAATATGAAGATGTGGTCAATGCCGTCCATGAAGCCGCTCCGGCTGCACGCGGCGCTTTTATTGATCTGGTGCCTGATGCCGGTCTGAAGTTGACTCCGCGCCACTATAGCTATCTGAAGATTTCCGAAGGCTGCAACCACCGCTGTTCCTTTTGCATCATCCCGTCCCTGCGCGGCGATCTGGTATCGCGGCGCCCCGATGCGATCCTGCGCGAAGCTGAAAAGCTGGTCGCCAATGGCACCAGGGAATTGCTGGTCATCAGCCAGGACACGTCGGCTTACGGCGTGGATATCAAGCATCAACCGCGCGAATGGCGGGGTAAAGAGGTGCGGGCCCACATGACCGATCTGGCGGCGGCGCTGGGCGAACTGGGGGTCTGGACTCGTCTCCATTATGTCTATCCCTACCCCCATGTTGACAAGGTCATTCCGCTGATGGCGGAAGGGAAGATCACGCCCTATCTCGATATTCCGTTCCAGCATGCCGCACCCAATGTACTGAAACGGATGAAGCGTCCCGCAAATGAAGCCAAGGTTTTGCAGCGGGTGAAAAGCTGGCGCGATATTTGTCCTGACCTCACCATCCGATCGACCTTTGTGGTCGGGTTCCCGGGTGAGACGGAACAGGATTTCCAGTATCTTCTCGACTGGCTTGAAGAGGCCCAACTAGACCGTGTCGGTGGTTTTCGTTTTGAGCCGGTCGAAGGCGCTGCTGCCAACGCACTTGACGGCGCTGTGCCCGAAGAGGTCAAGGAAGAACGCTATCAGCGGCTGATGGAAAAAACCGCCGCGATCAGCGCCGCGAAACTACAGGCCAAGATTGGCCGGACATTACCCGTTATCATTGACGAAATCGGGGAGCCAGATGAAGATGGCGACATTGGCGCAACAGCCCGGTCACAGGCCGATGCGCCGGAAATAGATGGCAATGTCTTCCTTCGTAATGTGAGCAGGAATCTCGCGATAGGTGATATTGTTGATGCGGTGATCGAAGATGCAGACGCGCATGATCTATACGGAGTACCCGGCGAGGTCTGATTTAATGGACTATTCCGTTCAAGGGATAATGCCGGACGCGTTAAACGGAACGTCCCTTTAACCATATATTTGCACGGGCTCGCAACCTCTCGTTCTTATGGGGCGGTTATGAACAAAATGATCAGGAGATATGCGTCCACGGGACATTCCACCGCACGTCAGGCCAGCATGATCTCGGCTGCTGAAGTTTTGATGGCTTTTACGGCAACGGCGGTCGGTTACCTTGCGATTTATGGCATGGATGACGGGTTCTGGAAGATCATGACTTTCGCGTTTTTTGTGCCATGGGTTATCTGCCTGCCTGCTAATTTCTATGGTGTGAAACAGCGCCAGCAGTTGATTGATATGGCTGTTGAGCTGAAAGATACGCAAGAAAGGCTCCAAAAGGTTAACCAGGATCTGGAGCTTCGTGCGAATATTGACGGATTGACCGGTCTTGCTAACCGGGAGCATTTCATAAAACTATTCGATCAGCTGCGGATGGAGTCGGCGAATAATGTCCTGCTCATAATCGACGCGGATCATTTCAAGTCTATCAACGATGGTTACGGTCATCCTGTGGGTGATAGGGCGTTGATCTCGATATCCTCTGTGTTCAAATATATCTTGCGTAAAGGTGATCTGGTCGGCCGCATCGGAGGGGAGGAGTTTGGGGTTTTACTGCCTAATACTTCTGAGGCTGAAGGCGAGATTATCGCCGAAATGATCCGCTATGAGATCGAAAACATATTGTTTGAACCGCAAAAAGGCGTGACCCGGCGGATGACGGTCAGCATCGGCCTGACCGGTGTGTCGCCTTATGAAGAGCGCGCTATTTCGATGCGTAACGCCGATAGCGCGCTGTTTGAAGCCAAGCGCCGTGGCCGCAACCAATGTGTACGTTATTCGCCGGGCATGCGAGACAAGCCGCGTCCGTTCTATGAAGCGAGCCAAAGGCAAGGTCCGATCCCCATACGAGCCTGATCCGGATTGGGAAATTTCCGGAACCGGATATGTAAATTAGCGATGACGGACACGGCCTGCGCTGCTAGTCATGCCGTCATGACAGATACAGATACAGATACAACCACCCCCGCGCCGCCTGACAAGAGCGGCAATGAACAAAAGCATCTCTATCTGGTTGATGGTTCGTCCTATATTTTCAGAGCCTATCACCGTTTGCCGCCACTGACCAATATCCGTGGTGAACCGGTAGGCGCGGTCTATGGTTATACGACCATGCTGTGGAAACTTGCCGAGGAATTGCACAAGGCGGACGGACCGACCCATCTGGCGGTGCTTCTGGACAAATCATCGCAGAGCTTCCGCAACGGAATTTACGAGCACTATAAAGCGAATCGGCCCGAAGCACCGGAAGATCTGCGACCGCAATTCCCGATGATTCGCGACGCCACCCGGGCATTCTCGCTGCCACTTATTGAGGAAGAAGGCGTTGAAGCCGATGACATGATCGCCAGCTATACCAAGGCCGCGCTGGAGCGGGACTGGAAAGTTACCATCGTGTCATCGGACAAGGATCTGATGCAATTGATCGAACCCACAGACAATAGCCGTGTCGACATGCTCGATACGATGAGAAATGTCCGCATGGGCAAGGCGACGGTTGAAGAAAAATTCGGCGTCGGACCGGAGAGGCTTGGCGATGTTCTTGGCCTGATGGGGGATAGCGCGGATAATATTCCAGGCATACCCGGCATCGGTCCCAAAACCGCGTCCAAGCTCATCAACGAATATGGTGACTTCGAAAGTGTCCTTGCCGCTGCGCCTGAAATGAAAAAGTCCAAGATGAAGGAAAACATCCTGGAGAATATTGAGCTGGCGCGTCTTTCGCGGGTATTAGTGACACTGAAAGACGATTGCCCGCTGCCCGACCCTCTCGAAAGCTTTGCCTTGCAGGCTATCCCTAAGGAGCCCCTGAGGGAGTTTCTGACACATCACGGGTTTAACTCGCTTCTCAAAAAACTGGGTGGCGGTCAGGCAGAACCGCAAAACCCGGATGTTGATGGCGGGATCGGGGATAGGGCGCCCATTTCATCCGCTGTGCTGACCAAACCGGTTGAAGCGCCAGCGATTGACCGCAGCCAGTATGAGTGTGTGCAAAGTCTTGAAAGCCTTGACCTATGGATTGAGCGCGCACGCAAGGCCGGTGTCTTTTCGATAGATGTCGAGACGAATAGCCTGGAAAGCGTTTCCGCGCGCGTTGTCGGTATCTGCATGGCGACCGGCCCCAATATGGCTTGTTACATCCCGCTGGGTCATGGCAGCGGCGATATGTTTGCGGAATCTCCTCAACAGATTCCTACCGCTGAAGCCTTGGCCCGGCTAAAGCCTCTGCTTGAAGATGACGCTGTCCTGAAAGTCGGGCAGAATCTTAAATATGACATGACCGTTCTTGCTCAGCATGATGTCCGCATTGCACCGTTTGATGACACGCTCGTGATGAGTTTTAACCTCGATGCCGGCCTGCACGGTCACGGCATGGACGAGCTTGCAAAGCTGCACCTCGGCCATGAATGCATCAGTTTCAAGTCATTGACCGGCACGGGCAAAAAAGCGATCAGCTTTGCCGAAGTGCCTCTCGACAAGGCGACCGAATATGCCGCCGAAGACGCCGATGTTACATTGCGCCTGTGGGAAATATTGCGCCAGCGCATGGTCCCGGAACGAGCGACGCGTATTTACCAGATGGTTGACCGCCCGCTTGTCCCCGTCATAGCCCGGATGGAGGAAACGGGCGTGCTGGTAGACCGCGAGGAACTGGCGCGGCTTTCGCAGAGCTTTGCCGAGAATATGGCGGAGCTTGAAAAGGAAATCCATGATCTGGCCGGGGAGAGTTTCGCGGTTGGCAGTCCCAAGCAGCTGGGAGAAATCCTGTTCGGGAAACTTGGCCTGAGGGGCGGGAAAAAAGGAAAAAGCGGACAATTTTCAACTGATGTCACCGTACTCGAACGGCTGGCCAGCGATGGTGAGCCCATTGCGCAAAAAATTGTGGGATGGCGGCAATTATCAAAATTGAAATCCACCTATACCGACGCATTGCAGGAGGCGATCAGCCCGAAAACCGGGCGTGTCCACACCAGCTATTCGCTTAGCGGAGCGCAGACCGGACGACTATCTTCGACCGAGCCAAATCTGCAAAATATTCCGATCCGCACCGAAATCGGCCGGCAAATCCGTCAGGCCTTTGTCGCCGCGCCGGGTAATGTCATATTGGCTGCGGATTATAGTCAGATTGAACTGCGCCTTGCAGCGCATATTGCCAATGTGGATACTCTGAAAGCCGCCTTTGCTGCCGGTGAGGATATTCATAACCGCACCGCACAGGAATTGTTCGGCGCGGTCGATCGCGACACGCGTGCACGCGCCAAGACGATCAATTTCGCGATCCTTTACGGTATCTCCCGCTGGGGACTGGCCAAACGTCTGGAAGTTGATGCAGACGAAGCACAGGCGATGATCAACACCTATTTTGAACGCTTCCCCGGTATAAACCACTATATTTCCGAAACACTGCAATCTGCACGGGACTGTGGTTTTACCGAGACATTATTTGGCCGAAAAACCCATTACGAACGTATCAGATCATCAAATCAGGCAGAACGCCAAGGCAGCGAGAGGGCAGCAATCAACGCCCCGATTCAAGGCACCTGTGCCGACATCATCAAACGCGCTATGGTCCGAATGGGGCCTGCACTGGCGGATGCGGGTCTGAGCGAAGTAAAAATGCTGATGCAGGTACATGACGAACTTGTTTTCGAACTGCCAAAAGAGAATGTCGATGCGGCTTCCGCCGTAATCCGCAAAGTAATGGCAGGCGCTGCAGAGCCAGCGATAAAACTTTCAGTGCCTTTGGACGTGGATATCGGGACAGGCAAGAATTGGGATGAGGCGCATTGATACGCGCATTAAAAGTGCGGGCAATCTAGGTAGGATCACCGGGTTTGCCAGCATTTTTAATCACGCCATTTAATCACTCCGCGCGGTCAGGGACCGGCCATTTTTGCTCAGGATGGTCAAAGTCCCGCTCTTGATCCAATAGTGCTGTGCGCTTTGTAATATTGTCATTAGCCGTTGATCCTGCTGCATTAATGCAGGAGCACAGGCTTTGCGGGTCATGGCGATGTCGCTCATGACTTTAAGTGTTTTGCCGGTTGCTTCATAACGGCCGGAAAACATGTTGCAGCCCCCTGAACCAGAGATTCTGCCATTTTCACCGAAGGTAACAGTAGCCTTGCTGTTGTCGATGACACCGCCGCCGTTAATATCCTCAATAGTCCATGCTGCACCCTGTATCGCAGAGCTATCCGTGCTTTCAGAGCTTTCGACCATCACCAGTTCAATCTGGCCTGCGTCATAGGCCGAAGAAGACAGGTCAACAATATGTCCTGTCTTGGTTCTCCAGATAATATCACCGGCTTTGGACCGGATGAGCGCACGCACCTCATAGGTGTCGCCCGGGATCATCATGGACTGGTCCGCCACAAACGAAAACGGAACCGGGACGTTTTTGCCATCCAAGGCTATGTTGGCTCCAGCAAACAGGTTGCCAAGCGGGTTGTTCAAGGACGTATCAAGCAATACTACAGATAGCTCTGCCCCTGGCGGCAAAGCAATGCGCGGGCGGTAATAGACTTCGCCGCTAATCGTGGTTTTCATTGCCTGCTTATCCGCGACTTCCACTTCGCTCGAGGTGGTTGTGCAACCTATAGTTAATCCTGCCAGCGTCGCCGCCGCTACGATATTACGTAATTTCATATCAAATTCGCTTTCTTCTTCATCCTCATACCGACTTATAAACATGAAGCAGGTGGCAAGGGGTCGTGAACCTGCTTTCGGTCAGACGTTGGACAATCACAAGTTTTTCAAAGCTTACAGGGCGTTGCGGTAAAAGCAATATAGCTATTCACAATTGCGGCATCAGACCCGCTCCCCGGCATGTTTGAGATGCAGGAAGAATTTGTCCACCGCCGCCTTTAAGCATGGCGGCAGTGGTTATTGATATAAGCATCCGGGCCGGTCGTTAATCCCGGCGCTGATGCGCGCGGTCAGTCTTTCAAGGTTTCCAGGAAAGCGATAACCTCTGCTCTTTGCTCGTCATTGCGCAGTCCGGCAAAGGCCATTTTTGTGCCGCGCACTGTTTTCATGGGCTCTTTCAGAAACTTGTCCAAAGTTTCCGTATCCCATGTCAGGCCGGATTCTTTCATTGCGGGAGAGTAGTTAAATCCGGCTAGATGCGCCGCTGGTTGACCGGCAACGCCCCAAAGATTGGGACCAATGCCATTACGGCCATCTTTCTCTACAGTGTGGCATGCGCGGCATTGTGCAAATGCGGCCGGGGTTGCTACCGCTGTTTCGGTTTCAGGTTTGGTTTCAGTCACAGTTTCGATCTGAGCTTCATTTTCCTGGATATTTTCTGGTGCCGGACTGGATGTTTCCGACCCGCATGCGGTCAGTAAAAACAAGGTTGTAGCCGATATCAATGTTACTTTTGCGATCATTATCTTTATTCCAAACAAATGTTAAATCTTATCCGACAGTGGCGGTCGAGAGCAATTCTTCAATCGCTTTATCGTCATATCCCAAAGAGGCCAGTGTTTCCTGAATATCCGCGCCGGGTTCGGGCATGGTAAAGCTCTGTGAAGGGCGTTTGCCGTCCATTGCAATCGGCAGGGTGGGGAGTTTGGTCACGGTGCCGTTGGTGAGGATGGTTTCTTCCAGTCCGTCGCCGCTATTGAGGTGCGGATCTTCAAACATATCTTCGGGCCGGCCAATCGGCGCGAAGGGGAGGCCGGTACCTTCCAGTTTTGCGATCAGCTCATCGCGGGTATAACCGCTAATCAATTTGCGGATTTGCGGCATGATACGGTCGCGCGCGGCCACGCGGTTGTTATTTTCACGGATGCTTTCGTCTGCCCAAAGATCATCGAGATTGAACAGCTCACAGAATTTTTGCCATAATGCATCGGTGACTACGCCGATGAAAACCGGATCATCCTTGGTCTGGAACACATCGTAAATGGCCCATGCGGAAATCCGCGCTGGCATCGGGTCGGCGGCTTTGCCGGTGACAGCTTTTTGCGCCATATGCTGGCCGACGAAATAAACAGTGGTCTCAAAAAGCGAGCTTTGAACCATCTGCCCCTTGCCAGTGCGGTGGCGTTCTTCCACTGCGGCAAGGATGCCGATAACGCCAAACATGCCGCCTGCGACATCAATGACGCTGGAACCAGCCCGTAAAGGCTGGCCCGGGGGGCCGGTCATATAAGCAAGGCCGCCCATCATCTGCGCCACTTCATCCAGCGCGGTGCGGTTCTCGTAAGGGCCGGGGAGGAAACCTTTTTCCGAACAATAGATCAGCCGCTCATTGGTTTTGGATAGCGCTTCATAGCCAAGCCCCAGCCGGTCCAGTGCGCCGGGTCTGAAATTCTCAACCAATATGTCGGCATCTTCTGCCAGCTTTTTGGCGATCTCCAGCCCCTTATCGCTTTTTAGGTTGAGGCAGATGCTTTTCTTGTGCCGGTTATACATCGGGAAATAGCCGGAGCCTGATCCGACAAGGGTCCGTGTGCGGTCGCCGCCCATCGGTTCAATCCGGATAACTTCCGCGCCCAGCGACGCAAGGATAGCACCAACCGCGGGACCCATCACCATGTGCGTAAATTCGACAACCTTCAAACCTGCAAGAGGCGTGGGACCAGTCATGCTGAAATTCCTTTAAATCCTAGTGGTAGTCCGGCATCGGGGGTAAAGCCGTAAAGCGGCTCGCCGGGAAGAGCTTCGGCAACAATATCGCGTACCTTCAGCAGTTTTGGCAGGTCAATGCCGGTATCTATCCCCATTGCTTCCAGCATGAAGACCAGATCTTCGGTGACAATATTGCCGGAAGCACCGGGCGCGAACGGGCAGCCGCCCAGACCGCCAAGCGAGCTGTCAAATGTCGTAATTCCTTCTGCCAGCCCGGCCATGACATTGGCGAGGCCCAGACCGCGCGTATTGTGGAGGTGGAGTGTATTCAGCTTATCGCTGCCAATCGCGGCTTTCACTTTGCGCACCAGCCGGGTGACCTGCGCCGGATTGGCATAGCCGGTGGTGTCGGAAAGGCCGACTTCGGCAACGCCCGCCTCCATCGCTGCTTCGGCAAGGCGGACAATCTGGTCATCTGGAACCGGCCCCTCGATTGTGCAGCCAAATGCGGTGGACAGGCCAACTTCGAAATAGGGGCGCTGCTCCTCGGGCTGCTGGGCCACAAGATCGGCAATCGCCTTGATCTCGGCAATCATCGCGGGGTGGTCCTTGCGGACATTCTTGATCGAGTGGGTTTCCGACATCGAAAACGGGATCGACATTTTATCGACACCGCAGTCAATAGCGCGCTCCGCCCCTTTCAGATTGGGGACCAGAGCCACGACATCCAGACCAGGGATCGTCTTGGCAAAAGCCACTATTTCCGCCGTGTCAGCCATTTGTGGTAGCAGTTTGGGCGGCACAAAACTGCCGACCTCGATCTCGCTCACACCGGCTTCGGCTTCCGCCTTGATCCATGCCTTTTTGGCTTCGGTCGCCATGACACGGTCAACGCTTTGCAGGCCGTCACGCGGTCCCACTTCGCTGATGGTGACGGATGTTGTCATTTAGTTGCTCCTAGATAAATCCATGGCCGCGCCGCCCGGTCAGCCGCCTGCCATGCGGCAATATCGTCCGCCATTTTCAAACTTAGGTCGATAGAGTCCAATCCCTCCATCAACATGGCTTTCGCTTCCTCATCAATCGGGAATGACCAGCTTTGCTTATCATCAATTGAGATGCGCTGTTTCGGAAGATTGATAGTAACCGGCAAGCGCGATTGTTCGATTGCCGTAATCTCCGATGCATCCAATATAGCGGGCAAAATGCCATTGCGGACACAGTTCCCGGCAAAAATCGGTGCAAAGCTTGGCGCGATCACTGCGCGAAAACCATATTCGGCTAGCGCCCACACTGCATGTTCGCGGCTTGACCCGCTGCCAAAATTTTCTCCGCCCAGAATGATTTGGCTGTCTGCAAAAACCGGGTTATTCATAACAAAATCCGGATTGGGCTCTCGCCCCCCGATTTCGGTATAGCGCCATCCTGCGAACAGACCGTCAGCCAGACCGGTCTTGCCAGTGCTCTTCATTTCGCGTGATGGAATGATCTGGTCGGTATCAATATTATCGCGGATTAGTGGCATCGGCAAAGATGTAAGGGTGGTGAGGGGTTCAGCCATTCGCTATCTCCCGCGGATCTGCAATTTCTCCGGCAATGGCGCTGGCGACTACTGTTTCGGGGCTGGCAATATGGGTTTTGACATTCGGCCCCTGGCGACTTTCAAAGTTCCGGTTGGTTGTAGAGATGACCCGCGAACCGGCGTCAAAACTTTCTCCGCCTGCGTAAAAGCACATGGAACATCCGCTTTCGCGCCATTCAAAACCGGCCTCTTTGAAAATCCGGTCAATGCCCTCGGCTTCTGCTTCCCGTTTGACGCGAGAGGAGCCGGGAACACAGATGGCCTTGACCCCGTCAGCGACTTTCTTGCCCTTAAGCAATGCAGAAGCGCGCCGCAGATCGCTTAGGCGGCTGTTCGTACAGCTGCCGATAAAGGCTGCATCAATGGGAACCCCCTTGATCGGTTGACCCTTTTCAAGCGCGATATATTGAAGCGGGCCCGCTTTGGCATCATCGGGTACAGCTCCATCGATCCCGATTGTCTGGCCGGGATTGGTGCCCCAGCTAACCATCGGGCTAATGCTGCTGGCATCAATCTCAATTTCCTGATCGAAATGGGCACCGACATCGCTGTGTAACGTTTGCCAGCTGTCCAGCGCTTTATCCCAATCGCTTCCGGTTGGCGCATAGCGGCGCCCTTTCAGATATTCAAATGTCTTTTCATCTGGCGCGATAAAGCCGGACATTGCGGAAAATTCCGTCGCCATATTACACAAAGTCATCCGCCCTTCCATGTCGAGGGCAGTCACGGCACCGCCAGCAAACTCGACGGCATGACCTTTGCCACCAGCGGCGCTGTATCGGGCGAGTAAGGTGAGGATCATGTCCTTCGGTGTCACGCCTCTTGCTAGCGTGCCGGTAAACGTAACCCGCATGGATTTGGGCTTGGTGAGGCGCAGCGTTCCTGTCGTCATGGCATGTTCCGCCTCTGACGAACCAATGCCCCAGGCCAGCGCCCCAAACGCGCCTTGTGTGCAAGTGTGGCTATCTGGCGCAATCAGCGTGCAACCCGGTAGGACAATGCCCAGTTCGGGCGAGACCACATGGACAATGCCCTGATCCGGATCGTTGACATCAAATAATGTTATGCCTGCTGTATTTGCCGCGGCGCGTGTTTCGGTGATAAATGCTTGTCCGCCCGGCATCAATGTTTGGTCACTGCGGCCCGGGCGAGTATCAACAATATGATCCATCACCGCAAACACACGCGCAGGATCGGCAACCGAGCGCCCGGCAGCGGATAGCGAATTCAACGCCGCCGCACCGGTGCGCTCGTGCAGGAACACCCGGTCAATGGCAATTAAAGCCCCGCCGCCGGGTAGTTTCGAGACCACGTGGTTGTCCCATAGTTTGTCAAAAAGAGATTGCACTTTAACCAGCTTTAATTCCCCATCTCTGCATCAACAGTCCGCCAGTCCCTTGTCACAAATTTCTCCTGAATAGCGGTGCGGGTTTCGAGTAAGCCGTTGCGTATCCAGTGCCAAGTGCGGCAACGATTCTGTCCATCATCCGAAATCTGGATCTGTTCATAAAGGTAGAGCGAAGGATCACCTTGCCGCTGCCAATACAACATTACTGTGCGGTTATATTCATCCAGCGGAACTTCAGCTGCCCATCCTTTGATCAGCTCGTTGTCCCACCAAACCCGTTTATCGCGGAACTCGGCTGGAAAATCCCGATTTTCTGTTTTGCCGTCGGCCCATGTGTAATAGTTGGTCTGATGGTAAGGCGCTGGACCTTCATCCGGAAAACGGCAGAGCAGGCGTGAGGCGTGCTCGTCAATCTTTTCATTTTGGGCGTTG
Organism: Parasphingorhabdus sp.; assembly: GCF_036568145.1. Classification (GTDB taxonomy): domain Bacteria; phylum Pseudomonadota; class Alphaproteobacteria; order Sphingomonadales; family Sphingomonadaceae; genus Parasphingorhabdus. The sequence continues at coordinate 337,930 of NZ_DATCTC010000031.1, read as the reverse complement.
AAATAGGTGTATGTACCGTCCCAAACACCTTCGTGGCGGGCCAAAATTGGCATTTCTTCTCTAATTCCCATGATAATCTCCTTTATCTTGATTGCAGGGCTAAGTGATATTCTCTGGCTGAACGGGCATTGAGCAGGTCGAGATGCCGCTTTGCCAGTGCTGCGGGATCCAGAACTTCTGGCTTGAACGCGCGGGTATTGTCTTTGCCAGCTTTATACCATGGTTCGAATATTTCCGATGCCCGGACGATTTGCCATGCCTTGCTCAGATAGTTGCCATAGCGGTCAGGGGACAGGTCGGGATAGAGGGAATCCGGATCGCCCGATGGAACGGATGGAGTCACTATGGCATGAATCCCGAATTGTGCCGCAACCGCATCGATGACCTCCTGCCAGTCGGCCCAGTCTGTTGGAGCCTGCCCCGTCCAGTCGCCTGAGAGGCCGTGGCCGGGCAGGTCTATGGCGATGCTGCCTTGCGGCACGGATGCGCCGATTGCGGCGGCGGGGGCATGGAGCAGGAGCTTGTCTGCGTCACGCGCGCCCTTCCAGTGGATTAACCCGCTGAAACGCGCTGTTTCTATGGGCAGAAAGCCTTCATCCTGAGCCTCGTTAAGCGGCGGCAGGGCAGGGTTATCTGTCTTCAGTAGATGAGCCAGACTAACGGCCTGATGCTCGTCCGGCGTTGCGACTTTTTGCGCGGACCATGATTTTGGCATCTCGCCGAGCCGGGCAATATGATCTTGCAGGGGATCGCCATTATACGCGCTGATGAGGCAAGGCGGGACATCGGCATCCGCGTCCGGAATATCCCTTGGTGCGCGCAGGACAGCGCCGTAGCCAGTTTGATAGGCATTGCCCGCGTCCAGCATTTCGCGCACGATAGCGTCCACGCGCACGGGATCGTCATGGGCGCCGGGCAGGCGGGAGCCGTCATTTGCGGCGAACCACGGGAAGAACCAGCTTTGTTCGAGAATCCGGTTCCAGAGCCATGTTAAATGCTCGCCATATGCAGAAGGATGGAATTCCGGCAAATAGCTGTCGCTGAACAGCGAGACTTCTTCCGGCGTCCAGATAGCATAGCCGCCCACGGCCAGAGTCGAGAATCGATTCGGGTGGCGTTTGAGGGCCGTGACCAGAATGATCCCACCGGAATGAAAGCCGTAAGCCGCGCATTTTTCGATGCCCACAGCGTCCAGAAAACCGATAATCGCATCTGCATATTCATTGATTTCCGGTTCGCCCGGCAAAGCGTCGGACTGTCCAAAACCCGGCGTATCCGGCGCGATACAGGTGAAATGCTGACTCCATTTTTCTATCAGCGCTTCATATTCTTTTGAACTGCGCGGGCTTTGGTGAACCATCAACAGCACAGGGCCATTGCCCGCTCTGCGATAATGGACTCTGCGGCGATTGCCGTTCGATTCGACATCTATAAAGTGGCGCGTGATCATGATGCCCTATATTTGTCCGGACAAATTTGTCTCGACAAGTCTTTTCTGTTGTTTAATATGTTTTTATCGATTCCGGAGAGATTTTTTATGAATGTAAAAGGTACGAAAATGGTAGAAGATGGCCGCACAGCGCGGGAAATCTTCGAAGAACTGATGAACAACCCGGCACGCAAGAAATTCGGCTTTGGTGACAAGCTCGCCATCATAAATGTCGATGTGCAGCAGGCTTATACACGCATGGACATGTTCAAGACCGCTTATGAGACCGATTCGAATCAGATTGATTATATCAACCGGATCTCGGCTCTGGCGCGGGCGAAAAACATGCCGGTGATATGGAGCCGGGTGGCCTATAAGGACGACGCGGGCGACGCCGGAGTGTGGGGCACGCGGACCGATACCGAAGACAGCCTTCAAAATATCAAATATGGCAGCGAACGGCATAAACTGGACCCCCGCTGCGAAGTCCATAGCGACGACCTGCAATATACCAAGCGTATGCCGAGTGCGTTTTTTGAAACACAACTGGCAAGCTATCTCGTCTGGCACAAGGTGGATACGGTTGTAGTCACCGGCGGTTCAACATCCGGCTGCGTCCGCGCGACAGCGGTTGATGCGCTGAGCTATGGTTATCGCACGATTGTCCCTATTGAAACCTGCGCGGACAAGCATGAAAGCTACCATTTCGCCAACCTTACCGACCTGCAGATCAAATATGCGGATGTCGAGCCGGTGCAGACGGTGATTGACTGGCTGGAAGCACAATCATGAGCGAAGCACAAAAAGCCGATCCCGGTCTTTACGATTATCTGCCCTATCGCGGTCGTCCCAAAATCTCGTGGCCGGATGGCAAAACCTGCGCGGTATGGGTTGCTCCCAATCTGGAGTTTTACGAGCTGGACCCCGCGGTCAATCCGCACCGCAAAAGCTGGGCCAAGCCCCATCCGGATGTAGTGGGTTACAGCCACCGCGACCATGCCAACCGGGTGTCGCACTGGCGCATGGCAGAGATGATGAGCAAGCACGGCTTTCCGGGATCGGTCAGCCTGTCGGTTGCTTTGTGTGACCATATTCCGGAAGTTGTGGAAGATGCGAGCCAGCGCGGCTGGGAATTTTTCAGCCACGGTATTTATAACACCCGCTATTCCTATGGAATGGACGAAGCGCAGGAGCGCGCAATTATCGAGGATTCCATCGAGACGGTCGAGCGCGCCACTGGCCAGCGTATTCGCGGCTGGCTGGCCCCCGCGCTGACCCACACACCGCGCACGCTTGATCTGATCGCCGAATATGGGCTGGATTATACCTGCGACCTCTATCACGATGACCAGCCGACCAGTGTTAAGGTGAAATCGGGCCAGCTAACGGCCATTCCTTACAGCCTTGAAGTCAACGACCATTACGGCTTTTTCATTTATAACATGAGCCCGCGCGAATATGCCGACACGCTGATCCGGCAATATGACCGCCTGGCAGACGAAGGCGCGCAATCGGGCACCGTGATGTGCATTCCGCTCCACAGCTATCTGATCGGTCAGCCGCACCGGATAGGGCCTTTTGAAGAGGTTCTGGAACATATTGCGGGAGATGGCCGGGCGTGGATTACCAAGGCCGGTGATATTGTCGACGCATTTCGGGCACAAATGGGAGACGCAAAATGAGCCTGGACCCCAGCTATCTTGAATATCCCAAACGCCGGCGCGGGATGGACCATGAGTATTATGACTATTCGATCATGCATCAACGTCCGCCCGTCACCTGGCCGGATGAAAAAAAGCTGCTGATCTGGCCGGTCATCAGCCTGGAATATTTTCCGATGGTGCCGCAGGATCAGCCGTTTCGTGCGCCGGGGCACATGCAAACCGCTTATCCCGACTATCGCCATTATACGGCGCGCGAATATGGCACGCGGATCGGTATATACCGGCTGCTCGGTGCGTTCGAGAAAGTCGGCGCGAAAATATCGGTCGCAGCCAACAGCGTCATCGCTGAACGCTATCCGGAGCTGATCGAAGATATTATCGCTGGCGGACATGAAATTGTCGCGCACAGCACCGACATGAATGGCACGATTGCCAGCGGCGTGGACGAAGCGGATGAGCGCACGCTTATCAACGGATCGTTCGATACGCTTGAAAAAGTGACCGGAACACGTCCGCGCGGTTGGCTGTCTATTGCACGGTCGCAAAGCTTTAACACGGCAAGGCTGCTGGTGGAGGCAGGCGCCGATTATATGTGCGACTGGGCAAATGATGAACTGCCTTATGCGTTTCAGACGGATGCTGGCACTATCGCCAATATTCCGCTGAACCATGAATTGTCGGATCGCCAGATTATCAATGTGCAACAGCAATCGGTGGACAGCTATGCTCAGCAGATGATCGATGCCGCAGACTGGCTATTGGGTGAAGCCAAGGCGCATGGTGGCCGCATGCTGCCCATGCACATCACGCCTTATATCATGGGTCTGCCCTACCGGATTGCAGCTTTTGAAAAGCTGATCGCCGGTTTTGCCGGGCGCACCGATATTGCTTTTGCCCGCGGTGATGAAATATTTGATACATGGAAGGCACAGCAATGAAAGTCGTCAACCCCCGCACCGGAGAAGCCGATTACGAAATTGCGCCGCTGGATGCCGATGCTGTAGCTGCCGAGGCGCAGCGCTTGCGGCAAGCACAGCCCGATTGGGCGGCCAAAACATCGCAAGAGCGCGGCGACATCATGCGGCAATGGGCCGATGCAATCGAGGCGGCTTTGCCACAGATCATCCCGGCATTGACCGATGATACCGGACGCGGGGGCATTTCAAGGATAGAGGCTGGCGGTGTGCCGGACCAGATCCGCCGCTGGGCCGAACGGGCGCCGAAGCTGATTGATGCGGGACAGCCCACCGGGCAGCCTACATCGCACCAGACCATCACGACTTCGACCCAGCTTGTGCCTTATCAACTGGTTGGCGTTATCAGTCCGTGGAACTTCCCGATGACACTTGCCCTGATCGACGCGGTTCCGGCGCTGATGGCGGGCTGTGCGGTGCTTATCAAACCGTCGGAAGTGACGCCGCGCTTCATGAAGCCGTTGATGGAAACAGTGCGCGCGATTCCTGAATTGGCGAAGGTTCTATCCTTTATCGAAGGTGACGGAGCCACAGGCGCTGCGATGGTCGGCAATTCCGATTATATATGCTTCACGGGATCAGTCGCCACCGGCCGAAAGGTTGGCGAAGCGGCTGCTGCGGCCTTCATTCCCGCCAGTCTGGAGCTTGGCGGCAAAGACCCTATGATCATCCTGAGCGATGCCGATCCGGACAAAGCCGCCGCTATTGCCTTGCGCGCAAGCATTGTGAACACGGGTCAAGCCTGCCAATCGATTGAGCGGGTTTATGTCGCACGCTCTATCGCAGACGATTTCCTGGCCGCATTGAAAGAAAAAGCGGAAGCGGTTCAGCTCAACTATCCGGATATAAAGCAAGGCCATATCGGGCCGTTTATTTTCGGCAAACAGGCTGAGCTTACACAGAGCCAGATCGATCAGGCAGTTTCCAAGGGTGCGGAAATCCTGACGGGCGGTAAGGTCGAGAATCTCGGCGGTGGCCAATATCTTCGGCCCACGGTGCTGACCAAGGTTACGGCGGATATGGATATTATCCGCGAGGAAAATTTCGGTCCGGTCATTCCTGTCACCATCTATGATGATGTGGAAGAGGCGATTGCACAGGCCAATGCCAGCAAATTCGGCTTGTCGGCAGCGGTCATCAGCGCGTCGGTTGAGCAGGCGGAAAAAGTCGCTGGAAAGCTTAACGTAGGCGCGGTTTCCATCAATGATGGCTCGCTCACCGGCATGGTCTGGGAAGCGGAGAAATCGAGTTTCGGTTACTCCGGCCTTGGCGCATCACGGATGGGGGAAAGCGGTTTGCTGCGATTCTTCCGCAGCCGCGTTCTCATGCGCCAAACGGGTGAAGCGGCGCAGATCGCCAGCTTTGCCGAAGAGAATTTTGCTTGAGAGCCTATGAAATAGGGCCGCAAGACGGGCTGGACAGTCTGCGTCTGGTGGAGCGTGATACGCCCACTCCCTGTCCGGGCGAGGTTGCGGTAAAGGTTCATGCGGTCTGCCTGAACCACCGCGATCTGCTCACGCTGAAAGGACAATATGGCGCCCTGAAATCGGAGGACCGCATTCCCGTGTCAGACGGTGTTGGCAGTGTGACCGCGCTTGGTGACAATGTTTCCGGGGTGGAAATTGGTCAAAGGGTTATCGCGCCCAATTTCGTCACCTGGCTGGACGGCAAGTTTACACCGGCAATATTCGGGCAAGACCTTGGGATCAGCCGTGATGGCTGGCTGGCCGAGACAATAATAATGCCTGCAGATGCCATTATCGCGGTTCCGGATGGAGTGAGCGATGACGCGGCTGCGTCCATAGCGGCGGCGGGTAGCACGATCTGGAATTGCATTTGTGCGTTCGGCGGTTTGGAAAAGGGCGACCTTGTGCTCACCCTTGGGACAGGCGGCGTATCGATATTGACCCTTCAGATTGCCAAGGCACTTGGCGCACAGGTAGCGATTACATCTTCCAGCAATGACAAGTTGGAGCGCTGCAAAGCGATGGGTGCGGATTTTTGCGTCAATTACCGCGAGAATGAAGACTGGCCCACTGCGCTTATGGCTGAAACAGGCGGACGCGGCGCGGATATTATTGTTGAAACCGCGGGCCTCAACTCGATTGAACAAAGCATTGCGGCCTGCGCGCCCAATGGCCGGATCGCACTGATCGGGGCCTTGTCCGGTCAGCTTGATAAAGTGCCGCAGCTTGCGGGCCTCATTGGCAAAAATGTGACCATGAAGGGCATTACTGCCGGTAACCGGGAGATGCTGGGCGAACTGGTCGATCTGATCTCCCGCACCGGTCTAGAGCCGCTCATCGACCGGAAATTCACTTTCGATGACGCTCCCGCCGCTTTCACATATCTGGAAAGCGGCGACCACATGGGTAAGGTGATGATTACGCTCTAGCGTTTTAACTCGGCCAGTTCGTACCAGGTCATCATATAGCCGCCAACGCCGCCTTGCACGAAAATGCCGTCTTCGTCGTCGGTGATCCAGACATCATAAGGAGGATGCTCGCCCGCCATTCCGCCGGTTCCCGGAATGATGCTGGCATCGTCAATGAACTGGAGATGCTTGCACTGGAATGTTCCGGCCGGAACGGTGATTTCTTCCTTGCCAATATAGATCGCGCCGATTTTTACCTGCGCAATTTGCGGCGGTGTCGCCCCGCGATGGTCGGGGGAGGGGAGGTAGAAATTGAGCAGCCTTTTATCCCCTTCCTTCCAGTCCAGGGTAGAGAGCATATAGCCGTCCGATACGATGGGATGGGTGCCAAAACCGGTCAGGGGCAATTCCGCCTCAACCTTTTGGGACAAGCGCCCGATAGACGGGCCGTATGATTCCATTTCGACATGCTGGCCGTCAAAGCGCATCCAGCCTGACCCCATGAACGCATCTCCAACCGTCAGCCGCACATGCAGATCCATTGGCTGGTTATGTTCGTCCAGTGAATAGATGATATCACGCATCACTGTCGGTTCCGGCTCATATATTTCGCAATGAGCGCGCATTGTGACCTTGCCGTCACCATGGCGCGTAAACATAAAGGTTTCAAAACCGCGGTTTTTACCCTCCATCTCCGGTTTGCGTGATGTATATTCCAGTCGGCCTTCAATAATACGGTGCTTCATCAAATATCTCCTTATATTCACCATGCCAGTGCATTTTTCGCTTGCCAAGAAGAATTTGTCCGGACAAATACCATGATGAAAGATTAAAGGGGTCCATCATGGAATTTCTAACTGCAAACGAACTCAGTATCCTGCGCTGGATACATATTCTGGCAATGGTTTACTGGCTAGGCGGCGAATGGGGCGTTTTCCAGACCAGCTATCATGTCACCAACCGCAATTTGGCGCTTGATGAGAGACGGCGGCATATGGAAACCGCATATCGCATCGATATTTTGGCGCGCACCGGTATCGTGCTGTTGCTGCCACTCGGTCTGCATATGGGTAAACTATATGGTTTCGTGCCGTTTCTTGAAGGAGCGGGCGTCTGGTGGATGTGGCTGTTCTTCGCTGTCTGGCTGGCGATGACCTGGGCAGCCTTTATCAAACGGCAAACCGATATTGGTATCAAGATCACGAAGATCGAAGAATATCTGCGCTATCCGTTGATCGCTGTTCTGTTCCTCTTTTCGTTCATGGCTTTTGGTGGCAGCGGACCGGTCGAATCGGGTGAAGGAAGCTTCTGGTATCCGACCAAAATCGCGCTTTACGCTTTTGCTCTTTGCATTGGTCTGTTCCTGCGGGTCATTATGCGCCGCTGGACCATGCGGTTCCAGGTTCTCGCACAGGGACCAAATGCAGCGGAAGAAGCCGCTCTGGAAAGAGAAATCGGACAAGGCCGTATCGCAGCCTATATTTACTGGATCACCATTTCCGGGGTCTGCTTCCTCGGAGCTGTGAAGCCGTTCTAAAGCAACACCCGTTGCAAACATTAAAGGGCGCGCCTGCGGTAATCCGCATGGCGCGCCTTTTGCGTTTTGGGGGTTTGTCATAGGCTAGATTACATTCCGGCGCTGGCGGGAAATAAAACAAGGAAGCTGGATTCCCGCCTGCACAGGAATGGCGGATGAGTGAAGGGCTTGGGAATCGTTCTGAGTGCAAGGTCCAGGCACAAAAAAGGGCGCGTATAACGCACCCTTATCAAACGATTATCAAACGCTTTAGCGCAAAAGTTAAGGCGGCCGATATCAGGTCCGTTTTACCAGACCGGTATCAGGCCGCCCGAACCCCCTGTTATATCTCTTTCAGTTCTTCACTGATTTCTTCGACCGGACGATCAGGATTTTGCATTTCCTCGACCATCTGGTGCGGGCCGCGCATGACGCGGTAGATATATTCGCGGATCATTACGCCGCGTTCATAGGCAGCCTGTTTGTCCGGCGTGTAGCCTTCAATATCTTCGCGGGTGATTGTGCCTTTTGTTTCCAGCAGGCGTTCAACCGTATCCATGCGTTCACGAAGAACGGAGACTTCCCCGACGACAGACATCAGGATAGAAAGTATCCGGTCGCTTTCCGGCGCATCGAAATAGCTCGGACGCTTGCCTTTGGCTCTTTTATTGGCTGCTGCCATCCAGTCGAAAACTTGTTCGGTCATTCTGCGGCCTCCTGCATCTGGCTACTATTTTTCCATGCACCATAAGCGTGCCAATAGGCGGCGCGGCCATGGTCTTCATTTTCACCCGTAGGCGCTTCTGGGAAGATTTCCCGGTCCACAACCGCACGGACGCCGGTTTCAAACAATTCGCTGCTGTCAAATCCGGCAGCGATCATCTCGTCCTTCATGTCGAGCGCGTGCATGGATGACCAGAATGGCTCGTTATTGTTAAACGCATCCCAGTCGCGCAGGAACTGCTCGAAAAGTGGCATTTCGTCGGTATATTCCGGCTGTTCCAGATGCAGCATCAAGCCGTCATCGGCCAGCACACGGTAACATTCGGAAAGGATTTTTGGCAAAGCCTTGCCACTGGTTTCGTGCAGGAACATCGTGGTCTGAACCCAGTCAAATGTGCCGTCGCCCCAGCGGGATAAATCCTCGGCATTGGCCTGAATAAATTTAATGTTCGTCGCACCAAGCGATTGTGCTCTTGCATGGGCAAAGCGCAAAATCGGCGCAGCGGTGTCGATAGCAATGACTTCACAATCAGGGAAGGCCAGCGCCAAAGGCACAATATTGTGGCCGGTGGTGCAGCCTACATCCAATATGCGGCGCGGCTTCCAGCCGGGGCGTGTAGCCTTAATCCACTCGACCAGTGCCTGACCACCGCCATCATTAAGCGCGCCAAGGCCGCCGGCCGTGGTTGCGAAAATGCCGCAATCATAATTGGCACCGGCTGAAATATCGCCGGGGGTTTCTTCACCGTGATAGCTTCCGGGCATACAGTGAATGTCAACGGCGCTTTGATAGCGCGGGACTTCGATTTCCGGATTGAGTTCCAGCGTATCGCGCCCTTCGTTAAACTGACGCGCTTTGGCGTTGAGTTCGTCAATCTGGCGCAGGGTCATGGCACGGCCGTTTTGCTGGCGCATTTCCATGGAGTTGCGTTTCAGCGCAGACCATAATCTGTGAAACGGGTCATCGTTCATCGCGTGGCGAATTTCAAACCGGTCTTTGGGATCACGGCCATGTTCATTGCGGAACTTTGGCAAGACGCGTGTGTCATATGCCAGTTTATTGCCAGCGCCGAGCGCGTTCGACATGAATTTGTTGAAATTGGCGAGGAAGTCAAACCGGGCAATTTCATCATGGGATGCGATGGGCGACACACCGTGCCGGGCCACTGCATTATAGGGAGGAGCTACATCGAGCTTGTTATCATTACTCATATCAAACCAGCCTTTATCATACGTTCAATGGACTCTTCCTGAGTCCGGAGGAAATAATCGCGATCCGGGGTCTGAATGTCATTGTTCTGGATCAAACCATCGGCCTTTTGCGGCGAGATTCCGGAATAAATCGGGGCGAAAAGTTCAAGCCGTTGACGCGCTAGAAAATTGGTCATGGCCGGCTTGCGCCGCGCTGCCCTGAGTGCTTCGAGATTGATGTCGGCAAAGGCGGTAAATGTTTCGCCAGTGTTCGATTCCGCCATCACCCGGCCCTTGTAATCGACGACCATGCTGTTGCCGTCTGCCGAAGCGAGAGGCATAGAGCTGTCACGGATGCCAGCGGTGTTGGCAGACACGACATAGGCCATATTTTCCTGTGCCCGTGCGCGCTTGCCAATATCCTTTGGCGTATCGAGCGGGGAGCCGATTTCGGAACTGCTATGGGCAAAGACTTCGGCTCCGCGCAGGGCTAGTGCTCTGGCGATTTCGGGGTAAAGAATTTCCTCTGATGCAATGGCTGCAAGATTGCCAATCTCGGTCTTCGCAACCGGGAATACGCCGTCGAGGCCGTAAATATCGAGATATTTTGACCAGACATCATGCGGAGTTGGCGCAAACATGCTGTTGAGCCGGCGGTAACGCAGCACAACATCACCCGAAGGGGCGATGATGAAACAGGCCTGAAAATACAGGCCTGGAAAATTCTCGTCCGTTTCATAGGCATTGCCGGCGATAAAGATATTCAGCCGCTGTGCCATAGCGCCCATCGCTTCATATTCCGGCCCGTTGATTTCGAGCGCAGCCTTGTCCGCGAAATCGGGGATTGAAATCCGTCCCGGATAGCTGGTCAAAAGATATTCGGGAAGCACCGCCAGCTTAACCGGATTACCGGCATATTGCTGGATGAAGATGCAGGAAGAACGAATCTTGCCTTCCACTTCCTTGATCAGGTCCATCATCTGCGTGCGGGCAGTCGCTTTGTCCGGTGCATTCTCGATCGAACGGGCGGCCAGTTGCATGGCGACGGCGGAATAAGTTTTGATTTCGGTCATGTTCTTTTCTTTACTCACTTTCCCGGAGGCGGCCAACACGCCGGACGATGCGGAAGCCGATGCGTAAATTGCCGCTGCGATTATCTGTCTCCGGTCAAAGTCCATAGCGTGCCTGCAAACCTCTTATAGGCCCAAAGATCCGGGGTTCATCAGGCCTTTTGGATCGACTGATTTTTTCAGATCCTGTAGCAGCGCATCTGCCGCAGGGGACAGGCTGTCGCGGTAACGATAGGTCCGGCCAATTTGCAAATGAGCCGCCCCCTGTTCGTAAAACAGATCGACCAGCGCTTTTTTCATTTTCTGCGCCATTGCCCATGCGGCGGGATTTGCATCCAGCTTTGGCAATTTAGCGAAATGCGCGTCCTCCATGCTATCCTTGTGCACGGGATTTGAAGCATCGGGCCAATAGAGGCATGGTTCGATAATGACACCGGACCCGCCAACCGAAGAAATCAGCGTGCCGGTGAACATCTCGACTTCATCCATTTCAGCGCGATGCTTGTCAAACAGCGCTTCGATCGCTTCGTAACAGGCGACCGCTTTTGAATGGGGGAGCATACCGTGGATAGGTGCCCAGCGCTGGCCGCCAGCACCAAGCATGGAATTGAGCGGACCAAAGGGATTTGCACGGACGATTTTCGGAATCGTATTCTCGGTTTCGGTCGCACCATGGGCCAGCGCCATTTTGCGAGCGCTTGCCAGATCGTCATCCGCTGCAGCCTGAATGCGTCCTTCGGTCAGGACGTGCAGCGAGAATTTCGCTTCATCCATGAAGTTGCGGCCAGCGGTGACGACCTTTGCGCCTTCCTTGATCGCGCCCCAGACAGAACCCTGTTTCTTCATCATATTGCCAAGCGCCTTGGCATCGCTGGCCAGGCTGTCGCGTCTCATGCGGATGGCGTTCAGATTGGGGTCAAAGCCGAAACATTCCGTGCTCGTGCCGGACCGCTCGATCGCTGCGAGGGCAGTGAGGGTGTCTTCATAGGTTTCAAAGCTGAAACTGGCATAGCCATGGGCCTTGGCTTCGGGGATCAGCGGCATGGTGATCGTGGCCTTCATGCCCAATGCGCCCGTGTCGGCCAGGAACAATCCGGTCAGATCGGGACCATAATGCCGGGTAAACTCGCTGCCGGTTTTCAGGATCGTGCCGTCGGCCAGCACAACTTCCATCGAGATGCAGCTTTGCGCGGCGGTGCCATAGCGGCCGGTTCCCCAGAACAGACAGTTCTGGCTCATGCCGCCGCCGATGCTGGCTTTCAGGCCGGACAATGTCCCCCAGAACGGCGTGCGCAAGCCCTTGGGTTGCAGCGTTTCATAAAGGCTTGCCCAGGTGCAGCCTGCCTCGACCGTCACGGTCATATCCGTTTCGTTAATGTCAAGAACCCGGTTCATTGCAGCCAGATCGAATAACACTGCGCCCGGCTGTTTCGTTGTGTAGCCGCCAGTATAGCTCATCCCGCCGCCGCGCGGAATTACCGGAATATTCTGGGCCGTCGTCGCCGCGACAGCCGCCGAGAGTTCTTCCTTATTCTTCGGACGCACAACGGCCAGCAAATCTGCTCCGCGTTCATAAACGTCATGTGCGTAGAAATTCAATGTGTCGTCGTCGGTTAAAACCTCGACTCCGGTTGCAGCGATCAACTCGGCCGCGCCGGGATTTGCTTGAGTTGCCATTATGCTTGTACTCCTATGGGTTTGTCAGTGGGGGCAGTGCCAGCTTCCGGGAAATTTTCCGGATAGCGGCCCAGCAGAAGCAATATTCCGCCACCAATGACAAACGCGAAGATAGCGACAAATAATATCGCATTATAACTTCCCGTATTGTCGCGGACGCTGGCGTAAATAATGGGTGAAAGTGAGTTGAAAATACCAAAGGGCATATAAAGCATGCCATAGATTTTTCCGTAATTGGCCATGCCAAAATAGCGACCGGTCAGGTAGGCAATCAGGTCGCTTTCCGCGCCCGCTGCAAATCCGAGCAGGAAGCCTGCAAGCGCGGCGCTGAGGAAGGTAATATCATTACCGAGAAGAATATAGCATGACAGCGCGGGCAAGCAGAGCAGGGGAAAGGCGACGAACCCTTGCCAGAACCGGTCCAGCAACGCCCCTGTGACAAGGCGGCCGACAAATATGCCAATGCCCAATATTCCCATGATAGAGGCCGCTGCCTGCGCTTCCAGGCCGCGATCGGACAACATGGTCGGCAAGTTGATGAAAGCCCCGCCGAAAGCCGCAGCGATGATGGCTACGGACACCCAGATCAGCCAGAAACGGTAATCTTTTAGCGCCACCCGCAAGGTCACACCTGCCAGGTTACCGGAATCGCTCAATATTGCTTTGGGCCGCTCCTCTGGTTTGGGCTCGCGGAATAAAAAATATCCGACAGGAAGCGCGATGATGAGCGGCAGAAGCGCGACAACGGCGAACATCTCCCGCCAGCCGTAGCTTTCAATTACCCAGACAGCGAGCTTAGGCACCACCATTGCCGCAAGGCTGGTACCCATTAGCAGGATACCCAGAGCCAGTCCGCGATGTTTGTAAAACCACAGATTGATGGCGCGGCTCCAAGTGACCGGGGTGGAACCGATTCCAACCACGCCCACGACGACCCATAGTGCATAATAAAGATATAGTGTGGATGTGACCTTAGCAGTTGGCGTGAGCGCAACCGCAGCAAAGGACAGGCCAAATGCAAGCAATGAATAGAGCGCGACTTTGCGAACACCGTATTTGTCCGCCAGCGATCCAAAAAATGGCGCAAGCAAAGCGGCAATAATGCCGAAAATTGTGATTGGGAAAAGGATCTGCGTCCGGCTCCAGCCGAACTCCTCGATCATTGGCTCAACAGTAAACCCGATAACATTAAAGGGTAGCGGTGAAGCCCCGCATGCGACTCCAAGAACACCGGCGAGCAGGATGGTCCACCCTTTGGAAAATTCGTTACGGATTTCCGTGTTTTCAGCCATACGCATCCCTAATATAGAATTTGTCCGGACAACTATAGCGCTATTTGGCTGCGATGCCACTAAAAGCTTTATAGGTGGCAAACATTATATCTGAATAGAGAAAGCTTGAATAAGGCGCAGAGCGGATAATCTACCGGAACCCCTAAGAGTTCCGGTAGATATATACCCCTAATCAAGTCATTTAAAATTCAAAGCGCCCTTTCAGAAGGAAAGTGCGTGGCGCGTTGAGATAGCTGTAGTTCGCAAGCGAAGTATCCACCGATTCCTGATCCAGGCAGTTGGCGCATTCTGCTGAAAAGGACCAGCCATCAATGCTCTTCAGCGTAATATTGCTGTTCACGATCCAGCGTGCCTTGCTGAGTGATCCGGTGATAAAATCGCCGTCATAAGGATTGGACGGGAATGAAGTGCCGGTAGAGCTTGTAATTCCGCCTGTGTAAAAGCTCACGTTATTCGTTGCGACATCACTTTTTCCGCGCCAGCTAACATTGACTGCCGGAATAAGTGACAGTCCGTTACCGAATTGCGCTTCATAGCTACCGCCGAAAGAAAAGCTGAAATCGGGAGTACGGGTTGGTTCAGCAATGCTACCATCCGGTGCAACAATACCGGCACCGCAACTTGCTGCCTCACTAGCGCCGCCGCCGGGGATGAGACCTGCAGCGAGTTGCGCCAGACAAGCCGCTTGCTGACTTGCCACAGAGCTTACGCCATATTCGTCGAACAGAGGTGCATCGCGATCAATCTTGTATTTGTCATCCTGATAACCTGCGGAAGCAAATAGGCTAAGACCATCGACTGGGGCAGCATTGATTTCCAGCTCGATACCCTTGTTGACATAGTCGGCGAAATTGCGGGTAATAAACGCAACAGCACCGCCCTCGCCGACAAAACCGGCTGGTGTCTGTAGATCCGCAACGTCCAGATAATAAGCGGTGAGGTTCACCCGTAAACGGTTGTCGAACAGTTCCGACTTGATACCTGCTTCATAGCTCCACGCTTTTTCGGGACTAAATGGCAGCAACTCCTGATTTGTGACACCACGTGCGTTCCAGCCGCCGGATTTGAACCCGCGCGTTGCGGACGCAAAGAGCAATAGGTCACGATCGACCTGATAATTTACGGCGAATCGCGGGGTCCAGAGTTTGGTGGTCATTTCACGCGGAATTGGCACGCCGTTACTGGCGATCATGTTCACGTCGCTGAGGCAATCGGTTCCAAACGAACCATCGTTACAATCGGCGCGATTGTCGCGGATGCTGAACTTTTTCGTTTCATCCGTATAACGAACACCGGCAGTTAACGTCAGTTGGTCGGTAATGTTCAGATCACCCTGTAAATATCCCGCATAGGCGCGAGTAGAGCTACGTATCGCTCGGTCAGCAAATACGCGCGGATCGCCGTCGGGACCAATAGGCAGTGTAAAAACATCACCCAGATCGGTATAATTGTCTTCTTCGAAATAGAACACGCCCCCGACGAGATCAATGAGCCCATCAGCTAGCGAAGCATTGACCTTCACTTCTTGCGTAAATTGTGAAAATTCACCTTCATTGGCAACGGTGAATCCACCCAGAGCGTAACCTTGCACAGACGGGACAGGGTTTGCCAAGCTCGGCAGGCCGCGTCCGTCTGCAAAATCGATCGCATAATCCTGCGTTGTATAGACATAGCCGGTGATGACGTTGACAGAAATATCCTCGCCACTGCCGAATTCCAGATTCGAGGAAACGAAATCCATATTGGTTTCGTTATCAAGTCCGAAGCCGTCTTTCTTTCCAGACAGCAAGCCGCCGAAGTTACTGTTCTTGGTAAGTCCGGTTGTAACAAACCGGCCATCGCAATTGGTCGGATCGGCCGGATCACAATCGAAGTTCACCACATTCATAGCTTTGCTATTGATGTGCATATAAGAACCGGTCCAGCGCGTTGTGTCGGACAGCTCTCCGCGGAAACCGAGGCGGACGCCCCATCCGTCACCCTCGTTCGTGCGATCGCCGGTCGTGGTATTTTTGGCGTAGCCTTCATCGTCCTGAAAATAGCCGGACAGTTTGACTGCAAAAGTGTCTGCGAGGGGAATATCAATAGATGCGCGGGCCATATAACGTTCGTAGCTGCCGTAACCTGCTTCGACATAGCCTGCGATTTCATCACCCGGCTCTTTCATGAACAGGTTTACCGCGCCGCCCGTAGTATTGCGGCCAAACAACGTGCCTTGTGGGCCGCGCAGCACTTCGACACGCTGCACATCAAACAGGGACAGGTTATTTGCGTTCTGACGGCTGAGATAAATGTCATCAACATAAGTGCCGATGGGCGGGTCAAAGGTTGCGATCGATTCGCTGTTACCAATGCCGCGGATATAATAGGCGTTGGCAGACCCGAGGCCGGTGTTGTTCAGGCCGATGAAGTTTGGAACATATTGTGCGACATCAAGGGCGTTCGATATGCCGCGGCGGTCCATCTCGACGGAGTCGAATGCGCTAATCGCGATCGGAACATCCTGCACGCTTTCCTGACGGCGCTGGGCGGTTACGACGATATCGTAGAGGCCACTTGACTGAGCGTTTTCGTCAGCACTTGATTCGGCTGCGGATTGGTCAGTTGTTTGGGCTTGAGCGGCGTGGACGGGAGAAATTGCGGCCATTCCGATGGCGGCAGTCGTTGTAAGCAGAAGCTTTTTCATGCGCTATGTGTCTCTCTTTGGCTTTATGATTTGTCCGGACAAATCTACATGGCTGTTTCGCTTTGGCAAGAGAATGATTCGCAACATATGCAAAAGTGTAAATGCCTGTTGCAAAAAAGTTACAAAAGGGAAGGTTATGACAATCACATATTACCAGTTACTGGTTTACATCCATCTGTTGCTGTTCGTGCTGTGGCTCGGCGCGGATGTCGGGGTATTCATGCTGGGGCAGCATTTCAGGAAACGTAAAAAATATGATTTGCCGCAACGATTGGTTCTGCTGCAACTGCTAGTCAATCTGGACATGGTACCGCGAACGGCTTGGGCGCTTATGGTGCCGTTGACGCTGACTATGGTGGATGCAGGGGGCTGGTGGGATTTGCCTGTCTGGGCAATTGCGCTGGCCTGGCTGGTTGGCGGTTTGTGGGTATGGCTCGTCTGGGATGCCCATAGCCATGACCAGACAGAAAGGGCAGCCCGTGACCGCAAGATTGAGGGCTGGCTCAGGATAGGCCTGACAGCATTTTATCTGGGCCTCGGTATTATTTCGCTGGTCAAGGGCGCTCCGCTGATGCCGGTCTGGCTTGCGACAAAGGCGCTCATGTTCGGGTTGATCTTTGCCGCAGCAATCATGATCGACGTTGCGTTCAAGCCGGTTGGGCCACAGCTTGGTAAGCTGATCGCCGAGGGGTCATCCGACGCCACGGAAGTGCCTCTGCTCACCACGATGAACCGCACCCGAATCTGGGTCTGGGTGGTTTACGCGCTGCTGCTCGCGACGGCATTTCTGGGTAATATCAAACCGTTCTAACCCAAAAAAGAAGGCCGGTCTTTCGGCCGGCCTTCAGGGGGAGGAACCTGTTGTGGAGGGCGGCGCTATTTGCCGCTCTTTTCCTTTGCCCGCTGCGCGTCAATCATCTGTTTGAATACGGTCCATGTTGTCTCGTTGGGGCGAGCATCGTCGGCAGGCGGCGGCGAAGTATATTCGGGATGGTTGAGTGCAATCTCGTCCTTGATCACCTTGGGCAGGTCATCATAGTTTGTGAGTTTTGTGCCCATGGCATTGAATACCATCTGTCCCTGCCGTCCGCGCATTTTCATCCATGGCATCCAGTCTGAAACCCGCATCCAGCTTACCGTGGGATAAGCAGTGGGGTTGTCGGTATCGAGAATTTCATCAGCCAGTACCGCGAAATCGAATATTTCCATCGCGTGATATTTATTGCCGACATAATCCTGATAATCACCTGCCAGCACGTTGTGGTAAAAAAGCGGTATTTCAAGCGGCATCAACATCCATTTTCCCTGCTGGCGCATGTTTGGAATTTTATACGCTTTGCCGTCGGTGGAGTAGGGGAAGACCGTGCGCATGTTCACCGGATCATTGGCGATTTGCATCACGTTGACCGTTTCTCCGGTCCACGGATTGTCCCAAGTGCGCACCACTTCGTTTGTTTCAGGGTCCAGATAGAATGTCACCTCGCGGGCGACTTGCCGGTATCCCGTGCCGCGCTTTGGGTCTGTAACTTTGACGCACTGGCGAATGTTCATCCCTTCGACGTTGAACAGATTGCGATCCGGTTCGCCTTGTACCCGTGAATAGACTTTGCCGGACCAGTGAAAGATTGCAGGGGAGCCATCCGCTTCGCCGCACTGGACACGTTTGGAGATTTCAACAGCGTCCTCCGGCTTTTCTGGGTCAAGCGTTCGCGCCGCCAAAGGGGCGCTAAACGCCATTGCTGAAAGCGCTGCTATTGCTGCTGAACGAGTGAAATATCGCTTCATTTTGTGTCTCCCCATAGATTGAAAATATGCATTTAATTCCATTTTCCGGTTGACTTTAGATTTGTCCGGACAAATTGTGAAGGAGTAATATGCAATTTTCGATATTTTGGATGATATGATCAGTTTTACCAACTTTCTTTTTGTGCCAGCCAGCCGTCCGGAGCGCTTTGAAAAGGCGGTTTCCAGCGGCGCTGACCTGATTTGTATCGACCTGGAGGACTCGGTTCCTGCGGATCAGAAGGATAGCGCCCGCGATTCTGTTATAGCTGCTCTCGCGGATCTGGATCGCGAAAAGACGGCTGTTCGGATCAATGGATTGAAAACCAGAGCGGGTCTTGCCGACCTGCTTGCACTGGCCGCAAGTGACCATTGTCCGTCGCTGGTTTTCCTGCCGATGGTGGAGAGTGCCAGCGAAGTAGAAATCGCACATAATATTCTGGGCGATCGGATTGATGGTCTGGTTCCGCTGATCGAAACGGTGAAGGGCTTGCGAAGCGGCGATGAAATCGCGGCTAGTGCAGGCGTGACGGGAATGATGTTCGGCGGAGGCGATTTCTCCGCAGAACTGGGCACGAAGCTGGAGTGGGAACCTCTACTTGCTGCCCGGGGTGCATTCATCATGTGCTGTGCATCGGCGCAGGTCATGGCAATCGATGTGCCTTATATCGATATGGGGAATGAAGATGGGTTGGCGGAGGAATGCGCCCGCGTCAAAGCCATGGGATTCCATGCCAAGGCCGCTATCCATCCCAAGCAGTTACCCGCCATTCAAGCCGCCATGCGTCCCAGCGAAGTCGAAATTGCGGAAGCACAGGATGCCGTAGCGGCTTATGATGCGGCCGGGGGCAAAGCCATTTCCCATAACGGAAAAATGCTGGAGGCACCAATTATGGAACGATACCGCCGGATACTTGCGTCGGTATAAAAAGCAATAGATACAGATATATAGAAATAATCAGAAGGATAATTAATATGCGTGATGGAGTAATTGAAGTTAGCCCCGGCCGGTTCCGGGAAACATTTGGCCGCTATTTCGAGGATTTCGAAGTAGGTCATATTTACGAACACCGTCCCGGTCGGACAATTACCGATACCGACAACGTGCATTTCACATTGTTGACGATGAACACTCACCCTGCGCATTTCGACTATGAATTTGCCAAGAAAACCGAGTTTAAAAAACCGCTCATCTGTTCGCCGCTAACCGTTGCTTTGATGGTGGGTATGAGTGTTTCGGACACCAGTCAAAAGGCAGTTGCCAACCTTGGCTGGGACAAGATTAAACTGACAAACCCGATGTTCCCGGGTGATACGCTCTATGCAGAGAGTGAAGTCCTGGAAAAACGCGAATCTTCATCGCGCCCTGAGCAGGGAATTGTGACAATCAAGACCATCGGTACAAACCAGCATGGTGATGTTGTCTGCACGTTCGAGCGGACGATGCTGATCTGGAAGCGCGGTTTTGGCAACGCTGACGATTAAGTTTGCTGAAAAAATTTCGCGTTTAAGGGAGTAGAACATGGCGAGTGCCACAGAAGTGAATCAAATAAGAACAATCGACCCGGAAGACGAACGGGCGTTCCTGGAAGCCATTGAAAAATGGGTCCAGGGCGAAGTGAAACCGGTGGTCATGGAGCATGACCATGGCGATATCTGGCCAAAGGAACTGGTCGCACAGATGACCGAAATGGGTCTGTTCGGCGCCACAATTAGTGAGGAATATGGCGGGCTTGGTCTGCCAGCGACCACCTATGCCAAGATCATTGCCTATATCTCGTCCTATTGGATGGCGATCACCGGCATCGTGAATTCGCATTTGATCATGGCTGCGGCTGTCGAGCGTTTTGGCACCTCGGAACAGAAATCGAAATGGCTTCCCAAATTTGCCAGCGGCGAAATTCGCGGAGGGCTTGCGCTGACTGAACCGAATGCCGGAACCGATTTGCAGGCGATCCGCACTGTTGCGCGCCGGGAAGGTGATGAATATGTCATCAACGGCACCAAGACATGGATAACCAACGGTATTCAGGGCGAATGTTTCGCGCTGCTCGTCAAAACCGATCCCAAGGCAGACCCGCGCTACAAAGGCATGAGTCTGATGATCGCGCCCAAGGGCGAAGGTTTTGGCGTCAGCAAGAAGTTCGACAAGCTGGGCTATAAGTCCATCGACAGTGCCGAACTGACCTTTGACAATTATCGTATTCCGGCTGAAAACCTGATCGGCGGGGTTGAAGGCAAGGGCTTTTTCCAGGCCACCGGCGGTCTTGAGCTGGGCCGTATCAACGTTGCAGCACGCGGCGTCGGGCTTGCCGAGGGGTCTTTGCGGCTTGCAACAGAATATGCACAGATCCGTGAAACAATGGGCAAACCCATTTGCGAGCATCAGGCGATCCAGTTGAAACTGGGTGAAATGGTGACACGGGCACGGGCTGCACGGTTGCTGACACTGGATGCGGCGGAAGCGTATGACCGCGGTGAACGCTGCGATATGCAAGCTGGTATGGCCAAATATTTTGCTTCTGAAGCTGCTGTGCGAAACTCGGAAGAGAGCCTGCGTATTCATGGCGGTTACGGCTATTCCAAGGAATATGATATCGAGCGCTATTACCGCGATTCAATCCTGATGTGTATCGGTGAGGGAACCAACGAAATGCAGCGCATGATTATATCGAAGCAATGGGTAAAGCAGAATCCGGCATGAGTAAGAAGCTTCCCCTAGAAGGTTTTCGAGTCCTGTCTGCCGAGCAATATGGCGCTGGTCCTTATGGCACCATGTATCTTGCGCAGATGGGTGCGGACGTTATCAAGATCGAACCACCTGCCAAAAATGGAGTGGGTGGAGGCGATACGGCCCGTCATGTGGGGCCGCATTGGCTGCGTGATCAGGAAAGTCTTTATTTTCAGAGCTTTAACCTGAATAAGCGGTCTTTGACATTGGATTTGCGAAGCGATGAAGGGATGGAAATCCTGCATAAGCTGGTCAAGAACTCGCATGTCATGGCCAATAATTTGCGCGGCGATGTGCCAGCCAAAATCGGTCTGGATTACGAGAGCCTGAAATCGGTGAACCCGGCTATCGTCTGCGCGCACTGTTCAGCCTATGGCCGCGATAATGACCGCGCCCAATGGCCGGGCTATGACTATCTGATGCAGGCCGAGGCCGGTTTCTGCGCTTTGACGGGGGAACCTGATGGCCCGCCAGTCCGGTTTGGCCTGTCGATGGTGGACTTCATGTCCGGCACGCAAATGGCTGTTGGTTTGCTGGCCGCGCTGCTGGATGCCCAGCGGTCGGGTGAAGGCTGTGACGTGGATGTCGATCTGTTGTCCGCTGCGGTGCACCAGACCAGCTATCCCGCGCTTTGGTATATGAATGAAGGCGATGTGACCCAGCGCGTGAAACGCGGCGCCCATCCTTCCGCTACGCCTAGCCAGATGTTCAAGGCTGCGGATGGCTGGATGTTTGTGATGGCGCAGATACCAAAATTCTGGCCGATCCTTGCTGAGAAAATTGGTCATAGCGAATTGATCAATGATCCGCGTTTTGACACACCCGCCAACCGTCTGAAAAACCGTGAGACGCTCTCCGGAATATTGGAAGCTATTTTTGGCGAGCATGATGTCGCACATTGGCAGGGCTTGCTACAAGGGCTGGTTCCAATCGCACCGGTTTACAATCTTGATCAGGCGCTCGACAATCCGTGGCTGAAAACCATTGGTATGCGCGATACGATCAGCCATCCGGACAAGCCGGAAATGGATGTTCTGTCCAGTCCGATCAAGGTAAACGGCAAGCGTCTTCCCAACAAAGCTGCGCCGCTTCTTGGCGCGGACAGCGATGCTGTATTGGCTGAAATCGGCTATGATGCAGATGAGGTTGAGGGACTGCGCGCAAAGGGTGTGATCTGAATAATGGCAAAACTCACCGGCATAAAAGTCGTCGACCTATCGCTTTTCCTCCCCGGACCGATGCTCACCTTGATGATGGCGGATCATGGTGCCGACGTTATCAAGGTCGAGCCGCCCACCGGCGATCCGGCGCGGCAGATGGAACCTGTCGAGGCCGGTCAATCGGTCTGGTTCCGCAATCTGAACCGCGGCAAACAGGCGCTGGCGCTTGATTTGAAAAGCGAAGAGGGGCGCGAGAGGCTTTGGGAACTGCTCGCCGATGCAGACGTCATGATCGAAGGTTTCCGGCCCGGTGTAATGAAGCGGCTCGGTTTCGATTATGAAGCCGTTCATGCCAAAAATCCCCGGATTGTTTACTGTTCGATTTCCGCTTTCGGGCAAGAGGGCGAGATGGCGCACCATCCTGCCCATGATCTTGCTGTGCAGGCGCTTTCGGGCTTTCTGTCGGTCAATGATGGCGAAGATGGTATGCCGGTTGTGCCGGGCGCGCCATCTGCCGATATGGCGGCAGGGCTGAACGGACTATCTGCTGTGTTGATGGCGCTGATCGGGCGTGAGAAGACAGGTAAGGGTGATTATATCGATGTCGCGATGTATGACTCGCTCTTGCCATGGTGTGCCCATATCGCTGGCGATGCGATTAGCGGCGGGAATACACCTGTATCACAGTCACAGCGATCCCTTGGCGGTGCTGCTTTCTACAATGTTTACCGAACACTGGATGGCAAGCATGTTGTTCTGGGAGGCCGCGAAATCAAGTTTGCAAAAAACCTGTTAACCGCCCTGGACCGTATCGACCTGTTGCCACTGGCCGAGGGGGAGGCAGGCGCGTTGCAAAAGCCGCTCATTGACTATCTGCGCGGCATCTTCGCGGCCAAAACCCGCGACGAATGGGTTCAGTGGTTTGCGGACAAGGACGTTGCATTTTCGCCCGTGCTCAATTTCCGGGAAGCGCTGGATCAAGGCTTCGTGAAGGAAAGAGGTTTGCTGGTGGAAGCAAATGGATCGCACCAGATTGCCCCCGCTTTCAGGTTTCAATCCGAAGCGGACTGGCAGCCTTCCGATGCACCGGAACTGAAATAATGAGCGACCCGGCTCCCCTCGATATCGCGCAAGCCAGCCTGACCGAAAAACTCGCCGCCCATTTGATGCGGCCGGTGGATGATGAAACGCGGCAGCGGGCCAGATTGCATCTGCTGGACTGGTTAGGATGTGTTGCAGGGGCGCTGAAAAGCGAAAAGGCCGTGCGCTATGCAAGGCATCTGGATCATCCGGAATATTGGCTGGGCAATATACTGGAAATGGATGATGTCCATAGATCGGCAATCCTCCATCCCGGTCCGGTTATCTGGCCGGCAGCATTAAAAGACGAAGCTGATCTGACAAAGGTGCTGCACTCCGCAATCATCGGATATGAAGCGATGATTTGTGTCGGGGCGACATTTGATAGTCACCATTATAGCCACTATCACCCGACGGCCACAGCCGGATTTTTCGGCGCTGCCGTTTCCCGTCTCCACCATCATTTGGGGCAAGATATTTCTTTGGCAGGCCAATATGCCTCTGCAATGGGATTGGCGGGAACAATAGCCGGGGGCCTTTGGCAAACAAGGCACGAGAATGACGACGCGAAGCAATTCCATGTCGCCCATGCGATAGAAACGGGTGAGCAGATTTCGGCTTTTATCGCGGCCAATATCAAAGGCTCGCGTTTCATTCTTGAAGGTCCGCAAGGCCTTTACGCCGCGACCTGCAAGAACCCGAAGCCCATGGATTTTGCCGATCAGTGGCGTATCCATGAAGTCAGTTTCAAACCGTGGGGAGCATGTCGCCACGCGCATCCGGCGATTGATGCGGCGCTGGAATTAAAAGCGAAAACGGGGTCATTGTCCGGCGAAATATTTGTTGAAAGCTATGCTGATGCGATCACATTTTGTGACCGGCCCGATCCCCAAACGGTGCTTGAGGCAAAATTCTCTTTGCAGCATGCTCTCGCGGTGGTGGCTGAACGCGGCGTTCCAGCCCTTTCCGATTTTGAACCGGACGCAATAAAAGAACTGACCCAAGCACGCGCGCGCGTCAAAGTATCGGAAGCTGCGGATATTACATCGCGCTATCCGGAACATTATGGCGCACGCGTCACCTGCGGCGGTGAGACTATCGAGCTTGTGGACACGCTGGGTGATCCCGAACGGTGCATGAGTGAAAATCAGATTATTGGTAAAGCCCGCCAGCTTATTGCTTGGGGCGGATTGCCCGACACAGAAGCAGATCGAGCAATTGATCTGGCATTGAAGGGTGACGATAGCACATCCATTCAGGCAATGCTGAAGGAGTGGTTGTCATGAGTCATGTTAAGAAAATCCTCGATTTCGCTGCCGTAGAGCATAAGCTCTCCGATCAGGCGAGAGCGGATACGCAGCGACTATTGGCCGACACTCTGGCCGTGGGCGCGGCCGGGGCAGCATCGCCGCAAGCGCGGGTTTTACTCCCTGTCGTGCAAGGCTGGGGAACAGGTGATGATGCGCGGATCATTGGTGGCGGCTTGAAAGCTCCTGCGCCATCAGCTGCCTTTTTCAACGGTTTTGCTATCCATTGTCTTGAATGGGATGCAGTGCACGAGCAAGCTGTTGTGCACGCGCTTTCCGTCGTAACCGCTGCCTTGTTGGCAGTGTCCGACCGGATGGGTGGTTCTGAGCCAGAGGCTTTTCTGACCGCGTTGGCTGTAGGTGTAGATATTGCCAGCGGGATTGGCATTGCAGCCACCGGCCCGATGCAGTTTTTTCGTCCTGCCACGGCCGGGGTGATTGGCGCATCGCTCGCTGCTGCGCGTTTGCAGGGGCTATCACGTGAGCAGATGGCTGATGTTATGGGCCTTGCTTACAGCCATGCCAGCGGAACGATGCAAGCCCATGTCGAGGCATCCATCGCGCTGCCGTTACAGATAGCCAATGCCGCGCGTGCGGCAATTTCATCCGTTGATCTGGCCGCTGCCGGAATGGATGGGCCGCATGATGTTCTGGAAGGGCCTTTTGGCTATTTCAAGCTTATAGAACCGGGCGATCTGTCGCGCTATACCGACACGATTGGCAGCAAATGGCTGATCGAAGAGGTGAGTATCAAGCCGTTTCCATCTGGCCGGGCGAGCCACGGAATATTGGGTGCGATTGATGATATGCTGCGCGAGGGAATGCTGGACCCTGAAGCGGTGCGATCTGTTGACATTGAATCCCCGCCGCTCATCCACCGGCTTGTAGGGCGGTCCTATAAAACGGATATGACATCAAGCTATGCGCGGCTTTGCTTGCCGTTTCTTGTTCCGCTCATGCTGCGCGACCGGATCATTGATCCGCGCTGTTTTATTGCGGAGGAGTTCGCCAATCCAAAGCTGGCTGCACTTGGCGAAAAGGTGATTGTCAGGATTGATGACAATCCCGACCATAATGCGCTTGCACCGCAAAAGCTGGTGCTTCATCTTGCGGACGGGGGCGTGATAGAACGCGCTATCAATGACAATCTTGGCAGCCCGTCCGCTCCAACGTCGCCCGCGCAGACACAATCCAAATTTGACCTCGCACGCAGCCTTGCCGGTGACGATAGCTCTTCGGCAATTTTTGAAAAACCTTTAGCCTATGCAACGGAGCCACAATGAGTTTTCCAACCTATTTCGAATGTTTTGACCCGAAAGAGATGCTGGACCAATATCCGGTCGGGGATGAATTTGTCCGCCGTTATACCAATATGTCGCGTGACGAGCTTTTTGCCATTCAGGACAAACAGTTCCGCAAATTGATGAAGCGCGGGTGGGAAATCCCTTTTTACCAGCGCCTTTGGGGCAATCAGGGCATTGAAGCGGGGGATATCAAGGGGCTGGCCGACATCACGAAGCTGCCTGTCTATGACAAGTCCGACCTGATGGCTTCGGTCAATGATTATCCGCCTTATGGTGATTTTGACGGGCGAGGCGATACGCCTGTGGTTTTCCACACGACTTCTGGAACAACAGGCCGGCCACAGCCGTTGATGTTTGGACCAAAGGGACGGGAAATTACCAACTTGCTGATTGGCCGGATGTATCGCTGGATGGGGCTGGACCGTGACGATGTGGTCCAATCGGTATATGGTCACGGGATGATTAACGGTGGGCATTATATCCGTGAGGCGGTTACCCACTACACCAATTCACTATTCCTGAGCGCCGGCACCGGGATTGAGACGCGGTCGATAAATCAGGTGAACCTGATGGCGGATTTCAATGTCTCTTGCATGGTCGGTTTTGTCGATTATATCCGCAAACTGGCTGAAGTTGCGGAAGCGGAAAACCTATTTGAGCGGATCAATCTGAAGATGATCATCGGCCATTTGGGAACCGAGGACCGTGCATCGACCGAAGCCGCCTGGCACGGTGCGAAAGCCTATGACTGGTATGGTGTCGGTGATACCGGGACGATTGCCGGTGAAGGGCCGGAACGCGATGGCATGTATGTCTGGGAAGACGCGCAATATCTCGAACTGCTGGATGTCGATACCGGCGAGCCTGTTGCTCCCGGCGGGACTGGTGATATGGTTGTCACTTGCCTGTTCAAGGACGATATTGCGCCGTGCATCCGCTTTAACACCCATGACATTACCGAAGAACGGACCGACGCCAATGCGACCGGCATGGTGTTCAAACGTATCACCGGGTTCAAGGGGCGCAGCGACAATATGGTCAAGCTAAGGGGCATCAATATCTTCCCGCACGCGATTGGAGCGATCATTGAAGGGCGCGGCGACCTGACCGGCGAATATGTTTGCCGCGTTACCCGTGACGCGTCTGGCCGTGACAGCATGCATGTGACGCTGGAAAGCCGCGGTGCCAGTGAGCAAAGTGAGATTGCTGAACTACTTCGCAAGGGCATTGGCATCGAAGTCGATGTTGCTTTGGTTGGGCCAGGCGAAACAGCGGACGATACACAGATCGATACCCGTCAGAAGCCGATAAGGCTGATTGACGCACGTGGGCTTTGATTCGGCTATGATCCATTGGGATGACCTGAAAGCGGCGAATGAACCTCTTAACGCCTTTACGGACTTTGACACGACGGCACAGTCCGGCAAGGGACCGCTTGAGGGCGTAACCATCGGCGTGAAGGCGAATATCGCGGTTGCGGGCTTGCCGTGGACCAGCGGTATTGAAGCCTTTCGTGATCGGATAGCCGAACGCGATGCCGAGAGCGTGAAGCGGCTTCGTGATGCGGGGGCGGTGATTATCGGCTCGCTCAACATGGAGGAAGCGGCGCTGGGCGCGAAGACGGACAATCCCTTTTACGGGCAGACCCACAACCCGCACCGGATTGGCTATACGCCGGGCGGTTCATCGGGCGGTAGCGGCGCGGCGGTTGCGGCGGGGCTTTGCGATGCGGCATTGGGCACGGATACGATGGGATCGGTGCGGATACCGGCGGCTTATTGCGGTGTCTATGGCCTGAAACCGACGCGCGGCGCGGTCAGTCAGGACGGGTTGGAGCTTGTGGATGCGTGGCTTGATAGCATCGGGCCATTGGCGCGGTCGCTGGAGCTTATGGAGTCAGTAACGCGGGTTATTGCGAATCTGGCCCCCGCTCAAGTCATTGATAATATTGGATTGTTGGAAAATCTCGGCGAAGTCGAGTGCGAGCAGCCTGTGCTGGATGGTTATGAGAAAGCAAAAAAAGCGATGGGCGCGGCGGAGCAATTTGCGCTGCCTTATCCGCTGACCCGTATTCGCTTTGCGGGCTTTATCATGTCATCGCTGGGGCTTGCGAACAGCCTGAAACAAGTGATCGCAGATAACCCCGACGGACTATCCGACCATCTGAAAAAACTGCTTACCTATGGTCCGAAACGCAGCGCGGATGATCTGGCTGAAGACAGGAAAATCCTGAAAGAAACCGGCGAGGCTATGAGCGCTGCGGCGGATAAATATGGAGCGATCCTGCTCCCCACCGCCCCGCAGGCCGCGTTCAGCCATGCCGACAATGCCCCCGCCAACCAAGCCGATTTCACCTGCCTTGCCAGCATTGCAGGGCTTCCTGCGATCAGCATTCCGGCCGGATGGACCGATGACGGATTGCCCGTCGGCGTGCAGATTATCGGCGCAGCCGGTAACGAGGCGGGCTTATTTGAACTGGCGCGCAAGCTGGATAGCCAGCTTGATGCTTACCGCGACCCTGAAACATTTCTGAAACACTCGTAAGGAGAGAGACTATGCGCATCATCGTTATATTCAATTTGAAAGAGGGCGTTAGCGCCGCTGATTACGAGGCATGGGCAAAGAAAGACGATATTCCCGGCGTCAACCGGCTGGGTTCGGTTGATAAATTCACGGTGCACAAAGCCACCGGCCTGCTGGGTTCGGACGCTGCTTCGCCTTATCAATATGTCGAAGTGCTGGATATTCAGGGCATGGACCCGTTCCTGGCGGAAATTTCTACCGAAGAGTTTCAGGCCATGGCAGCCCCGTTCCAGGATTATGCCGATAATCCGCAATTCATCCTGACCGAAGACCTTTAATGCCGGAAGGATCGAGCATGAAGTTCAAAGGCAAAACTATCGTCGTCACCGGCTCTGGCAAGGAAAAGGGCCTGGGGCAGGGCATATTGCAACGCTTTGCGGATGAAGGCGCAAATTGCGTCGTATCGGACCTGTCCATCGGGGATCAGGAAGAAGGCGTAGCCGAGGAGTTGCGCACCCGCGGCGCAAAAGTGGCAACCATTGCCTGTGATGTCAGCGACGCGCAGCAATGTCAGGCTTTGGTGGATCAAAGCGTGGATGCTTTTGGCAGCGTGGATATTTTCGTCAACAACGCGGGTATCGGTTTCATGATGAAGCCCTTGCTGGACGTTGACCCGGCGGACTGGGCAGCGGTTATCGGCGTGAACCTGTCCGGTGCATTTTACTGCACGCAGGCGGCGGCAAAAGCGATGGTCAAGGCCGGCAATGGCGGGCGGATTATAAATATCGCGTCGCAAGCCGCCAAAACCGCTTTCCCGCATTTGCCAGCCTATGTCAGTTCGAAACATGGCATGGTCGGTTTGACACGGGCCAGCGCAGTGGAGCTGGGCGCGCACGGCATTACAGTCAACGCAGTCTGCCCGAACCATGTGACAACCGGCCTGGGCGCCGCGCAAAACGAGTATTTCTCAAAGCTGCTCGGCTTTGCCACGGTTGAGGATTATATGACCAACATGAAGGCCAAAAATCCCATGGGCCGTCCCGGCCTGCCATCCGATACTGCGGCAGCCTGTGCGTGGCTCGCCAGCGATGACGCATTTTATGTGACAGGGGAGGCGCTCAACGTCTCCGGCGGAGAAGAAATGCACTAGTCTCCCGCTCCCCGTCAGGGGAGAGGGCATAAGTGAGGGGCAGTCCTCTAAAAGATTTGAACATTGGGCCGGAAATGAGAGACTGCCCCTCTCCCCGGCCCTCTCCCCTGAAGGGGAGAGGGAGAACAAATGAAACAGGAACGTATAGATTGGCCGGACGGCGCGAAAATGGCGCTGAGCATTGTCGTCAATGTGGAAGAAGGCAGTGAAATGACCGTGGCGCGCGGTGATCGCGGCATGGAGCCGGTTGACGAGCTGGGCATCCATATCAAGTCGCCGATCCGCAACTATGGCAATGAAAGCAACTATCTATACGGGATAAAGGCCGGTGCTCCGCGCATCGTGAAGTTGCTCAAAGAATTTGACATCATGGCAAGCTGGACCGTCGCGGCGTTGAGCCTTGAAAACCATCCGGAGATTGCGGGTGCGATTGCCGAATTGGGGCATGAGCCGGTCAGTCACGGCTATCGCTGGGTCCACCAGTTCAAGATGGATGAAGAGAAAGAGCGCGAGTTTATCCGCAAAGCGGTAAGCTCGATTGAAAAGACCGTCGGTGTGCGCCCCTATGGCTGGCTGTCACGCTATTTCCATACGGACAATACTCGCAGGCTGCTGATCGAAGAGGGTTTCGATTACCATATGGATGATTATTCCGGTGACGTGCCTTTCTGGGACCGCAAGACCGTGGACGGAAAACCCATTGCCATCGTGCCGTATCAGCTTGATTCCAACGACATGAAAATGTGGACCGACCCTGCGATGACGCCGCAGCAATGGCTGGATTATGCCAAGCACAATTTCGACCAGATCTACCGCGAAGGCGAAGAGGGCAACCCCCGAATGATGTCGCTTGGTCTGCATCTACGGATTATCGGAAGACCGGGGCGTATCTGGGCTTTTGAAGAGTTTCTGAAACATGTGCGTTCCAAAAAGGACGTATGGGTGACAAGCAGACACCAGATCGCAAAGCATTTGGCAAAGGTTGATCCGGCATGACCCTGCGTCTCGAAAAACAGGGCAAGATTGCCCATCTGCTCATTGATCGGCCGGACAAGCGTAACGCCTTTACGCAAGCAATGTGGGAATTGTTTCCGGAATTGCTGGTCGATGCCATGGCGGATGATGCGGTTCGCGTCCTGATGGTTCACGCCAGCACAAAGGACAGCGCCTTTTGCGCCGGTGCCGACATTGGCGAATTCGGGGCAGGCTCGACCGACCCCGAATGGCGGGCGCGTAATCAGGCCGCAATCGGCAAGGTTCAGCATGATCTGGCCCAGGCGGTAAAGCCGACCATTGCCGTGATCGACGGCGATTGTGTGGGCGGCGGCTGCGGCATTGCGCTGGCTTGTGATCTTCGCATTGCCGGGCCAAAGGCGCGGTTCGGGATTACACCTGCGAAACTGGGGCTGGTTTACCCGCTGCACGACACGAAATTGCTGGTCGATGCGGTGGGGCCGTCACAGGCAAAACGCATATTGTTCACCGGTCAGATACTGGATGCGGACGAAGCGCTGCGTATTGGTCTTACCACCATAGTTGCGGATGATCCTTACGCAGAAGCTGACGCATTGGCCGAAACCATGGCATCGGTATCTTCGCATAGCCAACAGATGAGCAAGTCGATCATCAAGCGCATATTGGACGGGCAGGCGGATGACGATGATGAATCGCGCGCTCTATTCGATTCCGCATTTGAAAGCGATGATTTCAAGGAAGGCGTGAACGCGTTTCTGGAAAAACGGAAACCGGTATTTTGACGCGCCACGGAATGCAAAGCATTCCGAAGCGTCAACCCCCGCGAAGGCGGGGGTCCAGATAGTAAGCCACGACCAAAACCCGCACGAAAACGGAAAAACAACATGACCCACAATCTCCAACATGGCTCCATATTGGGCGGGCTGGTAACTGTGCCCGATCTTGATACTGCGCTGTGTGATTACCGCGATGTGCTGGGCATGATGCTTGTCGAATCCGGTCCCTTGTCCGATGATCTGGCGGCAAGCTGGGGCTGTGCAGCCAGTGCGGGAAAGAACATGGCGGTGCTGCAACCGGCCAGCGGGGCGCAATGTTTTATCCGTCTGGTCGAACAGCCCGATCACCCCGATTTCAAGCCGACGACCAGCTATGGCTGGGCGGCCTATGAACTGACCGTGAAGGATGTGTTCGGCTGGCCAGATCGGCTGACGAACAGCGGATTTGATGTTGTCGGCCCGCCCAAGGAACTGGCCGGGCTGCCCTTTTTCGTGCCGATGCAGGTATTGGGCACGGGGCGCGAGATGATTTACCTGAACGAAGTCCGGGAAAATATGCCTACGACCGATCTACCCGATGCACGTTCGCTAACCGATCATATCTTCATCTGCATATTGGCGACGCCCGACCGCGTGGGCACTGTTTCATGGTATAGGGACAATCTGCACCTGACCGAGGCGGATACCTACAGCCTGGAATATAGCATGATTAACAAGGCTTTTGACAAGCCGGCGGGGACTATGTCTGCGTTGACAATGGTGCAAAAGGACCGCTTGCCGATACTCGAGGTGGATGATTATCCCGCCGAGGCCACGACACGCCCGCGCCATGACGGGATGCTACCCCCCGGCAATGCACTGGTCACGCTGGCTGTGGATGATCTGGACCGGATCAACATCGACTGGATTTCCGCCCCGCAGGTGCGTGAAGGCGCGCTCTATCAGGGCCGCCGGACGGCGAGCGTCAAGGGACCGGCTGGCGAGCTGCTGGAACTGGTCGAAATCGGTTAGATCCGGCAACCCGCCTTATATTTCACAGGGTATATTTCACTCGGTCGTTTCGCCCAGCTTAACCATCTGCGTCAGGTAAAGGCGGCGGGTTAACGGCATCAACATTATCGGCACAATCGCAAACAGGATCGGCACGGCGGCCAGCGCATATTGCAGATTATCTTCACCGAACACGCCGCTGGACAGCTCACCCACAGCGATGGGGCCAAGCGACCCGAACCAGCTGATCGCCAGATAATAGAGCGCCACAATCTGTCCGCGTATCTGTGCAGGCGTGATGACCAGCAATGCCGTAACGCCGATGGTCGTGACAATGCCGATGCCGACGATGTTCAGGCACAATATGGCGAAGGCCAGTTCCCCGCTTGGCATGAAAAACGGCAGCGCAGCGGTCGGGATCAGAATTAAAAAGCCGATATAGAGCAGGCGCAGCGAGGCATCTTTCACGCCCTTTTTCGTCCACCAGTCGGAAATCGCCCCAATGGCCATCATGTTGATCGGACCAATTATCAGCATTGCCAAACCATAGGCAAAAGCAAATTTTTGCGGTGACCAGTCCCATGTGCGCTCAAACGTGGGGGCAAGGAAACCCTGACTATAGGCGATGGCTGTCATTGTGCCGATGATCGAGAGAAAACCGAAATAAAGCAGCTTGTTATCCCAGATATATTTCATCGCATCGCGAAAGCCGCTGCCGCCTATTACATCGGGCGAGGCGGCGACCGGGCGGCGGGCGGGTTCCTTGATGAACAGGAAAAACAGCGCCAATAATATGCCCGGCAAGCCGACCACAATCATTGTGAAGCGCCAGGGGGAAAGCTCGCCAAATAGTGGCAAACTCTGGTTTCCGCTGGCCGCCGTCCAGGCGATGATCGCGCCGCTGAGCAGCGATGCGATGCCCGCTCCCAGGGGCAAAGCGGCTGAATAAAAGGCAATCGGCTTGCCGCGCCGTTCGGTCGGGAAGCTGTCCCCGATGACCGAGAAAGCCGCCGGGCTAAGCGTCGCTTCGCCCACGCCGACACCCATGCGGGCGGCGAATAGCTGGACAAAGTTTTTTGCTGTGCCCGTGGCGATGGTGGCGGCGGACCACAAGGCGATGCCAATGGAAACGATCCACACGCGCTTGCCCCGGTCGATCAGCCAGCCCATGAAAATGCCGACAAAGCCGTAAA
The DNA here is from genome assembly GCF_036568145.1 of Parasphingorhabdus sp. Classification (GTDB taxonomy): domain Bacteria; phylum Pseudomonadota; class Alphaproteobacteria; order Sphingomonadales; family Sphingomonadaceae; genus Parasphingorhabdus. Next base: position 304,363 of record NZ_DATCTC010000031.1, on the reverse strand, counting down.
TCAGGGTAAAGGCGCTGAGCAACCAGCCAATCGAGCGGTCGGACAGGTCAAATTCCGCCTTGATCGGCTCGATCAGCAAGCCCAGGATATAACGGTCAACAAAGCTGAAAATATAAGCGATGGTCAGCATGATGACGATGAACCAGCCGGTCATTGCACTGGGATAGGGGAGCGCACCGGTTTTGGTGTCTGGATTTTCAGCTTTCATATTCATTATCGCGATTTTGCTTGGGGGAAGGGGTTACGGATACCGCCTGTATGGCACTATCAACCATTATTTGCGGCATTTATTTTCGGACTTTCGATAAGCAGCACCTGACAATCGGCAATATTTTCGCGCAGCTTTTTGACTTCGGCATATTCCGGGCTGTCCCAGAATCGTTTGGCCGAGTCCCTGTCAGGCCATTCGGAAATTACCATCGATGCGCCGTCACCGAAACTGCCTTCCAGCAGCTCCGCACCGGGACCGCGCAGAACATATTTACCGCCAAATTTCTCAACCAGAGCACCAGCCGCCGCGCCATATCCCGAGATAAACGCATCCCTGTCCTTTATATGGGCGGTGACGATCAGATAGGCTGGCATTGACATGTCCTTCCTTAAAATTTGTCCAGACAAATAAACGCAAGGACAGTGATTGCAATGATTAATTCTGCTCCGTCCGTCGCTCCCTGAATTGATCGGAAGGGTGATTCGGTCACAAATGCAACCACATCCGTGCAAGAAAGCGTGCATTATTGTCACTCAAAAAACGAGACTAATGTCTATTTTGTCACAACTTAGACCAATAATGCTCCTAAATCGGAAAATTTGTCTGGACAAATTATACGGAAAATGAAAGTTGGCAGGGTCGAGATTACCAAAATACGTGCCGATACTGGTTCAGGGAGAAAGAATTTATGAAAAAATTTGCAGACAAGTCGATCAAATCAGCATTGATGGTCGCTACCGCTTTGGCAGTAACCCCTGCCGCCTATGCGCAAGCGGATGACTTTGGCGCTGAAGAAGTGAACTCCAATGTCATCATCGTTACCGCGCGTAAGAAAGAAGAAAATCTTCAATCCGTGCCAGTGACCGTGAACGTATTTGGCGAGCAGATGCTTGACGATGCAAATATCGCCGGACTCGAAGAATTGTCCGACTTTACTCCCGGCTTCCAGCTGCAGTCTGCATTTGGCCGTGAAGGCGACCGTCCGGTTATCCGCGGTGCGTCAAACATCCTGTTCTCCGAAGGCAAGGTTGGTTTCTTTGTTGACGGTATTCCTTTCGTCGGTGCTTCAACAGCACTGGACCTGGAAAACTTTGGCCGTGTAGAAGTTATCAAAGGCCCGCAGAGCGCAGTCTTTGGACGCGGCACTTTGTCCGGCGCGGTCAACTATGTTTCACGCGGTCCGGTCAACGATCTGGGCGTCGATTTTGAACTTACCGCTGCAACCCATGACCAGTATGAAGTTTTCGGCCGTGTTGCAGCCCCGATCGCTGATGGCTTGAGCGGCTTTGTATCCGCAAGCTTTAACAGCTTCGGCGGCTTTTACAAAAACAGCGAAACCGGCAAGCATCTGGGCGAAGAAACCCTGAACATTTCAGGTGGGCTTAATTATGAAGCCGACGGTTTCGAAGCATCTGTCATGTATCTTCGCACCGAAGATAATGATGACCATTTTGCAATCGGATTGCAGGATTCGACCTATAACAACATCTATACCGAAGGTAGCCGCGGCTATTATAAGGGCGTTGTATCCCTGCGTGAACCAATCGGACTGAACACGGATGATCTGATCGGACCGGGCCTTGAGCGCAAAGCGGACCGTTTCTTTGCAAAAGCCACAGCTGATCTGGGCGATTCCGGATTCACCGCGACGGCATTGTTCGGATATACGGAACTGTCACAGCGCGCTGGCACCGACCAGACCTATGACAATAGTACAGCATTGTTCCTCAGTGAGGCTGTCTGCGGCTTCGTCCCCGATTGTGCATTTGGCGTGTCTGGCTTTAACAGCGATATCGAAACCAAACGCCGGGCGACCTCGGCTGAAATCCGGTTTGCATCACCGCAGGACAAACGTATTCGTGCGGAAATTGGCGGTTTCTTCTTTGACGATACTACCAAGCGTACTGCCTATGGCCGCAAGCAAACCGAATTAGGCTATGACATGATCGGCGAAACCCAAGAAGCAACCAACCTTGCTGCTTTCGGTGCCCTCGAGTTTGATGTTACCGATCGCCTGACCATCGGTGGTGAGCTGCGCGTTGCACGCGATGAAATCGGTACCCGGCCCGGTGCTTCTTATCGGCTTGGCGACCTGTTCCCGTCGGCAACCAATCCGGACCGGATCATTGCTGGTGAGGGTGCGGTTCGTAACGCCGTATTCAAATCCATCCTTCCACGTGTGACGGTTGATTATCAGGCAAGCGACGATCTGTTGATCTATGGTGTGTATTCCGAAGGTAACTCACCTGGCGGCTTCAACAAAATTGGCGCTCCCAGAGAGACTTATGGCGAAGAAAGCCTGAAAAACTACGAAATCGGTATCAAGGCTGAGCCACTTTATGGCCTGCGCATCAATCTGGCCGGTTTCTACAACGAATATTCGGATCAGGTTCTTACCAGCACATTTGTACCGCTTCAGGGCGGCACGGATTCGTTCAGCGACAATGTTGGCGACACCGAAATCTGGGGTCTTGAAGTCGACGCATCTTGGCAAGTGAATGACTACCTGACATTCGCGGCAACCTATGCCTATACGGATGCAGAGATTGTCAATGGCTTCAGCGCCGAGGAATCCTTGCTTGTTGGCGGTTCAACCGGCACGGGCACGCTGGCAGATCCGAATAACCCGGGTGCTGTTCTTCCAACGACAGGCGGTTGTGCCAACCCGGATACGGTGCTGGATGCAGGCCAGGTGCTGGGTGATGGATCGCTGACAACCGGACCAACACCATGTTCGACCTTTGCGGACATTTCCGGCAATACACCGCCACTGGTGTCCAAGCATCAGGCAACTTTCACCACTGCGGTTGATGTGCCGCTTGGCAGCAGCGGATGGGATGTATTTGCGCGCGGCGACGTTATCTATCGTTCGTCTTTCTACGCACAACTCCACAATCTGGCTGAAACCGGTGATTCGACGAAGGTTAACTTCACGGCCGGTGTGCGGAAAGACAATCTGTCGCTTCGCTTCTGGGTGAAGAACGCCTTCAACGACGACACACCGCGCGGTATCTTGCGCTATGTCGATTTTTCTGCGGCTCCGGTTAATGGTCAATCGCCCCGTGCATTTGCCATTACGCCGCCTGAAAAGCGCCAGTTTGGTGTGACCCTTAGCGGTAAGTTCTAAAAAGATGCAGGGCGGTCATATTTGTTTCGTTGGGAAATATGGCCGCCCCGCTTTGCTACAAGTCCATTATAATTTATAATGGCATTATTATGACGGTTTCGTCGCAAAACCCCGCTGGTTTCCGCTGATATTCAGCGGTGAACAGTGGGGTTTATTTTTGCGGTTTTATAGGAGCGAATAATGAAATTTACCCACATCTTGGCCATGCTGGCCGCATCAGTATCCACGGCATGTATGGCCACAGACCAGGGCGTGGCCCCGGCCAAGGGTCAGGCAGCCCAGGCGGCTCCCGAAATGCCCGTTCTGGTTCACGCCGATGGCAGCTATCCGACAAAGCCGCTGGCCAAGGATAAAGTGGTCGTGAAAGTGTTGCAAACCACGGTCGATTCCCTGTCGGACTTTCCCACAGTAGAAGAAGGGTTGGACCATAATCTTTCGCATATGGAAGAAATTGCGCGCAAAGCCTGCACGACCGGGAAAAAACCCGACTTCCTGTTATTCCATGAATTTCCGCTGACCGGCTATTCGGGCGGAACGCGCGACGAGAAACTGAAATATACCGTTCAGGTCCCCGGACCCGAAACCGAGCGTCTGGGCAAGATCGCGAAGGAATGTGATACCTATGTTGTCTTCGGAACCTATGCGACTGATGATGCCTGGCCGGATCATATTTTGAGCCTGAACCCCGTCATTGGCCGTGATGGCAAGATTGCCAAAGTTTTCTGGAAATCGCGTAATATCAAACGCATCTATCCCGATGAGGAAATTACCACGACAACGATCGAGGCCGTGCGTGATAAATATCGGGCAATGTATGGCCCGGAAGAAGAATTTCCGGTTCTGCAAACCGAATACGGGAATATTGCTGTTAGCACGGTTCAGGTGGACCCGTTTATCTTTGCCGCTTTCGCAATGCGCGGCACGGAAATCATGATCCGCACGGCTACGCTGTTTTTCGAAGATGACGTGACATCGATGGCGCGGGTGAACAATTTCTATTCGACGATGACCAACATCGCGTTCCCCACGACAGGTGAATATAAAGCCGGTGAATCGATCATCGTGGACCCGACCGGCAAGATCATCGCCAAAGACCCCAGCGTTGACCAGGACGGCATTATCGAGGCCGAAATACCGATTGCTGAATTCCGTAAGGGCCGGAAAATACCAAGCTATGCACTGGAAATGGTGAAGCCGGTATTGGACCAATATGTCCAGGAATTTCCTTTGAACCACCTCGACATTCCGCGTGAAGATTTACCGCAAACCGGTGCGGATATGAAAGATCTGTTGGAAGGTGTCAGCCGCTATAACCGCTAAAACGGTTAAGCAAAACAAACCCAAAAAAAACCGTCATTCCCCCGCGAAGGGGAATGACGGGTTGGGGGTAAAGCTTCAAAACTTGTCTTAAGCGGGCTGGCTGTCCAGCAATTTAAGAGCAGTGCGCTCGCCGCTTTCCATCGCGCCTTCCATGCCGACATGAAGGTCGGAGAGATGTTCGCCTGCGAAATGCAGCCGACCGGCAGAATTACCGACATGTCCAGCGGCCCAGCCAATTTGACCGGGTGCATAATGCAGAAACGCGCCGCCAGCGAGCGGGTTGCTGTCTGTCCAGCGAACAGTCTCGATCACGTCAATCTGCCCCTCGCTTGCCGGACGTATGCGTTTTAGCTCTGCAGCACAAAGCTGGGCCAGTTCTTCGTCCGATTTGGGGTTTATATTGGTGGCTCCGGTGCCGTTTATCCACGCCCGGAACACGCCATCGGGCTTACCATCCTCTCCGGGTCTGGCGAACACGCGCTCAATCGGGCCGTCGCTCCAGGTGGATGGTGCAAATCCGTCCTCATCCCAAAACGGACGTTTGGCATGAAAATGAATCTGCAAGGTCTGGGTATAGGGTAATTCTTTGAATGCCCGCTTTTGCACATCTGACAAGGGGGCGTTGACCGTCATCTTTGCCAGGACCGGTAAAGGAACGGTGCAGATCACCTGCGCGGCGCGCCAGATTTTCCCGTCTTTGCTTTCAATCTCGACCCCGTTTTCACCGACATCAATGCGTGCAATTTCCTGCTCCATCTCGACAGGGCGCGGCAAAGCCTTTGCCATTGCTTCGGGTAAGGATTGCGAGCCATTTACGAAATAACCGACCGGCCCCAGGGCCATATCCTGTTTGTACGATTCGATGGTGCGGAACGCGTTGAGCATGGAATAGCTGTCCACGCTATTGGCATTGAAAGCCTGGTCAATCGCGCTAATTCCGGCTTCGTTGATCCCTTTGGATTTCAGGAAATCACCAGCCGAAATATCATATTTGGAAAATTCAGGATTGCGCCAGCTGGCAATGTCGGGAAGGGGGTTTTCCGGGCTGGCAAGGATAGGAAAGGCACTGTCCGGGGTCAGTTGCCGCACACGGCCTTCAAAGGGATTTCCAGCAAAACCGGCCCAGTCCTCTTGTGCCAAAAGCGTGCCATCCTTGTGCAACGCTGTGGCTATGCGGGCAGTGTAAGGTTTGATCGGAACCCCAAGCTTGTCCGCCATATAGCGGATGCGGGCATAGCTTCCGCCAACCTGCTCGCCGCCGGCTTCAGTAAGCCCGTGCGCGCTTTTAACCGTTAATAGCCGCCCGCCAATGCGGTTGCCGCCTTCCAGCACCAGAACATCCTTGCCCGCCTCTGCCAGCAAATGGGCGGCGTAGAGCCCGGACAGGCCCGCCCCGATAATGATGATCTCTGCATCGTGCTTTTTGCTCTGCATGGAGCAGGCCGACAGGAATGTGGTTGCCGCAATGCCTCCCAACAGGGTCCGGCGAGAGATAGCTTTCTGGTGTAGTGATTTCATGCTCCAGATTTGACAATAAATAGCGCAATAGGCAAGAATAAATTGTCCGGACAAATACGGCTTAGCAATTTGCCGGGATTGCGGCGCCGCTTTCTGCCGTACAGCAGGAACCGGACGGGGCCGCGATAATGGCAAAAAGCCCGTCATTCCTGCTTGCGAGGCAATGACGGGCTTTAAGATGTGCCTGGCCCGAAATCCGGGCAAAGATCATGGTTTAGCCTGGAAACGCGCTACGCATTTCCCGATTATTTTAGGCGTCCGGATGCTTTCCGAAGAAAACGGCAGCGACCTTCAATATATGCTTGGGGTGCAATAGCATGGCCGCCATCCGGCGCAGCTCCGGTCCGCTCATCTCGACCGTGCAGGGCATGGCGTTGGCGACACCTGACAGGATCAGCTTGCCGCCTTCGGTTTTGCTTTCACGCACTTCCACGCCCAGCTTTATCGCGGGTGTTTTAACCAGCATCGCTCTACTCCGCCGCTTCGGTAATCTGAGCCGGTTCCATCGCCAGCGCAGAGCGCGCCGCACCGCGTCCGGTAATCATGGCTTCGGTCAGGTAGGAACCGTTCTGGTAAAGATCAGAGAACATCGAGCCGAGTTCACCTGCCTCAAACAGACGCGGAATGACTTTGCCTTTATGGTCAAATACCTGGCCATCCATATTGCGCCGTGCGCCGCCGCCGGTGCAGACAATCACAGGGGTCAGCGGCAAGGCATAAAACGGTCCGTTTGCAATCGGCAGCAACGTGTCGGGGTTACGGCCCAGGGCTTCGTCATGGCCCGCTTCACAAGATGCGTTATATTTTGCGATTTCCGCTTCCAGCACTTCCGGATCAAGGCCGATTTGCTGTGCCAGTTCGGCAATCGTATCGGCTTTCTTGATAAGGCCCGATGCGATTTCCTCGCTATTATCTTCGCTCCAGCCTTCTGCGGTCACAACAGCGGCCCAGGTCATCACCTCGGTCACCATCTTACCGGCAAGCCGTGTGCTTTCGTCAAAAATCATGTGCGAAGGATGCGCGAAGTGCAGCGGCACATCGATCCAGCGGCCATGTTTCTTTTCTTTATAGTGTGTCAGTTGCAGCTCGTTGGCTTCGTTATAAAAGCGCTTGCCGGTGGAATCGACATCAACCCAAGAGAATGCTGGCAACAGGAAGTTTCGCAAATAGGCGGTTTTTTGACCTTCCGGATGGATGCCGGGCCAGATGCCGCCGGATTGGCCCTGGTTACGCAGGTGCCACATTTCCGCACCCGCTTTTTGCAAAATGCGAACACCGTCGCCGGTATTATAAGGCGTGCCCAGCGGTACAACGTCGGACAGGCCGTAATAATTGCGCTGCATTTCGCGGTCTGCTTCATAACCACCAACGGCCATGATAACGCCGTTGAGCGCGCGAATGGCTTTGCGAACACCGTCATGTTCAACCCATGCGCCAAACACTTCCAGCGTGTCGGGGTCCTGGATCAAATCAACCAGCGGGCAATCGAACCACACGGGGATATTGCGTTTCTCGACATTGGCTTTCAGGGCGAGCCATACGCCAGAAGGGATGGGCAGGATGGTCGAGGTATAAGCAACCGCATCGCGTGCACCAAGTTCAGGGAATTCAAGCACCGCGTCACGATCGGTAAAACCTGTGCCGCGCAGAAATTCAGCATCGGCATCTTTTGCAATCTGTTGAATCCACGGTTCCAGATTGACCATGCGTTCGGCCCATGTATCCAGCATATCTTCCGGGATCGGATTGGAAGTGCTCATGGAGCGCTGGTAATCTTTCAACGCTTCCTTATCTTTGGAAATGAGCAAGGATTGCCCGGAAACGCGGCAGTTACCACCAGCAAATTCTTGCGGTGCCTTTTCTATAACGAGTAGACGGGCATTTGAATCAAGATCATAAGTCTCGATTGCCGCTGATGCACCGGCGCATCCATATCCGCAAATAAGGACATCAACTTCTTCATCCCAAGTTTTAACGCTGTTTAGACTCGCCATATAAAATCTCCTTCTTTCATACAGGAAAGCACCGGAGCCGTCTTTTTCAAAACAATCTATTGTTATTATCCACAAGCTATGGTTGTAGTAACTATGGAACTGAAGCAACTCGAAAATCTGTTGGCCATCATGGCAACCGGAACTTTAACCAGCGCGGCGGAGCGTGTTGGCCTGTCTCAGCAAGCCTTGTCACAAAGCCTGACACGGCTTGAAAGCCAGCTGGGCGGAAAATTGTTTGAACGTAAACCGCGCGGAATGGTGCCTACCCGGCTTGGCGAAACCGTGGCCGAACATGCTCGCGATGTTGTAGCCAGTGCAGGGCGGCTGCGCAGCGCCGCCTCTGCGGAGATCGGGCTGGAGCGCGGAAAGCTCATAATCGGATTAAGCCCGATTGCTGCTACATCCCCTATCGGGATGCAGGTCGCTTCATTCGCCATGCGCCACCCGAAGCTCAGGATAGATGTCGAATCCGGAATTGACCGGGATTTTGTCGCGGCGCTTAATCGCGGGGAGATTGACCTTGCCCTGTCATCGCAAAGCGGCAGCGATCATGACGGTGTGCTGATCGAACAGTTGGGTAGCGAAATATGGGGCATTGCCGGGCGGGTTGGCCATCCCCAACTGGCAAAGGCAAAAAGCCTGAAAGATATGGACGGCTGCCACTGGATACTGGGCCGCAATACGGAATTGCTGACAGAGAAAATCGAGGAGAGTTTTGCAGTCCAGAACGGTCAATTCCCGCAGCCGGGCATCATGACAACTTCTGTAATGTTTGTATTAAGCGCGCTGGCTCACACGGACTATTTGTCGATATTGCCGCAATCGCTTTGCAGCACCATGCCGTCTTTATTGTGGCGGGATCTGGCAGATGGAGAATGGGCCAGCCAGGTCTATCTGGTCCGCCGCAAGCAAGCCCATCTGGGCTTTGCCGCCCGCGCATTGCTCGATGAGCTGCGCCTTGGCGAGGAAATTACCCGCCCCGAATGGTAGATGTCCGGGGCGGGCATTTATCGAAATCCAAGGCTTGGATAATTTCGATGATGATTGCCGGTCCCTAGCCGGATTTGACATCCCGGAAAGGCATATTGCGGTCGACTTCGATCTCTCTGGGTAGGCCCAATATCCGTTCGGAAATAATATTGCGTTGTATCTGGTCACTGCCTCCGCCGATCGAGTTCATATAGGCTTTGGCAGAATCGAAATTCATGTCTGCTGAATCCTTGAACTCTTCTCCGTCGAACAGACTTGCCGGGCCCAAAATTTCTGCGGCAACCTGCGCTTCATAGTGCTGGATCCGGGACATGGCCAGCTTACCCAATGACATAAGCGAAGAAGATCCGTTTTTCACAATCTCGTCTTTTGCTCTTTTCATATTGAGAGAGTTTAATTGTCGATACGCGGTCGCTTGTGCAATTTTTTGGCGAATAACAGGGTCATCGATTTTGCCATGTTTTTTCGCAAGTTCGACTAAAGGCGGTACACTTGATTTCTGCTTGCCGCGCCTTTCGGTTGCCCCTTCTCCCATTATCAATCGTTCATAGGCGAGCGCGGTTTGCAATACTTTCCAGCCACCGTTTAATTCACCAACAATATTGCGTGCAGGGGCGCGGGCGTTTTCGATAAAAATCTCGTTAAACTCGGATTCTCCGGTGATCTGGTTTATCGGGCGAATATCCACGCCGTCCTGCTTCATCGGGAAAATGAAAAATGAAATGCCGCCATGCTTGGGTACATCCCAATCAGTTCGCGCAAGCAACATGCCATAGGTCGCCTCTTTGGCGTTGGACGTCCATACTTTCTGGCCATTGATCACATATTCGCCGCCATCCGGTCCCGCAGTCCATTCCGCTTTGGTCCGTACTCCTGCAAGATCGGAACCGGCATTGGGCTCCGAATAAAGCAAACAACTTTGTGAACCGGTCAGCATATCGCGCAAAAGTTCGGATTTGAGTTGCTCGCTACCGAGCCGATATACTGTGACGGCTCCAAGATTATATCGATCCTGTGAACGCCCAACGACGTTTCGCGATTTTAATATGTCATCAATCAAGCGTGCCTGTTTGCCGCTATATCCTCGGCCAAACCAATCCTGTGACCAAGTCGGAACTGAATAGCCGGCATCTACCAGTTTCCCGAGCCAGGATTTCAGATCCAGGTGATCCGTTCCCTTTTCCCGCCGATTTTTATCATCCCAATGCTCATCGAGCCAGGCTTCAACTTCTGCTGTGAGTTCGGAATCGGAAATTGCTGCTGCATTGCTAACCATTATGCTGCCTCCAGACAGGTGAGATATTCTTCACGGTGCTGATCCGACGATCCGAACAGCCATAGCCCGGTCCGTGCGCGTCGCCAGTAAAGATGGGCCGGATGCTCCCATGTATAGGCTATGCCGCCATGGAGCTGGATAGCCTGTGCAGAGACATCGCGATAGGCATCGGCGCAGGCGAAGGCAGCGAGACTGACGAAAGTTTTGGCTTCAGGTGATCCCGTCGCCATCATTTTTGCAGCATGCCGGGCAGCGGAGGCCGCCGATTCGACTTCGATCAGCATGTCTGCTGCAATATGCTTGAGCGCTTGAAAGCTGCCAATCTGGCGCCCGAACTGGTAACGGGTGCGCAAATATTCCACGGTAATGTCGAATATCTTTTTTGCGCCGCCGGCTTGTTCGCCCGCCTGTGCCACTTTGGCCAAATCAATCGCGGTCCCAATTGCCGTTACATCCACACCGGCAATCGGCTGGGCGTTAGCCGCGGAAAATATGACCTTTGACAGTCGCAAGGCCGGATCGTTGGTTTGGAGTTTTTGAACCTCGACAGCTTCGGTTTTGGAATCAACCAAAAAAACGCGGGTGCCTTCATCCGTGTGCGCAAAAACCAAAAGCTGGTCGGCCTTCTCGGCATGCAGGACGAAGGAAGCTGTGCCTTCCAAAGTCCATATGTCACCGTTTTTGCTCCCTCTGATTGAAATGCCCTGATCGGTCCAGAGGCCACTTTCGTCGGTAGCTGCAATCGCAAAGATTTTTGTTCCGTCACAGATCGAGGAGAGCAATTCGGCTTTCAGGCTTTCATCCGATGAAGCCGATATCAGGCTGGCCGCCAATACGGCGGTGGATATGAACGGGCTGCACAATAAATGTGCGCCTGCTTCCTCCATTAAATCTTCCAGAAGCTGTGCATCGCCGCCGACTCCGCCATATTCGGAGTCTATAATCAACCCAAGCAGACCCATTTCAGCCATGGCTTTCCACAAATTCTCATCGAAGCCATGCGGGCTGGCCATTGTTTCACGAAGCGCCTGATCCCCGGCCTGATCTTCTAGGAGTCTCGCAAAGCTTTGGCGCATTGCGATGCGGTCTTCGGTTGATATCTCATTCATAGGACTGCTTTCATCATTTAAAAGGACAGGCTTAATCATTTAAAAGACCGGCTATCGTGAGGCTTCTTCCAACACGATAACCAGTTTCTTCGATGCACCCTTCAGGCTTCTGTTCTGGCGGCCGATTGTCCGGTTGCCTATCAGATCCGCTCGATGATGATTGCCGGAGCCATGCCGCCTGCCGCACACATGGTGACCAGGCCATAGCGGCCGCCAGAGCGTTCCAGCTCGTCAAGAGCAGTGCCGATCAGGATTGATCCGGTCGCGCCAATCGGGTGGCCAAGCGCACATGCACCGCCATTGATATTGACTTTCTCACGCGGCAAGTCGAGGTCGCGGATGAATTTTTCGGTAACGACGGCAAAAGCCTCGTTAATTTCCCAAACGTCGATATCATCCTTGCTCAGGCCTGCTTTTTCGAGGACTTTCTTCGCCGCTGGAACTGGAGCATTCAGCATAAGCGTCGGGCAGTCACCGGCATTGGCATAGGCGACGATACGTGCGCGGGGCTTCAGGCCGTTCTTGTCAGCATATTCTTTCGACGTAACCAGCAAAGCCGCTGCACCATCGACAACGCCGGAACTGTTCCCGGCATGGTGGATGCCTTCCCATTCAAGGTCCGGATAAACGCGCTGGATCTGCTTTGCGAATGTAACGCCCCCGCCAAGGTCGAAATCCTTTAGCGTGCCGAAACTTGGTTTCAGACTAGCCAGTCCTTCTGCCGTTGTCTCGGGGCGCGGGAATTCTTCATGATCGAGGGCAACGCTGCCGTCTTCGTTATAAACCGTGACCAAGGACTTGTCGAAACGGCCTTCTGCAATGGCGGCCGCGGCACGTTTTTGACTTTCCAGAGCCAGCGCGTCCACATCTTCACGGGTAATGCCTTCCATCGCTGCGATCGCATCGCCGCATACGCCCTGATGCGATTGCGGGTGGATGGCGTCGAGTGCGGCATTGCCCGAACCCATGCCGAGCGGTTTGATTCCGGCATTGGCTTCTTCGGCCATAACTTGCGAGGTATAGCTCATCATCTCGGTCCCGCCCGCGATGACGCAATCTTCCATGCCCGACATCACTGTCGCAGCGGCAAAATTGACCGAGCTGATACCGCCGCCACAGAAACGGTCGAGGGTGGTGCCCGATGCCTTTGTATCATAACCGGCGGCCAGAGCGGCCATGCGGCCCAGATCGCCGCCTTGCTTGCCCTTTTGGGTCGAGGTTGACCAGACGATATCGTCCACTTCGGCAGTGTTCAGATTGTTACGCTCTTTGATCGCTTTCAGTACCGTCGCGGCAAGATGCTGCGGATGCAGGTGCGATAGCGCGCCCTTGCCGGGTTTACCAATTCCGCGAGGAGTGCGGACAGCGTCAATGATATAGGCTTCGGTCATGATCTACTTTCTTCTGGTTGATTTAATTAATCGATTAAACTGGAATCTGATTAAATGCAACGCCCTTATCGGGGCGATGATCCTGTGGCAGACCAAGTATCTTTTCAGCGATAGTGTTGAGCAGCATCTCGTCCGCTCCACCTGCGATGCGGCCGGTCGGAGCATTGATCCAGCTTGACGTCCAGTTATCCTTTTGCGGGGCATGCTCATCAAAGGGGAAGCCATCGCTACCCTGTAGATCAATCGCCAGTTCCGACAATTTCTGACGCGAACGTACCGCTATCAACTTGTTAAGCGAGCCTTCCGGGCCAGGGGTCATTCCGGCCTGCATCATCAACATCGCGCGGGCGGTAATCGCATTAAGCCCGCTACGCATGGCATAATTACGGGCGATCTGCTGGCGGATACGTCCATCTGTAATAGCGGGCTTGCCGTTGATATCGATTTGCCCGGCGAGGTCCACGAACAGGTCGAGATGGGGACCAAAACCGGCGCTATCGGTCGCGACATAGCGCTCGATCATCAGTGTCGCCATCGCAACGGCAAAGCCGCCGCCAATCGGTGACATACGGTGGTCATCGCTGATTTTTACATCGTCAAAGAACACCTCGTTCACATGGCTGTCGCCGCCCGCCAGCTTGATCGGGCGAACGTCCACGCCCGGCGCTTTCATATCGACCCAGAAATAGGTCAAGCCCTTGTGTTTGGGCACATTGGGATCGGTCCGGGCAACGATGACGCCATAGTCGCTATATTGCGCCCAGCTAGTCCACAATTTCTGGCCATTGATTTTCCAGCCATTGCCATCGGCTTCCGCCTTTGTGCGAAGTCCGGCGAGATCCGATCCTCCGGCGGGTTCGGAAAAAAGCTGGCACCAGATTTCTTCGCCTTTCAGGGCCTTGAGAACCCGTTCCTTGACGAAATCCTGGTCGGAGCCAAACTGCATCAAAATCGGGATTGGCATACCCAGCGATATGCCGAAATAGCCGTTGGGCAGGCCATGCTTCATTTCTTCGGATTCAAACGTGACCTTTTCGATATGGGTCAGGCCCTGACCACCATATTCAGTTGGCCAGTTGATCCCGGCATAGCCCGCTTCAAATTTCGCGTTCTGATAGCGGCGGGCAAGGGCAAGATCTTCTTCTACGGACAGACCTTTGCGTACCGCCTTGCCATAAATAGGGGCAATGCTTTCCAGCCACTGCGCTGCATTTGTGCGATAGGTTTCGAGCGCGCTCATGCTGCTTCTCCTGTCAGTCGATCAACCAATATATCTTCCCAGAACAGGCTGTTGCCCTGTTCGATGGCCAGGGAACGTGCGCGCCTCATGTGAAGGTGAAGACCTGCCTCCCACGTTACGCCAATACCGCCATGAATCTGGATGCAGTCGCGGGCCGCCGTGTCATAGGCTTCGGTGGCAGAAAGCCGAGCCGCTGCCGCTGCCGTAATGAAATCCTCGGTATCTTCGAGCGACGCCGCATGAATGCAATTCGCGCGAGCCAGTTCGACAAGCGCGTATAGTTCGGCGATACGGTGCTTGACCGACTGGAATGCGCCGATGACCTGACCAAAGGCGCGGCGGGTGACTGCATAATCCCGCGCGGTTTCCATAAGTGCTTCCGCACCGCCGGTTTGTTCATGCGCGGTAATTACCGCCTGTAATGCCAAAATGTGCAAAGCTGCTTCACGGGCTGCGTTCTTGTCGTGCAGAATCTCGGCAGGGCTATCGGCGAAGTGGAGGTTTGCTACGCAGCGACTATTATCAAAACTCTCAACCGCTTCTCGCCGTACCCCGTCAAGATTGACGATAACCAGTGCTGGTGCGGTGCTTCCCTGCGCCAACGCAATGGCCATATCTGCGGCGAGCCCGCCTGATACGCCTGTGATGGTGCCAGTGATTTGGCCATTTGATAGGGTTAGCGGCGATTGTTGCGGCAGTGCATTCGCGCCCGATGCAATGGCAATGGCACCAATAGTTTCGCCGCTGGATAGCCCCGGCAACCAGTTTTCTTTCTGCGATGGTGATCCATAAATTTCTATCGCTTTGGCACAGCCAAAACCTGCGGTCAGGAAGGGCGCACCGCTCAGCGTCCGGCCAGCCTGATGTGCCACCAGACCAAGCTCGACCAGACCGAGTTCCAGCCCGCCATGTTCTTCGGGCATAGTCAAGGCGGTCCAACCTTGTTCCTTCGCTATATCCCAGAAACCTTCGTGATATTGGCCAGTCGATTCCAGCAATGGCAAAAGATCATCCTTGTTGATCCGCGCTTCAAGCACGCGCCGTGTTTCATTTGCTATCGATTGTTGGCTTTCGTCGTATAAGATCGACATAGTCGCCTGTTTCCTTAAATTATGGTTGAATATAAAACAGGGTTTTGTGCCAACCCGGCCAAGACCCTATCCGTTTAGCGCACTGTATATTTCTTGGCTTTATTGGCCATCAGTGCAGCGCGATCGACTTGGGGCACACCGACCGGATTGCCGATCTGGCAATATTTTAGCCCCTGCTGCAAAGCGACACTGCGCGGCAGGTCGAGTGACTCCCATATTGCCTTTACCGAACCTGCCGTCGCTGCTGGCGGTTTGGCGGCGATTGTATCGGCAAGTTCCTGCGCGCGTGGCCACAATTCATCAAGCGTCACAATTTCACTGACCAGACCTATACGCAGCGCAGTACCAGCCCCGATCCGCTCGTCATTACCGAGCAACACCATACGCAGAACGTCATGCAGCGGCATGTGATAGGTCATGCCAATGGGCTCCAGCGCGCTGGTCATTCCATAGGTAACATGCGGATCGAAAAAGGTCGCATCTTCGGAGCAGATAATGATGTCGCTTTCGTTCAGCCAGTAAAATGCTCCGCCCGCAGCCATGCCATGAACTGCGGAAATGACGGGTTTCCAGCAATTCATCGACTTTGGCCCCAGATAATTGCCCGGATCCTCGCAGTGCCAGATATTATCCAGGTCAACGACGGTGCCGCCCGGTTTTTGAGACTCCTTTACATCGACGCCGGTTGACCATGCCTTGCCGGGTGCTGCGCGTATGACACAGCAATGAATGTCATCCTCATTCGCGACCCATTTCCACAGATGTTCAAATTCATTCATCATCTGCTTTGTGAAGCTGTTCATGGCTTCGGGCCGATTCAAGGTGATATTAACTACGTGATTAATTACCTCGACAATGATGGTTTCATATTGCATGTAAAATATCCTCCGGCGGTCTTCCTCATGGTTGACCTAGTTATATAACTAGCTATGACACATTCTATAACAACAGAGCAAGTCCCTCTATGAATTTTGATCTAAACGATGAACAAAAAATGCTCGGCGAGCAAGCGAGCGCGCTTTTGGCCGATATGACACCTTTCGACCGGTTGCGATCGCTTATCGACTCGGATGCCCAATGGGATGAACCTTTATGGCGCAAACTCGCAGAGATGGGTTTTCTTGGCGTGACGATTCCCGAAGAGCATGGCGGGCTGGGACTCGGTTCCTTGGATCTTGGCGTTATTATGGAGGCTCTTGGCGGGGCCAATGCTGCGGTTCCTTTCATGAGTTCGATTGTGCTGGCCGCAGAAGCCATCCGACTGGCAGGTAGCGATGCACAACAAGCAAAATGGCTACCCAGACTTGCGTCCGGTGAGACGGTTGCAACATTTGCCTATGCGGAAGGTCCGGGGCCTGTGTTCGCGACCGATTGCCGATACACGGACGGAAAGTTGAACGGCAGCAAGTCACCTGTCGCCGATGCACAAATTGCCGATATTGCGGTGGTACTGGTTGAGGAGGGTAGTTTTGCGCTGGTTGAACTGGATCAAGAGGGTATCACGCGCACCCGGCTGGATAGCTTCGACCAGCTTCGACCCCATTTCCGGATAGATTTCAAGGACGCCGCCGCAGAGCCTATGCCGGGCATTGGCAAGCTGGACCGCCTGATCGATCTGGCCGCGGTGCAGTCTGCATTTGAAGCGGTTGGCGCTGCTCAGGCCTGTCTGTACATGGCACGCGACTATGCGAATGAACGCCAGATTTTCGGGCGGCCGCTTAGTGGATATCAGGCCATCAAGCATAAACTGGCCGATGTTGCGGTTGCCACAGAATTGGCGCGCTCCAATGCCTATTATGGTGGCTGGGCTTCGGAATCTTCTCCGGACGACCTTCCTGGCGCTGCTGCTGCTGCCCGTTTGTCGGGGATTAAATGCTTTGAAATGGCAGCGCGCGAAAATCTTCAGATACATGGCGGCATCGGCTATACTTTTGAGGCAAATTGCCATTTCTATTACCGGCGGGAAAGAATGCTTGCCGTGCACCTTGGCAACCGGGGCTTTTGGGCCGACCGGTTACTGAACGCGCGGCCCGGCAGTCAGGTTCAAGGAGCATAATCATGGATTTTAACGATAGTCCCCAAGAAGCCGCTTTCCGGAATGAAGCCCGGACCTGGCTTGCTGAACATGCCCCCGCCCATGAAATTGTCCCTGGCAGCAAGATGACCGATGTTGAGGAATCCGATCGAGGCCGTGCCTGGATGCGTGAGCTATTTCTTGGCGGCTGGTCAGGGCTGACTTTCCCCAAAGCGCTTGGCGGTCGGGGTCTGTCGGGCAGCGAAGCGGTGATTTTCTCGGAAGAAGAGGGCAAATATAATCTTCCGAAAGGGCCTTTCACGGCGATCGGAACGGGTATGGCGCTGCCCGTGATTGCCAAGCACGGCACGGAAGACCAACGCGCGCAATTTATTGAAGCGACGCTTAAAGGCGATATTACCTGGTGCCAGCTATTTTCCGAGCCCGCAGCAGGGTCCGACCTGGCCGCGTTGCGGACCAAAGCGGTGCGCGCCGATGACGGTTCAGGCGACTGGATCGTCAATGGCCAGAAAGTCTGGTCGAGTTGGGCGCATCTTACCGATTGGGGAATTCTTGTCGTCCGCACCGATCCCACCGTGCCAAAGCATAAAGGCCTGACTTTCTTTGTCGTCGATATGAAAACGCCGGGAATTGAGACACGGCCGATCCGTCAGATTTCAGGCGCGAGCGAGTTTAATGAGACATTTCTTACCGATGTCCGGATCCCTGATTCCTGTCGCATCGGTGCAGAGGGAGAGGGCTGGGCATGCTGCATGACGGTCCTGATGGGTGAGCGCCTTGGTTCCGGTTCTCCTCGCAGCGGCATTGAACCGATTCTGGACCTTGCGGCGCAAACGCCGGACGGACATGGCGGAACAATGATTGATGACCGTTCCATCCGTCAGCAGCTTGCCGAGGCACTTGCCGAAGAACAGGCCGAACGATTTTTTCAGGCCCGGTTACGGACCATGGTGTCCAAAGGGGAAAACCCTGGAGCACTCGCCGGGATGGTCAAGCTGGCTTATGCTAGCCGTTACCAGAAAACCACCGGCCTTGCCCTTGAATTGCGCGGTCTGTCGGGGATCGCTGCCGAAGCAGGCGATACGCAAACAACGGATACCCAATATCATTATATATACTCGACCGTGATGCGGATCGCTGGCGGTGCAGACGAAGTATTGCGTAACCAGATCGCCGAACGGGTGCTGGGCATGCCGGGCGAAGTTCGGATGGATAAAGACATACCGTTTGAACAGCTTAAATAGCAGTTATCAACTCTGCTATTTAGCTGTCCAAGCCGGTTCAGCTTTACGCCCTAGTTTTTTACGGTCGCTTTCCGGCGCTCGGCTGCTGCTTTTGCCAGCGGTTCTGCCAGATCCTTTTTCAATATCTTGCCGTTTGGATTCAGCGGCATATCGTCCATTACGACCAATGTGCGCGGGACTTTGTTATCGCCCAGATGCTCCCGGCAAAAGGCTATGATTTCATCGCTCGTTGCCCTTTGTTTGGGGCGCAAAGTCACAGCGGCGGCGATATCTTCACCCAATATTTCATGGGGAACGCCGACAACAGCGGCCTGTTGCACTGCGGGGTGGAGGTGCAGAACGGTTTCGATCTCAAGCGGGGTAATATTATATCCGCCGCGGATAATCAGTTCCTTTGAACGCCCCGCCATGATGAGGTCACCGTCTTCATCAACATAGCCAAGATCGCCGGTTTTCGTCCAACCACCAGCAAAACTGGCTGCACTGGCATCCGGGTCATTCCAATAGCGACGCGCATGTTTTTGCCAGCCGTAAATCTCACCGACAACGCCGATTTCGGTGATGACATTACCGTTTTCGTCGCGAAGCTGCATATTGTCCGGGAGTTTGCCGACGCAGCCGGGCTTCAGCACTTGTTCCTTGCTGCGGGTCCCGACGCCGACGCCGCCCTCGGACATGCCATAGCTGTTGCGGATACGCACATGCGGCCAAAGTTCCATAGCGCGCTTCACCGAATCATGAGGTAGCGGCGCTGTGCCTGTCATCAGATATTTCACTCCGTCGAAATCATAATCTGCGACATCGGGATGGTCGAGCACAAGGCGCAGCATCGAGGGCACCAGATAAACAAGGTTCGGGCGCTTCTCGTGCACCAGGTCCAGAAACCCCTTTGGATCGAATTTCGGTTGGGTGATAGCGGTTGCGCCGCCGCGTGCGGGCAGCATTACAATGCCAAGATTACCGCCTGAGCCTGTGAGCGGAAGGGCATGCAAGGTAGAACGGGAACGGTCCATATTGGTTCCGGTCACACCAGCCATCAAGTCGGGATGGGAAACCACAACGCCTTTGATTTTGCCTGTGGTTCCCGATGTGGCCAGAATTTCTGCATCTGCTTTCGGGTCCAGACCGGCCTGATCGGGTAGCGCCGCCAGGTCGCGGGGCATCGCATCGACACTCCAGCATCCGGCAAGGTCAAGATCCTTCACCAAGTCCAGCGAATCGGTTATGCAAAAGCGCGGCTCACAAAGCGCGGCATAATCCGCAACTTCTTTTGGATTTAGGCGGGTGCTGATGGGGCAAGCGATACCGCCTGCACGAAATACAGCGAATACCGCAATCGCCATTTCAATAGCGTGCATATTACTGATCGGAAGGAATACGCGGTCGCCCGGCACAAGCCCGGCCGCTGCCAGTCCTCCCCCGACTTCGTCAACTTCGCTATCCCATTCAAAAAAGGTCATTTGCCGCCGTGTATCGTCGTGGGCAATATCGTCTTTTTGATGCGACGCGCGCACTTTCAATGCATCGCTAATGCGGCGAACTTTCATGATAGCACTATCTCCTTGCTTCCCGAATAGGGATGTATTACCTAGTTATATAAGTCGTGACAAGGGAGATATAGGATGACCGACGCTAAAACTGATATAAAACAAAGTGAAGAATGGCAAAAGGCCGTGTCTTACGAGATCACGGACGAGGATATTGAGCGGCAGCGCAAGCTGATCGGATTCGATCAAGCGGCTAAAACACGCGAATATATCCAGATGGCGACCGAAGATAATATTCGGAATTTTGCCCATGGCATGGGTGATGACAATCCGCTTTATTGCGACCCTCATTATGCCAAAAAAACCCGCTGGGGCAGTGTGATTGCACCGGGAATGATGGCGGGTGTTATCAACCGCCCTATGCTGGGTGATCCGGTCCCTGATGAAATCAAGGCGCTCCGCAAAAGCCTGTTCAAGGGTGTACATGTATTCGTATCCGGTTCCCAATGGGATTTTTACAGGCCCATTTTCCCCGGCGACACAATTTACAGTTTCAACGGTGATGAAACCTGCGAAGTCAAGCAGTCCGAATTTGCTGGCCGCTCGGTCATAACCAACCGCCGTGATGTCAAATTGAACCAGCGCGGCGAGGTCGTTGCTGTATATCGTATCCTTCGCGTTCTGACCGAGCGCAAGACCGCGGCCAAGAAGGGTAAATATTCGGCTATCCAGCCTGCAACCTATACTGATGAGGAAATGCAGGCAGTTGAAGATATCTACGCCGCAGAGAAGGTCCAGGGCGGAGAGAAACGCTGGTTCGAAGATGTTGAAAAAGGCGATCCGATGGGTATGCAGGCAAAAGGCCCGCTGACCGTGACCGATGTTATATGTTTCCATGCCGGCGGCTATGGTTTTGTGCCTTATGCGCCAACGGCCAACCGGCTTGCCCATAAAAACCGTCAGCGTATTCCGGCTTTTTATGTCAAAAACGAATATGGCGTCCCCGATGTAGCCCAGCGGCTGCACTGGGATCCGGTATGGGCCCAGGCAATCGGCAATCCGATGGCTTATGATTATGGTGTCATGCGCGAAAATTATCTGTGGCAGTATCTCAGCGACTGGGCAGGCGATGACGCCATTATCACCCACATCCATGACGAAATCCGCAAGTTCAACTATATGGGCGATGTCCAGAAAGTGACAGGCGAAGTCCTCGCCAAGCGTCAGGAGGGCGGCCAGAGTTACGTTGATGTTGCTGTGAAATTCACCAACCAGCGCGGCGAAGAAAGCGTCCGGGCGACTGCGACTATTGCACTGCCTAGCAAGGAACGGCCATTGCCGCTCTATCCGGCTGTGCCAGATGAATTGGCTGAAAAGGCCGTGCGTATGTTGGCGCGCCATCGTGAGCTTGGCGGGGATTGATAGGACTCATTCCCTTCGCCTAAGCTCATGTACGGGAGGCTATTTAATGTCTGAAATCTTGATTGAAAATGATGGTGGTGTTCGCACCATTACACTCAACCGGCCGGATAGGCTCAACGCATTGACTGGATCGATCATGCAGCCGCTTGCGGATGCCTGTGCCGATGCTGCCAGTGATTCGTCGGTCGGATGTGTCGTGGTTACCGGGGCGGGCAGAGGCTTTTGTGCGGGCGGCGACCTGAAAGAGGGCGGAAGTGACAAATCCGTTCTGCCGCCCAATGAGGAAAGCGGCAGCCGTACAGAGCAAGGCTTTGTCAGGCTGCGCGGCTTCATGGAAACCGCGCGCTTGCTCCACGAAATGCCTAAGCCGACTATCGCTATGGTCAACGGCCCGGTAGCGGGTGCGGGCATTGGCATTGCCGGTGCGTGTGATTTGCGTTTTGCGGGCAGGAGCGCGAGTTTCCTCACCGCTTTTGACCGTATCGGGGCAGGTGGTGATTTTGGTTCGACCTGGTTCTGGACCAAGATTTTAGGCACAGGCGTAGCGCGTGAGTTGTTCTTTCTTGGCGAAAAATTGTCGGCAGATGAAGCCTTTGCCAAGGGCATTTATACCCGGCTGTATGACGATGACGCGCTGCAAGGCGAAGTGATGAAGGCGGCCCACCGTCTCGCCGACGGTCCGCGGATGGGCTATCGCTACATGAAGACAAACCTGAACAATGCGGAGGACTGGGCGTTTGAAGCTGCGCTGGATGCCGAAGCGCTCAACATGGGGCTGGCGACAAGTGCGACCGCACTGATCTGGCGTGAGAAAAAGAAATCGGAAAATCCGGATGGCTGATTTCAACCATATTCGCATTGATCGTCATGATGCGGGCATTGCAGCCGTGGTGGTTGCACGCGCAGATATCGGCAATGCCTCATCACCGGATATGCTTGGCGAGATACGCGAGGCTTTCACCACGCTTGCCAGTGATCGGGATGTGCGCGCCATTATATTTTCAGCCGAAGGCAAACATTTTTCTGTGGGGGCGGATTTTGCATTCCTGAAACAGTTGGCAGATATGAGCGCGGTCGAGGTCAAAGACACTGTTTACGCCAATTTTCAGGGCGCGGCGCGGGCCATTTATCGCTGCCCGAAACCGACGCTTGCCCTTGTGCAGGGTGCGGCGGTGACTGTGGGCTGTGAACTGGCCTTGGCCTGTGACTTTCGCGTTGCGGCTGACAATGTGATGTTTCAGGAAAGCTGGATCAAGCTGGGCATCATGCCGCCACTGGGAGGGACGTTTCTGCTACCGCGAATAGTCGGTCTTGGCCGGGCTATGGAAATGTGCCTGCGCGGGAAACAGGTTCGCGCCGAGGAAGCCTTGCATATCGGTCTGGTGAGCGAAGTTGTGCCAAAGGACGAGCTTGGTGCACGCGGTCTGGAATTGGCGAGCGAACTCGCGGCATCCGCGCCGCTTGGTTATGCGACAGTCAAACAGTCAATCCAGCGCGCGCTTGAAAGCAGCATGGATGCCGAATGGCAGGCGAACCTGCCCAATCAGGCAATTTTGCTCGGCAGCAAGGACCATCGTGAGGGGTTGTCGGCTGTTACCGAGAAACGCACACCAAAATTTCACGGCGAATAGGAGGCCGGTCAATGGATTTAAGCTACGGCGAGATGGCAGAGGCCTATCGCGGGGAGGTTAAAGCTTTCCTTTCAGAAAACTGGCGTCCTTCCACCGATCTGCGCGGTGCAGATTTAAAGAAATATATTCGTGAATTCCGGGTAAAGGCAACAGAGCAGGGCTATCTCTATCGGGCCATACCCAAAATATATGGAGGCTCGGAGCAACCTGTCGATGTGATAAAGGCGCAGGTCATACGCGAAGAGTTTGCCCGCAAGCGCGCGCCGATGGAAGTCGGCGGTAACGGCATGAATATGACCGTTCCGACATTGCTTGAAAAGGGCACTCAGGAACAGAAAGACCTGTTCATTCGCAAAACGGTCGAGGGCGAATATATCTGGGGACAGGGATATTCCGAACCCGGCTCTGGCTCCGACCTCGCCAGTGTGCGGACCAAGGGCGAGCTTTCGGCTGATGGAAGCAAATGGATCATCAACGGTCAGAAAATATGGACCTCGCAAGGCATGCAGGCGACGCATATGTTCATGCTCGTCCGCACGGAACCTGATGCGCCCAAGCATGACGGCATTACCTATTTATTGATCGACCTTGACCAGCCCGGCATCACGCGGCGACCGATCCGCCAGATGACCGGTGAAGAGGGCGATCACACTTTTTGCGAATTTTTCTTTGATAATGCCGAAACGCCGGTCAGTCTTCAGGTGGGTGAGCGCGGGCAAGGCTGGTATGTCAGCCGCACTACGCTAAAGCATGAACGCGCCAGTATTGGTAGCGCCGATGGGCTGGGCAAACAGTTTCAAAAGCTGGTTGAACTGGCGAAAGAAACCGGGCGCATTTCCGACCCGGTCATCAGGGACAAGCTGGCGCAGATCGAGGGATTTGTGCTTTCGCACCGCTATACCAGTTTCCGGTTGTTTTCCTGTGCCGCCGCCGGAGAAGACCCTGGCCGGGTGCAGCTTATGATGAAATTGCTACTCACCGAGACAGGGCATGAAATTGCGCTTCTGGCCCAGGAACTCATGGGTGAATATGCCTTTATCGAACCGGCCGGAGCTGGCGGACGCGGGCCACGCGGTCCGAGGGGTCCGGAAAAATGGATGGACCAGATCATGGGCAGTCTGGGCAATTCGATCGCTGGCGGGACAACGAATATCCAGCGTAATATTATCGGCGAACGCGGGCTCGGTCTGCCCCGTGATGTAATTGGAGGGGGCAGCAAATGAGGTTCCATCTTTCCGGGGAGCAAGTGGCCATACAAGAGGCCATTCGCGGCACGATGGCCGAGAATTGGTCGTTGGGCCACCTGCACAAATTTGCCGATAATGAATCCGATCTGGACCAGCCGAGCTGGGATGCGCTCATGGCTTTGGGGTTGGCGGGGATATTATTGCCCGATAGCGGCATGGGGCTGCTGGATGCCGCATTGACAAGCGAGGTTGCAGGCGAAACGGCTGCGGCCGGGCCGCTTATCGGCCAGATGCTTGCAGTTGCGGCGGTATCGCGTTCGTCCAATGATGCAGCCAAGACACATCTTGATGCGCTGGCCGAAGGCAAAAGCATTGCGGCCTTGGCATTCGGTGACAGCATATATGTGCCTTGCGCCCGGGCTGCAGATTTTTTCCTCACGGGCAATCGTGACGGCGCTATCTCGCTGGTGGTGGCCGGGGACGGCGCTACCATTCAATCCGTTCGCTCGACCGATAGAAGCCGTCCGGTTTCAAAGGTCAGCTTTGGCGGTGCAAAATCGCACGAACTGTTTGCTAAGGGCGATCCGATGGTCGCAAGGCTGTTCGATGCCGCGCTAGTCCTCATCGCTGCAGACGCACTGGGCGGCGCGCAAAAATGCACGGATATGAGCGTTGAATATGCCAAGGAACGTGAACAATTTGGCCAACCTATTGGTCAGTTTCAGGGACTAAAGCATCAGCTTGCACAAATGGCGCTGGATGTCGAACCAGCTCGGGCACAGCTATGGTATGCAGCCTATGCCCATGATGCCGAACTGGAAGAAGCACCCCGTACGGCTGCCATGGCGAAGGCGCATCTTTGCGATGTTTATGTCCGCTCGGCCCGCGCTGCCGTCGCGGCACATGGTGGCATTGGTTATACTTGGGAATATGGATTGAACTACTGGTTCCGCAGGGCCGCGCTTGACCGCGCCTGGCTGGGGAGCCCAAGCGAGCACCGCGCGCGGGCGGCCGATCTGGCGGGTTGGTGATCGATGCTTGATGCCTGCAAGGGGTAGTCAGCTGCCGCCGCGCTAATGTTTGTATCCGGCCGCAGGGGGTGAAATTGGTTATGGCCTCAATGAACGGTCAGGATAAGATTTAGGAGAATGGATATGTCAGAGAAACTTACATTTACGCCCGAGGATGATTGCTATCACCAGCTTTCGGACGATCCTTATGAAACGGAAACCAACTGGTGGTCGTTCAATATTCCCGAACGGAAAATCGGTTGCTGGATCCACGCGCCTTATTATCAAAACCGCAAAAGCATAACCTGGCGTATTTTTGCGTGGGATGACGAGGGTTATGATCCTGCTCGCATG
Source organism: Parasphingorhabdus sp. (assembly GCF_036568145.1). Classification (GTDB taxonomy): domain Bacteria; phylum Pseudomonadota; class Alphaproteobacteria; order Sphingomonadales; family Sphingomonadaceae; genus Parasphingorhabdus. The sequence continues at coordinate 278,726 of NZ_DATCTC010000031.1, read as the reverse complement.
GCCTATTACCGCAAGGTTGAGGAAGCGGCGATGCCAGATAATCCCGATCTGCGTGATATAACTTTTCCCGGTGACAAGGATGGCCCGGGCTATAGCCTTAAAATGCTTGAGCCGGGGATGAAATATCATCTGCAATATGAAGATCCCGCTCGCGGTTTTGCGCTTGATTTCACACATAGCGGTCTTCACGAGCCGCATCGCTTTCCTCCGGGCAGGCCGCCTTTCATGCAAACCCCCCATTTTGATCAACTAGGCCATGTAGAGGGGTGGATGACCTTGCGCGGTGAGCGTATTCGTATTGACGGGATTGGTGTGCGTGACCGGACTTGGGGTCCACGTGGTGGCCCTTATGCTGCGTCACCCAAAAAATATGCCAGCGACATGGACCGTGTGAAGCATCCTGGCGGCGCGCGTTGGCGTGAGATTGAACGGGAAAAAGGGCGCGGGCGTATCCAGTATATTTTTGGCCATCGCCGTGATGGTACAGGATTCCTTGGCTTTGCCCGCTTGCAAGAAGCCGATGCCGAAGGCTGGGCGCCAATGAATGCGGGCTGGATCAGGCGGGATGATACATTCGGAACGCTGGATGCCGGAAAATCGCGTATGCGCAGTTTCCGCAGCCCGAAAACCGGCTGGTCCACGCATATGCAGGTCGAACTGGTTGATGAACTGGGCCGCGAAATGGTGAGTGAAGGCTTTGTCGTGAGCACGATGAGCGAGGCAGGATACGGCGTCAATCAACTCATGCGCTGGGATATAGACGGCGGCATCGGCTGGGGCGAGGATCAGGATGTCTGGAACCCGCGGCACTTTGTCCGCGTGCTGGATGCGTTAAAAGCAACTGCGTGAGCGCCATGTTGGCGAACCTGTCACTTCCGTTGATGTGTGCACCAATGAGCTTTGCCTCATCGGTGCCACTCGCGGCTGCTTGTTGCGGTGCAGGGGTGATCGGGGGCTGGCAAGGGGGGACTTTTACCCCGGATGAAATCTTCGAGGATTATCTAAAGGCCCTGGATGGCATTAAAGGTGCGCCGCCGATCGTCAATCTTCCGGCTCGGTGGGGTAGCGATCCAGATGCTGCCGAACGGATATCAATGCTCGAACGCTATCGTGTGCCGCTTGTCCTTTCCAGTCTTGGCGACCCTTCGTCACTGGTTGAGCGTGTCCACGGTTGGGGAGGGCGCGTTGTCCATGACGTGACGACGATGAAACATGCCCAAAAGGCGATTGACGCTGGTGCAGATGGGTTGATGCTGACATGTTCGGGCGCTGGCGGGCATACCGGTTTCCTGACTCCCATGGCCTTTGTGCCCGCAGTGCGGCGGATTTTTGACGGACTGCTGATAGTTGCGGGCGGAATTGCAGACGTGCATGGAATCGCCGCGGCATTGGCTTTGGGCGGCGACATTGCCTGTATGGGAACACGCTTTATCGCCACCCCGGAGAGCGGAGTTATCGAAGGGCACAGGGCTATGATACCGGATGTCGGGGCTGATGACATCGTTGTATCGGCAGCGATGAACGGCGTGCCGGCCCATTGGATGCGCCAGTCGATAGAAAATGCCGGTCTCGATTATAAAACATTAGCGAACACGCGCACGCCCATGCCGGAAGGCGTAATCCCGTGGCGCGATATTTGGAGTGCAGGGCAGAGCGTTGGCTTGATCGATGCGGTCGAACCTGTGGCGGATCTGGTCAGCAGGCTGACTGCGGAGTTGGAAGCTCTGCCGGCTCTTCCTGATTGGCGCAGCCGGCTTGAAGAGATTACCAGTGGCTGGACTTAGGCCATATTCGGTGGCTAATTAGAAGATAACTGTAATAATATAAGGGGTTTAGGAATGGCTTTTAAGACACGGATTACGGAGATGCTTGGCATTGAGCATCCAATTGTCCAAGGCGGGATGCAAGCGGTAGGAACAGCGCAAATGGCCAGTGCGGTATCAAATGCCGGTGGTCTTGGCATCATTACGGCCCTGACCCAGCCCTCTCCGGAAGCGCTCCGCGAAGAGATTGAAAAATGCCGGTACATGACCGACAAGCCTTTCGGTGTGAACCTGACCGTTTTTCCGACAATCAATTCCCCCGATTATAACGCCTATGCCGATGCTATCGTAGAAAGCGGTGTCAAGATCATGGAAACGGCGGGCACCCCCGCAGTTCGCGAGATATGGGCGCGAGTAAAACCCCATGGCGTGACCATCTTGCACAAATGCACAGCGGTTCGTCACGCGCTATCGGCAGAAAAAGCCGGGTGTGACATTATTTCAATCGACGGTTTCGAATGTGCCGGTCATCCCGGTGAGGATGATATTCCGGGATTGATCCTTATCCCGGCTGCTGCTGACAAGGTGAAGATTCCGATGCTGGCATCTGGCGGTTTTGGTGACGGCCGTGGACTGGTTGCGGCGCTGGCACTGGGCGCTGAAGGCATTAATATGGGCACACGCTTCTGTGCCACCAAAGAAGCACCGATCCACGATAACGTCAAACAGGCCTATGTCGATAATGACGAGCGCGGCAGTTTCCTCATTTTCCGTAACTTCAAAAACACGGCACGTGTCGGCAAGAGTGAAGTCAGCGAAGAAGTTGTTCGTCGGCTCGCCAAACCGGATGCCCAGTTTAGTGATGTGCAGGAACTGGTAGCGGGGACTGCAGGTCGTGAATTGCTGGAAACAGGAGACCTCAGCAAAGGTGTTTTCTGGGCGGGGATGATACAGGGGTTGATCCATGATATTCCGACCTGTCAGGAACTGATCGACCGGATCATTGGCGAGGCCGAGGAAATCCTTGACCAGCGACTGGCAAATTTTCGTAGATAAAGGTCGTTAGCGCGTCAGGCCAGGGCCGGAGCAGAGATGTTCCGGCCCGCGTCACGCTGCGTGTCTAGGTCACCCATTGAAGCTCAGCCGCAATCCCGGTTCGTCCCAACCTGTTTTCACAAGGCGGCCTGATTGCGATAATGTGATATAAGCGTCGCGCGTATCTTTGCCACCAAAAGCAATATTGGTGACATAAACCTCTTCTTCGATACTGAATTTTGACACTATACCATCAGGTGTGATCGTTGTGATTCCGCCATCATATAAGGTTCCGATACAGATATTGCCTGCAGCGGTCACGGCAAGGCTATCAAATCCCACCGGTCCCGGAGCAGTCGCCACCCAGTTCGGGCGCTGCTCCTCTACCTTGCGGTCATAACGATATAAGCGCGCCTGATGCGTGTCAGCTACATAGACGAAAGCGCCATCGGGGGAGAGGCCGACACCATTATACGAAACCGCGTGCCGGTTAATCGCGCTGATTGCCGATCCATCCGGCAGCGCGCTGAACAGGCCGCTTGCGGTGCGAATTCCATCATGCGTCTTGCCAAGGTCGGTAAACCACATCCGCCCCTCGGCATCAAAAACAATGTCGTTCGGTGCCTCAAGCGCTATATCATCGCAGCTATCGTAAAGGCGCTCAAATTTTCCGGTGGCCAGATCAACACGCTCGATTCGCCCTTCATGGCCATCTCCGCGAGCATTCTGGAATTTCTTCAGGTCGAGCCCGCCACTATTGCACACATATAGCGCGCCATCAGGGCCTATAGCTGCGCCATTTGGCCCACCTCCGATATCGCAGACTATCTCTGTGCGTCCATTCCAGCAACGAGTAATCCGGCCACCAGCCAGTTCGACAACGATAACCGATCCATCGGCGAATACCACCGGACCTTCGGGGAAAGCGAGGCCTTCTGCGATGATATCCATGATGCTATCCTCTCTCACCATATATAACCTAGTTATGTAACTATTGACATCTATGAGGTCGCGGCGCAACCCTATGTGAAGGGAGAGAGAGAATTGACTGTACCACAGCATTACATCGTGGCGTCATCACCAGTCTTCACCTTATGCATCAAACAGGTGTGTCTGGCCGATCCGCGGAAGGAACGGAAAATGGACTCTCAATGAAGGATTGTCATTTGGTATATGAATAGCTGGATGATGTTCGGATTGCGGATTTTCCTTCGGTGCCCTAATGAGCCGATATGGCAAGCAAGAACAAGAATATGGCGAAATCAGATAAAGGGGCGGTGACTTTGCAGCAGGAAAGTGAAAATGGGCGTATCCGGGTTCCAAAAACATCTGAACTTGTTGCCGACCAGATTCGTGAACAAATCATCCGCGGTGAACTGAACGAGGATGACACACTGCCGCCCGAAGGCACTTTGATGGTTACATTGGGTATATCGCGCCCAACCCTGCGTGAAGCATTCCGCATACTTGAGGCAGAAAACCTGATAAGTGTTGTCCGTGGCTCGCGAAGCGGTGCGCGCGTGCATAAGCCCTCGACCGAGTTGGTGTCACGCTATGCCGGCTATGTGCTGGAATCGCAAAAAACAACAATCGCGGATTTATATGCTGCGCGCCTGGCCATTGAGCCAACCGTCGTTCGGTGGCTGGCAATCGAGAAAGGCCAGACCCCAGGTATGGCCAAGGTGAAAAGCACACTCGAAGAATTGAATGAAATGCTCATAAACGAGCAATATGACGAGTTTATCAATAATATTGCCTATTTTCACCAGGTGCTGGTGGAAGCGACAGGCAATAAGACGTTGAGTTTCATGAACCGTTTGCTGCTTAATCTCGCTCGCACACATCAAAATGACTATCAGCGCCGACAGCCAAGGTCGACCGAAGAGCGCATGAAAAGCATTCGGGTAGGCTTCAAGTCCTATGCCAAACTGGTTAATCTCATTGAGAGCGGGAATGTTGAAGAAGCCGTCGAACACTGGCGGCTCCATTTGAGAAATGCGAACGAGACCTGGGCAGGAAGAGGTGAAGCCGACCGGATCGTAGATTCTTTACCGAGATGAGTAGCAGTTTAATTGAGGCAATAACCGCCGCATCGTTGCGGAAACCAGAAGCGTATCTTGCCGTAGCTTCCGATATCAGACCTTGCACAACCACTCTGGCAGAGATCGTGGCAGCCGGGCAGAGAATGGGAACTAGGATGATAGCGGCAGGTATCGCGCCAGGTGATATCATTGGCTGTATGTTGCCCAATTGGCGGGAGTGGTTGGTGGTCGCCGGTGCCGCAAGCCATGCAGGCGCAGTAATGCTACCTATTGTGACTATCTATGGCGCAAAGGAATTGGGTTTCATTCTACGCCAGTCCGGAGCTAAATGGCTCTTCACTCCGGGCAGCTTCCGCAATGTTGACTATGCCCGTGTCGTCGCCGATTGTGGTCCGCTTCCAAAGTTAGAACGCCATATTATTCTAGGCCCCGAATTTGAAGCGCTTGAAGCGGATGGACCGATTTCAAAACCCGTTGCAGTGAATTCCGAAGATCTTGCGTTATTGGTGTTTACGTCTGGCACGACCGCCGATCCAAAAGGGGTCATGCATTCGGCGCGTGGTTTGCTCGCCGAGCTGGAAACAATGCGCCTTATGCGTGAGGAGTCAGAAGATGACGCAATTCTTTCGCCTTGGCCGCCGGGCCATGTCGCTGGCGCGCTCTCAATGTATCGCCATCTCTGCCAGGGCTCGCCTGTGGTCTTAATGGACCAGTGGGATGCCGCGCTGGCTGCCGAACTGGTTGAGCGCTATCGTGTGACGAGTTCATCAGGCACTCCTTTTCATCTTTCGGGTATTATGGCGGCGGCCGATGCGAATGGCCATGATCTTTCATCTTTACGTCAATATATTGTGGGCGCTGCGCCTGTGCCGCCCTCATTGATAGAAACCTGTCAACAACAGGGGCTGGCAGTCTATCATTGCTATGGATCGAGTGAGCATCCGTCTGTAACCTCTGGGACTGTCGATGATCCGCTCGACAAACAGCTTCATACGGAAGGCCGGGCAATTATCGGGTCAGAGATTCGGTTCGTTGACGATGATGGTAACGACGTTCCAGCGGGCGAGGATGGCGAGATATGCTCACGCGGACCTGAACTTTTTATGGGATATCTCGATCCGTCCCTTAACGAAGCTGCGTTTCTTCCCGGCGGGTGGTATCGCAGCGGCGACATTGGCCGGCTGGATGAGGATGGCTGTTTACTGATTACCGACCGCAAGAAGGACATCATCATACGCGGCGGCGAGAATATATCCTCGAAAGAGGTTGAGGCTGTTTTGCTCCGTATGGATGCCGTCGCAGATGCTGCCGTTATTGCAGCGCCCGATGAAAGGATGGGAGAGGTTGTGCGGGCATGTATTGTGCTTTTACCCGGCGCCTCACTCACGCTTGAAGACATTCGCGATCACTTTTTGGCAGCAGGTATCGCCAAACAGAAAACCCCGGAATTGCTCAGCATCGTGGACGAGCTTCCGCGTAATGCATCAGGGAAAGTCTTGAAGCATGAGTTGAGGAACCGCCTGTGATCAAAGAGCGCATCCTGCCCATGGAAGGTATCCATAATTTCCGCGACTACGGAGGCTATGCAGCGCGGGAAGGTTCCCGGTTCAAGACAGGGCTTCTGTATCGTTCAGGTCAGCATCTGGACGCTACCCCGGATGATCTGGCAGCCGTGTCCGTCTTGAAACTGGAAACAGTGATAGATTTACGCGGTGATAGCGAACGGATGCACTTCCCGTGCGCCCGGGCAGAAAATTTTAATGCCCAGATATTATTCGCTCCGGGAGAAACGGCCGAGCAAAGCACTAACGCACCGCATCTCGAAGCTGCCGAGGCAGTCCGGACAGCCGAACAAGCGCGCGAGGCAATGGCGCAGTTATATAAAAATATGCCGTTCAGACCTAATCTGGTTGCTGTGTTACGGCTTTATTTTGATGCGCTTGCAACGCGTGACGGTACCAGTTTGATCCACTGTCTGGCGGGTAAGGATCGCACGGGTTTCGCGGTGGGGCTGTTGCACAAGCTGCTGGGTGTACATGACGATGACATTCGCGCTGATTATTTGCTAACCAATGTAGCAGGCAATATCGACAAGCGGATAGCCGCCGGTGCGCTTGTGATCCGGGGTAAATATGGGGAGCAGATCGAGGACGAGGCAATCCGCACGCTGATGTCGGTCGAGGCAGAATATCTCGACAACGCCTTTACAGCGATTAAGGAGAGCCATGGTTCTGCCGCCCCCTACGCGGAGGATTTACTGCACGTCACAAAGCCAAAGCTGGCGAAGATAGAAGAACATTTGCTTGCATGATTATGCAGGAATTTGTTCTTCTATCCTTCAGATAACTGCCTAGTTGCGCATCACCCAGCCGCCATCGACATTTAGCACCTGACCCGTCATCCACCGGCCAGCTTCGGAAACCAGTAGTAGTAACGCGCCGCAAAGCGCATCGGGTGTGTCGCGCCCTTGAATTGGTGTCTTTGCTTCAACAAATTGCACCATCGGGCTGTCATCCGGCGTCAAAGCAAGCCCGGCATCGCTCTTGGTCATCCCTGGGCCGATTGCGTTGACACGGATATTTTGCGCGCCAAGTTCGGTTGCCAGGGTTGTGGTCGCACCGAGCAGAGCGATTTTTGTAACGCCGTAAAATGACTGTGCGGGAAATGCTCCTGCCGATACCTGATTGACGATGGCTCCTCCGCCGCGCTCGGCCATATAGGGCGCAACTACCTGCGCGCAGTTTATTGCGCCCCACAGGTTGACCCCTATGCTCTTGTCAAAGCGGTCCTTGTCAGTCTGGATCAGCGGCTTGTCGACAATCTCGACCATCAAGGCGGCATTATTGACCAATATGTCTATCCCGCCAAACGCTTCTTTGGTTTTAACGGCCATATTTTCGACTGAACCAGTGTCGGTAATATCAACCTGTAAAGCCAGGGCTTTGCCGCCATCTGCATTGATTTCTTCAGCGACAGCTTGTGCGCCTTCTCCGTTGAGGTCGGCCACCACTACTTGCGCTCCTGCATTAGCGAGAGCCACGGCATAGGCGCGGCCAATGCTGTTCCCCCGCCCGCCAGCGCCAGTAACTATTGCGACCTTGCCGTCGAGACGAAAATTATCATTAGTAAAATCAGCCATGAAGCCTGTCCTTATTTGGGAAATATCGGGGCACCGACACCAATAGTAACGGTTTTATAGTGCAGAAATTCGTCGATCCCGGCTTTGCCGCCTTCTTTACCGAAGCCGGAAATGCCGATTCCGCCAAAGGGTGTATGGGGATTAATTTGTAGTCCGCCATTGTTATAGACGCCGCCGGCATTCAGGCGCTCTGACAGGCGATGGACACGTTGGAGGTCGTTCGATTGGATATAAGCGGCAAGGCCATATTCGCTGTTATTGGCGATTGCGACAGCCTCATCCTCATCGTGGAATTTCATTACCACAACTGCCGGACCGAAAATTTCCACCTGAGAGATTTCATGGTCAGGGTCGGCATCAACGATCAGTGTCGGTTCAATGAAGTTACCCTTGGCCAGCTCGCCGCTGCAGCGGTCGCCGCCAAGCAGGAAGGTAGCAGCATTATCGGCTTTGGCGCGCTCGAACATTCCGGTTATCCGCTCAACAGCGGCTTTGTTAATCACTGGGCCAACCATGACCGTCGGGTCCATCGGATCGCCGACTTTGAACTGTTCGATGATCGCCTTTAACCGCGCAACAAAATCATCATAGATGTCGGCGTGAACAAGCTGGCGGGTGGGAAGAGCGCAGCCCTGACCGGAAAGACATCCGACGGTCCAGAACACGGCACGTTCTGCTGCAGCCTGAATATCGCAGTCGGGGAAGACCAGACTGGCCGATTTCCCGCCAAGCTCCATCACAGATGGTTTGATTTCCTCGGCGCACGCGGCAAGGATTTTACGTGCTGTGATCGGTCCGCCGGTAAAGCTGATCTTGCGGACCTTTTTATGGCGGACAATCGCGTCTCCGCATTCGGCCGTGCCGGGAAGCACTGATAATACACCGTCAGGCAGCCCTGCCTGTTTACATAGCTGTGCGAACAACTCAGGTGCAAAAGGCGTAATTTCGGCGGGTTTGCAAATAACGCAGTTACCAGCGGCAAGTGCGGCACAAACCTTCATAGCCAAAGAGATTATTGGTCCGTTCCATGTGATGATAATGCCTATAATTCCGATGGGCTCAGGTACGGAATAGGAAAATTCACCGCGGGTATCAAAGGTGCTTAACAGCTCGCCAGTCAGTTTGTCGCACCAGCCCGCATAATAACGCGTCCATGCTATGGCGGTTTCAACACCGCGCTCTCCGACCATCAGCGTAGTGCCACCATCAAGGGCAGCCATTTGTGCGAGCTCGGACTTGTTGTCTTCAAGAAGGTCGGCGAGACGGTTTAAAATATCCCGTTTTGCTTCGGGAGTGGTACGGCGCCATTCTTCCCTGACGGCTTCCGCCTTGTCGACGGCTTCCTCAACTTCTTTTGGCCCTGCCAGCGGGATCTCCGCCTGCACAACTTGTGTGACGGGGTGCAGGTGAGGGTGTGTACCACCGCTACCGCTTGTGCGTTGCTCACCACCTATATGCAGGTGGACTTTGGGTACTGCGCTAGCCATTTCATATCCTTTTCCAATATTTCGAACTGTTGTTAGGGGGAGTAATCAATCCACCATCTGCAACAGACGGTTGTTAGCTCTCACGCCCCGCGCTCGAGCAGAGAGAGTTTTCGAACTTTCGCTATGTCCATTCCAGATGCAAATTTTCAAGGGCCATGACGCTTCCACCCCGGCAGCTTTCATCGCCTTTTTCGATTTGCCGGAAATGGCCGATGCTGCTGAACCAGGCGCGGTAAAAGACGATCAGTTCCATCCGGGCGAGGTGGAGACCAAGGCAGGTATGGATGCCGGAACCAAACGCGGCATGGCGGTAAAATTGACGCTCAACCGATACGTTTTTGGGATCCTCGTTCAACTTTTCATCCCAGCCGATCAGAGGCAGAGGCGCCAATATGCAGTCCCCAGCTCTTAACTGTGCTCCTTCCAGCTCGGTATCCTGGACGATGTAGCGCGGCGTCGCGACAAAGGCATAGCGCCGCAGTAGCTCTTCGACCATGTCGGGGATGATAGAGGGGTCATCAATCGCGCGCTGGCGCAACGCTTCATCATGCGCCAAATGACGCATGCCAAAGCTCATGGCATTGGTTACCGTGTCGAGCCCAGCAAGGAACATGAGAAATCCGATCGACATCAATTCGTCGAACTCCAGTTTCCGTCCGTCAATTTCGGAAACGATGATCTTTGATATCATGTCATCCTTTGGTTCCGCCATGCGTGACTGGATCAACTGCGCAAGATGACCCATGATTTCCTGTGCCAGGGCGGCCCGTTCTTCCGGTGCAGCACGGACGCTGAAAAAAGTCGTCACAAGACTGCGAAACTCGTCGAAGCTTTCCATCGGGAATCCGAACAGCTCCATGAACACCGCGACGGGAAGGCGTGATGCGACGGTAGAGACAAATTCGCATTCACCCTGCGCCGCAGTTTCGGTGAGCAATTCATCGGTCCATTCGACAACTCTTGCTTCCAATGGTGCAATCGCTTTGGATTCAAAAAACGGGCGCAGCAATTGCCGGTACGGCCGATGTTCCGGCGGATCGAGTGATTCCGGTATCATTTTCGGCTGATCGGGGTTGGGCGGTATCGAAAGGAAACGGCTCGAAAAAATCTCCGGATGGCGCAGAACCTTCGTCACCGATGCAGCGGTGTTACACATCCAGTGCCCGCCATGTTCATTGGTCCAGAAGACCGGCGGTGCAGACTCTTTTAATTCCCAATAGCGTGCATGACAGTCCGCCAGCAAACCTTCGTCTGCAATATAATCAAATTCAAAAACTGGTGTTCTTATCTGCGAATCAGGCATATTCATCTCCTATTGTATTTAGGTAAACACACGTTTACATATCGAGTCAAGATGGAGAAAAGAATGGCAACCGGAGCGGCAGAACCGAAAAACAAGACGCGTGACGCGGACCGCACACGGGAGGCAATTCTCAAGGCTGCACAACATATCTTTACCAAGAAAGGTTTTGTCGAAACCGGCGTGCGCGACATTACCGATCGCGCGGGCGTTAATCAGGCGCTGGTCAGCCGGTATTTTGGCGGTAAGCTTAAATTGTTTGAAGCGGTGCTTGAGAAGGTGCTCGACGTCCGTATCGTTACCGAGTTGGATAAAGAGAATTTCGGGAAGCTGGTGCTCGCGAATTTTATCCTCTCGACGCCCGGCCGGGTCAATCCGCTGCCAATCCTGCTTGGCGCTGTTGCTGACAGCAAGGCGAGAAGAATTGCACTCCGCTTGCTTCATGATCGTATCTTCGTGCCGTTTAGCGTCTGGTTTGGCAGCGAAGAAGCGGAAACGCGCGCCGCCCGTTTTATGATTATTTCTACGGGCTTTCTTACCTATCGTGACCAGCTGCCCCTTCCACCCTTTGCAGACGAAGTGCACCCAAGCCTGCGCCAGTGGCTGGAGGCCGAGTTCCAAGCCATTGTCGAGGATTAATGTTCCGGCTCCCGGAAAACTTCCTTTTAGCGCCGTGATGATCGACTCTCCTATATCATTATTTGATATAAGCCTTGCTTCAGTTATATAACTAAGTCAATTATGTCTTATAAATAATCTTAGGAGAACATAGGGGTGCTCACAGGAAAGACTGCGTTGGTGACCGGCGGATCGCGTGGCATCGGCGCTGCTATTGTACGGCGACTCGCAGCAGCAAAAGCGCAGGTCGCGATAAACTATACCCACAGCGAAGCGGCGGCACAGGATCTGGCTGAAGAGATTATCTCACACGGTGGACGAGCCTTCACAGTGCAAGCAGATGTATCATCTCTAACCGATACAGATCGGATGTTTGCGGCATGTGACAAAGTCTTTGGAGGTGCTCCAAATCTGGATATCCTGATCAATAATGCCGGGGTCGGCCATGCTGGCCGCGATGGTTCACTGCAAGCTATTGATGAAGACCTCTATGACCAGTTGATTGCCGTAAATATGAAAGGTCCGCATTTTGTGACCCAAGCGGCGCTTTCGCGTATGCGTGATGGTGGGCGGATTGTGAATATCGGCTCTATGTCTGGCAAAGTGGGGCAACCTTTTGCTGCGGCTTATGCGATGACCAAGCGCGCTATCCAAAGCCTGACTTATTCTACTGCGCTTTCTGTCGCAAAGCGTAACATCACATGTAATTGCGTCGCGCCGGGTGCAGTGGCTACCGACTTCATCGCATCGCTGCGGGAAAAACCGGGTTGGGACGAAGCAACAGCTAAAAACACGCCAATGGGCCGGATCGGCGAGCCAGAAGATATTGCGGGAGCGGTAATGATGTTGCTTGGCGACGATGCGCGTTGGGTGACAGGGCAGGTGATCGAAGCCAGCGGAGGGCTATCTCTCTAATGGCACTGATGACTGAAAAATTGCGGGCGATAATGGCAATTGACCCTGATCGCACTGAAATCGAGTTCAACGGAGAAGATTATAGCTGGCGGCAGATTGCGGATGTTGTCCAGGCAATTGAAGCTGCACTTGTATCAATGGATTTGCCGGTTGATGCCCGCGTGGGAATCATGCTCCGTAACCGTCCCGGACATATCGCTGCGATTGTTGCGGTGCTTTCATCAGACAGATGCCTTGTCACGCTCAACCCGATTCTGCCCGATGAAAAACTGTTCGCTGATGTGGCAGAGCTTGATCTGCCCGTAATCATTGCCGACGCCAGCGATTTGGCGCGCCCTGGCATGAGCGAAGCGATGGCCGACGCCGGATCGGCCGTAATTGAAATCGGCGCGTGTCTTGAAGGCGTTCGCGTAGTGAATCCCGAAATTCGCACCGACATACGCACATCACCCGGTGTCGCGATCGAAATGCTAACCAGCGGCACTACTGGCAATCCCAAGCGCGTGCCGCTTAGCAGGGCCGCTTTCGATGCCAGTTTTCGCGGTTTCACTAAATATGAACGCGGCCGTAGTTTCGACGATCCTCCAAAGCTTAGCTCTGGCTGCACAATGGTCATCAATCCGCTGACCCATATTGGCGGGATCTACGGCTGTATTGCCGCACTTGCAGCGGGCCGGAAAATCGCATTGCTTGAAAAATTCACTGTCGACGCATGGGTTGCCACGGTGAAGCGCAACAAGCCGGCGGTTGCTCCGGCAGTTCCGTCAGCGGTCCGCATGCTGCTTGATGCCAATGTTGATCCCAAAGACCTTGCCAGCCTGCACGCCTTGATTTCCGGTACAGCGCCGTTGCCCGCCGATCTGGTTGACGCTTTTCTTGACAAATATGGCATACCCATATGCAGCAATTATGGTGCAACGGAATTTGCTGGAGCGGTAGCGGGCTGGTCCATTGACGATTTCAGGTCGCTATGGAAGCAAAAGCGCGGTGCTGTTGGCCGGGTGCATAGCGATATTGAGGCGCGGGTTGTTGATGCCGATACAGGTGCGAATTTACCTCCCGGTGAAGAAGGCCTACTTGAGTTAAAGGGCGAGCAGCTCAACAATGATATGCAATGGCTTCGCACTACGGATCGGGCGGTGCTTGATGCCGACCGTTTCCTGTATATCAAGGGCAGGGCTGACAATGCCATTATCCGCGGCGGCTTCAAGGTGCATCCCGATGATATTGTGCGGGTCCTTAATGAGCATCCTGCTGTGCTTGAGTCCGCCCTGGTTGGCGTTCCCGACAAACGGCTTGGCGCAGTGCCGGCAGCTGCTGTCATCCTGAAAGAATCTGCTGACGCACCAGCCGTTGACGAGCTTAAGGCTTGGCTCAAATCACGGTTAATAGCCTATCAGGTGCCAGTCCACTTCCGCTATGTCGCTGATTTTCCGCGTACCCCTTCCATGAAGCCATCGGCGCCGGGGCTGCGGTCATTATTTGCAGTAGACCCATGATGGAAAATTTCATCGGCAGGGTAGTCGATGGCGACAACCACATAATAATTCAACAACCTAGAATATAAGGAATCTCGGATAATGAAACTCGATAATCAAATTGCAGCAGTTGTCACCGGCGGTGCATCGGGGCTTGGGCGTGCCAGTGCCGAAGCGCTGGCGGAGCAGGGTGCAAAGGTCGCAATTTTTGACGTTAATGAAGAGGGTGGAAAAGCGGTTGCAGACGCGATCGGCGGCTTATTCTGCAAGGTCGACATAACCAGTGAGGAGAGCGTTGTTGCCGGATATGAAGCAGCGCGTGCTGCACATGGCCAAGAACGCGTCCTCGTCCACTGCGCGCAAATTTCCAAGGGTGGCAAAACGGTGCGCTATGACAAAAATACCGGAGGCTATGTCCGTTATTCTACCGAGGATTATGCATTTTCGGCGCAAGGTATTCTTATTGCCAGCTATCGGCTTGCTTCACTTGCTGCGCTCGGCATGGCTAATGCCGATCCGCTGAACGAAGATGGCGAGCGCGGTACGATTATACTTACCGCCTCTGCGGCGGCGCAGGATGCGCAAATCGGGCAGGTTGGATATGGTTCATTAAAGGCCGGTGTAAACGGGTTGGTACTCCCCATGGCCCGTGACTTGATGGATTTGGGTATTCGCATCAATTCGATCATGCCCGGTATTTTCGCAACTCCGCCAATGCTTGCGGTGAAGGACAAGGCTCCTGCGATTTTCGAAGGACTGGCTGCGTCTGTGCCATTCCCGAAACGCCTTGGCCATCCGGAGGAGTTTGGCAGTCTTGTGCTGGAGCTGGTGCGTAACGGGTATTTCAACGGGCAGAACCTGCGTCTTGATGGTGCTATACGCATGCCACCAAGATAGTCTCTGGGATTAGGGAATATATTATGAATGCACCGCAGCAATTTCCTTTCGCTCAAGCCTCGGCTGGGCCTGCACCGCTGCGTCGGCCGGGGTCCATTCGGCGAACTACGTCGATTGACTCCGATTGGCCGGATGGTTTCGGTAAAGCCTGGATAATGACCGGGGCTGCCCGCGACCTGCTGACGCCCTTTAACGGCGATGCAGTTGAACTGGCCACGGCGGATTATCGGATTCGGACATCCCCGATGCGCGAGATATTGGAAATTGCTGCGACCCCCGACCATCCACGATTACAGGAGTTGGTTGGCGTGCGCGCTGGCGGAGCAAGTCGCCGCGCATTAGAAGCCGCGCTTGGAGACATTCAGGGAACAACGCTCTTTCAGCTTCTCGACGATTTTGCCGGTGCCAGTCTGGTTGCCGGGTGGATTTGGTCGCGCTGGACCGAGGACTGGCAAAAGCGGGTATCGGGTAGCGGACAAAAAACTACGGCAGGAAACAAGGGGCGGATGGTGAATGTCTGCACCGGCTTTACCGAGGGGGCGAGCTCGCTGTTAGAGGATGGCAGTGTGGACCATCCCAACCAATCTTCGACCGAAGTTGGATTGCTCGTTAATCCGGACGATCCAATGGGGTGGCACGATCTGCCAGAGCAACAGGGGCGGCCAATGGCTCGGCGCGCACGGCGCATTGATATATGGCGCGCGGAAGGCGTTATCAAAGTGGATGCAGGGTTTCAGGACAGCGGTCCCAACCCACAAGGGACGCGGACAGCGGTACATGAATATCGTGTCTATGCCGAGATTGATGAAACGAACGACACTCTGCTGTCACTCCAGGTTTTGCCGCTGATCCTTCCTTTTCGCGAATGTCCCGGTGCAGCGATGAAGGCAGCGCGCATGGTCGGACAAAATGTTGAAGGATTCCGACACACTGTCCTCGACACATTGGCAGGCACATTGGGCTGCACACACCTTAACGACGTATTGCGCGCACTGGCCGATGTGCCCGCTCTTGTTCGCGCATTACCGACGCCAAGCGATGAGTGATAAATAAGTCACAAGACAACGGATTTGGACGCATTTCTTACAGTGAAGAGTAAAGGCACTTGTTCATCCTGTGCAACCTAGTTATACAACTAGCGAAGACAAAGATGTCCATTTTTTTAACGGGAGGATAACTTCATGACATTAAAGAATAAATCTGTTTCTGCTCGATTGTTTGCCGCAGTGTCAATCGGTGCGATTGCCATCTCGGCTGCGCCGGCTTTCGCTCAGTCCTCTGATGAGGATGAGCTTGATAGAAATATCATTGTGGTGACAGGCGTCACCAAACAAGACGCAAACATCCAGGACGTTCCCATCACGATCACGGCTTTTTCTGGTGAGGCTCTGGAAGAGCAAGGCATTCAAATGGTCGGCGATGTCGCTACCTTTACCCCCGGATTCAATATGCGCGTCGGTAGTAGTAATCCTACTGCCCTTGTGCTTTCGATGCGCGGCCAGGTGCAAAATGATGTTATTGCGACGCTGGAGCCATCGGTTGGCGTCTACTTGGACGAAATGTATGTCGCCCGCTCCTATGGGATGAATTCGGAAATGCTCGACGTTTCCGATCTTCAGGTTCTTAAGGGACCACAAGGCACATTATTTGGTCGTAATACTTCTGCTGGTGCAGTCTTGATCCGGACCAATGATCCCCAATATGATGAAATTTCCGGGATGGTCAAAGGTACTTATGGCCGGTTTAACGAGCGCGTTGGTACCGCGGTTCTCAATCTGGGATTTAACGATTCGATCGCAGTTCGCGGTGCGATCCTTTATGGTAAGCGCGATGGTTACAAGACCGATGTGAACACTGGCCAGAAATATGAGGGGCGTGAAACCCTGAATGGCCGAGTTAAAGTGGCTTTTCAGCCCACTGACACGCTGCAAATCCTGCTTTCCGGTGAATGGTATGATGGCGAGATCGCAGGGCCAACACGTCAGAATCTGTTTTACAATCTCGGCTTGACCGGTTTCGATCCCGCTGCGGCTGATCGTGCGGCGATGGGCGGTGATCCGGACCTGGTTGCTATAACCGATCCTTCGACAATTCCCGGCGCTCCTGCCCAAGGCCTTCAAAATAAGATGAAGACCGAAACATATATGGCAAAAGTGTCGCTGGAAACCGATTTCGGTGAAATCAAGTGGATCAACGGATACCGCAAAATCAAAGGTTCAAACCTCGTTGATCTCGATGGTTCTTCTACCGTGACAGGAAACCATTTTACTCAGGGAGTCCAGACTCTGGAGCAATATTCCACGGAACTCCAGTTGACCGGTCAAGGGCTGAACGATGCACTGGATTATGCGGTTGGGATCACATATTTTAATGAATCCGGCTTTGATAGTTCCCGGTCTTCGACCAATGGTGATGTGATATGGTCCGGCTTCAAAGGCACGATCGATAATGATTCCATGGGTATGTACGCCCAAGCGAGTTATCATATCAATGATGCACTCAGCTTTACCGGTGGCTTGCGTTATTCAATTGATGACAAAGGGATCACTGCACAATCAGCCGCATATCCGTTAAACGGAACTGTCCCTGCAGTTTGTTTGCCGCAATCCTACCAATTTGACCTGGTACTTGCTGGTACGCTGACGGCTGAAGACTGTAATCGCTCCCGCAGCGATACCTTCAAGAATCTTTCTTATACGGCGGGCCTCGACTATAAAATTTCCGATGATATCCTCGTATATGCAAAACACAGCAAAGGTTATCGCTCCGGCGCTCAACAGCTTCGTTCATTGACGTTGGATGACACTGCACCGGCTCAGCCTGAAATTGTGCATGAGCAGGAAATCGGACTTAAAACCCAGTTTTGGGATAGACGTATCCGGCTCAACATTGCCGGTTTCCATAACAAGGTAAAAGGTGCGCAGCGCAGCGTCATTTTGCCCATAAATGGTATTAGCCAATCTGTTCTTGAAAATGCGAATACCGAAGCCTGGGGTATGGAAGCCGATCTGGCGATTGAGGTGGTTGACGGGTTGACCTTGACCGCAGCTGGTTCGCTTATAGATCCAAAATATAAAAGCTATAATGGGTTTGTTGAGCAAGGGGGTGTGCTTACACCTAATGACAAATCGGATTTGGAATTTACCAGTATTGTTGAAGAACAATTCTCGGTCGGGGCCAATTATTCGGCAGACCTTGGTATGGCACGACTGGGCCTGAATGCGATTTATGCATGGCAAGGCAAATATCAACAAAGTGACCAGACGTTTGAGCGGTTGACTGCACCGGTGACAGCGCCCGGAGGCGGTGGCTTTAGCGCTGCTGATGCGCAAGCGATCCTGGATGCTACAACTACGCGGGCCATTGGTATTACCAATGTTCGTGCATCGCTGGCTTTTGGTGATAACGACAATTATGAAATTGCCCTTTTCGGCCGTAATATTTTTGATGAACGCGCAACCGACCTTGCGCTCTTCGTGGGTGGCCTCAATTATGTGGGTGTAAGTTATAACGAACCGGCAACCTACGGTGTTACAGGAACGATTAAGTTTTAATCTTATCAGGCATCTGTCTCACGAATAGACTAATATAGGGGGAGATCCGGTAAACGGACTTCCCCTTTTTTTATTCACTCCCGCCTGCGGAGCAAGGCGTAGGTAGAGTAATAAAAACGTTGTAAAACAATTGGTTAGGCACTTTTTCCCGTTATCGTTTAAAGTCACTTGTCTGTCCTATTCAACTTAGTTATACAAGTAGCCAGTGAGGCATTAAGGATACTCACACGGAGAGGATACTGGCTATGATTTTAAACCATAAGTTTGATTCGGCTCGGGTGCTCGCTACAGTTTCGTTGGCAGCTTTGGCGCTGTCATCAACTTCGGCTAATGCACAAGACACTGAAGAGAAAAGTAGTTATGATGGTGATGCGATTGTCGTCATCGGGGTCACCAAGCAGGATGCTGCAATTCAGGATACACCCATCGCGATCACCGCATTCAGCGGCGAAAAGCTCACAGAGCAAGGCATCGGGAAGGTTGACGAAATTGCGACCTTTACCCCCGGCTTTAATATTCGCGGCGCAGGTAATAACCCGACCGCATTAACATTTGCTATGCGTGGGCAAATCCAGAACGACAATATCGCGACGCTTGAACCATCGGTCGGCACCTATATTGACGAAATGTATATCGCGCGCGCTTATGGGCTTAACACCGAGCTTGTCGATGTTGAGAATGTGCAGGTCCTGAAAGGTCCGCAGGGCACTTTATTTGGTCGCAACACTTCGGCTGGCGCTGTTCTTATCAAAACCGCAGATCCGCGTTACGACGAAATCTCCGGCAAGATTAGCGCGACCTATGGCCGGTTCGACGAGCGCACAGGGCAAGCGGTGCTTAACCTTGGTCTTGCAGACAATGTCGCGATCCGCGGCGCGCTTTATTACCAAAAACGTGACGGTTACAAGACCGACATCAATACAGGCGAAAAATATGAAGGGCGCGAGACAATTAACGGCCGTGTCAAGCTTGGCTGGATGCCGACAGACAATCTTGAGATTATCCTGTCCGGTGAATGGTATGATACGGATATAGATGGTCCTGTCAGGCAAAATCTTTTCTTCAATGCCCCGGCAGCCTTCGGTCCAGCCAAAGCTTTTCTTGATGGGGTAGCTGCGGATGAACGCGCACGTTTCGATGGCAATCCTAATCTTGTGGCGGTCACTTCGCCATCCTTGGTTGCGGGTGCAGACCCACGCGGTGCTTTCAACGAAACCAAGACCCAAACCTATATGGCCAAGTTCATCCTTGAAACCAGCTTCGGCGAAGTGCGGTGGATCAACGGCTATCGTGGTATCCAGAGCGAGAACCTGATCGATCTCGATGGCTCAAGCGTCGTCGGTCATTTCACTGGCGGTACTCAGGATCTGAAACAATATTCGACTGAAATGCAAGCAACAGGAATGGCTTTCGATGACCGTTTGAATTTTGCAGCCGGACTCACCTATTTTCGTGAAACCGGCTTTGACCAGTCGCGTTCGAATCTTTTTGGCCCGAACATTTGGTCAAACTTCAGCGGCACGATCGATAACGACAGCTATGGCATGTATGGTCAGGTCAACTATGAGTTGACCGACAGGCTCAGGGTTACCGGTGGTTTGCGATATTCGATCGATGATCGCAGGCTGACCACACAATCAGGCAATGTTCTGGAAAATACCGACACGTTCGTTTCCTGTAGCCCAGCTACGGTAGCGATCCCTTGCCTGCGTCGTGACCAGGAGACATTTACGAACCTCTCTTATACTGCGGGTATCGATTTTGATGTTTCCGATGATATCATGATCTATGCCAAGCACAGTAAGGGATATCGTTCAGGTGCGTTGCAACTTCGTACGCTTACCTTGTCGGACTCGATTCCTTCGCAACCCGAAATTGTCTATGAACAAGAGGTCGGTATCAAGACCACGTTCTTTAACGGGCGCGGCAGCTTTAACATCGCGGGATACCATAACAAGGTGAAGGGTGCACAACGTACACCAGTTCTTGCCCCGGATGGTCTGAGCCAGACAGTGATTGAAAATGCCGATACCGAAACCTGGGGCGTGGAAGCTGATGCGTCGTTTGAAGTGGCTGATGGCTTCACTGTCTTCGCTTCGGGCGCTCTCACCGATCCCAAATATACCCGTTATGAAGGACGGGCAGTGTCGGGGCCGTCTGGTAGCCAGGTCATTGTACCGGTCGACAAGACTGATTATCGGTTCGCTGGCATCGTTGAAGAGCAATTTTCGGTCGGTGCGTCCTATAGCAGGGACCTTGGTAGCGTCGGACTTGATGCAAATGTCGTTTACGCCTGGCAGGGCAAAATGCCACAATTCGAAATACCTCCGTATCTTTATGGTTCAACGGAAATTGGTGGTCTTGGCCTTACTCCGGAACAGGCTGCAATAGTAGAAGCCGCTGCGGATTCAGATTCACTTGGCATCCTCAACGCCCGTCTTGCGCTCAGCTTTGGGCCAGAACGGAATTACGAACTGGCGCTGTGGGGTAAAAACCTCACTAACGATCAGGAGCAGCAATATACGCTCCTGCTCAGCAATATCTATATCGGTACCTCGTATAATGAACCGCGTAGCTATGGTGTGACCGCCAGCATGAAGTTTTAGACAACTGGACTCTCCAAGGGGCCTTGGGGGAGGGACGGGTAACCGGACCTCCCCCTTTTTTTATCCGGGAAAGGAATAATATGGCATCGGAACCGTCAAGCCGCCGCGGCTTAACTCTTGGATTGCTCGTGATCGTCGCGATATTCAGCTATGTTGATCGGCAGGTCTTCACGCTGTTCCAAGATGATATAAAACACGAGCTTGGCCTTCACGACGGTCAGATCGGGTTGCTGACCGGCATAGCTTTTGCTGCTTTTTACGCGCTCGCTGCCTTTCCGATTGCGCGTTATGCCGATCGCGGTGATCGCCGTCTTGTGATTGCGATATGCGTTTCGGTCTGGAGCGCGGCAACAGCGCTGTCGGCATTTGCGCAAAACTTTATGCAGATGTTGCTCGCACGTATCGGGCTTGCTGCAGGGGAGGCTGGCGCAGGTCCTGCAGGGCTGTCCTTGCTCACTGATATTTTCCCGAAAGATCGACGCACAACGATTATTTCGATCATGCTTGCCGCAAATGCTGTTGGCTTGTCAGGCGGGCTGGCACTCGCGGGCTGGTTGTCACAATGGTATAGTTGGCGCGCCGTTTTCCTGATTGTGGGACTGCCGGGTATTGCCGTCGGGTTACTTGTCTATCTGCTCGCCGCGGAGCCACGCCGGCGCGGTGTTGTGGACCCCGTCATACCGTCACAGACCAGCATCAGCGACGTGCTGCGTACCATGGCTGCTAGTACGTCACTGCGCTGGGTCGCGTTGCTGTTATGCATGGTGCCGGTTACCGGCTTCGCGTTTATATTGTGGGGAGCGTCATTCTTTCTGCGGGTCCATGATATGGACAAAACCGAGACGGGTTTCTGGCTTGGCGGGGCAATGGCGGCGGGTCTTGTCCTTGGCAATCTTGTCGCGGGCTGGGTCAGCGACCGCTTTGGTCAGGCTAACCCCGGCTTCAACGGATGGTTCGCAGGGTTAGGACTGCTGGCGTCCTTTCCCTTTGGCGTCGGTTTCGCACTGACGAGCAATCCTTATCTGGCGCTTGGCTGTTTTGTTGTTGTGAAGTTCATGATGACACTGCACCTCGGTCCGATCATCTCGCTCTGTTTTGCCCAGGTGCCGGTACAGATGCGTGCGATGACATCGGCGACCATCAACATGTTTATAGGTCTTGCAGGGGTCGGCCTTGGTGGCACTGTGGCTGGTTATCTTAGCAAGGCGTTCACGCCTGCCTATGGGGAGCTTTCGCTTCAGCCTACATTGGCAATCCTGTCAGGTTGTCTGTTGGTCGGGGGGATTGCCGCGATCATGGCGGGCTTGACGGCGAAGCCTATCGCCGAGGAAGCCTAGATCGCGGCACTCTGGATCGCTTGACGCTTGACTGAACTGCGGGTCAGGCAGTGACGGTGGCGCTTGTTGCAACTTCGGGTTTCAATCCGAACAGGCGCGCTGCGTTAAGGCCAAGGATGTCGCGGCGCAATTCTTCGGTCACGTCTAGACCTTCGAAAATCTCGTCAACGACACGGCGGCTGATGGGGAAGGTTCCCTCTGCATGGGGATAATCCGAACCCCACATGACATTCTTTGCGCCGGGAAGCCCCGCCGCAGCCGCTGTAATGCATGCGCGATCGTGTTGGAAGCTTGCCCAAACCTGATCGTCGATAATCTGGCTCGGTGCGCGGCTCAGTTTCGGATGGACGAAGTTCGCATGCGCGACGGACACTTCATCCATACGCTCGGCCAAGGCGACAAGCCAGCTTGCGCCACTTTCGATGAAGGCAACCTTGGCACCCGGATTGCGGTCCAGCACTCCGCCCGACACAAGATACATTACGCTTTGCTGCGCGTCGGTCATCTGGTTGGTATAGTTTATGATTCCGGCTCCGGGTCCGCGTTCGATAACTACGGATTCAAGGCCAGTGCCGGTATGCATGACGAATACAATACCCAGCGCTGCGGCCTTCGCGAAAATGGGATCCCAAACCTCGTCATTATATTTGGGCAGATTAGGCGGAGAAACGGCTGGCAGCATCGCTGCGGTAAAACCTTTTGAAGCAAGATAATCCAGCTCCGCAAGTGTGTTCGAAAAATCAAGAACAGGCAGCATGCCACAGCGAACGAAGCGGTTTTTGTGACCGCCAAGGAAACTGTTGTTCCAATCATTATATAGCCGGGCGGAAGCTGCTTCGGCTTCGGGATTGTCGAGCGCGTAGAGCCACAGGCCAAGCGAGGGAAAGCAGATTTCTGCATCGATGCCCTCAAGCTCCATATCTTCAAGCCTGCCGTCAATTTCACGGATTCCGCGCCGCTCGTTGTCGCCGAGTGCCTTTTCGCGGTGCTGTCCGACGCGTAGTCGATAGATGATCTTATCTTTAGTGCCGGTGATCAGATAATCACCTTCCTTACGTGAATGGATGGCATGGTTCTTGAGCGAGGCTGGAAGCCCTTCCAGAAATATATCCGCAGGCTCCATGATGTGACTGTCAGCGCTAAATATAAAGGGTTTCATTACAATATCCTCTTCGACTCGGTTTGATCTAATTTATGTGATAATAAATACCTAGTTATACAAGTAAGAGCAAGATATATCTCGACAATGCTAAATTTCTTGCCTAAACAGATACCTGTTATGGAGGCGGATATGAATTTCCAACCTTTGAATGAAACGCTCGCCAGCCGAACGGCGCGTGCGCTTGTCGATATGAGCCTCGCTGCAAAGCCCGGCGATTATCTTGGTGCGGAAAACGACCTTCTGGAAAAGCTGGGGGTTAGCCGTCCGACGCTTCGGCAGGCTGCGAAGATGGTTGAGCGGGACCGTTTGATTAGTGTGCGGCGCGGCACGAAGGGCGGCTTTTTTGCCGAACGCCCGGACGCGAGTGATGCTATCCAATCGCTGACGCGCTTTTTGCGGCTGCGCGGAGCCAACCTGGGCAACGTGATGCAGGTTACGAAGCTGGTATTTGAAGAAGCGGCTGCCACAGCTGCGAAGCTGCGGACAGAAACGGATATCGAGCAATTGACGGAATTGATTGAGGCCATTGGCGTTGATGATGGGCCGCGTGAGTCTATTGCGGCCGATGTAAAGGTGGCGCGGATAATTGCGCGGATCAGCGGCAATCCGGTGATCGAACTGGTGATGGAGATTGGGTATAGTTTTGGGCTGAGTGAGCGCAACAGCGGTCTTTACAGCGATCCCGCCCGACGTATTCTGGCGGCGGAGATGCAACGCAACCTTCTGAATGCCATCATTGACGGCGATTGCGAGATCGCTCGACTGATGGTCCGGCGACGGACGAGTAAGTTTGACCAGTGGCTGCAATTAGGCGGCATATCCGGAGATAATGGCGTATGAATATTGTTGAATATCGCGGGTTCGCCGGGACCCGTATAGAGGCGGAGGCCCTTGGGGCCGAAGATGATCCGGCGGTTCTGCTGGTCCATGGGGCAGGACAAACCCGCAAGGTTTGGGCCAGCTTGGCAGAAGGGCTGCAAAGGGCCGGACGCCGGGTTATCAGTCTTGATCTGCGGGGGCATGGCGGCAGTGAATGGCCGGAAGATGCCCGTTATGATTTCGAAGCCTTTGTCGAAGACTTGCGAGCGGTTCTAGCGCAAATGGGCACACGGCCTGTTGTTGTGGCTTCGACCTTTGGCGGCTGGATTGCCTGTGCAGCACTGGAGCGCGAGGCTGCTTTACTGGCATCCGGTTTGGTTCTGGTCGATTTACCGGTCAACCCTGATCCAGATATATTGGGAAGGATTGGCAAGCGCCTGCGTGAAGCATCAAATATTATGCCGGATCAGGCGCAGTGGGATGCGCGGCTATTAGAGGCGCTGGACACAAGTGATATGACGCAGCGCCTTACCGGGGTTGCCGCCAATATCACTGTACCAACGCTTTATGTGCGCGGCGGGATCAGCAAGCTGGCCTCGCATTCGGATGCAACTGACTTTGTCGCTCAGCTACCGGAAGGCGAATTGGCCGAGATTGATGACATTGCAATGGTCGTCACTGACGATCGTATCGACGCGCTGGGTTCGCATCTTATCGATTTTCTGGAGCGCCGCGCCCCCAGAAGTTCGCCCGAATATAGGGAAGGGTCCGATGCACGCACCTTTCGCGATGCACTGGGCTGTTTTGCCACTGGCGTTACAGTTGTCACGGCTATCGGTCCCGATGGGACGCCAATCGGGTTGACTGCGAACAGCTTTACGTCCGTCTCGCTCGACCCGCCATTATTGCTTGTCTGTATTGCGAATGACGCAGGGAGTGCCCCGGTATTGCGGGAAGCTGAACGCTTCGCTGTCAATGTCTTGCAAATCGGACAGCAGCCGACCTCGAACCGTTTTGCGGGCAAGGGTGAAGACAGGTTTGCAGCAACGCCGTGGGAAGTTGGAGAATATGGCACACCGGTGCTGAAAGGATCATTGAGCAGCTTTGAATGTGAACGTCAGAATATCCACGACGGCGGAGATCATTTCATCCTTGTTGGCCGTGTATTAAAGGCGATTTTTGAACCGCGCCGTGATCCGCTGCTCTATTTTCGAGGTAAATACCGGAAGTTGCATTTTGCTTGACGTCTAGACAAGTTGTCTGCACGATCATATGAAACCTAGTTATATAACTGAGAATCGAAGAAAAGAGAGGAAGCCGCATGGCTTGGGCAAATCAAGATAAGACTGCGATCGTCGGGGTCGGGGCGACCGACTATTATGTTCGCGGAAAAAGCTGGCCGCGCACGATCAACGATATGGCGGCCGAGGCGATTATGAATGCCTGCGCAGATGCAGGGATAAGCCACAAACAAATTGACGGTTTCTCCTATTATTCAACCGCTGGTGCAGGCTATCTGGACAAGTTTGATACCGCCAGCCTGATGGAAACTTTGGGTATGCCGCATGTCAGCTTTTCAGCATCGCTGACCAGTGGCGGGGGCGGTTGTCCCGGAGCGATCGGCCTTGCAACCGCAGGCCTGATGAACGAGGATTGCACTTATTCGGTGACGCTGATGGCGTTGCAGCAATTACCGCAGCACCGGCTTGGTGTCGTCTTTGGATCCGCCGCGCCTAGTCCGGAAAACAGTTTTCTTCAGCCGTCCGGCCTAGTCGGTCCCGGCCATTTGATGAGCGTACTGGCACGGCGCCACATGCATCTTTATGGCACGACGCAGGATGCGTTTGGTGAAGTTGTGATGGCCACGCGTGCCAATACCCACAACCGGCCAAAGGCGGTACGCAGAAATCCGCTGACCAAAGAGGAATATGATGCATCGGTAATGCTTGCGGATCCGCTTCGGCGTCTTGACTTTTGCCTTGAAACTGATGGAGCGGTTGCGGTCATTACGACCACGATGGATCGCGCCAAAGACTGCCGGCACAAGCCTGCTGTTGTCCATGCCTGCGCGCATGGCGGACAACGGGAATGGGGCCGTGCCTTTGCGTGGATGGGTATGCCTGATCCCTATTTTGCGAGTTCGGGGCACAATTTCACGGCTGATCGTGTCTGGGCGCAATCGGGTCTTAGTGCGAAAGATATGGATGTCGCGCTGCTCTACGATCATTTTAGCCCGATGGTGTTGATGCAGCTTGAAGATTACGGCTTTTGCGAAAAAGGGGAGGGCAATGATTATGTCCTTTCTGGTAAGTTGCGTTATGATGCTGAGACCGGAAAGGGGGTCAATGGCGGTATTCCGGTAAACACCCACGGCGGTAATTTGAACGAGGCCTATATTATCGGCATGACCCATATCGTTGAGGGCGTCGAGCAGGTCCGCGGCACTGCAATCAACCAAGTGAAGGATGCCGAGTTCGCGCTTGTTTCAGGCGGCCCAGCTTCGCTTCCAGTTTCCAGCCTTATCCTGCGGAGGGATTGAACCTATGACTTACGGTCCTGCAAGAGCGCTTCCCGGTGATCAAATCACGATCAGCACAAACCCGGATACAGAACCTTTTTGGCAAGCAGCCAAGGAGCATAAATTAACAGCATGCGAATGCGGTGAATGTGGCCATTTCCGGATGCCGCCAACTGCAGTATGCCCGGAATGTGGCAGCCGCGAAAAAAAATGGCCCACGCTTCCGGGAACGGGCACAATATTCAGCTATGCAATTTGCAATAAAAATCCGAAAAATGGCGAAGATTACGTCTATGTTCCCGTCGTCGTCGATCTTGACGGTGCACCGGGCACGCGCCTGATTGCCAATGTCTCAGGTTGCGATGCCGAGGACGTCCATATCGGTATGAAAGTGACCGTTGATTGGACCCCGATTCAGGACGACTGGGTCCTGCCCAACTTTCGGAAAGCCTGACCCATGCTCAATGATCTCCGGATAGTTGAAATTGGAGAAGCAATGGCGGTTCAGGTAGCGGGGCTTATGCTTTGCGAACTGGGTGCGGATGTTTTGAAAATTGAACGACCCGGCGGTGATCCCGCGCGTGGTACAGCGCCTTTTGCCAGCTGGAATCGCGGAAAGCGCAGTCTTGTTCTTGACCTCGACAGTTCTGAAGGTCGGGCTGCGCTGGACGAGCATCTGGCAGGTGCCGACGTGATATTGCACCAATTCACGCCGAAACAGGCCAACGCGCTTGGGCTTGATGATGTCAGCCTTACCGCTTCGCATCCCCGGCTCGTTATCTGCGGCATTACCGGCTCTCCCTATAATCATCCGGACGTGGAGCAGTCTGACGACGAATTGCTTGTCGCGGCCCGTGTTGGCGCGATGTATGAAAATGACGGCCACCGCGCGGGGCCGATTGTCTATCGCTATCAGCAGGGCAGCTGGGCAGCGGCGCATCTTGCCGCATCCGGCATATTGGCTCGTCTGGTCATGCGGCTTCAGTCGGGAACTGGCGGCGCAGCGCACACTTCAATTTTTCAGGGCTTTTTATCGACATTGCCCCTTGTCTGGGCACGCAACAGCAAAGGCCCGATGCCCAATACTGATCCCTATCCTTATGCGGCAAGGCCGACTGCGATCCAATTATTCCAGTGTGAGGGCGGTGATTGGCTACAGGTAATGGACCCGTCGCGGCAATTTGATTTTGCATCGATGCCGACCATGTGGGACGTTTTGGCGGAAGGTGCCGAAATTGACACGCCCGAGGGCTTGAACGAAGCGTTCAAACGCCGCCCGCTCGAAAGCTGGCTGGCTGATCTACGCGCCGCCGATATTGCGGCCGAGCCTGCCTATCCTATGGGCGAAATGCTCCACCATCCGGAGGTGAAAGCAAATCGCTATGCCATAGAGGTCGATGACCCCGACTTTGGCAAGACAATTCAGGCCAATGTTCCGTTTCATACCGACGCCGAATTGCCGCAGGGCCGCCCCGCTCCAAGGCTTGGTGAAGGCGGCGATCGCGGCTGGACTCCTCCGCCTTCGGCAACTGGTGAAGGCGCGTCTCCTACGGAGGTGCTTGAGGGCGTCCGTGTCCTCGATCTGGGAATGTTCCTTGCGGGTCCATTAGGTCCATCAATGATGGGCGACATGGGGGCTAATGTGATAAAGGTCGAAGCGCTCACCGGTGACCGTATTCGTTTCATGCATCGCTATTATCAAGCCGCATCGCGTAGCAAGCGCAGTCTGGCGCTGGATCTGACAAACCCAAAGGCGCAGCCAATTCTTGAGCGGCTGGTGAAATGGGCAGAGGTTGTTCACCACAATATGCGCTTTAAGGGCGCTACAAAACTTGGCTTGAGCGAAGAGGGAATCCGCAAATATAAGTCAGATGTAATCTTCAACTATGTCAGCGCCTATGGCCAAAAGGGCGAGTGCGGTAACTGGCCGGGTTATGATTCTATCTTCAACGCCCTTGCCGGCTGGGAGTTTGAAAACGCAGGGGAAGGCAATCGGCCTGTTTTCAACCGTCCCGGTACAATGGATGTCACTGCTGCTCAAAACTGCCTCGTCGAAATCATGGCCTCGCTATATGCCAAGCGTGCGGGCGGGCAAGGCTATACAACGCAAACATCCTTGTTAGGGGTTGCTGCCCTTACGCAGGGCGAACGGTTGATTACCGCAGACGGCGAACTTACTGAAACCTATCACCTGACAAGTGACCAGACAGGTTTCTCACCATATCACCGGATTTTCGAATGTGCGGATGGTAACTGGGTCGCGGTCGCTGCGCACAAACCGGAGCAGAAAAAGGCATTGCATTCCGTTCTTGGAGATAGTGCAGAAGGCTTTGCGGAAACCGTCAGGAGCCAAAACTCCGCCGACCTGCTCACAGCACTGGAAGCGGTCAATGTTCCATGTGATCCAGTCAATTTTGAAAATGCCATGAACAGGTTTTTCGACGATCCGCTCAATCGTGAACTGAACCTCATCTCTGTTCTGCCGCAACCGCTCTATGGAATAGTCGAACAGCCCGGTGCCTTCTGGAACTTTGGCGATATTCCGGTCGTTTTCAAACGATGCTGCCCTGATATTGGCGAGCATAGTGATGAGATTATGCGCGAGATTGGTTATTCAGACGCCGAGATCGCAGCATTTCGCGAACAGAAAGTCATTGGCTGATATGAAAACTGAGGATCTCTTGCCAGAAGGTCTTGCTGCTGCCGTCGAAGCGGCAAGCGGTGCGCGTATAACAGCGGTCAGACCGCGTGGCGGTGGCGGAGCATCGCGAGACGGTGCCGAGCTTGACCTCGCATGGCCAGACAATCGTACAGCACGCGCCTATATGAATTATGATGTACACAAGGCGGGAGCTGGCGATGATGCTGCTTTCTTGCGTGAAGCGGCGGTGCTGCGCGCTCTGTCTGGGCCACTGGCTTCGGCGGGTGTTCGTGTGGCACCCTATTTCGCATCCGTCCCAGAACAGCGGGCTTTGGTTTGTGGCCTAGTGACGGGTGATGACAGCTTTGGCAGGCTGACCGACCTACAGCAGCGTAGTACGCTCGCGAAGGATTTCATAGGGCAACTTGCTGCCCTGCACCGGATTGATGTTGCGGTTACGCCGGTTGATGGCATGGGCAAGGTCGAACCGGCATCGGAACTGATTAAGCGGCAAATTGCCAGATTGCGATCAGCAAATAGCGGCAAGGGATGGGATCCGTTAATCCACTTGTCGCTGGACTGGCTGGAGACGAATATTCCCGCCGACATGCCCGATCCGGTAATTGTTCATGGAGACGCGGGCCCGGGTAATTTCCTCTTCGAGGGAGATCGGGTTACAGCTTTACTCGACTGGGAGCTCGTTCACTACGGCGATCCAATGGCTGATCTCGCGATGCTCTGCCTACGTATGTTGTTCCAGGGTTTTGTGCCGCTTCCTGAAGCCTTTTCAGCCTATGAGGAAGCAGGCGGATATCCTGTTGATTTGCCACGTGTGCGTTATTGGCGCCTGTTGTTTCAAACGGGATTTGCACGCCGTTCCCGTTTGCACGACCCTGAGGCACCGCCTCCGCCGAATCTGGGTATGAATCTTGTTTATTCGACGATCCACCGGCGGGTTCTGTCTGAAGCGCTAGCTGATGCTGCGGGTGTTGACCTGCCGCCTGCAACGCTTCCCGAAGCACCACCTGGCAAATACGACCGGAGTTACGGAATCGCGCTGGATGATATCCGCGATACAATCTTGCCGCGCCTTTCTGATCAACAGTCCGCTGTCAAAGCTAAGGGAATGGCGCGACTGATTAAATGGTGGCGAGCGATTGAACGCTTTGGACCTGTATTTGACTCGACTGAAAAGAGCGAGATTGAATCTGCTTTGGATCAGGGTTTCGCAGGCCATAGCGCAGCATGGTCGGCCTTTTGTGATGCTGTTGCAGAAAAACGTATTGAGAGCGATCGCGCCATCATTTTGTGCAATGCCCATGAAATGCGTGAAGCGGCGCTGATGTCCGACGCGATGGGCAGTTTGGCCGCAACATCTTTTGCCCCGCTTGAATAATATTCGCCACTGGAATGACATATTTGACGAAGCGTCAATTTTTGTCTTGTCGGCCTAATCGGTCTAGTTTATCTTAGATTTCCAACGAAAAATAACGAAGGTGAGGATGTATGGCTACTGATATTCTGGGCTACGAAGGCAAGCGCGTAGTCGTCATGGGCTGCTTTTCAGGCATCGGTGAGGCCTGTGCGCGGACATTGGTCGATCTGGGCGCGGAAGTGCATGGCGCAGACATCAAACCTTCGCCAGTCAACTTGGCTAGTTTTACGGAAGTTGATCTGAAAAAACCCGATTCAATTGCTGCCGGGATCGCCAAGATCGGTGGCAAGGTCGATGCGTTATTCAACATCTCTGGCCTGCCTCAAACTTTTCCTGGCGAAGACGTTGTAACGGTCAACTTTCTGGGCATTCGGGCATGGACCGAAGGCTGGCTGCCCAATATTAATTCTGGAGGAGCCATCGTTTCGGTATCCTCTTTGGCAGGCATGGGCTATCTTAGCCGCCAACCGCTTGTTCGTGAGTTTATGGATTTTACCGATTTCACAGAGGCACGCCAATGGTATCTGGATCGTGCCGAGGAAGTGGGAGACCCTTATACATTATCGAAAGAGGCGATAAATACGTGGACGCAGATGAGTGCACCTGAGCTGATCGCCCGTGACATACGGATTAACTGCACCATGCCAAGCCCCATCGATACCCCTATGCTTGGTGAATTTAGGAAAGTCGCCGGTGATGCGGTTCTGGGCGCTTTTGCAAAGGCGAAGGGGCGTTATTCCTCCCCGGAAGAACAGGCCATGCCTCTGATTCTACTTAACAGCGATGCAGCTCGTTTTATCAGCGGCGTTTGCTTGCCTGTCGATGCCGGTTTGGCGGGTGGCCTGGCAACCGGTGTATTAGATATGCAAAAGATGATAGCGGAAGCAATGGCGGAGGCTTAGTCAGGCTGCGTCACCTGTGCCTGCACCGCCAAGCATCATCGCTATGTGATACGCTGCAGCGGCCTTTAACTCGGCATAGCTGACGCCGTCTTTGCCTTCACTGACAGGGCCGATAGCAGCAAGCCGTTCGAGCATCATCAAAATAGTTCCGCCGCAGGAATTTGGTGAGAGATTGGCCGGTATGCGTCCCGCCTCTTGCGCCCGTTTGACCTGCTCGCTGATGGCCACCATCATTGGCCGTGCTTGTTGCATCCGGGCTTCATAAAACCGTTCGTCGCCTTCTTCCGCCGCGAGGTTGCGGACGGCGAAGATGTTCCGGTTTTGATTCCACAATTCAGTATAGCATTCGACAAATGCAAGCGCTGCTTCGGTAGCGCCCGGCGCAAGCCAGTCGCGGTTGATCAACGCCTCAAGCTCGGGTGAAGTTTGCGAAGCATTTTCCAATGCGGCCAGCACGACCTCCGGCACCCCTTTGAAATAAACGTAGAAGGTCGCCGGTGACGAGTTAATGGCGCGCGCTACATCGGCTACTGAAACATCCCTAAGCCCATTTTTTTCAAGCAGACTGACTGTTGCGTCAATCAACTGCTGCCGGGTACGCTGGCCTTTGTTACCCAGTTTTCGAGGATAGCTCTCATTGGCAACGGAAATTTGTTCCAATGCGTGTGATTCTTCTGTCAATTGTTCATCCTGACCCCGTTTTTTCACTGTTTTGATAACAGCAGACTTGCGAAAAAGCAAAAAATTGACATACCGTCAATTCGATAATCTAAAAACTCTGTGGGTGAGGATCAAGAATGGGGAAATTTTCTGGAAAGGTTGCGGTAGTATCAGGTGCCTCCAAGGGGATGGGGCGGCATTTTGTCGCCGCATTGGTAAAGGAAGGTATTCGCGTTGCATGTCTGGCCAGACCATCGGACGAACTGGTCTCGCTTGCTGAGGAGCATGGCGACTCCGTTTTGGCTTTGCCCTGTGATGTTTCTGTTTCGGATGAGGTCAATAGCGCCATTTCCCAAGTGGTCGAGAAATTTGGTCGTATAGATGTCGTGGTTGCCAATGCGGCGATCTTTCACCCTTTTGCCTTTGAAGATGCCGATGACAGCATCATCCTCCAGCATATTAACGTCAATATTCTTGGCGTCTCCTGGCTAATTCGTGCGGCCATTCCGCACCTGCGTGAAACAAAGGGGCAAATCATCACCATTAGTAGTGAATCGGTGCGTATGCCGTTTCCGATGCTTGCGCTTTATGCTGCGACCAAGGCAGCGGTTGAAACACTTTGCAACGGCCTGCGCGAGGAACTGCGCTCGGAAGATATCCGTATCACAATCTTGCGATCAGGCTCGGTATCGGGCGGATCTGGCGGCAGTTTATGGACTCAGGAAACGACAGAGGCTTTCTTCAAGAAAATTATGGAAACAGGCCACGCATCCATGTCCGGTGCGTCTGCATCACCTGAATCCATGGCTGAGGCATTAGTGGCAACTATTGGCCTGCCAGCCGATATCGGTGTGGACCTGATCGAGGTTCGTGCCGCGCGCGAAGGAATTCCTGAAAAGGCAAAGACCGTGCTGGGTGAGAGCGAGTGATAGCCCGCAGCAAATTAACTCTGCTGATTGGGGCGCTCTGGATCGCTGAATTGACGGGTTCCTTCGAAACCGCGATGATATTGGCGGCACTCAAAAAGCTGATTGAGGAATTTGGCGATCCTGCGCTGGTTGGCTGGTTAATCACCGGCTATTTGATAGTTGGTGCGGCGATTGCAGCGGTTGTCGGTCGTCTCGGCGACATGTACGGGCGACGTCAGACACTGGTCACTGTGCTGGCTATAGGTGCGATCGGGTCGCTTATCAGCGCCTTATCGGAAAATTTTGGAGTGTTGCTGGCTGGCCGGTTGATGCAGGGCGTTACCGGCGCAATCTTGCCCCTTTCTATCGGTTTGGTGCACGAAAACCTAGGTAAGGACCGTGCGCCAATGGCAATCGGGCTGATGATATCCGGCGCGTCAATTGGAACGGCTGCGGGGCTTATTGTCGGTGGCATGATCGTGGATCAGTTTAACTGGCACGGTATTTTCTTTGCGAGTGCATTACTATGTTCAGTTTCCGCTGTTTCGATAATATGCTTTGTTCCGAAATCAGTGCGGCAGTTGGCGGGACCAGCTGTAGACTGGATCTCTGGCCTGGCTTTTGCACCCGGTGTGGCGTTAGTCCTGATCTATTTCAGTACCGGCAAGGATTGGGGGTGGACCAGTAGTTGGTCCCTTGGCACGCTTGCCTTGGGGCTGGCATTGATAGCATGGTGGCTATACCGTAGTCTTTCCAGCGCCAACCCGCTGATCGCGGTTCGCAGTTTCGGGAACCGTACTATTGCGATTGGCGGCGCTGTAACTGCGCTGGTGTCGATGAGCACGCTCCAGATATCTGTGTTTTTCTCTCTCTTGCTCCAAGCACCTAAATGGACCGTCGCCGGGCTTGGTCTTACAGCGACAATGGCGGGATTGGCAAAGTTGCCATCGAATATCAGTTCGGTCTTTGCAGGCCCCCTGGGAGGGTGGCTTGCGGGACGAGGGGGAGGGCGAAATGCTCTCGTCATCGGCGGGTTGATAACGACGACAGGCTGGGTTCTGGCCTTGCTGGATACGAGCAGTTTCACGATAGTCGTCGCCGAGCTAATCGTCATCTCCTTTGGTGCGACAATGCTGTTTTCTGTTGCCCCTACAATCATTGCCCATGCCTCACCGCCCGGACGGATTAGCGAGATTTCAGGCATGTTGACCGTAATCCGGCAATTGTTCCTTGGCATTGGTGCGCAGATGGTGACGACCTTATTGGCAGTAGATGTCGTGACAAAGGGAACCGAAACCTACCCCTCACCATATGCGTACCAGCTAACGATTATAGCTATTATAGCGCTCTGTGGCCTGGCGATCCTTGTCGCCTTTGCACTGCCGCGAACCCTTCAGACAAAGGATAGCAAATGAGACCATTACCTGAATTAACCGCTGAGAATACAGCATTCTGGACAGGGGGAGCCAACGGCAAATTGATGATCGCTTTTTGCAAGGATTGTGCCTCTGCTATCCATCCGCCGCAACTCATCTGTCCTCAGTGCTGGTGCGAAGAAATTGAAAGTAAACCAGTGTCGGGCACAGGAACTGTTTACAGTTACACCGTCAATCATCAGCCTTGGGCCCCCGATATGAAAGTGCCTTTTGCACTTGCCGTTGTCGATGTTGATGGTGCGCCCGGCGTGCGAGTTTCCGCCGAAGTCGTAAACGCTGACCCAGATTCAATCACCATCGGTCAGCAGATGCGCGTCAGTTTCATGAACGTCGATGATGTCTGGTTTCCGCAATGGGAGCCAGTATTATGAAAGCTACTATAACCGGTGTGGGGATGTCGGACATTGGTCGCAAGACCAATCGCCCGGCAATGGCGCATCTTGTCGAGGCTGCAAAACGCGCAATGGAATGTGCGGGCCTGACCAAAGATGATATAGATGGAATTTCGACATATCCCGGAAAAACAGACAATTCCCCCGGAATGTCACCCCTCGGAACCGGGGAGGTGCGTAATGCGCTTGGCCTTAAAACGCGCTGGCATAGCGCCATTCCTGACGGTCCGTCCCAGATGGGACCGATTATGGTCGCTGCGATGGCAGTTTTAACGGGACAGGCGCGACATGTGCTTTGCTTTCGCGCGCTCACGGAAAGCAGCTCACAGACTGCCACCAGGCGCGCTAGTATCGCGGGCGCAGGCAAAGCGCGTATGGACGGCTGGCTCAGCTATTTGATACCCGCAAACGCAATGTCGGCATCTAACTGGGCTGGCTGGATGGCGACGCGATATTTCCACGAATTCGGTATGACCCGCGAACATCTTGGCATGATAGCGACCGGGGAACGTGCTTTTGCACAGCTCAACCCCATGGCGGTTATGCAGTCACCGATGACGATGGAGGATTATCTGAAAGCCCGGATGATCTCCACTCCGCTAGGTTTGTTCGATTGTGATATACCCATTGACGGTGCTTGCGTGATTATCGTTTCCGCAGCTGATGCAGCAAAAGACTGCGCCCGCAAGCCACTGGTTATAGAGGCGATGGGCGCGGCGCTGGAGTCACAGGAAACATGGGACCAGCGCGCGGATTTGACTACGATGGGTGCACATGATTCCTGCGCTGATATGTGGAAACGCACCGATATGAAACCTAAAGATATCGACGTGCTTGCACTATATGACGGTTTCAGCATTTTCGTGCCATATTGGCTCGAAGCGTTCGGCTTTTGCGGCCACGGCGAAGCAAAGGATTTCATCGCGGAGGGTAATATCGGACCGGGTGGACGCTTTCCGGTAAATACCGGGGGCGGTCAATTATCCGGTGGCCGTCTGCACGGTTTCGGCTTGCTCCATGAAGCCTGCACTCAATTATGGGGCGATGGCGGTGCGCGTCAGGTCACCAATGCTCAGAGCGCTGTTTGCGGCATGGGTGGCGGGTTTATCGCTGGATCAATGTTGTTGCGGAAAGACTAAGGCGGACGCGCTGGCTGAAATGCTAAAGGTCCACCCAGCGGTGCTCGGCTGCTGCCTGAACGGCGGCTTCGACTACCGAGTGGACATGCAGCGCCTGCGTAAAATCGGGTGCCGCTTTGCCTTTACCGTTGATGGCATCACGCATTGAGGCAAAGATAGAGGCAAGAGCGAATAAGCCGGTTTCGGGCTGGTCAGCTACTGCATGACAGCCGGGAACCACTAGATATTCGGGCTGTAGGGTAATTTCCTCTATTTCAGCCAAGCCCAGTGCCGGGTTTTGCGTGCCAAACAGCCAGGTGTCATGTGCCATCGGAAAAACCGGTGCGCGGGCTTCAATCCTTCCCTTTGACCCCCATATGGAAAATCGGAATCCATCGCCGCCAATCTTGGCCCAGTTTGCTTCAAGCCGTGTCGGCAAGCCCGATGCGTGCCGCAACAGCAATGATGACCTGTCAGGAACCTGGGGGCGGAGGACCTCACCATCAACAGGCCATTCTTTAAGAGCCAACGACATGTCTGACGCAACCGACGCAACGGGACCAAAAAAATGAACGAGCACGTTGAGCATATGGCTGCCAAGATTGCGTACCGTGCTTGCACCATTGGCGGGGTCGGCAAACCAAGTATAGCCGGGAACATTGCATTGCTGCGCAGTAAATAGCGGAACCTCAAACGCAATATCGGCACCGAAAATGTCGCCAATCCATCCGGACTCAACCATCTCTTTCATCTGCACAATAGCAGGCACGGCTTGCATAAAGGCATCGACAGCCGCAACCGTGCCCGCCTTTTGCCATGCCTGTGTCATGGCCTGCGCGTCGGCGAGATCCTTGGCAAAGGGAATGCCATTATAGACATGCTTGCCGGCTTCGAGCGCAGCCATAACCATATCATAGCGCAGTGGAGGACGAGTGCCGCAATCAATGATGTCAATATCGGGATCAGCGGCCATTACACGAAAATCGTGAAATGCTCGTTCGACGGCAAAATCACTTGCTGCTTTCGCTGCCGTTTCGGGCCGAGAGGTGCAAATAGCAGTGACCTCTATTCCGTCAAGGCTACGCCAAGCCGGCAAGTGGGCCTTGGCTCCCCAAGCCGCGCTGATAATCCCTACGCGAAGATGGCGCTTCGCTATGTTGCTTGTACCCGTCAAGCGATAGCTTTCTTGTTTTTAAGATCCTCAATCCGGTCCCAATCAAGACCTAGTTCCATTAGGAACAACTCGGTATGTTCGGATGCCTCTGGCGCACGTGAATTTTCCACTGCTGCCCGGTTAAACTGGACTGGATTTGCCACCAGCCTGATCGGTGCGCCGCCATCTGCCGATTCCACTTCGAAGATCAGTTCGTTTGCAGCAACCTGTTCATCACTGCCCACGTCCTGAATAGTCTGATAGGGCGACCATTGCCCGCGCATCGTTTTCAGTCGCTCTAGCCAATAGGAATATGGTTTTGCTGCAATTGCCTGACGAACAATTTCGAACGCGGCAGGCGTGTTTTCCATAATCGCTTCAGCTGTTGCAAATCGCGGGTCTTTCGCCATTTCAGGAATATCAAGATGGGTGAACACATCTGAAATATACGGACCCGGAGAGAGCACAGTGAGATTGATGAATTTATCATCGGCTGTCCGGAAAGCGCCAATAAATGGGTTGGTGCCGTTACCGGAGCCCGATCCAGGCATGACTGCCCTGAAAAGGTCCGGATCATCTGGCATCTCCATCGCAACATCGATGGAACAAGCGGTGGCCCATATCCCGGAGGACAGCAAAGAGACATCGACCTCGGTCGCCTCTCCGGTGCGCTCACGGTGAAAAAGCGCAGCGGCTATTCCCCCGGCAATGTTCATCCCTCCGATTGTATCGCCATAAGCGGGACCGGGCTGGAGCAGCGGTCCATCAAGCTCTTTGGGGGTAACCATCATTGACGATCCGCCACGTGCCCAGAAAGCCGTAGAGTCAAAGCCGCCCTTGTCGCGTTCAGGTCCCTTGTCCCCGAAAGCGCTTCCGCGAACATATATGATATCTGGGTTGGCGGCGCGGATATGTTCAAGATCAATCTTCAGTTTTTGCCGGGCGGAAGGCAGATAGTTGGTAAGAAATACATCGGCTGTTTTCGCGATTTCATAGAGGACTTCCCGGCCCTCCTCGGTCGAGATGTCAATTCCCACACTACGCTTGCCGCGATTTGGATGTTGCATCAATGCCGATCGCTGTGGATTGACGGCGAGGCGCTGAAGCATTTGGATACCGCGCTGGGCATCACCGCGCACGGGATGCTCGATCTTGATCACATCTGCGCCCCAGTCAGTCATCACTCCGCCTGCTGCTGGTACGAAGGTGAATTGCGCTACTTCCAGAACGCGGATACCTTCCATAACTTTCGTCATATTTCTTCTCCTATTCGGCGTGGAAACTGATGACTTTCTGATATGTGAACTCGTTCAGACCATCTTCCCCATATTCGCGGCCATAACCGGACCTTTTGATCCCACCGAACGGGGCATCCGACTGCA
This sequence comes from Parasphingorhabdus sp., assembly GCF_036568145.1. Taxonomy (GTDB): domain Bacteria; phylum Pseudomonadota; class Alphaproteobacteria; order Sphingomonadales; family Sphingomonadaceae; genus Parasphingorhabdus. The sequence continues at coordinate 240,029 of NZ_DATCTC010000031.1, read as the reverse complement.
TTGTTCCTGCGCCGCCGTTGATGGATACTCCGCCTGTCCGGACTTTTAGAGCCATGCGATAGGCTTGCCCTGCATCCGCCGAATAAATCGCACCGGATAGACCGAAATCACTGGCGTTGGCCAATGCGATGGCCTCATCATCGTCGTCAAAGCCAATAACCGCGCCTATGGGGCCAAAGACTTCTTCCTGCGCCAGACGGCTGTCATTCTTCACATTATCGAACAATGTGGGCTCAAAGAAAAAGCCCTTGTCGAAACCTTCCGGCCGCTTGCCGCCGGAAACCAGTGTCGCTCCTTCATCCTGTGCGATTGTAACATATTCCTCGGTCCGTTTGCGTGCGACTTCGCGGATCAGCGGACCATAATTAACCGTAGGATCAGATGGATTGCCAATTTTGAGATGGGCGAGCATCGTCTGCATTGCGGAAACAAATTGCGGGCGGATACTGTTATGCACGATATGGCGCGTGGTGAGCGCACAGCCTTGCCCACAATGTGTTGTAAAGCCCATAAGCCCTGCTGCTGCAGCTTGCTGAATGTCGGCATCGGCGCGGACGATAAGTGCAGATTTTCCGCCCAGTTCCATGACGATACGTTTCAGCGTTGGTGCGGCCTGCGCCTGTATCATCGCACCGACTTTGTCAGAGCCTGTGAAATGGACAAGGTCGACACGTGGGTCTGTCGTCAGCAATTTTCCTGTTTCTACATCGCCTGTTACGATGCTGAGCACCCCTTTGGGTAGCCCGACTTCATCAGCGATTTCGCCTAAAATCAGGGCTTCCATTGGCGTATAGGGTGATGGTTTCAGCACGACCGTACAGCCGACTGCCAATGCTGGAATAACCTTGCCTATATTCAGGAAGAAAGGAAAATTATAGGGAGAGATTGCAGCAACGACGCCGACAGGTTCGCGGCTGACAACGCCTGTGCCCAATGTGGTTGTGCCTTGCATATTGGGCGTCAGCTCAACCGGTAATGAACTGATTGCAGGACGAGAGGCAACTTCAACAGTGCGCCGTGCATGCTTCATCGGGATACCATATTGCAGGAATTCGGCGAGCATGCGTGTCGCGCCTGCCTCTGCAACAATCATATCAACAATAGAGTCTTTGCGTGCATCAAGAGCGTCAAGAAATCTGGTCAATATTGCCTGACGCTGTGCAACGGGCAAGTGCGGCCAATCGCTATGATCAAAGGCGTGCCGTGCAGTGCCGATTGCAGCATTGACCTGATCGGCACTTCCCACAGGTGCCTCAATCAAAATACTTTCGTCAGCGGGGTTGATTACAACCTCAGTCTTATCGGTTTTCTGCCATTCTCCGCCCACATAAATGGAGTCGGAATGTTTTAGGAATGTCATATTTATATCCTTGTCACTAAGCCTTTTGTTCCCAAACGATCGGCAAGTTGCGGATCGACAACAAGCTGGGAACCACAGTCGTGTCAGTGCCTTCTTTAATGCGGAATTCATGGGGTATGCGGGTAAACCATTCATCTAGCAGCACGCGAAGCTCGCGCCGTGCGAGATGCGCTCCAAGGCATAGGTGAAGCCCGCCTGCGAGCGTAAAATGACGGTTATTAGGCCTTGCTGGATCAAATTGATGAGGACAGGCGAATTGAGCTTCGTCGAAATTTCCTGATGTATTATAGACAGTAACCCAGTCACCGGCCTTGATCTTCACGCCATGCCACTCAAAGTCATGTTTCACTTTGCGCCCTGAATTGACAAGCGGCTGGGTGCGGAGAAATTCCTCGACGGCTGAATTGATCAGGCTCTTATCGCTGCGTATCTGCGCCTGCAGTTCAGGGAACATGGCAAGGCGGCGGAACATCTGGCTGACTGTTGACGCGACGGTATCAAGACCACCCAGCCAAAGAAACCAGGTCATCCCGATGACTTCATCCGCTGTGAGCGGCTTGCCATCAATTGAGCCGTTTGCGATGTAGCTGCCCAATGTATCGTCTGGATTTTCCTGCTTCTCAGCGATGAAACCACGAAGGTAGGCAAGGATACCACGAACGGCTTCTGCTTTTGTTTCGATGGATGGATCGTGCAGAATACCCCATTCCCACTCGAGAAACTGTTCAAACATCGACATGGGAAAACCCATCAGATCAAGGAAAACGCGAACCGGAAATACGCGGCCGAAATCATAAGCGATATCGACTTCGCCCTTATCGGCAAATTCATCGATCATGCCGCCAATAATTTCGCGAATGCGCGGCTCTCTCTCGTTCATCGCAACTGGCGTAAACCAGGGGTTCAGGAACTTGCGATAGCGACCATGATCCGGGAGATCGATACCGAGAGGGATCGAGGGAAAAGTCTCCCCCGCAAGCATCTGGAATTGGGCTACGCCTTCGGTAGAGAACAGATCATTGTCTTCATAGACGCGGCGAATATCCTCATATCTCGTAACCACCCAGGCACCATGCCGGTTACCGCTAATCGGCCAGGGATAGTAGTGGATACGCGGAAATTCGGGATCGCGCACCGCATCTGCGACGGTATATGGCTCGGCGAGATCATTGGCTACGATCCCAGCCGCGATACGGGTATCAAGCACCAGTTCGGGCGGTACGTGATCGGGAACGGGTGGAGCGTCCTTCGCATCTGTCACAACAGGAAACTGGGCGAGATCAGCTTTGAGCATAAGAGACTCTTTGCCGCTGGCTAATCTTTTCCGGTGAAATCTGTATTCTGTTCATCGCTCCCTCTCTCGACACAGCTTAGGCCGACGCAAACATGCGTTGGATGTCGCCAGACGTTATGGGCCGGCGCGCCTGACCGATGGCATCCATACTGTCAGTCTTCAGCCCGCCTAGATTGGTGCGCGGGCTAACATCCACGTCCTTGCCCAGTTCGCGAAGATGGCCAACGGTGCAATTTTCACGCCCGCCATTCAGTTTGAACGCATCGAAACTATATTCGCGCATAACATTCTGGTGCGTGATCTTGTCGATTGTTGCTTTCGGCAAGCTGTTTACCGAGGCCCAGAGATATTCGGGAACATTGGGCCACACCGTGTCCGAGTGAGGATAGTCACATTCATAGGCAACCATATCCTCGTTCATATATTCAAGATTTTTCACCCCGAACTGGTCATCGATGAAACAGCAGATGACGTGTCGTTTGAACAGGTCCGAAGGGCGCTCCCCACCGAAATCGGTGAAGGTCCACTCATGATGATGTTCATGCGTGAAATCTGCACGCTCAAGGAAATAGGGTATCCACCCGATACCACCTTCGGAAAGTGCCATTCGCAGGTCGGGATACCGCTTCCAGAATGTCGCAAAAGTCCAATCTGCCGCTGAATTGGCAATAGATATCGGCATCGCCGTGATCCATGCGTCAATAGGGCTTTCGGACGAAGGGTGCATCGCTTGTGCACCGGTGCCGATATGGCAATTGATTACCATTTTGTAATCGCTGCAGGCTTTCCAGAAGGGCTCCCAATATTCATTGTGGATGCTCGGCAGGCCGATATTCGCCGGATTATCGGAAAAACTGACTGCATGGACGCCAAGATCGCTCATCCGTTTCAGCTCTGCGAGCGTGTCCTCCATGTTCCACATCGGAATCAGGCACATCGGGATGAAACGTCCAGGAGCGGACGCACACCATTCTTTCACATGCCAATCGTTCCATGCGCGGCAGGCAAGCAAGGCTTCTTCGGGGTCCTTCTGGGCCATGGCCACGAAGACACCGCCGGCAAAGCTGGGCATGGTAGGGAAATTGAGGGAGGCCAGTACACCATTGGCATTCATGTCGTCGACGCGCAGCTTCGGGTCATATGTGCCGGGACGCAGCTGGCTGAACTCGCTGGGTTCCATGCCATATTCGCTGCGGGGCCGTCCGACCACGGCATTGAGGCCGATGGTAGGGAAACGTTGGCCATTCCATAGCCATATGTCCTTGCCATCCTCGTGGACGATGCGCGGGGCCCGATCCTTCTTGCCTTCGGGGTAATGGCGGATGAATGCCTCGGGCGGTTCGATCGCATGATCGTCCACGCTGATTATGACCATATCGTCCATTTGCATCGCGACTCTCCTATGAAATTTGTTTGTTGGTGCCATCATCACAAAAATTGACGATGTGTCAACTATTCGTTTATGACCTAGTTATATAAGTGGGAAAACCACAGCTGAACTGGAGATGGCACCCATGAAGAAGTTTGCAGAAAAGAATACCGCTATCAGGTTAAAGGAAATCCGCAGGTTTGTGCAACCTCAACAGAGGGGTGGGCCGCTTGCCGACGCGATGCTATTGGTGCGTGATTAGCGTTCCGTCTGCCAGATAATATCACCGCCGATCAGCGTCAGGCCCACTTCTCCTAGCGCGCCAGTATCTCTGGGCCAGTCATAGAGGATCAGATCCGCGCGATCTCCTATTTTTAGCTGCGGATTTTGATAGAGCGCCAGCGCTGCGCTTTGGTTGATGACTTCATCCAAACCGATCACTGCACCATTGCGCGTCCGGCGGTCGAGTGCGGCCCGCAAGGCAATCCACGGATTGGCGTCGCCATATGGGGCGTCCGATCCGCCAAGTACTTGCACGCCTCCGCGCAGTAAAGAGCCCAGCCGGTAGAGGTCATCCAGTTCAAACCCCTCAATTTGTGAGCGGTAGCGGTCGCCGCGATCATGGATGAAATTGGGCTGTGTAACCACAATCAGTCCCATGGACGAAATGTCACCGATCAGGCTTTCTGGTATGACACTGCCATGCTCAATCCGGTCGCCTGCGCGGGCTCCGCCTGATTGTCGCAGTGCCTCTAGATAAAAGAGCAGCTCGCCCAAAGTTGCACAATGGGCGGCTACATTACGGTTTAACTTTCGTGCAGTGAAAATGCGTTCCATTATCCGGTCAATTGGCGGCAAATCATTTTCATCGAGCAGCAATTTGACTGGCCCTACGCTATAGTAATCACCATCGCACAGGTCCTCGGTTCCCATGATAACCATGCGCTGCGGAATAGATCCGACGAGCAGTTTCGCCTCGGCGTTTCCGTTTGATGCGCTGGCATCGGTCACACCGGTCACGCCCCACCGCGCCAGTTGTTTACCGAGTTTGACCAGAGAAGGGGGCGATCCGCCTATACGCTCGCGCAACCATGAGTCGCCGCGCCAGATACGGCCTGTCGGTCGCTCGTTCGCATCCCGCTCGACACATGGAGGCAGGGGCTCCGTGCCCAATCTGGCGATACCGGCACTGTTTAAAAGCCAATAGGCCCCGGTGCGATCCTGCATCCGCAAGGGATGTTCCGGCAACCATTTGTCGAGCAGATCACGGTCTGGTAAGCCGGCAACCCGTTCGTCATAACCAAAAGCTCGCACCCATTTATCCGGTGCGCTGCTATCGGTGCGAGCGTGCAGCCGCGCTATTGCATCATTTTCGGTGTGGCAATCGGTAAGGTCCACTGACTCCATCCGCGCTGCGGTCGCAAGCAAGTGGCAATGATGGTCATGCAGCCCCGGACCGAGAGTTTGTCCGCGTGCATCATATTCAGTGCCAGAGCCTTCTATGGCCTTCCCGATAGCCGCAATCAATCCGTCACGGATACCAACCGAAATGGGCGCACCTTCCGCATTGTAGGCATTGCGAATGATCAGGTCAAATACCGCTTTCATGCCATCGCCTTGGCAAAGGTTGCCGCCGTGCGTGCGAGCGAGATGTCAAGAAGCCCGGCTTCGTCGGAATCCAATGCTTCAAGAGCCAGTGTCGCCGCCACCATTCCTGTTAAAGGGTCCGCAAGTGCATCGCCGATAAACTGCGGTCTGTCTTCTTCATCCCAGCGCAGCAGCCCGCCCGCCGCGGCGCAATCATCACCAAACCCGACGCGCATTGCCACACTTTCGCGCCAGCCATGGCCAGTAATGGCTATCCAAAGCAAGCCGGGGTTTCTGGCAAAAACCTGCTTCTCATCCAGTCCCAGCCGGGCCAGGGCATGCGGTCTTGCCGATGTGATTATCACCCGCGCACTGTCGATCATTTCCAGCAAATCGGATGTGCCCAGGTTCATGCGCCGATGTTCCTTCCTGCCATTAAGACGCGTGTTGAGCTTGGGAGTATGCTGCGCAGTCGGATCAGGGCGGGCTGAACTTTCTATCTTTATAACCCTGTGCCCAGCCTCTGCAAGAAGGCCGCCGCAATATGGTCCGGCCCACAGCGCTGACAGGTCCAATATGGTTGAAGCCCTGGAATTGCCAGCGCTCAGTCGAGGCGGATGAAGCGGAGCCGCTTCACCGACAAGGGCGACGGGTAAGTGCAGATATATCGCAGTAGCGAGCATGTCCTTTGCTGTCCTCTGGGCCGCCGCCGATATGAGTGCTTCCCAGGGTTCAGCGTCAAACTCGGTGCCTATCCAGGCGGGCAAAAGATCAATATCATCTTGCCGGGCGAGTGAAACCGCTATCCAGTCATCTTTGGTCTGGATCAATCGACAATGACGGTTCGGTGACCACAACCCGGGAGGAGCCAGCTCCAGTTCATCGCCGCGCACCAATGCTTGCTCCGTGTCAAAATTTATTTGACCGTGCGATGCTTTGACCAGCCGGTCCCCCGCCGCTGCAATAGCTTCGCGTAGCGCCGTCACGCTTGTTCTTCGATTGCGTGGACAAGTCCCCAATCAAGCGCCTGGGCTGCAACTATACGCTTGGCTGATAACATCATCCACATCGTGCGATGTCGCCCGATTGCCCGTGCCATCGTCGCTGTGCCGCCAGCTCCGGGGATTAGCCCCATGCGTAGCTCGGGCAATCGGAACCACGCGTCGGGGGTAGCAATGCGGTAATGTGCAGCGGCCGCTACTTCTATCCCTGAGCCGACGCACGCCCCGCGCAGGATTACTGTTGCCTGATTGCCAAGGGCATCCAGTGCAATGGCGCAGCTATGCAGGCTGCGTGCAACATGCGCCTGGGCAAGGTCTTGTGCGGTTCCAAACTCGGGCAATGATCCCCCGGTCGAGAAACATTTACCTGCGCCTTTAATGGTCACGTCCGGTTTGCTCGGGTCGTCCAGAATGTTGGCCAGTGCTTCATATAATGCGTCGCGCATGGTCGCGGACATTTCATTACGAGTATCGGGGTCATTCAGCGTCAGGGTGATTTTATCCTGATCACGATCGGCAACGACAAGATCGGCGGGAAGGGCAGGGGCTGCAGGCGTAGATTTTCCCTTGTCCCGTTTGTGTGCGGTCAACCAGCGCTTGAATTCTTCTCCGCCCAGCAACGTGGAGTAGGCCAGAGATTCGACATTGATCGCCTCTGACAGAGCTAGACTGGATCCCAATCGTAATACTTGCGCCCCGATAGTGGCCGCTACCGGATTTGCATTTGCCGAAGCGGTGAGCAATTGGACTGCGCCATCAAACTGCACTGGGTCGATTGATACCCACGGCATGGGAGCGGCTTTGGCTGTGGTCAATAAGACATCAAACTCATGCTCGGAAACGGGCGGTAAATCTCCCGCACGGTCAATACCGATGATGACTGCTTGAATGGCGGAGGCCGGTCTGTACCAATCAGCCGCATCGACAACCAACACAGGCGTCCCGCCCAAGGCGGAATAGCGGTCGGCACCCAAATAGTCAGTTCCTTGCATAAGGATAGACTTAGGCGTCTTTAGTCTCCTTTGCCAGTTCGTCCTTTAGCACACGACGCAGCAATTTCCCGGTTTCATTATAGGGAAGCGCATCGCGCTGGAACCATTGTTCCGGTGTTTTGGTTGAGCGCAGTTTGTCGCGCATAGCTACCGAGATTGAATCCGTGTCGGGCTTACCGGAGCGAGATACGATAACGGCGACAACTTTTTCACCCCATTCATCACAAGGGATACCCAGAACGGCACAATCGGCAATATCGTCGAAGCTGCGTAACATGTCCTCTATTTCCCCCGGAGAAATATTTTCTCCGCCGCGTACGATCACATCGTCAAGCCGCCCGTCCACGAACAAATATCCACCTTCATCAAGCCATCCAGCGTCATTGGTCGGGAACCAGCCGTCAGCGGTAGTCACTTTCTTGTTCAGATATTCCCCCGATACCTGATCGCCGCGAACATAGATTTCGCCTTTCTCACCCGGTTCGCAAATTGTTCCGTCCTCTCGCCGGATCTCCAGCTCAATTGTGGGCAGGGGTTGTCCTACAGACGTTATGCGGCGCCGGATGTCCGGGTCGCTGGAAGTAAAGGCGACGCGGTGATCTTCTGCGCCCAAGAGCGCAATTGTAGAGCTGGTTTCGGTCAGGCCATACGCATTGACGAAGTCGACATGGGGCAACAATTTCAGCGCCCGGGTAATGACTTGTTCAGGCATTTTTCCGCCACCATAAGACAGCGCCCGAAGTGACGGCAATTTCTCGCCAGTTTTATCCAAAATGTCGAGAATGCGATCAAGCATTGTCGGTACCACCATAGCGTGGGTAATTGATTCAGCCGCCGCAGTCGCGACCCAGTCTTCAGCCGTGAAAGCAGGCAGATAGACAATCCGCCGACCGCCATAAGCGGCTGTCAGGATCGCAGAGATGCCAGCAATGTGATAGGGCGGAACACTGATAAGTCCCGCTTCTTCTTCATCGGCTCCGAGAAATTCGACCGTTGACATAACATAGGAAGTTAGATTGGCGTGCCGCAGCACTGCCGCCTTGGGTTCACCTGTTGTACCACTGGTAAAGAGTAGCACCGCAATATCGTTGTCCGCCTCTGGTAGGTCGATTTTTTCAGGCGCGCTCCCCGACATGAACATGGCTTCGAATTCGCTTCGGGCAATCAATTCGACACCATCAGCGTGATTTATACGCTGGATCATATCATCATCGACAATGATTGTGCAGGGGGCTGTCCTTGCGACCAGCTTGTTCAAGTCTGCATCCACCAAACGATAATTAAGCGGTATAAATGAGGTTCCTGCCATTCCGCTTGCAAACAACAGCACAGGCAAAACGTTGCCATTCATGCCCAGAAAGCCGGTATTTACTTTGCCTTTGCCGGTTAACCAGGCGGCAACCTGGCTGGCGCGTGCGCGATATGATTCGAAATCATAGCCGCCATCTTTTCCGCCCAAGGCAAGTCGGTCCGGGCAAGCATCGGCAGCAATTTCAAGTAATAGAGGCGTTTGCATGGTCGTCAGTCCGATGCAGGTAGAGGCTTTGCGCCTTTAATCGTCATTGGCACGCCATTGAAGGCGAGCGACCCTTTGCCAGCCTTTGCGCCCAGAACTTCCAGGCCGCTTTCTTCATCTACATAGCGTTTGCCAATTAAAACACCCTCCGCGAAGTCAGGATTTATATCACCGGTTGGCTTGGCCGGATCATCAAGAGGCAACACATTAGCGCCGCCACATTGCAACTCGCCTTCAGCTTTCGGGGGTCTGACCACGACTATTTGCGAATCGCACACTGCGCTCTTCCAGCGCGATCCTGGCTTAAGGTTCATCTATGCATTTCCTTTCCTAAAGTGGTTCAGTCTTTGATACCACCGCCGCTATTTCGTCCACCAATAAGATATTCGACATAGAAAGTAAACGTAGTTATATAACTGAATATCATCAGGAGAGGCTTTTTATGTATCCAAGGAAATTTGCTCGCACGGCTCCGGATCGGCCCGCTATCATAATGGCAACGGATGGAACAGCAACCAGCTATGGCGAACTTGAAGGCATTGCCAATAAAGGGGCCCATGTTTTCCGCGCGCTTGGTATAGAGGCGGGGGACACAATCGCAATCTGGTTGAAAAATTGTCTGGAATATTTCCAGATATATTTTGCCGCGCAAAGGGCGGGACTTTATATTTGCCCTGTCTCGACACAGCTTACAGCCGATGAAGCGGCCTATATACTAAACGATAGCGCTTCAAAGCTGCTTATCACTCATGCCGATTTCCCTGCGGCCCAAACGCTGCTGGATGACCGCGCATCCCTTGCCCCAAGTATTATGCAAATTTTTGATATCGGAACCGGACTGGACGGCGCCTTGTCATGGAAAGCCGCTCTGGCGGAGCAACCAGTACAGCCGATAGTCGATGAAACGGCTGGTTTTCACATGGTCTATTCATCGGGAACGACCGGCCGTCCAAAAGGAATCCGCCTCCCTTTGACGGGCGGTCCAGCCGACGAGCCGCATATGCTGGTCCAACGGATTTCAGAGCGTTACGCAGTGGGAGAAGGAAGTGCGATGCTTTGTCCTGCACCGCTCTATCACACTGCGCCGCTGGCATATGGCATGGCGGCGCTTCGTCTGGGGGCAACGCTTGTCATCATGAACAAATTTGATGCCGAGGGCGCGCTTCGCCTGATCGAGCAATATCGCATTACTTTCATGCAGATGGTGCCGACCATGTTCATTCGCTTGCTTGCCTTGCCCAAAAAAGTGCGGGAAAGTTACGATCTGTCGTCGCTTGAGAAGATTGTCCATGCCGCCGCGCCGTGCCCGGTGGAAGTGAAACGGCAAATGATAGAATGGCTCGGCCCGATCATATATGAATATTATGGCGGATCAGAAGGTAATGGCGCAACCTTTATCACTCCGGAGGAGTGGCTAGAAAAGCCGGGTTCGGTTGGCCGCGCCGATTGGGGGACGCTGCATATATGTGACGAGGATGGAAGTGAACTGCCAGCCGGGGAGGACGGTCTGGTCTATTTTGAAGGTGGTTGGGATTTTCAATATTTGAACGATGCCAAAAAGACTCGTGACGCCCGTCACCCGGAACACTCAGGCTGGAGCACTCTTGGCGACATCGGTCATGTCGATGAAGACGGTTATCTCTATCTGACCGACCGCAAGAGTTTCATGATCATTTCAGGCGGGGTCAATATCTATCCCCAGGAAACAGAAAACCTGTTGCTCCTGCACCCGGAAGTTGCCGATGCGGCAGTGATCGGTATTCCCCATCCCGAAATGGGCGAGGAAGTGAAGGCAGTGATCCAGCCCGTATCCTGGGATGCAGCCGGTCCGGAACTCGCATCACGGCTTATGGAATACTGCCAGGATAATCTCAGCCACCTTAAGTGCCCGCGCTCGATCGACTTTGACCCAGCGCTCCCACGGCATGAAACCGGCAAGCTCTACAAACAGGAAATCCGCAAGCGTTATTGGCCGTGATTTTGCCTGATCTTTGACAAACGACCTGATGAAAGCTTCGCAACCATTACGGTCCGGTGGATTTTATCAGGAAAATTGGTCGGGACGATAGGATTCGAACCTACGACCCCCACACCCCCAGTGTGATGCGCTACCAGGCTGCGCTACGTCCCGACCGTTGGAGCGGCATTGCCGTCCAAGCCCGCGCATATATGGTGGTCCGGTGTCCTTGGCAAGTGATTTGGGTAAAGCTTTTCACCTATTTTGTTTAGGCGAATGTTCGCGGCGGCTTGATCTTTGTGGCATTGATCCCATTTTCTGTAGAGCGTTTGGCCCAAGCCGGTCCAGTTGCTAATAGGTTGCGTTAAAACAGGGTGCATGATAGTGGCGCGCAGCATTTATGGCAGCATTAAGATCGGGGTCTTTGGGCCCGTGATAATGGGGGCCAGTGATAATGGCGGTTTACAACTGCGGCCAACCGATCCGGTGATCTGGCTGTTTTATTGAGGGTATTGAGATGAGTTCACTTCTAATCACGGCGCAGGCCGCTTCCGGTGGGGCAGGCGGATTTCTGATTTCGATCATGCCGCTGGTATTGATTTTTGCCGTATTCTATTTCCTGCTGATCCGTCCGCAGCAAAAGAAGATGAAAGAGCATCAGGGCAAAATTGCGGCTGTTCAGAAAAATGACGATGTTGTGACCGGCGGCGGTCTGGTCGGCAAAGTGATGAAAGTCGATGATGAATATGTCGAAGTCGAAATTGCCAAAGGTATTCGGGTGAAGGCTGTTAAGGCGACTTTGTCTGACGTTATGTCGCGCAGCAGCGGCACCCCGGCCAATGATTAAGCCTGCTCTAGGTAACGGATGATTTTAAGATGCTAGATTTCCCGCGCTGGAAAGTCATTTCCATTTCGTTGATATTGGCTTTTGGCGTGTTGCTGTCACTTCCCAGCCTGTTCATGGGTGAGAGCGGAAAATGGCCGTCCTTTTTACCGGATGAGACGGTAAATCTGGGTCTCGATCTTTCGGGGGGCAGCCACATTCTTTTGGAGGCCGATCCCGCAGAAGTGGCGACTACGCGGCTACAGACGATGGAAGAAGCCGTGCGTGCAGAAATGCGCCGGGCCGATCCACGAATCAATATTGGCGATATTTCCCGCAAGGATGGCGTTCTTTCTTTCATGGTCCGCGATTCGACACAGGTGGATGCCGCGCGCGAAGTTCTGGTACCATTGACGACAGGCGCAGGGTTAACCGGCCAGAGGGACTGGAATATCGAGGTGCGTGACGACACGCGCATTGTCCTGTCCCCGACCGATGCCGGGCTTGAAACAGCGGTTGATAATGCGATGGACGCCGCGACCGACGTTATCCGGCGGCGGATTGACGAAATGGGCACACGCGAACCAACGATTATCCGTCAGGGTGACAACCGGATCGTTGTGCAGGTGCCCGGTCTTGAAGATCCCGAAGCCTTGAAAGAGCTGCTTGGCAAGACCGCGAAGCTGGAGTTCAAGCTCGTCGATTATGAAGCCGATCCGCAGGCTGTAGCCGAAGGGCGTCCTCCCGTTGGTAGCCAGTTATTCCCCTATCCCGATAATCCATCCGGCCTGCCGAATATTGCGGTTAAGCGTCTGGGCGGCATTTCGGGTGACAAGCTGACCGATGCGGGGCAGGGTTTTGATCCCCAAACCAATGCTCCTGTCGTAAACATCACTTTTGATACCGAAGGCGGAGCAAGATTTGCCCGGCTGACCCAGAATAATGTCGGCCGACCCTTTGCGATCATATTGGACGGAGTGGTCCTTTCCGCGCCTAATATCAACGAACCTATTCTGGGCGGTTCTGCCCAGATTTCCGGTAACTTTACCGTCGAAGGTGCTAACCAGCTTGCCATCGCTTTACGCTCCGGTGCTTTGCCTGTGGAATTGCAGGTGGTTGAAGAACGCACCGTTGGGCCTGATCTGGGTGCCGATTCCATTCGCAAAAGCATCATTGCAGCGATTATCGGCAGCGCGGCTGTCCTGACCTTGATGGTCGTGACCTATGGCCGCTTTGGTGTTTATGCGAACATTGCGCTTACGCTGAATATTTTCCTGATCCTGGGGATCATGGCGATGTTCAATGCGACCTTAACCTTGCCGGGTATAGCCGGTTTCATACTGACAGTGGGGACGGCGGTTGATGCCAATGTTCTGATTAATGAGCGGATAAGAGAGGAAAGCAGGCGCGGCAGACGTGTGCTTCAGGCCGTCGAAGTGGGCTATAAAGAAGCCTCCAGAGCGATTTTTGATGCGAATATCACCACTGTTATCGCTGGCTTGCTTTTGTTTATTTTCGGTTCTGGACCGGTCCGCGGCTTTGCCGTGGTCCTTATTATCGGGCTTATCACATCGGTGTTTACTGCCCTTGTGGTGACGCGGATGTTTGTTGCACTTTGGTTGCGCCGCGCACGTCCAAAAGCGCTGGCATTATAGGAGGGAATGATAATGAAACTTCTCAAACTCGTTCCCGACACGACCAATATCAGGTTTTTGAAATGGCGGAATATCGCGATTGCGATCAGCATATTGTTGACCATTGGTTCGATGGTGCTGGTGGCCCAGCGCGGGTTGAACTTTGGCGTTGATTTTGTTGGCGGCCAGATGATCCGCACAACATTTACCCAGTCCGCTGAAGCCCCGATTTCTGACTTGCGGGAAAAGGTGTCGGACCTTGGCTATGGCGATCCGATTATCCAGCGCTTTGGTGAAGCCAATGAAGTATCTATCCGAATGAAGTTGCCGGATGGCGCCAGTGAGACACCGGATCTGGCCAATCAAATGGCTAGTGAAATTACCGGCATGATGCAGGAAACTTACCCGGGTGTTCGCATTGACGGGGTGGATTCAGTTTCTGGCAAGGTGTCAGCAGAATTGATGTCAAAAGGTATCTGGTCGCTGGTCGGGGCAATGGTCGCCATCGCGCTTTATATCTGGATCCGGTTCGAGTGGCAATTTGGTGTGGGCGCATTATTTGCCCTGTTTCACGATATCGCGATGACCTTTGGTTTTTTTGCCCTGACGCAGCTGGAATTTGACCTTAATATCGTGGCGGCTTTGCTTACGATTATCGGCTATTCGCTGAACGATACGATTGTGACTTATGACCGGATCAGGGAAAACCTGATGAAATATCGCAAAATGGAAATCATTCCCTTGCTTGATCTGTCGATCAACGAAACGCTGGCCCGAACGGTTATGACGAGCATGACCACGATAATCGCGCTGTCGGCCTTGCTGATATGGGGACCGGATACGATCTTCGGTTTCGCAGCGGCGATGACCCTTGGTGTGGTCGTTGGCACCTATTCAACTGTATTTATGGCTGGGCCGATTCTGGTGTGGCTGAAAGTGGGTCCCGACAGTTTTGTGCCTGCGGATAGAGCAGACAAGAAAGCTGAAAGGGTTGGCGGACCCGAAGAGGTCGGCTGATAGTTGAAATGCGGTGGTAGAACTTAGACGCGACATTGATTTTGAAGGGCCTGTCATCACCGGCTTTACCGCCAATGGATATAAGATTGGTGAGCAGCGCTTTGACGGAGGTTTGCTCATATCGCCGGAACAGGCGATGTCATGGGATGCGCCTGGTCGGGATAAGTTGAATCTGGCGGATATATTGGCGGCATTGAATTTGTCGCCAGCGCCCGAATTCCTGCTGTTTGGAAGCGGGGCGAAAATGGAGCAGCCACCCGCCGAGTTCCGCCGCGCTATTGAAGCGGCCAATATCGGTATCGAGGTCATGGATAGCCGCGCCGCGGCCCGCGCATGGGGTGTCTTGCGGGCGGAGGAGCGCTGGATTATCGGCGCGTTTATGCCGCTAGGCTAAAAGGCCGGGGCCGGTTCAACGTCTATCTCCGCCGGTTAAGTTAATCTTCCGTCAGTCCTGAGCATGTCGAAGGGCGTCTATGTGATTTATCCTGTGCTTGTGTTGAGCAACGTGCTTCGACAAGCTCAGCACTAACGGATTCCAACGAACGTGGATAAATACTAGGCTAATTCACGTTGCACCATATCCGTGAATAGTGTCACCAGCGCATCGCCGTTGGTTTTCCAGCTAAAGCCCCGCACGGCCTCTCGCACATCATCTTGCGCTGGTGGATGGGCCATGACCACTTTAATGGCTTGTGCAATGGCCGCGCTGTCCTGCTCCACTATCTGTCCGGTCGTATCGGATCGGACTAGTTCCCGCGCACCGCCAGCGTCGCTAATGATGATGGGCGTGCCGCATGACAGCGCCTCTACCCAGGCGTTGGCAAGTCCTTCGGAACGGGATGGCAGTATAGCAATATCCGCGGCGGCGACGAGCCTCGGCAATGCATTATGCCGCACATTTCCAAGAAACCGGACGCGGTTTTCTATACCCAAAGCCTTTGCCTTGGCGCGATATGTTTTTTCTTCCTCACCGATTCCGGCAAGCATTAATATCCCGTTGGGAAGTGATGCCAAGGCTTCCATGACCAGAGCCTGATTCTTACGCTTTATCAGCGCACCGACGCTTATGAACAAAGGGCCATCTATGCCCAGTTCCCGCTTTACCGATGCGCGGTCAACCGGCCTGAACTTGTCCTGGTCCAGGCCGGTATAATGGACGGTGATCTTGTCGCCATCTATCCCGAGTTCGCGCATATCCTGTTTCAATGCAGCGGATACAGCCAAAAGAGCTGCGGCCTTTTCGGCTGCGGATAATATCTGGGGAAGGCATTTGGGATCGCTGCCCCAGTGATGGATGTCCGAACCGCGCGCCTTGATGGTGAAGGGGATGTTTAGAGCATCCGATATCCGCATCGCGGCAGGACCATCGGGATAGAAAAACTCTGCATCAATCAGATCAAACGGCTTATTTTCATGCAGTTTGCGAACCAGCGGCATTATGGCGCGCGCAATCCGCTCAGGGTTTTGCGCTCCGCCAAATTTGGGGATCAGGGCAAAGCGGGGGCGATAAACGTCTAGCCCGTTCCACTCTTCATGATCCGGCAGGGCGGTGAGAGAGCGGTAGGGGGCCAGATTCCTGAGCAAAGGCGGCGGGATGCCGACCGGATTGATCACGGTCACATCCATTTCCGGTCTGCTCGCCAGTTCCGCCGTCTGCCGCTCGACAAATATGCCAAAATTGGGCGATGCCGCATTCGGGAACAGGGTCGACAGCGTTAAAATGTTTAGTGGGCGGGCCATGGGCTTGGCCTTAACGCAAATCCTTTAAAGTGCTCTTACCAACTGCACGGCAACACCAATCCATTCCGGATCTTTCACAATCTGTTGCCGCGCCCCGCTTTCCAGTGGCAATAGCTGTATCTGGCCATTTTCTCGCCCGATCAGACGGCCGAACAAAAACCGCCCCGCTGGACGCGGGACCAGAACATCGCGGTTCAGGGCCGCGGCATATTGACCCGGCGTGCGGCGAGATAGCCAGACCTGATCGCCCGCACGATAATCGCCAACGCTGCTCTTTACGCGCAAAGCAACCATATCCGCCTCAATCGACGGCTGGGAAAGCGTTTCGGTTTTTTTAAGCGCGTGTGCGCCCTTATGGTCGAGTATCGCAGCCACCGGCAATTCATCCTGATCCGGCAGGGCAAGCAATTGCGCGCTATCCACGCCCAGAGCCCCGGCAATCCGGTTGAGCCAGTCCAGCGACAATGTGCGCGTCCCGGTTTCCAGCCGTCCGATAGTTTGTGCCGTGGTCGGTGGATTGCAGCGACCGGCAACATCATCCAGCGTGAAACCTTTGGCCTTACGCACTTCCCTGATGCGGTTAATCATATTCTTCTCCAACCTATATGGTTTCTTCTTTCCTACATATTGTTCCAAATGGCAAGGAAGAAGTCCATCAAAGAAATAGCAGAGGATTGAAATGGATTTATCTTCAAAAAAATCGACTGATTTTAAAGATCCGCGTATCATGGCTGAACGGCCTGTCCCGCAAGATTATGCCGAAAACGCCAGTGCTCGGAGAAAAACCAAGGCAAGGAAACGACCGGCGCGCAGTGTAAGCGTGAACCTTTCGGAATCGCCGATAGGATGGCTCCATGCACGCGGCCATTTGACGGACCGGCAACTCGCCAGCGGTGAAAAGCTGAGCGCCGATTGGGAACGCGCCAATCTGGCCCCCAGCGTGACGATGAGCTGGAACATGGTGCCGCCCGGTGGCGGGCGGCGTCATGCCCCTGATATGCTTGATGCAACCGAAATACAGATCGCGGCCAAGCAGCGTTTTGACAATGCTATCACTTATCTTGGCCGTGATTTATCGGATATTGCCTGGCGGATAATCTGCGCGGGCGAGGGGGTTCCTGCGGCGGAGAAAAACCTTGGCTGGCCGGCGCGGTCGGGTAAGCTGGTGCTCAAAATTGCGCTGGACCGGCTGGCGGATTATTACAGGATACCGTCCTAGATAAGTGGTCATATTATTTGACCTGAATATATAGACAAAAGCCGATAGCCGGTTGATACTATGCGGCGATCGGCTAATCTATTAACAGATTCATTAATCAGGACATATCCCCATGAAAACCCGCGCTGCCGTTGCTTTTGAAGCCAAGAAACCATTGGAAATTGTTGAACTCGATCTGGAAGGTCCCAAGGCTGGTGAAGTGCTGGTCGAGATCATGGCGACCGGCATCTGTCATACCGACGCCTATACGTTGGACGGGCTGGATAGCGAGGGCAAGTTTCCCAGCGTATTGGGCCATGAAGGGGCGGGGATTGTCCGTGAAGTGGGCGCAGGCGTAACGTCCGTAGCCCCCGACGACCATGTGATCCCGCTTTACACCCCGGAATGTCGCCAGTGTAAAAGCTGCCTGTCCGGAAAGACCAACCTGTGCACCGCGATCCGTGCGACGCAGGGGCAGGGACTGATGCCCGACGGCACCACGCGCATGTCCTACAAGGGCGAACCAATTTACCACTATATGGGTTGCTCCACTTTCTCCAATTTCATTGTTCTGCCGGAAATCGCGGTCGCCAAAATCCGCACCGACGCGCCGTTTGACAAGAGTTGTTATATCGGCTGCGGTGTTACCACCGGCATTGGCGCAGTGACTAACACGGCCAAGGTTACACCCGGTTCCAATGTCATTGTTTTTGGCTTGGGCGGTATCGGCCTGAACGTCATTCAGGGCGCACGACTGGTTGGCGCGGACAAGATTATCGGCGTGGATATTAATAATGACAAGGAGGAATGGGGCCGCAAATTCGGCATGACCGATTTTGTTAATCCGACCCAGATAGACGGTGATATCGTCGAACATCTTGTCGCCCTGACCGACGGCGGCGCGGATTATACCTTTGATTGCACCGGAAACACCGACGCTATGCGCCAAGCGCTGGAAGCCTGTCACCGCGGTTGGGGGGAAAGCATCATCATTGGCGTTGCCGAAGCAGGCAAGGAAATTTCTACCCGGCCATTTCAACTGGTCACGGGTCGTGTATGGAAAGGTTCGGCCTTTGGCGGAGCACGCGGGCGGACGGATGTGCCGAAAATTGTCGATTGGTACGTAAACGGAAAGATTGAAATTGACCCGATGATTACGCACACGCTTTCGCTGGAAGAAATCAACAAGGGTTTTGATTTGATGCACGCCGGGGAAAGCATCCGCAGCGTTGTGGTTTTTTAGGCAGTGGTTTTTTAAGCAGTGGTTTTTAATTTATAATTTGGGAGAACGGAATAATGTTTAGTCATATTATGTTAGGTGCGGATGATATTGAAGCATCCAGGAAATTTTACGATGCAACACTTGGGGCGCTTGGATACGCACCCGGTGCTATGGACGACAAGGGGCGTGTTTTCTGGAGAGAGAAAACAGGCATCTTCGCGATCAGCAAACCGATTGACGGTAAACCGGCCAGTTGCGGAAATGGCAGCACAGTGGGTTTCTCTGTTTCCAGTCCGGAACAGGCCGATGCGTGGCACAAGGCTGGTCTGGAAAACGGCGGCACCTCCATTGAAGACCCTCCAGGTGTTCGGGAAGGGGCGGCCGGTTCGCTATACCTTGCCTATTTGCGCGATCCGTCGGGCAATAAACTCTGCGCATTGCATTGGATAGGCTAATCCCTGACAGTAATGAAAATATTATCGACCAATAAAGCTTTTGGCGGAGTTCAGGGCGTTTATTCCCACAGCTCCGCCGAAACTGGAGCAGATATGACCTTTGCGGTCTTTGTTCCGGAGCATCCGGCGGGAACAAAACTGCCGGTGCTCTGGTATCTGTCCGGCCTGACCTGTACCCATGCCAATGTGATGGACAAAGGCGAATATCGCCGTCTCGCGGCGGAGCTGGGTATCATTGTGATTTGCCCGGATACCAGTCCGCGCGGCGATGATGTGCCCGATGATGACAGCTATGATATGGGGCAGGGTGCAGGCTTTTATGTCGATGCGACGGAGCAGCCCTGGGCGGCCAATTTCCGTATGCGTAGCTATATAGAGCGGGAACTGCCCGCGCTTATTGCCCAGAAATTTCCGGCTGATATGGAGCGGCAGGGCATATTCGGTCACAGCATGGGCGGTCATGGCGCACTCACCATTGCACTACGCAATCCCGCTCTGTTCAAAAGCGTATCGGCCTTTGCACCTATAGTCTCGCCATTGAACTGCCCGTGGGGGCACAAGGCGCTGGGCGGCTATCTGGGCAGCGATCAGGCAAAATGGCGCGACTATGATGCCTGCGCGCTGATAGACGCCGGCGCACGCGTCGATGATATATTGATCGATCAGGGCACAGCGGACCAGTTTCTTGAAGAGCAGCTTAAACCAGAATTGCTAGTGGAATCCTGCGAGCGCGCCGCTATTCCACTCACACTCAATATGCGCGAAGGATATGATCATAGCTATTTTACCATTTCGACCTTCATGGGCGATCATTTGCACTGGCACGCGGAGCGGCTTTAATATGACAGTCACGCGGAGCGGCTTTAATATGACAGTTACGCGGAGCGGCCTTAATGTTTACTGACACCCTAGATATAGCGCAGATACGCGAAGCCGTGCGTGCCTTGTGCAGTGATTTTTCCGGCAGTTACTGGCGGGAAAAGGATCGGGAACGCGCCTATCCTGCTGAATTTGTTGATGCTTTGACCAAAGCCGGGTTCCTCGGCGCACTTATTCCGGAAGAATATGGTGGCAGCGGTCTGGGGTTGACTGCCGCAACCGCAATATTGGAAGAAATTCACCATAGCGGTTGCAATGCCAGTGCCTGCCACGCGCAAATGTATATCATGGGCACAATTTTGCGTGATGGCAACGACGAGCAGAAACAGCAATATCTGCCCAAGATTGCGACCGGAGAATTGCGCCTGCAAGCTTTTGGTGTGACGGAACCGGGCAGCGGGACCAATACGCTTGGCCTGAAAACCACTGCGGTTCGTGATGGCGATGATTATATTATCAATGGTCAGAAAGTGTGGACCAGCCGCGCGGAATATAGCGACTTGATGGTTCTTCTGGCGCGCACCACACCGCTGGATCAGGTGCAGAAGCGGACGGAAGGCCTTTCGGTGTTCATTGTCGATATGCGCGAGGCGGTTGGTAATGGCCTGACAATCAAACCCATTCGCACGATGATCAATCATAGCACGACCGAGGTTTATTTTGATGACCTTCGTGTTCCGGCAGCGAACCTTATTGGTGAAGAGGGCAGGGGGCTGCGCTATATTCTGAACGGAATGAACGCGGAGCGGGTTTTGATTGCTGCCGAGTGTATTGGCGATGCACGCTGGTTCACGGAAAAATCATCAAATTATGCCCGCGAGCGAGAAGTGTTCAATCGGCCGATCGGCCAAAATCAGGGCGTCCAGTTCCCCATCGCGCGCAGCTATGCCCAAACCGAGGCGGCGGCGCTTATGGTGCGTAAAGCGGCGGCTATGTTTGATGGCGGACAGTCCATGGCGGCTGAGGCAAATATGGCGAAAATGCTGGCTTCCGAAGCATCATGGGCGGCTGGTGAGGCCTGTATGCAGACGCATGGCGGATTTGCCTTTGCCGAGGATTATGACATCGAGCGCAAATGGCGGGAAACACGATTGTATCAGATCGCGCCGATTTCCACGAACCTGATCCTGTCCTATCTGGCCGAGCATGTGCTGGACCTGCCGCGATCTTATTAAGCGTTGCTCGATAGCCCCGCTTAGTAACCCAGCGCCTGTCCGTCTTTCCGCATTTCCGTTGCGCCGTGATAAACGCCGGTTTCCGGGTCGCGGACTATCGCCTGATAGCCGCCGAACATGGCGCCGTTGCTGACCAGTTCGACCTTGTGGCCCATGGCTTTGAGCTTGGCAATTTCCGCGTCCGCTATGCCCGGCTCGACGTTCAGTGTCCCCAGTAAATCCGCTCCTGTCCCGGCCAGATCATCTGTGGGTTGTCGTCCACCGTCATGGTTCAATCGTGCGGCATCTCCCGCTTCTTGCAGGTTCATGCTGTAATCGACGAGATTGATCATCACCTGAACATGCCCCTGCGGCTGCATGCCGCCGCCCATCAGGCCAAAGGACATATAGGGTTTGCCATCCTTTTTCATGAAGGCCGGAATAATCGTCTGGAACGGGCGTTTGCCCGGTGCATAGACATTGGGGTGGTCGGGATCGAGGGAGTAAAGCTCCCCGCGGTCCTGAAACATGAAGCCCAGACCATCAGCAACCAGGCCGCTGCCCATGCCGCGATAATTGGACTGGATCAGGGAAACCATCATCCCGTCCTTGTCCGCCACGGTGAGATAGGTCGTGTCGCCTTCACCCTCCAGCTTCGGTTCGCCCGGTCCAAATCCCGGTGTCGCCTTCTTCGGGTCGATCAGGGCAAAGCGCTCCTTGCCATAGGCATCGGACAATAACCAGTCGAGCGGGGCAGGGGACATGTCGGGATCGGCATAAAAGCGGGCGACATCCTCAAACGCCAGACGCTTTGCTTCGGTTATGTAATGCAGCACTTCGGCACTGCCGCGTGGATATTGGGCAAGGTCGATATTCTTGAGGATATTCGCTATTTGCAGCGCGGCAAAACCCTGACTATTGGGCGGCAATTCGCATAGTTCATAACCTTTGCGATAGGTGACACAGCCCGGCTCGACCCATTTGCTGTCATGCGCGGCTAGATCTTCGTAACGCAGATTACCACCAATCCGTTTGAAATAGGCGTCTATAGTCCGGGCAATCTCCCCTTTGTAAAAGGCATCCCGGCCGCCTTTGGCAATCTTGCTCAACGTGTTCGCAAGATCGGGGTTTTTGAAAATCTCGCCTGCTTTCGGGGCACCGTTCGCAAAATAGGTTTTACGGGCATTGTCAAACGCGCCGATCATGCCGAGATTTTCTTCAAACCGTTCAAGATTGCTGGCATAATAATAGCCGATGACCGGCGCGATGGGGTGGCCTTCTCTGGCATATTTTATGGTGGGGGCAAGGATATCGGCCATGCTCAATTTGCCGAAGCGTTCGTGCATCTCAAACCAGCCATCGACCGTTCCCGGCACAGTGACGGGCATCGGGCCAAATGGCGGAATAATCTTGCTGCCGTCAAGCTGGTCGATAAATTCTGCATAGGACGTGCCCATCGGGCTTTTGCCTGATCCGTTCAGACCGTATAGCTTTTGCGTTTTCGGGTCCCAGATGATGGCGAATAAATCGCCGCCAATCCCGTTGCCGGTCGGCTCCATCAGCCCAAGCGCCGCGTTGGCAGCAATCGCGGCATCAACGGCTGTGCCGCCTTTTTGCAAAATATCAATGGCGACCTGGCTGGCCAGCGGATGGGCCGTCGCCGCCATGCCATTTGCCGCATAGACGGGGCTTCGGGACCATGGTTCACCAACGGGGCGTCCGCCGGCACCTATGTTCCAAACAGGCTTAGCTGTTTCACCTTCCGCTGTTTGCGCAGAAACCGGAGCAATGAATGAAGTGATGCAAAGGGTGGAAGCGAGCAATGCCGGGAATATTCTTTTATTCATAAGACGGCCCTTATATTGACGTTTTCCTGACTGGGACTGCCATGCACTTTAACCGCCACAGGTATAGTATCAACCTGTTTCGAAGAGCGAGTTGCAGTCCATAATCATTACGATCCGGTAATCATGGCGCTTGACTTCATATTAAACATCACTATGTTGCATTGCAGCAAAGGCGAATATCCGAAAATTGATATTTGTCTGGCGAAAGTTCTGCGTGAGAGATGGACAACCATCTCGAACCATAGCCTCATTGCTTCTCAATTTTCTCGGCAGCCTGATCACGCGGGTCGTCTTAACCGACGGCGGACACGCGCATGGCAATGATGCTGTGCGGTATCGCTCGCTGCTTTTTTTAAGGTATTATTTTTTGACTAAATTTTCTGATTTCGCTCTAGCGGAACCTATTTTGACGCGCGTAACCGAAGGTGGTTACACAACGCCATCTCCCATCCAACAACAAGCCATTCCGCCTGCGCTGGAAGGCAAGGACATCCTTGGTATCGCGCAAACCGGTACCGGCAAGACCGCTGCTTTCTCTCTTCCCTCTATCCATCATCTTCTCAGCAACAAGCGTAAAGCTGGCCGTTTTGAATGCCGGATGCTGGTGCTTGCACCAACGCGGGAATTGGCTCGGCAAATCGCAGACAGCATGACCGGCTATTCAAAAGGGTTGGGCATGTTTGTGACCTCTGCCTTTGGCGGTGTTCCAATTAACCGGCAAAAACGGATATTGGAACGCGGTGTCGATGTGCTGGTTGCAACGCCCGGTCGTTTGCTCGACCTGGTTGACCAGCGTTCACTGAACCTTTCCAAGGTTGAAATTCTCGTGCTCGACGAAGCTGACCAGATGCTGGACCTTGGTTTCATCGTGCCGTTGAAAAAGATTGTTCCGCTGCTTCCGAAACAGCGTCAGAGTCTGTTCTTCTCGGCAACCATGCCTAAAACAATTTCGCAACTGGCCGACCAGTTCCTGACCAACCCGGTTCAGGTTTCGGTAGCTCCGCAATCGACAACTGCCGAGCGCGTTGACCAACAGGTTACCTATATTAATCAGGATGATAAGCAGCGCTTGCTCAAGGATTTTATTAACAAGGAAAATCCTGATCACATGCTGGTCTTTACCCAGACCAAACATGGCGCGGACAAGGTTGTGAAAAACCTGATGGCCGTTGGCATTCATAGTGCAGCCATTCACGGCAACAAAAGCCAGCCGCAGCGTGAACGCGCTTTGGGTGACTTCAAAAAGGGCAAGATCAACATTCTTGTCGCCACCGATATTGCGGCGCGGGGAATTGATGTCGATGGCATCACCCATGTCATCAATTTCGATATGCCAAATGTGTCCGAACAATATGTCCACCGTATCGGCCGCACGGCACGCGCCGGGGCTTCGGGCATTTCCTATTCTTTCGTCGCTCCGGATGAACGTCAGTTCCTGCGTGATGTGGTAAAGCTAACCGGTGTAAAACCCGATGTCATTGACTTGCCAGAAGGCTATGATGAACCTCCGCGTGAGGAAGTGGCGCCGCGTATTTATGGCCAGAAGCCAAAGAAATATGGTGCACAACCTACGCGCAGCGGCCCGCCAAAGAACAAGCATAGCGCCCGTAAAGGCCGCCCCGGCGGCGGAAGCGGTCGTGGTGGACCCGGTTCCAAGAGCGGTGACGGCCCCAAACAATGGAACAACGGCGCAAAATCATTCAAGCGTCGTCAGGCACGAAAAGTAGAAGCTTAATCACTGCATAAAATGTTGGAGTCTGACAGATGGGAAATTTCCTCATCGGTCAGGCCCAGCCAGCTTTGTAACGCGGCGACATTATGTTCGCCGCGTTTTGCTGTTCTGCTATTGCTATCAATACCGCTTTTCGATTTTGAAAAGCGGTAAGGGGACTGCACCGTCCGGCGTGCATTGCCTGCATCATCGGTGATATCGACAATGGTGCCCAACGCCTTGATACTGGGCTGTTCATAGACTGCCGGGCCAAAGGGATGCACTTCCCCCCAGGCCAGATTGAGCCTGTCCAGCGCTGCGGTCAGCGCATCAAAGCTTTCATAAGACAGGATGTGCTTTTCAATCGCTTCCCGCCGAAGCTTTGCCTTGGTGGGGATGTCCGCGCCTGTCGGTGTCGGGTCGGTCAAACCGTCCTTGGTGGAAAAAACTATCCATAGCCATTTCATATCGCCGGTTATTATTACCCGGCGGTCTTCCGGCACATCCCAGACCAGATTCTCCGGCTCCTTGGGCCAGCCATTATCAAGCGCAAGATGGGCATAATCATCGGACGAGTGAAGCGCATTGAGCATGGCAAGGTCGATATATTGTCCTTCCCCCGTTTGATCACGCGAGCGCAGAGCAGTCAGGATGGCAATAATGCCGTGGAGCGAGCTGTAACTGTCGGCCATGGCAAATTGCATGTCGGTGGGGTAACCGCCGCTCATCTCTGCCTGACGCGCGATCAAACCGGTCTCTGCGTGAACGACCGGTGCATAGGCCGCCTTTTCCCGCTCTGGCCCCGTCTGGCCGTAACCGGAAATGGATAGCATCACGAGCCGCGGGTTGACCTTGGACAGATCATTCCAGCCAATGCCAAATTTATCCATGATGCCGGGGCGGAAATTCTCGACAACGATATCGGCTTTGGCGGCCAGCTTTCTTATGACATCCGTGGCTCCGTCGGCTTTCAGGTCGATGCAGATATTCTGTTTACCGATATTCATCTGCAAATAATTGCCACTGACCCCGCTGTCCCGCTTGAACAATTTGCGGGTCACATCACCTTCCGGCGGCTCGACCTTCAAGACTTCGGCACCAAGATCCGACAATAATCGCGTGGCATAGGGTCCCGCCACAACGCGCGAAAAATCCAGGACTTTCAGTCCCGCTAAAGGAAAATCTGCCATTGCTATCTGATATTAAAGTTTCATCTGCTGCTTGATGGTCTTCTGCGTTGTCTCGCCATATGGCGGCATGAAACCGGCTAGTTTGGCAATGTTCATCTTGGGCTGGCGAAAAACTGCCTTGGCATGGCTGAATTCCTTAAAGCCGTCATGCCCGGTATAGGCTCCCATGCCCGAAGGACCAACGCCGCCAAAGGGCAGGTCATGCTGGGCTACGTGGAAAATCACGTCATTGACCGTGACACCGCCGGAAATCGTCCGGTCGAGCACCTTGCGCTTGTCCGTCTCCTTCTCGCCGAAATAATAGAGGCCCAGCGGACGATCATGATCGTTCACATAATCGATCACTTCGTCGAGGTTGCGATAGGCCTTGACCGGCAGGATTGGCCCGAAAATCTCTTCCTGCATCACGCGCATGTCATCATTGACATTTTGCAGCACCGTCAGCGGCATTTTATTGCTGTTGGTGTTGGAGAAATCCTCATCCCCCGGATTGACCTCGGTCCGTTTTGCCCCTTTGGCGACGGCATCGTCGATCAGGCCCTGTAGCCGCTCACGGTGACGGGCGTTAACGACAGAGGTATAGTCATCATTGGCAATCAAGGTTGGATATTGCTCGGACACATTGCTCACAATACCAGAGACAACTTCTTCTTCCTTATCTTGCGGCACCATCAGATAATCGGGCGCCAGACAGATTTGCCCGGCATTCATCATCTTGCCCAAGGCAATGCGCTGCGTCGCTTTTTGCACATCCGCATCGGGGCCGATAATCGTTGGCGATTTTCCGCCCAGTTCAAGTGTAACGGGGGTCAGGTTTTTGGCCGCCGCAGCCATAACATGCCGCGCAATCCCGCCGCCGCCGGTAAAGATCAGGTGATCCCACGGAATTTCAGAGAAAGCCTTGCCCGTTTCCGGACCGCCGGTAATGACCAGCATTTCTTCGGGTGCGAAATATTCCGATACCAGTTTTTTGACCAGTTCCCCGGTTTCCGGACAGAATTCCGAAAATTTGATCATCACCCGGTTGCCCGCGCCAAAGGCACCGATTGCCGGATCAAATGCCAGGTTGATCGGGAAGTTCCACGGAGAAATAACACCAACCACACCCTTGGGTTGATATTCCACAGCCCCGCTCGCGCCCAAAAGACCAAGCGGGAAATCGGCCTTGCGTTTTTCCGGCCGCATCCATTTTTTCAGGTTTTTCTTGTGATCCTTGGCATGGCCGACCACGGAAATCAGGTCGGTCATCACTGTCTGGACCGGGCTGCGATGGCCAAAGTCATTGGATACGGCCGCACACAGGTCATCCATATGGTCGATAATCATCTGCGCGGTGCGGTTGATTCGGTCCATCCGGGCTTCATAGCTGACGGGTAGCTCGGCATGAAAGGCATCCCGCTGTGCCTGAAACGCGGCCATTATTTCGTCTTTGCTTACTTCGCCCGCTGCTGCTTCTAATGCTTCCATGACTTTTCTCCTGCAAAGCGTCTGGTTGCGCTTATTAGTTTTGGTTTCAATTAACCACTTAAACTAAGTTTTTGCAGTTTGTCGAGGACGAACCTTTTATTTGGGCTTCTATTTCTATCTGGCCGTTTCTATTGGGATAACGCTTTTATCGCTTCCGCCATTGCCATCGTCTGTTCGGCTTGCTGCAAATGGAGCAATTCTGTCATTTTTCCGTTCACGGTAATGACCCCTTTACCCGCATTTTCAGGGTCTTTGAAAGCAGCAATAATGGCCTGCGCCTCCGCAATTACATTCTCATCCGGCGCAAATTCGCGGTTTGCGATATCGATCTGGGACGGGTGGATCAGAGTTTTTCCGTCAAAGCCATAGGCGCTGCCCCGACGACATTCCTGCTCCAGCCCTTCCGGGTCGTTGAAATCATTATAAACGCTGTCGAGTATATTCATCCCGTAAGCCCGCCCGGCCATTATGGTCTGGGCGATCGCGGGCAGGAACAGCGTCCGATCCTGCTGAGCGCGCATTTCCTTGGCGAGATCGTTAAAGCCCATGACAAATGTCGTCAGCCGGGTGGAAGTCGCAGTTTCAGCAATTTCGGCAATATTCAACACAGCAAGCGGCATTTCAATCATCGCCCAAAGCTGCATTCCTTCAGCAGCTCCCGCCTTGTCCATAAGTGCGGATATTTGCACAATATCAGAAGCATTTCTGATTTTCGGAACCAGAACAGCATCCGCCTTGCTGGCACATATCCGCTGTATATCGCGGTCAAACCAGGGTGTATCCATGGCGTTCAACCGAACAACCATTTCGCGCGAACCATATCCGCCATCATCAAGGGCCGCAAATGCCTGATCCCGGGCACTGTCTTTAGCATCCGGCGCAACCGCGTCTTCAAGATCAAGAATGATCGTATCCGCCGCCAAAGTCTTCGCTTTTTCCAAAGCACGGGCATTGGATGCGGGCATATAAAGGCACGAACGGCGAGGGCGAAAAGATATGTTTGTCATGGCGAGTTGCGTATCACCCTGATGGCCGGTGGGAAAGCCTGAACTTGACCAAACCGTTACTTCCCATTTCCCAGAGGGTTATTGGATGCCAATAAAGCCCTAGCTTGCAAGCCTGAGATCGCTCAACTTTTGCAGGTTATCCGGCTGGTCCGGCCATATTCCGCGGGTGTCATAGACGACTTTGCCCGCCCGTTCATCCAGCGGGATTGATTTGAACATATCATGGTCCGTTAGCGTGATGATTACCGGGCAATTTTCAAGTGCCGTATCAATGTCGATCAGCTCGGCGCCCGTGCCCTTAAACGCTGTGGGCAGTTCGCCGGCATAAGGCTCTACTATCTTGATACGGCTGCCATATCGCCGTGCGAGTTTGGCCGCTATTTTCAGGGCAGGGCTTTCCCGGAAGTCATCAATATTGGCTTTGAAAGCCAGTCCGAAGCAGGCGATCGGAACGGCGGGTAACTCGTCTATCATCAAAGATGCCTGTTCCAGAACATGTCCGGTTTTCCCATCGTTCACTTCGCGGGCGACGCGAATAAGCGGAGTATCGTCCGGGGCGCTGTGGATGATGAACCAGGGGTCGACGGCGATGCAATGCCCGCCAACACCGGGGCCGGGCCGCAATATATTGACACGCGGATGACGATTGGCGAGGCGGATCACTTCCCACACGTCCAGTTCCATTTTGTCAGCGACAATGGAAAGCTCGTTGGCAAAGGCAATGTTCACATCGCGGTAGCTATTTTCGACGAGCTTCGTCATTTCTGCTGCACGAGCGGATGTGGTGACGCATTCACCGCGCACAAACCGGCGATAGAAACCCAGTGCCTTGCGGGCGCAGCGCGGGGTGATGCCGCCGATGCACCGGTCGTTATTGGTCAGCTCTTCCAATATTCTGCCGGGCAAAACCCGTTCCGGACAATAGGCAATGGCAATATCCGGTATTTCATTGGTTAAGCCGGGTATCTTAAGATCAGGCCGCAAGTTTGCGATCAGGTCCCGCACTTTTTCAGTGGTGCCGACAGGTGATGTCGATTCCAGGATTACGATATTACCAGCTTTCAGTGCAGCCGCGACATTCGTAGCCGCTTCCATGACATAACTGATATCCGGTACATGATCCTCTTCAAAAGGGGTCGGCACTGCGATTACAAAAACGTCCGCTGGCTCGACCTGCAGAGATGCCCGCAAGCTGCCCCGCGAGACCACGCCTTGAACCAGCCCTTCAAGGTCAACTTCCTCGATATGGATTTTCCCGCTGTTGATGGTGTCAACAACACCGGCCATCACATCGACGCCAAGGACCGGGCAGCCAGAACGCGCGATTACGGCAGCGGTTGGCAAACCGATATAACCCAAGCCCATAACGCAGACGGACGGTTTTTCGTCGAAAAGCATGGTAGCAAAATCTCCTGATCGCACACGGTTTGCAGGGGTGCGATAAATTCAGGATTGGTGTATCGGGACTTGGTAAATATTTAGGTAATTTGGCGAGAGGCTTACCCGGCAAGTGCGGTTTTGCCTTACAGTCGGCAGATCAGCCGCACTCAATGTCGTAGAAATTCTGAATAATCCGCCATGCTTCATCTGCGGTTTCGACAAACTGGAACAGGTTCAAATCTATCGGGCTGATGGTTCCTTCTTCTGCCAGGGCATCGAAGTTAATCACCCGGCTCCAGAACTCTTTGCCGAACAATAGGATGGGCAGCGGTTCCATCTTTCCGGTTTGCACCAGCGTTATCAGCTCGAGAAATTCGTCCAATGTACCGAAACCACCGGGGAATACGGCGACCGCACGCGCGCGCAGCAGGAAGTGCATCTTACGCAGGGCAAAATAATGGAACTGAAAGCTGAGCGATGGCGTCACATATTCATTTGGCGCCTGTTCATGCGGCAGGACGATGTTGAGGCCGATAGACTCTTTTCCGGCATCAAACGCCCCGCGATTGGCGGCTTCCATGATGGACGGACCGCCGCCCGAGCAAACTACAAAGTCGCGCTTGCCGTCTTTTTCTATACCGCATCGGCTTGCCAGCAGGGCCAATCTGCGGGACTCGTCATAATATTTGGATTTCTTTTTCAGCAGCTTTGCCGTTCTCAAGCTGGCTTCGTCCACTGCGGCTTCGATCAGGGCATCGGCCTTGGACGGTTCGGGAATACGCGCCGAGCCATAGAAGACGAGTGTCGAACCGATTCCGGCTTCATCGAGCAGCAATTCGGGTTTCAGCAATTCCAGTTGAAACCGGACGGGACGCAGTTCTTCGCGCAGCAGGAAGTCTTTATCCTGAAAGGCGAGTGTATAGGCGGGATTCTTTGTCTGAGGGGTTTTGAGAGATCTGTCTTTTGCAAAACTGGCTTCTTCTTTCGCGCGGTAAAAGCGGCGTTCGTGTAAATCTTTTTCTGTCATATTTGTGCCCTAGAGCAAAGCGATACGGCTTGCCAATGTGATTGATGGCTTAACTGTAAAATCCGGTTAGCGGCAATAGCCGTTGCCGCTCATGTCAAAGTGGAAATGGTTATAATGGTCGGCATTATAATCGGGGCTTAGCACCGTTCCAAAGCGTCGGCAGGCACTTCGATGGATGACTTTCAGGAATTGTTCCGCAGGACCGCCATCGCGCCAGTTTCCGGTTAATGAGATGCGCCTGCCATCGGCCAGCACAAAGGCGGACACGTCAATCGCGTTGGCTTTGCTATGTTCGGACCTGCGGTTGGAGCCAGCGATATTGCGGCAGCTATAGCTGCCCATGGTTTCGATCCGCACCAGTTCGCTGCCCAGATATTGGCGGGCGGCGCGCTTGACGGCATATTCTGTCCATGCGGCAAATTTATTGGCGAGTTCACAGCGGACAGGACCAAGGTTGGTCACTTCGGTACGGTATCCGGCATTCATCAATTTGACCGCGCCAATCTGGCTGCAACCGCCGCTGAAACTCTGGCTGGGCAGGGGGGAGAAGCTGACACCGGCGGTTTGCAGTTCCATGAAACATTGTTTTGTTTCTGCGTTGGTGACGATGGGCCGGCTGCTGTCGGAGGGCCGTTTGCCGTCGGATATGCCGCCAGATATGCCGCACGCGCTGAGCGTTAACGACAGGATCGCTAAAGATAAAAAATTGCGTGCAACCGGCGGCTTTCCCATTGTTACTTTCATAAGCAGCGCTTGATGTAGCTTTCCCAAATCTCCACTGAACAGGACCAGCTATACCGATTTTTCAGCGGGTTGGACAGTCTTTGCGATAAAGCGAGCAAATAATTCCGGCCCTAGTGATTCGGGGATAAGCAAATAATAACAGCCTGAGACGCTTGCCAATTCTGGATCGGCGGAGTTCTTTTTTGCTCGAAACAATCTGTTTTGACGGATTTATCGGCTTATCGGGAAATGTTCCTTGACTTGGCTTCTTGCAAGAGACATTGCGGCGACGGGCCACGCGGTCCCAACGCCGCGCGAGCTCTCTGTGAGGAGAAGCATTAAAATGACTGATACTACGATTTCGCAACCTGAGTTGCGTCCAAATTGCCCGAATTTTTCATCGGGCCCTACAGCCAAATTCCCCGGCTGGTCTCTCGACAAAATCAACACCGTGGCCATGGGCCGCTCTCACCGTTCTGCTACTGGCAAGGCGCGGCTGAAATATGCCATCGACCTAAGCCGGGAACTGCTCGGCATTCCCGACGACTATCTAATCGGCATTGTTCCGGCGTCCGACACAGGCGCGGTTGAACTGGCGATGTGGAACATGCTCGGCGCGCGTCCGGTAACGGTTGCGGCGTGGGAAAGCTTTGGCAATGTCTGGATCCAGGATGCCGTGAAGCAGCTCAAGCCAGCCAACCTGTCGGTGCTTGAAGCCGATTATGGCGAGATTCCTGACCTGACGCAGATTGATAAGGGCGATGATGTCGTCTTTACATGGAACGGCACAACTTCTGGTGCGCGTATTCCCGATACCGACTGGATTGCCGCTGACCGCGAAGGCGTGACCATCAACGATGCCACCAGCGCGATTTTCGCTCAGGAAATGGACTGGTCAAAGCTCGACGCGACGACCTATAGCTGGCAGAAAGTCATGGGATCGGAAGCCGGTCACGGCATGCTTATCCTCAGCCCCCGTGCTGTCGAACGCATCGAAAGCTATACTCCTGAATGGCCGCTGCCTAAAATCTTCCGCGTGAAGAAAGGCGACAAGCTCAATCGTGCCATTTTTGAAGGCGCGACGATCAACACGCCGTCTTTGCTCGCAACCGAAGATTATATCGCGGCGCTGGAATGGGCGAAATCGATTGGCGGTTTGAAAGAGCTGCAAGCCCGTGCGGACCGCAATGCCAAGATCGTTCACGACTGGATCGAAGCTACTCCGTGGATGCGCAACATGGTCAGCGATCCTGCAAAATGGACCAATACCGGCGTTTGCATGGTATTCCAGGGTGACTGGTATCTTGGCCTGAACGAAGAACAGAAAGCCTCTGTGCCCAAGAAAATCGCTTCCATGCTGGAAAAGATGGACATTGCTTACGACTTCAATGGTTACCGCGATGCGCCGCCATCTTTGCGTATCTGGTGCGGCTCGACCGTCGAGGAAGAAGATGTTCGCCGCCTGCTGCCATGGATTGAATGGGCGTATGAGCAGGTCAAAGCCGAGCTTTCTGCTTAAGAAAAACTCTGTGCCCCCGCGCTGGCGGGGGCCCTCCTACAATATCCTTTAGTATAGAGCGCAGGTTTCGGGACGAAAGCTCCCCGCCTGCGCGGATATACGGGACAGGAAACAGGAATAATAAAATGCCAAAAGTTTTAATATCCGACAAAATGGATCCACGAGCCGCCGAAATTTTCCGTGAGCGCGGTGTAGAAGTTGACGAAATCACCGGACTGAGCCCGGAAGAATTGATGAAAATCATCGGTGAATATGATGGTCTGGCCATCCGTTCATCGACCACTGTGACACCCGAAATACTGAACGCTGCGACCAATCTGAAAGTGGTTGGCCGTGCCGGTATCGGGGTGGACAATGTCGATATTCCAGCCGCTTCCGCCAAAGGCGTTGTGGTGATGAACACGCCATTTGGTAACAGCATCACAACTGCGGAACATGCGGTTGCGATGATGTTCGCGCTGGCCCGCCAGCTTCCGGAAGCCGACGCCTCTACACAGGCCGGCAAGTGGGAGAAATCGCGGTTCATGGGTGTCGAGCTGACCAGCAAGACACTGGGCCTGATCGGTGCCGGTAATATCGGTTCGATTGTTGCCGAACGCGCGATTGGCCTGCGTATGAAGGTCGTGGCTTTCGATCCGTTCCTGACTGCGGAACGTGCGGTTGAAATGGGCGTTGAAAAAGTGACGCTGGACGAGCTTCTCGAACGCGCGGACTTCATCACCTTGCACACGCCTTTGACGGACCAGACACGCAATATCCTGTCTGCCGAAGCACTTGCGAAGACAAAGCCCGGCGTGCGGATTGTGAACTGTGCACGCGGCGGTCTGATCGACGAAGCAGCTTTGAAAGAAGCGCTGGAATCCGGCCATGTAGCCGGAGCGGCGCTGGACGTTTTTGCTCAGGAACCTGCCAAGGAAAACCCGCTTTTCGGCACACCCAACCTGATCTGCACACCGCACCTGGGCGCTTCGACCAGCGAGGCACAGGTGAATGTCGCGATACAGGTTGCCGAACAAATGTCGGACTATCTGGTCAATGGCGGTGTTTCCAACGCGCTCAACATGCCCAGCCTGTCTGCGGAACAAGCACCTAAACTGCGTCCTTATATGGATCTTGCCACACAGCTTGGTTCTTTGGTCGGCCAGTTGGTCGGTGACCAGATTAAAGGCGTCGCTGTCGAGGTAGAAGGTGCGGCTGCAGAGCTGGACCAGAAGCCGATTACCGCTGCGGTTCTGGCCGGTTTGATGAGTGCCTATAGCGACTCGGTCAACATGGTGAACGCGCCCTATCTTGCCAAGGAACGCGGTCTTGATGTTCGCGAAGTGCGGCACGACCGCGAAGGCGATTATCACACGCTTGTCCGTGTATCTGTGACCACGGATGAAGGTGAGAAGTCGGTAGCGGGAACGCTGTTCGGTTCTTCCGGTCCGCGCCTTGTCGAAATGTTTGGCATCAAGGTCGAGGCGGATATGGAAGGCGATATGCTTTATATCGTCAACCGTGATCAACCCGGCTTTATCGGCCGTGTCGGTTCGACCCTGGGCGAAGCCGGCGTCAATATCGGCACCTTCCACCTCGGCCGCCGTGCCGATGCACCGGGCGGTGACGCAGTATTGCTGCTCTCCATCGATTCGCCGGTGGGTGAACCCATATTGTGGGAAATCTGCAACCTGGAAGGCGTGAAAACCGTAAAGGCTCTGCGCTTCTAGGAAAAGTCTGGCCCTCTCCCCACCGGGGAGAGGGTTGGGAGAGGGGCGTATCTAAAAATGCCACAGGTTGATAAAACGCTCCTCGCCCGCGCCAAAGAAATGCGGAAAAATCCGACATCTGCTGAAGCGAAGCTTTGGCATGCACTGCGCGCGAAAAGATTTCAGTCTTTCAAATTTACTCATCAGGTTGTAATCGCACCCTATATCGCAGATTTTGTGGCGCGTTCTTACAAGCTTGTCATAGAGCTGGATGGTGACACGCACGGTTTCACGCATGATTATGACCAAAGACGAACTCGGTTTCTTGAAGATAAAGGCTATCATATTTTGCGGTTTACTAATAGCGAAGTGATGGCGAACTTAGACGGGGTATTGCAGGTAATTTTAATGTCATTATTGTCTTCATCCGTTGCCCCTCTTCCTAACCCTCTCCCCAGAGGGGAGAGGGAATGATCAAGAATCTGCTGCCAGAAGGCTTTCACGATTCCTTGCCGCCGCTTGCCGAAGCCGGTTTTCGTCTGGAACGGGATGTGCTCGATACGCTCGCCAGCCATGGCTATGCGCGCGTATCGCCGCCCTTGGTGGAATATGAAGATGTTCTGACCGGGCGGATGAAAGGATCGACGAAAAGCGATCTGATGCGCTTTGTCGATCCGATTTCCCAGCGCACCCTGGCGCTACGGCCCGATATTACCATGCAGATCGGGCGGATTGCAGCGACCAGCCTGTCGCGTGCAGCGCGTCCCCTACGGCTCAGCTATTCCGGGCAGGTTTTGCAATTGCGCTCCGGCCAGTTGCGTCCCGAACGCAGCCGCTTGCAAATCGGTGCGGAATTGATCGGTAGCGATAGCGTCGCTGCAGCAAGCGAGATTGTGTCCGTTGCGATAGAAGCACTGATGCAGGCTGGCCTGACCGGCATTACCGTTGATTTCACTATGCCCGATCTGGTCGATATTCTTTCCGCCGGGCCATTGCCGTTAAGCGACGCAGACGCAGCCGAAGTGCGCGGCGAACTGGATATGAAGGACGCAGGCGGCCTCGCCGAACTGGGGGCGACCGGCTATTTGCCGCTCATCGAAGCCACCGGGCCATTTGATGACGCGATGGCAAAAATGCGCGCCTTTGCCAGCGATGATCTGCTCACATCGCGGCTTGATGGCATTGCTGCGATTGCCGCGACCATCAAGGACAAGGCGAACCTGACCCTTGATCCGACCGAACGCCACGGTTTTGAATATCAGAACTGGTTTGGCTTTACCCTGTTTGCCGAAGGATTTGTCGGCGCTATGGGACGCGGCGGCAGTTACGAGATTCCGGCACATGATGGCGGAACAGAAAATGCCGTGGGCTTTTCCCTTTATCCCGGCCCGCTGATTGACGCGGGTTTCAGCGCAAAACGCAAGAATACGGTTTTCCTGCCCCTGGGACATGACAGCCAGGCTGCGGCTGCGCTGCGTCTGGACGGGTGGAGAACAGTTGCGGCATTGTCACAAGATGATAAAGCGGAAGATCTGCGATGCACCCACATTTTGGTGGGCCCGACTCCACAAGAAATCTAACCCGCTAGTAGCAAGAAAGACGTTTCAAATATGGCCAATGTAACCGTTATCGGTGCCCAATGGGGTGATGAAGGCAAAGGCAAAATCGTTGACTGGCTATCGGAGCGCGCTGACGTTGTCGTGCGGTTCCAGGGCGGTCATAATGCCGGGCATACTTTGGTCGTAGATGGCGAGGTTTATAAACTGTCGCTGTTGCCTTCGGGCATTGTGCGCGGGGCGCTGTCAATCATCGGTAACGGCGTGGTGCTGGACCCGTGGCATTTGCGTGACGAGATTGAAAAACTGCGCGGGCAGGGCGTTGTCATCAATGCGGATAATTTCGGTATTGCCGAAAACTGCCCGCTGATCCTTCCCATCCACCGCGATCTGGACGCGATGCGTGAAGATGCCAGCGGCGAAGGCAAGATTGGCACGACGCGGCGCGGCATTGGTCCGGCTTATGAAGATAAAGTGGGCCGCCGTGCGATCCGCGTGTGCGATCTGGCCCATCTGGACGATCTGGGTCCGCAGCTTGACCGGCTTTGCGCGCATCATGACGCGCTGCGCGCCGGTTTCGGGGTTGATCCGATTGACCGGGAACGACTGCTCGCCGACCTGCGCGAGATTGCCGATTCCGTGCTGCAATATTCCCAGCCTGTGTGGAAGCGCCTCAACGAAGCGCGCAAACGCGGCGACCGTATATTGTTCGAGGGCGCGCAGGGCGTGCTGCTTGATGTCGATCACGGAACCTATCCGTTTGTCACCAGCTCCAACACCATTTCCGGCACAGCGGCGGGCGGTTCCGGCATCGGGCCATCGGCAACCGGCTATGTTCTGGGCATCGTCAAAGCCTATACCACCCGCGTCGGCTCTGGTCCGTTCCCGACCGAGCTTAGCGATGAAACCGGGCAACGCCTCGGCGAGCGCGGCCATGAATTCGGCACGGTAACGGGGCGTCAGCGGCGCTGCGGCTGGTTTGATGCGGTGCTGGTGCGTCAGGCGCTTGCCGTGTCCGGTGTGGCGGGAATTGCGCTCACCAAGCTGGACGTTCTTGATGGATTTGAAGAGCTGAAAATCTGTGTCGGATATGATCTGGACGGCGTAACCTATGATTATCTGCCACCCCATCATCAGGATCAGGAAGCTGTAAAACCGATCTATGAAAGCATGCCGGGGTGGAGCGAATCCACCGCTGGCGCGCGCAGATGGGCGGACTTGCCAGCGGCTGCGATCAAATATATCAGGCGCGTCGAAGAACTGATCCAGTGTCCGGTGGCTCTGGTTTCAACTTCTCCTGAACGCGACGATACGATTTTGGTGACCGATCCCTTCGCGGATTAAATCCAGCTCATCAATTATGCGAAAAGCCAAAGGGCGTATTGGACTGGCGGTAATCGTCGGGCAATATCTGGCGGCCAATCGGCGGCGCTGAACGCGCGCGGCATTGGGTGCGGTGGCACAGGCGGCAGGTGACACCGATGGGTGTTGCATTTTCCGGGCTGATGTCCGTGCGGTCCTGGGTGTAGATCAGGCGGTCGGCATGTTCGGCCGCGCAGCCCAGCGCTATGGCGCGCTCAACACGCGGCGTGCCAAATTGGCCGCCGCCTGCGGTCACTGTTCGGGCAATGGAAAAAAACCGCTGCCCGTCCGGCAGTTCCAGCCATTGGGTGATGACCTGTCGCGGCATGCGAAAGGCATGGTGCACCGACCACAAGGGACAGGCACCGCCGTGGCGCGCAAAGGGAAAGCCGGCACCGTCCAGACGCTTGGACACATTGCCGGCGGGGTCCACGCGAATGAAGAAGAACGGCACGCGCTCTTGCCCCGGTTTCTGAAGCGTGGTGAGGCGGTGGGCCGTTTGTTCAAAACTTGTGCCGAACTGGCGGGCCAGAGCCTCGACATCATAATGGCGTTTTTCGACCGCTTTGGCAAAGGCGGTATAGGGCATCAGCAAAGCCGCTGCGGCATAGCTGGTCAGCGCGCGCCGTGTGAGCTGTTCGCTGCTTTCGGTGGTGAAGCTGCCATCTTTCAGCACCATATCAATTTCGTCTTTCAGCTCCAGATAGGATAGCTGCAGCGCCAGTTGGAACATCTGGCTGGCATGGTCGAGCTGATCGTCGAGCAATATCTGGCGCCTATGCCGGTCAAGCCGCCTCGTTGCGCCCATCATCACATCGGACGGCATCCTGCGGACCTGCAGGCCGTGCTTATCCTTGAAATAGGCGATCATGCTTTCCTGACCGTTCACGGTCTCGGCAAGGCGCTCGGCGGCGTCGTCAATATTGGAAAAACTGTTGCGGCGGGCAGCCAGAAAGCGGCGCGCCTGTGCGACCGGGTCCGCGGCATCGGCATCAACGCTGCTGCTGCCCGCTCCCGCGCCGGTATCCTTGTCGGCCAGCGCCATCTGTTCTTCGCGGTAAGCAGTGTAAAGCCGCAGCATCGCCTCGGTAAAGCCGGGGTAGCTGGTCGCCACGTCCGCCGTGTCGAGCTGGGGAAAGTCTATATCCGCGAACATCGGGTCTTTCAGAACCGACCCCAGCCGCGCGGTATATTCTTCGCCGCCATCGCCTGCCAGTTCCGACATGTCGATTTTATAGGTGCGGGCAAGACGTAGCAGCATATCGGCGGTAAACGGGCGCTGGTTCCGCTCCAGAAGCGCAACATAGGATGCCGATATTTCCAGATCAGCGGCCATATCCGCCTGGGTCAGGCCCAGATCACGGCGCAGCCTTTTCAGGCGCGGGCCCATATAGACGGGGCGTTCACTGGACATGGGAAACTCGTTTCATCTTCTGCGACTCGTGGTTTGTAATATCCTTACAACTATACAACAAATTTTTGTAAAGCGTTACAGTTAAACTTCGCAGCGCTTCGGTCTGCGCCATTGGCAGCGTAAAAGGGGGGCATAGCTTAAGACGAATCACCGGCTGCACAAAGGGCCGACACCCAAAAGGAGATGACCATGTCATATCAAGACCATATTAATCAGACCAACGCGCTGATCCAGAAACAAAACGGAACATGGGACGGCATTGACGCCGAATCCGTCGCCCGTATGCGTTTGCAGAACCGTTTCCAGACCGGCCTTGATATTGCCAAATATACCGCCGCTATCATGCGCGAAGACATGGCCGCCTATGATGCCAACCCCGCCAATTATACCCAGTCGCTCGGTTGCTGGCACGGCTTTATCGGTCAGCAGAAGATGATCTCTATCAAAAAGCATTTCGGCAGCACAAAGGGCCGTTACCTTTATCTTTCCGGCTGGATGGTTGCCGCTCTGCGTAGCGAATTCGGCCCGCTTCCGGATCAGTCGATGCACGAGAAAACATCCGTGCCCGCGCTGATCGAAGAGCTTTACACCTTCTTGCGTCAGGCCGATGCCCGCGAACTGGGCGGCCTGTTCCGCGAAATTGACGCGGCACGCGACAGCGGTGACATGGTTACCGAAAAACGGCTGCTCAACGAAGTCGAAAACTACCAGACCCACGTTGTTCCGATTATCGCCGACATTGACGCCGGTTTCGGTAATGCAGAGGCAACCTATTTGCTGGCCAAGAAAATGATCGAAGCCGGTGCCTGCGCCCTGCAAATCGAAAACCAGGTGTCCGACGAAAAACAATGCGGTCACCAGGACGGTAAAGTCACCGTGCCACATGAAGACTTTTTGGCGAAAGTCCGCGCTTGCCGCTATGCGTTTCTGGAACTGGGCGTTGATGATGGCATCATCGTCACCCGCACCGACTCTCTGGGCGCTGGCCTTACCAAGCAGATTGCGGTCAGCAAGGAACCGGGCGATCTGGGCGACAAGTATAACAGCTTCCTCGATTGCGAAGAAATCGACCCTGCAACGGCGCAAAATGGCGACGTTATCCTGAACCGCGACGGCAAATTACTGCGGCCCAAGCGTTTGCCGAGCAACCTGTTCCAGTTCCGCGCTGGAACCGGCGAAGACCGCTGCGTGCTGGATTGCATCACATCATTGCAGCACGGTGCCGACCTGCTGTGGATCGAAACCGAAAAACCGCATATCGAACAGATTGCCGGGATGGTTGACCGGATCCGCGAAGTTATACCCAATGCAAAGCTGGTCTATAACAACTCGCCATCGTTCAACTGGACGCTGAACTTCCGTCAGCAGGTTTATGATGCATGGACAGCGGAAGGCAAGGACATGACCGCCTATGACCGCGCCAATTTGATGAGCGCCGAATATGATGCGACCGAGCTGGCTGTCGATGCCGATGAGCGTATCCGGACTTTCCAGGCGGACGCCGCGAAACGGGCCGGTATTTTCCACCACCTGATTACCTTGCCGACCTATCACACGGCTGCGCTGTCAACCGACAACCTCGCCAAGGAATATTTCGGTGAGCAAGGCATGCTGGGCTATGTTCTGAACGTCCAGCGTCAGGAAATCCGTCAAGGCATTGCCTGCGTGAAGCACCAGAATATGGCCGGTTCCGACATTGGTGACGATCACAAAGATTATTTCGCCGGTGAAGCGGCCCTGAAAGCAGGCGGCGCAGACAATACGATGAACCAGTTTGGCTGATCATCCGGTTACAGATTGAATGAAAGAGGCCCGGCGGTTCAAACCTCCGGGCCTTTTTTGTTCCAGTAATGGGATATATTCCAATCTTACGTCCCGAATTCGGTCCAGCGTCAAACGACCTCACTCAGTCGTGGTCGTTTCTTCGGTTGTGTCTGTCGCGGTACCTTCATCCACTGGCGGTGTATCGGTTTCCGCATTATATGCCGGGTCCGTGGGGTCCACTACTGGCGCTTCACCGCCGGTAAGATTGCCATCAACGGGGGCAGTATCGTCCATGGGAACCGTATCAAGCGGCTCTTCCACGGGCGGGACGGGCATTTCGTTACTGTTTTCCAGAGCCGGGTCTTCGGCTGGCGGCGCATCACAAGCGGCAAGCGCGAATATGGCGGGCGCCGCGATCAATGTGGGTTTCAACAAATTTTTCATGATCTCTCTTCCTTTTTATCCAAATGCGGCGGCCAATCCAGAAGGGGGAGGATAGCCTACCCGGATTGACCGCTCGCATAAGCACGTCCTGGTTGGCTTGGCCCTGGCGTGCTTTAATTATTATGGGGTTGGGGCCTATTTGGGATCGGGTGCTCCGTCACCGTCCTGATCGAAAGCGTCGGGGGCGCCATCGCCATCTGTATCCCAGCTATCGGCCTTACCGTCACCGCGTTGGTCCCAGGCGTCATTTTTGCCATCGCCATCAGAGTCGATGGTTGGCGGAGCAGCTTCAGGAGTAGCAGCTTCTTCTGTTGGTGCTGCTTCTTCGGGCGGTGTATCTTGAGCGAAACCAGGTGCGGCGATCAATGTAGCGGCACCAAAAGCGGCTGTAATCATTGGTAGTTTTTTCATTTACTCAACTCCATTAATTACCCCCTGCCGGTTTCAAAAATGGTAGTTATTATGTAACATTCCAGAGCTAAGCGGTAAAAAGGCTGGTCCGCGCGACAGGTTGAACCTTGGCGATATTTCGTCGGGGACAGGGAACATTCTACCGGATAACGTGAAATATTATTACAAAGACTTTGATGCCCGCAAACGGATTTCGACCAAGAATCCTGCTTCCATGATAGGGAATCACAGACAAATTAGATAAAATTACAGGGTTTTGGCTATAGATCGTGAATGTCCAAATTCATAAGTTGCAAAATATGCAACTATGCTATTCGACTTATGCAGCCTTACTCGATTGTAAAAAAAAGAAATATCGCGTATCGAAGTCAATATATTTGAAAATCGGT
The DNA here is from genome assembly GCF_036568145.1 of Parasphingorhabdus sp. Classification (GTDB taxonomy): domain Bacteria; phylum Pseudomonadota; class Alphaproteobacteria; order Sphingomonadales; family Sphingomonadaceae; genus Parasphingorhabdus. The sequence goes on along the minus strand of NZ_DATCTC010000031.1, from coordinate 197,932 downwards.
CCACCTAAAGGGGGCAATAGACGATGTTCGAGCAATTTGACGCTGTAATGCTGGCACGTATTCAGTTTGCGTTTACAGTTAGTTTCCATTTCATTTTCCCCGCATTCTCTATTGGTCTTGCCAGCTATCTGGCTGTGCTGGAAGGGCTTTGGCTTAAAACCGGCAAACAGCTCTATATGGACCTGTTCAAATATTGGCTGAAAATATTCGCTGTCACCTTTGCCATGGGAGTCGTGTCCGGAATCGTACTGTCCTATCAGTTCGGAACCAACTGGGCGGTCTTTTCGGATAAGGCAGGGCCGATTATCGGGCCGCTCATGGCCTATGAAGTGCTGACGGCCTTTTTCCTGGAAGCCGGTTTTCTGGGCGTCATGCTGTTCGGCATGAACAGGGTGGGCAAGAAACTCCACTTCACCGCGACATTGATGGTGGCGATTGGGACGTTTATTTCCGCTTTCTGGATTTTGAGCGTGAATAGCTGGATGCAGACGCCTGCGGGATATGATATTTCTGCCGAGGGGCAATTTGTGCCGGGGGGCAGTTGGTGGAACATCGTGTTCAACCCCAGCTTCCCTTACCGTTTGTTCCATACGTTGATGGCGGCTTATCTGACCACCGCCTTTGTGGTGGGCGCAGTTGGGGCGTGGCATTTGCTGAAAGACAAGACCAACGCCCATGCGCGCAAGATGTTTTCGATGGCGATGTGGATGGCCGCTCTGGTCGCTCCGGTCCAGATTTTTGCGGGCGACCTGCACGGACTGAATACGCTGGAGCATCAGCCCGCAAAGGTCATGGCGATGGAAGGCCATTATGAAAGCCATCCCGATGGTGCGCCGCTGATCCTGTTCGGTATTCCCAACAGCGATGAAAAGCGCATTGATTATAGTATAGAGATTCCCAAGCTGTCATCGCTGATCCTGAAGCATGACCTTAACGCACCATTGGACGGGTTTGATACCATTCCGGAGGCGGATCAACCGCCCATGGGCATGGTTTTCTGGGCATTCCGGATCATGGTCGGCATCGGTTTCCTGATGCTGGGCATCGGATTGTGGAGCCTGATCGCACGGGCGCGCAAAAAACTATATGACTGGCCCACGCTCCACCGCGCGGCCATCGTGATGGGGCCAGCGGGCTTTGTCGCGGTTATCGCAGGGTGGATCGTCACCGAAGTGGGGCGGCAACCCTATACGATCTATGGTCTGCTCCGCACGGCGGATAGCGCATCGCCGCTGGCAGCGCCTGCCGTCGCAGTCTCGCTGATCGCCTTCATCATCGTCTATTTCGTCGTCTTCGGTATCGGCACATGGTATATCTTGCGCCTGATGAAAGCGCCGCCAAAAGCCGGTGAAAAAGGGGTGAAATCGACCGAGAAGGGGCCGGTTCGCACGGCGGGTATCATGCCGGGGCCACCCGAATATGCCGCATCGACGATTGTACCCGTGACAGATCCTGACGGAAAAGGAGAAGCATGATGGATTTAACCGTTTTATGGGCCTTCATCATCGCGTTTGCCGTCTTTGCCTATGTTGTGATGGACGGGTTTGACCTTGGCATCGGCATATTGTTTCCCGTGTTCAAAGTCGGTGACGAGCGGGATCAGGCAATGAACTCGATCGCGCCGGTGTGGGACGGTAACGAGACATGGCTGGTGCTGGGCGGCGGGGGTTTGCTCGCTGCGTTTCCGCTGGCTTACTCGATCATACTTCCGGCGACCTATCCGCTGATTATCATCATGCTGCTCGGCCTTATCTTTCGCGGGGTTGCCTTTGAATTTCGCTGGCGTGATCCGTCCCACCGAAAATTCTGGGACGCGTCTTTTACCGCCGGGTCGCTTGCTGCGGCGATGGCGCAGGGCATGACACTGGGCGCGATATTGCAAGGGGTCGAGGTTGCGGACCGCGCTTATGCCGGTAGCTGGTTTGACTGGTTCACGCCTTATACGTTGCTGACCGGACTGGGCACGGTTGCGGGCTATGCACTGCTGGGCACGACATGGCTGATCTGGAAAACCACCGGCGGCACGCAAAAGGATGCTTACCGGCTTGCCAAACCGGCGGCGGTTGCCACGCTTGTCCTGATGGCGGCGGTCAGCCTTTATACGCCCTTCCTGGGCGCGCAATATTGGCAGCGCTGGTTTGAGATGCCCTATATCCTGTTCGCCGCGCAAGTGCCGCTGCTCGTCCTGATCCTGAGCTATTTCCTGTTCCGCGGTCTGTTCAAGGGGCAGGAAGTCGCACCTTTCCTGATCTCGTTAGGATTGTTTTTCCTTGGCATGAGCGGGCTTGGTATATCGATGTTCCCCTATATCGTGCCGGACCAGGTCACGATCTGGGATGCGGCGGTTCCCGAAAGCAGCCAGATATTCATGCTGATCGGGGTGGTGCTGACCGTGCCGTTGATCCTTGCCTATACCGGATGGACCTATTGGGTGTTCCGCGGCAAGGTCGGAACTGACGGGTATCATTAATGGCCCTTACGGATAAACAATCGGCCGATAACGATCCGTTGTGGAAACGGTTGTTATGGATGGCGGCGATCTGGCTGGTGAGCATCACCGTGCTGGGCGTCATTGCCTATATATTGCGGCTGTGGATCGCTTAGCCTTTGTCGGTGTGGCCGTCCGGCGAAACCAGAAGCTCCACACGGCGAAAGTGCCAAGCAGCGCGAGTGTCAGCCCCGTAAAAGTCTGCACTATCTTGTAAATGATACCGCCAACCTTGGCCGCGTGCAGAGGATAGACGAGATTGGAAAGTTTTGACCCTTGCGGCAGGGCAAGCGCATCGACGGTTCCGATGATTTCGGAAGTCCGGCCATCAAACCAGACCATTGTCCGGCCATTATTATGCCATTCGCCGGGTTGTTTCAGGCGGATGGTTACAGGATCGCCTTCCTTTCGCGGAAAGCTGGCTATACGCACCACCGCGCCCGGAAAGCGTTCCTGTGCGCGGGTCATGATAAGGTCCCACCGGGCATTATCAGCCGGGCCAGACATGATTTCCGGCTTTGCAGCCGCCGCTTCCATCTCGGCTGGCGATGAGAATGGACTTAACAGCACTGCGGATACCGGGGGCAGGGTCATCATCGCGCCGGTCAGCATGGTGAAGAACAGGAACGGCGCCAGCACAACGCCCAGATCACGGTGCTGCCTTATGATTGCGGGCCGCGTCATACGCGCGGGCCATAGTCGGAATTTGAAAGTCTTGCGCGTAGGCCACCATAATATCAGGCCGGTAATCACGAAACCGAGGCCAAATAATGCCGCAATACCGGCCAGCGTCTTTCCCGTGTCCCCCATCAGCAAATAATGGTGGAAATCAAACAGAGCGACCTCCGCACGGTCCCAGATGCTGCTCCATGACGCTAATGCGGTTCCGCTGGCATCTGCGTAAAACCCGGATTCCGGGCCCGTGTTGACCGTGTGGACGGGAACATCGTCATTTGCAAAGCGGATATATTTAACTTGCCTGTCGGAATGCTCGATAATCTGCTGCGTTACGCTTGCCAGTTGCGCCGGGTCGTTGGTGTAGGCATTGCCGGCCACCGGAACGGTAAGCGCAATCCATGCGCCTTTCCATAACAGGAACGTCCCGGTAAGGCCGATCAAGGCCAGTAACAAACCTATAATCCCGCCTGTCCAGCGGTGGACCCAGGCAAGCGCTTTTATCAAAAACGCCAGTCCCAACCCAGCGTCACTGTCCGCCCGCGTCCCGCATAAAAGCGGGCGTCATCCGTCGTTCGCACCGTGTCGCTGTCATAGGAAATATAATATTCATCGAACAGGTTCTGCGCGCTGAGGCTGAATGCACCCAGTCCGGTTTCATACCGCACTTGCGCGTTGAATAATGTATAGCCATCAAATTTGGCGCTGTCCGGTTGGCCCACAAAACTGCGCGGCAAATAGAATTGCGCCTGCGCCACGGCAGAGAACGGCCCGGTTTGATAATTGGCGGAAAGGTTGAAGCGGTCCGGCGAAATATTGCTGCCGTCCAGATCGTCATCGACCCGCCCATCACCATCGGTATCCACCCGCCCGGCAAGGTCGCTATAACCAATGCCGAGTTTCAGGCCGGGAACCGGCGTTTCCACGCCAAGGTTGATTTCGATGCCTTCAATTTCAACCGCTTCGCGCCGCAGGTCGAAAATACCGTCGGCGTTGAGCACAAGCCGCTGTCCGAAATCACTGGAGGACCAGAAATAGGTGACGCTGGCATCCAGCGGCCCGCGTTTTACTTCCAGACCCAGTTCGCGGTTGTCGGAAATAATCGGGTTCACATCAAGGAAGTTGTCGATATCCACGCCCGTCGTGTTGATACCACGCAGGATGCGGCCAACATCGGGAATGGTATAGCCCTTGGTATAGCTACCATAGGCGCGGATGCCCTTGACCGGTTCAATGATGACCCCGACATTCGGCAGGAATTCGTCAAACTTCGGATTGCCGCCCGCAACCATCGTGTTGCCCGCGCTGGCAAGGGTCGTGAAATCATCGACTTTCAACTCGGCATTTTCCCACCGTACACCGCCAGCCACGGTCAGCAGCCGGTCGAACAGGCCCAGATTGGCCTGCACAAAGGGCGCAAGGCTTTGAAATTCGGTTTCCGGAACCCATGTCCGGTCGGTCTGGACAAGAACCTGTTCGGTCCGGTCAAACAGGGCGTCAAATCCGGCGGTTAGCGTCAGATTGTCAATCAGCTCGCGCTCGTAGGTTATCTTACCGCCCAGCTTGCGGGAGCGGTTGGCGGACTGGTCAAACAGCGTCCCCACTGTGGCGATGGCGGGGTCCTGAAACGTAGCGGCCATGCTTCCGCCAAATATATCGCGGGACCGGTTGAAAAAACCCTGAAGCGTGAATGTGCCGCCGCCCAGATTATCATCTGTCACTGACAAAGAGATAAGCTCGTTCCGGTTGGACGCAGGCACGCCTGGCGTTGTCCCGCGTACGGATGTTGATGGAATGCCGTTTTCCCGGTCACCATCGACAGGAACATAATTGGCATTGCTTTCCAGGCTGAAGCGATTGGCGACCAGTTCAATGCGCGCGCTGTCGGAAAGCTGGTATCCGAACCGCCCAAAGATAGAATAGCTGTCACTATCCTGAATCTCGCCCTGGGTTGTATCGACCCCGATGCGGTTGCCATGGCCATCGAAAAACGCACCGCGCCGTTCAAATGTGGCGCCGATGCTGGCATCGAATGCGCCGGAGCGATAATTGATAAGAGCAGCGGCTTTCCCGCCAAAACCTTCGTCCTTGAATCCGCTATCGGCAGAGGCTTGCAGCAATGTCCGTCCGCTGATGCCGTCCGCTTCGGGTGCGCCGACCAGCACCTGGTTAATCACGCCGCCGGTTGCGCCGATTCCTTGCAGGGCGTTGGAGCCGTATATCAACTCAATCCGGTCCACGAAAAACGGATCAAGTGTATGACCATCGCGTGAACCGTTCCGGATAGGTGTGGTCTGCGGCACGCCGTTAATGGCAAAGAGAGGCGAGCGCCCCCGCAAACTTTCGCCTGATCCGGTCAGTTTCTGGCGGGTCGGTGAAAAGGAAGGCACAAGCGCAGAAATAGCATCGACCGTTGATCCGCTCATCGCCACCTGGTTTGTCAGTTCCTGGCTATCGACAATATTGACCGTAATCGGCAGCGCGCTGATCGGAAGGTTCGTCCGCGTGGCTGTCACGACGATTTCTTCCCTGCCGGACGTGCGAGTCTCTTCGTCTAACGCATCCCCGTTTTGCTGGGCCATTGCCGGCGCGCTGTGCATGGCAAAAACCAATAGACCAAGGCCAGTTGTGCGGTGAAGATGCGAAAAACGATTCATGATGACAGGATTTCCCTTTTACCTTGATCTTTATGAGAATGAAAATGCGAACTATTCTCATAAGCAGGAATCGTCAAACATTTTTATGTGATTTTTCGCGGCCGGTTTCGCGTCTTGGCGCTTTTATGACCAGCCGTGGCATTAAGATCGGCGTTAAGCGCTATTAACCACGAGAATAAAGATGCGTTTAACATTTTCGGCCCATTTTCATGGACGGGCATAGGAACAGGGTAACGCCGGAAGGCAGAATAAAGAGGTTCCGTATGAAACATGTTACAATATCAAAATCAAAAGCCACCAGAGTTATCGGCCCACTAGGAGATGCACTTTCAGAACATGACTTACCGCCAGCAAATACCAGACGCTGGGTTATACGCCGCAAGGCAGAGGTCGTCGCAGCCGTCAATGGCGGGCTGCTCACCACCGATGAAGCGTGTGAACGCTATAACCTTTCACTGGAGGAACTTATTTCATGGCAACAGGCGATCCACCGTTCCGGTATGGGCGGTTTGCGTATCACCCGTTTGCAGGAATATCGTGACAAGCTTCAAGATGTCGATGCGTGAAGCCCGTCAGTGGTAAAAGGCGGGCGATCCAGATAGAAACAGCTGGTCGTCCCCGCCCATTTTCAGCTTTCCGATTTGACTTTTCGCGCGGCAGGGTGCCGTCTGCGAATCCCCCGATCCCCCAACCTATGGAGGTTATTCCATGTCTATAGCCCCAACGAAAATTAAAGCCGCAACCCCTACGACAGCAAGTGCCAAAGTCATTGTTGTTGAAGAAGAAAACGCACTATCCCGGTCCCTGCAGGATGATCTGGAAGCACATGATATTGCCGTCGCCTGTGTATTTTCCAAACTGGACGAGGAAGCCAGCCTGGTCTTTGGCGCGGATGCGCTGGTCATTGATCCCAAATCCATGCGCGAAAACGGACGCGACCTGCTCGACCGTTTTTCGGGGCTGCGATCTTCGCTTCCGGTGATATTGACGCCCAATCCCAAGGATAGCGGCGATGACCTTGCCTTTGATGGCGCCAGCACGATCCAGCACCTGCAAAAACCCTATTCGGTTCCGACACTGTGCAATCTGATTGGCCGGATGGCGGATGTCAGCGGCCATGCGGTAAATGATTTCGACTATGTGACTGCGCTGGTCGAAACCGACCGGCTGTTGCCCAATCTGTCCGTCGAGTTCCAGTCGAAACAGTCTTTGAACAGCGGAAAAATCGTCGGCTATGAAGCACTGACCCGGATAAAGACGCGGCGCGCGCTGAACCCCGCGATCATCTTTTCCGATCTGGTCGATGTCGCGGTAGAGGTAGAGGCAACGCTGGTTGTGGTCGATGAATCGATCCGCCTTGCGACTGCTCTTGCAAGGCGCGGCAAAACGGTTCCGGTGTCGTTTAACTGCAGCGCCATCCTGATGACCTATCGCCGCTTTGTCGATGCGCTGATTAGCCGGCTCAAAAAGGCGGACGTGCCGGCAAACACGCTGATGCTGGAGATTACAGAGGAATCGCGCGTGGTCGATGTGGACCGGCTCGCCGCTGTTTGTCATAGTTTGCGCGGTCACGGGCTGAGCATTTCGATTGATGACTATGGCACCGGCCTTGCCAATCTGGAACGGATTGCAAAGATCCCTTTCGATGAGCTGAAGCTCGACAAGACGATATTCGACGCCTGTTATGAAGGCGACCTTCCGATGTCGCTGCTAACCTCGATGCTGGATTTCTGCCGCAGCCGCAAAGCGCGGTCGGTGATCGAGGGTATCGAGACCAAGCATCATCTGGCCCAGGCGCGCCTGCTTGGTGCCGATTTTGGTCAGGGCTTCTACTGGGGCTGCGCCGTGCCGCCAAAATATTTTGTGCCCGGTTGGTGAGGGGCCGTCTTTTCTATCACAAACGTTAATAAACTTCGCTGGACCTTCTGACCGAGGGGCATTACCATGTGCGTCATCCCCGGGGAGCCTGTTCGCGACAGCAGGTTGAGAGCGGAATAAACCGCGACCCGTTGAACCTGATCCCGTTAACCCGGGCGGAGGGAGGGAGCGGTATTTAGCACAATCCCGCCTCTTCGCTCCGCTATATGGAGTAAAGAACATGGCTGACATCCCCGCAAAGACCGAAATTGGCGTGACCACTGGCCCGATCCGTGGCTCGAAGAAAATCCATGTCGCAGCGCATAGCGGCTCCGGCATCCGTGTGGCGATGCGGGAAATCCATCTGGAGGGCGGGGAGGCCCCGGTGCGCGTTTATGACACGTCCGGCCCCTATACCGATCCCGATATGTTGATCGACATTAACGCTGGGCTGCCGCAACTGCGCCGCGGGTGGATCGAAGCACGCGGGGATGTGGAATCCTATGACGGGCGGGAGATGAAGCCAGAGGATAATGGCCAGCTTGGCCCCGACCGCAGCGGCGGTGTCCCGCAGTTCCCGCATGTCGTGAAGCGGCCCCTGCGCGCAAAGGCAGGTGCAAATGTCTCGCAAATGCATTATGCCCGCAAAGGCATCATCACTCCGGAGATGGAATATGTTGCAGAGCGCGAAAATCTGGGGCGCGATCGGCTACGCGAATATAATCGCGACGGCGAGAGTTTTGGCGCCAGCATCCCCGATTATGTCACGCCGGAATTTGTCCGCGACGAAGTGGCGCGCGGCCGTGCGATCATTCCGAACAATATCAACCACCCGGAATCCGAACCCATGGCGATTGGCCGCAATTTTCTGGTCAAGGTCAATGCCAATATCGGCAACAGCGCGGTGGCGTCCGATGTCGCAAACGAAGTGGACAAGATGGTCTGGTCGATCCGCTGGGGCGCGGACACGGTCATGGACCTGTCCACCGGTCGCAATATCCACGACACGCGCGAATGGATCATCCGCAACTCCCCCGTGCCCATCGGGACCGTGCCGATTTATCAGGCGCTGGAAAAAGTCGGCGGCGTGGCCGAGGACCTGACCTGGGAAATCTTCCGCGATACACTGATCGAGCAAGCAGAGCAGGGCGTGGATTATTTCACCATCCATGCCGGTGTGCGCCTGCCTTATGTGCCGATGGCGGCCAAGCGCGTCACCGGGATCGTGTCGCGCGGCGGGTCGATCATGGCGAAATGGTGCCTTGCCCATCACAAGGAAAGTTTCCTTTACGAGCATTTCGACGACATTACCGAAATCATGAAGGCTTATGACATTGCCTATTCGCTGGGCGATGGCCTGCGCCCCGGCTCGATTGCCGATGCCAATGACGAAGCGCAGTTCAGCGAGCTTTACACGCTGGGAGAGCTGACTCACCGCGCATGGAAATCCGATGTGCAGGTGATGATCGAAGGCCCCGGCCACGTGCCGATGCACAAGATCAAGGAGAATATGGAAAAGCAGCTCGAAGTCTGCGGAGAGGCACCATTCTATACGCTTGGGCCGCTAACCACCGACATCGCGCCCGGCTATGACCATATTACCAGCGGCATCGGCGCGGCGCAGATCGGTTGGTATGGCACCGCGATGCTGTGCTATGTCACGCCCAAGGAGCATCTGGGCCTGCCCGACCGCGACGACGTGAAAGTCGGCGTTGTCACCTACAAACTCGCCGCCCATGCTGCCGACCTTGCCAAGGGGCACCCGGCGGCGCAGGTCCGCGATGATGCGCTGTCCAAGGCGCGGTTCGAGTTCCGCTGGCGCGACCAGTTCAACCTGTCGCTCGACCCCGACACGGCGATGGAATATCATGACCAGACCCTGCCTGCCGAGGGCGCAAAGACCGCGCATTTCTGCTCCATGTGCGGCCCGAAATTCTGTTCGATGAAGATCAGCCAGGAAGTCCGCGACTTCGCCAGCAAACAGAACCAGAGCGCGGAAGGGTTTATCTCCTCCGAAAAACTGGGCGCAGAAACCGCCGCCGCCAGCAAGGCCGCCGCCGAAGAAGGCATGCGCGAAATGGCAAAAGTCTATAAGGACAAGGGGCAAGAGCTATACCTGCCCGCGGACGAGGTGAAGGAGGCCACGCAAGAACCGGCGGAGTAAACCATGCCAACCGTTTTGCGGATCAATGGCTACCGGTTCTACTTTTACAGCCACGAACCCAATGAACCGCCGCATATCCATGTGGACAAAGGCTCCAGCTCGCTAAAGCTTGGCTGGAGCCGGTTTCACTGGCGCGTAATATCGGCTTTCGCCCGCACGAGATTAATGGCATATTGAAGCTGGTCACGAATAACCGCACGGAGATTTTGGAGGCATGGCATGAATATTTCGGCTAGAATAACCGATGAACGCGTCGCCGACGTGCGGTGCAGTGAAGACAGCCTTATCGTCGACCTGATGGATGGCCGCACTATTTCTGTCCCGCTGGCATGGTATCCGCGCTTGCACAATGCGTCAGCGGAGCAGCGCAGCCACTGGGAAATCGCAGGCGGCGGCTATGGCATCCACTGGCCCGATATCGACGAAGACTTGAGCACCGAAGGCTTGTTACGCGGAGCGCCAGCACCAAAAGCGGCTTAGAGAGAGGCCCAATAGAGAGAACCGGCGGAATGACCACCCCGCCAACAATCACGGAACCTTTCGCGCTTTTGTGCGTCGCACATATATGGGAAAGCTGTTTCTGACAAAACCGCGTGCTGCGGTGTCGCTCGCCTTCATGCCGCTGGCTTTGCTGGCCGCTTGTTCATCGCAGACGCCTGATGATGCTGATCCGGCGGTGGAGGATGAAAACTCCGCCACTGCACCGGCTCCGCCCATGGCAAGTGAGCCGACAGCCCCCGCCCCCGCTGATGAAACCGTTCAACCCGCGAATATATTGACGCTGAAAGGGCTGGGCGACCTTCGCATTGGGGAGGCTGTTCCCGAAGGAAGTAGCTGGGCAGAGAAGGGCGCGCAGGTGTCGGAAAGCTGCCGCGTGCTGACCTCTCCCGACTATCCTGGCGCCTATGCGATTGTCGAGGAGGACAAGGTCCGCCGCATCTCGCTGGGTCAGCGCTCCACGGTCAAGCTGGCCGAAGGCATTGCCACCGGCGACAGCGAAGCCGATGTCAAAAAGCATTTCCCATATCCCGAAACACCGCACAAATATGTCGAGGCCCCGGCCAAATATCTGACATCGCCCGATGCCGATAGCGGCCGGCCAGCCCTCCGCATAGAAATCGGCCGCGAGGGCAAGGTCAACCTGATCCACGTCGGCACCATGCCGGTGCTCGGCTATGTCGAGGCCTGTTCATAGACTTCGCGTGAGTTGGCAAGCCTTGGGCGTTACGTTTCGGGGGAATAGCCGAGACACGGACAGGCAAGGAGCAAGGAACATGGCGAAACCCAGACTTCTCTCCGGCGGCAATCCGCAAATCCCGCTGGGCTATGGTGACGGGCCGGTGCAGGACTATATCGACGCCGTGCCCGGATGGAAACAGGATGTGGTCCGGTGCGTGGACGAAATTGTGACCAAAACCGTCCCCGACGTGAAAAAGGCGGTGAAGTGGAACTCCCCCTTATACGGCGTGAAAGAAGGCGAATATTTCCTCAGCTACCACTGCTTTGACAAATATCTGAAAGTCTGTTTCCACAACGGAGACGATCTGGACCCGCCGCCGCCCGTCGATTCAAAGCAAAAGGGCATCCGCTACCTGCATATCAAGGAAGGCGACGAGATCGGCGAACAGTTCACCGACTGGGTAGAGCAATCCAGCAAATTGCCCGGCGATAAAATGTGATAAGGGCAGTGCAAGGCGGCGAGTGAAACAGGCGAAGCGCACCGACAAGAACATCCCGCCACCCCAAGCCCGCCTAACCCCCAACCCAAACGCCCCCGTCATTCCCGCGCAGGCGGGAATCCAGCTTTGTTTTGGAAGGATTGGTAGATGGATTTCCTTGTGTGTGGGAGAAGGCGGTGTGAGCGGTGCGTTATAATTGCGAAGTTGTGAAAGATATGGGAGAGGTGAACTAACCAGTTAAGAGAATTGTGAATCTTTCGTATCAATGCCGCTAAAATCAGTAATGGGACTGCAATGCAAAACAAAACTCTAGCTGTTGTTGATTTCGACAACACGCTCTTCGATTGGGTGCACGTATGGTACAGCTGCTTCAATGCAATGATGCAAGAAGTGGAGCTTATTACAGGTTTGAGTGTCGAGGATCTAGCGGATGAAATCCGGCCAGTTCACCAAGAGCACGGCACTTCGGAATATGCATTTTTGCTCGAAGCCCTTCCTAGCTTGAAGCCGTTTCTTGGTGAAAAAGCAGCATCGGAGGTTTTTTCCAAAGCGATTAGAGCATTCAGATCAACTCGAAAAAAGGAATTAAGGCTTTACCCGACGGTCGCAGACACGCTGCTTAGGATCAAAGGAGCTGGCTCTCGCATCGCGATCTACACTGAGTCACAGAGTTTTTATAGCTTCTATAGACTTAAGCGATTGGGTTTGGATGGCGTAGTAGATAGAATATATACGCCTCCGGATCATGAAGTCCCAGAAGATTTTATCGCAAATGGGGGGCGTCATTACTCTCGAAATTTTTATCATCTCAGGCATACAGAACACCATCACACACCTGTTGGAGAGTTAAAGCCCAATCCTCATCTATTATCACAAATCCTTACCGATTTTGATGTGGCGAAAAGTGAAGCAGTGTACATTGGAGATAGTCGACAAAAGGATGTAGCTATGGCCACAGATGCTGGCGTCGATTATGCTTGGGCAGCATATGGTGAAGCTCAGGACACTCATAAGTATGAGCTCTTAAAGCTCGTTACTCACTGGACAGATGATGATGTTCAGCGTGAGAATGAAATTCGTTCACGAAAAGTGAATGCTGATATTATATTGGAGAAGGAAATGTCTCAGATTTTTGAACATTATAAATTTGCTGAGTATCAGCAGTGAGCACAGCTCCAAAGATTGAGAACGCAGCATTAGCAATGGATGCATGGAAAAAGGTCGTACAAACTCAAGAACATTTTAATGAGATTTGTATGAAAGTCCGCACACTTTACGCGACGGTCTTGGCAGCCATTTTGTCATTATATGGCGTTTTTTTGAAAGACTCAAAAGATCATGAATTAGAGATACTTGGCTTTTACTTCGATCCATTATTATTCGTAACACTAGCTGTTTTTGTAACAACAACATTGTTCTATTTTGTTGATAAGGATTGGTATCATCGTTTGCTTATGGGAGCAGTTGCACAAGGTACAGTGATAGAAGAACGGTGGGGAAATATCTTGCCGGAAATAACACTTGGATCAAAAATTTCTCAACATAGTCCTGTAGATATATCGGATAAATTAGCGCTAGTTGGGTTTCTAAAGCTCTTTGTAAATGACGAGAGGTTCAAAAAGACCGGTAAGCTTCACTCTGTTGCTAAAATTCAGGTTTTTTATAAACCGATTCAATGCTTATCTTTTTGGTTCTTTGTCATCTTATGCATTTTTGGTGGTATCCAATATGAGGGTCGCTCTCTTGCGGGATGCCTTTACCAGTGGTCAACAAGCCAACAGTTAAGTATATCAGCTAACAGAGGAGCATAGAGAGAACGCGATACTTTTGCTGATTTGATACCTAGAGAAGCCTCAACTCCACTCGTCATCCTGAACTTGTTTCAGGATCTATCGGGTGTTGATGCGCCTTTAAATGGATCCTGAAACAAGTTCAGGATGACGGTGTAGGTGTTCAGGGTGAGGTGTAGGTGTTCAGGATGATGGCGTAAGTGTTCAGCATGGTGGCGTAAGTGTTCACGATGACGGTGTAAGTGTTCCGGGGTGACGGTGTGGGTATCTGGATGACTGCGTAGCCGTTCAGAATGATGATGCGCCTATCAGGAACAACGCCGCACCTATAAAAAAGCCGACTCCATTCGCTCCATTCACCCCGCCCAAAAAAAACGCTGTCCTACATATAACCAAATAGGTTATTCCACCTCACATGGAAAACCAGAAACACACAGCTCACCCTTTGTCTTCAACCTCTAGCGCAGATATGCTGCCTGATGATCCGCTTTTTGAAGAAGCGCATTATCCGGATGATGCTCGCCCGCTTGCCTGGCATGATGCCCCGCCCGATTTTGGGCCCGACCCTGCGCCTGACCTTTCGCCTCCTTTATCGGCGGAGCAGGGGGCAGGCTCGCCGCTTGCGGTGCGCTCGTCCGCCCGGGAGGCTCCGGCCCGCGGCGATGCGCGCGATTTTGTTCCGGCGGAGCGGGAGAGGCAGCGCTGCGATGGATGGACGCCGCAGCGGCAACGGGATTTTATTGGCATGCTGGCGGATACCGGCTGCGTGAGCGAGGCAGCGAAATCGGTCGGTATGTCGGCCAGCGGCGCCTATCAGCTTCGTCGCTCGCCAGAGGGGAAGGCTTTTGCCTATGCGTGGGAAATGGCGATGGCTCAGGCGTCCCGGCGGCTGGTCGATGTGGCGTTTGAACGCGCGGTGAAGGGCGTGGAAGACCCCGTATTCGACCGGGACGGGCAGTGCACCTATGTCCGGCGCAAATATAATGACCGCTTGCTGATGTTCCTGCTGCGTGCCCATAATCCCGCGCAATACGGGACGGGCGACGATCGGATTGTCGACCTTGATGATCGGGAGGATGTAGAGGACTGGTCCAATGGCTACACGCCGCTCACCGCCGCGCTGGAAGTGATCCACCCCACGCTTGAAGATAATGTTGGTGAAGCTGATAGCAAAGCCACCGAAAATCCGAAAATGGCGGAATAAAAGGCTTCCTTGGTGTGAAGTTAGTGAAGTTAGCGCGTCATCCCCCTGCGGATAAATTGCTTTTTACCCGAAAAAAAGGCATAAAGCTGGCCGGGGGGCTCCTTTAGGGAGGCATTTATGATGGGTCGTTATAGCTTGTTACAGGCCGCGCTGGTGCTGTTTGGAGTGATCTTCTGTTTAATTTACCCGCTTGCTCTGGTCTGGCCATCCGGTTGGATGTGGCACGAAGGCGCGCCGGTGGCTTCGCAATATTACATGATGATCGTCGGGGTTTACGCGGTGCTGGGACTGTTCCTGATCCGCGCTTCGGCCAATCCGTCGGAGCATCGCTCGCTAATCTGGTTCACAGTCTGGTCCAGTGTGGTTCATGCCGGGATCATGGCTGTGCAATCACTGCAAAATCCGGAACATATGGGACATATGATGGGCGATGTACCGGCCCTGTTGCTGGTCGCCATCGTTCTGGGCGTGTTGATGCCACGGGGGGACAGACGGGTTGACCCGGTTATTTTGCCTGACGGCTGATGCTTGCTGTGTTTACGGATAGTTAGCTAGGTCAGGGCGGGAATGATCCAGGCAAAAGTCATGACCCCCAGCGCAAGTAACAGGGATATTCCCAATACCCAGCGCACGCCCTGCGGCGTGGTTTTGTTGCTGGCTTCTTCTTCTGACACTTTGATCTTTTCGCCGTCTTTTTCCATTATTTTCCTCCGGAAAGCTAAGGAAAAACCTTTCTATCATAAAAGGATGGTTCATGAAAGGAGAGCGGGGGCGTTCCTAGCCTTTACGGAACGGCCAGTCGATAACATTACCGGCAATCAGCGCCCACCAGATGAAAACCGGCTGAAACAAAAGGCGCGGGCCATGATAGGCCCAGCTCGCGGTTTCGCCGCCAATCGCGATATTGCCAAGCGCGTGATTGATATTGGCCGGATAAACACACAGCGCATAAAGCGCGAGGCCGATTCCCGCGGCATAACGGATATGCGGCACAATCCGGGGCGGGATGAGGAGCCCAATGGCGCCTGCAATCTCTGCAACGCCAGTGAAGAAAATGACCTGCTCCGGAAACGGAACCCAGCCCGGCGTGATCGCCAGAAAGCCGTCCGGGCTTTGAATATGGGCTATGCCTGCGATCAGGTAGATGACGGACAGGAGCAACCGGAAAAACCGGTGCAGATAGGAGTTTTTGACATCCCCGTCCAGCGCCGGACCTGCCGGGTTCAATCCCCCCATGGCGGCGGCGGAGCGGGCACAGGCTGGGTCAGGTCAAACTCGACCCGGAACAGGCGGCCTTCCTCTGTTTCAGAGACCGGCGGGCGGCGCAGTTCATAGGCAAAGCGGGCATCATCCGTGCCCGGCGCGCTGACCTCTACTGCCCAGATATTGGTGACAGACTGGTCCAGCCCCTCGGCTTTGAAAAGAGCGATGGATTCGTCATCGACCGGAAACTCCTGACGCCCCGCAGTGCCTTGTGACGCGGTATCGCCGCCATAATTGGTGGAGCTGTCCAGCGATCCGTCCTCATGCCGGTGGCGGTGTTTCAGGCGCAGTCCGGTCTTGTCACCGTCCTCTGTGCGGGTGATGATCCAGGTGCGAGAGCGGTCCCACGCGCCATCCGCGCCTTCCGATTCGGAAGGGCCGACATGGAACGGGATCTGGATTTCGCTCTGGCTACAGTTGGCGACATGCACAATCATCGGCCGGTCCGCCATATCCGCATCCACGGCCTGATCGGAAACCATCTGGCCCGAATAAGCCTTGCCGCACAGCTTGGACAAGCGGTCGAAAAAGAAAACATCCTGCGGGGAGGGATCAGGCGCCACCGGCGCTTCATCGGGCTGACACCCGCTCAATACGGCGGATAATGTCATCGCGGCCAAAGCGGCGAAAACGGGGCGGGAAGTTCGGACAGCCTGTTTCATAAGGTCAATCGTGACACATTACGGGCTGTTCGGCAAAGGGAAATGATAGTATCGGCAGCATTGCAAAAACGGTCGATGATCCGGTTTCAACGCCCGAAAGGCTCGCATCGCCGTATCTGCTGCGTGCCGGGTGACATGAAGTTTGCCAAGTGGCCCATTTCCTGTTATAGGCCTACTCAGCTAATAATCGCGTACGACGAAATTCTTGTCTAAGGGCTGGTAAAACAGCCTGCATACTCTTTTTTCCTTTTTCTCGACGTTGGCGACCCCGTCTGGTTCTGCCATTTTGTAGAGTCAGACATAATTAAGTTATGAATAGGAATAAGAATATGCCTACAGGCACAGTAAAATTTTTCAACGCCGACAAAGGCTATGGCTTTATCGCTCCTGAAGATGGCGGCGACGACAGCTTCGTGCACATCACAGCCGTTCAGGCTGCTGGCATGCAGTCGCTCGAAAAAGAGCAGCGTTTGACATATGACGTTGAAACCGGAAACAATGGCAAGAAAGCAGCTGTAAATCTTCAGCAGGCTTAACGCTGTTGGCCATTAATTGGCCGGTAGAAATTTTAAAGGGGCGAGAGTGCGTAAAGTGCTCTCGCCCTTTTTTTATGTCCTACACGCGGTGTGATGTGTAAGGTGGCTCCGCTATTGATGGGGTAATCAGGAAACTAAGCGGGCGGCAAAGACCAGTCTATCGGGGGCAGACCGTTTTGTTCCAGAAACGCATTGGTCTTGCTGAAATGCCTGCATCCGAAAAAGCCGTTATGCGCCGACAGCGGGGAGGGGTGAGGCGCTTTTAGCACCAGATGCTTGCCGCCTTCCTCCACGCTTTTCACGAATGCCGCTTTCTTCTGCGCATAGCTGCCCCACAGCAGGAACACGACGGGCTCGTCCTTGGCCGCAATCAGGCGGATGATGGCGTCGGTAAACTGCTCCCACCCCTTGCCGCGATGCGATGCCGCCTGGCCTTGCTCGACCGTCAACACGCTGTTGAGCAGCAACACGCCCTGCTTGGCCCAGGATTCCAGAAAGCCGTGGACCGGGCGCGCCATTCCGATATCGCTTTCCAGTTCCTTGTAGATATTGACCAGCGAAGGCGGGGGACGCACTCCGGGCTGGACGCTAAAGCACAGCCCGTGCGCCTGTCCCGGCCCGTGATAGGGATCTTGCCCCAATATAACGACACGGACCTTTTCAGGCGGAGTCAGGTCCAGAGCGCGGAAATATTCGCTGCCCTTTGGGAACAGGGTTTTCCCCGCCTTGCGCTGCTCCATTAAAAAGCCGCGCAGGTCCGCCATATAAGTGCTGGAAAATTCGGGCACGAGCGGCGCTTTCCAGCTTTCATGCAATTTGATGCGATCACTATCGGTCATGTCGTTCATGTGGTTCAAATAGCAACTTGGCGCTATTAGGCAATAAACGCATTTGGCAACCCCGTGAAATGAACCTTTACGGGATTGGACTTATCTGCAAGAAAATTGCCTTAAAGGAGAGTGAAGATGACGATGACGGGGCAATGCCTGTGCGGGGCCGTAAGCTATACTATCAACGGGGAGCCGAAAATGTCCGGCGTCTGCCATTGCAAGAACTGCCAGCGGCAATCGGGCAGCGCCTATTCGGTGCTGTTTGGCGTTACCAATGACCAGATTGATATCAAGGGCGACCTGACAACTTATGAAGATACCAGCGAAAGCGGGAATCTTGTCGAGCGGCACTTTTGCGGAAAATGCGGTTCACCGGTTCTGACGACATTGCCCACGCAGCCCGGCTTCACCTTTGTCAAAGCAGGCACTCTCGATGATACGACTGTTCTTGCCCCGCAAATGCATTTCTGGACTAAAAGCGCGCAAAAATGGGTCACGATTGAACCGGACATGCCGCAAATAGAAGGCAATCCGGGATAGGGCCGCGCTTAATCAGCCTTTCAAGTTTCGTCCCCGTTCGATCACAGCCAGTCGGCGCTGTTCGACTTCTTCGGCGCTGACATGGCTGTTATAGCTATCGGTAACCTCTTTTTCCAAAGCCAGCGCGTCTTTGAAATTGCGGTCATAGCCGTCGCGGATAAGCTTTTTATAGGTCTTCATGAATCCCGGATCAATGGTCGCCATATCGGCGGCCAGCGCTTGTGCCGCGGGCATAAGTTCTTCGGGAGCATAGACATGGTTGACCAGACCCCAGCTACAGGCTGTATCGGCGTCCAGAAACTGACCGGTAAAGCTCATCTCGCAGGCGCGTGACAGGCCGATATAGCGGGACAGTTTTTGTGACAGGCCCCAACCGGGAATGATGCCAACACGGGCATGGGTGTCGGCAAAGCGGGCATTGGTCGATGCAATCCGCACATCGCAGGCCAGCGCGAGTTCAAAACCGCCGGTGACAGCCACGCCGTTAATTGCGCCGATTACCGGTATTTCAAGGTTTTCAAGCGCTTTGCAGGGATTGCTAAACGGTTTCTGGTCCGTCGCAGGGCCAAGGCCGGATGAGCCCAGTTCTTTTAGATCAAGTCCGGCGGTAAATGCCCGCTCACCCGCGCCGGTGACAATCACCGCGCGGATATCGTCATCCTCCGCAATGTCCTGGCACGCCTCAAAAAAAGCACCGCGCAGGGCATGGGACAGGGCATTCATGGCTTCCGGCCGGTTGAGGGTGATGGTTGCAACCCCGTCCGCTTTTTCAAGTAGGACCAATGTCATTAATCGTCTTCTCCTGCTTCATATTTCTCGGCAATTTGCGCGCCCATAGTGGCGGTTATCCCGAACAGTTTTTCCGGATCGCTCTGCCGCAACTGCGCGAACATCAGCTCCGGACCCTCCGCAACAATCAGCTCCGGCACTTTATTGGCAACCGCTTCAACAATCTGGCGCGCGCATTCTGATGGCTCCATACCATTGTCGATTACTGCGTCGGATTTTTCGCGTCTGCTACCATCTTTGGTGAGGGCGTTGCGGGAAACATCGGTGCGGATGGAACCGGGTAATATATTGGTGACATGGATATTATGGCGCTTCTCGGTTTCCGCACGCAGGGCGTCCATATAACCGATCAACCCGTGCTTGGCCGCGCAATAGGCGGTGCGCAGCGGGACGCCGACGCGGCCCGCCACCGAGCTGATCCCGACAATATGACCGCCGCCCGCGCCGATCATGTGCGGCAGCAATAGCTGGGTCAGCCATATCGGGGCGAGCAGGTCAACATTCACGATCCGGCTATGGACATTGGGGTCGGTATCAAGCGCCAGGCTGCGCTGGCTGATCCCGGCATTGTTGATCAATATATCAACTTTGCCTTTCCATTTCCACGCCTCGGCAACCTTGTCGGGCAGGGCGTCAAAATCTGTGCTTTCGAACGGCAGCAACAACGTATCGGTTTCGATATCTGCCGCCACCGTTTCCAAAGCATCCAGACGCCTGCCGGACAGGATGATATGGGCGCCTTCACCGGCAAATGCCTGTGCCAAAGCGGCGCCTATCCCTGATGAAGCGCCGGTGATCCAGACTATTTTATCGGTAAAAGCCATCCCCTATATCCTTTTATTATATATGCGGTGCCTTTTTCAGGCACCTTGTCATTAAGGTTTTTAAGCGTCTTTTTTAATCTTGGGCGCATCGTCGCCCAGATCTTCAAACCAGGCCTCGACATCGCCGTTCAGCTTGATCAACAGGGGATTGCCTTTGCGATCAAGTGTTTTACCTGCCTGCACTTTGACCCAGCCTTCGGACACGCAATATTCCTCGATATTATGCTTGCGCTCTCCGCGGAAATTGATGCCGATGCCGCGGCCCAGCATTTCGCCGCCGTAAAACTTGCTGCGCGGATGGATGGCAAGACGATCGGGGGGTGTAGCCGGGCCGGTATCTGCCTGATTTTCGGTTTCAGACGATTTTTCTTCATTCATGGAGAGTGATTCCTGTTCTGTCGGTATGTTGTTTGGCTCATTTCTTCATTCGCACGGATATGTATCGTAAGCGAGTTCAAAAAGCAGCAAAGGACAAAGCCTCGACCAGAATATAGCGGGGCTTTGCCGTATAGGACAGACTGAAATTCGTGCGCTTTGTAAAGCGATTATTCAGTTAAAAACTTCACCGACAGTCTCGCTCGCCTTGGGGTCTTCGCCAAAGCGGTTCTTGCCACGTGTGCCATCAAGACACATGAAGACAAGCACGATCAATCCGCCGATATAAGGTATGAAATTGAGCAGGACGAACCAGCCGGATTTATCCTGATCGTGAAAACGACGAACCTGCACAGCTATGGACGGGATGATGATGGCCAGAAAATAAAGACTGAACAATCCGAGCATCAATCCGCCGCCAACTGGCATTCCACCGGACATCTCAGGTGAAAATCCGCCAAAAAGAACACCGATTATGCTTATTCCAACGACAATGATTAACTGGAGTAGCACAAACATCCAGTATTCCTTGCGCCGCGAGCGCCCGCTAAAATCCGCATAGCGTTTCAGCGGCATTACCATCCATTCCATTGATCTTCCCCTCCTTGTTATAGGAGCGTAAGAGCCTAAGCTACACATATTGAAAAGCAACGATAAAATAAATGGCGCACTATCCGGCCAAAACCGGTCAGTACATCAATGCCTGTCTTTTAGAGCAGGAATTTCCGCTTACGCTGCATCAGCCCGGCGAGACGCTTTCTTACGTTCGTTGGGATCAAGATAGCGTTTACGCAGACGGATATTCTTTGGCGTCACTTCGACCAGCTCGTCATTGTCGATATAGGCAATGGCCTGTTCCAGCGTCATCACTTTTGGCGGAGTCAGGCGGATGGCATCTTCTTTGCCTGACACACGGAAGTTGGTGAGCTGTTTCGCCTTCATCGGGTTGACATCAAGGTCGCCCGGCTTGGCATTTTCGCCGATTATCATGCCTTCGTAAACCGGGGTCTGGGCACCGACAAACAGGATGCCGCGATCTTCCAGCGCGTTGAGCGCATAGGCTGCCGTTGTTCCGGTTCCGTTGGACACAAGCACGCCGACCGGGCGGCCTTCGATGACGCCTTTATAGCTGTCATATTTTTCAAACAGACGGTTCATCAGGCCGGTTCCGCGCGTGTCGGACAGGAATTCACCATGATAGCCGATCAGGCCGCGTGACGGGGCGGAAAATGTCAGGCGGGTCTTGCCGCCGCCGGATGGTCGCTGCTCCGTGAGTTCTGCCTTGCGGCGCTGCATTTTCGATACAACCGTGCTGCTATGTTCGTCATCCACATCGATAACGACGGTTTCATAAGGTTCCAGACGCTTGCCATCTTCTTCACGGTACAGAACGCGCGGGCGGGATATGGAAAGCTCGAACCCTTCGCGGCGCATCGTTTCGATCAGGACGCCAAGCTGCAATTCGCCGCGTCCTGCCACTTCAAAGCTGTCCTTGTCGGCGCTTTCGGTAACCTTGATAGCGACGTTGGATTCGGCTTCGCGGAGCAAGCGGTCGCGTATCACGCGGCTGGTCACCTTGTCGCCTTCACGTCCGGCCATCGGGCTGTCGTTCACGGCAAAGTTCATCGACAGGGTTGGCGGATCAATCGGCTGTGCTGCGATGGGTTCTGTTACTGATGGATCACAAATCGTGTTGGCAACGGTGGCGTCGGTAAGTCCGGCCAGTGAAATAATATCGCCTGCTGATGCGCTTTCTACCGGAACCCGCTCCAGCCCGCGGAAAGCCATGATCTTTGTCGCGCGGCCGGTTTCGACGATCTTGCCGTCCATGTCGAGCGCGTGGATCGGTGCGTTGAGGTTGATTTTTCCGCTTTCGACTTTGCCGGTCAATATGCGCCCGACAAAATTGTCGCGGTCAAGCAAGGTGACGAGGAATTTGAACTGGGCTTCGGGATCAACATCCGGCTCTGGCACATGCTCGACAATCTTGTCGAACAGCGGGGACAGGTCGCCTTCGCGCACGTCCGGTGTCGTGCCGGCATAGCCATTACGGCCGCTGGCAAACAGGACCGGGAAGTCAAGCTGTTCGTCATTGGCATCAAGATTGACAAACAGGTCAAATACTTCGTCCAGCACTTCTTCGGCGCGGCCATCGGGGCGGTCGATCTTGTTGACGACGACAATCGGTTTCAGACCCAGCGCAAGCGCCTTGCCGGTCACAAACTTCGTCTGTGGCATCGCACCTTCGGCACTGTCCACAAGCAGGATCACACCGTCCACCATCGACAATATACGCTCCACCTCGCCGCCGAAATCGGCGTGGCCCGGTGTATCGACAATGTTGATCCGTGTGCCCTTCCAATCGACACTGGTGCATTTTGCCAGAATCGTAATGCCGCGTTCTTTTTCCAGATCGTTGCTGTCCATCGCGCGCTCTGCGACACGTTCATTGTCGCGGAACGTGCCGGACTGGCGGAAAAGCTGATCCACAAGGGTGGTTTTACCGTGATCAACGTGCGCGATAATGGCGATGTTGCGAAGAGACATATAAGATTCTGCCATATATATAGAGGAAAGGGGGCAATCATGCCGCACCTTTTGAGAGGGTGCGCCCTTAACCTGTTTTTTGTTGCGCCGCAACATTAGAAATCGAGTTTATTGTCGTCCCGCTTTGTGGCGCAAATCTTGGATAGTATAGTCTATAATGCCGGTTAAAGCGACTCTTGAGGCTTGCCGGCGCGATCCCGACGATCGCGGGCTCTGGCAATTTCCTGTAAATCCTCTACTGCACCGGAATGTCATCCTTTTATCCTGTCTTGCGACAAATTGCCTCCGACCGATTCATCTGGCTCTTGCTGGGCGCGGTGACGCTCGCGCTGCTGGCGCCTTTGAGTGCGCGGCTTGGCAGCATCGGCAGCATTATATCATCGACTGGTATATTTCTGGTCTTTCTTCTCCATGGCATCCGTCTGGAACGGGCAGAGGTTGTGGCGGGTTTTCGCAATATACGACTGCAAGGCGCGATTTTCGGCTTTGTCTTTGGCGTGATGCTGGTTGCCGGGTTTACGGCATCACGGCTGCTGGACAATTTTCTGCCGCCTGATCTGGCGCTGGGCTTTCTGTTTCTTGGTGTTTTGCCCTCCACGATACAATCGGCCACTTCCTATTGCGCGATTGCGGGCGGGAATGTCGCGGCTTCGATTGTTTCCTCGGCCTTTACCAACCTGAGCGGCGTGGTGATTGCGCCGGTGATGTTCGCGCTGCTCGCCAGTGCGGCGGGCGGTATGATTACGACCGGGGGCTTTGTACGGATATTTTCGATCCTGCTGCTGCCGTTCGTGATTGGCCAGTTGATCCAGCGTTGGGTTCGGCCCTGGATTATCGAGCATAAAAGTCCGGTTGGCTGGCTGGACAAGATTGTCGTGGCGATTGTTGTCTATATTGCCTTTTCCGGCGCGGTTCTGGCCGGGACCTGGTATCAGGTGGATGCGGGGCAACTGGCATTGATGGCGGCAGGTCTCGGCATCATACTGGCTTTGGGCTTTGGCGGCGCGTGGACATTGGGCGGATGGCTCAATCTGGTGCGCGCGGACCGCAAGACATTATTATTTTCCGGGGCACAGAAAAGCATCGCCATTGGCGCGCCGCTGGCCGCTATCATCTTTCCCCCGGACCGTGCGGGGATGGTCCTGTTACCTTTGCTGCTCTATCATCTCAGCCAGTTGATTGTTTCAGCGCCGGTGGCCCTGCAACTGGCAAAGAAATAATCACAACTCGCGCAGTGCCCGTGCCGGTTTGGCTGACAGAACCGGGATAGAGCCCAACAACCCGATGCCCAGCGTCATCACCGCTCCGATGGCCAGCGTGACCATGACGGTCATCCAGTCCGGCTGCCACGTAAATTCGAAAATCCGGGTGATGACAAACCAGCCAGCGAACAGGCCAAGGCCCAAGGCGACAGCAGACAGGATCAGCGCGAGCGCCGCATATTCAATTGCCTGCGCCGATAATATCTGCGCCCGCGTGGCCCCCAGCAGTTTCAGGATCACGCTGTCATAAATGCGCGACTGGCGCGATGCCGCAATCGCACCGATCAAGACCGCGATGCCGGAAAAAATGGCAATGGATGCCGCCGAAGCAATGGCCGTTGCCATCTGGTCCAGTATGGTGCCGATCTGCGAGGCGATCTCTTTGACCTTCACCATCGAAATGGACGGAAATTCACTTGGTAACGATCCCAGCAAGCTGTCTTCTTTCGCTTCGTCCAACTGGATGGTGGCCGCGACATTATGCGGTGTGCTGGCCAGCACATTGGGCGGAAAAACCAGCACATAGTTAAACCCGAAATTGCGCCAGTTAATCTTGCGAAGCGAGGCAACGGTGGTCCTGATCTCCACGCCAAGCAAGCTGACGGTCAGGCTATCCCCCACGTTCAGGCCAAGCGCGGCCGCCTGTTCTTCATCAACTGATACCAGCGGCGGTCCGTCATAATTTTCGGGCCACCATTTACCGGCTGCAATCTCGCTACCTTCGGGCAGAACGGCGCTGTAGGTCAGGCCGCGGTCGCCGCGCAGCACCCATGCGCCTTCGGGTAGTTCGTCCAGTTCGGACACCACCTGTCCGCCATATTCGGTGATGATACCGCGCAGCGTGGGGACGATGTTGATTTTCGCTTCCGGAGCGGCGGCAGTGACCTGTGCCTTGAACGCATCGGCGCGCTCTACGGGTATATCGAGGACAAAGAAATTGGGGGCTTCCCTTGGGACGCTGAGCCGGATTTCATTGGTCAGGCTGGTCTGGATGGCGGCCAGCGTGGCGAACAGGGTCAGGCCAAGGCCAAGTGCGACAACCAGTTGGCCGGTTTGCGCGCCCGGCCGGTGGAGGTTGGTGAGGGCAAGCCGCAACAGCGGCTGTTTGGGGCGAGGGGCCTTGCTGGCGGTCCAGCGAATCAGGATACCAAGCAGGCTGAGCAGCAACAATATGCCCAGTGCCGCGCCAATGAAGGCGAGCGAGAAAACAGGCTCCCGCCCGGTGCCAACGGCGAGCGCGACAATGGCGAGGATGGCCAGTGTGACCGCAATCCATGTCGACCTGTCCACTTGCCGCCATGACCGGATTTCCCCACGGAACAGTCCCGCAGCGGGAATGAGCTTTGCACGCGATAGCGGCGGCAGGGCAAAAATTACCGCGATCAGCAGCCCGTAAGCGGCGCTGACAACTAGTGGCAGCGGGTAAAGCGCGAATTCCGGCTGTATCGGCAGCGCATCCCCCGCCACGGCGACTATTAAGAGCGGAGCCAGCGCGCCAATGACCAGTCCCGCCGCTATGGCGATCATGGCGACGGCCAAGATCTGGAACATATAGATGCGAAAGATCATTGCGCTGTCCGCGCCCAATATTTTCAGCGTCGCAATCGCGCTCTGTTTCCCGCGCAGATAAGATGCGACACCGTTGCCGACGCCGATCCCCGCGATGACCAGCGACGCCAGCCCGACAAGGGTCAGGAATTGCCCCATACGCTCGATAAAGCGCTGTGTGCTTGGCGCGCCATTGTCGCGTGTTTTAATTTCCCATGCCGCGTTTTTATATTGCTGTTCCAGCCTGTCCCTTAATTCGCCCGGATCGGTGGTGGCGGGCAGTTTCAGGCGGTATTTGCTTTGAAACAGGCTGCCCGGCTGGATCAGGCCGGTGGAGCGCAGCCCTTCCAGGGATGTAATCGCCACCGGCCCCAGCGACAGCCCTTCGCTCAGGCGGTCCGGCTCGTCACCGATAATGCCGGTCACGGTAAAACTCGCTTCACCGAATGAGATTATGTCGCCTATGCTCAGCGAAAGACGCTGTTGCAGGGCAGGGGTGACATAGATTTGATCGGGGCCGAGTGGGGGCGCAAGCTTGCCGTCCTGCAAGGTGAAATCGCCATAAAGCGGATAGGGCGCATCGACGCCTTTCAGTTCGACCAACTGGGTGTCGCTGCTATCCGGTAATCGCGCCATTGCCTGCAAGCGCAGGGTTTCGGACAGCTCGCCTTCGGCTTTCAGGGCTTTGAGTTCATCCGGTCTTGCCTCGCGCTGGGATACGGATATTTCCAGATCGCCGCCCAAAATGCTTTGCCCCTGATTGGCAAGCTCGCCCGAAATCGCGCTGGTCAGGCTGCCAATTGCCGCCAGCGTGGCGACGCCCAGAAACAGGCAGATGATCAGCAGCCGCAATCCGGCAAACCGGCCACGCAGGTCGCGCCGCGCGATGGTCCATGCTTTGGCGATATCCGTCATGCTGTGACAGCCCTCATGCTCTGGCCGCTCATGCCTTGCTGTCTTTGTCGATCATTCCGTCGCGCAGCTCGATAATCCGGTCACAGCGTTTGGCCAGATCCGGATCATGGGTGATGATGAGCAAGGTGGCCTTGCTGGCTTTCTGGCGCTCGAACAGCAATTCGATGATTTTTTCACCCGTAACCCCGTCCAGATTGCCGGTCGGTTCATCGGCAAAGATGATCGAGGGACGCGGCGCCATGGCGCGGGCAATGGCAACGCGCTGTTGCTCGCCGCCCGATAGCTGCGTGGGGTAATGATGAAGCCGGTCGCCAAGGCCAACGGCCTCCAGTTCCTTTGCCGCGATGTCAAACGGGTCCGCCTGACCGGCCAGTTCCAGCGGCACAGCGACATTTTCCAGCGCCGTCATCGTCGGCAGCAGGTGAAAGGCCTGGAGCACAATGCCAACCCGTCCGCGCCGTGCAATCGCAAGCTCATCCTCGTTCATCGTCCCAAAATCGGCTCCGGCGATATTGACCGTTCCGCCGCTGGCACGTTCCAGCCCCGATAAAATCGCCATCAGTGAAGATTTCCCCGAACCCGACGGGCCCAGCAGCGCCACGGTCGAACCGGCATCGATCGACAGGTTGATACCCCCTAAAATATCGACACGCGCGTCGCCTTCCCCCAAAGACAGGGTGACATTTTGTGCATCTATAGCAATATGTGATTTGGGAATGGTGTCGTCGCTGGTTGCGGCGGTTTGTTGTAACATAGCGGGAAGGTTTATCCGATGTTGAGCAGGTTGATTACATATGGGTTTGGCTTGGCAATTCTGCAACTTCTGATTGCCTGCAGCCCTGCAAGCGAAGAAACCGGCGCTGTGAACGGCGAACTGCAAGAGACGGTCAGCGAGGCTGATGACACCGAGGAGCTTGTAATAGAGGCAGACACGCTGATCCTCGCCTATGGGGACAGCCTCTATGCCGGATATGGACTGGCCCCTGACGAAGGGTTTGTGCCGGAACTGCAAAAAGCGCTGATTGATGCCGGACATGATGTCATGGTCCACAATGCCGGCGTGTCCGGCGATACCACTGCTGCGGGCCTGCGGCGGATGGATTTTGTGCTCGATAGCTTGCCCAGAAAGCCCGATCTGGTCATGCTCGGCCTTGGCGGCAATGACCTGCTGCGCGGGTTGAAGCCGGCGGAAACCCGGTCAAATCTGGAAGCGATGGTCAAGAAGCTGACCGAGCGCGATATTCCGGTCATACTGACAGGCATGCTGGCCCCGCCCAATATGGGGAAAGAATTTGTGGAGGAGTTTAACATCATCTATCCCGCGCTGGCGCTGGAATATGATGTCACGCTCTATCCGTTTTTCATGAATGGTGTCGTGGGGCGGACGGATTTGATATTGCCCGACGGCATACACCCCAATGCAAAGGGCATTGACGTGATCGTCGAGAAAATGGCGCCCAGCGTAGAAAAGGCGTTGACGGAACAGGCTAAGGCTTAGGCGCTCCTTGCAATGACTGTATTATTTATATAATACGGTTTGGAAACGCTTGAAAAGTGCTGTAATTATATTCAGTTGTAACCATATAGTGCTGCACCCGTGATAGTGATATGAAAGCAGCAAGACGGAGACCGAACCAATGGCGACGGAAAAGACTGAGAAGACTGCCGAGACGATTACCGCAACCGAAGAACTGCACCTGACACCGCCCGAACCGGTTAATGCTGTTTCGCCGTCAAAAGCGGCAGGGCTTGTTCCGGTCGGTGACGAGATCAAGTCAAAGCTGGATGAGCGGGTCGATCATTTTATCGACGATCTGGTCGCGCAGGATGAAAACAGCCCCGAATTCGGCAAAAGAGTGGACCAGATTACCAATATGGGCCGCAAGGAAATTGCCGAAGCGGCTGGCCAGTCCAACCGCTTTCTGGACCGCCCCGTCCGCTCGATGGATCAGGAGTCGGGCATCGGTGCGGACCTGTCCGAACTGCGCCGCACGGTCGAGGATCTTGACCCCGGTAAACGCGGCAATTTGCTTGCCCCGCGCAAGCTGTTCGGGATCATCCCTTTCGGGTCAAAGCTGCGCCATTATTTTGACAGTTATAAAAGCGCGCAGGGACATATTTCGTCCATATTGACCCGCTTGCAAGGCGGCAAAGACGAATTGCTGATGGACAATGCGGCCATTGATGTGGAGCGCAAAAACCTGTGGGCCGCGATGGGCCGTCTGGAACAGATGATCCATGTATCAAAGGTCATGGACCAGCGGCTGGAAGAAAAAGCGGAAGAACTCGACGCCACCGACCCCGGCAAGGCAAAGGCCATCCGCGAAAGCGCGCTTTTCTATGTGCGTCAGCGGACACAGGATTTGCTGACCCAGATGGCGGTGACGGTGCAGGGCTATCTGGCGCTTGATCTGGTGAAAAAGAACAATGTCGAGCTGGTCAAGGGCGTGGACCGCGCCAGCACGACCACCGTCAATGCGCTGCGTACCGGCGTGACGGTGGCGCAGGCGCTGACCAACCAGAAACTGGTGCTGGACCAAATTACGGCGCTTAACACCACCACGGCGGGGATTATCGACAGCACGGGCGAGATGCTGAAAAACCAGACTGCACAGATCCACGAACAGGCCGCATCCGCGACCATCCCGTTAGAGACGCTGCAACGCGCGTTCCAGAATGTTTATGACACGATGGACAATATCGACACGTTCAAGCTGAAGGCGCTGGAAAATATGAAAGCCACGGTCAATTCCCTGTCCGGCGAGATCGAGAAATCCAAAGGCTATATCGCACGGGCCGAGGGGCAGGATAAGGCCGCGCTGGAAGGGCCGGGCCCAAATCTGTTGAGTGCGCTTGAAGAATAGAGAGTTAATGACCGAAACTTCCGACCAGATCATGTTGGGCGCCAACCGGGCGCTGCAGGACGCACGCTATAACCGTTCGATCGGGCAGCGTTCGGAAAGCCTGAAGCGCGGCCATTTTATGAAGAAACTGGGCCGTGCCGCTCTGGTCACAGGTGCGGTTCTGGTTGGCGCAGCCGTGGTTGGCGGCATTTTGAACGGCATCGGCTTTTGGGGCGTGATGATTTCGGCGGGCCTGATCGCTGGCGGTATCTGGGCGGCGATGAAATATCCGCAGATGAAAATACCGACACCGCAAACACTGGTGCAGTCGGATCTTAAAACACTGGCCGGAAAGACTGAAATCTGGCTGGAATCTCAGCGCCCCGCGCTCCCCGCACCGGCGGTAAAGATCGTCAATTCCATCGGGGTGCAGCTGGATATGCTGTCGCCGCAACTGCAAAAGCTCGATGAAACGGAGCCTGCGGCTTATGAAGTCCGGAAATTGATGGGCGAGCATTTGCCGGAGCTGATTTCCGGATACCGCGCCATTCCCGCCTCTATGCGAGGGAAGGCCAGTGATAGCGGCAAGTCTCCCGATGAGCAGCTTGTCAGCGGCCTGTCATTGATCGAGAAAGAGATTTCCGATGTGACCCGGCAAATTGCCAAGGGCGATATCGACAACCTGTCCATCCGTGGCCGTTATCTGGAAATGAAATATGACAAGACGGGCGAAGCGGAATAGAAAGCTAGGCGCGAATATCTTCCACTTTCCCACAGCATGAGACAGGCGTATCCATGACAACAAATCCCTTCACTCTGTTCGACAACTGGTTCGCCGAGGCGCGTGAGAGCGAGCTTAATGACAGCAATGCGATGACCATTGCGACTGCAGATGCCAGCGGACAGCCTTCTGCCCGGATGGTATTGTTAAAGGGGCACGGGCCGGACGGTTTCATATTCTACACCAATCAGGAAAGCCGCAAGGCCGCTGATATTGCAGCAAATCCCAAAGCGGCGATCCTGTTCCACTGGAAAAGCCTGCGCCGGCAAATCCGGATAGAGGGCAGCCTGTCCACCGTTTCGGATGATGTCGCGGATGCCTATTTCGCCACGCGCAGCCGGGATTCACAGCTTGGCGCCTGGGCATCGGACCAGTCACGTCCGCTGGACAGCCGCGCTACGTTTGAGAATCGCTTCGCAGACATGCAGGCGCGCTTTGATGGTCAGGACGTGCCGCGTCCGCCCCATTGGTCCGGCTATCTTCTGACCCCGAAGCGTTTTGAATTCTGGCAAGACCGCGCCCACCGTCTGCACGAACGGCGCATTTTTGTTCGTGACGGTGAGGGGTGGTGCGAAGGGATGCTCTATCCTTGATAACCGTTCTGGCACAATCGATCACACCCACAAACACTTGTCATTCCTGCGCAGGCGGGAAAAACGTAACTAAATAAATATGTAATAAGCTGACCAACCGACAGCCGGAAAGGAGCAAAGATGCCAGACAAAACCAAAAACCAGCAAATGACCTTACCCTATTATCATGTCGATGCGTTTGCGGATCGACCTTTTACGGGGAATCAGGCGGCGGTGATGCCGCTGGAAAGCTGGCTTGACGACGATGTGCTTCAGGCGATTGGCGAGGAAAATAATTTCGCGGAAACTGCGTTCTACCTGCCCGACGAGTCGGGGGAAGCAGATTATGAATTGCGCTGGTTCACCCCGACAATAGAGGTTGCCCTGTGCGGGCACGCGACATTGGCGAGCGGGCATGTCGTCCTGTCGCAAAATCCGGATAGGGACCGGGTGACCTTTCGCACCCGCAAAGCCGGTATATTGACCGTGATCCGTGACGGGGACGGATATGCGCTGGGCCTGCCAGCCTATCCGCCGTCCCCCAAAGAGCGGCCGGAAATTGTGGCATTGATTGGCGGCGCCCCTGCCGAAACCCAGTTTCATGAAGGGCGGTATAATGTCATCCGCTATAACACTGCGGAGGAGGTTCTGGCGCTCAAACCGGATTTCAAGGCATTGGCTGCATTGGGCGAAGAACAGTTTATCTGCACTGCACCGGGCAAGGATACCGACGCGCTGAGCCGTGTTTTTGTGCCCGGCGGCGGCGTCGATGAAGATAGCGTCACCGGATCGGCCCATGCGGTGCTGACGCCCTATTGGGCAAAGCAACTGGGCCGGGACAGCTTCACCGCCTATCAGGCGAGTGCGCGCGGCGGCTATGTGAACTGCCGCCTTGACGATGACGCCAGCGACCCGCGGGCATGGCTCGGCGGGAAATGCGTGACGGTGGTCGAGGGGCGGTTCCGGTTGTAATTTGGGCCGCCGGAATAAGGATGCCACCAAAAAGCTGTCCTACAGATAGGCCGTTATGATAAAGCCGGAACGGCTCTTTCTCATCCGTCCAAAACCCATGCTTTTCGTGTGGCCGAAAATGTCAAATCCATGACAAGGATTAGCGGAAAATAAACGCTCCTTGGTGTGAAGTTAGTGAAGTTAGCCCTGTGCGGCCCGCTAATTGTTCACAGGGAACAGCGATACGATCCGGCCAATCTGGTCATTCACCGGTTGCTTCACATCATCCTGAGTCTTGCCCAACCGGACCACGGTCAGTTTCTGCTCCGGTGATACTACGATCATCTGACCCAGATGGCCAAGCGCGGCGAAAACCGTTTCTGGCGCACTATCGGGAAACAGCACTGGATCGCGGCCTTCCGGACGCTCTTTGTTCAGCCAGATATGCCCGCCATAGGCCGGATCATTGGGCGATGATGTCCGCATGAACCTGACCCAGTTGACCGGAAGATGCTGCGCGCCCCTATGGGCACCATTGTGACGCAGAAATTCACCGAAAGTCGCATAATCCCGCGCTGTCGCATGAATGATACTGCCGCCCAGAAATGTTCCGTTGGGATCAAATTCAAAAATCGTGTCTTTCATCCCCAAAGGCTCCAGCAAGCGGCCACGAATGAAGCGCATGGCGGTGTCGCGGCGGATTTGCGGATCGCTGCTGTTCGTCAATGTCCGCGTGATAATGTCGGACAATATCATGCTGGTCGCGGTGCTATATTCATATTTCGCGCCGGGTTCTGCTTCCATCGGGCGCGCTTCGGCATATCCGGCGACATCGCTTGCCCCGCTGAGGAACAGCATCTGGTTGGTGTCGGCCTCGAACACGGCCGCGCCGTCTTCTTCGGCCACTTCGGTATGGTCAAGGCCGGATGACATGTGCAGCAAGTGACGCAGTGTAATATGCCCTCGCGGATCGCCGGGGCGCTGCCAGTCGGGAACCGGGGCGGGATCATCCAGCACCAAACGCCCGTCCGCGACCAGAAAGCCTATCAGTGCGCCGGTATAGGATTTCGCCATCGACCAGCTTATGAACCGTGTATTCTCGTCATAGCCCTCGCCATAGCGTTCGGCGATAATCTCTCCGCGATGCATGACAAGCAGCGCGCGGGTTTCCGCCATGGCAGGGTCATCGAAAAGCGGCGAGATCGCGGCGTCAAGCCGGGCCTTTTCGATAGGACTGGCATCTGAAATATAGGCCAGCTCCTCTGCGGTTTTCGGCGGCGGCGCGGCGGGTTCATCCGTGGCGGCGCAACCCGACCCCAAAAGGGCAAGCGCGGACAAAGCGGCGATTTTAATCTTGTGCATGTTTACCTTGTATCTGGGCATGCGTTGAACCAATAGATACCGCCATGGCAACCGTAAATAGCAATCCTGAAACCCCTCGCAAAAGACCCACCGGCAAAGTCCGGATGGCTTTGTGTATATTCGGTCTTTTCGCGCTGATACTGGCCGCGGTAGTCGCCTATAATTACAGCTTTATC
Organism: Parasphingorhabdus sp.; assembly: GCF_036568145.1. GTDB lineage: Bacteria > Pseudomonadota > Alphaproteobacteria > Sphingomonadales > Sphingomonadaceae > Parasphingorhabdus. The sequence continues at coordinate 164,642 of NZ_DATCTC010000031.1, read as the reverse complement.
AAAGGGCAGCTTGGCATCGGCACAGCTTATGGCGCGCGCATTGCCTGTTCCTGTCACTATATCGGTGGCCGCGATTTGAACGATTGCGAAAAGGATTTTGAACCCGGTATGGAACTAGTCGGCCTGTCGCTGGACGATGAAAAACGGCGCGTAACCGCTTCTGTTCCGTTGCTGGCCTCTGCCACTGCCGAATATCGGGGAGGTTGGGGCTGTGTGATCCTGGGACAAGCAGACGGCGCGTAACCGCTTACTGTCCGTTCAAGCTACTGCTTTGGCGAGCCATTCCTGCGTCACCGCTTCGGTTTTGTCGATCCAGCCGCCGCCAAGCACCCGGTCCTCGTGATAAAATACCGCCGCCTGTCCGGGGGACACACCATATTCCGGATTATCAAAGACAAGCTTGTCCCCGTCCAGCCGCGCCTTCGTCGGCTTGGCCATGGAGCGGACTTTGACCTGCATCGGTCCTTCATAATCCCCGCCGATCCAGTTGATGTCGCGCAAACTGGCAGAGGCCACAGCCAGCGCCTGTTTCGGGCCGACTATGACCTGCTTGCTGTCCGGTTCCAGACGGATGACATATAAAGGCTCTGCCTGTCCGCCGATTTCAAGGCCTTTGCGCTGGCCCACTGTATAATGGATCAGGCCCTTGTGCCTGCCCATGACAGTGCCGTCGATATGGACGATCTCGCCATCATCATCGGCATCGGGCCGCAATTTGCGGACGACTTTGGCATAATCGCCGTCAGGGACAAAACAGATATCCTGACTGTCCGGTTTGAAAGCAACGGCAAGCCCCATTTCCTCGGCAATCGCGCGGACCTGGCTTTTGGGCATACCGCCCAGCGGGAAGCGCAAATAGTCAAGCTGGTCCTGCGTTGTTGCGAACAGAAAATAGCTCTGGTCACGGGCCGGATCAATTGCGCGGTGCAGCTCTGATCCGTTGTCGCCCATTACACGGCGGACATAGTGGCCAGTGGCAAGGCAATCCGCGCCAAGTTCCCGCGACAGGTTTAGCAGGTCGGTGAACTTCACGCCCATATTGCACTGGACGCAGGGAATCGGTGTGCGGCCGGCCATATATTCATCGGCAAAAATATCCATGACCGATTCCTGGAACCGGCTGGCATGGTCGAACACATAATGGGCAATGCCCAGTTTCTCGGCCACCGCGCGGGCATCGCGGATATCCTGACCGGCACAGCAACTGCCCGTGCGGCCTACTGCCTCACCATGGTCATAAAGTTGCAAGGTAATGCCGATTGTTTCCGCACCGGTTCGCGCAGCGAGTGCCGCAACAACGCTCGAATCGACGCCGCCGGACATCGCCACCACGATGCGCTTGCCCGTCATATCGTCGCCGAGCTGAAAATCAGGATTGATTCGATCTGCCATAATTATGAAGTCCCTTAGCGATGAACCGTGCAAAGCGCCAGTATTGCGGAAATTTGCTACAAAAAACTGCATCAGGCCCGCATTCGCCCCATATTGGTACGAATAGGCAGATTGGAAGAAAGTTTTTATTAACTAACCCTAAGAGCGTGTGAACACCGCCTTTACTGATGTTTATATCTTGCTTGCTAAACATCCGGTCATGGAAATGAACTTCCCTCATAAGAGCCTGACCCAGACCAGTGCCGAAACGGATGCACCAGCAAGCAGCGCACATGATGTGCTGATTGAGCATGCTATCGCGCGTCAGTCTCTTTCCCCCTCGGCCCGTGCCTATATCAAGCGGCACAGCACGATGGCTGCACCTGCAGTCCGTGATAGTCGGGGGTGTATGGAAGATCGGATCCGGCTATTTGCAGATGGCCCTTCCCGGCAAGGTCCGTTTGTAAAGAGTCAGTGCGCACATTTCAGACCAGACTTGCTGCGCGAAAAACGATCAGGAGATGCGGCTGAGGAGTAATTATGAACGTGTTATTTACCTTGGTGATTTAGTAGTTTGAAAAGCTCCTTGTCATAAAGCGGGATGATAATCGGAAGTAGAACGAAGTGCCGCAAGGCGTATTTTGAGGGTAGTATGATCGAGAACCAGAAAATTAGACCAGCGCAAGTCATTGGACCACTAGGTGAGCCTTTGACCATTGCCGATTTGCCTGCAGCAGGAACGACCCGCTGGGTGGTCCGGCGCAAGGCGGAAGTTGTAGCGGCGGTGAATGGCGGTCTGTTGACGGTTGATGAGGTTTGCGATCGTTATAGCCTGTCGCTGGAAGAATTTGCGTCCTGGCAGCGCGCTGTGGACCGCTCCGGCATGCCCGGGCTGCGGGTGACGCGCATCCAGCATTATCGCGATCTTTATGAACGCCAGCAAAAATACTAGGCCTGTCTAGCAAGCTTCAAGATACGGTGAAAAGGACAAGGTTCAGAGGTAGAATCCCGGGACGGATTTCTTAGAACCTTATTTTTTCTGGCTTTTTGCAACCTTTTGCATCATACTGTGTTGAACGAAAACAGAAAAACTGTTCCGATCTAAAGAGGAGATGAGCATGGGTATCATTATAGCATTAATCGTAGGTGGCGTTGCCGGGTGGTTAGCGAGCTTGGTCATGGGGCGTGATGCATCCATGGGTATTTTCATGAACATTATTGTTGGTATTATCGGGTCGTTCATTGGCAATTTTATCGGACAATATCTGGGATTTGGCGGAAGTATCCAACAGTTTTCGATACCCGGCTTGATCACGGCATTTGTGGGCGCAGTTGTTCTGCTGCTGATCCTGAACCTGATACAGCGTGGCCGCGCCCGCTGATCTAATAACAGTTAATTCGCAAGGATAACTAAAAGGCTGGCCCGTTCGGGTTGGCCTTTTTATTTTGATATCAGTACCTTAATCTACGGGTATGTCAGTTCAATCTATAGACATCCGGTTTGAGGGTGATGCACAAAAAGCGCAGCACCAACAAATATTCATCCAGAGGGGTACCCCTGTGATGTTCAGGCTTGTCGTAGCTGATATATTGATATAATACACCAAAAATTGGAGTTGCAGGTTTCTGCCTATTCCTGATGACATTTTTTGTATATTGCGGCGCAAGAATATGGCGCCTCGTAACAGTAACGCAAAAGCAAAGCAAAAAGCCGGGCTGATTGAGTATTGAATATGAACTATGAATCGAAGATTTCCGGCGAAGACCTCGATGTCTCGACGATGGATGACGGCGATATTCCGACGCAAAAAAATAGGCGGCGGCTGATCATTATCGCGGCTATAGCAGCCGTGGTCATTCTTGCGTTTGTAGCATATAAGATTTTTGCAGGCGGCGGTGAAGGGGCTACTGCTCAAGACGGCGCAAGCCAGGCTCCAACTATCACCGTTATTGTACCCGGCAAACGGGAGGTGGTTCGCACAATCAATGCTACTGGTACAGTGGCTGCGCGACGGGAAATTCCGGTCGGTGTAGTCGGTGAGGGTGGCCGTGTGACACAAGTTTATGTTGATGCGGGTGACTGGGTTAAAGCCGGACAGGTCATGGCGAGAATAGATCGCTCGGTACAAACGCAGCAAGTAGCGCGTCTTGAAGCATCAGTTGCATCGGCCAGAGCGGATAGGGATCTCGCACAAGCGAATCTTGACCGCGCGGCACAACTGGTAGAGCGGGGGTTTATCTCAAAGGCCGATATTGACCGGTTAACCGCCACACGCGATTCAAGTGCGGCACAACTCAAGGTTGCACAGGCGCAACTGGCTGAGGCTCGCGCCCGCAACAATTTTCTGGATATCGTTGCGCCCAAAGGGGGATTGGTACTGGAGCGCGATATTGAGGTTGGCCAAACCGTCAGCCCGGGCAGCGGAATATTATTTCGCTTGGCACAAAATGGCGAAATGGAACTGCAAGCGCAGTTAAGTGAGAGTGACCTTGCCAATTTATCGGTGGGCGTCAGCACAGAAGTGACTCCGGTTGGCACAACCAAGGCTCTTCAGGGGCAAATCTGGCAACTCTCTCCCATGATTGATATGGACACGCGGCAGGGGATCGCCAAAATTGCTCTTGGCTATGATCCTGCGCTTCGACCAGGTGGATTTGCAAGTTCCCGTATCACAAGCGGCACGTCACAAGCTGTGGTATTGCCTGAATCAGCCCTTCAGAATGATACCGATGGCAGCTACGTCTACATTATCGACAAAGACAATAAAGTCGTGCGCCGTGATGTTGTCATTGGAGATATATCTGCGGCTGGTTTGTCCATTACGTCCGGGCTGGATGGGACCGAACAGGTTGTGTTGAGGGCAGGTGGCTTCCTGAATCCGGGGCAAACGGCAAAACCCGTGCTCCAAAAAAAGCCGGCGGCGTGAAAGATTAACCCATGAGTTTCCGCAATATATCTGCTTGGTGTACCCGAAATCCGGTCGTTCCGCTTGTTCTGTTTACAGCGCTTTTGCTGGCAGGCTTGCTAAGTTTCAACAGGATGGATGTCGTCAATAATCCGGACGTCGAATTTCCTGCTGTCAGCGTATCAATTTCCCAACCCGGTGCGGCTCCGACTGAAATTGAAAATCAGATTACCCAGCGGGTCGAGGCAGCTGTCCGCAGCATTAGCGGTGTGAAGAATATCATTTCTACTGCGCGGGAAGGAAGCAGCGAAACCTTCGTCGAATTTGAAATCGGTTTTGATGTCAATGAAGCGGTAAATGAAGTAAAAAATGCGGTCGACCAGATACGCGGTTCTTTGCCAGATGGGATAATGGAGCCGCAGATTTCCAAGGAAGATGTTGCCGGTGGCGCGATCGCTTATTTTGCGGTTAAGGCCGACGATATGACGGTGGAACAACTTAGCTGGTTTGTTGACGATACCGTGGTGAAAAGCCTGCTGACCGTGGAAGGTATGGCAGAGGTGGATCGCTTTGGCGGTGTGGATCGCGAAATTCGTGTGGTCCTAAAACCAGAGAGGATGCAGGCACTCGGCGTTACGGCCAATCAAATCAACGCGGTCTTGCGGCAGGTTAATATCAATGCAGCAGGCGGCCGTGCTGATGTTGGTGGTGCTCGGCAATCTGTCCGTGTTCTGGGTAATGCGGAGGATGCTTATGCGCTTTCGCAAACGCAAATTTCACTGGGCAATGGCAAGACGATAAAACTTTCCGAAGTAGCGGATGTCAAAGACGGCTTCGGTGAACGCACTTCGATCAGTAAAGTCAGAGGCGTTGAGGTTGTCAATTTCGCTATGTCTCGTGCGCGCGGCGCATCGGATGTGACCGTTTATGACGATGCGATAGAAGTCATGGACCGGATCACCAAAGAAAATCCCGGGGTTGAATTCATCCGCCTTGGCAGCAGTGTGGATTATACAAAGGGCCAATATAAAAGTTCGATGGCCGCCATGGTCGAAGGCGCTCTTTTGGCTGTGGTAGTGGTCTTCCTGTTCTTGCGAGATTGGCGAGCTACGCTGATTTCCGCAATCGCTATTCCATTGTCAGCAATACCAACTTTCTGGTTCATGGATTTGCTGGGATTTAATCTTAACTTCCTTTCTCTTCTTGCCCTTGGGCTTGTTGCCGGTGTGCTGGTGGATGATGCGATTGTGGAGATTGAGAATATCGTGCGCCACATGCGTATGGGGAAATCCGCCTATCAAGCATCGATTGACGCGGCTGACGAGATTGGTCTGCCGGTTGTCGCGACTTCTTTTTGTATCGTCGCAGTTTTCCTTCCTGTCGGCCTGATGCCTGGTATTTCCGGGCAATTTTTCAAGAATTTTGGAATCACTGTAGTGATTTCCGTTTTAATGAGTCTGGCAGTAGCGCGGATGATCACGCCGATGATTGCGGCTTATTTTCTGGAAGCAAAGGGCCATGCAGAACATGGTGAAGGCGTCTGGATGGACCGCTATATGCGGCTGCTGAATTGGTGTCTGGACCAGACGGCAGCACGGAAATATGCGGAAGGTGGCGGACTCCGCCGCCGGATTGCTGCTAAATTTCTGGATCACAGAATATGGATGATGGGAATCGGGCTTGTTGCCTTTGGATTCACTGTGGTTCTTTTCATGTTAACACCGGGCGAGTTCCAGCCAAAAATTGACGAGGATTCCAGTCGGGTCCAGATTGAAGTTGTTCCGGGAACACCATTAGAGCAGACAGAAATTATCGCGGATCAGGTTTCCGAACTTATGTATCAGCAGCCGCAAGTGGACCGCGTTTTGACCCGTGTTAGGGATACAAATGCAACTGTATTTGTAAACTACAAAGAGGACCGCGACAAAACGTCTATTGATTTTGAACGGGACATGGCCCCGCTTCTTCAGGAGATACCTGACGCCCGTATTTCGTTTCAGGCACAGGGCGGCGGTGGTGGGACCGGACGCGATATTTCGATTATGTTGACTGGTTCTAACCCCGATCTGTTGCAAGAAACAGCGGTGCAACTGGTCCAGCAGATGAATGGCATCAGTCTGATTACAACACCGCGTATCGCATCCGACCTTAGCAGACCAGAAATTCTGGTTGAGCCTTATGTTGATCTCGCGGCTAAATTGGGTGTGAGCACGGCTGACCTCAGTCAGACTATCCGCATCGCAACATTGGGCGAGATTGACCAGAATGCTGCCAAATTTTCGCTCTCTGACCGTCAGATTCCAATCCGCGTGATTCTACCCGAAGAATCGCGCACCAACCTGTCAACAATTGAAAACCTGCCTGTTCCCACCGCGAGCGGCGGAACGGTGCCTTTGCGCCGGGTTGCCAAGGTCAGCTTTGGGTCCGGTCCAACAACTATCCAGCGCTATAACCAGAATCGCCGGGTTTTTGTTGGTGCCGATCTTGCCCCTAATGTCATCAAGGGTGAGGCAATGAGTGCCATCAACAATTTGCCCATCATGAAGAATTTGCCCAATGGTGTTTCCAACGCGCCTTTCGGAGAAGATGAGTGGCAAGCAGAATTGCTCGTCAATTTCGTCATCGCCCTTATTTCCGGTATCCTGCTTGTATTTGCTACGCTGGTGCTGCTCTATAAACGCCTGATGTCACCGTTGGTAAATATGGGCTCATTGGCATTGGCACCCTTGGGCGGGATATTCCTTATCTGGATAACAGGTGGATCGCTGTCGATGCCAGTGCTGATCGGCGTTCTTATGCTGCTGGGAATTGTCAGTAAAAACTCCATTCTGTTGATCGATTTTGCACTTGTGGAAATGGAGAAAGGTATCCCCAAATTCGAAGCGATCATGGATGCCGGGCATAAACGTGCGCAGCCTATTATCATGACCACAGTTGCCATGACGGCGGGCATGGTGCCGACCGCGCTGTCTTTGTCCGGTGATGGCGCCTGGCGTGCGCCAATGGGTATCGTTGTGATTGGCGGGTTGACCGTATCGACCCTGCTCACGCTGGTAATCGTTCCGGCAGCATTCAGTTTGGCCGATGGTCTGGAACGGCGACTTGGCCCATGGCTGCGCAAGAGCGTGCTGACCTATAAGCCGGGCGACGATGCGGATGATAAAGCAAGGGTTCAGCCAGCCGAGTGAATCCGCTGTCCTCTAAGCTGGCGCCCAAGTCTGATAGCGCCTCGGTTTCGGATTTTTCATATACCCATCCGGAAACGAAAAATGGTGGCCGCGATATGAAAATTATCGCGACTGGCCTGCTTGTGTTGATGGCGGTAATTTACTTTACCTCCAAATCTTATGAGGCAGTGCATCCTGCGCTTGGCTTTGTTCGTGCTTTTGCAGAAGCAGCAATGGTAGGCGGCTTGGCGGACTGGTTTGCGGTTACAGCCTTATTTCGCCACCCTATGGGCTTACCCATACCGCACACAGCCATCATTCCTCGCAACAAAGACCGCATCGGCGATACGCTTGCGAATTTCCTGAAGAATAATTTTCTGGTTACGCGCATTGTTGCCGAGCGGATGCACGGCGTGGATCTGGCTGGCGGTGTCGGTCGGTTTCTAAAGTCGCCCAGCGGAGGGGAAGGGCGGTTGCGTATGGGAGCGTCCCGTCTGATTGGCGATATTATCGGTTCGCTTGACAAGGACCGGCTTGGCAGCATGTTCAAAAGTGCCGTTAAAGATCAGGCCAAGAAACTGGATTTAGCAACACCATTGGGACAGATTCTGGATGTCATGATGGTCGAGAACAGGCACGGGCCACTGATTGATTCGACGATCAAGTGGGCTTACCGGACACTTGACGCGAACGAGCATGTCATTCGGACAATAGTTCATGACCGCGCTAATCTCATACTGCGTTGGACCGGACTGGATGAGCGGCTGGCTAATGAGGTGGTTGACGGGCTTTACAAGCTATTGGCGGACATGGCTTCCGACCCCGAGCATCCGGTGCGGATCAAAACCGAAGAAGCCATGAAGCATATGGCGCAAGAGCTTCAGACAGATTCCGACCTTCGGCAACGGGTAGATGAGTGGAAGCTTGAAATGCTCGAAAATCCAGCCATTGCTAATTGGATTGATGGCATATGGGAAAATGGCCGCGAAGCGCTTTTGAAGGCATCGCGAGACCCTGAAGCTGCAATGGCGGGGCATTTTGGTGAGGCGCTGATGCAATTGGGGAGCAGCTTGCAACAAGACCCCCTATTAAACCGTCAACTCAACCGCTTTGCCCGCCGCGCTGTCGCCGGTGTGGTGGCAAGCTATGGCGATAATATAGTGAAGCTAGTGTCGGAAACCATCCGCGGCTGGGACGCGCAGACGATTACCGACAGGGTCGAAAATGCGGTTGGCCGCGATCTGCAATATATCCGCGTGAACGGAACATTGGTTGGCGGCCTGGTTGGCGTGATGCTTCATAGCTTAGGCTATTGGATATAGCCTAACGGCTCAGCAATATCCGCGCTTGCCCCGCGATTTGCGCCAGCATGGCTAAGGATGGTTGTGCCGCCAGTTTAGCGCGTTCTACAATATGTCGGAATTGCTCTATACGCGCCGTATTTTTGTCGGTCCAGCTTTCCAGAAAATGATCTAAGTCCTTGCTGCGGGACCGTTTGAAAAAGTCGAGCCGCATCTGTTGAAAATCGCGGGCAAGACCCGCTACCAGCAAGCGATCCCATGGGTCGGACGGGTTCATCCGCGTTGCCGTCAATTGTGCCCAGTCCAGACCCAGAAGGTTGCCCAATTTTGTGAAAGCTGCGGCAACTTCAACAGCATCGATGTCACGGATTTTACCCAGATATGCGATACCGGCTGCGCCATCATTTTTATAGAGTTGTGCGATTTTTTGCGCGATTTCCTTGGTGGCACCGGCCTCAATCAACAGGCTGGTCTGCTGAGTGGCCACCAACTGACCATGAGTAGTGATCAAGTCATCGGCATTTTCGTTCAGTTTCTTCACACCGGGTGCCAGCATTTCCACCGCTTTGTCGATGGCGCCTTGCGACAGACCCATACGCATTAAGTCGGCCATATGAGAGCGAAGCACATACGCGAACCGGTCGAATAGCAGCAAGCGGACATCCTCACCAATTTTGGCGTTTTCGAGCGAAGCCCAGATTTCCTCAGCGTGAAATAACCGTTCTGCCATGACGAATGCGGCGGCGACCTCCCCTAGGGGAGCTCCCTCTTCCTCCGCTAATTCAAACGGATCAATCAGGCCAAGCCGGTTAATCATCCGGTTCGCCAATTTTGTTGCAATAATCTCTTTACGCAGCTGATGATTCAGGACGACATCTTTATGCTTTTTCTGCATCACAGCCGGAAATGCGTTGAGTAATTCGCTATCCAGCGCAGGATCGTCACCTAAATTGCTATTTTCGATAGCATCCTGCAACGCGAGTTTAGCAGTAGAAATAAGCACGGCGAGTTCCGGCCGAAACAGTCCGCGATCTTCCTGAGCACGGCGGTACAGGTCCTCGTTGGATGCAAGTCCCTCCACCGCACGGTCAAGTACTCCTTTCTCCTCCAGAAGTTCAATGATCCGGATATAGGAGGGCAGAGTCTTCTTGCCCCCCATTTCGGCGATAGATAGGCCGAGCGCCTGAAGACGGTTATCTTCGAGCACCAGGGCACTAACATCATCTGTCATCGCGTGGAGCAGCTTGTTACGAGCAGCAGGGGTCAATTTGTCATTTGCCATTTCGGCGTTGAGAGCAATCTTGATATTTACTTCATTATCTGAGCAATCGACGCCGGCGCTATTATCTATAAAGTCGGCATTGATCCGCCCCCCGTGCCTGGCAAACGTGATGCGCCCCGCTTGGGTGACGCCCAAATTGGCACCTTCCCCGATGACTTTGACCCGCAATTGATTGGCGTCGACCCGGATATTGTCGTTGGAGGGATCGCCCACTTCAACATGGTTCTGGCTTGGTGCCTTGATATATGTGCCAATACCGCCAAACCACAGCAAGTCAGCATTGCTGGTCAGGATGGCCTTGATAAGCTGAGTTGGTGTTACTTCCTTTTCATCGGAAAGGCCGACAAGCTCAGCAATTTTTCGATTGATTTTTAATTTTTTCGAATGGCGGGAGAAAACAGCTCCGCCCTTGGAAATCAGGCTTTTGTCATAATCATCCCAACTGGAGCCGGGGAGGCCGAAGAGCCGTTTACGTTCTTTCCAGCTTGTCGCCGGATCAGGGTCCGGGTCAATAAAGATATGGCGATGGTCAAAGGCTGCAACCACACGGATTGATTTGGACAGTAACATGCCATTGCCAAATACATCGCCTGACATATCGCCAACCCCAACAACGGAGATGGAGTCTTTTTGAACATTGATTCCCATTTCGGCAAAATGTCGCTGGACCGAAATCCAGGCGCCGCGTGCGGTAATGCCCATGGCTTTATGGTCATAGCCATTGCTGCCACCGCTCGCGAAGGCATCGCCTAACCAAAAATCATTTTCGATCGCAATAGTGTTGGCAATATCGGAAAAACTGGCAGTACCTTTATCCGCTGCGACCACGAAATAAGGATCATTATCGTCCAGGCGAACGACCTGCTTGGGGGGAACAATCACACCATCCTTGATATTGTCGGTGATCGACAACAGCGCTCGAATGAATATCTTATAAGATTCTTTACCCTCTTCGATAAAGGCTGCCCGGTCATCAGGGGGGGGCAATTGCTTGGCATAGAAGCCGCCCTTCGCACCAGCCGGAACAATCACCGCATTTTTCACCCGCTGGGCTTTCATAAGTCCTAGAATTTCAGTGCGAAAATCATCGCGCCGATCCGACCATCGCAGTCCGCCGCGCGCAACGGGGCCAGAACGCAGGTGGATACCCTCAATTCGCGGGCTGTAAACAAATATCTCGCGCCATGGCACTGGTGCGGGAAGATCGGGAATTTTCGCTCCCTCAATTTTGAAAGCCAAGGCTTCACTACTCTGGGGCGCAAAAGCATTGGTTCGCAAAATCGATTCAATCACCGCGCGGAACAGACGTAATATGCGGTCATCATCTATACTAACGACTTTGATCAGGCCACTGTCGATAGCTTTTGTGGCTTCTGCGGTGAGCTTTTCTCGATCTCCGTCAAAATCCGGATCGTGCAATGTCGTGAATAACCGGACCATTGCGCGTGTTACATTTCCGGCCTCGGCAAGCACCTCAACTACGGTGTTCATGCCATAGCTCATTCCGGTTTGGCGCAAATAGCGGAACCATGCCCTGATCCAGACTGTTGATCTGGCGCTGATTCCTGTCGTCGTGATCAGCTGGTTAAAACTGTCATTCTCTGCGCTGCCTTCCAAGACATCCGTTATGGCGTCTTGTATTTCGGATGCCCGTGCAATTAAATCATCACGGGTGTCGGGATTGCGCAGAGCCAGTTGGAAATCATGAATGTAACCCAAGCGGCCTTCATCCAGCGGCGTCGGCATTTCTTCCATCACTGAAAAGCCAAAATTCTCTAGTGTCGGAACAGCATCCGACAAAGGTAAAACGCCGCCAAGGTGATAGATTTTCAAGCGCAGTACATGATCTGCATCGCCCTCCAACCGATAAAGCCGCGTAGATTTTTTGCCGCCACGTTCCAGTTGAAAAAGCCTCATGATATCGAGGGCGGCTTCTTTCTCGCCATAGGTGGATTGATAGACAGACGAAAAACAATGGGCATAGCGCTGGGCAAGGACCGCGGCACGATTGTCCGGTACCATTTCGCTAAGATAGGCTTCCACTTTGGGCCGCCAGCCGCGGATTATATTTTCCAATTGCCGGTCAAGCGCTTCAGGATCAGGAATTTTACTCTGCGCGCCCATATCCAGGATATAGCGCAGCGAAGAAACCCCGCCTTCTTCCAATGTGTTCGACCAGCTTAGAATCCTGGCACCTGTCGCCTCTGTCAAAAGCGCCTCGATATTCTTGCGCCGTCCTGTGGATATCTGTTCGCGCGGTAACCAGATGAATGCAAAAAGATGGCGATTGAGCGGCGACATGACGCTATGCAATTTTGGTCGTGGGCGATCAATCAGCGACATGGAAATCAGGGACAATTTCTCAAGATCTTCCTGCTGAAATGTAATCAGGAGATCATGGGGCAGGGTGGTGAGTGCGTGGGTAAGGGACTTGCCTGCATGGCCAGCGGGGGAAAATTCGAATTTGTTGAAAAGATTGGTCATCTGCGCCCGCAGGACGGGCACCTCTTCTGGCGGTGCGGCCAAAGCAGAGCTGGTCCAAAGGCCAGCAGTCATGGAAAGGCCGATGATCGCATCTTTTTCCAGCACGGGCACTATGATGATATCCATCAATACGTGCCGGTGAACCGTGGATATCTGATTGGATTTGATAATCAACGGTGCCTGGCCGCCCGCTTTGAACCAGTCAAAGGCGCGTTTCTGGCTCTCTTGGGAAAGTACGGGCTCTTCCCGCATCCGGGAGACGCCCAGCCGGTTCGTGCGCTCACCTTTTTTGTCTAATGTTTCATGCGCCAACAGAGTGAAGTTCCTGTCGAGGAACCAATGCAGCAAAGCGGTTCCCTCTCTCTCCGGAAGGCTGTTCGCATCTTCACCCAATGTGATCTGCAATTTTTGCCAGTCATTAACAGCAGCAGCCACATCGTCCAGATTGCTGAGGAGCAACTTTTCCAGATCGCGGCGCTTTTTTGCTTCAGTGCGTTCCAGTTCGATATAGATAATTGATTCGCGGCTTGCTCCACTCGCCGGGTCATCGGAAATGGCTTTGAGCTTGCCCTTGGCGTCTCTTTCTACGCCGATTACCGGGTGGATAAGTCGTTCGATGTTCAGGCCAAAGTCCGCGATTGTGGCACATACCGAATCGACCAGAAACGGCATATCATCGTTGATAATGGCCAGCCGCAAATGTCTCCGGCCTTTGGCGCTGATTACGCTTTCCAATGCTAACGCCGGTTGGGAGCCTTCCCGGTGCAAGCCGTAATCCAGAACGAAATGAACAGCCTCTTTATAGGCCTTTTCATTCATTCCTGTACTTTCGCCCGGTAACGCACTTTCCTGAAAAGCGGCAACTAATGCTTTTTCAAGCTTTGTGTCAGCTGCCGAGGACGTGCCTTTTGCTGCTTTTGCCTTACGGTTACCGGCCATGTTGTTCCCCAAAAAGTTCCAGTGAGAATTTGATTTCCACCTGTTTGAGTTATGTATGGTCCTATTATCGGCATTGCTCAAGGCGATTGGCCGGCAATCACGAGGGGGAGTGACAATTATCCGGCAAGCGTGGCATATTAGTTACATATGAAACCAGCCAACATGATCGTTGCCCGATATAAAAACTAAAGACTGGTCTGTTTCAGCGCCTTGGCCGTCAGCTTTTCGTCACCCAAAACCGGTCCGACAATGGAAAGCTGTCCGCTATCTTCGCGCCGCGCGAGGAGCACAACAAACTCTGCATCGCCCGCATCAATCTCGGCCAGTTGACGGCTTGGCGCTTTGCGGAGCCGTTCCAGAACATCGCCATTTTGAACGACATTTTTGGGCGATTTCCGTTTGGCTTTACGTGCATCTCTTTCCGCGTAGACAACAGCTTTCAAACCGCCGTCATAATTTTCGAGATAGACGGAAAGCGCGCCTTTGGCGATGTTTTCCTGTTTCGCAAAGCGCAAGGCGGCGGCATATTCGGTCAGTCTGGTCTTGTCATAATCCGCGCCAAAAACCAATTTGACGATAGGCGTCATCGGTGCACGTGCCTGAGTCTTCAAGCCCGAATCTTTAAGCAGTTCAGCATAATCTTCCGGATAGACCTGCGTCATGAGATAGAAATCATAAGCTCTGCCAATGGCATTATAAAGGGCGGTACGGCTGCGCTGCTCGTTATGTGCTGCATTGTCTGCGCTGTTGCGTGCGGCGGCGAACCAGTCGGCAAGACCGGCATCTTCATCGGGCTGGTCGCTAAAGCTATCCAGATCAAATCGGTTAGCGCCGGTATCCAGCTGGTTGGAGGTTGGTCCGTCGGCCCAGATCGGCCCGGCCTCGGTTTTTGCGGGAGAAGAGCGCATGGCCTCTGCTACCTGGTCTTCAAGTTCCTTCGCATAGTCGTCGGCGACGGCCTCTTTCCAGTTTATCACACCGTAGATGAAATCGATTGTCTCATCGTCAGTTGAAAAGGGTAAAAGTATGCCGCGATACAGGATCGTCTTGCCCCTTTGATTGACAAATTCGGCTTCAAATCCGATCGGTGCCTGATTGGCTATGATCTGTAGATAGTGATCCGTAACCCGCGACAGGAGCGACCGTGCAGGAACCTGATCGACCGTTTTGATCGTTTCATCCAGGTCACATTCCCGGCGCAAGGCCTTGCCAAGAAACTGGATTGCCGGATTTTCAAGACCGCCCGTAAAATCAAGCAGGACACTGTTGGGCCCAAAGTCATTATCGGTTTCCGGTGTCAGGTCTTCGACGCTGGGAAATTGCCGATCACCCAGCAATCCGGCCCAGAAATTATAGGCTCGCACATGCATGCGCCGCTCGTCCTGGCCAATGGCTGGCGGAGTTTCGGTTGTCACATCTTCATCTTCATAGGTGATGTAATCAGGGTCCATGCCGCTGCCCAGACCACTATTGTCATTAGAATTTCGAAGATTTTCCATGCCCGGTCCTACCAATTTGATCCGTTCTCACCCTATTCCGAGCCGTTTTGCGCCAGCCATGGTTAATTTCGGGTAAATGATATGAACTATCTGATGCCTGTATCTTGAAAATAGCTGTAAAAGCGCAGCCAATGAAAGACTCAGGCTTGCCACCGGCAAGACCGGCTGTTAAAGGCGCGTCCAATGACCGGTTGGCTGCGCGAAATCCCGCCCTTCCGATTATTAAGCCGCTTTAGCTCAGGTGGTAGAGCACATCATTCGTAATGATGGGGTCAGAGGTTCGAGTCCTCTAAGCGGCACCATTTTCATACCAAGCCGAACGCTAAATATCGTCAGGCGCCGCTATTTCGGTGCTGGATCATCGCGGATGATTCCCGGACTGATAGGATCAAAGTTCACAAAGTTCACACCAAGGAACCGCAGAAATGCGTGTGGAGTGGTATTATAATACCCGTCTGATTTGTGGCTAAACATGTGGGCATGCGCGGGTCAATTTCTGACCGTGGAATCGGACCAGAGTTGTTTTCAGATTATCAAAGAGCCGGGCTGGGCATAAATGATTTGAGGATATGTAGGAAAGCAAAATCCGGACGGATGCCACGTTTATCCACAACAACACGATTCCCGCTTCCCCTTGCTTAATCACTCGGTTAAACCCGTCCTATGACATGGAAGCCGGAAATTGAAGAACTGCGTGAGCGTCAGCGGCTTGCGGAAAAAATGGGCGGTGAGGAAAAAGTCTCTCGCCAGCATGGGCGCGGCAAGCTGGATGCGCGGGCGCGGATTGCCGGGATTGTGGATGCGGGGTCTTTCCGCGAAATCGGCAAGATTGCCGGGCGCGGGACTTATAATGACAAGGGTGAGTTCGAGGATTTCGCGCCGAGCAACCTGATCTTTGGCCGCGCCAATGTCGAAGGGCGCCCGGTGGTGGCCAGCGCCGATGATTTTACCGTCAGGGGCGGCGCAGCCGATGCCGCGCTGCACCGCAAGTTCGTCCAGTGCGAGAAAATGGCGCATACATTGGGCATCCCGATGATCCGGATGATCGATGGCACGGGCGGCGGTGGCTCTGTCAAATCACTGGAAGACATGGGCTTTACCTATGTTCCGGCGGTTCCGGGCTGGGAAGATATTATCAAGAATCAGGAAACGGTTCCGGTGGTTGCGCTGGCGCTGGGTCCAACGGCGGGCATGGGCGCGGCGCGCACTGTGGCCAGCCATTATTCGATCATGGTGCGCGGACTTTCCCAATTATTTGCCGCCGGTCCAGCGGTTGCGGCGGCAATTGGTGATAGCCTGACCAAGGAAGAACTGGGTGGCAGCGCGATACACACGCGCAACGGCGTGGTTGATGAAGAGGTGGGCAGCGAGGCCGAAGCCTTTGTCACCGCGCGTAAATTTCTGTCATATCTGCCAAGCAATATAAACCAGCGCGCCGAACGTGTGGTCAATGGCGATCCGGCTGACCGCCGCGACGAAAGCCTGCTCTCCGCCGTGCCGCGCGGTGACAAGGAAGTATATTCCATGCGTAAAATCATGGAGGCGGTTTTTGACAAGGGCACAGTGTTTGAAATGGGCAAACGCTGGGGCCGTGCGGCGATTACCGCCTTTGCCCGGCTGGATGGTTATCCGGTTGCGGTGCTGGCCAATGATCCCAGTTTTCTGGGTGGAAGCTGGGAAGCCAAGTCATCGGAAAAGGTCGAACGCTTTGCCAAGCTGGCGGAACAGTTTCGTTTGCCGGTGGTTCATCTGGTCGATAATCCGGGCTTTATGATCGGCGAGGATGCCGAACGCACCGGGACGATCCGCTATGGTGTGCAGGCGATGAACGCGGTTTATAAAGCGACCGTGCCGTGGGCCAGCGTGATTGTGCGCCGCGCATACGGGATTGCGGGAAGCGCCATGTCTAATGCGGAAAGTTTCCAATATCGCTTTGCCTGGCCAAGCGGGGATTGGGGATCGCTGCCCATCGCGGGCGGGCTGGAAGTCGCGTATAAGTCGGATATCGAGGCGTCCGAAGACCCGGCGGCGCGGCTGGCAGAGATTAAGGCCAAGCTCGATCTGGTAACTTCGCCATTCCGCACGGCCGAACAATTTAGCGTGGAGGATATTATCGACCCGCGCGAAACCCGGCCCTTGCTTTGCGAATTTGCCGATCTGGCGTGGCGAAAGCTGTCGGCGGAATAGGTTTTAGACCCGTACCAACCCAATCGTCAGGGGGAAATGAATATCTAAACCTCCTCCATCTGCCGGTCTTCTGCCTGCCGCTGCCACATGTCGGCATAGAGGCCCTTCTTGGCCAGCAGGGCCCGGTGGTTGCCGCGTTCGGCGATGCGGCCTTCGTTCAGGACAATGATCTCGTCCGCGTGGGTGATGGTTGATAAACGGTGCGCGATGATCAGCGTTGTTCGCCGCTCCGAAATTTTAGCCAATGTTGCCTGAATCTCGTCCTCCGTACGGCTGTCGAGTGCCGAGGTGGCTTCGTCCAGTATCAGGATTGGCGGATTTTTGAGCAAGGTGCGCGCAATGGCGACCCGCTGTTTCTCTCCGCCCGAAAGTTTCAGGCCGCGCTCGCCCACCTGCGTGTCATAACCGTGGGGAAGCTTGGCGATGAAGCCATCCAGAGCCGCTCCGCTGGCCGCTTCCTCAATCTCCGCCTGAACCGCTCCGTCGCGGCCATAGCCGATATTATAGCCGATCGTATCGTTGAACAGCACGCTGTCCTGCGGAACGATGCCAATGGCCCGGCGCAGGCTGTCCTGGGTTACGTCCGATATATCCTGACCGTCGATCAATATGCGGCCAGATTTCGGATCATAAAAGCGGAACAACAGGCGCGCGATGGTTGATTTGCCCGCACCCGATGGCCCGACAATCGCCAAGGTGCCGTCGGGCGGAACTTCAAAGCTAAGGCCGTGCAGGATGCTGCGGTCATCATCATAGCCGAACACGACATTTTCAAATGTCACCCTGCCGGAACTGACGTTCAGCTTAGTGGCATCGGGCTTGTCCTGAATTTCCGGATCGGTGTCGATCAGCCGGAACATCGCATCCATATCGACCAGCCCCTGACGAATGGTGCGATAGACCATGCCGAGCATGTCGAGCGGCCGGAACAATTGCATCAAGAGCGTGTTGACCAGCACCAGGTCACCGACAGTAAGCTGGCCCTCGCTCCATCCATAGACGCTGTAAGCCATCGCCCCGACCATAGTGATATTGGTTATCAACGACTGGCCGATATTCAGCAGCCCCAGCGAGTTTTCAGATTTTACGGCTGCGTTGGCCCAATCCTGCATCGCCTGATTATAGCGCTTGGCTTCGCGTTCCTCGGCGGTGAAATATTTCACCGTCTCGTAATTGAGCAGCGCATCGACCGACCGGCCGATGGCGCGGGTGTCCATATCGTTCATTTCGGCGCGCAGCGCGTTGCGCCAGTCCGTCACTTTCCGGGTATAGATGATATAGATCGCCACCATCGCCATGGTCGCCGCGACCAGAGTGAAGCCGAACTTGACCTGAAAAATAATCAGAACAGCCGCCAGCTCGATCACCGTGGGCGCGATATTGAACAGCAGGAAATAGAGCATGATGTCGATGCTCTTTGTCCCGCGCTCGATGACTTTCGTGATTTCGCCGGTGCGGCGGCCCAGATGAAAGCGTAGCGATAACCGGTGCAGGTGGGTGAATACATTGGTCGCCAGGTTCCGTGCGGCTTCCTGTCCGACCTGTTCAAATGCGATATTGCGCAAATTGTCGAACATCACCTGACCAAAACGCGCCAGACCATAAGCTGCGACCAGCGCAAGCAAAACGATCAGCGCCGCTTCGGTGCCAGCGGTCATCCCGTCAATCACCGCCTTATAGGCAAAGGGCATCGACAGCACAGCGCCCTTGGCACAGAGCACCAGAAAACCGGCAATGAGAATTCGCAGCCTGAGGACCGGCTCGTCCTTTGGCCATAAATAGGGCAAAAAGCGCCGGAGCGTCGGGATCATCGGTGGGTCGGCCTGACCCTTTGTGCTGTAATCTGGTGGCATGATGCGGATGTAGGGATGTCAGAGGCGAAAGTCTATGTAGCGATGAAACGGCCGTGACGGGGGCAGGGGCCGGGGAGGAGGCAGAAATATCCGCCTCAGTTTTTCATTTCAACGCCTGTTTGAAAATAACGCATAAGCACCCGCACCGTTAGCGAGTGTGTAGATAACGTAAAAGATGACAGCCATAAGCATTCCCATATTGGCAAATACCAAGGCTGCCAAAAGCATAAGGAACTCTATAATATAGCTGCCATAAGGTCCCAGAAACCTGGTGAAATTGCCCCGCGCTTCGGTGACCATCGGGTGTTTGCTCTCCATCATCGCCTTGTGCATGGCGAAATTGCCGATCCCGCAGATAAAGATGATGAAAACATACATGTAGTTTCTATAGTCCATATTTGCCTGCTTGTCATATTCAGACGTGATATGGTGATATTATATCGTCGCCCCTGCGCAGGGGCGACGATACTTAGACGCCTTCCAGCAAGCCTTCTTTCCGGATCTTTTCCTGCCACACTAATGGCGCGAGGTGGTGGACGCTTTGGCCTTCGGAATCGACAGCGACGGTTACGGGCATATCCTGCACTTCAAATTCGTAAATCGCTTCCATGCCAAGATCTTCAAAGCCTACGACTTTGGACCCTTTGATTGCGCGGCTCACCAGATAGGCGCTGCCGCCCACGGCCATCAGATAGGCGCTTTTATGCTTGCGGATCGACTCGACGGTATCAAGCCCGCGCTCTGCCTTGCCAACCATGGCGAGCAGGCCCTGTTCCAGCATCATGTCGGTAAACTTGTCCATCCGCGTCGCGGTGGTGGGACCGGCAGGGCCGACGACTTCCTCGCCCACAGGATCGACCGGGCCGACATAATATATGACGCGGCCCTTGAATTCGACCGGCAATTCCTCGCCCTTGTCGAGCATGTCCTTGATCCGTTTGTGCGCGGCATCGCGGCCGGTCAGCATTTTGCCGTTGAGCAGCAAGCGGTCGCCATGTTTCCACGATGCAACCTCTGCGGCATCAAGCGTGTCGAGCTGGACACGTTTGGCTTCGGATGATGGCACCCAGTTCACGTCCGGCCATTCATCCAGCTTTGGTGCTTCCAGATAGGCGGGGCCACTGCCATCCAGTGTAAAGTGTGCGTGGCGTGTGGCCGCGCAATTGGGGATCATCGCGACCGGTTTACCCGCCGCGTGGCAAGGCCAGTCGTTGATTTTGACGTCCAATATGGTGGACAATCCGCCAAGTCCCTGCGCCCCGATGCCCAGTGCATTGACCTTGTCAAATATCTCGATACGCAGCTCTTCAATATCGTTACGCGGGCCGCGCTGTTTCAACTGGCCCATATCAATCGGGTCCATCAGCGATTGTTTGGCGAGCAGGACAGCGCGTTCCGCCGTGCCGCCAATCCCGATGCCGAGCATCCCCGGAGGACACCAGCCAGCGCCCATTTGCGGCACCATTTCCAGCACCCAGTCAACAATATTGTCGCTGGGGTTCATCATCTTGAACTTGGATTTATTCTCGCTACCGCCGCCCTTGGCCGCCACGTCGATCGAGACTGTGCTTCCCGGCACCATTTCGACATGCAGCACGGACGGTGTGTTGTCCTTGGTATTGCGGCGGGTGAATGCGGGGTCGGCAAGGATGGAGGCGCGCAGCTTGTTTTCCGGATGCAGATAGGCGCGTCTCACGCCCTCATCGACGATTTCCTGCATGGATTTCGATGTATCGTCCAGGCGGCAGTCCATGCCCCATTTCACGAACACGTTGACGATGCCGGTGTCCTGACAAATTGGCCGGTGTCCCTCTGCGCACATGCGGCTGTTGGTCAATATTTGCGCGATTGCATCTTTGGCCGCGGGGGATTTTTCTGCTTTATAGGCTTCACCCAGTGCCCGGATATAATCCATCGGGTGATAGTAAGAAATAAATTGCAGCGCGTCGGCAACGCTTTCAATCAGGTCGGCTTTTTTAATCGTAACGGTCATTATGGCTCCGGAAATATACTTGATATGCGATCGGGATGCCTTTTGGCGGATATGGTGAAAGTCAGCAAGACTTTGTATGAGCGGGGCACCATTGGAAAGGTTTAGGCGGGTATCAGCGCTCCGCTATACTGCGGATCTTCCATCGCCAGGCCAGCGCCAATGGCGACACAGGTCAGCGGATCGTCGGCAATGGTAACAGCCAGCCCGGTTTCCTCGGCTATATGTTCGTCAATCCGTCCCAAAAGCGCTCCGCCACCGGTCAGGACAATGCCCTGATCAACAATGTCGGCAGCCAGTTCAGGGGCGGTATTTTCCAGCGCATTACGAACGCTTTCGGTTATCTGGCCCACCGGCTCTGCAATGGCATAGGCTATTTCCGCTTCGGTAATGACAATCTTGCGCGGCATTCCCTTTACCAGGTCGCGGCCCTTGATCTGCATTGTCCGCCCCTGGTCGATCGGGCTAACCGCGCTGGCTATTTCATGTTTGATTCTCTCTGCCGTGCTTTCACCGATGGCCAGATTATGCTTGCGGCGGATATGGGACGTGATGGCATCGTCAATCTTGTCGCCGCCCATGCTGCCCGACGTGCTGTAAGCCAGACCTTGCAGGGACAGCACAGCAACCTCCGTCGTTCCGCCGCCAATATCGACCACCATCGTGCCAATGGGCTTTGACACCTCGATGCCTGCGCCAATCGCAGCGGCCATCGGCTCCTCGATGAAAAAGATACGCGAACCACCGGCATTGGAAGCCGCATCCCGTATGGCCCTGCGCTGGACATTGGTCGATCCGGAAGGGATGCAAATCACAATATCAAAGCGCCGCAACAAGCCGGTTTTTTTGCCATGCACCTTGTGGATGAAATGCTTTATCATCTGTTCCGCGACATCCAGATCAGCGATTACACCGTCTTTAAGGGGACGAATGACCGTTATATTGTCGGGTGTTTTACCCATCATCAGCTTGGCATCGCTACCCACTGCACGCACCGTGGTAACGCCGTCATTGGTTTCCAGCGCCACGACCGACGGTTCGTTCAGAACAATGCCCTGGCCACGCAGATAAATCAGAGTATTAGCGGTCCCCAGGTCAATCGCGATGTCATGCGATTGGAGCTTAAAAAAACTACGCATAAATAATGTGATACTTTATAAAGAGAAAGCGCATCTCCGAATGCACTGGATTACGAACATAAAATGACTCTGCCCCAACGGGCCTTCCCTGTCCAGTCAGGCGATGCTGAAAATCGAAATCTTGCTGGTCACAGATGATATAATATGCCTGAAACCGGATTGGCATCAATAGAAGCACTGGCATATTCCCGGGCACCAGATATAGTGTCCCAAGCGCGATTCTCGCACCGGATCACAGGGTATTTGTAAAATTTTTATAAATTGCGTTTCACCCCTTGATATCTCTGGTCATATTATAAGGCCCTAGCAGGTCCACGCGTCGCTGCGTTGCGGCAAGAAATGCCGGGCGATGAAGTGACTCATTTGTGCGACGAGCAGAGTCATTAAAAAGCAATTTACCCTCTTGCATATAATTTTGATTAGGCCACTATAGGTTGTGGTTATGCCGGGGGGATGCACCAACTTATAGTGTTGCTGCATCGGTATTGCCGAATCGGTGGGTGGCTCCCCTTGGCTTGAATCGCAAGTGATTTATTAAGTTTGCGGGCAAAAATAAATGCCCGCCGGGGCTGTAAAAATGTTATGTTCAAATGCTCGGCTTCAAGCAATTGGCCGAGTCGAACAATACAGGAACAAATAGCCCGATGATGGACCGCCAAAAGGCTGGTTTGCGACCAGACTGGTTGGATGGGTGATTAGAATTTGATTAGGGGCTTTTAAGATGGATTTTAGAGATAGTCGGGATGACGCCGGGAATAGTGGTGCGGATATGAGCGAAGGTGATATTGCCGTAGAAGTTTTGGACACTCCAAAGAACACGTCCGAAAGCGCTGCAACAAAAGCGACGGTGAAAGAGCCGCGGGCAAGTAAAAAAGCACAAGCGGAAGCTGATGCTGAAAAACAGAATGACGAAAAAGAGCTGAAAGCCGAGCGCGATAGCCACAGCGTCGAAAAACGGCGCTTCAAGATTGTTCAGGATGATTCGCGCGACGCGTTGCTGACCGATTTTGGCAAGGAAACGCTGCGTGACCGTTACCTGCTTCCTGATGAAAGTTTTCAGGACCTGTTTTCCCGCGTGGCCGATGCCTATGCTGATGATCAGGAGCATGCCCAGCGGCTTTACGATTATATTTCCAAACTCTGGTTCATGCCGGCAACCCCGATATTGTCCAATGGCGGCACGGGGCGCGGCTTGCCGATTTCATGCTATCTGAACAGCGTGGACGACAGCCTTGGCGGGATCGTCAATACCTGGAACGAAAATGTCTGGCTGGCGTCCAAAGGCGGCGGCATCGGTACCTATTGGGGCAATGTCCGCGGCATTGGTGAACCGGTTGGCCTGAATGGCAAAACGTCCGGCATCATTCCGTTTGTGCGGGTGATGGACAGCCTGACGCTGGCTATTTCGCAGGGCAGCTTGCGGCGTGGTTCGGCGGCTTGCTATCTTGATATCGACCATCCGGAAATCGAAGAATTTCTTGAAATCAGAAAGCCTTCCGGTGACTTTAACCGCAAAGCCCTTAACCTGCATCACGGTGTTTTGCTGACCGACGAGTTTATGGAAGCCGTGCGCGATGGCCGGGATATTGACCTGAAATCACCGAAAACCGGTGAAGTGCGCGCCACTGCCAATGCGCGTTCACTCTTCCAGAAACTGGTCGAAACGCGCCTTGCCACGGGTGAGCCTTATATTATTTTCAACGACACGGTGAACCGGATGATGCCAAAGCATCACCGCGATCTGGGTCTGAAAGTATCGACTTCAAACCTATGTTCAGAGATCACACTGCCGACGGGTCGCGATCATTTGGGTGAGGACAGGACGGCGGTGTGTTGCCTGTCCTCCCTCAACCTTGAAAAATGGGACGAGTGGTCGGCGGACAAGGAATTTATCGAGGATGTCATGCGCTTCCTCGACAATGTCCTGCAGGATTATATTGACCGCGCGCCCGATGAAATGGCGCGGGCGAAATATAGCGCCAGCCGCGAACGCAGTGTCGGGCTGGGCGTCATGGGTTTTCACAGCTTTTTGCAGGCACGCGGACTCGGGTTTGAAAGCGCGCTGGCAAAATCGTGGAATCTCAAGATCTTCAAGCATATTTCCGCGAAGGCTTCTGAAGCCAGCATGATGCTTGCCAAGGAACGCGGCCCTTGTCCCGATGCGGCCGATCAGGGCGTGATGGAGCGGTTTTCCTGCAAAATGGCAATCGCGCCAACCGCGTCGATCAGCATCATTTGCGGCGGTGCGTCGGCCTGTATCGAACCGATCCCTGCGAATATCTATACCCACAAAACGCTGTCCGGCAGCTTTGTGGTCAAAAACCCGCATCTGGAAAAATTGCTGCAGGAAAAATCGAAAGACAGCAACAATGTCTGGAACAGCATCCTGGAGCAGGGCGGCAGCGTCCAGCATCTCGACTTCCTCTCTGTCGAGGAAAAGGATGCGTATAAAACCAGCTTTGAAATTGACCAGCGCTGGTTGCTCGAACTCGCGGCCGACCGCACGCCCTTTATTGACCAGGCGCAGTCGCTGAACCTGTTCATTCCGGCGGATGTCGATAAATGGGACTTGCTGATGCTGCATTTCCGCGCATGGGAACTGGGTATCAAATCGCTCTATTATCTGCGTTCGAAATCCATCCAGCGCGCCGGTTTTGCCGGACAGGAACAGGCCATAGCGGGCGGCGTGGAAGCGGATAATACGATTGATCCGAAAAAGGTTGAATTGATGACAGCGGAAACAACCGATTATGACGAATGTCTGGCCTGTCAGTAATTTCGGGCCAGTAATAATTGGGCCCATGATCGGGTTTCTGCTTACTGCCCCCTCCCGTTTTGCTCCTTTAGGGGAGGGGGTTGTTTTTTTAGACGGCGTAAAGGCGTAAATTCCTCTCCCGCTTTTCGGGCGAGGCAAAATAGATGTATGAAAGCGGAGTAAGATAAATGTCACTTCTGGAAGCACGCAAAACTTATAAGCCCTTTGAATATCCCTGGGCCTATGATTTCTGGAAGCGTCAGCAACAGATCCACTGGATGCCGGAAGAGGTGCCCCTGGGTGAGGATTGCCGCGATTGGGCGCAAAAGCTGACCGATCATGAACGCAACCTGCTCACCCAGATTTTCCGCTTCTTTACCCAGGCGGATGTCGAGGTGCAGGATTGCTATCACGACAAATATGGCCGCGTGTTCAAACCGACCGAAATCAAGATGATGCTCACCGCGTTTTCAAACATGGAAACCGTCCACATCGCCGCCTATTCGCACCTGCTCGACACGATCGGCATGCCGGAAAGCGAATATTCGATGTTCCTCGAATATGAAGAGATGAAGGACAAGCACGATTATATGGGCACGTTCGGCGTCGATACTGACGAAGATATTGCCAAGACGCTGGCCATGTTCGGCGGCTTTACCGAAGGATTGCAACTGTTCGCCAGCTTCGCGATGCTGATGAACTTCCCGCGTTTCAACAAGATGAAGGGCATGGGGCAGATTGTGTCATGGTCCGTGCGCGATGAATCGCTGCACTGCGAAGGCATTGTCAAAATGTTCCACACCTTCGTGAAGGAACGCGATTGCCTGACCAAAAATGTCAAAGAAGAAATCATCGACTGCTGCCAGAAAACCGTGCGGCTGGAAGATGCGTTTATCGACCTGGCGTTCAGCGACGGCCCGGTGACCGGCATGACCGCGAAAGAGATTAAACGCTATATCCGCTACATCGCCGACTGGCGCCTGGCGCAGCTGGGATTCCAGCCAATCTACATGATCGAAGACCACCCGCTCCCATGGCTGGCGCCGCTGCTCAACGGTGTCGAGCACGCCAACTTCTTCGAAACCCGCGCCACCGAATATTCCAAAGGCGCCACCCGTGGCAACTGGAACGAAGTATGGGACAGCTTCGACAAACGCAAAGGCAACAAGATCATCGGCATCGAAGCGACGGATAATGACGATGGTGAAGATATGTTCGAACAAGCGGGAGTTGCTGCGGAGTAATATTTCTTGATCAATGATCAATTTTAGTCAATAAGGGTGACGCCAATTTTGAGAGGAAAGCGCATGGCAAAAGGCAAAAAGGCTCTTGCAAGAGAATTTGTCGATTATTGGTTGGAATACCTTGATGGGGACTTCTCATACACGCCCAGCGCCAATCTCGAAATGGTGCAGTCTAAAATTTTCCTACCCGACTTACTGTGGGTATTGGAAAATGGTCAGATTGTTTACTCAACGAAGGAGAACCCACATGACTCACAGTATAAAATTGTCGGTAACACGCTTGATGACGATCCGTTGGAAATAATACTTTCCATCGAGCCAATCGGAAGAGGATTGTGCATAGATCGCGTGGCATGGTTGCTGGAGCAAGACAATGAAGAGGAAACCAACTGAAATTGTTCTTCCAGAATATGAAGCGGATAGCCTTGGAGCACCATTCACAGTTATTCTGAAAAATTCTGTAAGGCAAAAATTAGATGATGAAGGGGAAGTTGAAAAAACCATAATTCCAAACCCAAAAGGGCTACTGCATCAGGTCGCAATAACGCGACTAATTCATCCACAGAAGTTTAGCGGTGAGGATATAAAGTTTATTCGTAAATCGCTGCGGATCAAAGCAAAGGAACTTGCAGAGATGATCTCAGTGACGCCCGAGCATTTGTCTAGATGTGAGACCAATGATCGGGTGCTTTCACCTGGACTCGAGAAGTGTATGAGGTTGTCTATTATTATAGACACTCTCCGTTTTCCTGAAGAAGCTGAAGATAGTGAGAATCAAAAGAAATTTCGTAAATTTCAAGAAGCTTTCTCTCGTCTGCAGGATCTCATTAGGGACATGAGAATTAATCCTGTCCGTAATTCGGATGAAAAACTTTGCTTATGTTTTCACATATCTGACCACGTAAGCAGTGAATTTGATGATGAAGATGAAGATTGGTATGATAATCTGCCGGGCGTCCGTATATACGGATAATTTAAGTGTAGATTTCATCTGAAAAAGCCTGCCAGTCTTTATTGGCAGGCTTTTTTATTGATCATAGGTCAATTTTTACTTGACTATATCCAATAATTCGGCATATTTACTATGCAAAAAGGCGGAGTTGCTGGAACAACTCCGCCTCCTATTAGAAAACTAGCATGATAGCTGCTGATTTTCTGACTAGGTAGAGGGATAAACCTCGACCTTCGCGCGTCGGTCATATCTCTTCGAATGCATTTGTTCAATAGCTATCGGAGAACTGAAAATGCCGCGCTACTACGTCAACAAAAATAACCAACCAAATGGTGATCATGAGGTCCATACCTCTGTCTGCCCATGGCTGCCTCACATAAATAATCAATTATATTTGGGTGACTTCGTATTATGCCAACAGGCAGTAGTTGAAGCTCGCAGATATTATTCGCAAGTAAATGGTTGTTATTATTGCAGCAATGCTTGTCACACAGGCTAGCTTCAGACGGGAATGTTTAGAGTTTTATTTACACTTTTCTGAGGGGAGGTGATTTAATTGTCGAAGAGCAAAACCTTCAAAATTGGCCGGAATGCAAAAACCGGTCGGTTGACAACTGTTCGTGAAGCACAACGCAAGAGTGCTACACACGTCGTAGAACGCATGCCTAAGCCGGGACGTGGTGACACAAAATAATACCTAGGGGGGCTCTATGAGCACCCCTAGGCCAACCCTGCCATAACAGTCTCTCGTCATCCTGAACTTGTTTCAGGATCTCTTGAGATGTGGCGCTTCGTCGAGGATAGATCCCGAAACAAGTTCGGGATGACGAAAGTGAGAGTAAGATGGCGAGCACGGGCCATTCACCGCAAAAATGAGAGTAGGTTGACGCGCACGGTTACCACTCACCGCAAAGGTGCAAACCCTAAATCCTCGGCCATATCGCGCCATTGCGGGTTGGCGGCTTCGATGAGGTTGATTTTCCACGGCCGGTGCCAGTTCTTCAATTGCTTCTCTCGCGCTATGGCCAGCTCCATCGTTCCGAACTGTTCGAAATAGACCAGCCGCTTCAGAAGATATTTCCGGGTGAAACCGGGCACGATGCCTTCACGGTGCTGGTGGATGCGCTGCATTAGGTTTGATGTCACCCCGATATAGGGCGTACCATTGGGCTTGTTGGTGACGATATAGACAGCGGGTTGGAATGGCATCCGGTTAAGGTTGCGCTATTTGGATCCTGAAACAAGTTCAGGATGACGAGGCGTGGGGGGAGTGGCCATTTCTGTCAAAGCATATTCAGTTTCGGGGTGTTATCGGTATCACCAAACAAATCGCTGTCCTACATCGTCGCACCTATGATACGCACAGCGCGGCTCTTTCTCAGCAAGCATATTTGGCTTCGCCCGGCATATTCAAAAAGCGGCCGGAAGGAATTTTTCCGTTATCGGCAGGCGGCTGGATAAAATGTTGGAAATTCCCGCGAAAAAACAGGAATCGGCAGAAAAAAAGGGTTCCTTGGTGTGAAGTTAGTGAAGTTAGGGAATGTGATGCCTAAAAATAGCGCCCGTTTCGCGCAGTCTCATCATTAACCTCATCACTAGCGATTTCCTTGTTGTCGCCCGCTACATCAATATAGCCGGTAACTCTGCCACCGCTGCGCCAATCTTTCGCCGCCTATTCGTCAGACAGCTTCGGGTCGCGGTCGGTGTCCGGGCCTAACCGGCCGAGCGGGCTTTCGGAATCGGCGTCGTTGCGTTCGTCGCGATAGGCGGAATTGTCGATGACGCCGCTGCGTTCCATTTGCTTCATGTGATCGACAAGATCCTGCGCGTCCTGTGGATTGATCGCGCCGGGGTCGCTGGACGGATCGTGCTCGCTCGCACCCGCTCGGTTTTTATTCTGCGCCTGCTTGCCAACGGTTTGCGCCTGCGTATCTTCCTCGCGCTGGGACCGGTTCTTGCCTTCGGGGGCGTCGCTATCCTGAGCGTCTTTGCGGATGGGGGATTTGTCCTGTGACATCATAGTCTCCTTTACCCCAATCAACGCACGCGCCGCAAATTTGGTTGCATGAAGGCTGTGCCACCACTCGGCCAGCCCTTTGTTTGCCAGCATTGGTAAGGCCGCAGAGCCTTGTTATTCGCGCTGTGGCTTCAACCTGTGTTAAGCGCTTGATTTATTGCCGGGGCATTGCTTTCGCTATCCCGGAAAGGAATTAAATTATGAGCCAATTTTATCTGGTTATCGATCTTATCAACGATCTTTTGGCCGGTGATCCGCTTAAGCAGCAGATCACAAAACGGAACGTGCTGACCAATACCGCAGCTGTGTTGGAGCAGGCGAGAACGACTGAATGAACGATTTCGATTTTACGGTTCCGGTGCTTGTCGCAGGTGGCGGTGCTTGCGGTGCAGTGGCCGCGCTGGCAGCGGCGGATGCTGGAGTTACACCTCTGGTGATTGATCGCAATGACCGGGCTGGTGGATCTACCGGGATGTCGCAAGGCTTGTTTTGCGCCGCGGGAAGTGAATCCCAAAAGGCCCATGGTATTGATGATAATCCCGATATTTTCTTCGCTGACATCATGGCGAAGGCGCGCGGAAAAACGGATCCGGTGATAGCACGCTCAATCGCTGACAATAGTGCCCCGGCACTGGAATGGTTGCGCAATTCGCATGATCTGCCCTGGGAACTGGATACGAGTTTTCGCGCCTCCTACGGCAATAGTCGCGCACGTATCCATTGTTGGCCTGGCCATAGCGGGCTGGAGATGGTTCAGTTACTTCACCGCCGGATGAGTGATGCCGGTGTTGATGTTCTGATGGAAACGAAGCTTGTGGATATATACACGGGGGAAGATGGGAGAGTGACCGGCATTGCGGTCCAGCGCAAAAACGGCGAGATAGAACGGATTGGTTGCGAAAACTTGATCCTTGCTTGCGGTGGTTTTGGCGCTAACCGTCAGATGACTGACCTTTATATGCCAGAGACAGCGATGCTGAAATATAACGGCCATGAAGGAAGCGATGGAGAAGCAATCTTTCTCGCGGAACGAATGGGCGCCAAGCTAGGCGATATGGGTAGTTATCAGGGCTACGCAATGTTAACCGACCCACAGGGTATTACCGTCCCGCCCCCAATCATCATCGAAGGCGGAGTGATCGTTAATATATCGGGTGATCGTTTCACTGACGAGTCGCTGGATATAGCGGGCATGGTGCACCCGGTCGCACAGCAACCTGATGGGCGATGCTGGGTGATCTATGACGAGGAAATCGAAGCGCGGTGCGCCCATATTCCTGAAATGACTATGCTCAACGAATTAAATGCTCCGAAACAAGCGGAATCGACAGAGGATCTGGCGCGACTCATTAATGTTGAACCCCATAAGCTGGTGCATGCCCTGACCGAAGCGGCAGCAGCGGCATCGGTGGGGGCGGCCGACAGCTTTGGCCGTTCATGGTCCGATGATCGCCCGCCACAGGGGCGTTTGCGCGCCCTGCGTGTGACTGGCGCCCTCTATCATACACAGGGTGGACTCCAGATTGACGGGCAGGCACGCGTCTTGCGCGGTGATGGCTCTGCATTTCCTAATCTTTTTGCAGGTGGCGGTTCCGCTCGATCAGTTTCCGGACCGTCTTCATGGGGATATTTGCCCGCAATAGGATTGACAACCGCGGTTGTTTTCGGACGTCAGGCCGGGCTCGCATCCGCTGCCTAGGCTTTTGTCGTATTGGTTGAGCTGGAAGATATCGGCAACGGCTATCCGCTATTCCTCAGCGCTGTTGCAATGGCGTTCAGTGATAATTGTATCCCTTCGCCAATTCTTGGGTCGTCCTCTCCGGCGCGCAGGCGTTTCATCAATTCTATCTGCAGGTGATTGAGCGGTTCGATATAGGGCAGGCGAAGTTCGATGCTGTTGAACAGCGACGGGTTTTTCGCCAGCAAATGGGGTTGGTCTGTAATTTCCAGCAATATGTCGCGTGTCTCTTCCCAGCTTGACCGGATGCGATTGAAATAGGTTTCCCGCATCGCTTCATCTTCAACCAGCCGGGCATAGCGCGCGGCGATGCCCATGTCGGATTTGGCGAGAACCATTTCCATGTTGGACAGCGTGGCCTGAAAAAAGGGCCAGCTTTGCGCCATGTCTTTCAGCTTTTCGACATCATCAAAAGCCGAAAGCGCCTGTCCGACGCCATACCAGCCCGGTAACATGACCCGTGCCTGTGACCAGCTGAATACCCATGGAATGGCGCGTAGATCTTCGATTTTTTCGCTTCTCGTCCGGCTGGCGGGGCGCGAGCCGATTTTGAGTTTTGCGATTTCGCTTACTGGTGTCATCTGGCGAAAGAAGGTCCGGAAGCTGTCATCGCCATAAACCAGATCACGATATTCCGTAAAAGCGGTCCGGGAAATCCGGTCCATCGCGTCGGCAAAACCGGCGTGAACCTTGTGGTCAGCAGGGTCAGGTTCAAGCGATCGGAGCAGAACCGCCGATGTCATCGCTTCCAGATTGGCCTCGGCTACCGCCATCGTGCCATATTTGGCGGCAATGACTTCCCCTTGTTCGGTGATGCGGATACGGCCATCAACCGTGCCTTTGGGCTGCGCCTTGATCGCGCCAAAGGCGGAGCCGCCGCCGCGCCCCACAGCTCCGCCGCGGCCGTGGAACAGCTGCATCTTTACACCCGCCTTTTCAAACACGGGGGTCAGCGCCTGACTCGCTTTGAACAGGCTCCAGGTGGAAGTCAGATAGCCGCCGTCCTTGTTGCTGTCGGAATAGCCGATCATCACTTCCTGCGCGCCGCGTGCCTTCGTTAGCGCCAGCATTTCGGGCAGTGCGAAAAAGGCGGTCATCACTTGCGGAGCGTTTTCCAGATCGGTTACAGTCTCGAACAGGGGCACGGCCATGATCGGGCAAGTCGGCGGATCACCTTGGTTGACGGGTGCGCGATAGAGCCCCGCTTCCATCAAGAGCACATAGACTTCCAATATGTCGGATACGGTTTCGCCGTTGCTGATGTTATAATTGACGATGACTTCCGGGCCATATTCATCATGCGCCTGTGCCGCCGCGCGCAGGATGGAAAGCTCTTTGGCAGTCTCTTCGCTATAGCTGATCCAAGGACTAACCAGCGGACGGTTATTGGCCAGTTCCTGACGCAGGATTTTGATGCGGGTGTCTTCGTCAAGCGAAAGATAATCGCCTTCTACGCCAGCCTTGGCGAGCAGTTCCGCCACGACCCGTTCATGAACACGGCTATTCTGGCGCATATCGAGCGTAGCCAAGTGGAAACCGAACAGCTCAACCGTGCGGATCAAGCGCTCCAAAGCACCCGATGATGCAAACGTGCCATGTCCACCGGAGCGAAGACCGTCCGCAAGCGTGGCAAGATTTTCCCGTAACTGCTGCGGATTATCATAAGGTTTCGCCGCGATGGATGAGGGGCGTCCGGGGACATGACCACAAAGTTTCAAATGCGTTGCAGCCAGCCGTGCGTAGATACCTGATAGAGCGCGGCGATAAGGCTCGTCCTTGCGGCTTGGCGCATCATCACCGCTGGCATCGGCCAAAGCGATTACTTCATCGGGAACGAAGGCCAGTTCGGTCGATATGCTGAGTTCTGCCCCCATCGCGTGGATGCAGGCAAGATAGTATCCGATCACGGTTTCAGCGGCCCGTGACAAAGCCTCTTTCATCGCATCGGCATCGACAAACGGATTGCCATCCCGATCGCCGCCAATCCAGCTTCCCAGCTTCAGGAAATTCGGAAGCCGTGCCCCTAAGACCTTTCCCCATTTGTCATATAATTTCGGCAACAGGGGCAGAAAGACATCGCGCATGTAACTTTGCGATATTTGCACCTCGTCCGTCACGAAAAGCCGTTCACGGCGCAGCGGCCTTGTCTGCCAGAGCAGAGCGATTTGCCGCATTATCGCATCATCAAGCACATCGCCTTCGGGAGTCTCGTCCGCGCCTTTGTCTTTCATCAAGAGCAATTCGGCGATCCGCGCCCTGTGGTCGATTATGCTCTTGCGCCGCACTTCGGTAGGGTGGGCGGTCAATACCGGCGAGATCAATGCATCGTCCAGCAATGCCAGCACGGCATTCTTGTCCACATCCTCGCTGGCCAGTTTTGCGATAGCCTCGGCAACGCTGGCGCCTTCTTCCGCTTCTACGCCCTGACGGTCTTCGGCCAGGTTGGCGAGCAGAGAAAACAGCATGAAGCCACGAACAAAAGCGGTCGTTTCGTCAAGCGACAGCGCATCAAGGCCCGGATCAATCGCATGCGTATCGGCCAGTCCGCGATGACGGTCCACGCTGGTCGAGCGGATATATTCTGTCCGGCGATATAATTCTTCGCCGCCATAAGAGCGGATGACATCACCCAGCAATTTGCCGAGATATTTAATATCGGGATTTTGCCGAACAACCAGTGACGGGGCTACGGATGAGTCTGTGGAGCGTTTCTGCGTCATAGCTCTTTGCTGCACGGCTGTGCCAGCACGGTCAAGACAATCCTTGTGCCTGTAAAAACGCAATCACCGCCGTTGCGGGCAGGTTTAACCGCCGTTTCAACTTTCCAGTTCGATGTCCCAGTAAAGCCAGTCACGCCATGTATCATGCAGGAAATTAGGCGGGAAGCTGCGGCCATGTTCCTGTAGTTGCCAGTTGGTGGGCTTTATCGGTCTGTGCAAAAGCTGCATATGCGCTTCCTTTGGAGTGCGGCCGCCTTTCTTTAGATTGCAGGGCAGGCACGCAGTTGTCACATTTTCCCATGTGGTGCGGCCTTTTTGGCGGCGCGGAACAACATGGTCAAAGGTCAGGTTGTTCGGGCTGCCGCAATATTGGCAGGCAAATTTATCCCTCAAAAACAGATTAAACCGAGTAAAGGCAGGGTATTCCGACGGCTTTATATAGTTTTTCAGCGCAATGACTGATGGAATTTGCATGTCGAGATTGGGGCTATGCACTTCGCGTTCATAGCTGGAGACGATATTGACCCGGTCAAGGAACACGGCCTTGATCGCGGTTTGCCAGGGCCACAGGCTTAATGGATAATAAGAAAGCGGCGTATAATCGGCGTTCAGCACCAGTGACGGGCAACTTTCCGGATGCCGTAACAGGTCAGGGTGGTACATAGTTCAACTCCTCCCTTAGTCTTTGACTGTCCGCCCTTTATCCGCAAGAACATGACATAGTCATTACAACTGACAAGCAAAGAACATTATCTGCCCTATGACGTCAAGAGTCTATGTAAGCCAAGATGTAGTGGTGCGCTTTGCACCAAGCCCCAATGGTTGGTTGCATCTGGGCCATGCTTATGCGGCTCTTACGGCCTATGATTACGCACGGGAACGCGGCAGGAAGTTCCTGCTCAGGATAGAAGATATCGACCTTGGCCGCAGCAGACCGGAATTTGTCGATGCGATACTGGCCGATCTGCGCTGGCTGGGAATAGACTGGGATGGCGAGGTTATTTACCAGTCACAGCGCCTTGATAGCTATGGCGAGGCGGCCGGGCGGCTAAAAGATATGGGGCTGTTATATCCGTGCTTTTGCACGCGCTCGTCGTTGCAGGCTATCCAGCAAACCAAAGGGTTTAGGCAAGGGCCGGACGGGCCTATCTATCCGCGCATTTGCAGCCATCTAGATAAGGATGAAGTCGCTCAAAGAATTGGCAATGAGCCGCATTGTTGGCGCTTGGATGTTGAGAAAGCGCTTGATTTAACGGGCGCATTGACATGGCATGACGACCTGCGCGGCGAGCAGGTTGCTGATCCTGCTGTGCTGGGGGATGTCATTATAATCCCCAAGGATAATCCGGTCAGCTATCATCTGGCTGTGACAGTGGACGATGCGCGGGACGGGATTACCCACGTTGTGCGCGGGCAGGATTTATTTGCATCGACCCATATCCATCGTTTGTTGCAGGCGCTGCTGGGGCTGCCCGTTCCGCGATATGTTCATCACCCGGTTCTGGTTGATGAAACCGGATCGAAACTATCAAAAAGCCGGGGGTCTGCATCTTTAACCCTATTGCGGGAAGCGGGTGCGAATCCCTATATGTTAACCAGCCGATTACGGAAAAATATATTCCCGGTTGGCATTACCCTGTCGAAGGTCTAAGGCAATCCTATGAGCTATGTACTGATTATATTGATCCTGATCGCGGCTGGTGCCGTTGTTTATGCTCTGGCGCGCGGGCTGGTTGCTTTTGCTAATATGAAGCCGGATGATGTCGATGCCGACGGAGTCACTGCTTCGCACAAGAAACAGAATCAAATGATGTTCGCGCGGGTGAAATATCAAGCGATCGCAATCGTTCTGGTGGCTTTGCTAATCCTAATTGCCGGCGGCCAAAGCTAAAAACCGCTCTTTATGGTCAAGCTGAACAAGATTTACACCAAGACTGGTGATGACGGGACGACTGGCCTTGTCGGCGGCGCGCGTGTTGCCAAAAATGATCCGCGCATGGCCGCAATTGGTGACGTTGATGAGCTTAACAGCGCGCTGGGCGTGGCAATTTGCCAACTTGATGATGCTGAATTGCTGAAATCGTTACAGGTGATCCAGAATGACCTGTTCGATCTGGGCGCCGATCTTGCGACTCCAGCAGATAACGACGATGATTTCGCACCTTCGGAAATGGTATTGCGGGTGACACATTCGCAAGTTGACCGTCTGGAAAGCGAAATTGATGCGATAAATGACGGGCTTGATCCGTTAACCAGCTTCATCCTGCCGGGCGGTAACAATGCCGCAGCCGCCATTCATCTGGCGCGGGCAACAGCACGCAGAGCGGAACGGACTGCCGTGAGCGCTGCACAGGTTATGGCGATTAACCCGCAGGCTTTGGCTTATCTCAACCGGTTGTCGGACTATCTTTTCGTTCTTGGCCGGATGCTTAATAATGGCGGTAAAGCTGACATTTTATGGGTTCCTGGCGCCTCGCGCTAAGCCGGTCTGACTGCGCTAAGGCGCTCTGCGAAATATGTTTCAGCACTCTTTGTGAGTAAATATAGCCGGTTGACGCTGTGCTCGTTCGTTCTATGTTCTGTAAACGACCGATAAAACGGAGTAGAGCTGATCGCTGATCAAACCAACGCAAGCATGTCGTTTTCTGCTG
The DNA here is from genome assembly GCF_036568145.1 of Parasphingorhabdus sp. GTDB lineage: Bacteria > Pseudomonadota > Alphaproteobacteria > Sphingomonadales > Sphingomonadaceae > Parasphingorhabdus. The sequence goes on along the minus strand of NZ_DATCTC010000031.1, from coordinate 128,447 downwards.
GTTCTGAGAAACTTTCTCGCCGGCGGGATATTGCGGACAGGTTTCAGGCTATCAGATCCCATAGCATTTTGTTGATTAGCGGGTTGAGCGATGCCGATGCGACCGTCCAATCGATGGAAGACGCCTCGCCGGTTAAATGGCATCTGGCGCACACAACATGGTTTTTCGAGACTTTTCTTCTACGCGATCATGTGCCCGGCTATGCCCGCTTTGACGATGCTTATGCCTATTTGTTCAACAGCTATTATGAAGCGGAAGGACCGCGGCATGACCGGCCTGCACGCGGACTGCTGACCCGCCCCTCGTTAGAGGATGTGCTTGACTACCGCGCCCATGTGGATGCTGCAATGACGGAAGCGATGGGCGGTTTTTCAGCTGAGGCATTGGATTTGCTTGAACTTGGTCTGCATCATGAACAGCAGCATCAGGAACTATTGCTGACAGATATATTGCACCTGTTTTCCCGTAATCCTCTTGGCCCGGCTTTGCTCGATCCAAAGCCGCGCCATGCATTTACCGAAACGCCGCTGGGCTGGATAGAAGGTGCAACCGGTGTCCAGTCGATTGGCAATAAGGGTGAGGGCTTTGCCTTTGATTGCGAAGGTCCCTGCCACGAAGTGTTTTTGCATCCCCATGCGATAGCCGACCGACCGGTGACTAACGAGGAATGGCAGCAATTTGTCGCGGATGGCGGATATGCAGACCCGCGTCATTGGCTGTCCGAGGGCTGGGCCTGGGTGCAAAATCATAATATTAACGCCCCTCTGCACTGGAAAGAGCGGGACGGCGTAACCAAGGAATTCACGCTGCAAGGTTGGCGCGATCTCATTTTGTGTGCGCCGGTGCGCCACATCAGCCTTTATGAAGCCGATGCCTATGCCAATTGGACGAAAGCACGCCTGCCGACCGAAGCCGAATGGGAGGTGGCCGCGCGAAACGGATTACCGGAAACCGGCAATGTGTGGGAATGGACAGGCAGCGCCTATCGTCCTTATCCCGGTTTCAAACCCGCCGAGGGCGCAGTCGGTGAATATAACGGGAAGTTCATGTCCGGGCAGTTTGTCTTGAAGGGCGGAAGCGTAGCGACGCCGCCGGGGCATATCCGCGATACATATCGTAACTTCTTTTACCCGCATCAACGCTGGCAATTTACGGGCCTTCGCCTCGCCAAAGATATTTGATTTCAGGAACCTTGCCGCCAGGGACGACTTTCTAATGGATATGACAATCAGCCAGCTTGACCCGGCCTTCAAAACAGATGTGTTGCGCTGTTTCGCAGAGCGAAGCCATGCTATTCCGGCACGGTGGCTCTATGACAGAAGGGGGTCGGAGCTTTTTGAACAGATTACCGAGCTTCCGGAATATTATCCCACCCGGACCGAAACGGGATTGCTGGAAAATTATAGCGCAAAGGTTGCGGAAATAAGCGGGGCAGGGCGCGCGGTTGTTGAATTTGGTTCAGGAAGTTCGACGAAAACGCCCCTTTTATTGCGAGAGATGCAACCCGCTGCCTATGTTCCGATTGATATTTCGGGGGAATTTCTTGCCGCCAGCGCAGCCCAGCTGCAAAGCAGTTTTCCAGAGCTTCCGATCTATCCACTGGAAGCCGACTTTATGCGACGGCTGAAATTGCCGTCCGAAGTTTCCGATATGCCAAAGCTCGGTTTTTTCCCCGGCTCTACCATTGGCAATATGATTGCCCGCACGTCTGTTGATCTGCTGCGTTTCATGCGGGAAACATTGGGCGTGGGGTCACAGTTGCTCATCGGTTTTGACCGGATCAAGGATCAAGATGTTCTGGTCGATGCCTATGATGACAGCGCCGGGATTACCGCTGAATTCTCGCTCAACCTGCTGCACCGGATCAACCGCGAGATGGATGGGAATATCCCTGTCGATCAATTTTGCCATGTTGCGATCTGGAACGACCTATATGCAAGGATCGAGATATATCTTGAGGTCATGTCAGATGTCGGATTCTCGATCGATGGCGACCAATATACTATGGCAAAAGGGCAGAGGCTCCATATCGAAAATAGCCACAAATACGGCTTGCGCGATGCGCGTTTGATGCTGAGGGCAGGGGGCTGGTCACCGCTTCGCGAATGGAGCGACGAACAGGACTATTTTTCTCTCGTCCTTGCGGAAGCACATCCGTTTAAAAACGCGCCCTGAAATCCTCTTCAGAACATATGCCGGGCCAGTAGTTCAGCTTTTCATATATTGGGCGCGCCAGGTGGTGATCCATTCATAGGCGCCGCGACATTCCCGCATTTCTCTGGCTTCCAGCAAGCGGAACTGTTCGCCATCCCATATGAATCTTTCCGCATTGCCGCAATCGCCGAGCCCTCTGCCCTTGGCATAGCTGCTCAATATCTGTGTCTCCCCGTCCCAATGGGGGTTCACCAGCAAAGGTAGCCGTTCCTTGCCGCCCCATTTGGGTGGCAGATCATAAGTTGCAGGGCGGAAGGCCCAACTTGCGCCATTCTTCTCGTTGCCCTTGATTTCACCGATGTAGGCTGTGCTTGAAAAATTATAGGCTCCCGAACCACAGGATATCAGGACAAGTGCGCGATAACGGTCATCCTTTTGCCCCAGTGGGTAGATTTGATCTTCCACAACGCCAAAACGGTCATCTTTGCAGACAGAATGTTCGATCAGGTCAACAATCTCTGTCGTTGCAGGAATACGTTTTGCAGGGGCCCATTGCTGGACCGTGATTGTCGGAATTTCGGATTCCAGCGGCCTGAATATCCGCCGGCCTTTTGCTACCAGGGCCGTGCGGGTGTAGGTGCGTTTTTGACGAGCATCCATATAACGCAGCGCGGCTGAAGAACCGGATAGCGATATGTTTGTTAAATTCTCACCGTCCGGACCGACGACTTTTAATTTATAGCCGCGGATTATCGCACGGGACACTTTGACGGCATCTTCGCCAACAATCTCGATGGGATAATTGCCTTGAACCAGCGGTCCGGTATCAACCAGACGTCCATCCACAAATATTTGATAGCGATCCAGACTATCATTCTGGATGAGCGCACGGATTTTGAGGATGTCGTCTTTGTCCGAGGTGCGGGTAATGACAATCGGGCCGCCCCAGTTATCAAACTGGTCGCGCTCTTTATCGGCTGCCAAGGAAACGGCCTGGCAATTTCCTCCATTGTCACAGCCGACCGACCAGTCCTTGAAATTTTTTATTTCACCGGGCGTAGGGACAGGCAGTGGCATAGTTGCCGTTGCGGCAGCAAACATGGCAACAAGGCCTATAGTGGAATTAATAGGGATCATATTTGTAATCTAGCCAGTTTGATCGACAATCGCTAGTGCCTTCTGGTGTCAGCATTAACTGCTAGATAATGATAATTCAGAAGGAATAAAAATGAAATCTATTGGTATCATCGGATCAGGACAAATGGGCGCCGGAATCGCGCAGGTTTCAGCGCAAGCGGGTTATCATGTCTATCTGTCGGATATGAACCAGGAGATTGCCGAAAAGGGCAAAGCCGGAATAGCAAAACAATTGTCGCGGCTGGTCGAGAAAGAGAAAATCGAGGAACAGGCAGCTAAAACCGCTCTGGACCGGATTGAGACCATCGGGTCGCTCGATCCAATGGCTACGGCGGATATCATCATCGAAGCGGCAACGGAGCGTGAGGATGTCAAGCGCCAGATCTTTGGCGCTGCATCAGAGATTTTAGGTCATCAGGCGCTTTTGGCGTCTAACACGTCCTCGATTTCCATCACCCGGCTTGCACAGGCGGTCAAAGATCCGTCGCGCTTCATTGGCGTGCATTTTTTCAACCCGGTCCCGTTAATGGGCCTGGTCGAAGTTATTCGCGGCCTTGCAACCAGTGACCAAAGTGTTGCCAAAGCGGATGCGTATGTCAAAGCACTTGGCAAGCAGTCTGTGCACGCAAAAGATTCCCCGTGTTTCGTCGTCAACCGGATTTTGCTTCCCATGCTGAACGAAGCCTTTTTCGCGCTTGGCGAAGGCACGGCGTCCATGGAAGATATTGATCGCGGCGTGCAGCTTGGCCTTGGCCATCCCATGGGGCCGATAACCCTGGCGGATATGATCGGGCTGGATACATTGTTGGAAATCTTGCGCGTACTGCAAACCGATTTTGGTGATCCGAAATATCGTCCGGCGCCTATTTTACAGAAATATGTCGAGGCCGGTTGGCTGGGCCGCAAAACCGGAAAAGGTTTTTATGACTATTCAGGGGAAGCGCCGACCCCTACGATGTAAACAAAATAAGGGAGAGGATGCATGAAAGAAGCGATCAGAGATTATAAGATCGACATTCAGCAACCGGTATTGGACGATTTACAGGCACGGCTCGCAATGGCCCGCTTTCCGGAGAAAGAGCCGGTGGACGATTGGAGCCAGGGCATCCCGCTTGCCTATGTAGAGGATGTCGCGGCCTATTGGCGGGATGGTTATGACTGGCGGCGCTGTGAAACTGCGCTCAACCAATATCCGCACCATATGACCGAAATTGATGGTGTGGATATCCACTTCATGCATATCCGCTCACCCGAACCGGATGCCCGCCCGCTCCTCATGACCCATGGCTGGCCGGGGTCGATAATCGAATTTATGGACGTTATAGGGCCGCTAACCGACCCTGCCGCCCACGGGGGTGAGGCAAAGGACGCTTATCATCTCGTGATTCCATCTCTTCCAGGATATGGTTTTTCGGGCAAGCCAGCAAAAACCGGTTGGGGCGTAGAAGCCATTGCCAAGGCATGGGATATACTCATGATGCGGCTGGGCTATGACCGCTATTTTGCACAGGGCGGCGATTGGGGCGCAATGGTGACATCAGTCATAGGCGCTCAAAATCTGGGCCATTGTGCCGGCATCCATATCAACCTTGTCGTCGTTGGTGCGCCTCCTGAAGAAGTTGTGAAAAATCCGACCGTAGAGGAGCAGGAATCGTTTAAGCGTTTCGCAAATTATCAAACGCAAGGCGTCGGTTATGCCGAGATACAGCGGACCAAACCGCAGACCTTGGGCTATGGCCTTGCCGATTCTCCGGTAGGGCAGATGGCCTGGATTCTTGAGAAGTTCCAAGGCTGGGCCGAGGGCGGGTCAGCACCTGATGACAATTTTGACCGAGACCGTTTGCTGGACAACGTCATGCTCTATTGGCTGAACAATGCGGGGGCATCATCGGCACGGCTATACCGTGAGAGTTTCAGCAATCCCAATATAGAACCGGTACATATGCCTACCGGGTGCAGCATCTTCCCGAACGAGATTATGACCCCTTCGCGCCGCTGGGCCGAGAAGCGTTTCAAGAACCTGCAATATTGGGGTGAAGCGGATAAAGGCGGTCACTTCGCGGCAATGGAAGTCCCGGAACTGTTTCTTCGCGAAGTGCGTAACTGTTTTGGCGGCATGCAACTATAATCCCAGAAGATCACTGAGTATCGCACATAAAAAAGCCGCCCTTCCCCAAGGGCGGCTTTTCTATTGTGACGAACCTATTTGTGAATTCAAAACCCTAAGGAGTTAAAAGGATACGCCCAAAGAAAATATGAATGCGCTGTCAGTAAAGTCATTGATCGAAGGCGCATCTGTGTCGGTATAGGCAACGCTGGCGGTCAGGTTTTCGGTAATTGCCCAATCGGCTCCCAGTTTCCAATCAAGGTAATTATCATCGCCTACTACGCCTACGGGATTGCCCAAGGAACCGTCATTCAAGCCGATCGATGCATTCAGCGATATCGGTGTATTGGGAATAGCGCCCGAAACGCCGGTATAAATATATACATTGTCACGGTCGCCAAGGCTGCTTTGATCCCAAGCATAAGCGATACCGGAAGTCACTTCAACCGGCCCAAGGGTGGTTGAAAGCGAAGCATAAGGTTCAAAATAGTCGCTTGGTCCAGCCAGTCCGCCTTCACCATTCGGGTAAATATAATAGAGCAGGCCAGCATCAAGAGTCAGGCCGGAAGAAACTTCACCGGACCAGCCTGCATAGATGTCTACTTCAGTATGACCATAAGTCGGGCTGTCTTCCAGCGAAGAAGCCCATGTGCCGACATAAAATCCGCTTTCATGCGCCACATCAATACCGCCCTGGATAGCGAAATCGCCATCTGACAAAGACAGTCCGCGGAAGCGGTAATCAGAAGTTATTGTGGCATTTCCGGATACGGTAAGGCCGCTGCCTTCAATTTCTTGAGCGAGGGCCGGTGCCGCTGTAGATGCCAATAAAATAGATGATAGGCCGATAATGCCGGATTTGGTTATTGTGCCTAGCGAGGCTTTTTTGGACGTGCGCATGAATATCCCTTTCTGGTTGATGCGTATCGTCCCTCCTGGATGCTGTTCCGGTTGTCTTTTTTTGCGCTGGTAGGGCCAGCGGAGGACAATCTCAGAACATGTGAAAGAAAATTGCATCATCTTGCTGCGCCGCACAACAAAAAAATGGCAGCAAAGATGACATAACTCGGCAGTGTGATAATCATGCCACATTCACTGGTTTGGCCCTGATTTTCTGCCTGTTTATAACTTGTTAACCATGAAGTTTTATCGCGGGGGCATGTCAAAAATTGATTCCATCAAAAATAAAAATGGCCGGAATGATCCCTTTGCGGAGAGCTTTGAGCGGCTGAAGGCCGTCGAGTCTGTCGCTGGTTGGGTGGCGAATATGGCCGGTGAGCCCGAAACTTCGTCATTTGTGCTGGCCGATCCGGATTCGATGGAAGCGGCCTATCGCGATAGTTTCCCGATGACCCGGAAACGGTTTGACCGGGGGTGTGATGATCTGGCGGTCATGGCCCGCTCTGGGGCCAAGGCCTTGCTACAGATAAACGCAGCGGACGGGGGCCGGGGCGATTATGCAGCCCAGCGTTTGATGCGTGAAATTCAAATGTCGGGACGTCGCACACTGGACCTGCTGCGAAATTAACATCTCATTCGGGTTGAATCGGGACTCCGTCCTTATCCGGTCCTTTATCCAAGCCTTTATCCAGGACATTGTCCGGGAGTGATTTGATATGCACATCGCGCTGGGGAAAGGGTAGCTCGACGCCATTTTCCTTGAACAGATCCCAGACCCGTTTAAGCACTGCGGCCCTGAAATTGCCGACCCCTGATTGGGGATCATTGATCCAGCATCTGATTTCAAAATTTACGCTGCTATCCCCGAATCCCAACATCCAGACCACCGGTTTCGGGTGGGCAAGGATACGGGGAACATCGATGCAGGCCTGTTTCATCAAATCGATGACTTGATCCATATCGCAATTATAAGATACACCCACCGGTATGCTGATCCGAACATTTTTATTGGAGTAGGACCAGTTCTCGACCTCTTGAGTCATCAGGTTTTCATTGGGGATGAGATGTTCTTTCCCCTCACGGGTCAGAACGGAGACTGCTCGAACGCCAATTTTGTTAACCCAACCAAAACTGTCACCAACCGCGATCACGTCACCCGGTTTGATCGATCGGTCCATTAGAAGGATGATCCCGGCAATCAGGTTACCGATAGTTTTCTGCATCCCGAAACCGACCGCTAAACCAAATGCGCCAGAGAAAACCGCCAAGGCGGTCAGGTCAATGCCGAGAATATCGAGACCCAGCACGAAAGTAATGCCCAGAATAGCGACGGTAGCGAGCTTTTGTCCAAGCAATTGTTGTGCGCTGTCCAACTGGCTGTTGGAAATGACGTAGCTGACCAGCTTCATCAAAACACGCGCCACGGCGAGCAGGATGACGGCTGTCATGATTATCGTGACAACAGCGAGAAGCGAAATACGACTTGTGCCGACATCAACGCCAACGCGGTCCAGCGCCATGGTGATACGATCAAAATTCCCGACCAGACCAAGGGAGGCTGATATAAAAACCGTCAGGCCCATGACGGTGCCAAGCCAGTTTGGCATGCGCACACCGCGGATCAGGTCATTGGTGAACAAGCCCAGAGTGATCGCGATGGTGAGCGCAAAGATTACTAGCGGGATGAGCTGCCAAGCCCAGACTGAAATGAAAATTCCGCATAATAAGAAAGTGGTCGCGCGCCGGATCATGTCACGGATGCGCCGTCCGGCCAGTGCGCTTTCATAACCAGCGCGGGTTTCCCAGATATGTCGCAATCTGGGACCGGCATGCTTGCTGATCAACCAACCTGCGATCAGCGAGAATATGACCAGACCGGCGGCAATAGCCCCCTCGATAAATTGCCAACTATCCGATAAATCCGGTGCCAGACTTTCCAAATAACTGACAATTTTCTGTATCATGATGCTATTCTGTTAAACTGTTCAAAGCCTTTGGCAAGGTCGGCGATCAAATCATCCGGGTCTTCCAGCCCGATATGCAGCCGCACCAGCGCGCCTTTCATCGCCCATTCGGTCGCCGTGCGATGCTTGCCCGGATCCACGGGCAGGGCCAGGCTTTCAAAACCACCCCAACTATATCCAATGCCAAATAAGGTTAGCGCATCGATAAAGGCGGTACGGGATTGCTCGTCACCGTCCGTAAGCTGGAATGAAAACAGGCCGGATGATCCTATAAAATCACGCTTCCAGATATCATGACCGGGGCAGTCGGGCAGGGCGGGATGCAGGACTTTGCCAACCTCCGGGCGGGCTTTGAGCCAATGCGCCACTTCCAGAGCAGATTGCTCGTGCTGTTTCAGCCGCACCTCCAGCGTTCTTAACCCGCGAGCGGCAAGATAGGCGTCATCTGGAGACACGACCTGACCCAATTGCTGCGCTGTGCGCCGCAGTCGTGTCCAGTATTTGTCATGGGTGGTTGCGGCGCCCATCATCACGTCGCTGTGGCCGACAATATATTTGGTCGCCGCGACAATGGATATATCAACGCCATTCTCAATCGCCGGAAAAAAGCGCGAGGTTGCCCATGTATTGTCCAGCAAGGTCACAATGCCCGCCTGTTTCGCCGCCGCGCATATGGCCGGAACATCCTGAATCTCGAAAGTCAGGCTTCCCGGACTTTCAAGCAATATCGCCTTGGTCCGGTCCGTGAACTGTGAGCTGATGTCAGACCCGATCATGGGGTCATAATAGCGTGCGGTTATCCCCATGCGTTTCAGGAACGCGTCGGCATAGCTTCGGCTGGGGTCATAGCTATTATCGGTCAGTAATATTTCATCCCCCGGTTTCAGAACCGCCAGCATCGCGCAGGCTATAGCCGAAACCCCCGATGGATAGAGCATTGTCCCGGCTGCGCCCGGCTCCATTTCTGTGAGAGCTGCGGCCAGCGACCATTGTGTAGGAGAACCACGGCGGCCATAAAAAAACCGGCCATCTTCATTTGCCGAAAGGCCCGCCCGCAAATCTGCAACGCTGTCATAAAGATGGGTGCTGGCGCGCCAGACCGGAGGATTGACGACCGCCCCGGTCCATTGTTTGCGCCTGCCGCCGGTAACGGCCTGGGTCGCCGGTTTTTTGCTGGATTGGTCTTTGTTATCGGCCAAATTCTGTTCCGTTAGCCCAGAGCCTGTCGAAGGGCGCTTCTTGTCTAAAGACGGGCTTCGACAGGCTCAGCCCTAACTAACGGTGTAAACGGGGTTTCTATCAGCCGGTGACTTTGGGCGTGTCCGCGTCTGCTCCCCATTCAGCCCAGCTGCCGTCATATAGCGCAACTTTGTCTGCGCCAGCCAAGGCTGCGGCAAAGGACACCACTGCTGCGGTAATCCCGGAACCGCAGGTCGTCACCAGCGGCTGGTTCAAATCAACACCGGCTTTGTTGAAGATCGCTTTCACTTCATCTGCCGTTTTCCACGTGCCGTCTGCATTGAAAAACTCGCTATGCGGAATGTTGACGGAACCGGGAATATTGCCTGAGGCTAAACCGGGGCGGCTTTCCGCTGTCGCTCCGGAAAAACGGTCAGCGGGGCGGGCGTCAACCACCTGCTCGTCCTTGCTGTGAAGGTTGGCCAGCATGTCCGCTTTGGTGCGGATATCCTTATCATCTTTCCAGACGGTAAAGTGCCGGTGGCGATGTGCTTCCTTACCGGTTTCGAGCGGGCGGCCTTCGGCTTTCCACTTGGCTAGTCCGCCGTCCAGTATCGCAACTTCGTGCGCCCCGAATATGGTCAGCATCCACCACGCGCGCGCCGAACTTTTCAAAGGGCTGTCATCATAGAGCACGATGCGGCTGCCATCGCCAAGGCCAAGCGATTGCATGCGGCTGGCAAATTTTTCGGGCGGGGGCAGCATATTTTCAATCGAGCTTGTGGTGTCAGTCAGATCGCCCAGATCCATGAAGACCGCTCCGGGAATGTGGCCCGCTTCATATTCTGCGGCCGGATTGCGTCCGGCATCAGGCATGAATTTGGTGGCATCAACTATACGCAAATCCGAAGCGCCCAGTTCATTCGCAAGCCAGTCGGTTGTTACCAGCAGTTCCATTATAAGCTCCTTATCAAGCGGAGGGATCAGCCCCTTTTATCGATTCGTCTTCAAAAGGTTGAAGCTATATTGCATCGTGGTCCAAATCCACCGCTTATGTGCTGTTTGAGCGAAATGCTGTTTCGGTTGTTGCACTTGGGCCAGTGCCGGTTAAGCGGAGGTCAGAGGTCGCTGCCCGACCGGCCCAAAACTGCGCGGGCCCAGATCAAGCCTGAAAGGAGCCATCTTCGCGCGCGGGGGTTCATATTCCCGGCCAATGATGAAAGAAGCGCCCTGGTGATGCGTGTTGCCTTTGTCATCTATATATTCGGTGCTGAAATGAGCCAAAGGAATGAACAGCGCCTGGGATTTGATAGTAATCGGGCGGATGGAGCTTAACGGCAGGCGGATATCGCCGGTTAATGTGACCGAAGCTCCCGCAGGCAGGCTCTCCGTTTCATGCAGCAGGTCACCAGACTGGGTGGCTGCATTACGGGCATTTTGCGAATCCGCCTGCATCATCGTACCCGACAGGCGAATATTGCTCAGGTCCTGATCCGATATGTTGGTTAGCGTGACACTGTAGTTAAGCACCGCATTCAGCAGCGTAGAGGATGCACCATTGGCAATAAATTCAATCCGCAAAAGGCTGGAATCCGCCTTTGGCATTGGCTGCGGGGAAGGTGTGGCCCCGATTTTAGAGATGACAAAACCGTCACGGGAGACTGACGACGGCTTTTTGGGCTCCGCCGGATTGGGGGGCGAATAGATTTTTGGCGCCGGTCTGCGCGGCACCGGTTTTGGTTCAGGTGCTGGGACGGGTTCAGGATCGTCCATCAGCCCATGTTCGGAGCTGCCCGCCAGTGTCTTGCGCCGCCAGAAATAGAGTCCCAGACCAGCGAGCAATAGAATGAATATAGCGCCGCCGAAATAATATAGGCTGTTCGATTGCGAGCCTTCCTGTGCAGACGCAGAGGCTTCTGTTTGTGGCGCAGCGGCGGCGGCAGGCTGGTCAGAAGGCGAGGGCTGAACGGTTTGGCCGAGCGCATCCGCTTGCGGCAGGCCATTATCTATCGGTGTTTCGGCCTGTGTTCCTGGATCAACGCTTTGTTGAGGCGTTGTTGTGCGGGTTGCGGGTAGCGACTGTCTTGGGTTGCTGTCGGCAACACCGGTATCAGTATCCGGGGTAGGTGCGGTAGGAACCGGTTGGACGACAAGCGGGCTGCTGGGCCGGACAGGATCAGGCTCTGTAACGACCTTGGGAGGCGGGCCATTTTCTTCTACCGGTCCTTGCACATTTCTATCTGCCGGTGGCTCTTGGTCACCGGGGGGCAGGGAATATTCACTGACCGAAGGCAGGTCAGGCGGAGGCGTCTGCGGTAATTGCCTTTCCACTGTCTGGCCCATAGCGGACGGAGGAAGCGCGGCAGACACACCAAGCGCACCGGCAATCACCAATGCCAGCGTCTTTGCGCGCATCTTTCGTCCCATATATTTTATTGTCATATCTGTTTTGAACCCTGACCCGCTTCTTTTCGCTTTGTCCACTGAACCGCAAATGAATATTCTTGCAGGGATGACATGAGCCGCCCCGTGCATTAGATGGTCTGCATGACAGATAAAGACCCATCACACACTGCACCAAAGTTCCTGGGACAGAGTAGCACATTGCCCGCTTCACCCGAAGAGGCGGTGCTCGACTATGTTCCCAATCCGCGGGCGGGTGAATTATATTTGACCCGATTTGCCGTGCCCGAGTTTACTTCCCTGTGCCCCGTGACAGGGCAGCCTGATTTCGCCCATCTGGTGATCGATTATGCGCCCGATAAAACGATCGTGGAATCCAAATCGCTCAAGCTGTTTTTAGGGTCTTTTCGCAACCATGCCGCTTTCCATGAGGATTGCACGGTGGGTATCGGGCAGCGGCTGTTTGGCGAGATGAAGCCCAAATGGCTGCGTATTGGCGGTTATTGGTATCCGCGCGGCGGTATTCCGATCGACGTGTTCTGGCAATCGGGGGAGCCGCCCAAGGGGCTATGGATCCCGGATCAGGGGGTTGCACCCTATCGTGGGCGCGGCTGATTAACGCGCGCTTTGTTAGTTACGAAATATAATCCGCCAATATGATGCTCTTGTAGGTTGTATGTCTCTTGCCCCCTATCAATTTGGGGCAGAAAACCCTATTATAACAATATGAACAACATGCCGCATCAACACAACATTGCCATCAAGCCCGATGATATCGATTTCATGGGTCATGTGAACAATGCCAATTACCTGACATGGGTTCAGGATGCGGTGATTGCGCACTGGCAGAAAATTGCACCGTCGGATGCGCTCGCAACCCATATGTGGGTGGCGTTAAAGCATGAGATTACTTACCGGAAGCCTGCTTTTCTGGACGATGACGTGATTGCTGAAGTCTTGCTGGAAAAAGTTCACGGCGCGCGCGCATTTTACAGCACAATCATTCGCCGCGGTGAAGATGTGTTGGCCGAAGTGCAGTCAAGCTGGTGCTGTGTCGATGCCGATACGCTGCGCCCGATGCGAATCGCTAAGGATATCGTAGCCGATTTCTTTGGTACCAAATCATAGGCCCGAGGTTTGGCTTTAGCCTAACGCATCAAACCGCCCATTAAATTCCGAGCAAAACTGCCGAGCAGAGAACCGCCCACACTGGTCCCGATCGAACCGGCGGCCGCGCTTGCAGCTCTGGCAGCGGGATTGCTTCGTGTTTTCTTGCCCGTGATTTTTGATACAACAATTAGGGCGGCCGAACTGGCAACGGCTCTGGTTGCTGCCGTTGTTGCTTTTTCCCACATGGATTTGGTTTTGCGGGGATGCTTTGCGACTTCTTCCATGCTGGTGGCTTCAACCTCTTTGGCGACTTCCGCTGCATCGGCCGCTTTGGCGAGCAAAACTTCCTCGGCGGATTCGCGGTCCACTTCCTCGTCATATTTGCCGACATAAGGCGAAATGGACTGAATAATCGCCCGTTCCTTTTGTGTAACCGGCCCCAGGCGAGAGCGGGGCGGCTTTATCAGGGTGCGCTGCACGATGGATGGCGCGCCATCTTCCATCAAGGTAGAGACCAAAGCTTCACCCACACGCAATTCTGTAATTGCCTTTTCCACATCAAGGTCAGGGTTGATACGGAATGTTTCGGCTGCGGCCTTAATCGCTCTTTGGTCGCGCGGGGTAAATGCCCGCAACGCATGTTGCACCCGGTTGCCGAGCTGTCCCGCGACTTCTTCGGGAATATCAATTGGATTTTGGGTAACAAAATATACGCCGACCCCTTTGGAACGGATCAGGCGAACGACTTGCTCGATCTTGTCTTGCAATGCCTTGGGTGCATCATCGAACAGCAAATGCGCTTCGTCAAAAAAGAAGACCAGCTTTGGCTTATCCGGATCACCGACTTCGGGCAGGGATTCAAACAGTTCTGCAAGCAACCATAACAGGAATGTCGCATAAAGTTTCGGGTTACGCATCAACTGGTCGGCGGCAAGAATATTGATATAGCCGCGGCCCTGTTCATCGCACCCGATAAAATCGTCTATTTCCAGAGCAGGTTCACCAAAAAACTGGCCCGCGCCCTGACTGTCGAGTTGTAGCAACTGGCGCTGTATTGCGCCGATACTGGCCCTGCTGACATTGCCATATTTGGTTGTCAGTTCCTTGGCATTCTCCGCAGTATAGGCCAGCATGGATTGCAGATCGTCAAGATTGAGCAGTAACAAGCCCTGTTCATCGGCAAAACGGAAGACGATGTTGAGCACACCCTCCTGCGTATCATTCAAATCCATCAGCCGTGCGAGCAAAAGCGGCCCCATTTCACTGATCGTGGTGCGTATAGGGTGGCCCTGCTTTCCATAAAGGTCCCAGAATATGGCCGGATTGTCGGAATAGGCATAATCGTCCATCCCTAGTTCCCTGGCGCGCTTTTCCAGGCTATCCGCATTTTTGAATGTGGGGGATCCGGCCATGGCAATGCCCGACAGATCGCCTTTGACATCCGCAACAAATACCGGAACGCCGTTTGCGGAGAAACTTTCGGCCAAGCCTTGTAATGTAACGGTTTTACCGGTCCCGGTTGCGCCTGCGATAAGGCCGTGACGGTTGGCGCGCTTCAGATTCAGGCTCTGCCGCTCTCCGCCTCCAAGCCCCAAAAATATCTCTGTTACGGGAGGCTGGGCATTTGTCATCGTCGATTCTCTCTGATCAGGTAAAAGAGAAAGATAAGTCGGGTAAAAGAAAAAGGCCAGCGTGGTGCGCCGGCCTTTTCCTGATGTTACAAAGTCTGAACAGTTTTAGTTTTCGTTCAGACGAACCGCGATGAATAGCGGGTCACGGGCACCGCGTTGTATCTGTAGTAACACAGCTTCGCGGTTAGCCTGTTTGGCGGCGTTTATGACTTTATCAAGATCCGCCACATTATTGACTGGAACGCGGTTGACGCTGATAATCAGGAAGCCGCGTCTGATGCCTTTTCGTGCAGCATCGCTATTTGGATCAACGGTCGATACGACCACGCCTTTCTGGCTTGATGGCACACCGAGTTGACGGGCGATGGCCGGCGTCAGTTCAACAACCGACACGCCCAGTGCTTTTGCTGTCGCTTCTGTGCTGCTGCCATCTTTTTCAGTGCCCAACGGATCTTCGGAATCCGGATCAAAACTGTCTGTAGCCAGTTCTTCTTCGGATGGCCGCTCGCCCAGTGTGGCAGTGACTTTGATGGTTTTGCCGCCGCGGATCAACTCAATCGGAATTTTTGTGCCGACAGGCTGATTAGCAACCAGATAGGACAGGGTTTGATCGGGAGTCACTTCCCGGTCATTTACCTTCACAATAACGTCACCGGCCTGAATTCCGGCTTTGGCTGCGCCTTCACCCGGTACCACGGACTGAATGAATTCACCGCGATTTTTGGGCAGGCCGAGCGAAGCTGCAAGGTCCTCTGTCAGCGGGCTGATCTGAACACCCAGATAGCCGCGTTCGATTTTTTCGCCTTTACGCAGCGTATTGACGATCGGAACCGCGACTTCTGCCGGAATGGCAAAGCCGATGCCGACATTGCCGCCAGTTGGTGAAATGATCGCATTGTTGATACCAATGACGTTGCCGTTCAAATCGAACATAGGTCCGCCGCTATTGCCGCTGTTGATCGACGCATCGGTTTGCAGGAAACGGTCATAGGCGCCGCCCTGTCCGGTGTTGCGGTGGATGGCTGATATAATACCGGTAGTCACCGTTCCGCCAAGGCCGAACGGGTTGCCGATGGCAATCACCCAGTCGCCCACACGTGCGCTTGTGCTGTCACCAAACTTCACATGAGGAAGGGGCTTCTTGGATTTGATTTTCAGAACAGCAATATCGGATGCGGCATCACGGCCTACCAAAGTCGCGTCAAATTCGGTGCGGTCTGGCATGATTACGGTGATGGATTCAACCGTCGCATTGCGATTGCCGGGCGCGACAACATGGTTGTTGGTCACGATATATCCATCGGGAGAAATGATGAAGCCGGAGCCGAGTGATTGTGCTTGCCGCACCTGACTGCCGCCGCCGGGGTTGCCGAAGAAGCCGTCAAAGGGTGTCCCGGCAAACGGGTTGTTGCTGACAACCACTTTCTGTTTCGTGGAAATATTGACAACGGCTGGCTGCAACTGTTCGGTCAAGTCAGCAAAACTCATCGGTATACCGCGCGGCGCAGCTGCTTTTATGACTTGGCTGTCATTGGCAGCTACCTGAGCACCAGCGGTACCAATGCCGGATAGCGCCGCAGCGCCCCCCGCCAAGAGCAAAGCTGCTGAAATCCCGTAAGCGTAACGCACAATAATGTTCCTCTCAATTAATAGTCATCGGTCAACGAATATACGACATCAAATCCATTCATATTTCCGAAAATCTGGCGTAGTAAGTGACGCAGACTTTATGAACCGTATTTGAATATTAACACAGTCAATCCCTAACATCAGCTACAAGATCAACCTTTTCGATCCGTTTGACTAATACTGGGTTCTATAAACCCCTTTCGCAAGCCAAGAATCGTTTGTTCGTCGAAAAAATATCCCATTTTGCAGAAACGATAACAAATGTAGTCGATAAGTGCAAAACTGGCATCAAACCCGATTACTTTCCTTGAAATTGGCGAAGGTAGAGATTGTCAGGCGATAATATGAACGACGATGTCGGATCGCCTTCCTGACCGCTGCGGAATGTTGTTTCATAGCTTTTCATGGCGCGATAGAAATCATAGAATTCCGGGTCCTTGCCAAAGCTTTCAGCATAGGTGCGTGCGGCGCTTGCATCTGCTTCTGCGCGGATGATCTGGGCCTGTTTAGCACCCTGGGCCTTAATCGTGCGGGCTTCCTGTTCACGCGCTGTACGCATCCGTTGATAGGCGCTTTCCAGCGGCGTGCCATCAGGCAGATCGGCGCGCTTGATACGCACATCCACAATTTCGGCACCATATTGGCGCGCCACGCGGTTAAGTCCGGTGCGGATATTATCCATCACCTGACCGCGTTCCGGGCTGAGCAGCGCGGCAAAGGGGCGTTTACCAAGCTCGTTCCGAAGTGCGGAGCCAAGTATCGGGCGAAGTTCGTCAGCAACCCGCTCTTCATCACCGGCCGCAATGAACATACGTAGCGGATCGGCAACGCGGAAGCGTGCAAAGGCATCGACCTGAAGTCGCAACTGGTCGGTGGAGAGCACTTGCTGTTGCTCCATTTCGACATCCAATATGCGCTTATCTATCCATTCGACCTGTTCAATAAACGGCCATTTTGCGAGCAAGCCGGCACCGGTGCGACCAAAGGGCGCGCCTTCCTGATAGCGGTTGATGATCCGCACTGGCTCACCAAAGCGCACCACAATACCTTGCCGTGTTTCCGGCACGATAATCAGCGTATTGACCAGTAACAAGAGCAAGCCAAAGGCGATAATGCCAAGAGCGACGGGGTTTTTCATAACATTACCCATTATTTTGCCTCCGCAGCTTGAGCAGCAGGGGGCTGGGCACGTTTCCCGAGTTCCGGCAACGGAAGATAAGGGGTTACGCCTTCTGCTTCGATGATCGTTTTATCCACTTGCGACAAAACACGCTCCATCGTTTCATAGTACATGCGCCGCTGTGTCACGCGCGGGGCAAGCCGATATTCTTCATAAACCTTGTCGAACGCAGCTGATTCACCTTGTGCCTGAGCCGTAAGCTGCTGGGCATAGGCGCGCGCTTCGTTAAGATAGGTCTGGGCAGTTTGCTGCGCTGCTGACACTTCCTTAAAGGCATCGTTAACAGCGGCTGGCGGGTCGGCCTTCTTGATTGCGATACCGCGGATCACGACACCGGCGCCATAACCATCAAGCACTTCTTGCATATTCTGTTCAACCTGCTGCTCGATCTCGGTCCGTTCTGCACCGATTGTGTCATCAAGGGTAAAGTTTGCCACGGCTGCGCGCATGGCCGATTCGGCGACTTCGCTGATCGTTTCTTCCTGATCGGCGATCCGGAATAAAAACAGTTCAGGAGCCTTGATATTCCAACGCACCGAATAGGCGAGATCAACAATATTCTGGTCACCGGTCAGGATAAGTTTTTCCGATTCTCCGGTAGGAATGTCAATCGTACGAATTTCTTCGACGTCCAGTTTCGTGACTTGCTCAAGCGGGGTGGGGAGCGAGAGATGCAAACCGGGTTTCATTGTTCTGGAATAGGAACCGAAAAAGGTCACTACGCCGCGTTCTTGCGGGCTTATCCGGTGGATAGAGGATAATAAAACCCATAGAATGACAAATCCGATAAGCAGGATAGGCCACCACGGACGTCCGCCGGGACGCTTGGGAAAGCCGCCCTTAAATCCACCGCCGCCGGCTCCTTTTTTAAACAGTTCTTCCAGTGAAGACGCACCGCCTTTGCCGGAACCGCCGCCGGACGATCCACCAGATGGGGTGCCCCACGGATTGCGTGGTCCGCCCCCCTTGTCATCACCGCCGCCATTGCCCCAGGGGCTAGCCATGTTAAAAATTGAACCCAAAGCTGATTGTTTGGACCCTTGCCCGTCAATTTTTTTATCCATATTGTCTTTATAGGTAGCCCGATGTCAGAAAAACAGTGTCAATCCGATAAAAGTGTAACTATGTGAAGCGAATGACCGATATTTCTATGATTGAGGCCGCTCTCGAAGATGTTGCGGGTGGGAAATTTAGTGCTGTCCGCTTTGATGACGGGCGCGTTTCCTTGGTATTAAACGTCAGCGGACTGGATGTTCGTGAACGGGGGCAGATCGAGATCGCCGTCAAGGCCAAGCTACTGGCACTGGATGGTGTTGAAAAAGTAGATATTGCGATGACGGCGGAGAAAATCGAGCGCCGCCTGATCGCAGTGGGCAGTGGTAAGGGCGGGGTGGGCAAATCAACCCTCTCGACCAATCTGGCAATTGCGCTGAAAGCGCTTGGCTACAAGGTCGGCATGGTTGATGCTGATATATACGGCCCTTCACAGCCGCGCCTGTTAAACTGCGAAGACCGCCGACCGGAAGCCGAAGGCAAGCAGCTTATTCCGGTGCCGAATGAATATGATATTCCCGTGCTGTCCATGGGTCATCTGGCCAAACCCGGTCAGGCGATTGCATGGCGCGGGCCGATGGCAGGCAAGGCGCTGGAGCAGTTGATCGACGCGCATTGGGGGGATACCGAATTACTGATTGTGGATATGCCGCCGGGCACGGGCGACGTGCAATTATCCATGATGCAAAACCACAAGCCGGTGGGGGCTCTCATTGTCTCAACGCCGCAAGACCTTGCCTTGATGGATGCGGTGCGGGCGGTTGACCTGTTTGAACAGGCGAAAATCCCGATCATTGGCATGGTCGAAAATATGGCAGGCTATATCTGTCCGCATTGCGGCGAAGTCAGCGATCCTTTTGGCACAGGCGGCGCGGAAGCGGCGGCCAAGACAATGGGCATGGCCTTTATGGGCCGTGTGCCCCTCGACATCGAAATCCGCAAGTCCAGCGATGGCGGGACGCCTCCGGCAAGTAGCGACAGTCTTCAGGGTAAGGCTTTCCACGATATTGCCAAAAAGCTCGCGACATGGTTGGATAACCAGTAAGCTGTTTTAGGAAACAAGGGGAGTCGAGCCATGCCGTTGGAAACTGATCAGGACATCACCCGTCTTTTAACCGAAACCAGGCGGATTGCCCTTGTAGGCGCATCCGCCAAGCCGGAGCGGGCAAGCAACCGTATCCTTAAGTTTTTACTGGATCAGGGTTATGATGTTACTCCGGTCAATCCGGGGATTGCCGGACAGACACTGCATGGCAAGGAAGTAGTCCCATCCCTTGATGCTGTCACTGGTCCGATAGATATGGTCGATATTTTCCGTAATTCGGCGGATGCCGGCCGCGTCATAGACGAGGCCATAGCGGTTGGTGCGAAGGCCGTCTGGACGCAGCTCGGCGTTATCAACCGTCCTGCCATAGAGCGCGCCGAGGCAGCGGGACTTGATGTCGTGATGGACCGCTGCCCGAAAATCGAGATTCCGCGTCTCGGTTTGCTGAAGAGCGATAATGCCGACTGAACCGGAAAAGGGCACCGGGACAAAAGGAAATGAAAGAAGTGCAAACGCCTTCACGCGCCGCAATTTCCTGATTGGCGGTAGTGCGGCGGCCGGGCTGGTCGTGGCTTGGGCGATATGGCCCCGCACCTATGAACCCAATCTCAGCGCCGCCGATGATGAACTGATATTCAACGCCTATCTTAAGATCTCCGTAGAGGGACGGGTTACGGTCGCGGTGCCGCAAAGTGAAATGGGGCAGGGTGTTTACACTGTTTTGCCCCAGATACTGGCTGATGAACTGGGTGCGGATTGGCGGACTATTGCTGTCGAGCCTGCGCCGATCAACCCTCTTTATACGAATGAACTCCTGGCTCAGGAATGGGCAGAAACTCTGTTGCCACCGGGTGCGGAGAAATGGACAAAAGCCGATCAAGTAAGCTGGGCGATCAAGACAATCGCACAGCGCAAAGACTTTATCGTTACAGCGGACTCAACCTCTATTCCTGCTTATTCAAGCAACTTTCGCGAGGCTGGAGCCGCCGCACGGGTATTGCTCAGCATGGCTGCCGCGCAAAAATGGGGTGTAGCGTGGGAATCCTGCATTGCTGAAAATGGCTTCATTACCAGTGACGGGAAGCAGCTTCGCTTTGGCGAACTGGTGATGGATGCGATGGAGCAGGAATTGCCCGATCCGGTGCCGCTGCGTTCCAGCCCTGTAAATAATCTGGTTGGTCAGGATATACCCCGGCTTGACCTGCCTTCAAAGCTTGATGGCTCTGCCAATTTCGCAGGTGATGTTCGTCTGGCCGATATGGTTTACGCCTCCATTCGTCAGGGGCCGCTTGGCGATACGCGTCTGAAATCGTTCAATCGCGAGGGGGCAAGCAAGATTATCGGCCTGGTTGACGTGATCGAACATGACCGCTGGATTGCAGCAGTGGCAACCAACTGGTGGGCCGCAAATGCCGCTCTTGATAAAATGAGCCCTATGTTTGAAACCACGGGCTTGCTTCCGGACAGCGACAAAATGAGCGCCGCGCTTGAAAAAGCATTGGAAGAAGGCCCCGGCATCCGCTTCGCCAGTCGCGGGGAAACGAAGCCTGCGTTTGCCGAGTATCAGAATGTCCGCGCCCGCTATCAGGCGGAGGCCGCGTTGCATGCACCCATCGAAACCCGCACGGCGACAGCCGATTATAAAGACGGCCACCTGGAGCTTTGGCTTGCAACGCAGGCTCCCGCAGCAGCGGTGCAGGTGGCGGCGGATGCAATCGGGATCAGCCCGGACAACGTAACACTTTATCCCATGCTTGCAGGCGGGTCATTCGGACGGAACCTTGATAATAAAATAGCGGGGCAGGTCGCTATAATAGCCAAGAATATTGGCCGGCCCGTCCAATTAATGTGGTCACGGGCAGAAGAGATGATGCACGACCATTACCGTGCGCCTGCTTATGCCCGGCTGGATGCGGCAACGGATAAAGCTGGCCGGATAAAGGCGCTCCAGATCAAGGTCGCGGCCCCTGCTTCTGGCCGGGAACAATCCAAACGCGTGGTGCGCGGGATGGATGAGATTACCGCCATGCGGTCATCCATTGACGAAGCGGATTCCAAAGCGGTCGAAGGCGCGGATGTCCATTATGATATCGCAAATTTCTCGCTCGACCATCATCCGGCCTATGTCGGCGTGCCTACCGGAAACTGGCGCAGTAACGCGCATAGCTATAATGCTTTCTTTGTAGAATCTTTCATTGACGAGCTTGCGGTCAAAGCCAAAATCGAACCTTTGTCATATCGCATGCAAATGATGTCCGGGAGGCCGCGTCTGGCTGCCTGTTTAAGCGGCGTGGCTGCTATGGCAGGTTGGGATGGCGGGCTGGACGGCAGCGGTCAGGGGCTGGCCTGCCATTCCATGCGTGGCGGGCATATTGCGGTTATCGTCAGCGCGGCTCGCGGGGATGGCGGGTTGAAAGTGAACCGGATTTCCGCCACCGTGGATGTCGGTCGGATCATCCATCCCGAAATTGCCCGACAACAGGTTGAAGGCGGTATTATCTATGGTCTTGCCATGGCATTGGGGTCGTCAACGCGCTTTAACCATGGTATTGCCACCGCCCGCCGGTTAAGTGATCTAGCTTTGCCTAGACTGGCTGAGGTTCCGGCCATACAAGTAGAATTTATCCGCAGTGAAGAAGAGCCTGTCGGAGTTGAGGAAATAGGTGTTCCCGCGGTGGCCCCGGCAATTGCCAATGCCCTGTTTTCCGCGACGGGAACTCGCTTTCGTCAACTGCCGCTGTTTGCAGAGGCATGATGAATATGCACAAACCTGATCAACATCCAGACGTGAAAACCGGAAAAATTGGCTTGTTGCTTGTCAATCTGGGCACACCGGATGCGCCCGATAAAAAGGCAGTTAAGCGGTATTTGAAGGAATTTCTATCCGACAAGCGTGTCGTGGAAATACCCGATATAATCTGGCAACCTATATTGCGCGGGATTATTTTGAACACACGCCCCAAAAAATCAGCTCATGCCTATGGTCAGGTCTGGATGGATGAAGGGTCGCCGCTTGCCGTATATACACGGCGTCAGGCAGAGGCGTTGGCGGTGAAATATGGCGATAAAGTCCAGGTTGACTGGGCGATGCGATATGGCAATCCCAGCATCGCCAGCCGATTGCAGGCAATGAAAGATGCCGGCTGTGACCGGATATTGGTTGCGCCGCTCTATCCACAATATAGCGGAGCAACAACGGCCAGCGTGAATGATGCTGTTTTTGATGCGGTGAAGGCAATGCGCTGGCAGCCCGCGATCCGCATGTTGCCCCCATATCATGATGATGCTGCCTATATCGGCGCGCTGAAATCCAGTGTGGAATCCGCGCTGGCCGCTCTTGATTTTGAACCGGATGCCATCATTGCGAGCTTCCACGGCATGCCCAAGCGGACACTGGAGCTCGGCGATCCCTATCATTGCCACTGCCAAAAGACCACACGGCTATTGTCGGAGGCGATGGGGCGGGAACTGGTAATATCTTTTCAGTCACGCTTTGGTCCGGCAAAATGGCTCGAACCCTCGACGGACATGATGCTTGAAAAACTGGCGCAGGAAGGCAAGAAAAAGGTCGCGATTTTTGCACCAGGATTTTCCAGCGATTGCCTGGAAACTACCGAAGAGCTGGGGATACGCGGCAAAGAGGATTTTGAAGCTGCAGGCGGTGAACGCTTTGCACTGATCCCTTGCCTGAATGATAGCGAAGACGGAATAAACCTGCTTGATAATCTGGTGCGCCGGGAACTGTCCGGATGGATTTAGGCCGGGATGACATGTTCCATCCGCCGGTGAAGCGGAGTATAACGATAGCGGGGCATCAGACATCCATCACGCTGGAGCCGTTATTCTGGGAAATGCTTAAAACATCTGCGGAAAAGCGCGGGCTGCCGATCAACGCGTTGGTGGCGCAGATTGACGTTCTGCGGGTGGATGCTGCCGAGCCGCCGGGGCTGGCAACGGCGATCCGGCTTTGGCTGGTGCATGATATGCTTGGAAAATCACCGCAAGCCGACTAAGGCAATTTTATGAACGCAACCCTTCTTGTCATGGCTGGCGGCGCGGTTGGCGCAGCGGCGCGTTATAATTTGGGTCGGCTGGTTTTTCATTGGGTTGGGCCGGGCTTTCCATTTGGCACCTTGATCGCCAATTTACTGGGCGGGTTGTTAATGGGCGTGTTGGCGGGAGTGCTGGCACGCAGTGATTTTCCCGATGAGCCTTGGCGATTGTTGCTTGGCGTCGGTTTGCTGGGCGGGTTTACGACCTTTTCGGCATTTAGTTTGGAAGTTTTGAATATGATCGAACGCGGAAATTGGGGCATTGCTCTGGGTTATGCATTGCTGTCCGTTGCCGGTTCGGTGATTGCGCTATTTGCAGGCTTGATAGCGGTAAGGGTATTAGCATGACGACATTTGATCCCACTGCCGAAAGCGGCTCCGAAGACGAAAAGCCGCAAGGGCAAGGTAAACTGAAAGAGCAGAAGCAGGCGCTGAAAGTGCTGGATGTCCGGCAGTTTACGGTGTCTCCCGATGATGATGATATCCGCATTGATCGCTGGTTCAAACGTCATATGGAAGATGTGCCATTTAACGTCGTGTCGCGCTGGTCACGGACCGGGCAATTGCGACTTGACGGAAAGCGGGTCAGCCCCGGCGACCGGGTCAATGCCGGTCAAATCATCCGCGTCCCGCCCGCCGAGATTGAGCGTCCTGGCCGCGTAGTCAAAGCGCGCACCGATCTGTCACAGGACCAGATTGATTTCGCGCAAGAACTGGTCATTCACAAAGATAAAGCGGCGATCGTGGTCAACAAACCGCCGGGATTGGCGACGCAGGGCGGCAGCAAGACAAACACGCATCTTGATGGTTTGCTTGACGCGCTGACCTATGATGCGAAATCGCGGCCCAAGCTGGTGCACCGGCTTGATAAGGATACAAGCGGCGTGATCCTTCTGGCGCGCTCGCCCGGAGCGGCTTCCTTTTTCTCCAAACGTTTTTCCGGACGCACAGCGCGCAAAATTTATTGGGCGATTGTCATGGGCGTGCCGGACATCGCCGACGGCATAATAGACTTGCCGCTGTCAAAACAGCCGGGTTCGGGCGGTGAGAAAATGCATGTGGATGAGGAAAACGGACAAGCCGCCAAAACCCGTTACCGGATTATCGAACGTGCCGGAAACCGCGCTTGCTGGGTCGAGTTACAGCCATTTACAGGCCGCACACACCAGCTTCGCGTTCATATGGCGGCAATCGGGCACCCGATATTGGGTGACGGGAAATATGGCGGGAAAGAAGCTTTTCTGACCGGCGCGATCAGCCGGAAAATGCACCTCCATGCCCGGCGATTGCGGATCGAGCATCCCGATGGTCACAAGCTTGATGTTACGGCGGATTTACCGGACCACTTTGCCGATACCATAGAGAATCTGGGCCTTGACCTTGCACTGGGCGATTTGCCGCTGGACGAGGAAAAGCCCGGTGGCAAGGCTGTTCGTAAACAGCATGCACGCGCCCATGCCAAACAGATTCGCAAGGATAAACGCGGCGAGCGGCGCGCGCGCGGTGAAAATGAAGGCCAGCCGGTCAAGGCCGGGAAGCCGTCCAAGCGGCCCCGCGCCGATGCTGGAAAGGCGTCCCATAAAAAGGCATTGCCGCATAAAGTGAAACAGAAGCGTAAGTGAACTCGGCTATATGAATAAACTTGCCCTGTTTGATTGCGATGGCACTATGGTCGATAGTCAGGCCAATATCTGTGCTTCTATGGAGCAGGCCTTTGTCGCCCATGGTCTGATACCGCCGGACCATCACCGGACGCGGCGAATTGTTGGCCTTAGCCTTCAGGAAGCGGTGCGGCAATTATTGCCGGAGCAGGATGACGCACTGGCCGCAGCGGTGACGCAATCCTATAAGGACGGATTTTTTGAACTTCGCCAGCAGGGCGGTGTGCATGAGCCGCTTTATGACGGTTTGCTTGACCTGATCGACCGGCTTGCGCGTGATGGCTGGATGCTGGGCGTGGCGACCGGAAAGTCGGATCGCGGACTGAACCACTGCCTTGGAGTGCACGGGCTTTCAAAGTATTTTGTGACGCTGCAAACCGCCGACCGCCACCCGTCAAAACCGCATCCGGCGATGGTTGAACTTGCGATAAGCGAGGCCGGAGCCACCACCGAAACCACGGCGATGATCGGCGATACCAGCTTTGACATGGAAATGGGCGTAAATGCCGGCGTGCGGCCCATCGGCGTTGACTGGGGCTATCATGACCGGGACGAACTGCTCTTGGCCGGGGCGCATTCCGTCGCGCTGACCATGGATGAATTATACGAGACTCTGAACCAATGAAACCGCACCAATGAAGCAGCAGCCCGAAAAATATGACGACCCGATTTATATCGCGGATCCGGAAAAGGAAAAGCAGGCGAAAAGGTTGCATTTCATGGTCAGTATCATTCGCTTGCTCGGCATAGCGATATTGATGCTGGGCATTGCTATTGCGCTTGGGCGGATCGCCAATATTCCAGCCGAAGTCGGTTATGTTCTGGTGGTCATCGGACTGGCGCAGACATGGATCCTGCCGCTGAAAATGGTGCGCTCCTTCGTGAAGCAGCAGGTTGCAGACGCGGCGAGGAAAGATCTGGATTCACAATGAAACGCTTTTATAAAGCCGTGACCAGTGCGGCTATTAATGGCCGCTTTGCAATCCAGCTTGACGGCCGGCCTGTTAAAACCCCCGCTCGCAATCCGCTTCATTTGCCGACACCCACGCTTGCCGATGCTATCGTCGCCGAGTGGGAAGCGCAGGGCGAGGAGATTGACCCTGTGACCATGCCGCTAACCGCTTTGGCCCAAGGTGCGCTGGATCAGGTGGCCGATGAACGGGAGCGGATTTTGGGACGGATCACCGCCTTTGCGGATAGCGACATGCTCTATTATCGTGCCGACGAGAATCAACAGGCCTTGGCAGAGCATCAGGTCGCGCAATGGGACCCACTGCTAAATTGGGCGCGGCAGCGCTATGATGTCAGCTTCACGCTCACCCACGGTATCCGGCACCAGTCGCAGCCTGATGAAACGGTAAAGCGACTGTCCGACGCCGTTAAATCACAGGATGATTTTGCGCTGGCCGCAATGCTTTCCATGGTCGGTTTGTCCGGATCGCTGATCGCGGTGCTGGCGTTGATTGAGGGGGCTTATGATGCGGATACGCTCTGGCCGCTCGTCAATCTCGAAGAATTGTGGCAGGAACAGCAATGGGGCCGCGATGATCTGGCCGTGGCAACGCGAGCGGTCAAGCAAGCGGAATTTAACGCTGCCATCCGGTTTCTGACCCTTTCACGGAGTTAGCTTTCCCTTTGGCTCCGTTTTCGGTTATGGTCCAACCACTGTGCACGGAGAGTAAATGACAGCTTCTTCCCCACGTCAATCTTTGACGCTTTGTGATAGCCCGGCGGCGGCGGTTGCGCTTCTTGAAAAGCTTTACCAGGAACAGATAGACTTGGTCTGCAGCCGCTTTGCGCGCTATGCCAAGGGTGATTTGGCTGTGGATGACACCGCTCAAGGCGTCTATCCGATGATCTCGGTTGAAATACCTGCCGATCAGGCGACCGAGACAAGCAATGTCGCATCGGGCCGGATATCCGATATCAGCCGTTACAGCACGACAATCACGCAGCCCAAACTTTACCGCCGCTACTTGCTCGACCAGTTGGAGCGGATTAACAGGGTTTTCACCGCCAAAATCCATGTCGGCCTTTCCGACACCCCGATACCGCTAGCCTTCGCGATTGAAAATGCTGCCAGCGATCTGGACCGGGTTCAGAAGGAGGCGCTGCCCCGCCATTTTCACACGCCCAATCTCATCAAGACCAATGACGAAATTGTCGATGGCGGGCAGATTTTTCTGACCGATGCCGACAATGCTTTGTCGCTGTTTACCGCCGAGCGGGTTGATTATTCACTGCACCGTATCCGCCATTATTGCGCGACAGAACCGGACCATTTTCAGCCCTTTATACTTTTCACCAATTACCAGCGCTATGTGGATGAATTTATTGAATTCGGCCTGGAGGAGTTGCAATCGGGCAAGGCGGAAATGCTGGTCGAGCCGGGCAACCGGATCACCCGCCGGGACGGGGAGCCGTCCCGCCCGCAAATTACCAAGCCGCCGCAAATGCCAGCCTATCACCTGGTCCGCGGGGAAGGGCGCCCCGGTGTTACCTTGGTCAATATCGGCGTGGGGCCTTCCAATGCAAAGACGATTACCGACCATCTTGCGGTGCTGCGTCCGCATGTCTGGTTGATGATCGGCCATTGCGGGGCTTTGCGGCGGACGCAGCGGCTGGGCGATTATGTCCTTGCCCATGCTTATTTGCGCGATGACAATGTTCTGGACGATGTGTTGCCGCCCGCCATTCCTCTGCCAACCATTGCGGAGGTGCAACTGGCACTTACCCGCGCGGTTCAGGAAGAAACCGGCATCGACCATTCGCAGCTCAAACAGCATCTGCGCACCGGTACAGTGGTGACAACCGGCGACCGCAACTGGGAATTGCGCTTTGGCCAGATCGCCAAACGGCTCAACCAGTCCCGCGCCATCGCCATTGATATGGAATCGGCCACTGTCGCGGCCAATGGCTATCGCTACCGGGTGCCTTACGGGACTTTACTCTGCGCGTCAGACAAGCCGCTGCACGGGGAGATTAAATTGCCGGGCATGGCAGATGCATTTTATCAGGAACGTGTCGGACAGCATCTGGCCATCGGCTTACGGACTATCGACCTGCTGGCGAAAGAAGCCGAGGCGGGGACGCTCCACTCACGCAAATTACGCAGTTTTGGCGAGCCTTTGTTCCGGTAAATGGCGAAGCTAAGCGCTAGATCCCCAACGCCGCTGCCGCTTCCCTGATCCGTTTCGTCTCTGCGCCATTGTTGCGGAACGCGGCCAGTCCGTCTGTCATCGCCTGTTTCGCTTTGGCTGTCTGGCCCAGTTGCATGCGGCTTCGCATCAGCATGATCCAGCCGTTGGCGTCATTGGGGTTGCTTTTTAGACGCTGTTCAAGGCCATTGACCATATTGTCGATCATCGCTTCCTGTTGACCGGCAGGCAGGGCGGCGGCCGCTTGCATTTCTTCGCGGCTGGGGCCGGGAATCGCGGCGGTAGCGACTCGCGGGCCATCGGTGGAGATGCCGCCGGTCGGCGCTGCGGGCGCAGCTTTGGCGAGGCGCGCGGCAACGTCGATATTTTCCTTTTCCGCGACTTGTTCGATCACCCGTTTAATATCCTGGGCATAGGGCGCATCGGCGGGTGTGTCCTCTAACAGGGCCAGCCAGTCGTTAATCGCGCCTTGATGGTCACCGGAAATATCCTTTTGCACCGCCAGAAAATAGCGCGCACGCGGATCGGTCTTGTCCAGTGCCAGTGCTTTCCGGAACGCATCGGCTGCATCATCGGGAACCTGCTGTCCGTCGCTGGCCATGACCAATGCTTCACCCAGCATTGACCAATATTCGGGATTTTCCGGATCAAGCGTCGTGGCGCGTTTCATCGCGGTGGCGGATTCGGCGAACTTTCCTGTCTCGAAATAGCTCCAGCCTAGCATCCGCCAGCTATCGGCATCATCGGGATTATCCTGTAGCTTTTTCTCAAGGCCCGCGATCACTTCGCCGACGCTGGGGGCTTGTTCGGATTCATTCGTGGCAAGCTGCGTTCCTGCGCTATCATCCTCTCCGGACGTGCTGCGATAGACTTGCACACCAATGGCGCCAACGGCCAGAATAGCGGCAATTATCAGCGATATACGGCTGATATTGGGTGATTTCTTGCTATCGGCTGCTTCTAAGTCGCTCATGGATTTTCCGTTTCCCCTGAAAATTTGTGCCCGCTATGCCAACCCGCTATGAAAGATGTCTAGCAAAAGCCGGATGTCCTGCTACCACCGCCGCTTCCACTGCATCAAGTGCGAACGCGTGCGTAACTGCAAATAGCAATTTTTCTGTATTTGCTGTGACATTTTGCACTGGCAAATCAAAGACTTTTTGATAAGATAATAGTAACTTAGGTCTTTTAGGGTCGCGCTTAGGCCTAAACACTGACTAAATCGGTCCGGCAAATCGTATAAGGGTTGACGGACCTGGCCGGGGATCAAAACGGGCCAAAGGGGGAAAATAGCGCGTGGCGGATAAGTTTCGAGTAGTGATTGTGGGTTCCGGTCCGGCGGGGATGAGCGCTGCTGGACGGGCGGCGCAGTTGAAACTTTCTCACGTGCTGCTCGAAAAGACCGATCACCTTTCCGATACGATTTTCAAATATCAAAAGGGCAAGCATGTCATGGCGACGCCAAGCCAGTTGGTGCTGCGCTCTGACATGGATTTTGATGCGGGCAAGCGTGAGGAGATCCTGGAAACATGGGACGCGCAGACGCAGGCTTGTGGCGTCAATGTCCGATATAATGCCGAACCGGTAAAGATCGAAGGGGAGGAAGGGAATTTTACTATCACCTTGAAAAACGGTGATAAACTTCTTGCCGAAACGATTGTCATGGCCATCGGAACACAGGGCAATCCGAACCTGATGCGCTGTCCCGGCGGGGATAACAAGATGGTCCAGTATCAGTTGGATGACCCCGGCGAATATTATGACGAGCATATCACGGTCATCGGTTCCGGTGACGCAGGCATAGAAAACGCGCTGGGTCTGGCAGCGGATGCGGCCCAGAATAATATCGTCACCATCCTTAACCGTTCGGCGGAATTTGCCCGTGCGAAAAAGGCCAATGTGAAGCTGTTGATGGAGGCGGGTG
The DNA here is from genome assembly GCF_036568145.1 of Parasphingorhabdus sp. Taxonomy (GTDB): domain Bacteria; phylum Pseudomonadota; class Alphaproteobacteria; order Sphingomonadales; family Sphingomonadaceae; genus Parasphingorhabdus. The sequence continues at coordinate 98,160 of NZ_DATCTC010000031.1, read as the reverse complement.
AGCAAGGCAAGGTGATCATCCGTAACGAAACAACTCCCGCAGAGGTGAGGGACGGGGAGCTAGTCCTTGAAACCCGCGACGGGCAGGAAACGATTAAATGCGACCGGATCATTGCGCGCATGGGTTCCGCCCCGCCGCGCAAATTTGTCGAAGAATGCGGGATCGAGTTTACCAGCGAGGAGCGGGAAGCCTATCCCAAGCTGACCCCGGCGTTTGAAAGCACCAAGAAGGGCATTTACGTCATCGGCGCGCTGGCCGGTTATCCGCTGATCAAGCACTGCATGAATCAAGGCTATGATGTCATTGAATTTATTAACGGCAATAAGGAGCTGAAACCGGCTGACGAGCCGATTTTGGAAAAGAAATTTGCTGAGCTTCCCGGTAATAGATCAGTTGAGGAATGGCTGGAGTTTTTCCGCCAGAAAGTGACAATCCTGAACGATTTGTCGCCGCTACAGATGCGTGAATTCATGCTCGACAGCGAACCGCGGGCTTACCGTAAAGGGGCGACCATTTTTGAACGCAATGATCCGGGTTCATCGCTGTTCACCATCGCGCAAGGATCGGTGCTGGTTGAGGTGGACCCCAATGACAAATCGAAAGTCATTCCGATCGAGGAAGGGTCTATCTTTGGGGAAGTCGGCCTGATCTCCGGTCGCCGCCGCGGTGCGACGATCCGGGCGGCAGAAGACATGATTGCGATTGAAGTTTCGCGCACGGCTGCGCTGAAATTGCAGGCCTCTGTGCCCGCCGCCAAGCGCGCGATTACCCGCATCTCTACAGAGCGGCAGTTGCTGCAAATGTTCGGTTCCGGCCTGACCAAGGAAAGCATTGCTGAGGTCGTTGAAACCAGCGAGATCATGAATGTCCGCGCGGGTGAGCCGATTATCAACGAAGGCGATGACGGCAATGACATTTACGTCATCCGTGTCGGCTCGATGGTGGTGGAAAAGGAAATTGGCGGCAAGCCGGTCTTCCTGTCTTACCTGCCCGCCGGTTCCTATGTCGGCGAAATGACCCTGATCGCAGGAGGCTTGCGGACAGCTACGGTCAAGGCTGCGATCAAGTCCGAAGTTATCAAGATACAGGGCGATGCGTTCAAGAAAGTGCTCGATGCGCATCCGGATCTGCTGCGCCGGGCAAAGACAGATATGGCCGCGCGGCAAGGGATCAACGCCTTTGTCGAGGCAAAGAAAGACAGCTTTTCCGGCGTGGTCGACATGTATTCCGGCGTCGCCAACTTTTTGGTCGAAAACGGCATTGGCGAGGCGACGGACGTTTTACTGATCGACGAAAACCTGTGTGTCGGCTGCGACAATTGCGAAAAAGCCTGCGCCGACAGTCACGAAGGCTTGTCCCGCCTCGACCGCGAAGCAGGCCGGACCTATGCACATTTGCACGTCCCGACCAGTTGCCGCCACTGCGAGCATCCGCACTGCATGTCCGACTGTCCGCCCGATGCCATTCACCGTGGACCGGACGGAGAGGTATTTATTGACGATACCTGCATCGGATGCGGCAACTGCCAGCGTTATTGCCCTTATGGCGTGATCCGCATGGACAAGGTGCCGCCTGAAAAACCGAGCATCTTTAGCTGGTTGTTCTTTGGCTTCGGGCCCGGCCCCGGCGAACCGGACAAGAAGTGGGTGGACGAAAATAGCGACCCTGCAGCGGAGAAAGCGAAAAAGGCGATTAAATGCGATATGTGTGCTGGTATTAACGGTGGTCCGGCCTGTGTGCGGGCTTGCCCGACGGGTGCGGCGATCCGCGTGGCTCCCGAAGAGTTTCTTACCGTTGCCAAGCTTGAACGGGAGGATGTGTAATGGCCTCTGTTCCCGTGAGCGATGACGGCGCAAGAAAGAAGCGCACCCATATTTCAAGGCAAAAATCCGTAATGCATGACGGGTTTTTGAAACATGCGGGTTTCCGCTGGCTGAAAATCGCTTCGTTCATCATGCTGGTCTGTATTGTCAGCTATCTGTTTATCGACGTTTCGCCGCGCCATAACGGGGGTAGCTGGTATGGCTATACACTGGGCACGATCGGCGCGGGGCTGATCCTCTGGCTCACCATGCTGGGGGTACGAAAGCGGGCGATGACGCCGGGGAAATGGTCGCTCAAGGCATGGACGTCGGCGCATGTTTATCTGGGGCTCAGCCTGATCGCCATTGCAACGCTGCACACCGGATTCCAGTTTGGCTGGAACATTCACACCGCGGCTTATGCGTTCATGATGTTGGTTATTATTTCGGGCATATTCGGGATTTATTTTTATGTCACGATCCCGCAGGCGCTTTCCAATAACAGGGACGAAATGACAGAGACGCAGATGCTGGAAAGCCTGCGCTCGCTGGACCGGCAATTGCATGAGGCAGCGCAGCCTTTATCGGCGGACCATGCCGCGCTGGTCCTGCAATCATTGGAGCAGGACCCGTTTGGCGGAGGCTTTTTGAAACGGATTTCGGGCAAATATCCGGATTGCGCGACACGCATTGCGCAGGCCGATCTGCGGCGCGAGCGCGCTTATCAGCCGCGCATGGGGGGCGATGATCCATTGGACAAGGTTGATGCGCTGCTTGAAAAGAAAGAGGCGACACTGGCCCGCGTGCGCCGCCATTTGAAGTTGAAGGCGTTGTTACAGGTCTGGCTTTTCATCCATGTGCCGATGACTTTTGCCCTGATCGCGTCATTGACGGCGCATATTATCAGCGTTTTCTTTTACTGGTAGGCGGGGGATAAGTTGATGAGTTTTATAGTCCGCCAGATCGCTGTCACTGCCGACGGGCGAGAGATTATTCGCGCCAATCCGTTTGACGAGGCGCAAATCGGGATTGGTCGGAACGCGCATAACGCGGTCCACCTGCCCGATCTGGCTGTCAGCCCCGACCATGCGATCATTCGGAAACTGGATGATGGCCGGATAGAGGTTGAAAGCATATCGGGCCAGAAATTCACGGTGGATGGCCGCGACCGGATGTCCGCGAAGATCGATCTGGTCGAGGGCGCAGAGCTGGGCTTTGGCGGCCATGTCATAGCGGTTAGCCAAGATGGCGATGACGCTATCCTGACCGTCAAGCGGGTTGAGGCTTTGTCCGATTCCGCCGAAGAACGGGAAGAGCGCGCACTCTATACATTGAAAGGATTGCTGCCCGGAAAGCGGATCAGCGCATGGGGCTTTGTCCTTTTGGTGCTGGCGGCTTTTTTGGTGTGGCCGATCTATACCTGGGCGACATATCGCGGGGTCGAGGAAAGGCCAGAGGGATTCCATGCCGATACCATGTGGACATCCGGCGCGCTGAGCGAAGCGCATCATAGCCTTGAGGGGGATTGCCAGGCCTGTCACGTCGATGCGTTTGTGACAGTGCAGGACAAGACCTGTCTGAACTGCCACGAAGATGACGCGCATGACCATGCCGACAAAAAACGGCTGGCAACGGCCAGAGGCGGGCCGGAAGGGCTGGAAGTGATCGGGGCCGCTTTTGCGTCTGCTTTTAACAAACCCCCCGGCAGGTGTGTCGAATGTCACACCGAGCATGAGGGTGCAGGTGCTATGCAACCGACTGCGCAAAAATTTTGTGCGGATTGTCATGATGGAATGGACGGACGTTTGACGGATACCAAGTTGGAAAATGCATCTGATTTCGGGACTGCGCACCCGCAATTCCGTCCTGCATTGCTGGTCGAGCCGGGTGGTAAAAACCCGCTTCGCAAGCGGGTTTCGCTGGACGAGAAGCCGACCGAATATAACGGGCTGAAATTCCCGCACGACATCCATCTGTCAAAAACCGGCGGGGTCGCACAAATGGGACGGCGCTTGTCGGCCAAGTTTGATTTTGGCGATTCGCTGGATTGTAAAGATTGCCATATACCCGATTCGAACGGCGTGCGGTTCAAACCGGTGAATATGGAAGATAATTGCAGCATGTGTCACAGCCTAGCCTTTGACGAGATTGGCAATACGGTGCGGACCTTGCGCCACGGTGAGCCGGATATGGTTCGCGCTGACCTGCGCGCCTATTACCGGTCTACTGGCCCGACACGGCCCATCAATCTGGGCGGTATGGCGCGGCGGCGACCGGGTGAGGGGAATGACAGCCGCGTGGCCAGCGATTATGCACGCGCTGTACAGTTCCGGCCCAGCCGAGCCGATCAGGCTATCCAGCAGGTCTTTTCACGCGGGGGTGCCTGTTTCGATTGCCACGGGGTGACGCCGCCAACTGCTGCCGGACGGGTCGATTATGGTATCAAGCCGGTGACGCAGACAGACCGCTATATGCACAAGGGCTGGTTCAGCCACGACGCTCACAAGCAGGAAGATTGCACAAGCTGTCACACGGCAACAACATCCGGTGATGCACGCGATTTGTTGCTCCCGGGGATTAAAACCTGCCGCGAATGTCATGGCGGCGAGTTTCAGAAAGCCGCCGATGTGCCGTCGAGCTGCGCGATGTGCCATGACTATCACGCGGATGACGGTGCGCCCTGGCTGATAAGGGAACAGCGGAAGGACAAACGCAAAAAATCAGATGAGGTCGCAAATAACAGTCACGCTTTGAAACCGGCAAATAAATTAAGGATAAGGATCCGAGATCAGGAAATTGCCAGTCGCTAGTGGTGACATAAACAGGGGAAGGTGCCTATGCTGTTGGCGCAAGTTACAGATATCCATCTGGGTTTCGACCCCGATAATCCGGTGGAATTCAACCGCAAGCGCCTTGACCATGCGCTGAAACTCTTATGCGAGATGACCCCGCGTCCCGATGTCTTGCTGGCCACCGGCGACCTGACCGATCGCGGGGATCTGGCAAGCTATCGACAGCTTGAAAAGGCGTTATCGAACCTGCCGTTTCCGGTCTATATGTGCCTTGGCAATCACGACATGCGCGCGCCGTTCCGGCAACAGTTTCCGGAAGTGCCGACGGTGGACGGTTTCGTGCAATATGAAATTGATGACGGCCCCGTGCGTCTGTTGATCCTCGACACGTTGGAAGAAGGGCGTCACGGCGGCGCGTTTTGCGCGGTCCGCGCAAAGTGGCTGGCCGATAGACTGGCGGAGAAACAGGACAAGCCGGTGATATTGGCGCTCCATCACCCGCCCGTGGAAAGCGGCATTGCATGGATGAACACCAACCCGCATGAACCGTGGGTCGGCAGACTGGCCGACACAATCGCGGGCCATGACCAGATCAAGGGCATGATCACCGGCCATTTGCACCGTAATGTTTCCACCAGCTTTGAAGGAACCAGCCTCTCTATCTGCGCCTCCACCGCGCCGCAGGTTGCGTTTGATCTGGACCCGATCGACCCCGACAATCCTGATGGCCGCAATATGATCGTCGCCGATCCGCCGGCTGTCGCTCTGCATTGGTGGAACGGCAAACAGCTTGTGACGCATTTCGAAACCGCCGAAGAACATGTGATGCTCGCCCGCTATGATGAAAATCTGCAACCGCTGGTGCGGGCTTTGATGGCGGAACAGGGCAAATAGGCGCGCGGTTATTGGCGGCTTTTGGGCGGGTTTTAGCCCGTCACGGTTGATGCCCTGATACTACTAAAGCTGCTCTTTTACCCCTGCAACTTGTCCGCGCTTGTCGGGATTGGCAACGCGGACTATGTATGATGACATGACTATAGTGAAGAATACGCTCGACCTGATCGGCAATACCCCGCTTGTTCGTCTTGCCGGCCCCAGTGCAGAGGCTGGATGTGATATTTATGGCAAGTGCGAATTTGCCAATCCCGGTGCGTCTGTTAAAGACCGCGCGGCGCTGTTCATCGTACAGGATGCCGAGGAACGCGGCCAGTTACAGCCCGGCGGTATGATTGTTGAGGGGACGGCCGGGAACACCGGAATCGGGATAGCGCTGGTCGCTAATGCAAAGGGATACAAGACGACCATCGTCATGCCGGAAACCCAAAGCCGGGAGAAAATGGACACGCTGCGCGCGCTGGGTGCGAAGCTGGTTCTGGTTCCTGCTGCACCTTATGCGAATCCTGGGCATTTTGTGCATACCAGCCGCCGCCTTGCCGAAGAGACAGAAGGTGCGGTCTGGGCGAACCAGTTTGATAATGTCGCCAACCGCCGCGCGCATATCGAAACCACCGCAGAAGAAATCTGGGAGCAGATGGACGGCAAAGTGGATGGCTTTATCTGCGCTGCGGGTACGGGCGGCACGATTGCCGGTGTCGGTATGGGGTTAAAGGCCAAGGATGAAAACGTGACCATCGGTCTGGCTGACCCGCATGGCGCGGCTTTGTATAATTATTATGCCCATGGCGAGTTGAAATCCGAAGGCAGCAGCGTGGCCGAAGGGATCGGGCAGGGGCGTATCACTGGCAATCTGGAAGATGCGCCGATTGACCGGCCATACCGGATCAGTGACGAAGAAGGCCTTAAATGGGTTGAGCACCTGCTTCAGGACGAGGGGCTTTGCCTTGGCCTTTCATCCGGTATTAATGTGGCCGGGGCCATTGCTTTGGGCAAGGAACTGGGCCCGGGCAGCAAGGTTGTAACAATCCTGTGCGATACGGGTTTCCGCTATTTATCCTCGCTTTACAATGCGGCCTGGTTGAAAGAAAAAGGATTGCCGGTCTTCCCGTGGCTGAATGATGATGACTGAGAAACCGAAGAATAGCGGCGACCGTCAGGACACGATGTACCGCGTGCAAGTGGGCGTCATAGGGCTGGTCGCTGTGTTGCTTCTGGTCAGCCTCGCCAATTTCGTTTTGCAACGCGCCAGTGATGAGCAAAGCGCAACAGAAGTGGTTCAGGCCGAAACCGCAAGTGACGAGCAAAAAACACCTGGTAAGGAAGCGTCTTCCGCCCCGTCAGAACCTTTGGCAGAGCTTGGCGTTACTCCGACCCGCGTACCGGAAGGGGACAAATCAAATCCGGCAGAATCCGGTAAACCAGTGCAGATTATTGTCCCCGATCTTGAACCCGATCCGAAGCTGGAAGCGCCAATGGACCGGGAAGGGTAGCGATTGTCAGGGATCACGGGACCACGGATAGCCGTCTTGCTTGTGGTTCTTGCCGCGATCATGGGGCTGCTTTTACAATGTAGCCCGACATCGACCAGCACGTCGGAACAGGAAACTCCCCGCGTCAAAATCCAGTTGATGACTAGCCTGCCAATCGTGTGGGGTGACGGCGCCTCGATGGAAAATATTATTGCGGGGAAAGCATCACCCGCGCCGATCTATGTCCATTGGAAAAAGCATTATGATATCGCCGCGGTGGACAGTTTTGCCGGGCTGGAAACTTCCGATACCGACATTGTTATGCTGGTCCAGCCGCCGGCCATGGACCCTGCCGATCTGGCTGCGGTTGATGCATGGGTGCGGGCAGGGGGCAACGCGATCATCCTGACCGATCCGATGCTTTTATGGCCAACAGATTATCCGCTGGGCGACAAGCGCAGGCCGCTGGCTTCGGGTTTGCTATCGCCTCTGCTTAGACATTGGGGGCTGGAATTACAGATTACCGATGACACGGCTTCCAGCGCCGAATTGCAATTTCCCGGCGCAAGAATAACAGCGGTGGGCATCGGGACTTTCAAACCCGTGGCAATGCACGATGAAGATAAGGCCGATTGCGCGTTGAGTACGGGCAATGTCATGGCGCGGTGCGCTTTGGGAGATGGCCATGCGATCATATTGGCCGATGCGGATTTTCTGAACGATGCGTTGTGGAGTGAGCCAGCCGGAAACGCCGCGCCGGATGCCCCGCGACTGGTCGATATATTCATTGCCGATTTGCAAAAATGAACATCTCGTAGAGTGGAAAAAATAATGACTCCGGCTTCGCTTCTGATTCAAAAACCCCGCTTTTTACCATGTTCCCAAGGACTGCCCGCTTTGTTTCCCATGTTTTCCCCAAATCCCCAGAAAGACGATAAAAATAAAATGATTATAAATCAGCTGCTTGGGTGTATGACTCCGTAAATTCCCGCAAAATCCCGTAAAATCCCCTTCCATCCCCGGCTCGCCCCTGATAACTCTATTTCTTATCGGGGTGAAATTTCCTGTTTGGGATTCTGATGTTTTCGGAGCGGCTCTTTGCGCGCTTCTCCTTGCGGGGAAGATTTGCCTTTCGATACTGTTGAGGGATTGGTGGCTGTGTCGGGCAATTATGCTTATTCAGGATCGGGAATATCCGCGATAGACGATAAAGGTCGTCTGTCCGTGCCCGCATTCCTGCGTAAAGACCTGATCGCCAGTAGCGACGGCCGCATCCTTTGCCTCGGCAAGCATGAGAAATGGGATTGCCTCGTCGGTTTTGGCCTCAGCCGCAAAATCGACATGCTAGCGGAAATCGACAAGGAAGAAGAAATCGCCATCGCCCGGTCACTGCCCTATGACCGCGATGCTGCCGGAGCTCGCAAATTTTCATCCCTGCAAGAATTGAGCTTCGATGCCAGCGGCCGTTTCGTCCTGCCCCCGATGCTGCAAGCAATTGGCGGTCTGGAAGACAGCGTTATCTTCCACGGAATCGGCAAGACATTTTGCCTGTGGAACCCACAAACCTTGCTCGACACAACCGACGATGTTCCGGTCGATAAACGGCTGGTTGAGTTCCACTTAAGCGAATTGGGGAAAAAGAAATGACCCCCAAAAAAACCACCTCGGCCACATCCGCACCCCATATTCCGGTTCTGTTGAATGAAGTCATCGACGCGCTCGCCATCACCCCCGGCGAAACGCATGTTGACGGCACATTCGGCGCGGGCGGATATAGCACGGCGATGATCGCGGCGGGCGCGAAAGTCCACGGCTTTGACCAGGACCCCGATGCTATTGCCAATGGCCAGCATTTGGTCGAAGCCTCTGGCGGCAAGCTGGTTTTACACCACGCCTATTATTCGCAAATGGCGGATGTGCTGGCCGGAGAAGATATTGACGGTGTTACTCTTGATATCGGTGTGTCTTCCATGCAGCTCGATCAGGCGGAACGGGGATTCTCGTTCCAGAAAGACGGCCCTCTCGACATGCGGATGTCACAGGACGGGCAGAGCGCGGCGGATTTCCTGAACGAAGCGGAAGAGGACGAGATTGCCGATGTCATCTATCGCTATGGCGAAGAGCGGCGTTCCCGTAAAATTGCCAAGGCGATTGTCAATGCGCGCCCCCTGACCCGTACGTCAGAGCTTGCCCAGATCGTTCGCAAGGCGGTGGGGCAAAAGCCCGGTGACAAGAAAGACCCCGCAACGCGGACATTTCAGGCGATCCGGATCCACATCAACCGCGAGCTAGGCGAGCTGGAAGACGGGCTGGAAGCAGCAGAACGCCTCTTGAAACCCGGTGGCCGTCTGGCCGTCGTCACTTTTCACAGTCTGGAAGATCGTATCGTCAAAAATTTTCTGCGTGAACGCAGCGGCCAGAAATCCGCCGGTTCGCGCCATTTACCCCAAGTTTCCGAAAAACGGCCGGCACCCACCTTTCACAAACCAGCCAAACTGGTGCGTCCGGCCGGGGCGGAGCAGGACTCTAATCCCCGAGCCCGCTCCGCCACCCTGAGATCAGCGGTGCGTACCGACGCACCAGTCAATGCAATGACGGGAGGTGTGAAATGAAATTAGCAGTTAAACGTCTTGAAGGCATTGGATGGATCGCGCTTGTTTTTCTGGTCGCGATCTTGCTCTATCCGCTGTCGCTTAGCGTGGCGACCTTGCGAAGCGATCTTGCCCGCACGAACAATCAGATCGTGGCGATCAAGAAGGATATCCGCTATCTGGAAACCGAGTTCAGCGCGCGCGCCAATTTGCGGCAGCTCGAATATTGGAACAAGCTGGAATATGGTTATGTCGCGCCGGGTGCCGACCAATATCTTGACGGGGAGCGGGCGCTTGCCAACCTTGGCGGCCCGGACTTGCGAAAGCCGGTCAAGGTGGCGGTAATCAGCACCATGGACAAGGTAAAGCCCGCCGGAATCATCGGTTCGGTCTTTCCTTCGGCATCGGCGAAAGTGCATGAAAGCGAGTTTGCTCCTGTTCGCGCTGTTCAGGTTGCGACAAACGATACGAAGCTTCGTGATATTCAGCCCACTATCGCGGAATTGCGCGAAACCAGAACCGCGCGTGTTGCCAATATGGAGGAAAAGTTGCTCGATGACGGCTTGGTCAGGCAGCTGGCGCTTAAAGCGAATATCGAGCAGATTGGGACTCGCGCCCAATGACCACCCTTCTGGCAAACAGCAGAAAGGTGCAGTTTTCCGGAAAGCAAAAGGAAGTGGCAGCCAACGCCCACTTCCGCCTGATGGTTTTACTGTTGGTATTTCTAGCCGTCTTCACGATAATAGTGGGGCGGCTTGTCAGCTTTGGCATATTGGAAGAGGCGCAGCCCGAACGCAGGTCCAGTGCGGCCTTCGTGCCGCCGCGCGGTGATATTGTCGATCGCAACGGGGTTCCTCTGGCGCGTACCATACAGGGCTATGCCGTTCGCGTGGTCCCTGAACGGATTCTGGGTGACAAGGAAATATTGTCACGCCAGCTTGCGGAAATATTCCCCGATACGAGTGCCGCCGAATTTCTGTCCAAATTGAAAGGACCGCGGCCCACCTATCTGAGACAACGTGCGCTGCCCAATGAAGTCAAGCAGGTCCATGCGCTGGGCGAAATCGGTATCGAGTTTCCACGGGAAGACGAACGGCTGTATCCGCAGCGGGATATGGCGGCGCATGTTCTGGGTTATGTCAATGCCGACGGGGACGGTGTAATGGGCATGGAACGTGCCCTGAATGACCGGCTGAAGGATGAAAGCCTGCGCGGCATGCCGGCAGTATTGTCGATAGACAGCCGGGTACAGGCTGCGCTGGAAAGCGAATTGATGTCGGCCATGACTGCTCTTGAGGCCCGCGGCGCGGCGGGTGTCATACTGGATGTCCACACCGGAGAAGTGATGGCGCTGGCCTCGCTGCCGGTTTTTGATCCCAATAAAATCCTTAAATCGACCATGAAATACCAGACCAATGAAGTCACCCAAAGTGTCTTTGAGCTGGGATCAACCTTTAAGCCCCTGACTGTTGCGGCGGCGCTGGATGCCGGAACGGTTACGGACCTTGCCGTGCGCTATGATGCAACCCAACCGATCAGGATTGGCGGTTTCACGCTTTCGGACGACCATAGCCAGAACCGTTTTCTCAATGTTCCCGAAGCGCTGGTTCACAGTTCCAATATTGTCACCGCCCGGATTGCCGACAATCTGGGTCAGAAGGGCATGGAGGACATGATCCGGCGGCTTGGCTTTGACGAGCGGCCCCATATTGAACTCGCGGAGCGGGGTGCGCCTTTATGGCCGAAAAGCTGGGGCCGCCTGACGAACATGACGATTGCTTATGGTCACGGCATTGCGGTGACGCCGCTACATCTGGCAAGCGCATATGCCGCTTTGGTCAATGGCGGCATCTGGCGCCCGGCCACGTTGTTAAAGGTCAAGCCGGACGAGGAAGCGAAGGGACGCCGCGTATTCAAGGCCGCGACCAGCGCACGGATGCGCCAGTTGCTGCGTATGATCGTGTCCGATGGCACGGGCCGGAAAGCCGATGCGCCGGGATACCGGATTGGCGGCAAGACAGGCTCTGCGGAAAAACCGACCAATGGCGGATATAGCAAAAGCTCCCTCGTTTCCACATTCGCCGCCGCTTTCCCGATGGATAATCCGCGCTATGCAATCATTGTCATGCTGGACGAGCCAAAGGGCAACGCGGAAAGCGCGTATCAGCGGACCGCAGGTTGGACCGCCGCGCCGGTCGTGCGCAAAGTCGTGCCAAGGGTCGGTCCGATGCTGGGCGTAGTTCCGGACGAACATCGCGATGTCGATGTTTCGGAATTGACCCCGCTACTCTGGAAGCCGAAGGGGTAGGGGATGAAACTAAACTCTCTTGTCGCCGGGCTTTGTGATCCGGAATTGGAAAACGAACAGGGCGAAAGCCCTGTCACCGGTTTTGCCATCGACCATCGCAAGATTGCTCCGGGTAATATTTTCGGCGCTTTTCGCGGGGCCAAAGTCAATGGCGAGGATTATATCGAAGCTGCTGTAGCGGCGGGGGCGATTGCGGTTGTTGCCTGTCCGGAAGCGCAGGTTTCGGGCGCCGTCCATATTGCGGATGCAGAGCCGCGCCGGTTATTTGCTTTGCTGGCAGCGCGTTATTTTACGCCTGTGCCGCAGGTGGTCGCGGCAGTCACCGGCACCAATGGCAAGACATCGACCGCGGAACTGACCCGGCAGCTTTGGCGCATGGACGGTCTGAACAGCGCATCAATCGGGACATTGGGCGTCACCACGGCGGATGAGCAGGTCACGACCGGCCTGACCACGCCGGATATTGTGACGTTTCTGTCCAACATGTCCGGCCTTGCCCGCGAGGGGGTAAGCCACGCGATATTCGAGGCATCAAGCCACGGCCTTTCCCAATATCGCACAGAGGGATTGCCGGTGCAGGTCGGAGTGTTCACCAACCTTAGCCGCGACCATCTCGATTATCACGGTGATATGGACAGCTATTTCGAGGCCAAGATGCGGCTGTTTGACGAAGTGGTCGAAGAAGGCGGAACGGCAGTTGTGTGGGCCGACGATAAATGGTCCGGTGCGGTGACAAAGCGGGTCATGGAGCGGGGGCTTCACATTTTTACGGTTGGCGAGCAGGGGACGGCGCTGCGCTTGCTATCGCGGACGCCCACGCAATTGGGTCAGGTGTTGATGGTGGAGGCACAGGGCAATACCCACCGCATATCACTGCCGCTGATCGGGGCCTATCAGGCCGCTAATGTGCTGTGCGCGGCGGGCGTTGTCCTGTCCACGGGCGGAAAGCTGGAGGATGTTTTTGACCATCTGCAACGGGTGCAGCCGGTGCGGGGGCGGTTGGAACGGGCGGTTATCACCAAGGTTGGTGCGCCTATCTATGTCGATTACGCGCATACGCCTGATGGCCTGCGCGCCGCGATTGATGCGCTGCGGCCCCATGTTGGTGGCCAGAATACAGGCGGCAGGCTGATTACGGTTTTTGGTGCAGGCGGTGACCGGGATAAAGGCAAGCGCCCTGACATGGGCAAGGTTGCGGCTGAACTTTCAGATATCACCATCGTCACCGATGACAATCCACGCAGCGAAGATCCAGCCGTCATCCGTGCGGAGATATTGGCCGGTGCACCCGGCGCACAGGAAGTCGGCGACCGCCGCGCCGCCATTGCCCATGCCATTAGCCTAGCCGGGGCCGATGACATCATTTTGCTTGCCGGCAAAGGCCACGAGCAGGGGCAGATTATCGGGGATCGGGTCATTCCCTTTGATGATGTCGAGGTCGCCCGTGAATGTGCCAGCGAAAATACAGACTTAACAGGGGATGCGGCATGAGCGCCTTGTGGACATCATCCGCCATCGCCCACGCCGTGCACGGCAAGGCCAGCGGTGACTTTACAGTCAGCGGCGTTGCTTTTGACAGCCGCGAAATCGGCCCCGGTGACCTGTTTTTTGCGCTAAAAGGCGAGCAGAGCGACGGGCATATCTATGTAAAGGATATTTACAAGGCAGGCGGCGTAGCTGCTGTGGTCAGCCAGCCTGTCGACGGGCCGCATATATTGGTGGCTGATACGACCAAGGCGTTGAATGACCTTGCCGTCGCATCGCGCGCGCGGACCAAGGCAAAGATTATCGGTGTCACCGGATCGGTCGGGAAGACCGGCACCAAGGAAGCGCTTTTCGCAGCATTGAACCGGGCGTCCCTGGGCAAGGCGCATCGCTCGGTCAAAAGCTATAACAACCATGTTGGCGTTCCGCTCAGCTTGTCGCGCATGCCAGCCGATAGCCACTATGGCATTTTTGAAATGGGCATGAACCATGAAGGGGAATTGGCCGAACTGACCCGCCTTGTCCGTCCGGATGTGGCGATTGTCACCGCGATTGCTCCTGCTCATATCGGCTATTTTTCCGGTGTCGAAGCGATTGCCAAGGCCAAGGCAGAGATTTTTCAGGGACTGACCAAGGACGGGGTCGCGATCATTCCTTTTGACAGCCCGCAATATAGCCTGCTTCGTGAAGCAGCATTGCACTGCGGCAGTCAGGTCGTCAGCTTTGGCTTTGGTGAACAGGCGGATGTCCGTGCGGTCGATGTGGTTCCGGCACCGGGCGGCGGCTCGCTGGTCACGGCCAAAATCGGCGGTATTCTGGGAGAAAGCAGCCTGTGCTTCACTGTCGCGGAACCCGGCAAGCATTGGGTATCCAACGCGCTGGCGATTCTGGCGGCGGTGCGCGCGGTGGGCGGCGATCTGGCGGCTGCCGGTCTGGCGCTGGCGGAACTCAAGGGCCTTGAGGGACGCGGCAAACGGCACCGGATAGAGCTGAAAAACGGCGGTAAAGCGCTGTTAATTGATGAGAGTTACAACGCCAATCCCGTGTCTATGCGCGCCACTTTGGCGCAGCTTGCTAACGAGCGCTGTGAAGGACAGAAAATCGTCGTGCTTGGCGCAATGGGCGAATTGGGCGACAAGGCGGAACATTATCACCGGGCGCTGGCGGATGACATAATCGCGTCAGGCGCACAGACCATCATATTGGTTGGCGATGAAATGGCCTATACATCGGCTAGACTGGCCGAACTGGCTTCGGAAAAACTTGATCGCATTCCCGAAATAACTCATGTCGCTGGCTCCTCTGACTCGGACATTTCGACAATATTGGCGGGCGTCGCAGAGGTATTTGGCGGCGATGACATCCTTCTTGTAAAGGGGTCTAATTATCTGGGTCTTGCCAGGGTCGTATCGGCTTTGGTGAGCGGGGAGTATTAATGTTTTACCTATTGGCACAATGGCTTGAATTTGAAGGCGTTTTTAACGTCTTTCGCTATTTGAGCTTCCGTTCGGGCGCCACGATTGCAACGGCTTTGTTTATCGGACTGCTGATTGGGCCGCGGTTCATCAATATGCTGAGAATGCGTCAGGGCAAGGGACAGCCGATCCGCGAAGACGGACCGATCACCCATCTTAAAAAAGCCGGAACGCCGACTATGGGCGGGTTGATGATCTTGATCTCTTTGGTAATTTCCGTCTTGTTGTGGATGGACCTGTCCAATATTTTTGTCTGGGCCTGTATCTTTGTCACGCTGGGTTTCGGGGCCATCGGCTTTATGGATGACTATGACAAGGTCAGTAAATCCAGCCATAAAGGTGTTCCCGGCCGGATCCGCTTGCTGATGGAATTTGTAGTTGCGGGCTTTGCGACATGGATCATTGTCCAGCAGGTTGGCACGAACCTTTACCTTCCGTTCTTTAACGAGATCCAGCTCAACCTGGGCATTTTCTATTTTCCCTTTGCCATGTTTGTCATTGTCGGGTCCGGCAATGCGGTCAACCTGACCGATGGACTGGATGGCCTGGCCACTATGCCAGTGGTTATCGCCAGTGCAACTTTTCTGATCCTTGTCTATCTGTCCGGTAACGCTGTGTTTTCGGGTTATCTGGGTATCCCGTTTGTGCAGGGCGCGGGGGAACTCGCCATTTTCTGTGCCGCCATTATCGGTGCCTGTCTGGCCTTTTTGTGGTTCAACGCACCGCCTGCCGCTGTGTTCATGGGCGATACGGGCAGCCTTGCCCTTGGAGGCGCTCTGGGCGCGATAGCGGTGTCGATCCACCATGAAATCGTGCTGGCCGTTGTCGGCGGACTGTTTGTGCTGGAAGCTGTGTCCGTCATCGTGCAGGTTTTCTTTTTCAAGCGCACCGGCAAGCGGATTTTCCGCATGGCCCCTATCCACCACCATTTTGAACAGCTCGGCTGGTCGGAATCGACTGTCGTGATCCGTTTCTGGATCATCAGTCTGGTTCTGGCACTGGCTGGTCTAGCGACGTTAAAACTCAGATGATCCGTTCGTCCGCCTTTGCCAATAAAAGCTATGCCATTTTGGGCCTGGCACGATCCGGCATGGCGACACTGGACGCATTGCACGCCAGCGGGGCGAGGGTTCTGGCGTGGGATAAGCGTCAGGATTTGCGCGATGCTGCAAAAGACAAGGCGATTATCGCCGACCCGTTGGAAACGGACCTAAGCGATTATGACGCGGTCATCGTCTCGCCCGGAGTGCCGCTGAACAGCCATCCGATCCGCGAGAAAGCCGCCGATGACGGCGTGCCGATTATCGGGGATATTGAACTGTTCGCACAGGCAAGACGGTCCTTGCCGCCGCATCGTGTCGTGGGGATTACCGGCACAAACGGCAAATCCACTACTACCGCATTGCTGCACCACATCATCCGCAGCGCGGCGCTACCGACCCAGATGGGCGGCAATATCGGCTTGCCTATCCTGTCGCAGCACCCCCTTGCCGCGGGCGGGATTTATGTACTGGAACTGTCCAGCTACCAGATCGACCTGACTTACAGTCTCGATTGCGATGTGGCGATGTTGCTGAATATCAGCCCGGACCATCTCGATCGCTATGACAGCTTTGATGCCTATGCCGCGTCCAAAGTGCGCCTGCTCGACATGATGGGTGCGGACCATGCCGCGATTTTTGGCAGTGATGATGAAAAAACCCGCCTCGCCTTGCAGCTCATCCGCGCAGAGGGCCGGGTACAAAATATAGTGGATACTAGCGCAATGGTGCTGGAAGGGCAGACGGACTGGCCATCGCTGCAAGGGCCGCATAATATGCAGAACGCGGTTGCGGCTGTGGCTGCGGCAGAGGCGCTAGGTCTGCGCGAACATCAATGGCGGCCAGCGCTGCAAAGTTTCAAGGGGCTGCCCCACCGGATGGAGCGCGTGGCTGAATCTGGCGGCGTGTTATTTGTGAATGACAGCAAGGCGACCAACCCCGCCTCGACCGGTCCGGCGCTGGGTGCGTGGCCCAAAGTTCACGAGCCTAGAATCCACTGGATTGTCGGCGGACTGCCCAAAAGCGATAATCTGAAAGAATGTGAGCCTTATTTCGGTAATATAGCGCAAGCCTATACGATTGGCGAAGCGGGGCAGTTGTTTAACGAATTGTTGTCCCCCCATATGCCGGTTGATCCGTGCGAAATGATGTTGACCGCTGTGCAGCATGCCGCCGCCAATGCAAGACCGGGTGATGTGGTGTTGCTATCCCCCGCTTGCGCGTCTTTTGACCAGTTCAAGGATTTTGAAGCGCGCGGTGAATGTTTCCGCTGCGCTGTGAACAGCGTCATCGAAAATGACCATATCGGCGACAATGTTCAGACCGGAGCAGACGTAGCGGCCGGAAAAGGTGTAGGGGGCTGCGCGCAATGACCGACGGATCAACAAAAGCAGACGCTTTCCCCGAGCTTGCGGCTGGCCTGAAGAAACAACGCTTTCAGTTGGAAACGCGTCTGGGGCGCAGTGACCGGTCCCCGCTTGCGATCTGGTTCTGGGAACTGGACCGGGTGCTGCTGGCGCTGGTGCTTACCTTGATCGCGGTTGGCCTGATCGCCGTGGCGGCTGCGTCCCCGGTATCGGCTTTGAAACATAGCACAGCGACCGTGACGCTTGATCCGCTTTATTATTTTTACCGCCAGCTGGGCTGGATAATTGTTGGCGTTCCGGTAATGCTGGTGGTGTCGATGCTGCCCAAGGAACAGGCACGCCGTTTCGCGATTATCGGAGCGGTTGTGGCTTTTGTGCTGCTGTTTCTGGTTCCGATTTTCGGCAAGACAGTCAACGGATCACAGCGCTGGATCGGCTATGGATTTGCGACGATCCAGCCGGGCGAGTTTCTGAAACCCTTTTTTGCAGTCACGCTGGCCTGGCTATTGTCGCTGAGGGTGAAAGACCCGTCCTTGCCGATTATATCCGTGTCCATGGCGCTGACAGCGGTGGTGGCGTTATTGCTGATGCTACAGCCCAATCTGGGTGAAACGATCATGTTCTGCGGCATCTGGCTGGTTCTTATGATCATATCCGGACTTTCGGCAAGATGGCTTGCGGGAATGGCAATTTTGGGGGTTGGCGGATTGACGGCCGCCTATTTCTATTATCCGGTGGCGACGCAGCGGATTAATTCCTGGCTGTTCGGCGGAGAAGAATTCGATCAGGTAATGCTGGCGCATAATGCGCTGACTGGCGGCGGCCTGTTGGGCACAGGGCCGGGACTGGGCACAGCCAAGTTCAAGGTGCCAGAGGCGCATACCGATTATATTTTCTCGGTCATCGGGGAAGAGTTTGGCCTGTTGGCCTGCGTGGCCGTTGCGCTTCTTTACTTTGCTGTCATCGTGCGGGTATTCCTGCGGTTGCTGGACGAGGAAGATAATTTTATCATTCTCGCCGTTAGCGGGCTGACCGCTTTGTTCGGCGGACAGGCGCTGATCAACATGGCCGTGAACCTTCAGCTTTTCCCGTCCAAGGGTATGACTTTGCCATTTGTCAGCTATGGCGGTTCATCAATGCTGGCGCTGTCCATCGGTTTTGGTCTGTTGCTGGCGTTTACGCGCAGAAACCCCTATTTGGATAACTCGCTTTATGTCACAAACGGGATGGTGACCAAATGAGTTTTACGAAACATTATGTCTTGGCGGCTGGCGGCACTGGCGGTCATATGATTCCGGCCTATGCACTGGCCAAGGAACTGGTCCAGCGCGGCCACCGTGTCGCCCTGATTACCGATGAGCGCGGGGAGAGGATTCCCGGTATGGTCGATGAGGGGCAGGTCCATGTCCTTCCCGCCGGGCGGATTACCAAAGACCCGCGCGGATGGTTGGCGGGTGCCCGCGCGATCATGAAGGGCCGTAAAATGGCCATGCAGCTTTATGATACGTTTCAGCCATCTGCGGTTGTCGGCTTTGGCGGCTATCCCGCTTTTCCCGCGTTACTGGCGGCTAACGCGAAAGATATTCCGACGGTCATCCACGAACAGAATGCAGTGCTGGGCCGCGTCAACCGGCTGACTGCGCGTTCGGTCAATGCGATTGCGACATCCTATCCCGACATCCTGAAGTTAAAACCGAAATATCTGGAAAAAGTGCATCTGGTCGGCAATCCGGTGCGGGAAGACGTGATTGCCCTGCGTGATGAACCCTATCCGCCGCTAACCGAGGATGGAATATTCCGCGTGCTCGTCACCGGCGGTAGCCAGGGCGCAACGATATTGTCGCAGGTCGTGCCGGACGGGCTGGCGCTATTACCAATGAATCTGCGCCGCCGGCTTCAGGTAACACAACAATGCCGCGAACAGGATATCGAGCATGTCCGCGCAAAATATGCCGAGTATGATATTCCTGCCGAACTCGCCACCTATTTGCCCGATCTGCCAGAGCGGCTGGGCTGGGCGCATCTGGTGATCGGCCGGGCAGGGGCTTCGACGATTGCAGAGCTTACCACGGCGGGCCGCCCTGCGATCCTGATCCCGCTGCCGATTGCGACCGACGATCACCAGACGCAAAATGTGCGCGAGATGGTTGCCGCTGGCGGGGCGCGGGCGATTGCACAGCCGCAATTCACAGCAAAGGAACTT
The DNA here is from genome assembly GCF_036568145.1 of Parasphingorhabdus sp. Lineage (GTDB taxonomy): Bacteria > Pseudomonadota > Alphaproteobacteria > Sphingomonadales > Sphingomonadaceae > Parasphingorhabdus. The sequence goes on along the minus strand of NZ_DATCTC010000031.1, from coordinate 78,731 downwards.
GCCAAACAAATGCAGAAAATGGCCCTTGGTCCAGACGCCCTTGCAAATGCCGCCCGCTGCGCCCGCAAATGTGGTCGCCCCGATGCAGCCAGCGATCTTGCCGATCTGGTGGAAAGTATCGGCACCTCCCCATTGGCCAAGACGCTGAGAGTGCAACAGGAAGTCCCGCAAACAGCATCCGGCCAGCGTCCGGCTCTAGCGAAAGAAAGCACGCAATGAAGGGCGTTGGAACAGATATTGGAATAATCCATTTTGTCGGCATCGGCGGCATCGGCATGTCCGGTATCGCAGAGGTGATGCACAATCTTGGCTATCAGGTGCAAGGCTCCGATATTGCCGACAGCTATATTGTCCAGGGTCTGCGCGACAAGGGCATCAAGGTGATGATCGGCCAGAACGGCGAAAATGTTGTCGGCACCGCCGTTGTCGTAACCTCCACTGCGGTAAAGCGCGGCAATCCCGAAGTTGAAAAGGCTTTGGAATTGCGCATCCCGCTGGTCCGGCGCGCGGAAATGCTGGCCGAGCTGATGCGGCTGAAACGCACGATTGCGATTGCCGGAACGCATGGCAAAACGACCACGACTTCAATGGTCGCGGCGATGCTTGATGTCGGGGGAATTGATCCCACCGTCATCAATGGCGGCATTATCAACAACTATGGCTCCAACGCCCGGCTGGGCGATAGCGAATGGATGGTGGTTGAGGCGGACGAAAGCGATGGCAGTTTCCTGCGTCTTGATGGCACAATCGTGGTTGTCACCAACATCGATCCCGAACATCTCGACCATTATGGCAGCTTTGACCGGATCAAGGACTGCTTTGTCGAGTTTATCGAAAACGTACCCTTTTATGGCGCGGCGATCCTGTGTCTTGACCATCCCGAAGTGCAGGCGATCCTGCCGCGTATCCGGGACCGGCGGCTGATTACCTATGGCTTTTCCGCGCAGGCCGATGTGAAGGGCGTGAATGTAACCCCGTTCCCCGGCGGCAACCGTTTTGACGTGGTGATCCGTGACCGCGACGGGGAAACGCGGACGATCGAAGGCATCGACCTTCCCATGCCCGGCCGGCATAACGTGCAAAACGCCATTGCGGCGGTTGCGGTCGGTCTGGAAATGGGGATGAGCGACGATCAGATCGTGCGCGGCTTTGACCAGTTTGGCGGCGTCAAGCGGCGCTTTACCAAGGTGGGTGAAGTCGATGGCGCGACGGTCATTGATGATTATGGCCATCACCCGGTGGAAATCCGCGCCGTTCTGTCCGCCGCGCGTGAAGGGGCGCAGGGGCGCGTTATCGCCGTGGTCCAGCCGCACCGCTTCACCCGTTTGCGCGACCATATGGAGGATTTTCAGCAAGCCTTTAACGATGCTGATATGGTTTATGTCACGCCGGTCTATGTTGCGGGCGAAGATCCGATTGAAGGCGTGGACAGCGAAACCCTTGCAGAGGGGCTGAGAAACCGTGGTCACCGGGTGGCTGAAACTGTGGCCGATGAAGCGGATTTGACTGCGCGCTTGGCCGAAGTGGTACAAGACAAGGATCTGATTGTCTGTTTGGGGGCAGGCGATATAACTAAATGGGCCGCCGGTTTGGCGGACGGAATAAAGGCGGCACGAGCATGAGCACTCCCCTTCCCAAAACACGCGGTAAATTGACGGCCGATGCGCCGCTGGCCCCGCTGGTCTGGTTCAAAAGCGGCGGACCGGCGCAATGGCTGTTTGAACCCAAGGACATTAGCGACCTGCAAAATTTTCTGGCGAACCTGCCAGCGGTTATTGATGTCTGGCCACTTGGCCTTGGTTCCAACCTCATCATCCGGGATAGCGGAAAGCGCGGCGTTGCCGTGCGGCTGGGCAAAGCTTTTTCCGCGATCGTGATGCACAGCGAAGACCCGGAAATGATCGTCTGCGGCGCGGGTGCGCCTGGTATATCGGCGGCCAGTTTCGCACGCGACAATGCGCTGGCCGGGACAGAGTTTCTGCGCGGCATCCCCGGCACGGTCGGCGGTGCGGTCCGCATGAATGCCGGGGCCTATGGCCGCGAAATGTGTGACATATTGGTGAGCGCGGATGTCGTGATGCGTGATGGCAGCCTGCAAACCTATTCACGCGATGACATGCAATATAGCTATCGCCATTCCGGACTGCCCGAAGACGCGATTGTCGTGAGCGCAACGCTGCGCGGAACGCCCGGTGACAAGGAAGTTATTACCGCCGAAATGAAACGCATCGCCGACGAACGCGAAGCATCCCAGCCGCTGCGTACCAAGACCGGCGGATCGACGTTCAAAAATCCGGATGGTCACAAGGCATGGCAACTGGTCGATGAAGCGGGTTGCCGCGGCCTGAAAATGGGGCAGGCACAGGTTTCGGAAAAGCATTGCAATTTTCTGATTAACCTTGGCGGGGCATCCTCTGGGGAAATCGAAGCGCTGGGCAACGAAGTGCGACGCCGCGTCAAAGAACATAGCGGTGTTGATCTGGAATGGGAGATTCAAAGGGTGGGGGAAAAGCCGTGAATATTTGCACTCCCATTTCCGTCACCATTAGCATTGAGCCTGTCGAAATGCGTCTCACAGACCGGAAACGTCCTTCGGCAAGCACAGGACTAACGGGATTGTCCTCATCTGCGAATTTACCAACGGAATTTTCCTATGACTGACAAGCTCCCCAAAGACCTGCACATAGCCGTGTTGATGGGCGGGTGGTCGGCCGAACGCGAAGTGTCGTTGATGAGCGGTAACGGCGTTGCCGACGCGCTTGAAAAAAAGGGTTACCGGGTGAGCCGCGTCGATATGGACCGCAATCTGGCAGCGGTGCTTGATGGGCTGAAACCCGATCTTGTGTTCAACGCGCTCCATGGCTGCCCCGGCGAAGACGGCACGGTGCAGGGAATGCTCGACCTGATGCAAATCCCTTATACGCATAGCGGGATGGTGACTTCGGTTATTGCCATCGACAAGGAACTGACCAAGCAGCAACTGGTCCCGGCGGGGATCAGGATGCCTGCGGGCAAGATGGTCAAAAGCGCGGATATTTTTGAAGCGGATCCGCTGCCCCGGCCTTATGTCCTGAAGCCCGTGAACGAGGGATCGTCGGTCGGTGTCGCTATCGTTACCGATCAGGGCAATTACGGCAATCCGATTGGCCGCGATGTAACCGGCCCGTGGCAGGAGTTTGACGAATTGCTGGCCGAGCCGTTTATCAAGGGGCGGGAGCTGACCACGGCGGTCCTCGGCGGCAAAGCGCTATGCGTGACAGAGCTGAAAACCAAGGCCGGTTTCTATGACTATGAAGCGAAATATACCGAAGGCTTGACCGAACATATCTGCCCGGCGGATATTCCGGTCGAGATAGAGGAACTTTGCCTCGATTACGCACTGCGCGCGCATCAGATTCTGGGCTGCAAGGGCACATCGCGCACCGATTTCCGCTGGGATGACGAGCAGGGCGTGGACGGATTATATGTGCTGGAAACCAATACCCAGCCGGGCATGACGCCGCTTAGCCTGGTTCCGGAGCAGGCCAGACAGATGGGCATCAGTTACGAAGATCTGGTCGAAATAATCGTGCGGGAAGCCTTATGAAGAGGAGCAGGGGATGACCACAGCGTCAATCAGGCGGGCTGACAAGAAATTCCGGGGCAAACCGCGCAAAAGTGCAGGCCGCACCAAGGTGCGTGAGGTTTCGATATTCGACAAGATGCTGCGCGCCATGCCGGTTACCGAAGAGCAGGTGCAAAAGGGGCTGACCTGGGGCTTGATCGGGGTCTTCATCCTCGGCACCTATAGCGTTGCCCATTATACCGGCATCATCGAACGGGTCAGCGAACAGATTTCGACCTCCGTCGGCAAGGCGGGTTTTGAGGTGAAGCGGGTAGAAGTGATCGGCGTCAACCGGATTGATGAACGCAAGGTCTATGAAATCACGCTGGCGCAAAAAAATCGCTCTATGATGCAGGTTGATATAGATCAGGTGCGGGCAGACCTGATGGGCAATGGCTGGATCAAGGACGCGCGGATTTCACGGCGGCTGCCCGACACTTTGGTCGTCGATATTGTCGAGCGTGAACCTGCGGCAGTGTGGCAACGCGACGGGCAGTTATCGCTGATCGATAAAACTGGCCATCCGTTGGAACAGATATCGCGGGACGAGCTTCCCGACCTGCCTGTCATTGTGGGCAAAAACGCCAATGAAAAAGTGCCGGAACTGCGGAAATTGCTAAACCATGTTCCCGCGCTCAGCCCGTTGGTGACGGGGGCGACATGGATAGGCAATAGGCGATGGAATCTGGAGTTTGACAGCGGCGAAACGCTGGCCCTGCCGGAAGGCGAGGAAACTGCGGCTGCGGCATTGCTCAACTTTGCGCGGATGGACGGGGTGAACCGCTTGCTTGGCCGCGGTGTCCTCCACTTCGATTTGCGCGATCCGGAACGCGCCTACCTCAGAATGCCTCCGAAAGAGGGCGGGCAGAAAGAAAGTGCATCGAACGGGGAATCAGGGTCGGAAGGTTAGTTAGGGTTAGGGAACAGGGAAATGGTAGCACGGGTAGAGAAGATTTTTACTGCTCTGGATATCGGGTCATCCAAGATCACAGCGATGATCGCTGGTCGGATGGACAATGGTGATATCGCTGTGCTGGGAACAGGACAACGCGCCAGCAAGGGCGTGAAGCGCGGCTATATCGCCGATACCAAGCGAACCGAACTGGACGTGCGCGACGCCGTGGAACAGGCAGAGCGGATTGCGGGCACGAATATCGACGATGTGTGGGTCAGCTTTTCGGCAGGCGGCCTGACCAGCATGTTGACATCGGTCGAGACGGAACTTGGCGGCCACCGGATCGAGCAGGACGATATTGACCATTTGCTGCAAACCGGGCGCAACAGCATTGATCCGCAGGGCAAGATGGTCCTGCATGCACAGCCTGCGCTCTATACGATTGACGGGCTGGCCGGGGTCAAGAACCCCAGGGGTCTGCACGCCGACCGGCTGGGCGTGGATATTCATGTCATCCTTGCCGATGCTTCGCCGGTGCGGAACATAGAAATGAGCGTGCGGGGCGCGCATCTGAACGTCAAATCCATCGTAGCCTCCCCGATCGCCGCAGGAACGGCTTGCCTGTCCCGCGAAGAGCGTGAACTGGGCGTGGCGATGGTCGAACTGGGTGCGGAAGTCACGAATATTTCGCTGTTCGCTGGCGGGATGCTGGTCGGGCTGGCGACGCTGCCTTATGGCGCGGCGGATATTACCGATGATATTGCCTCATCCTTTGGTCTGCGCCGTGCGCAGGCAGAGCGGATCAAATGTTTCTACGGGTCGGCCACCACCAGCCCGCGTGACAATCATGATGTTATCGACCTTCAACTGGAAAATGTAAGTCCGGAAGCCACCGAGCAGGGCCGCATAACGAGGGCGCAGCTTATCAGCGTGATCCGTCAGCGGCTGGACCATATGGTCGGAGAGATTGGCCAGACACTGAAGGGACTGGGCTTTACCGGGCCGGTGGGCAGGCAGGTTGTGCTGACCGGCGGCGGCGCGGAGTTAAAGGGAATTGCAGACTATGCACAATCGGCGCTGGGGCAGAATGTGCGGGTTGGGCGACCCATAGGTCTGACCGCCTTGCCGGATGCCCATAGCGGACCTGCTTTTGCCGGACTGGCGGGCCTTGCGCTTTATGCTGTGCAGGGACCGGTCGATCTCAGAATACTTCCAACAAACCATCAAAACGTCCAGAAATATGGTAGTTCTGCTGTATTACGGCGACTTATGTTAGCTATTCGTGGGAATTTTTAAAAATTTACGAAATAAATTAACTTTTCGGGTGATTCCCGTTGCGAATTTGTGCAAAGCGGTAACGAAATGTTACACATTCAGATTATGTCTGGGAGACAGTCAAAATGAGCATCAATATCGGCCCACCTGAAGTGGAAGAATTGAAACCACGTATCGCCGTTATCGGCGTAGGGGGAGCTGGCGGTAACGCGATTGCCAATATGATCGCGTCACAGGTGGAAGGTGTCGATTTTATCGTCGCCAATACCGATGCACAGTCCCTCAACAGCTCGCCAGCGGAACAGCGAATCCAGCTTGGCCCCGAAATCACCCAGGGCCTTGGCGCCGGTTCACGTCCCGAAGTCGGGCGTGCTGCGGCCGAGGAAACACTGGAGCAGGTCGAAGCGGCTCTTGATGGTGCGCACATGTGCTTTATCGCTGCCGGTATGGGCGGCGGCACCGGCACGGGTGCGGCTCCGATCATTGCCAAGGCAGCGCGTGACAAGGGTATTTTGACCGTTGGCGTGGTGACAAAACCGTTCAGCTTTGAAGGCACAAGGCGGATGAAAGCGGCCAATGCCGGTATCGAGGAATTGCAGAAAAACGTCGATACGCTGATTATTATCCCGAACCAGAATCTGTTCCTTATCGCCAACCCGAACACCACGTTCAAGGAAGCGTTCCTGCTTGCCGACGAAGTTCTGCAACATGGTGTGCGCGGGATTACCGACCTGATGGTGATGCCGGGCCTTATCAACCTCGACTTTGCCGATGTGCGTTCCGTGATGCACGAAATGGGCAAGGCGATGATGGGCACCGGTGAAGCCGAAGGCGATGGCCGGGCGCTTGAAGCGGCAGAAAAAGCCATTGCCAACCCATTGCTCGACGGTGTGTCGATGCAGGGTGCAAAAGGCGTGATCGTTTCTATTACCGGCGGTGAAGACATGCGCCTGATGGAAGTCGATGAAGCGGCGAACCACATTCGTGAACTGGTCGATCCCGATGCCAATATCATCTGGGGCAGTGCGTTTAACGATAGTCTTGATGGCCGTATCCGTGTGTCGGTCGTTGCGACCGGCATTGACAGCGAAGGTTCTATTCCTGCGCCGGAAGTTACCCCGTCCTTTTCAATGAGCAAGCCGACACCGGCTCCCGCATCTTTCGCACCCGATATCAAGCCGGAACCTGCGGCCGAACCGGAAGCCGAAAAGCAAGAGGAACAATCTGTTCTGGATATTGCGGACAATCTTGAAACGTCCGAGGCGCAAATTGTTGCAGAGCCGGAAGCTGAAGCAGAACCGGCAGCCCCGTCATGGGCGAAGCCTGCACCGGCACCAGCCCCGACTCCGGCAGCGACTTATTCGGACGATGACGATCTGGAAGATGAAACGGCAAACGCTCCATCTTTCGCATCTCTGGCCCCCGGCATGATGCGCAATGACGAACCGGAAGAAGATGAACTGGTCCTTGGCAGCGACTCCATGCAGCCGGAAAAAGAGCAGCGGCCAACAAGATCAGAACCTGCTCCGCGCGTAGCCAGCGGTGGCGGCACGTTGTTTGAACGGATGTCCAACCTTACACGCGGTTCAAAAAACGAAGATGAAAGCAAAGATGCCGATCAGGGATCACGCGATCCGCTCGACATTCCAAGGTTTCTCAACCGTCAGAACAACCAGTAAAGCATAACGGCCAGCCCTATAAACTGGCCGTTAATGTAAAAGCTTCTAAGGTCAGCCGAGCCTTGTCTATTGGCAAGGGCGGCTGATCTTGCAAAGGCTGATCGGCGCTTGATTTCATATGGATATCCCCCTTTAGTACGCGCGTGAAAATACTCTCTAAATATCTAATTTTGGCAACTATCCCGCTGATGGGGATAAGCTTGCCAGCGGTTCCTGCACAGGCACAATATGCCAATCAGGAGGCGCGCAACGCGTTGCAGGATGCGTTGCGCCGGATCGCTTCGAATCCCAATAATTCCTCTGCACTGGCGGATGCCGGTCTGGCGGCGCTGGAACTTGGCGATACGCGGGCGGCTATCGGCTTTCTGGCCAAGGCGGATGAAATTTATCCGAACAGTGGCCGGGTGAAGGCCGGCCTGGCACGCGCCTTGTTGCTGGAGCGTAACCCCTTTGGCGCGCTGCGTTATTTTGACGAAGCGATAAAGCATGGCACTGCAGTCAAGGATATTGCGGTTGATCGCGGGATGGCGTTTGATCTGATCGGGCGCAATGCCGATGCCCAAAAGGATTATGCGCTGGCATTTGGCCATGAGCGAAGCGACACGCTGTTAAAGCGCTATGCAATCTCGCTGGGAATTTCCGGCGATGTTGAAGGTGCAGAAGCCAAGCTGGAACCCTTGTTGCTTAAAAGCGACCGGGATGCCTGGCGAACCCGTGCGTTCATTCTGGCGATGAATGGCAAGGAAAAAGAGGCGAATAAAATCGCATCCCAGACCATGCAAAAGGAAATGGCCAAGGCCATAAAGCCGTTTTTTGATAATATGCCGAAATTGACCCCCGCGCAAAAGGCGGCTGCCGTCCATTTCGGGCACTTTCCGGCCAGCGCCAATATCGGCGTCGATGTCGCAACTGTCCGCTATGCCTCCCAAAGCGCGCGGCGCGGCAGTGAAGGCGCGGACGCCGGTTTGATCCCGATGGGTGAGCCGTTGGGAGAGGAAAGCGAAAAAACCAAGGTGCTGGCAATGCCAGACACTAAGCCGCGCCGCCGTCCGGGTACCAAATCCACCAGGAAAGAAAAGAAAGCAGCCGCCGTTTCCGCGCGCGTGCCCAATGGCAAAATGGGAGTGGCAACCGCTTCCTTGCCCGCTCCGGAAAATGCCCGGCCATTGGTAACACCGGTGGATGCTGGAGCCAGCAATAGAGCCGCTACTGGAACGGCCCAGCCTTCTGCGGGCTTTGAAACTGCGCTTGGCGGCGGCGATAGCGCGGATGAGAAGGCCCGGACCGGCATGGCAGGGCAAGCATCAGGAGCCGCAAAGCCGTCTCTGGTATCACAAAGCGTGACAAGAAAAGTCGATATTGGCGATGTTCGTGCGCCCGCTGAGCCAGCACGCGAACCGCTGGAGCGCCGCTCCTTGTCGGAAATTATTGAATCGATTTCGATTCCCGAAACCACTGATAATAACGGAGTTGTGCCGGTCGATCTGGCATCCATAACGCCCGCTCGCCCAAAACCCAAAGTCCAGCCAGTGGCGGAAAAGCCGGCGGTAAAAGAGAAAGCCAAGCCGGAGCCGCCCAAATATCCCAAACGCTATTGGGTCCAGATTGCAACCGGCTCTGATATCAAGGCGCTCAAATTCGACTTTAACCGGATAATAAAGAAAAATCCCGATCTGTTCACTGGCCTTGAGGGCTGGACCTCGCCATGGGGTCAGACAAGACGGATGGTGGTTGGACCCTTTGCCGATATGCAGGCTGCTAAAAAATTCGAGGCCGGATTTCGCAAGGCTGGCGGCGACGGCTTCGCCTGGGTTAGCAATGATGGCACGGTAGTGAACAAGCTGGACTGATGACCCGCTTTGCCAGCTATGCCAGCGATCCGCAACAAAGCCGCGGACGCCGCTATGATGAAGGCCGTGCAGATAAAAGTGACGCAGGTGTTGGCGCTTCAGATAATATAGGGGCGATCCGCGGACCGCGTGACGATTTCCAGCGCGACCGCGACCGGATCATCCACTCGATCGCTTTTCGCCGCCTTCGCCACAAGACTCAGGTTTTTGTCGCCCCCGATGGAGACCATTACCGGGTGCGCCTTACCCACAGTCTGGAGGTTGCCCAGATTGGCCGGACCATCGCCCGCGCGCTTGGCTTAAACGAAGACCTGACCGAGGCTTTGTGCCTGGCCCATGATATTGGCCACCCGCCCTTTGGCCATGCCGGAGAATATGCGCTGCAAGATGCGCTCGCCGACTATGGCGGGTTTGACCATAATGCCCATACCATCCGCACGCTGACCCGGCTGGAGCGGCCCTATCCGCGCTGGGACGGCCTTAACCTGACGTGGGAAATGCTGGAGGGACTGGCCAAGCATAACGGGCCGGTGCTGAAGCCGACCTGGGCCTTGGCAGAGGCCGATGCCGACATGCCGCTGGATCTGGAAAGCTGGCCCTCGCTGGAGGCGCAGATCGCGGCAGTGGCGGATGACATTGCCTATGATAATCACGACATTGACGACGGGATCAGGGCAGGGCTGCTGAGTATAGACCAGCTTTTGATATTGCCGTTTATCGCCGAGCGATGGACCGCCATATGCACCCGTTATCCGGAAGTCGATCGGGATCGCCTGATCCCGGAACTTGTCCGCGACCAGATCGGCCTGATGGTCAATAATGTAATTGAAACAACGCGGCAACGGATTAGCGAAGCGGGCATAGTTACAGTGGACGATGTGCGCGGTGCCGGGCGGATGATCGGCGGATTTTCCGATGATATGGCGGCAAACGAACGCACGCTTAAAAAATTCATGTATGACAATCTGTATAACCACCCCGAACAGATGGCCGCCGCCCAGAATGCGCAGATCATAGTCGCTGATCTGGTTGCCGCTTATCGGGACAAGCCGGAATTAATGCCTGAAAGCTGGGCCGCGACACTGCCCGGCGGGGAACCGGAACGCATGCGCCATATTGCCGATTTCATGGCGGGGATGACGGACCGCTATGCCAGCAACTGCCACGCCGAAATCTTTGGCCGAAAAGCGGCTGGATCAGGCGTTGTCACGCGGTGACGGACAGGATTCTTGTCGTCGGCGCGACCGGACTGGTCGGAGGCCTTCTGGTTCGCAAATTGATCGCTGACGGGCGGGATAAAGAATTACATCTGCTGGTGCGGAAGCCGCTGAAAGACAGCTTTGGGGCGGCAACGCTTCACGCCGCGCCCACCGCGCAGTGGCCGGAAATTATCGCTACCGTCAAACCGGGGCGAGCAGTCTCCTGCCTTGGATCGACGATGAACAAGGCCGGATCGAAAGAGGCGTTTGCCGCAATCGACCGCGATCTGGTCGCGGCTGTCGGCAAAGCGGCCAAGGCGGCGGGCGCGCGCCAGTTCATCACCGTGTCCTCGACCATGGCCAATGCGAATGCTTCGGGATTTTATCTGAAAACCAAGGGGCAGGCGGAACAGCTCTTGCGGGCCGAGGGGTTCGAGCGTCTCGATATAATCCGGCCCGGATTGCTTCGCGGGAAGCGAGCGGGCGAGGCGCGCCTTGGTGAAAGTCTGGCCATTGCTGCAAGCCCGGTAACGGACAGGCTGCTACACGGTTCGCTGCGCCGCTTTCGCTCTATCGACGCCGCAGCAGTAGCGGGGGCCATCGCGGCTTTGCTGACGGAAGACACGCCGGGCACGACTGTTCACGAAAATGATGCGATATGGGAACTGGCTAAGCGTTAGGCATTAATCGACCACCCGATGTAAGGTGCGTCTAGCCATACCCCAAAACTTACAGCCCCGATCATCGAATCATTGACTCCGGTAGAGCACTCGGTAACGCTTCCATCTGCTTTTGATTGCCGCCTTGCAGGTATAGATCATGGAGCTGTGCGGGAGAGTGTTTGCAATCCCGACTTATGTCAAACCGCCGAAGGAGCAACCGCCCCGGAAACTCTCAGGCTGATGGACCGCACAGATTTTTAAGCACTCTGGAAAGAGTCCTCCTTTGCTGATTGGGCCGGTTTGCCCATTATGCTGCGGAGGACCACCGAAGGGGTAAGTCCACCGATGCGGCGCAAAGCGGGTATATTCACCCGCCCGCCAAGGGGATGAAACTCTCAGGTTCCGTGACAGAGGGGGCAGTTTTACAGGTTTTCTGTGGACTGTACCTTAATTGAGAAACGGAATTTTTGATGAGTGATGAAACAACCGGAAATCTGAAAAAACTGCCGCTTGATAGCTGGCACCGCGACCTTGGTGCGCGGATGGTGCCGTTTGCGGGCTATGAAATGCCGGTGCAATATGAAGGCGTCATGGCGGAGCATTTGTGGACCCGCGAGAATGCCGGGCTGTTCGATGTCAGCCATATGGGCCAGTTGCAGCTATCCGGTGAAGGCGCGGCCAAGGCGCTTGAAATGCTTGTGCCGGGCAATATCAGCGGGCTGGGCCTCAATAAAATCCGCTATACTTTATTACTGGCCCAGGATGGCGGCATATTGGACGACCTGATGGTGACCAATAGCGGCGATCACCTCTACCTGATCGTCAACGGCGCAACCAAATATGATGATATTGCTTATTTAAATGCGCATTTGCCTGACACTGTCACGCTAAACCATATGGAAGATCAGGCGCTTCTGGCCTTGCAGGGGCCAAAGGCCGCGCAGGCTTTGGCACGTCTGGGCATTGATGCCCCCGCGCCGACGGACCTATACTTCATGGAAGCCGGGTCATTCGACTGGAATGGCATAGAGCTGGGTATCAGCCGTTCGGGCTATACCGGCGAAGACGGGTTCGAGATCAGCATACCGGCGCAGCATGTCGAAGCATTGGCGGCGGCTTTGTGCGCGCAGGAAGAAGTCAAGCCGATTGGCCTTGGCGCACGCGACAGCTTGCGACTGGAAGCCGGGCTGCCGCTCTATGGGCATGACATGGATGCAGAGACTTTGCCGGTCGAGGCGGGGCTGAACTTTGCTCTCGCCAAGGCACGGCGCGAAGAAGCTAATTTCGCAGGTGCTGACAAGGTTCTGGCTCAATATCCTGATAAAGCAGAGAAAATACGCGTGGGGCTGTTCGTCAATGGCCGCCAGCCGGTGCGCGAAGGCGCCAGCATAGTGGATGCAGATGGCCAGAATATTGGCACAGTCACCAGCGGCGGTTTTGCACCCAGTCTGCAAAAGCCGATCGCCATGGCCTATGTCCCCGCAGCGCTGTCCGCACCCGGAACACAGATCACAGTAGAGCAACGCGGCAAGGCCATCGACTGCACTGTCGCCGATACGCCCTTTGTGCCGCACCGCTACCACCGCAAACCGAAAGCATAGTTTTGAACAAGGGAGTATGATCATATTATGAGCAGATTTTATACAGACGAGCATGAGTGGGTTGAGGTCGAGGGGGAGACTGCAACCGTCGGCATCACCGATTATGCCCAGGAACAACTGGGCGACATTGTATTTGTTGATACCCCCGAAATCGGTGCGGAGCTGGAACAGGGCGATGATGCCGCTGTGGTCGAATCCGTGAAAGCCGCGTCCGATGTTTATGCCGTGGTTTCCGGCACGGTCGTCGAAATCAACGAAGCGCTGGAAGATGAACCGTCACTGGTCAACAGCTCGGCCGAGGAAGATGGCTGGTTTTACCGCCAGACCATATCCGACAAGTCGGAGCTGGACGATCTGATGGACGAGAAAGCCTATAAGGCGTTTGTTGACGGGCTTTAGAAGCACCGGACAGAGCCGGTTATACAAGCCGCCGGAATGATTGGGGCTTTGGAAATAAAGGAATATAAAATGCGTTATCTACCGCTAACTCCCGTTGACCGGCAGGACATGCTGGCCGCGATTGGCGCGAATAGCATCGACGATCTGTTCGTTGATGTGCCGGAGGAAGTGCAGCTTGACGGTCCGATCCGCGACCTGCCGATGCACGCCGGGGAAATGGCGGTAGAAGCGCATATGAAAAAGCTGGCCAAAAACAATCTGGCGGCCGGTGACATGCCTTTCTTTCTGGGGGCCGGGGCTTATCGCCACCATGTCCCCGCCAGCGTCGATCACATCATACAGCGCGGCGAGTTCCTGACTGCCTATACGCCTTATCAGCCGGAAATCGCGCAAGGGACATTGCAAACCCTGTTCGAGTTCCAGACACAGGTTGCACGGATGTTCGGTGTCGATGTTGCCAATGCGTCGATGTATGACGGTTCGACCGCGTGCTGGGAAGCGATTGTCATGGCGCGGCGGATTACCAAGCGCGGCAAGGCGGTCCTCTCGTCCGGTCTGCACCCGCATTATGTGTCGGTGGCCAAAACCATGGCCCGCTTTACCAAGGACGATATCGACTATAGCGCACCTACGCTGGTGGCTGATACGGACGGGGCGGATCTGCTGGACCGGATTGACGATGACACAAGCTGCGTTGTCGTCCAGTATCCCGACATATTAGGCCGCATAGCCGATATGAGGATTTTGGCCGAAAAAGCGCATAAACACAAAGCGTTGCTGGTCGCTGTTGTTACCGAACCTGTGGCTCTTGGCGCGATTAAATCACCGGGTCAGATGGGCGCGGATATTGTTGTGGGCGAGGGGCAATCGCTGGGTGTCGGGCTGCAATTTGGCGGGCCTTATGTCGGCCTGTTCGGCTGCAAGGAAAAATATGTCCGCCAGATGCCGGGAAGGCTGTGCGGGGAAACGGTCGATGCAGAGGGCAAGCGCGGTTTCGTGCTGACCCTCTCCACGCGCGAACAGCATATCCGGCGCGAGAAAGCGACCTCGAACATCTGCACCAACAGCGGATTATGTGCGCTGGCTTTTTCTGCACACATGACTTTGCTGGGCGAAAAGGGCTTGCGGGAGCTTGCCATGCTCAACCACAAAAAGGCGGTTATCGCAGCGGATCGTCTGGCAAATATCAACGGCGTGACGTTACTGAATGACAGCTTTTTCAATGAGTTCACTCTGGTTCTTGACAGGGATGCTCGCCAGATCGTCCGTAATCTTGCGGACAAGAATATCTTGGCCGGCGTGTCGCTGGGCCGGCTCTATCCAGAGGAAGGCAGCCTGTCCCACGGCCTGATTGTTGCGGTGACGGAAACGACCAGTCACGAGGATATCGAAGCGCTGGCGACGGCGCTGGAAGGGGAATTGGCATGAGCATGAAGAGCGAAGGCCGTCCGACCAAGATGGACAGCAATATCGATATGTCCGGGCAGCAGACCATCCAGACCCACACGGGCAACCGGGCGCTGATGGTGGATGAGCCGCTGATTTTTGAAATCGGTTCATCCGACCGCAGCGGCGTTGACTTTCCCGAAGCACCGGAGGCGCAAAGCCGTCTGGGCGGGCTTGATCGCACCGAAGCCATGGACATTCCCGGCCTCTCCGAAGCAGAAGCCGTGCGCCATTATACCCGCCTCAGCCGCCAGAATTACGCGATTGATGTCGGCCTGTTCCCGCTGGGCAGTTGCACGATGAAGCATAATCCGCGGCTCAATGAAAAAATAGCGCGGCTGAAGGGATTTGCAGATATTCACCCGCTGCAGCCCGTGGACAGTGTCCAGGGCGCGCTGGAGGTGATTTACCAGCTTGCCGAATGGTTGAAAGCGCTGACCGGCATGCCAGCCGTGGCGATGAGCCCGAAGGCCGGTGCCCACGGAGAGCTATGCGGCATTTTGGCGATCCGTTCCGCGCTGGAGGCACGGGGCGATGCACGCGAAGTCATATTGGTGCCGGAAAGCGCCCATGGCACAAACCCGGCAACTGCGGCTTTTGCAGGCTATAAGGTGGAGAATATTCCGGCCAACGCAGCGGGGCGGGTTGATCTCGCTGCGCTAAAGGCCCGGCTTGGTCCCGATGTTGCGGGCGTGATGATTACCAACCCCAATACCTGCGGATTGTTTGAACCGGATATGAAGGCCATTTCCGATGCGGTGCACGAAGCGGGCGGTCTGGTGTACTGTGACGGCGCGAACTTCAACGCGATTGTCGGCCGCGTCCGCCCCGGCGACCTTGGCATTGATGCGATGCATATCAACCTTCACAAGACCTTTTCCACGCCCCATGGCGGCGGCGGGCCGGGTTCGGGTCCGGTGGTGTTCTCCGAAGCGTTGGCGCCCTATGCGCCATTGCCGTTTGTCGAAAAAGACGGATCGCACTTCTACTTGGTGGAAGAGGAAACGGCGGAAGAACATCATGCCGGAAGCTTTGGCCGCATGACCGCCTTTCACGGGCAGATGGGCATGTTCACCCGCGCGCTCACCTATATTCTCAGCCACGGGGCCGATGGCCTGAAACAGGTGGCGGAGGATGCGGTGCTCAACGCCAATTATATCCTTCGCAGTCTTGAAGACGTGCTCGACGCGCCCTTTGCCGCGTCCGGCCCATGCATGCACGAAGCGCTGTTTTCGGACAAAGGCTTTTCGGACGGCGTCACCACGCTGGATCTTGCCAAGGGGATGATCGACGAAGGCTATCACCCGATGACCATGTATTTCCCGCTGGTCGTTCACGGCGCCATGCTGATCGAGCCTACCGAAACGGAAAGCAAGGCGGCGATAGACCAGTTTATCGGTGCGCTGCGTTCGGTGGCGGAGCGGGCAAAGGCCGGTGATGAGGCGCTGAAATCCGCACCCCATTTCGCCCCGCGCAGACGGCTGGACGAGACTCAGGCCGCGCGCAAGCCGATACTGGTATGGAAAGAACCAGCGCCCCAGGCAGAAGCAGCGGAGTGACAGGCATATGAGCGGACCGGACAACCCCAAGGCAGATCGTTCAACAGGTGAAACCGGTCCGGCGGAGGGCAGGCACGCGCCCGCTACCCTGCGTAACCGCGATGCGATTGCCGCCGTGTTGCAGGAAATTCTGCCCGATAGCGGAATGGTGCTGGAAATCGCCAGCGGCACGGGGGAGCATGCGGTCTATTTCGGGCAGAAATTCCCCGGCCTGACATGGCAGCCCAGCGACCCTGATCCCGAATGTTGCCGGTCTATCGAGGCATGGAAAAACCGGGCGGGGGTGACAAATGTCCTGTCGCCGCTGCAACTGGATGCGCTAGATGATAATTATGGGGTCGATGGCGACGCGGCGGGTTGGGGCATCAGAAAGCCGGTTGCGATTGTCTGCATCAACATGGTCCATATCGCGCCGTGGGAGGCCACGATCGGCCTGTTTGAAAAAGCCGCGCGCTTGCTGGACCCGGGCATGCCCTTCATGCTTTACGGCCCCTATTTCCGCGGCGATGCACCCACGGCGCAAAGCAATCTCGACTTTGACCGCAGCCTGAAAAGCCGCGATCTGCGCTGGGGCATCCGCGAGGTTGAAGACATGGACGCGCTGGCCGAGAAAAACGGCTTCACCCGTGTGCGCCTGATCGAAATGCCTGCAAACAACCTGTCGCTGGTGTACCGGCGCAATTGATCGCTTACCAATCCGCTTGCCTTAAATTAACCGAATGATTAACACGGCTGATAACTAAACCGGACATTCATATAAGGAGCGGGCATGGCAACAGGAGATCAGGAAAAACGCAGGTGCATGGGTTCATCCATTGCCTATTGGGCAGAGCATCGGCCGGACAATATTGCGATTGATGACCCGGCCGATCCCGCAACCGGTCTGGTCACCTATGCCGAACTGGACCGCACCGTCACCGATTATGCTCGCGCGATGACGGGTGCGGGCCTGAAAAAAGGCGACCGGATTTGCTGGCTGGGCAAGAATAGCGGCCTTTATTTCACCCTGTTTTCCGCGTGCAGCCGCGCTGGCACGGTGATGGTTCCGGTCAACTGGCGCCTGGCCGCTCCCGAAGTTTCCTATGTGCTGAAAGATACAAAGGCACCGCTGCTATTCTGTGAACCCGGATTTGCCGACACCGCCAAGCGGGCAGTGGCAGAGGCCGGAACACAGACACAGATTCTTGTCACGCAGCCCACGGGCGACCTGCAATCCTTTGATGATTGGCTGGACAAGACGCCGCGCGGTGACCTGCCCGCGACCGACCCTTCTGAAGGCGTGCTGCAACTTTATACATCCGGCACCACCGGCAATCCCAAGGGCGCGGTGCTAAGCAATGACAATCTGTTCAAAATGCGCCCGCTGGTGGAAAATAATCCCGATCATGCGTGGATCGACATTGGCCCCGATGACAGCACGCTGGCGGTGATGCCGTGCGCCCATATTGCGGGGTCCGGCATTGGCCCGATTGCCTTTTATAATGGCTCGACGATGATGGTTGTCCCCGAATTTCATCCCGACAGCGTTCTGGATTGCATAGACAAGGGGCTTATCCAGTTTTTCCTTGTGCCCACCGCGCTGCAAATGCTGGTCGGTCATCCGCGCGCCAGGGAAACGGATTTTTCCAGCGTGCGCTCTGTCACCTATGGCGCTGCGCCAATCCCGCTGGAGCTGTTGCGCCAATGTCTTCAGACCATGCCGCAAGCCCTGTTTTGCCAGCAATATGGCATGACCGAAACCACGGGAACCGTGTGCATCCTGCCGCCCGAAGACCATGATCCGGCGGGGAATGAGCGGATGCGCGGCATCGGCGTGCCCTTGCCCGGTGTCGAGATGAAGATTGTCGATGAAAATCGCCGCGAAGTCCCGCCCGGCACCATCGGGGAAATTGCCACACGATCCGGCCTCAACATGTTGCATTATTTTAATAATCCGGAAAAAACGGCAGAGACTGTGGACGCCGACGGCTGGCTCTATACCGGCGACGCGGCGGTCATGGATGAAGACGGCTATTTCTATATCAAGGACCGCGTGAAGGACATGATCATCACCGGCGCCGAAAATGTCTACCCGGCAGAAGTCGAAAACGCGATATTCGGCCACCCCCAAGTCAACGAAGTCGCGGTCATCGGTGTCCCGGACGAAAAATGGGGCGAAGCGGTAAAAGCCGTCGTCTCCCCGAAACCGGACGCCGGGGACGTCGATACGCAAAGCATAATCGACTGGGCCCGCGAGCGCATCGCCGGCTTCAAAGTGCCCAAATCCGTTGACGTAATCCCCGAACTCCCCCGCAACGCCAGCGGCAAGATTTTGCGGAGGGAATTACGTGATCCTTATTGGGAAGGGAAAGACCGGGGGGTGAATTAGCTTCATTTCTTGACAAATTTGATGAGAACAAATAAAGAACAAGGTGCAAAGTGGACTAGCCTAAACGGAAGGTTTATTACCGCCTCGATCTCTGTTAGGAATTAGTGATGGCAGATAAAAGCAGTATAGAGTGGACTGATGCTACATGGAACCCAGTTACGGGATGTACCAAGATCACTTCAGGTTGCGATAATTGCTATGCTTATCGGTTCGCTGAGCGATTTCGCGGAGTACCTAACCATCCTTTCGAGCAGGGGTTTGACTTAACGCTGAGGCCAGGGCGGATTGAGCAGCCGTTAGGCTGGCGTAAATCAAGAATGATTTTCGTCAATTCTATGAGTGATTTGTTTCATAAAGACGTACCGTTAAGATTCGTGGATAAGGTCTTTGACACTATGGAAGCCGCTGATTGGCATATCTTCCAATTATTGACAAAGCGTAGTTCACGAATGCGAAATTATTTGAATAATCGTTACCTCGAAAACCCACCGCCATCGCATATTTGGTTGGGCGTATCAGTGGAAGATAAAAAGGGTGCTGCGAGAATTGAACATTTGAGGCAATCAAAAGCTGCGGTCCGCTTTCTTTCAGTGGAGCCTCTCATCGGACCCGTTGGTGATATAAATTTGGACGGCATACATTGGGTGATTGCTGGTGGTGAAAGTGGCCCAGGTGCTCGTCCTATGCACATTGATTGGGCACGTGAAATAAGAGATATTTGCGAAGAACAAAACGTTGAGTTCTTCTTCAAGCAATGGGGAGGATTTCGACCTAAATCGGGCGGACGTGAGTTAGATGGCAGAGAATGGAATGGTTTTCCTGATGTAGGCAAGTCGGCTGCGGCCTGATGGTAGTTGATCCTCAGTGGTACCCTGGGAGGGAGCAAGCTTTAGTTAAGCACACTTTCCTAGACAGCTACCTGGGTGCACTATTTAATAAGATGGCTCAGGTTGGGCGAAACATCGTATATATTGATGGTTTCGCAGGGCCTTGGAAAAGCGTTAGCGAAAATTATGACGATACATCGTTTGGCATAGCTCTGAGACAATTGCAGGGAGCAAAGTCCCAAGCCGATGGTAAGGTCAGTTTCTCTGCGCATTTAGTTGAAAAATCTGAGGAATCTTATGAGCGATTGAAAACTATCGCTGCTCAATATCCTGATATCAACATTAATACCTATCAGGATGAGTTTTATAACGTACTACCCAAAATTATAGAGAGTATTCCGAAGGATGCTTTTTCTTTTTTCTTCATTGATCCCAAGGGTTGGGATATAGATTTTGAAAAATTAGGATCAGTTTTTCACCAGCCAAATTCCGAAATTGTTGTGAATTTGATGTACGATTTTTTAAATCGATTTATTGATCACCCAGACGAAAGAATAAGTGATCGCTTACGAAATCTTGTGCCGACCGAAAGGTGGAGAAGGGCTCTTAGTGAGGCTCAAGGAGCAAAACCGGCAGAGAGGGAGGCGAAAATAATATTTGCGTACTGTGAGGCTGTACGGTCGGCCGGTTCTTACAGTTTTGTCCCGTCACTAAGAGTAAGGAAGCCAGGGCACGAGCGAGTTCTCTATCATCTTGTTTACGCAACCAGAAACGCAGTTGGCCTGGAAGTTTTTCGTCGGTGTCAATATCAGTCGTTGCAAACGGAAGCTATCTCACAAACACAAGTAAAGCGAGCTGCTCGAGAAGAGCGAACACAACAATCTGATTTCAATTTTTTCGATGAAGATATTTCAAGCGACCCAGTTTCAACACTGTTGAGAAACGAACCTGCACGTGCATCTGAAGCCGTATTAGAATTGCTAAAGTCTAACTCAGAGGGAATTATTTACCACGACTTATGGCCAATTATTTTAGAGTCATTTCAAATAACAAAATCTCAGCTTGCTAGAGAAATTAACCACTTGAGGAAAGAAGGAAAACTCAGGATTCCTGAATGGCCATCAGAAAGACATAGTGTTCCTCAAAATGGTTTTCTTATTTTACCAGCTTGATTGCTTTAAGTTAGATCCTCTGACCTGCTCATCCATATCATCTTCGTCCTATACGGCTCTTTAATAATTAGCTAGATTCCCGCCTGCGCGGGAATGACGGTGGTGGGGCTTGACATTCCATAAAGATTTCACAAATTGACTTTTGTGAAATTAAATCGTAATAATGACCGGAAACTTGGCCGGGTTCAAAACCCGCCTTGACAAGGAATTTGGCTTATGATGGGTGCAGCAGTTAAAGAAACAGCGGTGTCTCGCCTGATTGCCGGATTGAAGCTTTATGGCGGATTGAAGGGGCGGGATATTGCCAATATTATCGGTGTCTCTCCGCCCACCGTCACGCGCTGGGGAAAGGGCGAGGGCAGCCCTACCATAGACAAGCAGACCGTGATCGCTGAACTACGCTGGGTCGCGGAACGGCTTTCGGATTTTTATGAACCCGATGATGCCCGGCTCTGGTTACAATCTCCGCACCCGCAATTGCAGGATCAGCGCCCTTACGAGCTGATTAACCAGGGGCGGACCAGCGAAGTGCTGGAAATATTGGAGCGTCTCGACAGCGGAGTCTATTTGTAGGATGACCGCCGGACACGGGGGGCATGATTTCAGATTGCTCGATGCTCTGGAAGAGATCAAGGGCATAAGCTTTGCGGGCAATATCTGGCGCGTCGTTCGCAGCCAAAGGTCGGTGTTTGACGGATCACGCGGGTCCGGTCGCTGGAATCCAAGCGATCTGGAAGTTTTATATGCCGCTCAGGAAGCGGATGGCGCCCTGGCGGAAATCCATTTCCATCTCAGTCTGGGGCAGCGGATATTTCCGACCAGAATCCAGCATATACTCTATCAGTTGAGTGTGAAAACGGGCCAGACCCTGCACCTCGTGGACATGGACGCGCTCATCGCACTGGGGGTCGAGCCTTCTAGATATGGCGAGATGCTGTATCACCGGACGCAGGAAATAGCAGATGCGGCGGCCTTTCTGGGCTTTGACGGGCTTATCGCGCCCAGTGCCCGTTGGACGTGCCAGAATCTTGTTCTGTTTCTCGATAGTTTCAATATCGAGGATCTGGATATTATCAGCGAAGAGGATGTCGATTGGGCGGAATGGATAGCCAGGAACAGAACCCCGTCATAGTGGCGGCGGCGGTGACAAAGCTCTGTCCTACACACGTCCAAATCATCTATGACCATTGCGGCTCTTTGATAATCTGCAAGTACCTCTCCCGAACCGCACCGCTGGAAACACACCTTCCGGTGGCTCCATGGGCTCCACCAAGTCCAACAGGTATTATAATACCTCTCTGCACGCGCTCCAGCGCTTCCTTGGTGTGAAGTTAGTGAAGTTAGGTGCTACCTGACCGGAATCGCCCCCTTCAAAACCCGCGGGTTGCCCCTTCGCGCTCTGCGATCTCGCTGCGGGCTTGCCGGGTTGCGCGCACATGCTCACGCCATGCGATGAAGAGGCCGGACCCGATGATGATCGGCGCTCCGATCAGGATGGAGAGGCCCGGCCATTGTCCAAATACAAGGATGCCGATGATCGTGGCCCATATCAGCGAGCTGTAATCCATCGGCATGACGGTAGCAACGGGGGCGAGGCGCAGGGAATGGGTGATGGCGAGCTGTGCCATCGACCCGAATATGCCGACGCCAAGCAAATAGCCCCACGTCCTTGCATCATGGCCGCCGCCGTAAATATAGACGCAAACCGCAAGGGCCGGCAAAGTATAGACCGAAAACCAGAAGATGGTGACAAGGCTGCCCTCCGTCCGGCCAAGCATGCGGATGACGAGCGTGACCGAAGCTGTCACCAGCGCCCCGATCAGCGCCACCGTCGCACCGTAAGCGGGGATCAGGTTGCCGCCGGGCTGAATAACCACCAGCACGCCGATAAAGCCGATCAATATGGCTACCCAGCGCCGGATACCGACTTGTTCGCGCAGGATCAGCGCCGCGAACAGGGTCGCGAAAATCGGCACGGTAAAGCTGATCGTCGTCGCATCGGCCAGCGGCAACAAGGTCATTGCCCAGAAATTGAACCCCATGGCCGTAATGCCCAGAATAGACCGCAGGATATGCAGCGCGTGACGGTTGGATTTTATCGCTGGCCACCCGGCTGGACTGCGCCAGATCAGGAAGCATATAAGCGGCATGGCAATCAGTTGCCGGTAAAACAGGCTTTCGGTAACATGCACGCCCTCTTGCCCCGCCAGCTTCACAAAGGCGAACATGCACGCGAGCGAAACCATACCGGCAAGCCGCGTCAATATGCCGGCTATGGGATGATTCTGCCCCAGTGCCGGTTGTTCGGGCTGGTTTTTATCTAAAGCATCAGTGGTCATAAGGTGCCGGCAATGATTAGGGGATGTTCCATTCGATCGACGATAGGCGCAACTCGATTGGCAATGCAATTATACATTGTAGTACAATGACTTTGTCCTTGCGATTAGCGGCTTTCCAAGGGGGCGCATAAAGGGACGCTATTCATGGCGGGAAAGTTGCAAGCCTATTGGCGGTTGACTATATGGTGCAGGAAAATTGCTGGTTCAACGAGTCCTTTTATGTTGAGCATCCGGCAACAACATAGATTAGGAGCGTGAAATGCTAGACAAGACCACAAATCCCCAGGACCCGATTGTGGAAGAAATCGCCGAATTGGTGGCCCGATCGCGTGCTGCACAAAAGCAGATTGAAAATTATACGCAGGAACAGGTCGATGAACTGATCCGCGCGATGGTCTGGGCCGTGGCCGAAGAACCGGTTGCCAAAAAAATAGCCCAGCATACGGTCGATGAGACCCAGCTTGGCAATTATGACGGCAAATATCTGAAGATTTTCCGTAAAACCCGCGCGACCCTGTTTGACATTATCAACGACAAATCGGTCGGCATTCTTGAGGAAGACCCGGAACGCAACATTGTAAAAATTGCCAAGCCGGTTGGCGTGATTGGCGCTTTGTCCCCGTCCACCAATCCCGAAGCAACGCCGGTTATCAAGGCGATCTCTGCGGTAAAAGGGCGCAACTCGATCATCGTGGCTCCGCACCCCCGCGCAAAGCTGACCAACAAGCTGATTTGCGACCTGATGCGCGAAGCCATCGTAAAAATGGGCGCGCCAGCGGATCTGGTTATCAGCATCGATGTGCCTTCCGTCGAA
Organism: Parasphingorhabdus sp.; assembly: GCF_036568145.1. GTDB lineage: Bacteria > Pseudomonadota > Alphaproteobacteria > Sphingomonadales > Sphingomonadaceae > Parasphingorhabdus. The sequence goes on along the minus strand of NZ_DATCTC010000031.1, from coordinate 55,042 downwards.
AAGACCAATGAACTGATGCGGCAATGCGACCGCGTGCTTGCCACCGGCGGCGGCGCAATGGTGACGGCGGCTTATTCCAGCGGGACCCCCGCTTTGGGCGTAGGCGTCGGCAATGCGGTTATCACTGTCGACGAAACAGCCGACCTGGACGACGCAGCGGAAAAAATCCGTATGTCCAAGACTCTCGATCTCGCGGCGAGCTGTTCGTCGGACAACAGCGTCATCTTGGTTGATGCGATTTACGACGAAATGCTGGCCAAGCTTGTTGAAAAGGGCGGCTATATCCTGAACGACGAGGAAAAGCAGAAGTTTCAGGACGTGCTGTGGGTCGATGGCCATATCAACGCAAAAGTCGTGGCGCAGACACCGGAATTCATTGCTGGCATGGCCGGATTTGAAATCCCCGAAGGCACGCAATTCTTCATCATCAAAGAAACCGGATACGGCCCCGATCACCCCTTCTCTGGCGAGAAGATGACGGTTGCCATGGCGCTTTACCGTGCCGCCGATATTGATGAAGCGATTGAGCTGACGAACAATATCCAGTCCTATCAGGGGCAGGGCCATAGCTGCGGTATCTATTCGCAGTCGGACGAGAATATCATGAAGCTCGCCAACGCGACACGCACATCGCGCGTGATGGTGAACCAGCCGCAATCCGCTTCGAACAGCGGAAACCTGTGGAATGGTATGCGCCAGACATTCTCGCTGGGCTGTGGTAGCTGGGGCGGTAATGGCACGAACAACAATATTACATGGCGTGACCTTATCAATGAAACCTGGGTATCGAAACCGCTGGCCAAGACCAAAGAGCTGCCTAGCGACGAAGAGTTATTCGGTGACGTGATACAAAAATTGGCGTAATATAGCCGCATAACATAACGGGCGGTGGAAACCTTCTCCGCCGCCCTTTTTAATGGGATTAATATGACCGATCAATTTTCGCTGACCGAAGACCAGCTCGCTATTCAGGATATGGCCCGGAAGTTTACCGCTGATGCGATTACCCCGCACGCGGCCAAGTGGGATGAAGAATCTATTTTCCCGCGCGATGTGATTAAGCAAAGCGCAGATTTGGGCTTCGGCGGGATTTATGTGTCAGAGGAATCCGGCGGCATTGGTCTGGGCCGACTGGAAAGCGCAATCATCATGGAAGCCATGGCTTATGGCTGCCCATCGACCTCCGCTTTTATATCGATCCACAATATGGCGTCGTGGATGATCGATACATTCGGTTCGCAGACGGTGAAGGACAAATATCTGCCTGACCTGATCGGTATGGAAAAAATCGCCAGCTATTGCCTGACCGAACCGGGTGCCGGTTCCGATGCGGCGTCGTTGAAGACCAAGGCAGTGAAGGACGGCGACCATTATGTCGTCAGCGGTTCCAAAGCCTTTATCTCTGGCGGCGGAGAGAATGATATCTATGTCACGATGACACGGACCAGTGACGATGGCGCAAAGGGTGTGACCTGCCTTGTCATTGAAAAAGATATGGAAGGCGTCAGCTTTGGCGCAAACGAGAAAAAGCTCGGCTGGCATTCGCAGCCCACAGCGCAGGTCAATTTCGACAATGTCCGCGTACCGGTTGAAAACCGTGTCGGCAGCGAAGGTGAGGGCTTTCGCATCGCTATGGCGGGCCTTGACGGCGGGCGTTTGAATATTGGTGCCTGTTCGCTGGGCGGAGCGCAGCGCTGCCTTGATGAAGCGGTGACTTATACCAAAGAGCGTAAACAATTTGGCAAGAGCATCAGCGATTTCCAGAATACACAGTTCATGCTGGCCGATATGGCTACCGACCTCGAAGCCGCACGTGCTTTGCTTTATCTGGCGGCGGTCAAGGTGACCAATGGCGCTGCAGACAAAACCAAATTCGCAGCAATGGCGAAGCGTTTGGCGACCGACAATGGTTCAAAAATCGTCAATGACGCGCTTCAGCTTTTTGGCGGCTATGGCTATTTACAGGATTATCCGATTGAGCGTTTCTGGCGTGATTTGCGTGTGCATTCCATTCTTGAAGGCACGAACCAGATCATGCGGATGATTGTATCTCGTGAAATGCTCAGGCAATAGCCTGTCCCCCCAGTGTAGAAAGATAATATGACCGAAGATCTTATCATCAAGAAAACGGGCCGCGTCGGGCATATCAGCCTGAACCGCCCCAAAGTCCTCCACTCGCTTAACCTCGCCATGTGCGAAGGGATGCTCGATGCGCTGATCGCCTGGCGCGATGATGACAGTGTGGAAGCGGTGATTATCGACCATAGCGAAGGCCGCGGATTCTGCGCGGGCGGCGATATTGCGATGTTGCAGGCTTCCGGGAAAAAGGACGGCAAGGAAGGGCGCGAGTTTTTCTATAAGGAATATCAGCTCAACCACCTGTTGTTCGAATATCCAAAGCCGGTCGTCGCTTTCATGGACGGGATCACCATGGGCGGCGGTGTTGGTATTTCTCAGCCTGCCAAATATCGTGTGGCAACCGAAAACACACGTTTTGCCATGCCGGAAACGGGCATTGGCCTGTTCCCCGATGTGGGCGGCGGCTGGTTCCTGTCACGGCTCGAAGGGCGCCTGGGACAGTTTCTTGCGCTCACAGGTGCGCGGCTGGACGGTGCGGAATGTAAGGAAGTGGGATTGGCAACGCATTATTTGCCAGCCGACAACCTAGCCGAAGCGAAACAGCGGATCAGCGAAAACCCGGACCGTATTGACGGGATATTGGGCCAATTGTCTGACATAGTTCCGGAAGCACGGATTTTGCAAAATCTGGACAAGATCGACAAGTTTTTTGCCTCGGATGTCTATGAGGACATTCTTGCCGCACTGGACGCAGATGACAGCGATTGGTCGGCGAAAGAGCTGGCGACACTTAGCACAAAAAGCCCGCAAACCTGCAAGGTTGCGCTGCGCCAGTTAAAAGAAGGTGCGGCAATGGAAACATTTGCCGACGAAATGCGGAACGAATATCGTATCGGCTCACGGGTGTTGACGCGCCATGACTTTATCGAGGGCGTTCGTGCTTTGATCGTTGATAAGGACAATGAACCCAAATGGGACCCCGCCACACCCGAAGAAGTGAGCGACGAGCTGATCGATTCTATTTTTGCGCCGCTTCCAGCGGATGAGGAATGGGAACCTTTGGCACTTTAGGCTCGTCATCCCGAACTGGGTTTCAGGGTCTCAAAGAGCACGAAATATCAACAAATGTGCGCCGACGGCAGCATGACGAAATCAGGAGAATGACATGGCAGATTATGAAACAATATTGGTCGAACAGCGCGGTGCAGTCACGCTGATCACATTGAACCGGCCACAGGCGCTTAATGCCCTGAACAGCCAGGTGCTCGAAGACCTGATTGGTGCATTTGCCGATTTTGAAGCCGATGAAAAACAGATTTGCGCCGTGCTCACTGGATCGGGCGACAAGGCTTTTGCCGCTGGCGCTGATATTAAGGAAATGTCCGAAAAATCGGCTGCCGAATTTTATCTGGAAGATTTCTTCGCCAAGTGGACGAGCGATATTGTCAAGACAACACGCAAGCCATGGATTGCCGCGGTAAACGGTTTCGCGCTGGGCGGTGGCTGTGAACTGGCGATGATGGCGGATTTCATCATTGCGAGCGAAAATGCAAAATTCGGCCAGCCTGAAATCAAGCTGGGCGTTGCCCCCGGTATGGGCGGATCACAGCGTCTCACCCGCGCTGTCGGTAAAGCCAAGTCGATGGAAATGTGCCTGACTGGCCGGATGATGAATGCCGATGAAGCGGAGCGTTCCGGATTGGTCGCGCGCGTTGTGCCGCATGATGAGCTGCTCGATGAAGCGCTTAAAACCGCCACAACCATTGCATCAATGCCTCCAATGGCGTTGCGTGTGAACAAGGAAATGGTCAACGCCGCCTTTGAAACCATGCTGGATCAAGGCCTGCTGCATGAGCGTCGGCTGTTCCAGATCCTGACCGCGAGTGAGGATAAGGCCGAAGGCATGGCCGCGTTTATTGAAAAGCGTGAAGGACAGTGGAAGGGGCGTTAAACTAAGGTGATCATTGACTGGTTCCTCTTGGCCGCAGGTATTGTTATCTTTGTCTTGGGCTGGATAGTTAATAGATCTATCAAGCCGGACCCTGATCGCCCTTTTTGGCTAACAAGTGGAGGAATCGACAGGAAGGGTAGAATTCTGTCTTTTCGAGAATTAATTGAGCCTTGTGTGCCGTTTGGGCTGATAATTTTCGGCTTTGTCTTAATCATAATAGCTTTAATGAGTTTGTCTAAGTGAGGTTTAAGAAATGAAAATCGGATTTATCGGTCTTGGCAATATGGGCGGCGGCATGGCTGCCAATCTGGCGAAAGCCGGGCACGAGGTTTATGCTTTTGACCTGTCGGGTGAAGCGCTGGCAAGGGCAGGGGAAGCAGGCTGCACACCGGTTAGCGATGCTGCCGATGCGATCCGTAATATGGAGGCGGTGGTCACGATGTTGCCCGCTGGTAAGCATGTGCGCTCGGTCTATGCCAATGACGTGATTATCAACGCTTCTCCCGGAACGCTGGTTCTGGATTGCTCGACCATCGACGTGGATAGCGCGCGCGATGTGGCGGAAATGGCAAAGGCCAAGAATATCCTCCCGGTAGATGCTCCTGTTTCCGGCGGCATTGCTGCGGCCAATGCCGGCACGTTGACCTTCATGGTGGGCGGCAGTGAAGAGGCTTTCAAACGCGCTGAACCGATCTTGTCCGACATGGGCAAGACGGTGATCCATGCCGGTGACAACGGGGCCGGGCAGGCTGCGAAAATCTGTAACAACATGCTGCTGGGCGCATCCATGGTTGCAACCTGCGAGACATTCAAGATGGCTGAAAAGCTCGGTCTGGATTTGCAGACATTCTATGACATATCATCCAAGGCTTCGGGGCAGAACTGGTCGATGACCAGCTATTGCCCGGTTCCCGGTGTCGGCCCGCAAAGCCCTGCGGATAATGGCTATGAAGGCGGTTTTGCAGCTGCATTGATGCTAAAGGATTTGCGCCTTGCCATGGAAGCGGCGGAAAGCGCGGGGGCCAAGATTCCAATGGGTGAAAAGGCCGCTGCGCTTTACACCCAATATGCTGAAAGCCAGGAGCAGGGCGGTAAGGACTTTTCCGGCATCATCAACATGCTGGATAGCTAACCGGTTTTGAGCCAGTTTCCTGATCTGAGCGGTTGGGCCATTGTCGGCGGAATGGCGGTCCTGATCGCAGCAATCGCCGCGATAGCCGAACGCCGCCGGAACAACCGCAAGAATATCGACAAGGTCGGTTTCATGCCCTGGCCATTCATCATGGTGATGGCACTGCTATTCGCGGCTATCTCTATCGGACTGGCGCTGAAGGGGTTCTAGGACTTAAAGACAAGCCTCTAGAAACGGCTGTTCAAATCCATATTGCCGTGCCTTTTCAAGCGTATAGGGGCGCAGGCCAGCGGATTGATATTCACCGATAATCTTGCCGTCGGCATCTTCGTCCAGATATTGATATTTGAATAGCTCCTGCGTCACGATCACATCGCCTTCCATCCCGATGACCTCGGTGATGTTGGTGGTCCGGCGAGAACCGTCGCGCAGGCGTTTCACCTGAACGATCAGATCAACAGATTCCGCAATCTGGCGTGAAATCGCTTCTTTGGGGATCTTGATGTCGCCCATCAGGATCATGTTTTCCATACGCCCAAGACATTCGCGCGGGCTATTGGCGTGCAGCGTACACATGGAACCATCATGGCCCGTGTTCATGGCAGCGAGCAGGTCAAAACATTCCGCGCCGCGAATCTCACCCAGGATGATCCGGTCCGGCCGCATACGAAGAGCGTTCTTCACCAGATCGCCAATGGTAATCGCACCTTCGCCTTCCAGATTGGGCGGGCGGGTTTCAAGCGGTAACCAGTGCGGTTGCTGCAAGCGAAGCTCGGCAGCATCCTCGATGGTCAGCACGCGCTCACCAGGGTCGATCATTTTCGACATAGCGTTGAGCATGGTCGTTTTACCCGAACCCGTACCGCCGGATATAACTACGTTAAAGCGGCAGGCTCCGGCGATTTTCAGCGCCGTGCACATCTGTGTCGACATTGAGCCAAAGCCCTGCATCATATCAAGCGTAATGGGCTTTTCGGAGAACTTACGAATGGAGATCGCCGTGCCTTTTAGGCTGAGCGGGGGCACGATAACGTTTACACGGGAACCATCGGCAAGCCGGGCATCGGCAAGCGGTGTGGTCTGGTCAACACGTCGGCCAACCTGGTTCACGATACGCTGGGCAATCTGGAACAGATGTTCTTCATCACGAAACTTGATTGGCGCGACTTCCAGCTTACCCTTGATCTCGATATAAGTCTGTTCCGGGCCGTTGACCATGATATCCGAAATATCGGGATTCTGGAGCAACTCTTCCAATGGACCAAAGCCGAGTAGTTCATCAACCAGCACCTTTTCAAGTGCAAATTGCTCTCGCCGGTTCAGCGTCAGTTTCAGCTCGGTCAGCACTTCCATGATGATCGGGCGGAATTCTTCGGTCAGCTCTTCCTTGTTGAGCGTCGCGGCAGCTTCCGGATCAACCCGTTCCAGTAATCGCGGTAAAACCTGTTCTTTGATCTTGTGGACCGAAGCGCCAAAGCCTTCATCCTTGTCACCGCTATCCGCGATTGCGTTGGAACGCTCGGCAAGGCGCGACATGGCGTCATCTTTATCCGGAGCACTAACAACTGGCGGTTCGGGAATAATATTACTGCGCTGCTCCCCGGGAAGAGGAACCGTGTCTATGGGGGGGAATTGACCGCCGCCAACCGCTTTATGGGTGTCTTCCCGCCTTGACCCGCCACTGCCAGACATTGGTTTAGCGACGCCAAATGACGATCGCCCGCCACCCAATCCATTTTTCTTACCAAATGCGCTCATGTCTCTCCGCCGGAAATAATGCGTTCCCAATCGATTAAATAATACTATGGCCGAAAATGGTTAATTATCGGATAATCAGACGAGGCAGTTTGACTTCATCTAAATTGATACGTTCGGAAAATGATGGTTGTTTTAATGGCGGATAGCCTGCAATCGACGGCTTTGAACTCTAATGACGGGATGGGCTGTGCAGGCAGGTAAGCGTGATGGACAAGCACCGGAAAAGGCTGGGGCAAATAGCGGTTCAGGCAGCGGGATTTTGCTTGCCCTGATTGCGTTCTCCGGATTCCCGGTTGGTGACGCTATCATCAAGTCCATGGCCGGCGACTGGCCCGCCCCGGCGGTAGCTGCACTTCGTTTTTCCATGGGGGCACTCGCTCTTGCAGCCATTCTTTTCTGGAGAGAAGGCAGAGCCGGTTTCGAGATCAGCCGCCCCGGGTTGCACGCTGCCAGAGGATTATCATTGGCTGTCGTGACTTTAAGTTTCTTTTCCGCAATTTATGTCATGCCCCTGGCTGATGCCGTGGCGATATCGTTTGTCAGTCCTATCCTGACCGCTTTGATTTCGGGATGGTTTTTGAAGGAAAAGATGCGGTCTTCGACATGGAGCGCGACGATTGTGGCCTTTGGCGGTGTGCTGATAATGCTCCGCCCCAATGTCGCAGCCTTTGGCTGGGTCGCGGTTTTACCGCTAATTGCAGCGGGGGCGATGTCGTCAATGCTGATCCTCAACCGCATGGTATCGAGCCAGAGGTCCATTTTTGCAGCGCAATTCTACATTGCGTTCTGGGCGGCAATATTCCTGACTATCGCCGCCACGGCGGGGCATTTCCTCTTGCCATCCATGTATGTTCCCGGCGCTCCGGACTGGGACGTTGTGCTGCGCTGCGCGATTGTCGTTATAACCGCGACGAGCTGCCACTTCCTTCTTTATATGGCGACTATGCGCACGACGGCTGCTGCCGTTGCGCCGATTGTCTATGTACAGCTAATCGTGGCATCGGCGATTAGTGTATTCATATTTGGTGATCCGATTGACCCGCTGGCCCTTGTCGGCGGCAGTTTGATTTTGTTGAGCGGACTGTTCCTATGGCGTAGCGAACGCAAAGCCGCGACGGTGCTGGAAGCTTGATTGCTCCCAGCTTAAGGTTCTTGAATTTGTTGTGAAGATTTCCGTAACCCTGAGCCTGTCGAAGGGGGGCTATAGTATCAATGCCGCGCTTAACCCAGAAACGTCCTTCGACAAGCTCAGGACTAACGGAACGGGTGAAAAATGTGGAGGTAGCGAGGCTAGTTAGGAAACAGCTTCAGCCAGAACCGTCAGGCCCTTTTCATTCACTTCGGCAAAACCGCCCTGGACAGAGATGACTTCTGCCTCTGCGCCTTCGCTGGCATAGATAGAAAGCTCTGCGTCACGGATAGTGGACATAAAGGGGGCGTGACCGGCCAGCACACCAAAGTCGCCTTCTGCGCCCGGCACAACAACCATATAAACATCATCCGACCGGACGAGCTTTTCTGGTGTCACGAGTTCGAAATGTAGGTTCGCCATCTAAGTGTCTCCGACCCCTCCCTTTCAAAGAAAGGGCAGGGTGATGAGGAAAGCTGGCCCGATGCCAGCATTTCCGAATGTAACGGGCGGAACTGTAACAGATCAGCCCCAGCCATTCCCCTCCCCGCAAAGGAGAGGGGATTTATAATTAAGCCGCTTCCGCAGCCAGTTTCTTGCCTTTTTCAATCGCTTCATCAATGCCGCCAACCATGTAGAAGGCATTTTCAGGAAGGTGATCATATTCACCATCCACAACCGCTTTGAACGATTTAATGGTGTCGGCCAGGTCAACAAACTTGCCGGGGATGCCGGTAAAGACTTCTGCAACGTGGAACGGCTGAGACAGGAATTTCTGAATCTTACGAGCACGGGCAACGATCAGCTTATCTTCTTCGGAAAGTTCATCCATGCCGAGAATAGCGATAATGTCTTGCAGCGACTTATATTTCTGCAGTGTTTCCTGAACAGCACGGGCCGTATCATAATGTTCCTGACCCACAACGCGTGGTTCCAGAACACGGGAAGTTGAATCGAGCGGGTCAACAGCAGGGTAGATGCCCAGCTCCGAAATCGCACGGTTCAAAACGGTGGTTGCGTCCAAGTGGGCAAACGAGGTTGCAGGTGCAGGGTCGGTCAAGTCATCGGCAGGAACATAAATTGCCTGAACCGATGTAATCGAACCTTTATTGGTCGAAGTAATACGCTCTTGCAGCTGACCCATATCAGTGGACAGGGTTGGCTGATAGCCCACAGCCGAAGGAATACGGCCCAGAAGTGCAGACACTTCGGAACCAGCCTGCGTAAAGCGGAAGATGTTATCGACGAAGAACAGAACGTCCTGGCCTTCCTGGTCACGGAAATATTCCGCAATGGTCAGTCCGGACAGAGCAACACGGGCACGCGCTCCAGGAGGCTCGTTCATCTGGCCGTAAACGAGGGCCACTTTGGAACCTTCGGAGGTTGCGTTGCCGTCTGCGTCCTTGGCGATAACATTTGCATCAAGAAATTCGTGATAAAGGTCGTTACCTTCACGGGTACGTTCACCCACACCGGCGAACACGGACGTGCCGCCATGGCCTTTGGCAATGTTGTTGATCAGTTCCTGAATAAGAACGGTCTTGCCAACGCCGGCGCCGCCGAACAGGCCAATCTTGCCGCCCTTTGCATAAGGCGCGAGCAAATCGACAACCTTAATGCCGGTGACGAGGATTTCACTGTCTGTAGACTGGTCAACGAAGAGAGGCGCTTCTGCGTGAATGGGGGCAGAGCTTTTTGCACCAATCGGACCAAGCTCGTCAATCGGTTCACCAATCACGTTCATGATACGGCCGAGAGTTTCAGGACCAACAGGCATCATGATCTGTGCGCCGGTGTCGGTGACTTCCTGACCACGGGTCAAACCTTCGGTCGCGTCCATGGCGATAGTGCGGACCGTGTTTTCGCCCAGATGCTGGGCAACTTCAAGCACAAGCCGGTTGCCGTTATTGTCTGTTTCCAGAGCCGACAAAATTGCCGGTATGTCTGTATCAAAGGTCACGTCGACGACAGCGCCGATAACCTGTGAAATGCGGCCTACATTGTTGGTTTTTGCCATTATATTCGTCCTTTAGCCTTCATTCTTTTATCCCTCGCAAAAGCGGAAGGATCAGTCTGCAACAGGTCCCCGCATTGGCGGGAACACAGATATTAAAGCGCCTCTGCGCCAGCGATAATTTCAATCAATTCAGTCGTAATTGCGGCCTGACGGCTGCGGTTATATTCGATGGTCAGGCTGTCGATCAGGTCACCGGCATTGCGGGTCGCGTTATCCATCGCGGTCATCGACGCGCCCTGTTCTGACGCCATATTTTCCAGCAAGGCACCAAAAATCTGGGTGGTCAGATTGCGAGGCAGCAACTCGTTGAGAATTTCCTGCTCGTCCGGTTCATATTCAACAGCAGCATCAGATGCTTCGCCTGAAGTGTCGAGCGCAACCGGAATGATCTGCTGTGCGGTTGGTTCCTGTACAAGCGCGGATTTGAATTTCGAGTAGAAGAGATGGGCCACGTCAAACTGGCCCTCTTCAACCATAGCGGTCAAATCTTCGGCGATGGCCTTGGCTTCGTCAAAGCCCGGTGTTTTCGCTTCGGTCGTGTCAAAATGCTTCAATATCTGTTTGGGATATATGCGCTTGATGACAGGAATACCTTTGCGGCCAACCATATAGAAAAGGACAGTCTTGCCTTCCCCGATCAGTTTTTCCGCCTTCAAGCGTGCTTCCTTGACGATATTGGCGTTAAACGCACCGCAAAGACCGCGGTCCGAGGTTGCCACCACCAAAAGGTGGACCTGATCTTTGCCAGTACCAGCCAGCAGCTTGGGTGAGTTTTCATCCACCGTTACCTTGCCGGCAAGACTCGCCATGACCTTCGCCATTTCCGAGGCATATGGACGAGCGGCTTCCGCTGCCATTTGTGCACGGCGCAATTTTGCGGCGGCCACCATCTTTTTGGCCTTGGTGATCTTCTGGGTCGATTTGACCGACCCGATCCTGTCTTTCAGTTCTTTAAGACTGGCCATAGCTAGTCACTTACTCCAAAATCCAAATTCGCCGCCCATTATCCTGAAACTGGTTCAGGATAACGAGCTTCGAAGGTTACGCGAAACTTTTTCCAAAGGCTGCCAAAGCATCTTCCAGCTTCGCTTTGGTGTCGTCTGCCAGGTCACCGCTTTCACGGATCGTTGTCAGAATGTCGGCGTGCTGGCTACGCATGTGGGCCAGCATGGCTTCTTCGTAGCGCACAACGTCGGTCACTGCGACTGAGTCCAGATGACCATTGGTGCCCGCGTAGATAGAGGCGGTCTGTTCTTCAAACGGCAGCGGAGAGAATTGCGCCTGTTTCAAAAGCTGGGTCAAACGCTCACCACGTGCCAGCAATTTTTGCGTGGACGCATCAAGGTCAGAACCAAATTGCGCGAACGCCGCCATCTCACGATATTGAGCAAGGTCCAGCTTAATCGAGCCGGAAACCTTTTTCATCGCCTTGGTCTGCGCCGCAGAACCCACACGGGAAACCGACAGACCCACGTTAATCGCGGGACGGATGCCCTGGTTAAACAGATCGGTTTCGAGGAAGATCTGACCGTCGGTAATCGAAATCACGTTGGTCGGAATATAGGCGGAAACGTCACCGGCCTGTGTTTCGATGATCGGCAGAGCGGTCAGGGAACCTGAGCCATTATCTTCGTTCATCTTCGCGGCGCGTTCCAGCAAACGGCTATGCAGATAGAAAACGTCGCCGGGATAAGCTTCGCGTCCTGGTGGGCGACGAAGAAGCAGGGACATCTGGCGATAAGCCACAGCCTGTTTGGAAAGATCGTCATAAACGATACAGGCGTGCATGCCGTTATCACGGAAATATTCACCCATGGTCACACCGGTATAAGGTGCGAGATATTGCAGCGGAGCAGGCTCGGAAGCGGTTGCAGCAACAACGATCGAATATTCCATCGCGCCGTTTTCTTCGAGCTGACGCACGATCTGTGCAACGGTCGAACGCTTCTGGCCGACAGCAACATAGATGCAGTATAGCTTTTTGCTTTCGTCATCACCGGCATTGACTGTTTTCTGGTTGATGAACGTGTCGATGGCGACGGCGGTCTTACCCGTCTGACGGTCACCAATGATCAATTCGCGCTGGCCGCGGCCAACGGGAACCAGAGCGTCAAGCGCCTTCAGGCCGGTTTGAACAGGCTCATGCACCGATTTACGCGGGATGATGCCCGGCGCTTTGACTTCAACACGGCTACGTTTGTCAGTGTTGATCGGACCCTTGCCGTCAATGGGATTGCCAAGACCGTCAACAACGCGGCCAAGCAGTTCTTTACCGATAGGAACGTCCACAATAGTTCCGGTCCGTTTGACGACATCGCCTTCTTTAATTTCTGAGTCAGAACCAAAGATCACGACACCGACATTATCGGCTTCGAGGTTCAGCGCCATGCCCTGAATACCGTTGGAAAATTCAACCATCTCACCGGCTTGCACCTGGTCCAGACCGTGGATACGGGCGATGCCGTCACCAACAGCCAGAACGGTTCCGATTTCGGAAACCTCGGCTTCATTGCCAAAATTGGCGATCTGGTCCTTGATGACCTTTGAAATTTCTGCGGCGCGAATATCCATTATTCTCTTCCTTTAGTCCTTTATGGCCTGAGCCATTAGCCTTTCATGGCTTGGGAAAGCGTGTTCAAACGGGTTTTAATTGAATTGTCGATCATCTGGCTGCCAATTTTGACGACCAGACCGCCCAGAATGGACGGATCAACAAAGGTGGAAACCGATACATCGTTCCCCACACGTTTTTTCAGCTGCGCTTTCAGCGCATCAATTTGTGCATCATCCATTGGATGGGCGGAGGTTACCTCTGCAGTAACTTCACCGCGATGGTTGGCCGCCAGAGTTGTAAAGGCGCGAATGATGGCCGGTATCTGGTCTAGACGGCGATTGGCCGCAAGAACACCCAGCGTATTGGTGGTCAGGCCATCCAGCTTCATTTTCTTTGCGAGAGCGGCAATTGCTGTGGCAGCAGTCGCACGGGACAAAACCGGGCTGCTGATCAGCGCCTTCAGGTCGTCCGATTCGCTCACGGCCTTGCCGAGTGAAGCGAGGCTTGCTTCGACTTTGTCGATGGCTTTGTTTTCGGTGGCCAAGGCGAACAGTGCAGTGGCGTAACGCCCTGCTAAACTCGCTCTAATGCCGCTGGAATTCTCCACGCGCCTGCTAACTCCTTCGTTACTTCGTATATATTCATTGACCTGAAAACCGGGTCAAAAAACTGCTAAGTGATCATGACTCCTGACAGGTGAAATACTGTGCATCTCGCCTTAGGTTGGGCGGCGTCTAGCAACCATTTTGCTGCGACGCAAGATGGCTTTGGGAATGATTTTTAACAAGCTGGTTGTGACAAGATTTGCAACTGCGACCGACGTTCGTGCAGAGGACGTCGGCAGGGGCTTACAATATACTAAAACGCTGCCGGATATAAATTTGCTTTGAGCGCAAGATACGGGAAGCAGCGTTGCCGGATACTGTGTAAATTCCTCCTATCAAACAGCATGGAGAGAATTTGTGACATATCAGATTAGCGGCCTTAGTCCTAGGCTCGCCGAGCCATTTGAAGGAATAGACGACGCACAACTAACCACACTGGGCGCTGTCCGGATGGTAGCGACAAGCAAGCCCGGCTTTCCGTGCCGGATATCGCTGGCTGATGCCGAAGTGGGTGAGGAAATCATTCTCTTTCACCACGTCTCTCATGATGTGGACAGCCCGTACCGCAGTGCATACGCCATTTTTATCCGGACAGGATTAACGGAAGCCGCGCATTATATCGATGAAATACCGCCCGTTTTTCAGGATCGTAACCTGGCAATGCGGGCCTTTGGCAAGGACGCGATGCTAAAAACGGCCATGCTGTCGTTGTCTGGGAATGCCGATAAGTCTATTCGGGAATTGTTCGAATTGGACGAGGTGGCCTATATAGATGTCCACAATGCAGCGTACGGTTGTTTGCCGCGCGAGTGGAGAGATTCGAAGCATGACACGCGAACATGTAGATAGCGACCAGGCCTGGAAAGCGGTGTGCTCCCGCGACCGTTCCTTCGACGGGCAATTTGTTACCGGCGTTTTGAGCACGGGAATCTACTGTCGCCCTTCCTGTGCCGCGCGCCATCCGAAGCGAGAGAATGTGCGTTTTTTTGCAAAACCGGAGCAAGCAGAGGCGGCAGGGCTTCGGCCATGCCTCAGATGCCGGCCCAATGACGTGGCGCGCGATGAGGCAGCGGTAAAAGCCGTCATCGATGCGATTAGAATGCTCGAAACGGCGCCCAAGCTGGACGAGCTTGCAAAGCTTACAGGCTATTCGCCAACGCACCTGCAAAGAATATTCAAACGCGAAACCGGATTGTCACCCGCTGCCTATGGCCGGGCTTTACGCTCCGAACGGATGAAAGACGCGCTTGAGGATGGAGCTTCTGTAACAGATGCTATTTACGATGCAGGTTATGGTTCCGCATCACGATTTTATGAGGAAAAGAAAATGGGCATGAAAGCCAGTGCCTGGAAAAATGGCGGGGCAGGAGTCGCAATTCACTGGGCCAAAGTCGAAACATCGCTTGGCTCGATGATGGTTGCAGCGACTGACAAGGGTGTTTGCTGCCTGTCTTTCAACGAAGGGGAGCAAGAGCTACGCAAACGCTTCCCCAAGGCTGATTTGCAGCAGGGGAATCCAGCGTTCGGGAAACTGCTGGATGACGTTGTCAGTCAGGTTGAGCAGCCCAACCGGCCGCATAATATCCCGCTGGACGTGCAGGGCACGGCATTCCAGGAAGCGGTCTGGCAAGAGCTTCGGAAAATTCCGCTCGGCGAGACGCGCAGCTATGCTGAGATTGCCGCCGCGATTGGCAAGCCCAAAGCGGTGCGTGCTGTGGGAAGTGCGAATGGCGCCAATAATGTCGCCGTCCTGATTCCCTGTCACCGCGTGGTTCGCAGCGATGGCACTATGGGCGGCTATGCTTATGGACTGGATATCAAAGAGCGGTTGCTGAAAAAGGAATCTGGAAACTGACGGCAGCTCGGCCTGATGCTGCATTAGCTTCACGACTTCCGGCACTATGGAAACTCCGTCATTCTCGCGAAGGCGGGAATCTCTCAAAAGACATCGACACATTGAAGGTTAGAAAGCTGGATTCCCGCCTTCGCGGGAATGACGATTGTGATTGGCTAGTAGGCGCCGGCTAGATCCGAGCAATTACCGATATTCTGGGTTGGGATGATTATAGCGGACACCCTCATCCCACGCGTCGCGCGAATTGCCATATTGGGGAATACCGCCCGCCTGTTTCAATATATTGGCCATGTGCATCAGGTTCCATGCCAAGAATGTCGCATTACGCTGTGTAAAATCACTATCGAAACCGACACGGCTGCCATCATCCTGTTTATCGCCATAGGATGGACCCGGGCCGATGGCGCCAATCCAACCCGCATCGGCCTGCGGCGGAATGGTATATCCAATATGGGCGAGGGAATAGAGCGTGCTCATGGCACAATGTTTCACACCATCTTCATTGCCTGTGACAATACAGCCGCCGGTTTTGCCATAGAAAATATATTGCCCTTTATCATTAGTCTCGCCGGAATGGGCATAGAGCCGTTCAATTATCTTGCGACATTCAGACGATACTTCGCCAAGCCAGATTGGGGTACCGATAACCAGAATATCACTGGCCATTACCGTTTTGGAAATTTCGGGCCATGCGTCCTCGTCAAAACCTTCTTTGGTCATGTCGGGATAAACACCGGGGGCAATGGCATGATCGGCACTGCGATAGCATTTAACCGCTACGCCGGCATCTTCCATAATTTTTCGGACAACATCCATCAGGCATTCGGTGTGGCTGAATGATGGCGACGGCTTTAGCGTGCAGTTGATAAAGACAGCTTTCAATCCGGAATAGTCAGGTGCTTCTGGGGCATCCTTTGCATCGGTCATCGGAAATCCTTTGCGAAACTATATTACCATTTACCGGTAATCCCGAAACCAGTTTCTTTCTTTTTACCACATCCATTAATTAGGGTCCATCAAAGGCCAATTCATAAAAAGCCCATCCATCAAAGAATATCCGATCTCACTTCTCAGGTGGCTGTCACAGCTTTCATCATTGCGACAATTTTTCGCATTCATAAACCAGCCGTTCGTTGGTTTGCGGCGGCAATTCACTTCGGATGGATTTCACCATCTCGGCAATTTCGGAAAGTGCCCTTTCATCGGTGGTGCAACTTCTGTAGCCATATTGCTGGCGAATGTCGCGGGCACGGGACATTGCGGCCAGGCCAAGAAGGTAACGCTCGGTCGTGAATTCTGCGGTTGCCGGATTAAAGCTGCTTATTGTGACAGTCTGTTCCTGATTGGGCACGAAAATCCGCGACCACTTGCCACCATCAGGGGCATATTGGGTGCGGCCGTTGACGCAGCCACTTTCTGTCCATTCCAGATCCAGAGAGTCAACTTCGGACACGGTGATCCGGCTGCGGTCAAGGTTCAAATTACATTTATATACCCCGCTAGTAGCGAGTGTTTGTCGGTTATTTTCTTCTTCCTTTTCTTCGGGAAGTTCTTCTTTGAGTGCGGCTGCAACGCGGTCGTCAATTTCACTGAAGCTGGGCCGGGACAGGAAAATGAGGATTGCGCCAACCAACAACAATGCGGCACCGCCGGCAGTGCCGATTGCGGGGGTGCGCTTATCCTTGAACATCAGATATCCCGCGCCTCCGATAGTCGCCAGTGAAAGCACCAGCATCAGCGCGGCAATAGCCAGATGATTTTCACGTTTGGTGATAATATCCGCACTGATGGAGCGGCGTAGCTGGGCTTCGGTCTGCAGGCGCTTTGCCGTTTTGGCTTTTTCGGCAGCCTCTATCTTTGCCCTTGCGGCGGCCTCACGCTGTTCTTCCTGAAGGCTGAATGCGGCGGCAGAACGGCAAGGAGTGGCGGTTATCGAAGGTTTGACGCCGGCTTTGCGGAGAAAGGACAGGATCTCGCGGCTGGATACAGCAAAGCCGAATTCTGCATCATTGCCATCCGAAATCGATCCAAAGCTGTTTGCCCCCAATATCCGACCGCAATTGTCGATTAGCGGACCGCCGCTATTGCCACTGGCAATCGGCGCAGTGTGCAATATCGTATCAAATTGTTTGGTGGAGCGTCCGCCCGATACAGAGCCGCGCGTTTTAACAGGGGACATAGGGGTAATGAGTTCGTCGAGATTAAGTCCCTGCGCGCGGTCCACAGAGCCGGGATAGCCAACTGCCAGAACTTCGGCCCCGTCCTCTATCGGACCGCTGAACACTGTCATGGGTGGCAGTCGCCCGCCATCCTCAATCTGGATCAGCGCCAGATCATTGCCCGGAGAATAAGCAATGATCCTTCCGCCATAACTGGTTGATCCCTGAGACGGCACAATGCCGATGACAACCGATTTTTCCTGGCGCGCTATTTCAACCACATGGGCATTTGTTACAATTTTGTCAGGGGCAACCGCGAAACCGCTGCCATGGCCAACAAAGGCGACTTGATCGCCATCTGTTGCGGCCAGAACCACGCGGACGACCGAGCGGCTGGCGGCAGCAATATCTGCCGGGTCTGCCTGAGCCGGACCTGCAAGCAGAGCGGTAAGGGCAAGAGCAAGAATAGCAAGGAAGCGGTTCATTAGTGAGCCTTCAGTTTTACGCTTCGCATAGGATACGAAGCCCAGTGATTGAGCGCTACCATTACCTTCCATCCTGTATCAAGCATGGAGCGCAAGGGGGATCGTGTTTTTCATGGATCAGACAAAGCTGTAGGGATCGACATCGACGCTGACACGCACGGCTCTTGGCCATTCCAGTTTTTCCAGCCAGGCGCGCGTAATATCCTGCAAGTCAACCGACCGGTGGGCATGGATCAGCAAGCGGTGGCGGTAGCGCCCTCTCAGCATGGCGAGCGGGGCGGGGGCAGGGCCATAAACCGCAAAGCCTTCCACCTTTGGCGCGGTCTGGCCGATCAGGCGGGCCGTTTCCATCGCTTCCGAGTTATCTTCCGATGATATGATGATCGCGGCAAGCCTTGAAAAAGGCGGGGCAGCGGCTGCGCGGCGGGACTCCGTCTCGGCAGCATAAAAGCCATCCCGGTCGCCCTTGATAAGCGCCTGAATCACCGGCGCGCCCGGCATGCGGGTCTGAACATAGACATGGCCCGGTTTTTCGGCCCTCCCGGCTCGCCCCGCGACCTGTGCAATTTGTTGGAAACTCCGCTCTGCCGCGCGCAAATCCCCGCCTTCAAGGCCAATGTCCGCATCGACAACACCCACCAGCGTCAGGTTGGGAAAGTGATAGCCTTTGGTAACGAGCTGCGAGCCAATTACGATATCTATCATTCCTGACTCCATCTGCTCCACAAATTCACCAGCCTTGGCAGGCGACCAGATGGTATCGGAAGTGACAATCGCGGTTCGCGCCTGGGGAAAAAGCATTTTGACCTCATCGCAAATACGCTCAACCCCCGGACCACAAGCGACAAGCGAATCCTCGTCACCGCATTCCGGACATTTATCCGGCTGCGGCATAACATGTCCGCAATGATGACAAGCCAGACGTTTTGTCAGCCTGTGCTCGACCATCCATGCCGTGCAGTTCGGGCAATTGATGCGATGGCCACATGTCCGGCACAAAGTAAGCGGAGCAAAACCGCGGCGATTTAGAAAAAGTAATGATTGCTCACCCTTATCAAGGTTCTCTTCCAGCGCATTAATCAGAGTCGGCGCAAGCCACGACCCGCGCGCAGGAATGTCCTGCGTCAGGTCGAGCGCTTCAATTTTTGGCAAGGTTGCTGCACCAAAGCGGGCTGGCAGTTCGAGCAGCTTATAATTGCCTTGATCGACTTGATGCAGACTTTCAATCGCGGGTGTGGCAGAGGCAAGAGCTACTGGTATCTTCTCATGCAATGCACGCATCACAGCAACATCGCGCGCATGATAGCGCACGCCATCTTCCTGTTTGAAACTCACTTCATGAGCTTCATCAACGATGATCAGGCCGAGATTCTTATAGGGCAGAAACAAGGCTGAGCGCGCTCCTACCACAACTTTTGCACCGCCATCTGCCAAAGCGCGCCAGTTTTTCTTGCGATCCGATTGTTTAAGCCCGCTGTGCCACGCTATCGGTTCAGCGCCAAAGCGCGCCTTGAACCGGTCCAGAAACGGTTCAGTCAAAGCGATTTCAGGAAGCAAAACTAAAGTCTGCTTATTTTGACGTAAGGCTTCCGCCACCGCTTCAAAATAGACCTCGGTCTTACCGGAACCTGTCACACCATCCAATAGATAGGGCTGGAAAGATGCGGCCTGAACTGCATCAGTCAACTCCCGGCTGATCCGTTTTTGATCGTCGCTCAAATCTACCTTTGCAAATTCAGGATCAGGATGCTGGATATTCACGAAGGGAGAAACTTCACTGCGATTCAGTGCGCCCGCTTTCTCTAGCCCCCTGATTACGGCAATAGAGACATCTGCTTTATAAGCCAGCTCACTAATCGTGCCTTGAATGTCGGCGAGTTTCTTAAGCGCCTGTTCCCTTTGGGGTGTCATCCGGTCGGGGATATTACCGTTTAAATGATATTCAATAATCGGGCGGTTATCGGCAAATGCCGCGCCGCTTGACAGGACCATGCGCAGGACTGATGAAGGAGAGGCAAAATAATAATGCGCGGTCCATTCGATCAGACGCCTTAGCGGCGCGGACAGAGGCGGCACATCTCGAACTTCCAAAATCTTGCGGAGCTTTTTCGGGTCAATCTCATCTATTGGAAAGCCTTCTGCTTCCCAAATAACGCCCGGAACTTTGCGCGGTCCAAGCGGTGCCATTACTATTGATCCCAGCTTTGCATCCATTCCGTCGGGCACAAGGTAATCGAGCGGCCCCAAAGCTGCATTGAGCAATAGCACTCTCACTCGATTTGTGGCACGATTCATATCGCCCGTATAAGCATGGTTTGGGACCGCGTCACCAACTGCTATGCAAACAATTGGGTGCAGGCTTTTAAGGGCTAGGGGGTAGGATTATGCAGAATATTGATCGCCGGAAATTTCTGTCGAATGGACTCATTGGAGTCGCAACGGCTATATTCGTATTGCCGGGCTGTGTCAGCCTGCCTCCGCTCAGCTTGACAGAAGCGGTCAGGCGGCTGCTGACTGTCTCGTCGCAAAATGCTTTTGCCGAATTGATGCAGCCCAACGGGTTTTTTGACAGCCAGGTAGCGCGCATATCGGTGCCAGACAGGTTGGGCGGTGCGCCTGTGACGAATATCGCAACGGCGGTGCTGCGGTCTGAGCCAATCCAGAAACGTTTGCTCAAACAGGTGAACCGCGCCGCTGAGACAGGGGCGGAGCTGGCCGCACCGGTCATTGCTGACACCATAAGAAACATGAGCATAGCCGATGCGGCGTCGATCATCAAAGGCGGGGACCGCGCCGCCACTAATCTTTTGCAGCGTGAGCTTGGTTCGTCATTGGTCACCCATATGTTGCCGGGGATCAGCAAGGGTTTGAACTTGTTTGACAATGAAATAATCAACCTGGCTCTGTCACAGGTCAGCGATATAGATTTTGCCGAGATTAGCGAGGACGTCACGATCAAAACCAGCGAGGCGATCTACCGCTCCATCGGCACGCAGGAGGCCAGAATCCGGGCCAATCCATCGGCCACAGGCGATCCGCTGTTAATCAGTGTGTTCGGCTTGAGCTGACCAGTTTTATCCACCGGGTAACCCGCAAGCTATCCACAGCTTTATGCACATTTATTCGATATGCTCTGTTTCGCCCGGCCATAAAAACCGGTAAGCGGGCCGTAAGCATATTTAACGCACCTGCATCCGGAGTAGAAACCCCATGAAATTTTTTGTTGATACCGCTGACACCGCCGAAATCGCCGATCTGGCCGCAACCGGGATGGTTGATGGCGTCACCACCAACCCGTCACTGATTAAAAAATCGGGCCGGGATATTATGGAAGTGACCAAGGAAATCTGCGGTCTGACCGATGGCCCTGTTTCCGCAGAAGTGGTTGCGCTGGACCATGAAACAATGATGAAAGAAGCAGAAGTGCTTCGCAAAATCGCGGACAATGTCTGCATCAAAGTACCGCTCACCATTGATGGCCTGAAAACCTGCAAAGCGCTGAGCAGCGAAGGCACGATGGTCAATGTGACGCTTTGCTTCTCTGCCAATCAGGCGTTGTTAGCCGCCAAAGCGGGCGCGAGCTTTATATCCCCATTTGTCGGACGCCATGACGATAATGGTTTTGACGGAATGAAGCTGATTGATGATATCCGCCTGATTTACGACAATTATGCCTTTGATACGGAGATTTTGGTCGCTTCCATTCGCCACCCGGTCCACGTTCTGGAATCGGCGCGTATCGGTGCTGATGTCGCTACCATGCCGCCAAATGTCATTCGCGGATTGTTCAAGCATGTTTTGACCGACAAAGGCATTGAAGGCTTTTTGGCCGACTGGAAAGATACCGGCCAACAGATCGGCTAATCTGTAATATTCAATGCTGTATTATGAGGTCATCCCGGCCCGGTCTTGGCCGGGTTGACCCCTTAAAGAGTAAGCTATCAAAACCCCTTGGGTGCGGGGTCTATGACGCTAAAGCTGCCATCCCTGATTTCCTGCACTTCCAGAGCCCGTTCCGAAATGCCATTGCGGCGGAAACGGAATACGCCGTCCAGACCGACAAACCCACCCGGATCAGTCAGCTGATTGATCGGGAATGGGGTGCCCACTTTCCAGTTTTGCGCCACTTTGACGGTAAGCAGAACCGAATCATATCCCAGACTGGAAAGCCGGAAAGGCGCGCTGCCATAACGGCTGCGATATTTGGTGGCATATTGCCGGTATAAACCATCTGAAACACTGGCAAACCACGCTCCGCGCAAAGACGGGGTTCCGGCAAGTTCGCTGCTGGTGTTCCAAAGGTCGGTACCCAAAATCTTGGCTGTATCGCTGGCATTTTTGCGGATATAGGGTGCGGCCTGAATCGCCATCGTGCCATTATCTGCCAATAAGACGGCATCAAAGTCACCATTTTGGGACAGTTTCTTCGTGGCCGCTTCAACTGACGCCGCATCGCGGTTGAAATTCTGGATCGAAACAACTGTTCCGCCTGCATCCTTAACTGAGCTCAGCAAGTTAGAAGAAGCGCGCTGTCCATAGACGCCATTTGGCACCAATGCGGCAAAACGGTTCATGCCCTTTGACTTGGCATAGCTGACAACGCGTTCGATTGATTGCGCTGGAATGTGACCGAGCAGAAAGACATTATTTCCCGCAACACCGGAGTCATTGGAAAAGCTGAGTATTGGCACACCAGCGGGCCGTGCGATATTTGCTGTCGCTACAACATTGTCGCTGAGCAGGGGGCCGATGATTAGTTTATTGCCATCCGCAATTGCTTTGGTAGCAGCCGCGGTAATACCTTTGGCAGTATCATAGCTGGTCATGCGGATATTCTGCGCCTTGGTATCAAGCAGCGCCATCGTAGACGCGTTAGCCAGAGATTGACCGATACCGGCATTTTTACCGGATAGGGGAACCAACAAGGCAATCCGGTGATGATTTTCATCGCTGGGCAGGTCACCTGTTACCGGCGGCGGTGCAGGTGTGGGTGTAGGTGGCGGCTCTGTTCCGCGCGGCATGATTGTTCCGCAACCCGCCAGAAATATGACGGAAGCGAGGCCGGCATATTTCAACAAGCTACGGCGGCCATTTGGTGCGGCGTTTTGCGGGGGCGCAAAACTTGCCTGGGGGAATGATTTTTCATCCTGTCCTACATGCGATTTATCTGTCATGGCATTCATTATGTCTGCTCCCATTGAACATGGTCTGTATATCGTGGCTACGCCAATCGGCAACCTCGGAGATTTATCCCGCCGAGCGGTAGAAATCCTTGGCATTGCGGATATTATTTTAGTGGAAGATTCAAGAGTTACCGGCAAGCTTCTGAATCATATCGGTAAAAAGGGCAAGATGGTCGTCTATAATGACCATAAGGGAGAGCAGGAACGGCAAGAAATTTTAGCATCATTAAGATGCAAAATTGTCGCACTGGTTAGCGATGCGGGGACACCGCTCATCTCTGACCCCGGTTACAAGCTGGTTCGGGACGCACGGGCACAGGGGGTCTATGTCACAACAGTGCCGGGCCCAAGTGCTGTTATTGCCGCGCTCACCTTATCGGGATTACCCAGTGACCGGTTTTTGTTCGAGGGTTTTTTGCCGAGCAAAAGCAAAGCGCGTGGTGAGGCTTTGGCCGAGTTGAAGCCGATTAAGGCAACACTGATATTCTATGAAAATGGTTCCCGGCTTGGTGCGATGCTGGCGGACGCGCTGGACCATTTGGGAGATCGCCCGGCGGCCGTGATCCGCGAAATCACCAAGAAATTTGAAGAAACGGTCACCGGCAGCCTGAAAGAACTGGCTGACCGCTATGCCGATGAAAAGCCCAAGGGAGAGATTGTCGTCGTGGTCGGACCGCCAGTAGCGGCAGAACCGGCAAGTGACACGGATATCGAGGAAGCGCTTCGCGAAGCGTTGCAACGGCTTCCGGCATCAAAAGCCGCCGGGGAGGTTTCCCGTATCTATAGTGCCGACCGGAAGGCGCTTTACGATTTGGCAAATCGTTGGAAAGCGGAAGGCCGGTAATGACGCGCAAGCGTGCTGAACAACAGGGAAGGCGCGCAGAAAGCATTGCCGCAGGTTGGCTGCGCTTGCACGGCTGGCGAATATTGGCCCAGCGTGTCCGCACTCCGCGCGGCGAAGTGGATTTGATAGCAAAGCGGGGCGGACTGGTTGCTTTTGTGGAAGTTAAAGCGCGGACGAAGATTGAGGATCTGGAACTGGCTATTGACCATCACCGGCTAAAACGGGTCGCTGCGGCGGTCGAAATTCTCTATCCGGAATATTGCCAGAATGGCGAAGATGCGCGGATTGATGTGATTTTGGTTGCACCGCGCCGCTTACCGACCCATTTAACCAATGTCTGGCATGGGTTTTAGCCGCGCCAATCAATCCGTTAGTCCCGAGCTGGTCGAAGGACGCCTGTTATTTGCCGATAAATGCATTCGATAGGTTGAAACACTAACGGATATGTGACCGCCATATTCAAGGGATGATAGGTTATGAGTTTGAGAATCGCTGTGCAAATGGACCCGATGGAAACTGTGAATATCGCAGGGGACAGCAGTTTCGCTTTGATGATTGCGGCGCAAAAGCGCGGCCACCGGCTTTATCATTATAATGTAAAAGACCTCACATATGTTGGTGGCCGTCTTTATTCACTCGCGCATCCGGTCGAGGTGCAGCAGGTGGAGGGGGACCATTATGAATTTGGCGAGCAGGTCAGGATTGATTTAGGAAGGGATATCGACGTTGTTCTCATGCGTCAGGATCCGCCTTTCGATGTCGGTTATATCACCGCGACGCATCTTCTGGAACGTATCGAGCATGAAACCCTGGTCGTCAACAATCCGGCATCGGTCCGTAACGCACCTGAAAAAGTCTATGTTCTGGACTACGCGCAATTTATGCCGCCAACATTGGTTACGCGAAACATTGATGAAATCCGTGCTTTTCAAGCGGAACATGGCGCGATTGTCGTGAAACCACTGCACGGTAATGGTGGCAAGGCTATATTTCTTGTCCCGGAAGATGGCAGCAATTTAAGTGCCTTGACCGAGCTGTTTAACCAGACTTGGCCCGAACCGCATATGATCCAGCCGTTTCTTCCAGAAGTGCAGGATGGTGACAAGCGCATCGTTTTGGTTGACGGTGAAGTTGCTGGCGCGATCAACCGCAAGCCGGGGAAAGGGGAGTTCCGTTCCAACCTGGCGCAAGGCGGCTATGCCGAAGCGGCGGTGCTAACGAAGCGAGAGAAGGAAATTTGCGCGGCGATGGGACCGGACCTGAAGCGCCTTGGCCTGCTGTTCGTGGGCATTGATGTGATCGGCGGGAAATGGCTGACCGAGATCAATGTGACATCGCCAACCGGCATTGTGGCGATCGACAAGTTTAATGGCACTGATACGTCGGGAATGATCTGGGATGCGATTGAAGCGCGGATCAGCGCGCGCGCGTAAGAATATTTCCGGGAACACATGAACAATCAAATGGTTTGGGTCACATGAGTGAGTGGATTCCCGATTTTATCGAACAAGGCGGTTATCTGGCGATTGCCTTGCTCATGGCTGCCGAGAATATATTCCCCCCTATACCCTCCGAACTGATCATGGGATTGGGCGGCGTCGCTGTCGGACACGGCGGTTTTTCTGCACCGCTACTGGTCCTGGTGGGCTCGCTTGGCTCCCTTGCTGGTAATTATATGTGGTTCATGATCGGGCGGCATTGGGACGAGGACGACGTGCGCAACTTTGTCCGAAAGCACGGCCGCTGGCTGACCCTTGACGTGCGGAGCGTGAACCGGATTGATGCCACATTCGATAATCACGGCGAATGGGTCGTCTTTTTTGCGCGTTGCATACCCAATATACGCACCCTTATTTCGGTTCCGGCCGGGTTGTTCGGGATGTCCCACAAGCGTTTCATATTGGCCACTTTGGCAGGGGCATCCGTATGGAATAGCGCGCTGGTCTTTGCAGGATATCAACTGCAACAAAATGTCGACGAGATCGAAAAATATGTCGGCCCGGTGTCGATAGGTGTCATCGTGTTGGCCATAGTCATCTATATCTGGCGCGTAATTTTCTGGCGACCGAAGGAAGAATAGCCGCTAGGAGTTTGTCGCACGCGGGTGGGCGTTCTGGTAAACATCCAGCAAATGCGCCGCATCCACGGCTGTATAGACTTGCGTGCTGTTTAAACTCGCATGGCCGAGCAATTCCTGAAGACTCCGTAAATCCGCGCCGCCAGCGAGCAAATGCGTGGCGAAGCTGTGGCGCAGGGCATGGGGTGTGGTCTTGTCTGAAATACCAAGATTTGTCCGTGCGCGTTGAACAACCCGCCTGATCAGGTTGGGCGATAACGGTCCACCGCGCTTGCCCCGGAATATCGTTTCTCCTGGTGCCATCGCATGAGGGCACAGGTCGATATAATGTTCAATCGCTTTACGCACTTCGGCAAGTAAGGGCACGATCCGTGTTTTGCCGCGCTTGCCGGTTATGCGGATGGTATCCGACAGCGGGAGCGCATCGGCGGTCAGATCCAGCGCTTCGCTGATCCGCAGGCCAGAGCCGTATAAGAGCAATAAAACCGCCCAATCGCGCGCGCCAATCCAGTGTTCACTGGCGCTTTCCGCGATGTCATTTGCTATTGCAAGGATGTCATCGGGAGCAGCAGGGCGAGGAACGCCGCGGGTGACTTTCGGTCCCTTGATCCTTGGTATCTGACTGTCATTTCCGCCTACAAATTTCAGGAAGGCACGGATCGCGGACAGTTCCCTTGCCGCGCTGTTATTGGACAGATCATCCGCGCGGCGAAAAGCGAGGTAGGAACGTATGTCGGCTTGAGTAAGGGCTTTGAGTTGCGCGCTATCAACCGGGCCGCCAAAATAGTCCATCAGGAATGCGCAAAACCTCTCGGCCGTGGTGATATAGGCCCGCACGGTATGCTGCGAACGCCGCCGCCCTTCACGCAAATGGCGGGAAAAATCCTGAATGAGCGCATTGGTGCTTTGCATAGCGCAGAATCTAGCAGCGCCTATGGATAAAGTCCAAATATCTGATGGTCAGAGATGGTCTGATATGACTTTGGGCAATATCGCATCGAGCAGCGGCATGCCTTTCGTGGTTACCGTCAGCCGGTCAGCCTCGGTTACCATAAATCCCGCGTCGGAGAGCTTTTCAGTCTCCTGCATATCGATGATGTCCGCAGCCGCCAGCCCGGTTTTTCTCTCCAGTACTGCAAGGTTGATGCCCTCAGCCAGCCGCAGTCCCATCATCAATGCTTCCATCGCCCGTGTTTGCGGTGACAGGGCTTGCTCGACTTTCAGACCGTTACCGTTGCGTTCGACAGCGGAGAGGAAGTTCTCCGGCTTTTTGTGACGCTCGGTCGCGCTGTTCAGCCGCCTGCCATGCGCGCCGGGGCCGATGCCGATATAATCGTCATAGCGCCAATAGCTCAGGTTATGGCGGCTCTCCTGACCGGGCCTGGCGTGATTGCTGATCTCGTAAGCAGGCAGACCGGCGGCGCTGGTCAATTGCTGCGTGAGGTCAAACAGGTCGGCGCAATGGTCATCATCGGCAGGAACCAAAGCGCCCGTGCGGACTAATGTTTCAAAGCGTGTGCCCGGTTCAATGGTCAGTTGATAGAGTGACAGGTGCGTGGTGCCAAATTGCAGCGCGCGTTCCAGTTCCGTTTGCCAGTCGCCAAGGGATTGGCCAGGGCGTGCATAGATCAGATCAAAACTCACACGGCCAAAATTTTCCTGCGCTGTGTCCAGAGCCGCCAGACCTTCTGTGACATCATGCGCCCGGCCCAGAAACTCTAATGTCTGGTCATCAAGCGATTGCAAACCCAATGAAACACGGTTCACCCCGGCACTTGCCAGATCGGAAAACCGGCTCGCCTCAACCGAAGACGGGTTTGCTTCCAGAGTGATCTCGCATCTTTCTTCCAGGCCCCATAGAGAATCGGCTTCTTCTATCAGCTTGGCGACAAGCCGGGGCGGCATGAGCGAGGGTGTTCCGCCTCCAAAAAATATCGAGCTTATCCGCCTGTTTTGAGTGATCTGATACTCATACCGCATATCGGCCAGGAGCGCCGCTTGCCAAGCGTCATGATCGATCTGGTCGCGCACATGGCTGTTAAAATCACAATAGGGACATTTGGAAATGCAGAAGGGCCAGTGAATATAAAGAGCAAGCCCGTTCCGGTCCTCCGGCTTTACGGATATTGTGGAGGATGCGGCTTCAAGCATCATTATGAACGGTCCGCTTTAATCAAAACAGGCTTTTACCAGTTTGCTGAACGCATCGGCGCGGTGGCTCATTTCGTGCTTTTGCTTTGGGTCCAGTTCCGCGAAAGTTTGCTCAAAGCCATCTGGCTGAAACACCGGATCATAGCCAAATCCCAATGTCCCGCGCGGCGGCCATACCAGATTGCCATTCGCGCGGCCTTCAAAGATTTCCGTATGTCCGTCGGGCCAGGCGAGGGCGAGCGTGCATATGAAATGGGCGCTGCGGTCGGTACCCGGTCCCAGTTCGGCCAGTTTCCCCTCAACCTTGCCCATGGCCATATACCAGTCCCGGCCCGGTCCGCCTTCGAATATGTCCGCTTCTGCCCAGTCGGCGGTATAGACCCCCGGAGCACCGTTTAGAGCGGTCACGCACAGCCCGCTATCATCCGCCAGAGCCACGCAATTGGCCCCTTGCGCGCTGACGTTCGCTTTGAGCAGCGCGTTTTCAGCAAAACTTGTTCCGGTTTCCTCCGGTTCGGGCAAGCCCAGTTCTCCTGCTGAAACAGGCTCGATACCAAAGGGTGCGAGCAAGGCGCGGATTTCGCGCACCTTGCCCTGGTTATGGCTGGCAATGACGAGTTTGCCGGGAGAGAGTTTGCGGTGCCTGGTCATCTTCCTGCTTACGAAACTGCCTTTTCCTGCGCTTCAAAAATCTGGCCGCAGCCGATTTTGGCAAGCCGCATCAAACGCATCAAACCTTCGTCATCAAATGTCTGGCCCTCGGCTGTGGCTTGCGCCTCGGCAATATTACCGTCACCGGTCAGCACGAAATTGGCGTCGGCACCGGCATTGCTATCTTCATCATAATCAAGGTCGAGAACGGGAGTGCCGTCAAAAATACCGCAACTGATCGCGGCAATTTTCTGCTCAATCGGATCTTCGCTGATCAGTTTTTGATCAATCAGACCGTTGACGGCCAACCGAAGCGCGACCCATGCGCCGCTGATCGACGCGGTTCGTGTGCCGCCGTCGGCCTGAATAACATCGCAGTCCAGTGTGATCTGGCGCTCGCCCAGTTTTTTCAGGTCAACCACAGCGCGCAAAGAACGGCCAATAAGGCGTTGAATTTCCTGTGTTCTGCCGGATTGCTTGCCGCGGGCCGCTTCGCGCGAACTGCGGGTATGAGTGGCGCGGGGAAGCATCGAATATTCGCCGGTGACCCAGCCTTCGCCTTTGCCGCGCAGCCATGGCGGAATGCGCTCTTCAATGCTGGCCGTGCACAATACCCGCGTGTCACCGAAACTTATCAGGCAAGACCCTTCGGCATGCTTTGTAAATCCGGTTTCGATAGTAATGGCACGCATTTCGTCTGGCGCACGTCCTGATGGGCGCATAAGTGATTCTCCTGTGGATGGCTTGCGCTACGTCTTAGAACAGGCAGTTAATTCTGCAAGGCTGGAATCAAATGAGAAGTGTGCTTATCTAGCAATCATGACAACCACACCGATCACCGAAATGACAACCCGAGCGCAGGATATTTTCCGGATCGTGGTGGAATCCTATCTCGACAATGGCGCGCCTGTCGGATCGCGGACCATTTCAAAGGCGCCTGGCCTGGAGCTTTCGCCCGCCTCTATCCGCAATGTTATGCAGGATCTTGAAGAATTCGGCCTGCTCGCTGCCCCGCATACCAGTGCGGGCAGGATACCTACGGAAAGGGGGTTGCGGCTGTTTGTTGACGGTATGATGCAAACGGCGCAGCCGTCGAAAAAAGAGCGCGAGGCGATTGAATCGCAGATCAGGGATCAAGGCCCGATAGAAGAAGCGCTGTCCGCGACTACGGCCATATTGTCCGGATTGTCGGCTTGTGCCGGGCTGGTGATGGTGCCCAAGCGGGAGCCTTTGCTGAAACAGTTCAGTTTTGTGAAATTGTCGGAAGGACAGGGGCTTGCGATCCTTGTCGGGCAAGATGGCGCGGTTGAAAACCGGGTGCTGGAGCTTCCGTTTGGTATATCGGAATCCGCGCTGATCGAGGCCGGGAACTATCTTACCGCTCAATTTGGCGGAATGACGCTGGCCGAGGCATTATCGCGGCTTGACCGGGATGTTGAGACGGAGCGCATGGCGATTGACAAGGCGTCGGAAGATCTGGTGCAGCGCGGTCTGGCTATCTGGTCAAAGGATTCCGCAGCCCGGCCGGTGCTTATCGTGCGCGGTCAGGCAAATCTGCTGGAAGAAAGCGCGCTTGCCGACATTGACAGGATCCGGCAGTTGCTCGACGAACTGGAAGGCAAACAGGAAATTGCGCGCCTGCTGGATAATGCCAGAGATGCCGATGCGGCAAAAATCTTTATCGGAGCGGAGAATAAATTATTCTCCCTTTCCGGGTCTTCTGTGATAGCGGCACCATATAAAGATGGTGATGGCAAAGTGGTTGGTGTGGTTGGTGTTATCGGGCCAACGCGCTTGAATTATGCCCGAGTCGTACCCATGGTAGATTTCACAGCACAGACTATATCCAAATTATTGACCAAATAACATAAAACGAGTGAAGAATAATGAGTGATACGAAGCCCCAAGCCAATAAGAATGACAAGCTGGACGAAGCCGCAGCAGCGGAGCTGGAAGGTGTGCCGGACGCATTTAAGGATAATGGGCGGGACAATGATGCTGCGTCTGAAGAAGCTTCTCAAGACGAGCGCATAGCTTCCCTTGAAAACGAACTGGCCGAAGCGAAACAGCAAGTGCTTTACGCTCAGGCCGAAACGCAGAATGTCCGCCGCCGGCTGGAAAAAGATGCGCAGGATGCAAGAGCCTATGCCGCAACCGGATTTGCCCGCGATATGCTCAGTGTCTCGGACAACCTGCAACGCGCGCTTGCTGCCATTCCGACAGAGATCAAGAATGAAGAAAAGTGGAAAGGCCTGATCGGCGGTATCGAGGCAACGGGCCGCGAACTGGAAACAGTGTTCGAGAAAAACGGTATCAAACGTGTTCCCGCGCTTGGCTTGCCACTTGATCCAAACCATCATCAGGCAATGATCGAAGTGCCAACCGATGAGGAGGAACCCGGCACTGTCGTTCAGGAAATGCAGGCCGGTTATGTTATCAAGGACCGGTTATTGCGTCCCGCACTGGTTGGCGTGGCGAAAAAGCCGGACTAACCCCCCGCACAGCCTAGAAGATCATAAACAACCCTAGCACTAATATTGTGCCAAGGGTTGGTATGATGACGGTCAGTGCGCCGACTGCACTATAAGCATCCTTGTGCGTTTCCCCGCAAACCGCGCGGATGGTGGTGACGACATATCCATTGTGCGGCAAGCTATCGAGCGCGCCAGAGGATATGGCGACAACACGGTGCAGTTCGTCCGGCTGTGCGCCGATATCCAGATAATGCGGCGCGAGAAGAGGCAGGGCGATGGTTTGTCCGCCCGATGCCGATCCGGTCAGGCCGGCAATGACAGTGACGGCGATGGCCGCGCCGATCAGCGGGCTGCCGGGTAGGTTTTGGACCATTTCCAACGCCGTCTGAAAAGCCGGGGAAAGCTGGGCAACCGCGCCAAAGCCGACGACGGCGCAGGTGTTGGTAATGGCCACCACCGCGCTGGTCGCACCGCGGGAAAAGGCCTCCGGCATAGTTTTCAGTTTCCGGTAACCCACAACCAGCGCGACAATGGCCCCGGAACCCAAAGCGGCGACAAGTGCCCATTTGTCGAGCGAGTTTTGCGGCAATATCGCGGAGAGCGGCCCCATCGCCTGCGGATACTGGAAAATCAGGAAGATGCCGAGCACGGTAATCAGCGGCAGCAAACATAATAAAGGTGCGGGCAAGCTGCCATAATCCTGA
This sequence comes from Parasphingorhabdus sp., assembly GCF_036568145.1. Classification (GTDB taxonomy): domain Bacteria; phylum Pseudomonadota; class Alphaproteobacteria; order Sphingomonadales; family Sphingomonadaceae; genus Parasphingorhabdus. The sequence goes on along the minus strand of NZ_DATCTC010000031.1, from coordinate 23,234 downwards.
TTGTCATTATCGGTCTCGCGGCCAACAAATGTTTCCCCGTTGGCGACGGCGCGCTTGACCATCCAGTTCAGCCAGAAATGACCGGACACGGCCATGATAATTGCAACAAAAAGACTGGCCTCCCAACCTGCGTAGGCCGTGGTGCCAAGAAACTCCATTGGGATCAGGTTCTGGATTTCCGGGCTGCCCGCCGATGTCATGGTGAACGTCACAGAACCGAAAGCCAGTGCCGCGGGAATGAAGCGGCGCGGCAAATTGGCTTCGCGGAACAGGTGCACCGCCAGAGAATAGACAGAGAATGCCACGATAAAAACGCTGACCCCGCCATAAGTCAGAACAGCACAGGCGGCGACCACGGCGAGGACCGCATGCTTGATACCGATTTTTTCGACAATCCAGTGGGCGACGCTCGCCGCAGCGCCCGAAGCGCCCATGATTTCACCGAATATTGCGCCAAGCAGGAACATGAAGAACCAGCTTTTGAAAAAGCCTACAAATCCGTCCATATAGGCGGTGGCGAAATCGGGAGCCCCTTCTGCGGCGAGGGGAGGCAACCATGCCAGCCCGCTGGTCGCGGCAACAATCGCGGCGGCAATCGGCCCGGCGATCAGGATATTTACACCCTTCACGGTCATGTAGATGAGTAGCGCCAGTCCGCCGATGAGCCCGATTGTCGATATCATTCTGGTCCCCTTTATCCCTGACGGCCTAATGGCAGAACAATGGAACGGGCTGCAAGGATCAATTTTGAGGGGGTGTCAACTTTGGCCGTGTAATATATATGCCCGGGTTGGCGGCCTTGGTAGGAAAGCCAATCCCGTACAACAACAGTCATCGCATCAGGGGCGCCGTTCATCCGAAAATTCGCGGTTGTTAATGAACCAGATCATATCCGGTGCGTTATAAGTCCTTATACGGGGCAGTTTAATTTCAGGAGAATGGATATGCGACCTATCGGAAACACATTAGTGAAGAAAATATCAATACTGTCGGTTACAGCGGTTTCTGCTGTATCCCTGACTGCCTGTGCCAGTAATTATGCTGCCGAGGGTGCGGCGGCTGGTGCAGCTGCTGGCGGTGTGATTGGCGCGGTGACAGGCGGCGGCGATGATGCTCTGAAGGGTGCGGCCATTGGCGCGGCGGCTGGTGCGGCGGCAGGCTATTTTGTAGACAAGAATGATGGCTGTGACGGCTATGACAGCAGAGGCCGTCTGGATGACGATTGCCGCGGTTTGCCGGGCTATCCGCGTTAATTTTTAAGCCTAGATTTCCGCGAATCTAAGGCGCTCTCAATATTAGGGTCTAATCAAAAACCGTCATTCCCTCAGCCCACTTCCCTCTCCCTTTACTGGGAGGGGGAGATAGGTGCCTTGAATAAGGCCATCCGGAAAACAAGTTTCAACAGATAATAATCAGCTTTCACTAGCGCGTTGCTTCAGGCTCGGCTAACGGGCGCTATGGTTAGCGCAGCGCACCTCGTTTCAACACCGAATCCGTGGCGCCGTGAAGCCGGTGCGACGATGCGGCTTGCGTGGCCGTTGATCCTGTCCAACCTCACCATGGCATTGATCGGCGCGACCGATGTGATGATGATCGGCTGGCTTGGTCCGCGCGAATTGGCAGCGGCTACACTAGGTTTCAACCTTGCGATGAGCTGCGCTATTTTCTGCATGGGGTTGATAACCGCATCTGCACCGTTAATGGCCAGCGAGATTGGGCGCATGGGCCATAGTGTGCGCGATGTTCGCCGGACTTTCCGACAGGCAATATGGGCGGCGATTACCGTTATCATTCCTTTCTGGCTGTTGCTGTGGAACACGGAAAGCCTGTTGCTGGCATTCGGGCAGGAAGCTGACCTTGCGCGCAATGCCGGGTTATATATTTCGGCCTATATGTGGTCGATACTGCCGTTTTTATGCTTCATCATATTACGCAATTTTGTGTCCGCGCTAGAAGAGCCGATCTGGGCGCTGGTCATCAGTGTCATCGCGGTGCTTGCCAATTTCCTGTTTAACTATGCCCTGATTTTCGGAAAATTCGGCGTGCCGGCTTTTGGCGTGATTGGCGCCGGTATTGGCAGCGTGATGACCAATGTGCTGATGTTCGGGGGCATGGTTCTGGTCGTCCTGCTGCACAAGCGTTTTCGTCGCTACCATTTGTTCGGGCGTTTCTCCCATAGCGATTGGCCGCGATATCGGATGATATGGAAGCTGGGTCTGCCGATTGCCGTGACCATGGGGCTGGAAGGCTCTGTCTTTGGCATTGCGGCCTTGCTGATGGGGCTTATCAATGCGGAATCCGTGGCGGCCCATGCGATTGCACTGCAACTGGCGTCACTGACCTTCATGGTGCCGATGGGCATAGCGCAGGCAGCGACGGTTCGTGTTGGCATCCAGTACGGGCGGCGCGACCATGCCGGTATCAAGCGGGCGGGCTGGGTCAGCTTTATTCTGGGTACATCATTCATGGCGGCTATGGCGGTCGTGCTGGTACTGGCACCCGAAATGCTGATCTCGATTTTCATTGATGCAGATGCGCCGGGCAGCGGAGAAGTCGCGGCCTTGGCAGTCAGCTTTCTGGCTATTGCTGCAATTTTCCAGATCGCCGATGGCGCGCAAGTAGTCGCGGCAGGGATGCTGCGCGGGCTGCATGACACAACCGTACCGATGGTTTTCGCGCTGATGGGATATTGGTTTATCGGAATTGGCGTGGGTGCCGGTCTTGCTTTCTGGCAGGGCTGGGAAGGTATTGGCGTGTGGGCCGGGCTGGCCAGCGGGTTGGGCATTGTCGCGGTGTTGATGCTGTCGCGGTGGATGATGCGGGAAAGGCTGGGGCTGCTGCCTCAAGCCCGATAGTAAAGGTTTTACCCGGTCAGGCTGTCCGGTCGCCCGGCGCAAAAACACCAAGCGGAGAGAAGGGCACCAGTCCGGCAAATTGCGCGGGCTGGAATCCGTTTTTTAACCGTGCGCCCTGTTTTAACAGAAAGTCGTGCCGGACAATCTCTGCCTGTTGCTCAATTCCATAGTCTGCAAAGGGCTTGCCGGGGATCAGCTTATAGTCATAGCGGCAGAATGGATGTCGGGCGAGCGGCAGAAAGACGCCGCTTTGATGTTGCCAGACATGGACCATTTCATGAATGAACAGTCCCTGTATATGAATATCCGCATCGCTATAATCGGCGCGGAACAGGCCGCTTCGGGGGTGGAACCATATGTTGCCATCGGGGGCCATGGTGACGCGGCGGGGATGAAAGGGCCACCATTTACGATTGAAAATCCGTACGCTTTGATAATCAACCGCCTCCCCGAAAACGGAAAGGCACATTGCCTTTTCCGCATCGGTTAAAGAGCGAACCGTTTCGCCCATTTTTGGCTTGTCTATCCCGGTCTCGTCCAGAGTTACCACTTATTCTGCGTTGTGGGCTTCCTCATCCTGGGCTTCAGCATCAGCCCCGCCCACCTTGTTGATTACAGCATCGACCTGGATCCGGTCATCGTTTGAGAATATGAAGATCATCCGCAATGTGCCGCGCTCGATCGATCTGTTGCCAACGCCCCAAAGCATTAGATGCTTTCCGCCGGGTTCAAACTTGACCGTTCCGCCAGCTGGAATCTCAACCCTGTCCACTGCCTGCATTTTCGAGACGCCGTTTTCTTCAATGGTTTCATGCATTTCCAAGCGCAGCGTGTCATCGGCGGTGACGGCAAGCAATGCCACATCTTCCGGACCGCCGCGAACAGTGAAATAACCGGAGGACGGGTTACCCTCGACCGGAGAGAGGTTGATCACTGCCTCATCGACCAAAAGCACATCTCCCTGACCGCAAGCGGAAAGGAAAATTGCGGCGATAGATGCAAAAAATATTGAATATAGTTTTGTCATGACGGGCCAAAAACTCCTGTTCTTGCGGACTGCAAAAGCGTTTTTTTGTTTCTACAGGCTCGACAGGGCAATGCCAAGTCTTGTGCCGAAGAAAATGCCACCTATATCCCATCTCGAAGCTGTAACGGTGCCAATCTAAAAGGGCCGGGCGGCTATTTTGCTAGTTTTAGAAAATATTTGAAAGTGAATTGAGGGAAAAATGGCTAAAGTAATCGGTATTGATCTGGGCACCACCAACAGCTGCGTTGCGGTTATGGACGGCGGAAAGCCGAAGGTAATTGAAAATTCAGAAGGCGCGCGGACAACTCCGTCTGTTGTCGCTTTTGCCAAAGATGGCGAGCGCCTGATAGGTCAGCCAGCCAAGCGTCAGGCTGTGACCAATCCGGAAAACACCATTTTTGCCGTAAAGCGTCTGATCGGTCGCCGGTTCGATGATCCGATGACGAAAAAAGATATGGAACTGGTCCCTTATGACATCGTCAAAGGTTCCAACGGTGATGCGTGGGTAAAAGCGGGCGGTGAAGAATATTCGCCTGCACAGATTTCCGCATTCACGTTGCAGAAGATGAAGGAAACGGCCGAGAGCTATCTTGGCGAAACCGTCCAGCAGGCGGTTATCACGGTTCCGGCATATTTTAACGATGCCCAGCGTCAGGCCACAAAAGATGCCGGTAAAATTGCCGGTCTGGAAGTTTTGCGTATCATTAACGAGCCAACGGCTGCGGCTCTGGCTTACGGGCTTGAAAAAAGCGAAGGCAAGGTCATTGCTGTTTATGACCTTGGCGGCGGTACGTTTGATATCTCCATTCTGGAAATCGGCGACGGCGTTTTCGAAGTGAAATCGACAAATGGTGACACGTTCCTTGGCGGTGAGGATTTCGACGCGAAGATCGTTGAATTTCTGGCCGAAGATTTCAAAAAAGCGGAAAGCATTGACCTCACCAAGGACAAGCTGGCGCTGCAACGTTTGAAAGAAGCCGCGGAAAAAGCGAAGATCGAATTGTCTTCGGCGCAGACCACGGAAGTCAACCTGCCGTTCATTACTGCTGACCAGAATGGTCCGAAGCACCTGGTGAAAACCATCACGCGCTCCGACCTTGAAAAGCTGGTCGGTGATCTGATCCGCCGCACGCTGGAGCCTTGCAAAAAAGCTCTGAAAGATGCCGGCATCAGCGCGTCGGAAATTGGCGATGTTGTTATGGTCGGCGGTATGACCCGTATGCCCAAGGTTCGTGAAACCGTGCAGGAATTTTTCGGTAAAGAGCCGCATGTCGGCGTGAACCCCGATGAAGTTGTTGCCATGGGCGCGGCTATTCAGGCCGGTGTTTTGCAGGGCGATGTCAAAGACGTATTGCTGCTCGACGTGACTCCATTGTCGCTGGGTATCGAAACTCTGGGCGGTGTCTTTACCCGCATGATCGACCGCAACACGACGATCCCGACAAAGAAATCGCAGGTTTATTCGACCGCCGATGACAATCAGGGCGCGGTGACCATCCGCGTGTTCCAGGGCGAGCGTGAAATGGCGGCGGATAACAAGCTGCTTGGCCAGTTCGATCTGGTCGGTATTCCGCCAGCACCGCGCGGTGTGCCACAGATTGATGTGACGTTCGACATTGACGCGAACGGTATTGTCAACGTGTCGGCCAAAGACAAAGGCACCGGCAAGGAACAGCAGATCAAGATCCAGGCCTCTGGCGGACTGTCCGACAGCGACATTGACCAGATGGTTCAGGATGCCGAGAAATTTGCCGAAGAAGACAAAAAGCGTCGTGCAGAGGCAGAAGCCAAAAACAACGCCGAAAGTCTGGTCCACACGACCGAGAAGCAATTGTCCGAACATGGTGACAAGATTGACGCCGATCTGAAAGGTCAGATTGAAACGGCAATCGCGGAAACCAAGGAAGCGATTGAAGGCGGCGATCCGGAAGCGATGAAAACCAAGTCAGAAGCGCTGGCTCAGGTTTCCATGCAAATGGGTCAGAAAATCTACGAAGCCGAGCAGGCTGCGGGTGGCGATGCTGCGGATGCAGCGGCAGCTGGTGCAGCCGCGAGTGCGGATGACGATGTGGTCGATGCGGAATTTTCCGAAGTCGATGACAACGACAACACGGACTCCAAAGATAAAGCCGCTGAGTAACGGCCACAAAAACTGAGGTTGTCGGGCCTGCCGGAACCATGTTCTTTCAAAAGGGACATACGGCAGGCCCAGCAACCGATTTGTTTTGGATTTATGGCTTTCGGGGAGGGCTGGGTAGTAAGTAATGGCAACCGAAATGGACTATTATCAAGAGCTTCAGGTTGAACGCGGCTGCGATGGCGCAACGCTGAAATCATCCTATCGCAAACTGGCGATGAAATATCATCCGGATAAAAACCCCGGTGACCCGGAAGCGGAAGCGAAATTCAAGAATATCAACGAAGCCTATGATGTTCTGAAAGACCCGCAAAAACGGGCGGCCTATGACCAATATGGCCATGCGGCCTTCACCAATGGCGGCGGCAATAATGCAGGGCGTGGCGGATTTGGCGGCGCGGCGTTTAACGATATTGGCGATATATTCGAAACTATTTTTGGCGGCGGCGCTGGCGGCTTTGGCGGTCAGCAACATCATCGCGGCCCTGCGCGGGGTGCGGACCTGCGCTATGACATGGAAATCTCGCTTGAAGATGCGTTCCATGGCAAGCAAACCGAAATTGAAATAGATGTCTCCGTCGGCTGCGACGAATGTGACGGTTCCGGCGCACAGGCAGGTACTGGCGTAAAAGCATGCACCACCTGTCATGGCCATGGCAAAGTCCGGACACAGCAAGGCTTTTTTGTCGTCGAGCGCACCTGCACAAGCTGTCAGGGCCGTGGCGAAGTGATCGAAAGCCCGTGCCATGTCTGCCGCGGGGAAGGGCGCGTTGACCGGCCCCAAACGCTGGAAATCGAAATCCCGGCTGGTGTTGACAGCGGCACACGCATCCGCCTGTCCGGCAAAGGGGAGGCAGGCGCTTATGGCGCTCCCCCCGGCGATCTTTATATTTTTATCCATCTGGCACGCCACGATCTGTTCGAGCGTGAGGGCACGACCCTGTTCACTCGCGCGCCGATCAGCTTTACCATCGCTGCGCTGGGCGGTGAGATTGCCATTCCCGGCCTTGACGGCACCAAGCATGAAATCCGTATTCCCGCCGGTATCCAGTCCGGCAAACAAATCCGTCAACGCGGCGCTGGTATGCCGGTTCTGCGCGGGCGGGGGAATGGCGACATGGTCGTTCAGATTGATGTCGAAACCCCGACCAAGCTGTCCTCCCGGCAAAAAGAATTGCTGCGCGAGTTTCAGGAAACCGAAACTGGCGACGAATGCCCCAACAGCACGGGCTTTTTCTCAAAGATCAAGGAAGCCTTTGGTGGTCTGACTGATTAGCTTTTATCAAATAAAGAGGGCGATTTCTGCAAGGACCAACCAACAGAAACCGCCCTCTACCAAATTGTTAAACCGGCCGCCCATTATGGGGATCATTACTGCGGAAGCTCAACAAATCCGGACAGCCTAAGCCGTCTGAAGATATAAACGGCATTTCCCTATTCCGATTAAGGCGTCAGCATCTATTACCGCCTTTAGCCGCCAGTTTTTGCTGATCTTCTTTCAGCGCGCAAATAGCTTCTTCTACCTTGATCGCGCAGATCCGGTGGCCATTGTTGTCCAGCAGGGACAAAATCATTTCAAGTTTCGCTATCAGAGCGGGGATATTGGAATCCCTGTTCGTTTCTTGCACCTCACACATCATTATATAATGCCTTTTCTGAGCTGTATGGCTGGCTTTTGCCCTATGCCGCAGTTGCAAACGAAAATCTGAAACAGAAACTTGCTTTTCTCTGGGGGACTATTCGCATAGTTGAAGCCGCATAATTGACGATAGTTCTGCCTTCAACAATAATACAGACTATCGAATGTAAAATGTCATATCATAAGTATCAGGCTTGGATGACTTACTTGTCTTGGCGCCGCATTGCATTGTGATTTGAGCAAATACTTACCCCACGGATAATGGAGGGGGAGAGGCACTTAATCGCTTCCCTGATCTGCCGTTAACCATTGCGGGACGAGGACAATCCCTAACCGGATGACGCATCTGACACATTGCGCCAGATTGAGGATAAAAAGTGAAACTGGATATCAAAAATATACTGGAAACCTATTTCAGTGACAAAAACGGTGATGAGGCGTGCCCGGTTTGTATCGTAACAGACGGTGAGCGTTCGCCGCTTTATGACATTGCCGGCTTCATCAGGCAGCACGGACTTTCGTTGTCTTCGGGAAACCTGGAACTGGGGTGGGAATATATTTGCGGCGGGAAAGTCGCACTGAAGAACGAGATACGCGGCCTGTCCTGCGCCGGGCGCCTTGATAATATGGCTGCGCGCGAACTGCATGACAAATATTTGCGATCAGACATCGGCATGAAAATCGACAAGATTTTAACCGAAGCGATTGCTCATATCCGAACGACAACACAGTCGATAGACCATGGCGAAAAAGCCACGCTTGAATGGGAAGACAGCCTGATCGAACAGGCTGGTCATATCCGGGCGCGGACAGGCGACCTTGACCTTGATACGACCGTCCAGAAACTGCTCGACCTGTCAGAGCTGATGATTGAAACAACACGAGAAAGTCGCGCCCAAATCTCCGCGACCAATAAGAAGCTGGCGGTGTTGCATGCCGAATTGGAGCAGGCCAGAAACGATGCGGATTTTGACCAGCTAACCAAGCTACCGAACCGGCGGAAATTTGAACGGACGCTGGACGGGGTGCTGGAAAAACTGATCGGGGATGAGCGGTCGCTGATTCTGGCCTTTATCGACATTGACCATTTCAAGGCGATAAATGACGAATTTGGCCACGATTGCGGAGACCGGGTATTACGGCTGATCGCCGATGAGCTGTCTTCCATGTCGAACAGCAAATGCCATACGTCCCGCTATGGCGGCGAAGAATTTGCGATTATTTTTGAAGATGACGACATCAATAAAGTGGTCAAAAAAGTGGACAAATGCCGGGAAGCCTTATCCCGCCGACAGTTGGTTGACCTGGAATCCGGTCGCCCGCTAGGGACTGTCACTTTTTCCGCAGGCATTGCAAAATGTCTGAAATCGGACACAAAGCGCTCCTTACTCCGCAAGGCAGATCTGGCGCTTTATGAAGCCAAGTCCAAGGGACGTAACAGCGTTCTGAAATATTCAAGCAATTTGTGATTGTGTGGGGGGCGTGGGCTGTGAGGCCCATGTATTTGGCTGCGGCCTTCCAGATATCGTCATTCCGGCGCGGGAATGACGAGGGCATATGGATAAAGCGACTGATCTGGAAACGTAGTTGACCCTCGGCACAACAGGCGCCCCACTAGCAGAGTAATGGCAAAAGGGGTGCATGCTCCAAGCAAGTTCCAGCCAACCTGCCGCCCTTTCCAGCCCCTAGAAACACGCTTGGGTAGAGCGGGGTGAGCCACTCTACCCAATGTTATAACGCATACCAGGTGCGCTACGTTCATCAAAACCGCAACCTGCGGGGGTTGCAAAATGGCTTTGATCGAAAGGTCTGACTTTCAGGCACTTGTATCCGAATCGGATGAAAAAATATCAACCGATTTTCGGCCCAACTTGGGTCCATTGATATATATTAAGTCCATAATGGTTGTAATTTAGGAGGGCTTGGCAGAGCTTTGCGCTCGTGCCAATGCCGTCACTCCCGCGAAGACGGGAGTGACGGTTGTTGGTTATGATGCTGTGCAAGACGTGGAATCGCGGTAATCTTCCGAACCGTCTTCGGATCGCCGGGATCACCATCAACCGGGCATTTAGTCCCTACTCGGTCTTCATCGTGATCGAGATACGCCTGTTCCGGTCATCCATCGGCTCGGCCGGGTTATAGGGTTCTGTATCAGCGACGCCTTCGATCCGGGCCATGCGGTCCAGTCCGACGCCTTGTCTGACGAGCTCTTGTCTAGTTGCTTCGGCGCGGGCGGAGGATAACAGCCAGTTGTTCATATTTTGCCCGCTGGCATAGGGCAGGCTGTCCGTATGGCCCCGGATAATCAGTTCATTGTCCACCGTGTCGATGATTTTGGCGACTTGCGCGATCAGTTCAATTGCGCGGGATTGCAGATTGTTGGTTGCGAGCGCGAACATGCTGAAATCCGCTTCGTCGATAATGTCGATCCGCAGTCCCTCTTTGGTGTCGGTAAAGCGGACGTTGGAGAGCAATTTCGCCGTTTCAGGGTTCTTCATCAGCTCTTGCTTGACGCGCTGTTCAAACTCCTGGGCGGTCAATGATTTGGGGATGGAATCGCGGCGGCGGTCGATGCGCTTCTTTTTCTCCCGCAGCGGATCATTCTTTGGCGAGATGGCCACGGCCTGATTGCCGATCTGGGTCGCCTTGTGAGGATATTTGTCGGGATCGGTGACCGATGAACCGCCAAACATTTTCGAGCCGCCGGCGCTGTCGCGCTTTACCTGAGCAATGGTGGGGGCGAAATAGTCGGCTATGCCCTTGCGCTGTTTCTCATCCGTCGCGCCAAGCAGCCACATCAGCAGGAAAAACGCCATCATCGCGGTAACAAAGTCCGCATAGGCGACCTTCCATGCCCCGCCGTGATGGGCGTCATGGCTATCGGCAATAATCCGCTTTACGATGATCGGCCGAACTGGTTCAGGCGCTTTTTTCTTGGCCATGTTCAGCGTCCTCTTACCGCGTCAAATACATCGGAGAAACTTGGCTGGTTCAAATGCGGTACACTGGTCCGGGCAGCTTCGATAATCAGCGGCTGCGGGTGGCCATGAAGATTGGCGATGATGAGCTGTTTTGCGACATGATAGATAGTCGCATCGCCTTCGATCAAAGCGCGTGCGCGGCCGGCCATCGGGCCGACAAAGCCATAGGCTAATAATACGCCCAGAAATGTCCCGACCAGTGCCGAACCGATCATGGCGCCTAGAATTACGGGCGGCTGATCAATAGCACCCATGGTTTTGACAACGCCCAGAACCGCGGCAACGATGCCCAGAGCAGGCAGCGCATCGGCCAGTGTTTGAAGATTGTTGGCAGGGGCAATGGCTTCATGATGATGGGTCTTGATGGACTGGTTCATGACATCTTCGACCGCATAAGGGTCAAGCGTACCCGACGAAACCACAACCAGCCGTAAGCTGTCAGCGATCAGGTGGATCAGGGCATCGTCTTTTAACAATTTGGGATAGGCACTGAAAATCGGGGATGCTTTTGGGTCCTCGATATGGGGTTCCAGCGCAACCGGGCCGTCGCTTTTCAGAATCTTGTTCAACTGGGATACCAGCAAGATGCAGTCCATGAAATCCTGTTTGCCATAGGTCGGGCCTTTGAAAACCTTTCCCATTGCGCCGAGCAGAGCCTTTAGCTGAGCGCCGTTATTGCCGATAATCAGAGCGCCGACAGCCGCGCCGCCGATAATCCCCATCTCGATAGGAAGCGCATGAAGAACGACGCCCAGATCACCGCCAGATAGCGCGAAAATCCCGAAAACCATGACCAGCAGAACAACAATACCAATTCCAGCGAACATAAACTCATTCCAATATACAGGCCCGTTTCATCCGACTGACCCTCTGGCTAGCGAGGGAACGGTCTTCATATTGGTTAACGGGCGGGGGTCCTTATGATTAAGAGCGCGATAGTGATGAACAGCGGTTAACCGATAAGCTTGATTAACGATGTCCGGCCCGTCTGGGCATATAGTTGCTGCGCCGCCTCCAGATTCACCAGCAGGGACTTGAACTGGGCTATGGCCTCGGTCACGTCCGTACTCTCAAGGGCGGTTAGCCGCTCGGTGATGTTCAGCTTTGATTCCTGTAACCGCAATTCCTGTTCATCAAGCCGGTTACCTTGCACGCCCTGACGCCCGATTACGGTGGCGAAATGGTCGCTCACTGACTTGGCATGCGCCAACTGGTCGGACCTATCCGCTGCATTGCCGGTGCGAACAGCATCGATCATATCGGCCATGATGACATCAAGATCCTCGGTCATGCCGCCGCCAATATCAATGTCGCCGAACACTTCCTGCCGCGTGGGGGCAGGGGTGACCATCACATCCGCATCTATCCGCATCTGGATCGGATCGCCCGGGTGGAAAAGATAACCGCCATAATTGTCTTTCGACAGGCTCAACTTATTGAACTGGTCCCGAAAACTTTCCAGTTCCAGCGCGATAATGTCGCGGTCGCGCTGTGCCAGTGTTTCTGAATTGGCGAGGATCATCAACTCGCGGACACGGGCGGCTCCGCTTGACAAAGTGTCGATGGTGGATTCCGCCTGCTGCGACAATATGCGGGCGCGGCCGATATTGCTGGCCCAGCCGTCCTCGATAGTGGCTTGCTTGCTGATGGTAGAGATTTCCAGCCATGCCGAGGGTGCTTCGGACGGACGGGTGAACTTTTTCCCCGTCGCAACAGATTCCTCTGTCCGGGCAATCAATCGCGATAGCTCGGCCTGTTTCTGTATCGCATCCGGCGGTCTAGTTCGGTTGATCGATTGCATTATTTCCCCCTTGGGCGCTTTGGGTCCGGCACCCGATTAAAAATCTGCCCTAAAAAATTGCCAGAACGGATTGAATGGTTTCCCGCGCGACCTGAATGATCCGGGCGGAGGCTTCATAGGCTTGTTGCAGGCGGATAAGGTCGGCAGCTTCGCGGTCGAGATCAACGGATGATACACGGTTGCGTGCTTCCCTCGTGGCCCGGTCAAATGCGATAGCCGCGTCGCTTTCACTGCGTGTGGACAATAGATTCTGTGCCTGGCTGACGATCATCCCTTCATATTTCTGCTCTGTCCCGCCCGCGGTTCTGAGGTCAACAAAGGCCAGTATATTGCCGTTGGCAACGCCGCTGGACGATGCCAGAGCAAGATCATCACCTGTCAGCCCGGTTGCCGTCAGGCTGGCCGCCGTGCCGCTATGCGACACTACAGCAGCGCCGGGCGCCCCGCCATCTGTGCGGCCATTGGCCTGCCAGCCGTTCAGTTCAGCGGCAAACTGCACCGCCAAGGCATCCAGTTCGGCGGATAGGGCGGCAGTGTTCGATTGTGCGCGGTGTAGCCCGCCCACTGTTCCGCCGGTGGGCGATGGCTGGATCGTTCCGCCAACCTCTATGTCAAAAGCGCCGCCCGCATTGGGGACAAACGTCACCGGGCTGGCTATGTTGAAATCGACCAGACTGGTGCCGCCGCGTGTAATATCGACCATGCCACTGGCCCCGAAACTTAGCTCGACATCCAGCTTTTCGGTAATGACGGTAAGGGCCGCGTCGCGCTGGTCGAGCAAGGCGATTTGCTGCGATGTACCCTCTTGGGTGGGGCGCAGTTTCTGGTTAATCGCGGCCAGCTCGGCTAGGGCACTATTAAGGCCCGTGACTTCTTGGGCAGCGGCTCCGTCCATCAGGTTTTGCGTTGCCGACAGGTTGGCCGCTGTCTGGTTGAAGCGTGCAACCGAGTCTTCAATATCACCCAGAAATTGCCCCCTGAGCGCCGGTTCAAATGGCACCGCAGACAGTTGCTCTGCGCTGCCGAAAAGCTTGGTCAACTGGCTGCCAATGTCGGATTTGTTATTGGCCAGCGCGATTTCGCCCTGTTCCATCCATTGGACCATGATTTCGCTTCGCACCCGGTCAGCGCCGGTCTGGCGGGTGGCGGATTCCAGAAACTGGTCGCTGGCGCGGGTAATGCCCTTTATCGCCACGCCGCCGGAGCCGGTATAATTGGTATAGAGCGGATTGGTGCTACTATAGATCGTCGTGTCCCCGACATTCAGGGAGCGACGTACGTAATCGGGATTTTCGGCATTGGCGATGTTTGATCCGACCACTTCCAGCGAGCGGCTATTCACCAGTAGAGCAGACCGCCCGATATTTAACATGTCAGACATTATCTTGCCTTCCCGCCATATTGACCGGCGCTATTCGCGGTTACTCCGGTTTTGTCCAAATGCCGGCTCAACAAGTCGGCAACACCGAACACACCCTTTTCGGCCATGTTTTTTGCGAGCTGGGCATCTTGCATGTCGCGGAACTCTTCCATGCCCTGACCGTCGAATATACCCTCTCCCAGGGAAGCCGTTCGCATAGAGGTAAGCATCTGGCGGACAAAAATAGCTTCAAAATCTGCGGCCATCGCTTTGACTTCGGCTTTTGCGTCAGCTTTCGCTGCGGCATTGGCGCCGCTTGCCGGTGCTTTGGCGGCATGGCTTGGCGATGCCAGTATAGGATTTCCGTTAGGATTGATGAAGGTCATATGATTATCAACTCCGCTTTCAGGGCGCCTGCCTGTTTCAATCCTTCGAGGATCGCTGTTAGATCAGACGGTGAAACACCGATGGAATTAATAGTCTCGACAATTTCCGATAAAGAAGCGCGCGTGCCGATTTCAAATGCCGGCGCGCCTTCGTCCTCTATTGAAATGTCGCTATCCTGCTCTGTTTCGGTGCGTCCGCGGCTAAACGGAGCGGGCTGAACCACCATCGGATTTTCTTCTACCCGCACGGTTAGTTTGCCGTGGCTGACCGCCGCCGGTCCAAGCCGGACCGCGCCGTTGATGACAACTGTACCGGTACGTGCATTGATGATTATCCGGGCTGGAGCGTCGGCCGTTATAACCGCCAGATTTTCGATCTTGCCCATCAGCATGACGCGCTCCTGCGTGCCAGGAGGGGCGGCTATACGCACGGTGACAGCATCGCTCGCAATGGCGATTTCGCGGCCGACCGCCTCGTTGATCGCGTCCGCAACGCGCAGGGATGTCGTAAGATCAGCTTCGGTCAGGTTAAAGCTGAGATAAGGCTCGCTTTCAAAACCCGTGGCGACCGTCCGTTCTATGGAGGCGCCGCCGGAAATCCGACCGACAGAGGGAATGTTGACTGTTAATCTGGACCCGTCTGCGGAAGAAATGCCAAGGCCGCCAACAGCAAGATTGCCCTGTGCCATCGCGTAAATCTGTTGGTCCGCGCCATATAGCGGCATTAAAATCAACGTGCCGCCGCGCAGCGACTTTGCTTTGCCCAAAGCGGAGACGGTCACATCCAGCCGCTGGCCGGGTTTGGCAAAGGCCGGCATTTCGGCGGTGACCATGACGGCCGCTGCATTTTTGGTTGCCGGATTGATGCCGGGGGGCAGCGGTAGGCCAAAGCGGCTGGTCATGCCCTTCACGCCCAAAGTGGCATATTCCAGGCTGTCGTCGCCGGTTCCGGCAAGCCCGACCACAATACCATAGCCCACCAACTGGTTGGTACGAAGACCGGCAAACTGCCCGATATCCTTGATCCGTTCAGCCTGCGCCGGTTGCACCGCAAGCATGGCTGTAATCGTCGCAGCGATTGCAAATGCGGCGACTTTCCGAATGGAGCGGCTTATTTTCGGGAATAGGGTCATAGTGTCTCGCCTGTCCGGGGACTAAAAGGGTGAAATGATGGAAAAGAAGTTTTGCAGCCAGCCTTGCTTGCTGGCCGTGGCGATTTCGCCCGTGCCGCCGTAAATGATGCGGGCATCGGCGACCTTGTTGGATGGAATTGTGTTGTCGGATGACACGTCAATCGCACGGATAAGGCCGCTGAATTGTGTATGCTCGTCGCCGCGGTTCAGCGATGTCAGTTTCTGTCCACGCACAAGCATGGTTCCGTTGGCATAGCTTTCGACCACCGTCACGCTGATCCGCCCTTGCAGGGAATTGGACTGGGCCGCTTTCCCGCTGCCGGTAAAATTCTGTGATCCGCCTGCCGCGACATCGCTGGGTGAAAATAGCGAGAATGGCCCGGTTGTGGGCGGCGACAGAGAAAATCCGCCACCACGGTCCTTGGATGCGCTGTTGGTCTTGGCCGCTTTGGTATTTTCAACCAGCAGGATCGTGATGATATCACCCTTTTGGCTGGCACGCATGCCGCTGGTTAAAGCTGCATATCCGGAAGCGGACTGAAATATCGCGCCATTTGCATGAGCAGGGGCAGCATCGGGAAGGACAGGCGCGACCACAGGCGCAAAGCCATGTTCCGGTGCGCTGCCACCAGAGCCCATGCAGCCCATAAGCATGAAGGGCGCGGCCATGATCGCCAGGGGCAATTTTGAAAGCAGTGATATGTGCATGATGCTAAAGTCTCTCGCTCAGAGTAAAGTTCATCAGATTTGCTGATTCACGAATTGCAGCATTTCATCCGTGGCGGAGATCATCTTTGAATTGACCTCGTAGGCACGCTGCGTCTCGATCATGTTGACCAGTTCTTCGACAATATTCACGTTGGAGCCTTCCAGCGCGCCCTGACGGATCTGGCCCCGCCCTTCCGCGCCCGCTTCGCCCACCAGAGGCATGCCGCTGGCTGCGGTTTCGGTCAGGATATTGTTGCCGACCGAAAGCAGGCCAGCCGGGTTGGTGAAGCTGGCAAGCTCTATCCGGCCCAGTTCACTGGGTTCGTTCTGACCAGCAAGCGTCGCTGACACCACACCGTTATTGCCGATGGTCAGCGATGTTGCATCTTGAGGAACCTGAATACCGGGGATGAGGGGCAGGCCGTCGCTGGTGACAAGATTGCCCTCTGCGGTCATGTTGAAATTACCGGCGCGAGTGTAACCTATGGTGCCATCAGGCATTTCCACCTGGAAAAAACCGGCCCCTTCAATCGCCATATCAAGGGCATTTTCGCTGTTCTGCAATGTGCCCTGGGTATCGATCTTACCGATCCCGGACAGTTTTACACCAGAGCCCAGTTGCAGGCCGCTGGCAAAGCGGTTCTGTGCATCGGATGGCGCGCCCGGCGTGACGATATTCTGATAGGCAAGCATTTCAAAATCCGCGCGGTCGCGTTTGAATGCGGTAGTGTTCACGTTCGCCAGATTGTTGGCAATAACGCGCATTTTGGTATTTTGCGCGTCCAGTCCGGTGCGCGCGACTTGTAGGGCTGCATTGCTCATCTTATCGTCTCCTTCGTGCGGTTCACGCACTCAATCATCATTGCGGTATGTTCATGACCGCAGCGCTGCTTTCATCCAGCTCTTCGGCTGTCCGCAGCAATTTGGCCTGGGTTTCCCAGGCGCGGCTAGTTTCGATCATGTCCACCAGAGCGCTGGTCATGTTGACGTTGGATTCTTCCAACGCGCCGGATACCAGCCGGGCATTTTCATCAATCGGCAGGATACCGTCATCGGCGGCACGAAATAATGTATCGGCTCCCTTGGAAATGGCGCTGCCGGTCATGCTCACCAGTTTCATCTGGTCCAGCTCCTGTGGCATATTAAGATCACCGCCTTTGGGCACAAAAAAGATTGTCCCGTCGGCGCCGATATCCACCCGTTCCGCGGGCGGCATGGTGATAGGCCCGTTTGCCCCCATCACCGGAAAACCGTCACCGGTCAGCATGGCTCCCGACGCGGCGATCTGTAAATCACCGCGCCGGGAATATGCTTCTCCCCCGTCGGCTGCCTGAACCGCGATCATGGCATCGCCTTCCAGTGCAACATCCAGAGGACGGCCGGTTTGTGTAATCACACCGGCGTTCATATTGGCTTGCATATCCCGTTCGACCGCCATTGCCCGGCTATCATGGCCGGGACCGGTTAAATATTTGGCATGCGCCGAGACCATATCGGCCTTGAAACCAACCGTATTTGCGTTCGCCATATTATTGGCGATGGCAGTTTGCCGGTTCATCAACGATTTCATCGCGTTGACGCTGGTATATGCAAGTTTATCCATTAGACTTTCCTAGATTATTCTATCCGTCAGGAGTTTAGACCTTCAGGTTGATCATCGTCTGGCTAAGGGTATTGGCAGTCTCGATAGCCTGGGCATTGGCCTGGAAATTACGCTGTGCGGAGATAAGCGAAACCAGCTCCTCCGTAATATCCACGTTGGCCAGTTCCAGCGCGCCGGAACGTACCTGTCCCAACGGACCATTAGCTGCCTGATTGATCTTAGGTGGGCCGGAATCACCGGTTGCCTGCCAATGGGCATCGCCGTTCGGGCGAAGCCCCTCAATCGCGGTAAAGCTGGCCAGAGCCAAGGCGCCGAGTTTGATCTGGTTGCCGTTTGTAAAGCTAGCAGTGACCACGCCTTCACCATTGATGGAAATATTGGCAAGCAATGCGCTGGGATCACCCGGATCGGTTTCAGGCATGACAAAGTCATACATGTCGGCAACATTGGTGGAGGTTGCGATACCGTTGGCATCAACAGGCAAAAGCTGTGCCTTGGAGCCGGTTGTGTCGATGACTTCATGGTCAACGTTGACCGTGAACGCACCGTTACGGGTAAAGGTCAAGCTTTCTTGCGGTGGCTGGCTGCGGACGGCAAAAAAACCGTCACCGGCAATCGCCAGATCGAGTGTTTTTTCGGTCGGCTTCAATGTGCCTTGCGTAAATTGCTGCGTAATACCGCTCAACCGGACACCTTGACCGGCGACCGTCTTGGTCGTCTGGGTCGGTGCCGCGGCGAACAGGTCACCAAAGATCGCCTGGCTTTTCTTGAAACCGATCGAGCTTGTATTGGCGACATTGTTTGAAATCACGTTCAAGTCGGTTTGTGCCGCTTTCAGGCCGGTTAGGGATGTAAAGAAAGACATTATTCTTCTCCTGTTTTAAATCTGGAAATATGGCTGCGCTTATCCGATGCGCAGTGCTTCCGAAGGCATGACATTACCAATCGGGGTTACGAGGATGGGCGGACCGTTGCCCTCGGATGTTTTGACGGATGCGACCGGAACCCAAGTTGCAAGATTGGACACGGACCCGCCGTTCACCCGGACTTTCAACCGGCCAAGGTCTTGCGGTTCGCCATCTGCATTCTTGCTATCGAAGTTAAACTGGATGGGGCCTGCTTCCTGCTGGCCAAGTTCGGCAAACATGACGATCTCACCGGCTTCGTTGAGCAGGTCGATAGAGATATTCTCGCTCGGCTGGTTCAGTTCAAACTCGCCGGTATATTCACCGTTCTTGTTCGCAACGACATAGTTGCCCGGAACCAGAAGAGACTGCCCGATCCATTCCTTCGCATCGGACAGCCGATTATTGCCCAGCATGGAAGCAATGTCGGTAAGAGACTTGTTCATCTCCGAAATGCCCGCAACGCTTGAAAACTGGGCGAGCTGTGCGACCATCGCCTGATTGTCCATCGGGTCAAACGGGTCCTGGAACTTTAGCTGCGTCGTCATAAGACGCAAAAAGGAATCCTGGTTCATTGTGCTATCGCCAACCGCACCGGCGGGCTGTGAGAAGGACAGGTCGGAAGTATTTGATCTTTTAAATTCATAAACCTGCGGATTGATCTCCATTACTGGTTCCTTACCGTTTCTAGAATGAGTGATTTTGCGGTCTGTAAAACTTGGACGTTATTCTGGTAGTTTCGCGCGGTTTCGAGCATGTCGATCATCTCGGCTGTCTCATCGACTGCGGCTTCCCAGACATAGCCCTCTTCATCGGCGATCGGGTTTGACGGATCGTGACGTCTTTGCGGCTCAAGGTCGGTTTGGACGACGCGCTCGACATCTACTGTCGCCATATTATTTTCCATGACGGAGCGGAAAACCGGGCGCACGGCACGGTAGGCTTCGTCTTTCGAGGCATAATCCGTGCGGGCATTGGCAAGGTTGGATGCGGTGGTGTTCAGCCGCACCATCTGCGCTGACATCGCCCTTCCGGCGACATCAAAAACATTCATACCGCTCATCTCTATTCCCCTTTCAAGGCGCGTTGGATCGTTGACACCTGGCCCTGAAGAAAGGAGAGGGTGGTCCGATATTGAATGGCGTTTTCGGCAAACAGGGTTTGTTCGACAGATAGCTCAACAGTATTGCCATCGAGCGAGGGTTGCAGCGGCACGCGGAAACCCGTGTGGTCGCTCATTGCTTTGCTCAGCGATCCTCCGCCTTGTGCCTGTTGCATCGCACGATCGAAATCGAGGTCCTTGGCTTTGTAACCCGGCGTTGACGCATTCGCGATGTTAGAAGCCAGCATGTTCAAACGCTGGGACCGCAACTGTAGCGCCCCGCCATTTAATGCAAAAATCTGATCCAAACTCGGCATCGAACGAAATCCTGTCTTAATATTGCGGCCCTGCGACCGTCACTTTGATTGAGAAGCACCGGTCCTGAGATGTTCCGGGATAGCTAATCTCGAACAGTTCAACGCAAACGACGTGCCAGTTTCTTGACGGGCAAAGAGAAATGGCAGTTTTTGGGGATTTCATGGCCGTAGAAATTAAAAACCTGTTCACAGCTAGTCTGGAGCGGCAAAATCTTGCCGGTGAGCGGAAAAATCTTGCCGCTTTTGTCCGTCCTGCAAGCGTTGGGAGAGCAAGCCGGTGGACATGATATTCGGTAATAGTGATGTGCTCGGCAAGTTCGGGCAGCTATTTGATCCGCTGATATTCGGCGTTGTGCTTGGCTGTGTGCTTGTCATGGCCTGGATTCAAAATGGAAAATCCTCTTTCGGACTGGCCTTTGCAGCGCTTCCCCATTGCGGGAGGGAGCCGTTTGCGGAGAGCGGAGAAAATGCGACTTTCATGTGCCGCCGTATCGACTTTATGCTGCGGGAACAGGGCTTTGTCGGATTGGAGCAGCTGCATAGCGAGGATCCATTCATCACCCGAATGATTGGAGAGCTGGTCAATGCCAAGGATGCAAAGACTTTTGAGGAATGGGCACGATTGCAGTGCAATATAGCCAAAAAGAAACAGGACCTGGCTGCCAGTTTTTGGAGCGCAGCTTCTGAAATTGCGCCGGCAATCGGCTTGATCGGCACGATCATCGGCCTGATCCAGCTTTTTGCGACCGGCATCGACCCGCTGAAAATGGGCCCGGCGATGAGCCTTACCTTGCTCACCAGCCTTTATGGCATGTTCATTTCCCACATCATCGCGTTCCCCATCCATATGCGGCTGAAAGCGCGGGCAGAGATATTGAACACCTATCGCGCGGCCCTTGCAGAACATATGATCGCGGTTGCGAAACGGGAACTTGTCAAACTGACGCCGGTTCATTTCTCGCCGGCGAAACCCTTGCGGGCGGCGCATTGACCGATGATCGCAGGACGCACCACGCTATCTTTTCTGGACCTGGCACTGATGCTGCTCAGCGTCTTTGCCTATGCCCATTTTGTGAATATCGCCGGTCCGGATGCCCGCAAAAAACTGGCAGAACAAAGCGCACCGGCCCCGCGCATCCATGCTGCCTTTGAATATAAGGTCACCGACTTTTTCGAAGATAACAGCGCGATGCTGACCGATTATGCCCGCGCAGAAATTGCACGGATCCCGAACATTCGGGAAAAACAGTTGCTGACGATATATGTTCCTGTTGTAGCGCAGATGCCGGGCGGGCAAAGATTGCGGCAATGGGAAAAAGTGGCGGCGCGTTCTGCCGCGATTGCCGATGCTTTTGAAAGGGCAGGGCAGGACGGAGAGATGATTTCCCTCAAAATCCCCGAGAAACTGGTGTCCAAGGCGGGTGGCAAGCCGAATATCATGCTCACCTTCCTGCCACCGAAAAGCGACGTTACGGATGAATGAAAAGCTGTGAGTGATAAACTGGCATGAAACCTGCTTGGTTTTTGACAAGTTTATTCGGGTAATTCTTTCCGGATCGAACGCACAGGAACCAGACATGCAATATAAACGCCTTACACTTCCGATACTCTCCCTTCTTGCAATGGGTGCAGCTTCCCCTTTTGAGGATAGCGCCGCGCTCGACCGGCAGGTTGCCGAGCATCTGAATGCCAAAATTGGCGAAGCGGGCGGGGCGCTTGCGCCAATCGACACGAAATTGCGATTAAAACGCTGCCCCGGTGAAGTGCAGTTATCGGCTACCAATAATAGCGCCGTGATGGTGAGCTGTCCCCATCTCGGCTGGCGGATATTTGTGCCGGTGCGAGGCGGGCAGGCAGGGCAATCTTCCGGTCAAGATCGCTCCGGCGAATATGTTGTTTTAAGAAACCAGCCCCTGACACTTGTCGTCCGGCGGCCCAGTTTTTCCATAAGCTATGGAGTCGTGGCCCAGAAAAACGGACGAATCGGTGATTATATTCCTGTCCGTTCCAGCCGGAAATCCAAGGAATTAATGGCCCGCGTGTCCGGATCTGGCGAAGTGGAACTGGTCCAGTAATTATTTTTTGCCGAGAGATATTAATTTTTTCACAACGCGCCGTAAATCGTTAGGAACGAAAACTATCGGTGCCAGTGTAAAAGCAAGAAACACTGAAGGCTGAAAGTGTGAAGGAGCCATTGTAATGAAACCTGTTGAAAGCTACTCGGCCATCAATACGCGGCTGGATCGCCCGGCGGTACAAGAAGGAACGGCCAGGAAAATCGGCGGCGCGGTTGCAAGTCAGAACGCGGACCAGGGCAAAGCAGAGCCGGCCATCACAACCACGGCTTCCCTGCTTGCCGCTAAAACACCGCCGTTTGATGCACAGAAAGTGGCCGAAGTGCGTCAGAAAATCTCAGCCGGAATATATAGCGTGGACACTGCCGCGCTGGCGCAAAAGATGCTCGATATGGGCGTATTCGGAACGGAATCTGATAAATGAAAGCAATAGTGGAATCTTTCCGCAACGCACAAGATACGCTGTTTTCTGCTTTGGAAGGTCACGATAGTGATGCCATTTTCCGAGCCAGCACCGGCTTAAGTGAGGCGGCTACCAGGCTCGGCGCGATTGAGGCCGGGGAGATCGACCACGATTTGAAACCGCTTCTGTGCGAAGCGGACGAATTAATGCAGGCGTCAATATACCGCCTGCGGTTTTTACGCGACCATAGCTCCACACGGTTGCAATTATTGACTGGCTTTCGCGGCGGTCAGGCAAACACTTATTCCGCAGCTGCGCGCGGACGCTAGACTTGTTTCAGCTCCTTACTCCTTCCCTGACTGGGAGGGGGATTAGGGTGTTTTCAAGACACATGCAGCATCACATCACAAAACCCTCGCATTCCCGCCGCGAAGGCGGGAATTAAGCTGTATAGTTCGCAATCTTTCGGCTTTGCCTCAGAGAGATTCCCGCGTTCTGTGAAATGACGGGATTGGTGTTAGGCACAGTCCTCCACCCTTAAACAATTTGGCATGACTATTGCTTCTCCTCTTCACAGGAGACTCTGATATCACCATGTCCAATCTGCCCATTTCCAATTTTTCGAGTGCTGATTTCGCTCCGCTCCGCACGGCCGGGCGCGGCGATCTGCCAAGCATTATCGCGCAATCGGCGCAGCGGACCGGTGTTGATTTCCAATATCTGATCGCTCAGGCACAGCTAGAAAGCGGGATGCGGGCGGATGCGAAGGCCGGGACATCTTCGGCTACCGGGCTTTACCAGT
>NZ_DATCTC010000030.1:0-167982 GCF_036568145.1 Parasphingorhabdus sp. | reverse complement strand
CCTCCGTCGATCACAAGTTCAAGACCGGTCACCCAGACAGACAGGTCAGATGCAAGGTATAGAACCCCGTTCGCGATATCGAGCGGCTGGCCCACCCGGCCAAGTGGGTTCGCCGCATTCATCTGGGCCATGGCCGCATCCGCATCGCCGGTCAGCGCGGCGAAATCATCGAGCATCCTTGTGTGAACTCCGCCCGGATGAACCGAATTACAGCGTATACCGTCGCCTGCGGCGTGCAGTGCCACCGATTTGGTCAAAGCGCGCACAGCCGCTTTGGATGCCGAGTATGCAGCCAGCGGCGCTGCAGGGCGCAGGCCCTGGATTGAACTGAGGTTGACGATTGAACCGCCGTCGCCGGATTCGCGCATCAGCGGCAGTGCGGTCCGGCATCCGAGAAACACGCTCTCGACATTGATCGCTTGGACGCGCCGCCACAAATCGAGGTCGGTCTGCTCGATATTCGCCGCCGGACTGATGCCTGCGTTGTTGACCAGAACATCCAGACGTCCGTGCTCCTCGCGCAGCGCCTCGATCGTCTTTTCCCACTGGGCTTGGCTGGTCACATCAAGATCGCAATAGGAAGCATCTTTCATCTCGGCGGCGGCTTCCTTGCCAAGCTGAGGCTCGACATCAGTCAGGATCACCCGCGCACCGTGCTGCGCCAACCGGCTCGCGATTTCGCGCCCGATTCCCTGCGCAGCTCCGGTAACGAGCGCCACCTTGCCTTGAAGAGATAGATCGTCTGCCATCATGCTGGCTCCCTGTTTGCTGTCGCCCCTGCCTCGCGCGCCGCCTGTTCGCCCGCCACGCGGCCGAAGACGATCGCGTTGGCGATGGAATTGCCACCACCGATGTACCGGTCGCCCAGAACGCCGCCCGACACCTCGCCAGCGGAATACAGGCCGCTGATCGGCTGATCGGCGCTGTCGAGAACGTGCGTGTCCTCATCCACCCGCAGGCCCGTAGAAGTGAGGCAGACAATCGCCGGACGAATTTCCGCCGCATAGAAAGGTGGCTGCACAACCGGCTTCATCAAGCTGGCATCTTTGCGGAACTTGCTGTCCTCACCCTTCTCGCAATCCGAATTATACCGGTTGATCGTGGTTTCCAGCGTATCGCTTTCGATCCCCATCAGATCGGCCAGTTCGGACAGCGTATCAGCCTTCACAACCTTGCCCTTCGCGATCTGTTCGTCGATTTTGTCGGTCACCCAGTTGAGCGTGATAATGCCTGCCTTGTGCGCATCTGCATAGCGTGGTTCGGGCTCAGCAGTGGCACGCGCTGTTTCGTCGAATACCGCAAAGACCGAACCGCCAAGTTGATCCTTCACCACTCCAGACATCACCGCATATTCGGTGGTTTCATCGATGAACCGGCGGCCTTCCCGGTTAACGTAAACCAGCCAGCCGGGGACAAAAACTTCGAGATCGCGGTAGAAGCCGGGTGTCGTCAGCAGCAGACCGCGATTATGGCCGGCGATATCAGCACCAGCTTCTTGCCCCATCAGCAAGCCGTCGCCGGTGCAGGTTTTTGCGGTTATCGCCCAAGTCCAGTCTCCGTGCTGCGCAGCTTCGGGATAGTGGCGGTTCAGCAGCAACTTATTGTGGCCAAAACCGCCTGTGGCGATGATCACGTTTCGTGCACTCACGATTTCGCCGTCCAGCACCACACCTCGCACGGCACCGTTTTCGTTAGTATGCAATGCAGTCACCCGGCAGGCGCGCGACACGTCGATTTCGCGGCGGCTGACCTCGCGGTCGAGAACCTCCGTGATGGCAGCGCCATTGCCAGCCGCCTTGTGACCGCGCGCGACGCTTTCCACGCCCGAGGCATAAAGTTCGGCTGGGTCGAATTTCACGCCCAGCTGGATAAGCCATTCGATCGCAGGCCCGGATAGTTCGCACAGGCGACGAACTATCCCTGGCTCAACCTTGTGCTGGTTGAGTGTCATGTAATATTCGAACATCGCATCGACACTATCATCTTCAATGCCGGCCGCGCGCTGGACACTGGTCGGCGCACCATAGACAACGCCACCCGAAAGTGCCGTCGATCCGCCCAGCTGCTCGGCGGCTTCCAGCAGAGCCACGCGCGCACCTGAGTCATGTGCCGAGATGGCGGCCGCCATTCCGGCACCTCCGCCACCGATCACAATGACATCGTAATCAAAGGTCATGTCGTCTTCCATCTCCGCTCTCACCGTTCCGAGAATTCGATCTCAAATTCATTGAGGCCACGCAGGATCATGCTCGGCGTATGCGAGAGCGTTTCCGGGTCAGCCAAGCGGATGTCCTTCAGCCGGTTCGCCAATTCGCGGACCGCGATCGCGATCTCGCGACGCGCCAATTGGGCACCGATGCAGTGGTGGATGCCCGCCCCGAAGGCGAGATGGGAAGATGCATTCTTGCGGTCGACGTTGAATTCCGCCGGGCATTCGTACTTGTTCTCGTCCCGATTGGCCGAACCGTAACGCAGGTTCACGAGGCTGCCCTTGGGAATCGCGGTCCCACCAACCTCGACATCCTCGGTCGTCATCCGGAATAACCCTTGGACCGGAGATTCATAACGGAGGATTTCTTCTGCAAAATTGTTACATTTGTCCGGCTGGCTGGCGAGTAGCTCGACCAATTCGGGATCTTGGGCGAGCTGAACAACTGAGGCTCCGATCGCGCTCGTGGTGGTCTCGTTGCCAGCTACGAGCAGCTGATTCAGGACAGACAGCAGTTCGGGCGTATCGAGCAGCGTCCCGTCTACTTCCTTTGTCACCAAATCGGAAATGATGTCGTCGCGGGGATTTTTCCGGCGATCGTCGAAGACCTTGACGAAATAGTGCTGCATCTCGACCGCGAGCTTGGCGCATTCGATCTTGCGTTCATCGGAAATCAGCATACCGAGCGGGGCGACTGCAGCGTCAGACCATTCCTTGAACTTGTCGCGGTCGCTGCGCGGTACGCCGAGCTGGTCAGCGATCACATACATTGGAACGGGAATGGCGAAGTCGTTCATCACCTTAAGGCGCCCATCGGCAATAAATTCGTCAATCAGCTCGCTGACGACCTCGACCATGTAATCTTCCATCTGGCGCACACGACCGGCCGTAAAGGTGCGGTCAACCAGCTTGCGATAGCGCGTGTGCGAGGGCGGATCGTTGCTAACCAGCGTATCGGGGAGGTCGCCGAACCCTTCCTCTTCATAAATCCGCATTACCTCACTGGGGACGGCACCAGGCCGGAAGCCCATCTTGCTAGAGAAAACCTTCGGGTTCCGAATTGCTGCCAGACAGTCGTCGTAACGACTGATTATCCAGAAACCGGTTGCCTCCACGAAGTAAGCTGGTGCCTCGTCTCGCAACTTCTCGTATAAGGGGTAAGGGCATTCCATCACTTGAGGGTCTGCGAAATTCAACTCAACTGAATCCGCGCTTTGGCTATCTGAAGTCATTTCAATCCTCTTTCCATCAGTTCAATTCCAATCATTTTTGGCGCTAGTCGTCGAACGGTCTCACACTTGGCAGCCCGCCCCGTTTCCTTCAGCGATAGCGCGCAGGAGAAAGCGCGGGCTGCTCGCATCCCCCACAAATATTATGTCGGAATTTGATTTTCGCAGGTCCGTGAAGGGTTCGACGGCCGCGCGGTTATGGCTGACTATGACGGCCCATTCCGCCGGAACGCGGTATTCGCCGCCGCCGTGCAGGTCGTGCAACACCGCCTCCGATCCATCGAAGGCATCGACATGCGAACGCACATGCAACCGGAACTTGCCGCGGTTTAAGCGTTGCAACGCAGGCTCGGGCTGAAGGGCAGAATCCAGCAAATGGGCAAAAGCCTTGTGGCGGGTAACAAAAGTCACTGCGGCCCCTTTTTCGATCAGTGCCTCGGCTACTGCGATCCCTTCGTAATGGCCGACATCGTCTATCACGATCGCATGTGTCGGGCTGGTATTGCGCCGTCCGGTGAAAAACTCGATCGATGACATTGCATCAGAGTGGTCGATCCCCTTCATGGGGCGGGCGGGAATGCCCATCTGAATCCCGTCCATCCGCGGATAAGATCCGGTGGCAATGATCACACGATCGGCGCCAAACCCGGCGATATCATCCGCGTCGACATAGGTGCTGAGCCTTACATCGACGCCCAGGCGATAGATTTCCGATTCCTGCCAAAGCGTATAATCCGCAATCGCCTGATGCCGGGGCGCAAGCGCTGCAATCCTGATCTGTCCGCCCAATTCGGGCGCAGCTTCGGCAAGGATAACGTTGTGCCCGCGCAACCGCGCGACCCTCGCAGCCTCCATTCCGGCCGGGCCACCGCCAACCACTAGTACCATCCGCTTCCCGTCCGGCTGCGGCAGCTTGTCGTCGTTCACTTCGCCCTCGCGCCCGATATAGGGATTGACCGTACAGCCCATTCGCCGTTCCGGCCCGAGAAGCATTCCCACGCAGCCTTGGTTGCAAGCAATGCAGGGCCTGATTTCGGCCTCTCTGCCCTCACGCGTTTTGCGCACGATCGCTGCATCGGCGATGTGCGCGCGGGTCATGCCGACAAGATCGGCCGTTCCCTCTGAAATGACTTGGCTGACTTCCTCCAGCGTGCGAAAACGGCCCGTTACAATGCGGGGAACCTTGACCGCCGAAGTCACCGGAGCGCTGGTAGGCAATTCGTAGCCCGCAGGTTCGAACATCCCTCCGATCATCTTCGGAAAAGCGAAATAGCCGCCCATTGACACGTCGAGAAAGTCGATGAGATCCCGCTCCTCGAGATAGCTTGCCGCCTTCGCGGTCTCCTCGGGTGTCATTCCGCCTTCAACAATTTCGGGACTGAGCCGGACGCCCACCGGATAATCGGCACCGACCCGTTCGCGGATGGCAGACAGTACCTCGACGGTGAAGCGCATCCGGTTTTCGAAGCTGCCGCCGTACTCGTCATCACGGTGGTTGAGCATCGCTGACATAAATTGCTGCGGCAGATAGCCGTGCGAAGCATGCAGCTCGACACCGTCAATACCCCCCTTCTTGCAACGCTCGGCCGCAGCGGCGAAAGCCGCGACCAATTCCTCAATCTGCGCTTTGTTCATGCCGATTGGTACTACGCCGAGAACTGGGCTCGGCAAATCGCAAGAGGACCACGGCGGGCCACCATCCAGCGGGAGGCTATTGTGCCCGGCATGCCACAATTGCTGGAAGACCCGCATGCCATGGGGGCGTACTGCCTCCATCAACCGCACATAACCATCGATAATTGAATCGTCAAAATTGCAGATTGATGAAGGACAAGTCGGGTGAACTCCGGCGATTTCAAGAATCGTGAGTCCCACGCCGCCCCGGGCACGCTCGACATGATAATCTATTAGGGTTGGCGAGAACCCGCCGTCCCCGAAGTGGGTTCCGTGAGCGGTACGAACTACCCTGTTGGGTATTTCTACGCTTCCTATCGAGATCGGCTCCAGCGCTTTCATTTTCGCAATTATCCTCCGCTATCCTGTTATTCTCTCTACTCTTGGCATTTCGTTGTAAAACAGTATGTTATTTCGTTAAGAATCCGATTTAACCTGTGCCTTTGCGAATAATCCTAATATTCTAAAACCGCCCTCTTGAGCTCCGGAATAGTGTTCGACGTCAGCCCAAATCGAGAAAAGCAGCGCCAGTGATCGCAATGATTTGTCCCACACAACGGCCACTTACGTCTGCTCCTCAGCAAAAAAGGGTTGCCCGGCGGCGTGACGGCCCGCGACGAAACCGAAAACCATGCCTGGCGCAATTGTCCCGCCTGGGCCGCCATATGTCATGCCCATAGCCGACGCCATGACATTACCTGCGGCATAAAGGCCGGGGATGGTCGCGCCGTCAACATCGAGAACGCGGGCATTGCGATCAGTCTGCGGGCCGCCTTTGGTGCCAAGCGCGCCACTCTTGACCTCAACCGCGAAGAACGGTCCGGCGGTTAGAGGACCAAGCGTCGCTGCTGGGCTTTCCCGGTGTTCGGGGTCTCCCCACCAGATATCATGCGCTGCCTCGCCGCGCTGGAAATCGGTGTCGCGGCCCTCGGCGACCATGGCGTTCCAATGATTTACAGTGGCTTCCAGTGAGCCTTCAGGCAGGCCGAGCCGGTTCGCGAGACCCACAAGGCTGTCGGCGCGCATCACCCATTGCGGCGGGCCTTCTCCAGGCCTGCCGCCCATCATTCCAAAACCATATTTTTCAACGTAACCTTGGTCAAATATCAGCCAGCACGGCAGATTGGCATAATCGAAGGCGGAAACATCCTGTTCGTGAAACGCCGCGCCAAAAGCATTGTAATTGGCAGCTTCATTTACAAAACGTCGCCCCTTTTGATTGACCATGATCGAGCGAGGCAGCGCACGTGCGCCGCCCAATAAAACCACTCCAGTCGAAATCTCTTCGCGAGGAACTTCGTGCACCGGCATCCACCAAGCCTCACGCATATTGCCCAGCTTCGCCCCGATCCGCATTGCCATTTTCAGGCCATCGCCGGTATTGGTCGGTATCGAAACGGGATGGGTGAGCGGGCCGCGGATGAAGGCGCGCTTCATTTCTTCGTCCCATTCAAACCCGCCGGTGGCAAGAATTACCGCGTCGGCATTGACCGGGGATAGGTCCCCATCGCGTTCTATCTCGACCCCGCACACCGCGCCGTCCTTTTGAATAAGCCGCATCGCGCGGCAACCGGTCTGCGGCTCGATCCCGCGTTCGAGACAGGCCTTGAGCAACCGCCCGATCAGGGCCTGCCCGCTGCCACGTTCATCGCGCTGGCCGCGCCGATCAAGCTCATCGGCCGAGACCGGCTGCGGCACGGCCTGCCCGATGGTTGAATCGAAAATCGAATAGCGCGGGTCGGGATAATAGGGAGATTTCGTTACCCGTTTGCGCCATTCGCCGAGTTCGTCGAACGGATAGAGCGGACAATCGAGCGAGCGCCCGCCGCCCGGCATTCCACCTGGGTGTTCGGCATGATAATCGGGAAACTCGGGGATCGGCCGGAATACAACCGGACCATCGGCGTCCTCAAGGTATTCGACCATCGCCGGTCCGGCATCAAGGAACGCCTCGGCCATCGCCTGATCAATCAGCCCATGCGAGAGCGACATGAGATAGGTCAGCGCCTTTTCTCGGCTGTCATCGACTCCGAGTTGCCCCTCATGGCGGTTATTGGGGACCCAGATCATACCGCCCGACCACGCGGTAGTACCACCGACCTGGTCATGCTTTTCGAACACCGTCACTTCGGCGCCGCTGTCATGCGCGGCGAGCGCAGCGGTCAGTCCCGATCCGCCAGTGCCCAGTACGATTACCTTCCGGCCCATGTCATCGTTCTCCCTCGTAAGCGGCGTGGTTGGCCATTCGCGTCAGCATCTCGTTGACGGCCTGTACCTGACTTGCGGGCGGCCAGGCCGCCGGATCGAAAATAGCCTGCGTGACGATCCCGATCAGCGATGCCAGCACAGCGCTGGCAATAGCCGGGTGTTGCTTTTCGGCAAGATGCGCAAAACGCGGATCAGCAGCGAGGCACTCGGCAATCCGACCGACGAATTCACGTACGCGCAGCCGCTGTTCTGCGGCAAATTCGGGATCGGCAATTGCGAGACCCCAGAACGAAAACCACACTCGCCAGTTGCGTTCAGACTTGGGGTCTATTGGCAGCAAGGGGTGGAGAAGTGCGGCAAGATCCGCTACGTTTTCCAGCTGCGAGGCAGCGCTGCGCGCCTGCGAACTAAAGGCCGCGTGGCGATAGGTCAGCAGCATAAGCGCACGCTTGTCGGCAAAATAGTGGGTCACCGCCTTGGTGCTGAACCCCGCCGCCGTGGCGACAGCGCGCACCGTAGCGGCATCGGCCCCGCCCGTCGCCACCAGATCGGCAGCGATCTCAGCCAGCGCAATCTTGCGCGCGTCGTGATCTATCGCTGCGGGCAAGGTTCAGCCAGCAGCGCGGCAAGTTCAGCATCGTCGGCTTTCAGCAGATCATCAAGCCACCTGTGGAAATGCTGCAAGCCCCCTTCATTTTGGCCAAACCGGACATGCTCAAGCAGCCCAGTTGCCAAAGCTTTTTGCTGTAACGCCGAGGTCGGTAAATCTTCATCGCCCACGACACGTGCAAGGAAGGTGCACAGCTCCTCCATCGCTGCCCGGGTCACTTCGTCAGGCGGCGTTTCGGCAAGAAAAGTTTGGGTCGTAGTGGAGGTTCCGACATCCGGCCCTGGCAATACAATCGAGAGCAGCACTCCGCGCTGGCCGTTCAAGTAAAACGTGTTGATCGAAGCGCCGGGAAAAAGGATCCATTCGCCGACCAGCAACGGATCAAACGGCTCGTCGGCCGCCGGCAGGCGTCCCAGAGCATAGAGATCATCCTTGGCTGTATCGCCGGGGCGACCGCGCGGGGCGACAACCCGCTGGTGCGGACCTTGGCTGAAATAGAAGGCGCGGTTGCTGCGCTCCGGACCGAATGTCTCCCGGTGCAACACCGGGACATGGTAGAATTCCAGATGCGCATCAAATGTCAGCTTCCAGTTGGGTCCATGCATCGTGCGGCTTTCGATATGATTCCACCCGGCAAACCCAAAGCCGGCGACGAGCTCGTCAATCCCGCCAAGCATATCAGCCGGATCGTGCGAGCTGTCGGGATCGAGAATTACCCAGATCAACCCGGCGCGTTCGGTCACCGGAAACCGCTTCATAGCCAGCGCCGTCTTGTCCACCGCACCGAAATCAGTCGAACTGGCAATACCCACCAAGTCGCCGTCCTGCGCAAAGGTCCAGCCATGATAGGGACACGTGAAACGCGCCGCAGAACCGCAGCCTGATGCTACCGCCGCACCCCGATGGGTGCAGGCGTTAAGCAGGGCATGCACCGTGCCCTCACGGTTGCGCACCAGCAGAACGGGGATGCCCGCCACCTCCACGGTCTTGAAGTCGCCAGGCTTCCGCAATTCGCATGACGCGGCCAGCACAAGCGGCACCCGGCTGAAAATCTGCTGCTTTTCCTGCGCGAATCGTTCGGGGCAGGTGTATTGTCTGGCATCAAGGGTCATCACCTCGCGCGCTAGCGGAAATGTCTCCTCGACCGTATGACGCAGCAATTCGGTAGCGTGCTGTTCAAGCACCGCTCTGGCCCTCGGAGCCAAGGGCGGATTAAGGGCAGTGTCCTGCTGATGTTCCTGAACACTGTTAATGGTGACGTTCTCCCGACAGGTGATCGAGTAGGAGAATATAATGAAGCGTCGACATATGCAACATATGTTGCATACCCTTTTTTGATAGGGGCGTGCCTGCCCCGAATAAGGACTGCCGGAATCGGCCAGGTGAATTCGCTTGGACTACAGCCATTGCTGCGCGACCGACTGGCTGCGCTTAAGGCCGAAGTAGCGGCGATGAAATGTAACGGAATACGCATCCTTTCAGACAAGCTGAAGGGTGATGAGGCGATCCTCAAGCAATGCCCGGACCGATAGCCACCAGTTTGGGATTATCGGGCGCACTCGTATCGCCACAAATTGCAGCAGGAAACCGGGCCGTTTTGGACTGGGAGAGCGGAAATATTATCCATGGAGGCGCGGTTGCTGCGGCGCTGATGGCTGCATGCCAAGGCCGTGTTGCAGGTGGTGAAAGTTCGATCGGCCAACAGCTAGAGTCGATCGACATTCGTTATATGGGTCCAGCCATTGGTTCGCGCGATCTAATCGCGAACAGCTGTTTTGAACGCAAGGCCGCGAGCTTTGTCCGCGCCACCTGTTTCCATAGATCAGAGAAACCGCTAGCCACAGCCATAGCAACTTTTGGGCGTTAGCGCATAATTAATGGTCCCCCGGCAGGTATCAATGGTATATTTCACCGTCCGATAATTATGAAATTAATTGGCCTGGACAGTAAAAAAAGGGCAAGTGGCCCCCACCACTTGCCCATACTGATCCAACAGGAGAGAGGGATCAGAACCAGTTAAATTTCGGGATCTGATGGGTTCAATACCCTTAGATTTCCAACCATTTTTTCCAGCGCGGTTCGTATGATGGCTATGTTTGCGCTGGATATGCCTTTGAACATTTTCCTATAAACGGCGTCAGCTTCTTTCCGAAGTTCCGGAATAATGTCGATCGCCTTTGGACGCAGGAATATCCGCCAAACACGCCGGTCATCTTCTGCCGCCCGACGTTCGACAAAATCCAGTTTTTCGAGATGATCAATCGTCAATCCGATCGTAGCCCGTTCCAGCTCAAGACACTGTGCCAGCTCTGTTTGCGTCATTCCCTCGGTCTTGATCAGATAGGCCAATGTTCTCCATTGTGTGCGGGACAAGCCGAACTGGGCAATTGATTCATCAAATGCTTTGCGCAGGACTCGCGGCACTTCCTCCAGCAAAAACGCAAACTCATCGGTCTCATTAAGGAACCCGTCTTGCGCGTTGGCCCTCATTGTAGCTGTTTCGGTTGTCATGATAGTGACCATATCGTAAATTTAATATAATATAAAGCCCTTTACTGTCTGTCCCTATACAGTCTATAAAATCGGTATGGATCATGAAGAGGGCACCTTTACGGGCCACAACGGCTTGAAGATTAAGGCAAGCACGACTGGGCCAAAAACCGGCTTTCCGGTAATGCTTGCGCATGGCGGCGGGCAAACCCGTCATGCCTGGGCAAAGGTGCTGGATGAACTCGCCAATGCTGGCTACCGCGCGACGGCCATTGACATGCGTGGTCATGGGGACAGTGAATGGGCATCAGATGGCGCCTACGATATGCGCGATTTTGCGCGTGATCTGATCGCTATTTCCAATCAACTCGATAACCCCCCAGCGTTGGTCGGAGCATCACTGGGCGGAATAGCGGGTATGATTGCAGCCGGGGAATTGGCCCCCGCAAGCTTTAAGTCACTCACCTTGGTTGATATCGCGCCAAAGATGGAAGCTGCCGGAGTGTCAAGGGTGGTCGGGTTCATGCAGGCGCATATGACTGATGGATTTTCCTCCCCTGAAGAAGCTGCAGAAGTTATCGCCGAATATATGCCACAACGAAAGAAACGCACCGGCACAGGCAAGCTTGATCGATATTTGCGCAAGCGGGAGGACGGGCGATATTATTGGCATTGGGACCCCAATTTTATTTACCATGTGACG
The DNA here is from genome assembly GCF_036568145.1 of Parasphingorhabdus sp. Classification (GTDB taxonomy): domain Bacteria; phylum Pseudomonadota; class Alphaproteobacteria; order Sphingomonadales; family Sphingomonadaceae; genus Parasphingorhabdus. Next base: position 156,859 of record NZ_DATCTC010000030.1, on the reverse strand, counting down.
CATGCTCGTGACGACGCTACCGAGGCAAAAGACAATGGCTTCGACAGATTGAGTGCGGCGGCCGCGAAGTTGACATTGCCGGTTCATCTCATACGCGGAGGTTCCAGCGACATGGTCTCTGAAGAGGCCGTAGCTCATTTCCAAACGCTGGTTCCTAGCGCGCATTTCACAGACATTGCAGATGCCGGCCATATGGTCGCCGGTGACCGCAACGATGCATTTTGTTCGGCGATCCTGTCTTTCTTGAATGCGACCCACAAGCGCGGTGCTGCAGCATGAAACACAATCTGGAAAATCTAGCTGACGCGATACAGATTGCGCCCTTCCATCGCTGGTTAGGTCTAAAAATTGTTCGCCAGGACAGCGATTGTTTGGAACTGGAAATGCCGTGGCGGGACGAACTTGTATCTAATCCCGTGATTGGAGCCGTGCACGGCGGCATATTGGCGTCTTTGATCGATTTGACCGGGCTTTATGCGATTATTGCTGCAGGGGGTATTGCCAAGGCGACCGTGGATCTGAGGGTAGATTATCATCGGGCAGCCACCAACGGCCCGCTTCGTGCAATTGGGCAGGTCGTGAAGCTCGGAAAGACCATAAGTACCGCAGACACGCGCATTTTCGTCGATGATAATCGCTTGGTGGCTAGTGGACGTGGGACCTATTTGAGCACGTAAATGTTGGTCAGAAAAATCATAATCATCTTGGCTTTGGTCATGCTGGGCTTGGTTTCGGGCTGCGCGAACGATGATACCGAGAATGCCAATGATGATGACATTCATATAAGCGCCGCACTCGAAGTAGAAATTTTAACAGCAAAATCTCAACCTTTAGCCGAACCCGTAGAGGTTTTTGGCACGATTGCGGCCAAACAAAGCAGCGCCATTGGCGCTCTCGTCGAAGGACCGCTCGAGACCATGTTTGTGACGGTCGGTGACCGGGTGAAGAAGGGCCAAGCGCTGTTCCAGATCAGGCAAGCAGATTATAAAAGACGGGTTGCGGAAGCATCAGCGGCGCTACGCCTGACGGAAGCGCAGGCGACACAAGCCCAGCGCCAATATGACCGCGTAATTGCGCTTGCCCCGCGAGGCTTTGTATCGAAAGCGCAAGTCGAAAGGGTTGAAACAGACTTGATCGTTGCGAAAGCGCAGGCATCTCAATCGCAATCGGTACTGGCCACTGCTAAACAAGCGCTGCGCGACACGATTGCCCGCGCGCCATATAACGGCGTCGTCACTGCCAGATTGGTCGATGAGGGGACCTATCTCAACAATCGCTTTTCGATGGGTGAACAATCTGCAGCCTTGCAACTACAGGAATTAGAAATAGTGGCAGCAATCGTCAGTGCTCCGCAGGCCCGGGTGGATGATTTCAAGCTCAACCAGAAGGCAAAGGTTTATATTGATGGCTTTGATGAGCCTTTCGACAGCTTTGTGTTCATCATCAATGACCGGGTTGACCCGGAATCCCGAACAGTCGAATTGCGATTGCCGATAAGAAACCCGAACTATCGAATCAGTAGCGGACTTGGTGTGCGGGCGCTAATCGAGACGCCGCCAGAATCTGCAATCATTCTTCCAAGATCGGCTGTTAAAGGTGATAGCGCGGCGCCATATATATTCCTGTTTGACAAAGGCATCGCTCGCCGAAGAAATGTAAAGGTCGAAAGCATAGATTTCGAACGGGTAAAGGTCACACAAGGCGTCCGGACCGGCGAAAAAATCATCCAAAACCCGCCATCCACTTTGCGCGATGGGCAAAAAGTAGAGCGTAAGCAAAGAAAGCCTGCACGGTAAGCTGATGTGGATTTCTGATGTCTCGATCCGGCGTCCCGTTTTTGCGACGATGGTGATTGCTTCGCTAGTGGTTCTGGGCCTGTTGAGCTTTGGGAGACTAGGTGTTGATCTGTTCCCCAAAATCGAATTTCCTTATGTGTCGATAACAACCATTTCGCCCGGTGCGTCTCCAGATACGATTGAGACTGAAATAACCGACGTTATCGAGGAAGAGGTCAACAGCGTTTCGGGCATTCGGCAAATGCGCTCAGTCAGCGCCGAAGGCGTCAGTCAGGTGGTGTTGGAGTTTGAATTGTCGGAAGATGCCGACGTGAAGGCTCAGGATGTCAGGGACCGGGTGGCCAGCATATTAAGCAATTTGCCGGAAGAATCGGACGCGCCTATTGTGGAAAAGCTTGATCCGGATGCAGCGCCGATATTGTCGCTGCTGATAGCAGGAGATGCGCCGGTCCGAGAACTTACAGTTTTTGCAGATGAGGTCGTTAAAGAGAGGCTTCAGCGTATTCGCGGCGTAGGTTCTATCTCAATTGTAGGTGGGCGGGAAAGAGAAATGCGGGTCTGGCTTGATCCGGCAAAAATGCGGGCGAGCGCTGTTAGCACGGATAATGTCGTTGCCGCCTTGAGAAACGAAAATGCCGAGTTGCCGGGCGGCCGTCTTGAGATTGATGGTCGCAGCAAGCAATATGGAACCAGAACACTGGCGGAAGCCAATACAGCCTCGGAATTTGGTAATCTTGCGGTAGCTTATCGGCCCAACGGACAGGTCACACGGGTCCGCGATATCGGTCGCGTGGAAGACTCGGTCGAGGATGAAACCAGCTATGCCCAATTAAATGGTCGCCCCGGGGTTGTGCTTGAGGTTCGCAAGCAATCTGGAAGCAATACCGTTGCAATGACCAGAGCAATCAATGCGGAAATCGAGCAGATCAATGACCAGCTGCCGAGCGGGGTTGAAATTGTTGTCACCAGAGAAACAGCGCGTTTCATCGAATCGGCCATTGGTGATGTGCTGTTTGATCTGATGATCGCAGTGGTATTGGTTGTTTTTGTCACATTCTTTTTCCTGCTCAGCTGGCGGGCAACGTTTATTGTTATGCTGGCCATCCCGACTTCCGTTATTGCTACGTTCGCTGCCTTTGCTGCGTTCGATTTTACACTTAATTTCATGACATTATTGGCGTTGACGGTGGCGATTGGATTGCTTGTTGATGATGCTATCGTGGTTGTTGAAGCCGTGCAAAGCGACGTCGATGATGGCGTTGATCCAATGGAGGCGGCACCAAAAGCAACCAAGCGGGTCGCATTGGCGGTGCTTGCCGGGACATTTGCCACATTGGCAGTGTTTGTGCCGATTGCCTTCATGGAAGGGATCGTTGGCCGCTTCTTCTTTCAATATGGCTTGGCGATTGTATTTTCGGTCAGCGTCTCATTGCTGGTGGCGCTTACCCTGTCGCCGATGCTTGCATCGCGGTTCCTGAAATCGGAGAAAGAAAAAACAGGATGGCTGGGAAAAATTGAAGCCCTCCACGAGACCATGCGGAAGCGTTACGAAAAGCTTGTAGGTTGGTCGATCAGAAGACGATATCTCGTTTTTTTGGGAGCGATTATAAGTCTTTTTATCGGCGGTCTTTTCGCAGCAATGGTGCCCGCCACGTTCATGGCCCTCACGGACAGATCAGAGTTCCTTGCAAGTGTGGAACTTCCGTTGGGAACTGGTATTGAAACGGCTAAACAGGCGTCGCTGAGGGCCGACGAGGCCTTGCGCAATATTGAAGATGTAGAATATGTTTTCGTAACCGTCGGGGCAGGAACAAATCAAAAAACCAATTCGCTGGACTTTTATATTGATCTCACACCCAAGCAGGGTCGATCAATCCAACAGGGTGCCATCATGGACCAGGCGCGTGGAATTCTTGCAAAGGCGCTACCAGAGGCCAAGGATATTTCCGCCGTGGAAGTCCCATGGGTGTCCGGTGCTGGCGTGGGATCGGCTCAGATAGAGCTTATAATTTCCGGTTCTGACCTAACGACGATCAACGAATATGCAAATATCATCGCGGAAGAAATGCGTGCTAATCCAGAACTGGTGGATGTCGCCTCTACCTACGAAGGCGGCAGGCCGGAATTGCAGATCAGGTTAGACCGCAATCGGGCCGCAGATTTAGGGGTGACGGCACGGGACGTCGCAGCAGCATCGCGAACTTTAATTGGCGGGAGTGATGCGGGAACATTTGAAGCCGACGGCAGACGCTATGACGTTAGAGTGCGAGTGGATGAAGATAAACGGCAAACTTTGAATGACATTGCCCGGCTTCCGGTTCGATCAGGAAGTGGAAGTTTAGTCGATCTGGCGGCAGTTGCAGATATTGAAGTTGCCGACAGCCCGGCTCAGATTGATCGCGTGGACCGAGCTAGGCAAATCACAGTCAAGGCAAACACGCCGCCCGGCGTAGCATTGAGCGTCGCTGTCGCTCAGTTTGAAAAAATCCTGATCAAGAATCCCCCACCTGAAGGAATGTCGACCAAAATGGAGGGTATGGCGCGGAGACTGGCAGACACAACTTCTGCCATATTGCTGGCCTTCGCGCTTGCTTTTGTGGCCCTATACATTGTCCTCGCCAGCCAATTTAACAGCTTCGGACAACCTGTCCTGATCATGGTTACGGCTCCACTTTCTTTTTCCGGAGCGTTTATTGCACTTTGGCTTTCCAATCAGGAATTGAGCATGTTCGCCCAAATCGGAATGATTGCTCTGATGGGGATCGTGATGAAAAACGGGATTCTTCTTGTGGATCTTGCAAATGAATATCGGAAAGGCGGTATGAGCGCAGGCGATGCAATGCAAAAGGCGGCACCCGAGCGGCTCCGGCCGGTGTTAATGACGGCGCTGGCTGCAATTTTCGGTATGATGCCGGTTGCTTTTGCTCAGTCCGATGGAGCCGAATGGCGCAATGCGATGGGCTTTATTATTATGGGCGGCTTGACTACCTCGACCTTTTTGACTCTGTTGGTCGTGCCTGCTGCTTATGTCTTGCCCGATGACTATGCGCGCCTAAAAATTCGCGTTCGCGCCAAGCTATCGGGACAATTCTGGAGAGCGCGCCGCGCTTAGTCGAATTGTCTCATCACGTTATCAACGCAACCTTTGCAGATGCCGCTGCAACTCAGGTGATCCATATCCCGATTAACGCTCCTCAATCGATCAATCTAAACCAATCAAACCCCTGCCGAACGATTCGAGGAGTGTTTTGCAGTCACATATAGAAACTACCGGTCTTTAGCTGCTTTTGCAGTGGCGTAATCTTCATAGTCCGCTTCCTCAGTTTCATATTCAACACTCCATCTTCAATTAAAAAATTAAAGTGTTGAGACGATTAGTTGAAATCACGGCCCAGTTTCCGCCCATAGCTCTAACTTATTGAATGGCAGGTTTTGGCGTTTTGGCAGACGAGATCTATGTCGGGAATGTCGCACACTGGGGCGTAAGCTGACGTTGCTGAAACGCGAGCAGCAACGTCAGCTTTTTCGCCTAGAATACCCGAAGCCGACAGTCGTCTATCGGCCCAATTGCAGCCAAAGACGGTCGTCCGGGGGTTAATAGCTTTGTACAGAGACGAGTGTTGCGTTGCAAATATGTGGGAGGTCTTGACTGTAACAGCGCAGAGGCTTGGGACTTTTCTCCAAAATATGGAGGTTGGACTTGAGTTATAGCCAAATCAGGCATGCCGAAGTGGAACAAATATGGCACAGCCGCATGTCTGGGCCACCGCAATTTGGCAAAGGCAGTCAACATTTATATGGATTCACCTCTCATTGCGTAGTTGGTCATATTCGGGCCGTAGGCATTCATGCAATACTTGGCAGTTCTGGTCCTATCGATGACTTTGTCACAATGACAGCCAGAACGGTGGACGGCATTGTCACCACAGGATATGGAACGCATCTCGACCGAGATGGCGACGGAAAGGCGTGCAAATGACGCAGCCATGCCTCTGTGACCTGCGATGATGTTTGACAGAGGGGTGATATGAAGATGCCGATTGCCAAATACACCCTGATTGGCATCTTGTTTTGCGCTTCGGCCGCACAGGCTCAAGTCGAGAATGTGCGGTTTGGCAATCTTCATTCTCACAGTTCCTATTCCGACGGTCTTGGCGAACCTGCCGAAGCATATGAAATGGCCTGCGATGCGGGCCTCGATTTCTTCGCGGTCACTGAGCATAATCATGCAGCAGGCGACGGCAAAGGCGAGCGCAGAGACGGTTTGATGATCGCAACTGAGCCTCAGCTATATAAAGGTACATTCTCATCGCTGGTCGAGAGCGCCGACCGGCTCAACAAACCGGGCGAGTGCGTAACACTATATGGTCAGGAATTCTCCACAATATCGAGCGGCAATCATGCCAATGTTTTTGATGTAGACAAAGTCATTGATGCGCCGAATGGAGATTTTGCTAGTTTGCTTGAATGGCTGCAGGCGAACCCGGATAGCGGCGGCAATATGGCGCTAATGCAGTTCAACCACCCCGCTGGCGGCCAGAAGGCACGCATGGATTATGGCCGTGATGATTTTGGGAGAGAAGAACAAATGTGGGTGCAATCGATGGCGCCCCATGTATCGCTTATCGAAATTCTCAATGCCCCTGCCTTGCAAGACGGAACTCATCAGCGCACACACAGCCGCCAGGGCCAATATTTCCGCTATCTCAATCTGGGCTTTCATCTGGCGCCTAGCGTTGGCCAGGATAATCATTATCGCAATTGGGGGTATTCAACCGATGCTCGGGTTGCCGTTATCACCTCTGACTTTACCCGCGCCGGGATAATTAATGCCTTACGCACACGTCATGCCTATGCCAGTGAAGACAAGAACCTGCGCGTCATATTCAAATCAGGCGATGCCCTGCAAGGCGACATCACCAATCCGCCGCCTCTGGGCGCAGAACTTAATCTCACCGTGCAGATTGTCGATGATGACGAACCTGACGCTGGGTACCGCATTGACGTGTTCAAGGACGTTGCTGGCGGCAAACCTGCATCATCGCCGGTAGAAAGCTATGAGGTTATTGGCGACCAGGTCTCGCCCCTGGAGCTCGAAGGCATAAGGTTTGAGGCGCTCGGGGAATATGTCCTGCTTCGCATAACCCAATATGGGCGCGAGGATGACGAACACGCAGAAGACGATCGGTTATGGACAGCGCCAATCTGGTTTGAGCCCTCATCCTTTCACCACCATCTTGATAATTTGCCTGACCTTCGCATCGTTTCAATGATACCAGACCCGCTAGGCGATGATTTCTCCAACGAACAGATTACCTTTCGCAATATCGGGAACGTACCGATTGATCTTGCTGGTTGGCGCGTTCGCGATCTCGCGGGTAATGTCTGGGAACTGGATGTTTTGGAAAGTATCGCACCGGATGAGGTCGAGGTGCTGATACGCAATGGCGCGCCCATGTCTCTAAACAATGGCGGCGACAAGATTGAACTGGTTGCGCCGGAAGGAACCGTCGTTCAATCCGTGACCTATGACAAGGTTTCACAAGATGAAGTGGTAATGGCCGATGGCATCACCCCCTAAACCAGCGACAAAGCCCAAAACGGCACCTGCTAAAGCCAAGCCCGCGCAAAAAGCATCCACGCCGCGAAATCTGGTGATTTTACTGGATGGCACGGGCAACGAGCTGGGGCGCAATCTTTCCAACGTTTTGAAGCTATACCGGATCGCGCAGAAAAACGATCGGCAGCTGGTCTATTACAGCCCCGGCGTTGGCACGATTAGCCGGATCAGCCCCTGGCAACGGTTTCGCCAGAAACTGGTCGGTGTTCTGGGGCTGGCATTTGGCTTCGGGCTCGATGAAAATATACTCGGCGCTTACCGCTTCCTCGTCCAGAATTATCAAAAGGGCGATCGCATCTATCTGTTCGGTTTTAGCCGCGGCGCCTGGACCGCAAGGGTTCTGGCCGGGTTCATCCATTTGATCGGACTTCTGGAGCCGGAGCAGATCAATATGAGTGACAGCGCTCTTGGCACCTATAAAAAGGCGGCGAAAGACAATCAGCTCGATCTGGCCTGGCACTTTGCCCGCGTGATTGGAGCACGGCGAGTTCCAATCGAGTTTATCGGTGTCTGGGACACGGTCGCCTCGGTACTTGTACCGCGTCCTGACCGCTTCTGGATACCGAGCCTGGAAAAATTGCCATACACGCATCAGAACCCCTCGGTAGCGCGCTTTCGCCATGCGCTGGCCGTTGATGAGCGTCGGCGCATGTTCCGCGTTGCCAAATGGAATGAACCACAGAAATTTGAACCCAACCCCTTTAACAAGAGCATGACAAAGGCTCAGGACATCAAGCAAATGTGGTTTGCAGGCGTCCACTCCGATGTCGGAGGAGGCTATCCGGAAATTGACAGCGCTCTTTCCAAATATCCGCTCATCTGGATGGCTGAAGAGGCCAAAAAAGCAGGGCTCAGGATCAGCACGCAGATGCTCAATCATCTGGCTTACGGAAAACCGCGCAAAGGCAGCAAGCATCAGTATGAACCGCCTTCACCAAAAGCCAAGATTCACAGGTCACTTACGATCGGCTGGTGGGTGCTTGAGATCATCCCGAAGCATGTCAAGCACCGGGAATGGAAGCGCTGGTCGCTTCTCTGGCATTATTTCCCTTGGGCTGAACCCCGGTTCATCGGGGAAGCAGACATCCATCCATCGGTTGATGAACGAAAGAAGGCTTTGGCGGACTATCGGCCGGTTAACGTGCCATGACGGCGGAGCCGATTAGTGCTTTCCTACACAAGGCCGGATTTGTAATCGAACTGCATGCACCCTCCCGATCTTGACGAACTGATAATCGGACTGCTTGTGTTCCTTCTGGCTCTGCCAATGGCATATTGGTTCATGAGGGCTCTGTTTGCTTTGATACTGGGTTTGTAACGGATATGAACGGCGATATGATGCTTGCAAATCTCCGTTGAGCAGTTGTGAAATACTGAGCTGGGTATTCTAAACCGGTACCTTCCCTCCAATTTTTCCTACTATTACTTTTGCAAGCGCCATCCACAGACGGATACGGGTGTTCGTTCATTGTTTTTTTGCCTGCCGCGTCTTTACCTCTATCATTCAATGAAGGTGAGAGTACCGGGCAGCATCGATCTGGCTAAGGCGTAATCTCCGATGTGACAAATCCTAAGCTCGATGCAAAAACGTTGAGTCCGGTGATACTCGAAAAACTGCCCTTCAGATGTCGATCTAGTTACGAAACTACAACCGTCTATCGCTAGAAGTCCACATTGCGCCCTCATCCCTGACATCAGCGATGTTATTCGAAGTGGCTGAAAGCAGACGTCACTCGGATAGCAAATGAACCGCAGTGTTGTTGGACACTCCGGATCGTCTCCTTTTCAGAAGTGCTGCTTGGGAAAGCGGACGTCCTCAATGGCGAACCGGCGTCTCGGTTTCGCGCCGCCGCTGCTCAGGTTAAGTCACCAGCAGCTCGGTGCCTAGGTTGACCTTTGTGATTCGACGGCGGCGCGCCCGGCTTGAGATCCTCAGTGTCGCAGATCAAGGCCTTTTGCCGAGTAGAGCGAGTCGGTTTGTATTTGGCAAAGGCGCTTGTTTTGATAGTGCTTTTAATTCAATAACATATCGCGGCGTCATTTTGCTGCTCAACAATAGGGTGGAGATGATGCGGGTAGCTCGAATCGTGATTCACAACTTTCGCACCTTCGCGTCGCTTGACGTGAATGTCGCTGATGATCTGTGCTGCATCATTGGCGAGAACAACACAGGCAAGACCGCGATCCTGCGCGCGATCCAGATCTGTCTCGACAATATGTTGCCGTCGAGTTTCCGGTCACTGCTGCGCGAGGATATCCACTCCGCTATAGATATTGCCGAGCCAAGCCAGGTTCTGATCGGCATTGAGTTGACTGGGTTCGAGGGCAGGGTTAACGAAGAGGCGCTGGTTAGCACTTGGAAGACCGCCGCGGATCGCGCGCGCATATTCTACCGTTTCCGGCCGCGTCCGGCCATTCGGGAGCAGCTTGCGAGTGGCGACATCGCACCTGGGACGCTGACTCTTGAGGACTATCAGTACGAAATCCGCGGTGGCGGTGATCCTGCGATCGACCTCACCGACATTGCCTGGGATGACGAGGGGATCGGCGAGTCCGTACGCTTCGCCGACCTGCAATCTTACCTTCTTGTTCATCTGCCCGCACTCCGCGATGTCGAGAACGACCTGCGCAATCCCCGCCAGTCACCACTTATCCGCCTGATCGAGGCATTCGAGATCGATGCGGCCGAGCAGGATGCCCTGATTGCTATCCTCGACCAGGCCAATCAGGCAATCGCGGAATCGGCGACTATCGCCGAGATAGCAGGGGCAATCGACGCGCGGTTCAAGGATGTCTCTGGTCCCGCCTTCGAGATGGACGCCACACTCGGCCTATCCGCCGCGACCTTCCGCGCGATTATCCGCAACCTGAAAATCATTCTGTCGGACCTGTCACTCACCTCATTCGAACCCAGCCGCAACGGTCTTGGCATGAACAACATTCTCTATATCGCGATCCTTATGGAATATCTCCAGCGGCGGATCGCCCTCTCCCGCTCGGCCGGCCAGTTGATCCTGATCGAGGAGCCCGAAGCGCATCTCCATCCCCAGCTGCAATTTTCGCTGATCGCGGCGCTGCGCGCGACCGGCGTGCAGACTATCCTGACCAGTCACAGCACCCAGGTGACCTCACAAGTTCCGCTGAGCAGCATTGTATCGCTAACCAAGCGCGAGGACGCGACCATTGCTGCGGGCAATCTCGCGCTCAATGCGGCGCTGACCGTGCCAGAGATTGCCGATCTCGAACGCTATCTCGACGCAACCAAGAGCGCATTGCTCTACGCCCGCAAGGTCATGCTGGTTGAAGGGCCAGCCGAGATGTTCCTCATCCCGGCACTGATCGAGCAGGTGTACGGCGTGAAGCTCGAGCGGCTCGGCATCTCGGTTATCGCGATTCATGGCGTCCATTTCGACGTCTATGCCAAGCTGTTCCGCGCCGGCTCGCTCGAGAAGAAATGCGCCATTGTGGCCGATGCTGACATGAAGCCGTCCGACGCAGAGGACTTCGATCCGGAAACCGACGCCTCTGATCTGGTAGCACTGGAAAGCGACTTTGTGTCCACATTCGCGGGTGCCACCACTTTCGAACGCGAACTGGTATCGGTCGGGCGCCTGCCGATGCTGATCGAGACCGTTCGTGCTCTCGGCGCGACACAGATCCTTGAGCAGATGGAGAATGGGCTCGCAACTCTCACGCTCGGAGGACTGGGCCTCGCCGAAGAGACGGCGCTGCGCGTCGAGCTTGGCCGTATCACGCTCAATACCGCCAAGCGTTTTGGCAAAGCGCGCTTCGCGCAGATAGCAGCGCGCTACGCTAATCTCGCGACTGATCTGCCGCCTTATATCGAGCAGGCCTATGAGTGGCTCACCGAATGATCCGGCTGACCCCCGAACAGCGCGAGGCGGTCGAACATGACGGCAATCTGCTGCTGACGGCTTGCCCAGGCAGCGGCAAGACGCGGGTCATTCTCGCCAAGCTGCTAACGCTGGCCGATCAGGTCGTCGGCACGCCCCAGTTCATCGGCTGCATCACCTATACCAATGCCGCGGTCGACGAGATCGAGGCCCGGTTGCGCACCTACGGCAACAACGCGATCGCGGACCGCTGTGAAATCTCCACGATCCATGCTTTCTGCCTGCAATTCATCCTGCGACCCTATAGCTGGCTGATTCCCGAAGTGCCGGCGTCGTTTCAGGTGCTCTCCCGCGAGAAAAGCCTGTTCGAGCAGATCGTGACGGCGGTCGAGGACGCCTTCGGTCGCATGCCCGCCGGGCAGGTGTTCGAGGACTATGAATCGCTTCGCATCGACATGAACGGCGAACCCTGTGGCCCAGGTATCGAGACCGGCATCGTCACCAACGAATCCGCCGCGTTCTATTGGGAGCGGGTCCGCGCCCACGGACACCTCGATTTCGCGATGATCCTCCACTACTCTTGGAAGATTCTCGAACAGCACCCGTTCGTCGGACGCGGCATCGCGAGCCGCTTTGCCTGGCTGCTCATCGACGAATTCCAGGACACCACAGACATCCAGATTGCCATCTTCGGCGCGCTCCGGCATTTCCTCCACACGCGATTCTTTCTCGTCGGTGACCAGAACCAGTCGATCATGCGCTTCGCCGGCGCTCGCTCCGAACTCGCCGAGCAGTTCGGCGATCAGATCGACGCGCACCGCGACACGGCCTTGACCGGCAACTTCCGATGCGGGCCAGCGATAGTCAGCACTGCATCAACACTCATCCCGACCGTGCCGGTGATGCAGTCGGCGGGCGATGCAGCCCAGCTCGCGGCGCAAGTGAACTACGTCCATGTCGGCCGGCCGATCGACGCCATCACCGACCATTTCCTGCCCGCCCTGCAGGATGCCGGCATCCCGCTCGGCAAGGCCGCGATCCTTGCACCATGGTGGACGCATCTAATCCCCGTCGCCCGCGCCCTCCGCGAATTCGACGTCCCAGTCTTCGGTCCGGGTGCACGCCCCTACAAGCGTCGACGTCTGCTTGCCGGACTTGCCGAGCAACTTGGAGCCTGCGCTGAGGCCGGCAATTTCCTCGGACTCCCGGGTGTCGAGCGAGCACTGTTTCGGCTCATCGGTGATCTCACCGGGGACTCGCGCTACGACATGTTCAGCTATCAGGGGCGTCGCGTCGCGCTCGGCCTGATCTATCTATCTCGCGAACTTGCCGACCAGCATCCCGGCGGCGTCGCTTGGCTGCGTGCCATCGCCCGCGAGGCAGGTGACTATCTCGAACGTGAGGAATGGTTGCCGGGCAGCGCCAAACAGCCGCTGATCGATTCGGCCGAGGATATGTTGTCCGACATGCAGGCCAGCAAGGTCGATCTCGCGAATCTGCTAATCTCCGATATGGGCCTATTCGCTAATCCCGAGCAAGCGCTCAAACTGATCACGCTTCACAATTCCAAGGGGCGCGAATTCGATGGCGTCGCCCTGATCTGCATGAACAATGGCAGTATCCCGCATTTCTCGACATCGACGCAAGAGGCCTATGACGAGGCACGGCGGCTGTTTTACGTCGGGCTGACCCGAGCCAAACGCGTCCTCGTCGTAGCGTCTGATCAGTCTCACTGGAAGAACACCCCTACCCCCTTCATAACGGAGGCTGGCCTTGGATGAGCGCCCGCATGTTGCTCTTCGTTCGATGGCTGGCATGTGGTCGTAGCCGAACGACCGCTTCTCAGGAATGGGTAGCGAAGAACAGACTGTCCGCAACCGGCCCGGTGCACGAACCTGCTTCGCGGGATTGGCGAGAGTTATATTCATCAACTTTGAGCAGGGCGGAGTCGGTTTCTGATCATGGAGTTCCTTTCAACCAGAGGAACTTGCCATGATATATTTACCCACCGACCGTCCGATCACCCCGCTTCGCTGAAGTCGCCGGGTATCTCTGCACCCGGTCCTCCCACGCCTAGAAACCGGCACCGAGACGCAAACCCAGTTTCATGTCGGGTGCGCCCCGGCTTAATCCAGCTTCGCCCTGAAGGCCAAGCTGCAATTTGTGTCCGAGGGGGATGCCAAAGCCAACTCCAATGCTCTGGCGGTCGGCCAGCGCTCGTGAAGCCGATTGTTCATAAGAATAGGACAACACCGCGGATGTCTGCGAAGAAAGCGCCACGCGCGTTCCCGCGGTCCCGGACAAAGTGTTGCGCACCGCAAAGCCATCCGGCTTGCCAAGGATGGTATAGCCGACAGAGGCAAACGGCGTGATACCGCCGCGCAAGGGGCGAGCGACCTGAGCATTGACCGCGTAATCGACTTTTCCGGTACCAAGCCCCTTGGCGCGTGAGGCCGTCGGCAATTTCACCCCGCCACCGAGCGTGGCGGCAAATCCGGCCATGGGTATGTCATAGGCGGCCTGCAATGTCGCATCGCCAAGCCCTTCGCGGCTGGTCCGCACAGTCTGATTGCTGCCGCTGGCGAGAAGCGGCGTACCGAACAAACCACCCTGGCTGACCACGACATCAACCGGCGCGGTGGTCCGCAGGTAAGGAATGGCGGCAGCCAGCCGCACACGCCCTTTGCGCACAGCGAAACCGACCGACGTCGAAACTATATCGACTTTCGCGCCGGTTCCATAATCACCCTGCTGGTAATCCACTCCAGCGAAAACCTCGCCTGACTGATCGTCGTGTGGCGAAGGTCGGGGCCCCTGCTCTTGCGTCTGTGCGGAGGCTTGGGTGGACATTGGCAGCGCGGTGGCGGCGAGAAGAATAGCGATGATTGGACTTGTGCGCATGGACTGTCTCCACTCGAACCCGGCAACGCTAGCCGGGCTTTCACGGTGACAACGAGTGATGCGCGCGTTTTAATCCATGCTGCGGCAAATATCTTTCGCGCCTACTGCCAACCGTGCACCTTCGCTTCCTGCCTGCCGATAAACCGTCTGGGCAAGGTGCGCGGCGTGATCGCCGATGCCCATGAAGAATTGCTGGTCAAGGTCGATAGCGCGACGGCAATGCTCCCTGCAGCAAATTTCTCGGGCAGTGGCAACACTCTTGTTTCGGCAATGAGCGAAGGTCAGATTAAAGATACTGCCGCAAGCCAGAAGGAAGCCGCACAATAATATGACCTCCTCGTTGTCCCTTTAGCCCGCGAGGAACAACCACCCTCGGACCGCCCCTGGCGATCCGGGGGTTTGTTTTACAAAAGTGGACCTTCCGCAACCGGCCCAATTCCCGCCGGTCTGAAATCCTTCCCATTGTCTGCCATTCCCCAGCTGTGATTTGCTTTCCAGTTGCAGTCCGTCGGTTTTTCGCGCTGATCAACAACCTTGCAGCGTCCCCGCGCGAATGCTAGAAACTAAACCATACTACGCTATTGCCGCGATTGTCCGGTCCCCGGCAGAGGGGCGCGGCGTGCCATCGCAGGGGGCCGAGCATGCTGAAAGCGACCGAGGCGGAGACCGAGGAAGTCCGGGAATATTTCGAATGGCAGGCGCCCGATCTCCAAGTCACCTTCCTGCAGAAGGTCTATTCCGAGGCCGTCCTAAACACACGTCATGACGTGTGGGACATTCACACCATCAAGGATCGCTGGTGGATCATCACGGGCGGCACGAACCTCTACTCTCAGGCGCAGTTTCCCAACATGGATCTGGCACTCACCTTCCATATCGGCCTGATGCTCCGGATCCCGCGAACGGTGGAGCAGCGGGAGAATGATGTTCGCATCCTCCCGTTCGAGCCGGTGCTCGAGAAGATGGAAGAAGTCGGCGACGCGATGTCTCAAGCGCACAATCTCGCGGACTACCAGGCCGTCGGTGTACGGTGCCGCGAGACCCTGCTTGCCTTGATAAGTGCGGCGCAGGACGCGGCGGTCTGGACGGACTCGCCGCCACAAAGCGCAAACTTCCGCGCGTGGACGGACATCATTTTCAACGATCTCCTGCCCAGCGAAACGAACAAGGAGCGTCGGGGAGCGATAAAGCAGACACTCGAATCCGCATGGACCTTCACCAACTGGCTGACGCACGCCAAGTCCGCGACATGGCTCGACGCGGACATGGCGCATGCATTGACTCAGCAGGCGGTGAACATGGCGACGACGCAAATCCTGCGGGTGCTGCGAGGGGTCCCGGAGGAGTGCCCGCAATGTGGATCGCCACATCTGGAGCCTGAGTGTGGTGAGAACAGCACTGCGCCCGACGTGGTGTGGGAGCGACCGACTTGTACCGAGTGCGACTGGACCGGCCGTCCCGTCCCGGTTCTCGGCGCGGAGGCTGGACGCCCCATAATCATGCGCGAAGGCGAGCTGACACACGAACACAGCATCATGACGGCGCCGCTGCGCACGATCGTGAAGCCAAGCGATCCACCGATCGAGCCGCTCGCGGATGCGGAGGCGGGGCCACCGGAGCACGTCGTTTATTTCGCCTATGGGTCCAACATGGCGACCGCCCGGCTGCGCGAGCGCATGCCGAGTTGCAAGCCGCTAGGCATCGCGACGCTTCCGGGCCACGTGCTTCGTTTCCACAAGCGGAGCAAGGACAAGTCAGGGAAGTGCAACGCTTTCGCCGTGGACGATGGTCGGAGTGTGGTCGGAGTCCTGTTTAGCTTCGATCCTGTTGAGCGAGCGAAACTCGACAAGGCGGAGGGCGTCGGCAACGGCTATGAACACGCGACAGTCACCGTCGTCAACGATAAGGGGCGCAGGCGGAAGGTGCTTACCTATCTCGCCAGCCCGAATGCCATCGATGACAGCCTCGCACCCTACAGCTGGTACAAGGACTTTGTGCTGGCAGGCTGCGCCGAGCATGGGGTGCCAACTGACTACGTCGCGGCCTGCGTTCAATCGGTCGAGGCGACGGATGACCCAGACAGGGCGCGGAACGCCAGGGAGCGGGCGAAGCTCATTCCCAACATTTCGCCGAACTCCGAACCGTAGGGCTATCCGACCTAGTCATGCAGCCTTCGTGCGGTGAATGTTTGCTTCGGTGGCGTTTCGCCCCGAAACCTGACTGCTCGGGCACGGCCTACAAACCGCCAGTCTACTAAGCACCCAATTGACACCGTTCCTGCGTGTCACCGTTGATCCCAAAACCTGTTACCTCAGCGGGTCGGTGCGATCATAGAAGCGAACATCACGGTGCCGCATTGAACAACAGGGCAACATGCGTAGCGAAGTCCCCCAACTGCCTCCCGGCTTGCTTAGAAATTGGTCTCCAGCACTCAGGAAGAACACTTTACTTACACAAGAGCGGGTATCCGACTAAAAAGCTGCTGATTATGCAACCGATGATCGCGAGGACCGAGAAAATAATGACAATCTTTGCGGAAAGCGGGATCATGTCCTTCCACACATTGAAGTTTAGCTGCTCGTCCATCCATCTGATCTGAGTCTGCGCGAAAAACTTATAGTGCGCGTACCAATCGCTGAGGAAGATTTGTTTGCTGATTGTAACCGCATAAAACTCGCTTTCGATCTGAGCGAGCTTAGCCTGAGACACCGAAATGTCAGCGTTTCCATCCACCTCCCGATACAGATCGCGCAAACGATTAAAAAGCTTGATTTGCTCGTTCCCAGCGTTCTGGTATTCCCCGCTTCTGTAGAAGGAAATGTAGAGCGCGGCGATACCAGCGATGATTAATGTTGCGGAGGGCAGCTTAGCAGCCAGCGCGTCCACATAGAGCGCGTAAACACCAATTGCGAGCGAGACGAAGCCGATCCACCCAGGCCCCTTTTCCACAATGTCAAAAGTCGCGAATGTCTTCTTCGCGCCGAATCCCACATTGTAGCCGGTCTCCGCAATCGTCCTAAGCAAGCCGGCCTTATCCATCGTCGTCCTCTTGGTTTGAATCGATCGGTACGTGAATCCGATCGGTCGCTACGACCACAGTATCAACAACCGCGTAGCACTCAACCACATGATCGCCCCTGAAGGTAGTAGTCTCAGTGCGGCTCTTGTGCCCATCATCTGCCACGATCTGACCTCGGATACAGTCGCGTTTGACTGCTTCCTGTCCCCGGTTCAGCACCTTCCAGAACAGCCCATAGGGGCCAACGATGTCGGTGTTAACAACGGAAAATTTGAGCGTCTTCTTGGGCTTAAGCAGCCTACGCTCCTTAAGGATTTCGCGGAGCGATGCGGTCCTGAACCCAGCTTGCTCGACATTGCAATCGATCTTGATGTTGTTTCTGATGTCGATACCAGCGAACACGTTATCGGCAAATTCCTCGGTCATGCGGACAGCGCGATCCGGAGCGGCCTCGACTATCATCAGCTTTTCGGAGGCAGGGAACAAACGCCCGTAAACCGCGCGCCACTTGTCATTCTGGTTGTTCTTGCCCTCGGCGTCGATGGCTTTGAGGCACAATTCGTGTGCCTTCTTCGCCCTCCGCTGGAAGCTCTTCTTCACATTCACACGCTGCCCACTACCGAGTGCGGCATAGTAATCTTGTTTCGGCAAATCCTTCAAATAGGCAAAGAAATCGCGGCTCATGAAATCGTAGTAGAAATAACTCTTGTCTTCGTACTCGGTGGTGGACTTGAGGAAATTGTGCGCAAGCGTGTCGATCAAAAGTCCGCCCATACCCACGCCATGCTTGTTCTTCCAAGCGCGCGCCATTTTGCATAGCCTACGCAGGTTCTTATTCTTCTGGAAGTCAAACTCCTTCATCGCCTGAATTTCCTCACGCGGTTTCGTGATTTTCCAGCTCCCACCATTGTAGGTGTCTGGGTACTTGAAGCTGCCATAAGTGTCCCACTCACCCGTCGGAATGATGTAAAGCATGTCGAGGTCGGAAATTCCCTTGATTGCCGTCCGGCGACCATAGGAGCCGACCTGTAGTGAATTCGCGATTTTGGATTCAGTGTCGCGAAATTTCTTGTTAAGCGAACAGGTTATCTCCTCGTATCTAGATGAGATTGTCGCGGCGTTATCGACCTCCAGATTAGCAAGAAACTGCGTGAATGCATCCGCGATACTCAATCTGTGATCCCCTGCTGTCTATTATTGTTTGGACTATATAAATAAGAATGAGAACATCTAATTGGGCAGTTCCCCAAAATCGACAGGATTGTGGGTCGAAGTGGAGAGGTAAAAAGCTCTTTGAACGGACTTGAGATAGTCCCTACCCGGGATCGCCGCGATCTTGTCTTCGGCTCCTGAAAGCAGACGGGCCGGATTCGGCCCAATTACGGTCATTTAATCTTATCAATGATACATCCGACAGCCTATCACTTGGTTTCATAAATTTTCAGCGATAATATCCTCAGCAATCTCTTGGCGCACCAGCGGCCCCTTCGCCAGACGGCGACCAAGCGCCGCCATAAATGCATCATAGCGATCTCCGCCTTGCTTGCGCAGAATAGCCCGCTCGGATTCTGGCGGTGGCGGAGCACTGGACAGCCAGAACCTTACGAAGAGCGCAATCATTTCGACGCCGATACCAACATCCCGCTCTAGCCGGTTCATTCTGCGATCAAGCTGATCGAGACGTTTGGTCATAGTTGCTTCACGTGCTTCATCGGCATCGGGCGACAGAAAGGACGCGATGGCAGCCTCCGCTATCAGCGAACGTGATTGTTCGCGCCGGTCGGCATAGGCAGCCAATGCCTCCATCAGTTCGGGTTCAAGATAGGCGGAAAGGCGGACTTTGGTCGCCATATCTAAAGCTCAATACCATCATCATGATCAAGCGTGGCCTGACGCGCATTCATCATTTGCTGACGCGTCACTCGTCGGATATTAGCTGCGTTCACCTGATCATTATTTTCGTCCAGATCAAATTCATTTGGCGCCGCTGGTGGTAATGACGGCGCTATGTCAACATAAAGTTCCATGTCAGGTTCACGCCGCAAAGCACCGTTGGCGGCATCATCTGCAGGTTTTTGCTTGGAGCTTTTTTGAGTTTTCTTCATTTTTCCGCCTTTCCCGGTGTCTTCAGTTTTAACCGGAAAATTCACAATCGGCGCTGTAATCGGAGGCAGCTTGCTCCAATCATCCGTCTGCGGTTCCTCATTCATTGATTTTACAGTCGGCGCAGGCAAAACGCGCGCCTGCAATCTGTGGTCCTGATAATAGCGCGCCTTTTTAGCCCGTACAGGATGGGTGCCAGCGACCATCACAATTTCATCATCGGGCGGCAACTGCATGACCTCGCCCGGTGTGAGCAGCGCCCGCGCTGTTTCCGAACGCGACACCATCAGATGGCCGAGCCAGGGACTGAGACGATGGCCTGCATAGTTTTTCATGGCGCGCATTTCTGTGGCCGTGCCGAGCGCGTCGGACACCCGCTTGGCAGTGCGTTCATCATTGGTAGCAAAGCTCACTCGGACATGACAGTTATCGAGGATCGAGTTATTCTGGCCGTAAGCCTTTTCGATCTGATTGAGTGATTGGGCGATCAGAAATGCCTTGATTCCATAGCCCGCCATGAATGCAAGTGCGCTTTCAAAAAAGTCGAGACGGCCCAGTGCCGGAAACTCGTCGAGCATCAACAATAAACGCTGCTGTTTCTTTTGCGCCTGCAAATCTTCGGTAAGCCTGCGGCCTATCTGGTTAAGAACAAGCCGGATGAGTGGTTTTGTCCGGCTAATGTCAGACGGTGGAACGACCAGATAGAGGGTGACGGGCTGGCCATCGACAAGGTCCGCAATGCGCCAGTCGCACCGCCGTGTGATTTCAGCAACCACCGGATCACGATATAACCCCAGAAAGGACATAGCGGTGGACAATACGCCGGAGCGTTCATTGGCAGATTTATTCAAAAGCTCGCGCGCGGCAGATGCAACCACGGGATGAACACCGGCCTCACCCAGATGCGGCGTGGTCATCATGGCATTGAGCGTGGATTCTATCGGCTGCTTCGGATCGGAGAGAAAGGCTGCAACCCCCGCGAGTGTTTTATCTTCTCCTGCATATAAGATATGCAGGATGGCCCCGACCAGAAGCGCATGGCTGGTTTTCTCCCAATGATTGCGTTTTTCCAAACTGCCTTCAGGATCAACCAGCACGTCGGCGACATTCTGGACATCGCGCACCTCCCATTCGCCTTTGCGGATTTCGAGGAGCGGGTTGAATGCAGCTGATGCCGCATTGGTCGGATCAAACAGTAATACGCGGCCAAATCCACTGCGAAAGCCTGCGGTCAATCCCCAATTCTCACCCTTTATATCATGGACGATGCAACTTCCCGGCCATGTCAGCAAGGTTGGTACGACAAGACCGACCCCCTTGCCTGAACGGGTGGGCGCATAGCAAAGCACATGCTCGGGCCCATCGTGACGGAGATATTGGTTCCCGAATTTCCCAAGCAGCACACCGTTGTCACCTAGTAATCCGGCAAACCTCACTTCTCGATTACTTGCCCAACGCGCCGACCCATAAGTTTGTACATTCTTGATTTCGCGGGCGCGCCAAACCGACATTGCGATGGCGATCACAATGGCAAATAAGCCGCCAGAAACTGCAATATAGGCTCCCCGCTCAAAGATGAGCGGTGCATAAGCATCGAAGGAGAACCACCACCAAAAGAAGGACGGCGGCGAATAGATGGGCCAATCCCCGATCATGAACCAGGGCGCACCAAGTTCGGGTTGAAATCCCAGAGCGGATGCCGTCCATTGGGTCGCTGACCAAATGCCAGCCAGAATGATGATAAAAACGGCCAGCACCTGGCCCCATAATATCCGCGTCGCCTGCATATGTTGTCTCCAAAATTAGAAACACATTGCACGAACGGGAGATGGTCAATTGTTTTCCGAACGCTTGGAATGTCTGGCGAATAAAAACAGGCTGTAGCGTTAGCAATTGTTGATTACAGATCGTTTCGGAATGTTCAGGGTTTGGTGCTGCTAATGGATCTGCAGATGATCCGAAAGCTGTTCCACGAGTGGTTCATGTCTTCGCGAACCGAAAACAATCCTGTAGCCTCTTAGCAGAAAATTGCTGAGACAATGGAAATCCCATAGTCGTGATAGCTCAGTTCATTCCCCGTAAAGCGGGGCCAGCGTCTCAATGATTTTGCAATTGGCTACCGTCTCGTGTTAGCAAGTGCCGATTACTCGGCTTAGCTCCGAGCGAAGCGTTGTCAGGTCGGTAATTTTCTGGTCAATTTGTGTGAGACGCCTGCTGGTAATATCGTCAACCGCTTCAAGGGATTACTCTATATTATCCGAGAGGGTGAGCAATTCGCGCAGGGCTTTGAGTGGGACGAGACTTCCCCATCTCTTTGATAATACACTATAAAAGGTTTGGTAAGTGAAAAATGTGTAATACTATATGTAAGGAATTCCAACAAAAAGTTGGGCGCGCCTAAGATAGCTAAATCAACTTTCACAACCTCGATTCCGCTGTCCAGAAGCGACCGATGTTTGATCCCCGCCGAATCGCTGGCTGGCGAATGATGGCTCATTCAGACCTGCCCGGTTCACTACCTGCTTTGACTCGCCCTAGGCAAAGTGGAGCGAACCAATGCGGCCCGCCACTGCACACTTGGTTGCAATAAGGGCATTGTTCATTTACAAAGAGAGCGTGTCAATCTTCAAAACCCTCGCTCTGATATGCAGCCTTCTCAGTCTGTTTGTCCAGGGTTCGGCCTATGCCGCCGCGATTCCGCAGGGCGAAATGACCCAAGTCATGGATTGCGCCGAGATGGCGTCTCACGATGCCGGTCAGATGGATGCTCGGAAAGCGCAAGATACCGGAAACCCTTGTAAGAATATGACGCTTGGCTGTCTTGTTGCCATGGGTTGTATTGCGCCTCTTTCCCTTTCTGGGGTTTCTGCGATCAATCTTCCACCTGTTCACGTTTCGATATTTTCAGCGGCGTTGGCAGATAAGCTCCATGGTATGCTGACACGGCCCGAATCTCCCCCTCCACAAATGATGCTCTCTGCGTAACAGCGTTAAGCGGGGCTAAAATCCCCCGCGGCGCCTATGCTGCTGCGGACTTCTGCGCTCCTGTGTGACCATTTAATGGCCATACAGGTTCTATGATCGTCGTGTCCGCCACAGGACCAACGCGCCACAGAACCAACGCGAGGCAAAATTGATGAACTGGAAAATTTTTTGGGTGCCGGCTGCCGCGCTGATTGCGGCCCCCGCCGCTCACGCGCAGCAGATCGACTATGAAGAGGCGCTGCGGCAAGCAAGGGTGGAGCAGCCTTTGCTTGAAGCGCGCGGACTACAAGTTGAAGCGCAGCGCAAAGCCGCCGAGGCGGCCGATGAACTGCCCGACCCGGTGTTGCGGGGCGGGATCGCAAACCTGCCAATTACTGGCCCAGCGGCTTTTGATCTCGACCGCCAGCTTCCAAGCCAGATTCAGGTTGGAGTGGAACAGGCCATTCCCAATCTAGCCAAGCGACATGCGAGGGCAAGCATGGCCGCTTCGGACATCCGTTTGTCAGAAGCGCGGTTAGGGATGGCAAGCCGGGACGTAGTCTTGGCCGCTGGCCAAGCCTGGATTTCGCTCAACTATGCACAGCAGCGGCATACAGTAGCGCAGGGTGCGCTCGAGGATTTGGGCAAACTTGTGCCAGTGGCCCGCAGCGCAGTTGCGGCGGGATCGGCGCGCCCTGCCGAGAGCCTCGAAGTCCGTCGGGCTTTGCTTGACATTGCTGATGCCAGCACCCGGATCAAGGCCGATCAGGAGGCTGCGCAGGCGCGGCTCGCCCGCTATATCCCCGGCGAAGGTGTCGTTGCGCTGGGGGCGGCCCCGTCCGCTGAGGTCGATCCGGTGCGGTTGCGCGCCAATCTTGCCCGCAATCCCGAAATCGTCGTGGCGGATGCAGCCGAAGGCCGGGCGACAGCAGCAATCGAACTGGCCCGCGCGGACAAACGGCCTGATTTTGGTGTCAATGCAAGCTTCGGACGGCGCAATCCCGATTTTGGCAATGTTGTTTCGGTCATGGGTTCGATCACACTGCCGCTGTTTGCGGGGCGGCGGCAGAAACCGCGAATAGCAGCGGCCGAAGCACAGGCAATGGCGGCTGTGGCGGAGCGAGAGGATTTGTTGCGCGAGGTCACTGCTCAATTTGAAGCCGATCTTGCCATGTGGCGAAGCGCGGTCCGCCAATGGCAGCGCGCGCGCGAAGAATTGCTGCCGTTGGCGCGCAACCGGGCTGATCTGGAAACCGCCAGCTTTGCTGCAGGCCGCGCTGATCTTATTGACGTCATTTCGGCCAGAACGGCCTTGGCGTTGCTCGAACTAGAAATTCTTGAACGAGAGGAAGCGGCCGTTCAGGCCGCCGCCAAGCTGCGCCTTACCTATTCGGAGGAAATGCCATGAACACGATATCGGAATCGCTATCTCCGCGCCAGCGCACCTTGGCGGGGGTTGCCGCGATTGCCCTGCTCGGTGTGGCGGCGGGCTATGCCCTGTCCATCCTCGGTGGCGAGGCTGACAATGCGAACGGCAACGCCACAACTGAGGCAGGCTGTGAGGACGTGCTTTACTGGTATGATCCCATGGTCCCCGGCCAGCGCTTCGACAAGCCCGGCAAGTCACCCTTCATGGACATGCAACTGGTGCCCAAATGCGCGGGCGGCGGAGAGGAACAGGCCGGTGTCAGCATCGATCCGGCGCTGGTGCAGAATCTTGGTATTCGCACGGCCGTGGCAGAAAGGGGCATTCTCCAGACGGAAACCACGGTGACGGGTACCATCGCCTATAACGCCCGCGAGATGGCAGTCGTACAGCCGCGATCGGGCGGCTTTGTCCAGCGAACCTATGGCCTTGCCCCGGATGATATCGTCCGGCGCGGTGCACCGCTGGTTGATCTGCTGATCCCCGAATGGGGCGGCGCACAGCGCGAATATCTGGCAGTGGCCGCCACCGGCGACCATGCGCTCACCCGCGCCGCCCATGAGCGGTTGCGGTTGCTCGGGATGCCGGACAGCATGATCTCGGCAGTAGCGCGCAGCGGCAGTCCAAGGTCAGTCATCACGATCACCGCGCCCACATCGGGCGTTGTCACCATGCTTGCGGTGCGACCCGGCATGAGTGTGAGCAGCGGTCAGACCCTGGCCGAAATCACCGGTCTCAACCCGATCTGGCTGGAGGCGGCCATCCCTGAAATTCAGGCAGGTGACGTCAGGATCGGGCAAACCGTTCGCGCCACACTGACGGCCTATCCCGGCGAGCTGTTCACAGGCCGGATCACGACTATCCTGCCGAGCGCGCAGGCGGACAGCAGGACGTTGACCGTGCGGGCAGAGCTACCCAATCCGAACCTCAAGCTAAGGCCGGGCATGTTTGCGAAAGTGTCGCTCTCGCCCGAACGGCGCGAGGCTTTGCTGATCCCGTCAGAAGCGGTCATCCGCACCGGAAAACGCACGCTGGTGATGCTGGCGCAAGGCAAAGGCGGGTTCAGTCCCGCGGAAGTTCGCTTAGGCCGTGAAGCGAACGGCCAGACCGAGATATTCGAAGGCCTGGCACCGGGCGAAAAAGTGGTTACATCGGGCCAGTTCCTGCTCGATTCCGAAGCCAGCCTTGGCGGCGTCGATGTCCGTCCCATTGGCGAAGCAGCGCAGGCTGGAAGCGGAAAAGCCGCCGAAGATCAACAAAAACCGCAAAGCTATAGTGCAAATGGCACGATCGAGAAAATCACCGCGCGCAGCGTGACCCTGCGTCATGGACCGGTCGCAGCGCTAGACTGGCCGGCGATGACCATGGGGTTTGCCATAAAGGCGCCTGCACAGCTGCAGGGGTTGGCCCGCGGCGATAAAGTGGCCTTCCGCTTCGTTCAGGCCGACAGCGGGCCGCAAATTGTCTCGATCCGGAAGCGCGGACAATGATCGCGCGGATTATCGACGCATCCATTGCGAACCGGCTGTTCGTGGTGCTGGCCGCCATCGCGATTACTTTAGCCGGCATGTGGGCGGTGCGCACCACACCGGTCGATGCCTTGCCCGATCTGTCGGACGTGCAGGTTGTCGTTCGCTCGAACTATGCGGGTCAGGCACCGCAGATTGTGGAAGATCAGGTTACCTATCCGCTTTCGACAACCATGCTGTCGGTGCCCGGTGTTCAGACGGTTCGCGGCTATTCGATGTTCGGCGACAGTTTTGTCTATATCATCTTCGAGGACGGAACTGATCTCTATTGGGCGCGATCGCGCGTGTTGGAATATCTCAGTCAGGTTCAGGACGATCTGCCGGACGGCGTGACCCCCGCGCTCGGTCCCGATGCGACCGGGGTGGGGTGGATTTACGAATATGCGCTGGTCGATCGCACCGGCGGCCATGATCTGGCGGGGCTGAGAAGCCTGCAGGACTGGTTCCTGCGCTATGAACTCAAGACCATCCCCGGTGTGGCCGAGGTTGCCAGTGTGGGCGGGATGGTGAAACAATATCAGATCGTGCTTGATCCCTACCGCATGGCCTCGCTCGGGGTGACCCATGGTGAAATTGTCAGCGCGGTCCAGTCGGCCAATCAGGAAACCGGTGGTTCGGTGGTGGAGATGGGAGAGGCCGAATATATGGTGCGCGCTTCTGGCTATCTCAGTAAACTGGAGGATTTCCGACAAATCCCGCTCAAGACGACATCGGGCGGAGTGCCCGTCACGCTGGGTGATGTTGCGCATATCCAGCTTGGACCGGAACTGAGGCGCGGGATCGCCGAACTGAACGGGGAAGGCGAAGTTGCAGGCGGCATCATTGTGCTGCGCCAGGGGGCCGATGCGCGTACTGCCATATCATTGGTGGAAGCTAAGCTGGACGAATTGCAAGCCAGCCTGCCCAAGGGGGTTGAGGTTGTGACCACTTATGACCGTTCGCAACTGATCGATGCATCGGTCAGCAACCTGACCACCAAGCTGATCGAGGAATTCATCGTCGTCGGCATCATTTGCGCCCTGTTCCTGTGGCATGCCCGCTCGGCTTTGGTGGCGATCATCACGCTGCCACTCGGGGTGCTGGCGGCGTTCATCATCATGCGTTTTCAGGGGGTTAATGCGAATATCATGTCGCTAGGCGGAATAGCCATTGCCATTGGCGCGATGGTCGATGCGGCCATCGTGATGATCGAAAATGTCCACAAGCATCTCGAACATTGGACGGATGAAAACCCCGATACCGAACTTCAGGGCAATGAGCGTTGGCGGATTGTGGCGGATGCTTCGAAGGAGGTTGGCCCGGCGCTGTTTTTCAGCTTGCTGATTATCACACTATCTTTCCTGCCCGTGTTCACCCTGCAAGCGCAGGAAGGCAGGCTGTTCGCGCCGCTCGCCTTTACCAAAACCTATGCGATGGCCGCCGCAGCCATATTGTCGATCACGCTTGTCCCGGTGCTGATGGGCTGGCTTATCCGCGGGAAGATCCCGCGTGAGGACAGCAATATCATCAACCGCTCATTGACCCGCGCCTATCGTCCGGGCCTCGACTGGGTGATGCAGCGACCGAAGACGACACTGGTCATCGCTTCACTTGTCTTTCTAACAGCCATCATTCCGTTCTCGCGGCTGGGGGGCGAATTTCTGCCGCCGCTCGACGAGGGCGACCTGCTCTACATGCCGAGCGCCTTGCCCGGCCTGTCGCCCGGGCAGGCATCGCAGCTGCTTCAACGAACCGACCGACTGATCAAATCCGTGCCCGAGGTCGAAACCGTGTTCGGCAAAGCGGGCCGTGCGGATACCGCGACGGATCCGGCACCGCTGACGATGTTCGAAACGACAATTCAGTTCAAACCGCAGGACGAATGGCGCGCAGGAATGACCCCCGACAAGCTGGTCGAGGAGCTCGACCGCGTGGTGCAGGTGCCTGGCCTCGCCAATGTGTGGGTGCCGCCGATCCGTAACCGGATCGACATGCTGGCAACCGGGATCAAGAGCCCAATCGGGGTTAAGGTGTCCGGCGAAAACCTGGAGGAACTGGAGCGGATTGCGCTGCAAGTGGAAAGTCTGGCCAAACAGGTGCCGGGCGTCAGCTCGGCGCTCGCAGAAAGGTTGACGGGCGGGCGCTATATCGATGTCGATATCGACCGAATGGCGGCGGCGCGCTATGGCCTTAACATTGCCGATGTGCAGCAGATCGTTTCTGGCGCAATCGGCGGGGCGAATGTCGCCCGCACAGTAGAAGGATTGGCGCGCTACCCCATTAATGTGCGCTATCCGCGCGAAATCCGTGACAGTGTGGACGAATTGCGTAGCCTGCCGCTCTTGACGCCGATGGGGCAGCAGATCACACTTGGAACTGTTGCGAAGATCGCGGTAAACGATGGGCCACCCATGCTTAAAAGCGAGCAAGGGCGACCAACAAGCTATGTCTATGTCGATGTGCGTGGGCGCGATCTTGCCTCGGTAGTGGGGGACATACAGCAAGTCGTTGCCAGCGAGATAGAACTGCCGCCGGGCGTCAGTCTATCCTATGCCGGGCAATTCCAATATCTGACTCGGGCCTATGAACGGCTGCAGATCGTGGTCCCAGCCACGCTCGCGATCATCTTTCTGCT
Source organism: Parasphingorhabdus sp. (assembly GCF_036568145.1). GTDB lineage: Bacteria > Pseudomonadota > Alphaproteobacteria > Sphingomonadales > Sphingomonadaceae > Parasphingorhabdus. The sequence continues at coordinate 129,033 of NZ_DATCTC010000030.1, read as the reverse complement.
GCTCTACGTGATTTTTCGCCGGTTGGATGAAGCGCTGCTGATCATGGGAACGCTGCCCTTTGCACTGACGGGCGGGTTCTGGCTGCTGTATCTGATGGGCTATAATCAGTCTGTGGCAACCGCCGTCGGGTTCATCGCGCTGGCCGGGGTGTCGGCTGAATTTGGCGTGGTGATGATGATCTATCTCAAGGCCGCGCTCGACCGGCGCGAGGGCGAGCACACAGCGGAAGATGTTAGCGCCGCGATCCGCGAAGGCGCGTTGCTGCGCGTGCGCCCCAAGGCGATGACCGTGGCGGTGATCCTCGCCGGTCTGTTCCCGATTTTGATAGGTACTGGTGCGGGCTCCGAAGTGATGAGCCGCATTGCCGCGCCGATGATTGGCGGCATGATCACTGCGCCGCTATTGTCCATGTTCGTATTACCCGCAGCCTATCTCTTGCTGCGCCGCCCCGGGGCTGCCAAGTCCAACCCATTTGAAGGAGAAGAAAAATGCGTAATCTAACCTGGCTGACATTTTTGGCCGTGTCGCTGTCCTTGGCCGCTTGCGGCAGCGGCGAAGAAGCGACCGATATGGAGAACAGGCCGATGACCGAGAGCATGCCGATGGCGGACGACAAGTCGATGATGAGTTCAGGCGCAGAGATGCGCATGGCCAATTCGGAAGGGACCGTCACCGCCGTCGACGACGAGGTCGGCACCATCACGATCGATCACGACCCCGTTCCGGCGGTCGACTGGCCGGCGATGACGATGACTTTCCAGGCGGATGAGGCGCATCGTCGGCAGGTCGCCGTCGGCGATGAGGTCGAATTCGCCTTTCGGATGACCAATACCGGCAGCGAGATCACCTCGATAACACAGAAATAGATTCCAGAGATAATTGGGCCCGGCCGCAAGCCGCCTTCGAGATCAGGAGCTCCAGGTAATGGACGACGCGTCCCATTCCTAGTGTAAAGTTGCGATCACGGGCACGGCAAATGAATAAAAGCCTGGCCAGATGGTCACTTCCGTAGTCGCGGTAATTTGCAGTAGTTCGTGCTGGAGGCGGCAAGAGGCCAATTTTCTCATAATAGCGGACGGTTTCAGCCTTCGCACCAGTCGCTTTTGCCAGTGCTCCAATTTTCATCGCTTGACCCTATAGTTACAATAGGGTGCATAACTATCGGCGAATCGAACTTTGTCCAGGAAAAATCATGTCTGATAATTGCTGCGCCGATGCTTGTGGAACTGGAGATGCGCTGAATGACAAGCGCTGGCGACGTATCCTGTGGATTGCACTTATCCTCAATGCTGCAATGTTTTTTATCGAAATGGGCGCTGGTGTACAGGCAGATTCACGCGCGCTTCAAGCCGATGCGCTCGACTTTTTTGGTGATGCTGCCAATTATGCGATCAGCCTTGGCGTAGCCGGAATGGCGCTTGCGTGGCGTTCACGCGCGGCATTGTTCAAGGGGGCAACAATATTGTTGTTTGGGTTATGGGTGATGGGGTCTGCCCTATGGGCTTTCTTTGATGGTACATCTCCGGTTGCCGAAACGATGGGGCTCATCGGTACCTTGGCACTGATTGTTAATGTTGGCGTCGCCCTGATGCTCTTTCGCTACCGGACGGGCGACGCGAATATGCGGTCAGTCTGGATTTGTTCACGCAATGACGCCATCAGCAATGTCGCTGTCCTTGCAGCCGCGCTTGGTGTGGCTGGGACTGGTAGCGCGTGGCCCGACCTCGGGGTAGCAGGAATAATGGCGGGTCTGGCCATCACCGGCGGCGTGCAAATTATTTGGCAGGCTCGCGGGGAACTGAAATCCGAGAAAAAACGTAAAATCGCTTTTGGAGAAGCTTGATGATACAGGCTGTTCCATTCATTGCGCTGATTGTTATCTTCCTTGCTTCGCTCTGGCGCGGCCGCTCTGTGGCCCGGTCAACCGGTAACAGCGCAAGGGCATTCGGTTCGGCAAAAGGCAAACAGCGTTTATCTGGACTTGCATTTGCTATCAGTATTATCGTCCTGGCAATCGCAAGTGCGCTAGCCGCAATGCAGCCTGTGACCAAATTTGCATGGGTTGGTGCGCTACTGGCGGTCGCTGGTGCCGTTATGGTGATTGTCTCCCAAATCCAGATGGGCCGGGCATGGCGGGTTGGCGTTCGCGAAGGAGACGCGCCGCTTTTCGTTCGGCACGGACTTTTCCGGTTCAGCCGCAACCCGATTTTTGTGGGAATGATAATTATCGGCCTCAGCATTGCCGTGAGCGCAAACATTTGGTGGGCCTGGGTTGCTTTGCTTACATTTGCGTTAGCCTGCCATGCGCAGGTCCGGATTGAAGAAACGCATCTTAGCAAAAGCTTTGGCATCGCCTATGAACATTTCTGCAGCGACGTACCCCGCTGGATTGGAATTTCGAAATGACCTTGGACTTGTTACAGATTGTTCGTTTCGAAATATCCCTCAGCTCAGTTGGCATCATTCTGCTTCTGGCGTCGGTAAAGGACAATTTCCAAATTTGGCCGCCACTGCGGCTATCACGTCTTTACAAAATCTATAATATAGGGTAGCCCCCTATATTATGTCACATACTTCAGATGATAAGAAGCTACTCGCTCGCGTCAGCCGCCTTAAAGGTCAACTCGAAGCCGTAGAGCGCGCTTTGGAAAACAAAGCGCCTTGCGGTGAGATACTCAATTTGGTTGCCTCGATTAGAGGAGCCGTAAATGGTCTCACGGTGGAACTGATTGAGGATCATGTGCGCGAACATGTCTCGAATCCGGAAACGGATACCGATACAGAGCGCGGGCAAGGTGCGGCTGATCTGATCCGGGTTATCAGGACATATTTGAAATGAACAATCCGGACAGCATATCGCCAGCAGGCGACAGGCATGACCACATATTTTTAGGGCATAATCACGAACGTAACGAGCGCCGGACCTGGTTCGTTATTGCCCTGACCAGCGTGATGATGGTTGTCGAAATTGCAGCCGGAACCATTTACGGTTCGATGGCGCTCGTCGCCGATGGCTGGCATATGTCTACTCACGCCGCTGCGATGCTGATAGCTGCGATTGCCTATCTTTATGCACGCCGCAATGCCAAAAACCCGCGCTTTACATTTGGTACCGGTAAGGTGGGAGACCTTGCAGCGTTCGCCAGTGCAATTGTTCTGGCGCTGGTTGCGCTACTGATAGGATGGGAAAGTATCGTTAGACTTGCAAACCCTATCCCGATCAGTTTCCCGCAGGCAATTTTCGTGGCCGTCATTGGTCTAATTGTGAATCTGGTCAGTGCTTGGTTGCTCCGCGAAGATCATGATCATCATCACGGACACAGCCATGACCACGACCATCATCATGAACATCATGGTCGGGATCAAAATCTGCGCGCCGCTTATCTTCATGTGCTGGCCGATGCTCTGACATCGGTTCTGGCTATTATCGCCCTGATAGCGGGTAGCATCTACGGATGGATATGGCTCGACCCGCTCATGGGTATTGTCGGTGCGCTTGTCATCGCACGCTGGTCATGGGGCCTGATGCGCGATACCGGCGCGACGATGCTGGATTACAGGCAAGCGGGCGATCCAGTCGCAGCAAAAATCCGCTCGGTCGTCAAGGAAGCCGGAGACAAGATCACCGACCTGCATGTTTGGCAACTGGGTCCGGGCCATCATGCCGCCATTGTAGCAATCAGTACGAAAAGTGAGAAAAACCCCGCAGTTTATCGTGAGAGACTGGTCAAATCCGCTGGACTTTCTCACATTACCGTTGAAGTGAACACAGCTTAGGCGGTTGGGAAACTCGCCGAGATTTCGGATGGTTTCATTCTCATCGCTCTGGAATCAAGATTTTCGCGGAACATCAGTTTTTCGGGGGTTGATGCAGTCGGCAAAGAGCCTAAACAATTGTTATAATCCTACATACCTGACCGTTCTGAAATCTCGGTGTTATGCTTAATAATCGGAGACGGTTCACAAGGTGCCTATCCGCTATATTCCCAAATCACGCCCTCGCCCCAATGACCAGTCAACGCCGCCATCACCGCGCATGACGCCGGAGATATGCTTGCCTAATTGTTTATCGAGTGACGGTGTCCAGGGAACAAGAGAAAAACCCAGGCCATTGTCGATCATGGCAAAGCGGCCCGATGCCAGCGTAAGACGCTGGCGCACTGTGCCTGCAACATATTCACCCGGCTTGGACGGCGTGTAAGGCAATCCGATTTCCTTCGAAAGCTGCTGGGCCGCACTATCCAATTCCCGGCCTTTGAGCGTATCAAGCAGATTGCGTGCAAATATAATACGCTGGCCTTGCCGCCGTGCCAGACCTTCACGGGTCAGGTGCTCGGCGCGGTCCTCCATTGCGCTGCGAACCTGGCTTCCAAACCCGCCGCCCAGATCACCGGGGCGGGTGTCAAGATTCCGGCGGTCCAGCCAAGTCGCGCCGGGCGCAGTAATCTGGCTTTGCAAATCCATGTCGGAACGCACAGCCAAAGCGGTTCGCGCCCGGCCTTTCCGATCTTTATACTGCCGCAGTTCCACAATTGCGCCGGACTTGGCATCGCCAGTGGCTTCAATGTCAGTAAACTGGATATGATGTGTCCGTCCGTCGATCCCATCGACAATGGCATAGGCCCTGCCGGATAGTTCATCGTGTAAACCGCGATCTACGAGCTTTCCGATGATAGCCTGCCCCGGCGGCGCGTCCAATGCGTAACTTGATACTCCGCGATCAACACCGCGCTCGCTCATTGCCGCATGCATGCGTTTAATAATATCGCCGCGCGCACCAATATCACGCAAAACCTGCTCGGCATCCCCCGAAACTGTCCATTGGCCGGGTGCAAGCTCGTTCGCGAGACCCAGATGTTGAAGCTTGTGCAGTCGTCCGGTTTTGAGGACATGGCTTATACCGGGCTGGATGCCAGCTTCGGGAGCTGTGTCGATCAATCCATCTCGCCCTGCCGAGCGGACCAGGGCGCGATCAATATCGGTCCAGCGCTCCGCCTCAACCTGCTTTTCCAGTGAACGACGAATATCGATTTCAGTTCGTGGGCCAAGTTCGCGGGTAATGAGCTCCGATGCACGCGCGCGCATACCGGAACGTATATAGTCGCGCGAAATAACCAGATTTTCTCCGTCATCTCCAACACCGCGCACAATCACATGGATATGGGGGTGCCCGGTGTTCCAGTGATCCACAGCTGCCCAATCAAGCCGCGTTCCCAGATCCTTTTCCATCTGGTTCATCAAGTCGCCGGTGAAGGATTTCAGGTCTGTCATTTCCAGCGCATCATCGGGCGAGACAATGAAACGAAAATGATGCCGGTCATCCTCGCAGCGCCCGGCAAAAATTTCTGCGTCAACGGCGCGTCCCTCATCACCGAATAATTTTCCGTTTTCACCGTCACGGGTCACACCATCGCGCTGGAGATATTTCAGATGCGCGCCAAGGGACGAACGCGCTGAATGCCGGACCACCCGCGCCTTGATCATGACACCGCGTGCACCGCGCCCTAGCCTGTGTCCGGCAATCACACTGGCTGCTCGTCCCCGACCAAATGTCGATGCACGGGGCGAATAGATGCGCCCACGCTTTGAGATCAATCCGCCCGCACGCTTCGCGGCGGCAATTGCCTGGAATATGGCAGGTTTGGTGCGCTCGCTGCCGCGCGAGCGGATGCGTCCTGGCCGGATGCGAAGATCATCGTCGTTTTTCACGCAACTTGACGGCGCGAGGTGCAATAAACTGGCCTTTGCAATGGCTTTGGGACAGTTACGCACCTCGCGCTATTTTTGCGCACCTCGCGCGTGTCCTCTCTAACTCCTTGTGAAACAAGGAAACGACCGGGGGGTGATGGCTCCGCACATCGTTCCCCTTTATCCTGCCATCCCTTTTCTTCCCAATCAGTCAAATCCGCTGTCATACCCAACACAGCGAAATCTCCCGCCAAACTGCGCAAAGATACGATTTCGAGCATTAGCGGGAAGTGCGTGCCGAAATATCGACAAATAGACTATGGCTGACGATCTTCGCTTGCACGGCAGATTCTGTATTTTTGGCGGTAGGAGATGAGAACGTTGATGGCGACAATGCACTGTCCGGCTGCCCTTTTTGAGGCGGGAATAGATCGCTTTGCGTCCAGTGAACTGGAAAAGGTTTTGCAACCGGTGGTGCCGTCTGCTGCACATTAACTGCAAGCTGCCTGCTCGAACCATTCGCAATCATCGGCATGATTTTGGCGACATACGCCCGTGTTTCTGCAGGCAGAACGCGGCCCTTTCGGACATGTTCAAGATAGCGTCCGGGCCCTGCATTGTACGCAGCCAGAAAGCCCGGCGCACCAAATTGGTCGTACATTTCGCGCAAATAGGCTGCTCCTGCATGGATATTATCACGCGGATCATAGGCGTTATTGCCGAGTCGATACCGCGCCCGCAGGTTTGCCCAAGTGGCAGGCATGATCTGCATCAATCCCATCGCGCCAGCAGAAGATACCGCTGATATACGCCCCCTGCTCTCGGTGTGCATCACGGCATATATCCAATGTTCGGGTATGCCAAAGCGTAGCGAGGCCTCGGTCACATGATCGGCAATAGATATGTTGTTTGTTGACGCTGGTGACGACGTATCTTGAGCAAATGCACTGCCATTATGTAATGGCAAAGCAGCCAAATAAATTCCTAAGAGCAAGTCGCGAACCGATTGAGACTGGAACGGGCCAGACATGACTCAGTTCGCCTCGGTGCTTTTGAAGGCACGGTTCCAAAGCAATATGTGCGAGCCTTCCTCACCATTTGACTGGAACAGATTTGCGCGCAGCGGCTGCGTGAATGTCGGATCATCAATCTGCACTGCGACATAGGCTCCTGCCTTTTCGCCGGTGCGTATCCAGCCAGCACCAATCTCCGGTCCTTGGTCATCTGGCCCCATATAGATACGATAATCAGGCGCATTTTCGCTGTCACTATGCTCGGCAAGGGTGATGCAGATTTCGGCATCAATACCGAGGCAGAAGAGGCGTCCGCAAAAGCCGTCGGCATTTGCATGAAAGATACCAATTTGTGTCATGTTCATTCTACTTTGGGGGTTTGGATTGGTGGTGTGAAGGAATCAAAACCATGCCAGATGTATCGGCCATCGCCCCCGTCATCGGTCCAGATGGCGACAGCGCGGCCGATAATGTCGCTGTGCTCAAACGGCCCGAAATAACGGCCATCGAGACTGTCCGGTATATTAGTATTCATGAGGAATATTTGCTGCGGAACCAGCGTCAGGCAGTCTTGCCAATAGGGCAAGAGGCGGCCCCTGCTGTCTCGCTTTCGTGCTTTACCAACGACACGCATATCAACGGTAATCGTGCTTCCAATCCGGCAGATAGTTTGGCCCGGAAGGGCGGCAACATGCTTGATCAAAGGCACATTTGCCGGCATATATCCGCCATCTGCCAGAAACTCTTCAATCTCTGGCGGCGGCGTAGCGGCCAGCAAATCACCGACGCGAAACTGGTTCACTTCCTGCACGGCATAAAGCCCCACTGGCACGCTCGCACTCGCGTTCCAGATAAGGCGGCGCGGCATTGCGACCGTTGCTGTTATGGCAATTGCGCCAATAGCCAGGGCTGCTGCGAGAAAGATTGTGCGCCGTTTCATGGCAATAATGCCTTGCGGCCAAGATACGCTTTGTGGCGGGTCAGCGAATAACAGCGCGGCACTTGTCCTGCGCTAATACGGCTATGAACATGACGCCAGTAATCGGGTGCGGCATCGGCAGCATCAAGGTCCAGTTCTTCTACTGCGTCTATCAATTGTAGCACTTGGCTGACTTTCGGCCAGCCCGATTGATGTAACAATATTTCTCCGCCGGGACGGACATGCGGCAGCGTCGAATAGGATTCGCTGCTATGCACGGCGCGTAGAATCGAAATCGAGCTGTGTATCGTCCCATAGTCATTGGACCGCCAACGAACGAAAGCAAAAATACTGTCCGGCGCAAAGGATATCACGCGCCGTCTGCGATCCAATATCCGGTCGCTGACAGCATTACCAAAACGTATCCAGTTTTCCTGAATGCCTTTGATCCAGATGCACTCGACATCGGTGAGGTTTCTGGAATCATCTGGCAGCGCAGACTGTGCCGACAATAGCGCATTGGATGCCTTTATAGTCATTGGCTGAGCCTCTGAGGGTGCGTTTGCCTGCGTCTGGATGGACGCCAGCGGGAACCGCGCGATTTATCCACAATGCCGCTTTGCGTTAGCAAGAATCTGAAGGATTCTATGTTAGCATAGTTAAGGGTCTGAATTTCGCAGCTATCGCAATAGCTTACACCCTGATTCGGTTCCCGATAGGACGAGTCTTCGGTCAACGATAGGACGAGCCTCGCGGTCAATGATAGGACGAGCGCACTCATGACTTATCCACAGGTGCAAAACCCATGATCCGTGCAGCCTTGTCGAGCGGATCTTCGGGAATCCGTGCAAAGTTCAGTCGCTCACGGCCTGCTTCAATACCGATTTTTAGCCGGTAGCCAGGAAGTGCCTGACGTTCGACGATTTGGCGCAGTTGATAAGCAAATTTCTTGCGCGGACTGAGCGCGCCGGATTTGAGATGGAGATGCGCAACGTCAAAACTCCATCCGCCCTTCTGATAGCCGCCATGTTTGCGCACCATCCGGTAAAGCCAGCGCTCCAGGCCGCCAGTTAATCGAAAATAATTCCGGTCGATGGTGAGTACGAGCGCCTGATCAATGACAGCGCTATAAAACCAGTCGGGCAGGACCAGTTCAATGCCAGATGGCCTGCCATTCACATCAAGGCGTTCTTTCCACTCGTTGATCCAGGAGAAGCGGTGACGGCGGCGTTCATTTGGTTGCCGGATTGAGGTTGCGACGGTGGTCGATTGCAGCCGGTCGAGCGCGGCCTTGAGCCGGTCATAGTGATGTTTGGCCGTGCCGCGCCCTGTAAAGCGCAATATCTCATGCGGCGTTGTCGCCATCAAACGAGAAGTGGGCCGACCATTATCGCAGGCTTCGACAATCTGGCTCGCGGCCCAGATCAGGATGTCGGCATCCCAGATGGTTGCCATGCCATGTTCCGGTGTCGCCTCAACATTGATGGTGACATTGCCCATTTTGAAATCAATCGGGCGGACACGTTTGGATTTGGCGAGACTGAAAAAGGGCCAGGTCATCAAATCCTGTGCATCGCGAACAGCAAAGTCGCCGGGAATGGAGTGGAACAGATCAAGCTGTGAATTATCAAGAGCAGTCATGACGGTGGCTCAACGCCGCACAACATCGGAAGACAGACGCTTGGCGGGATGAACGGTACCTTGGCCGGGATCGGAAGTGGATCGGCGTGTACCAAGCTGCGCCCAGGCTTCAAGGTCGCAAATGGCATAGACAATGCGCCCGCCCAATTTACGATAAACAGGCCCGGTTCCATAACAACGGTGCTTTTCCAATGTGCGGGCAGACAGTCCAAGATGCACTGCGGCATCGGGCGTTCTGAGATAGGACGGCGTTACATGGGCTTTGGAATGGGTCATAAAAGGTCTCCAGCGGCGCACCGGCAAGATTTGCGGGTGCTGTGAGCGTGGAGGCCGTTGTGGCGAAAGCCGGATGGGCTGATGGAGTGGCTAAATGCAGGACGGAGGAAATGTCACTCGCGCTGAAATCACTACGGAATATATTTGTCGTTCATCGAACCCTTGAGCATAGACCGATATCCCGCTTCACAAAGAAAATGTGCATCTTCGAGCATACGGTAAAAACGGCGGCGCTCATTCGAGGCCTTCCATTCCGCCGAACGCATTGTGATGTAATGCGGATACAAAATTGAAAAAGCCAGTTTGCGGCGGCTCAACCCCTCCTGCTCGGCATCGAGCAATCGCAGAAGCACAATCAGACGGCTGCGCTGATAAGCTGTGGGAGCAATTCCGGTCGCCAGTTTGCGTCTGCGTTGGTGCATAAGAAAACGGCAAAACCTCTCGCTCGCTGCTGATCGCTGCGGGGCGGTACTATCCAGAGGAATGATAGATGTCAGGTAATCAGTGGGGGTGCAATTGTGCAGCCAGATCCGATGATGACCGCGTTTGCCATCAATCACGATATAGCGTTCGCATCCGTTAAAATATTGCGCTTGCGGCGCAGGTAAATCGGTTAATTGATAACTTCCAGAATATTGCGCCGGTGCAGGAACTAGGAGGACGTAAGAATCTAACAGTTCTGGCTGCCAGAGAGCAGGAGCGGACGCAGCGTCCTTGTCTGGATCACAAGGGAAAGATCATACCCCAACGCCGGGCGAGCACCTCCATTTCTTCCTGTGCGTCCACATCATGTTCGCTAATGCGTGCTAGAGTTTCGTTATATTCCCGGCGATAATTTTTATTACGCCTCAAGAATTCCTGTGCAAAATCGGCATAATCATGCCTCGCATAATCTTTCGCAAAATCAGGCGAGCGCCAATCTAAAGCTTTGGACATTTGCTCGCCTGTTCCTTTGCCTCCCAAACGGCTGGGAAGAAAAGCCGATGATTCGCAAGCCCTAGAAGACCCCAATTTTGCATGAGATTAGGCGATTAGTGGTATAACCAATAAAAGACTTTGCCCAAAAACCATCCAGTCTGTCTGGACAGATTTAAGGGTTTATTTCGCCAGTAAGTGTTTATAGCCTGCTTCAGTCATCCAGCGTGCTCGCTTCAAATGGCTCTCGTGAACTTGACGCGCACGGACGGGCTCTTTTACTGGATCGAGGCCAAAAATAATTGACACGGCTTCGCGCCAATCCGCGCCTTGTGCATCAGCATCTAGCAAGCGGATATAGGTTGTAAGATGCCGCTCATCATAGTCCGTGACCGCGTCAGACTTTGGAGGCTCTTGTTCAAACGGAATAATTGTCATTAGTGCTTCTGGCATCCTGAATATGTGTACAGAATTTTGCGTGTATCCTATTATCAATTTTAGTGATCAGCCTATCCCCCTTTTGGTAATAATCACTCTGTCATTAGGGACAAGTGTATCACATAGTTTTACAGGATATATCCACCATTGAATCATTATTGCCATCAAAACTTATTTGCTCCGCGTATTATACTACGTAGCACGTTATTACGTGAAAGTCTTTTAAGTTATGAATGGACATTCGTCTCAAACTGGCAAGTAACACAAGATATTATCGTGAGCGGCTTGGCCTTAGTCAGGAAGCGATCGCTGTCAAAATTGGTGCTGACCGTGCCTATGTCAGCCTGATCGAGCGAGGCAAACAAAACATGACGCTCGTGCGTTTAGCGGAACTTGCCGATGCACTCGGCGTCGATGCAACGGACCTTATTGCTACACCCCAAAAGCCGGAACAGGACTGAACAGGTATAAGCCCCGCCCGAACAGATCGGGCGGGGCTGAAATTTGCGAAGTTATTCGCCGCTGGCCTTGCGGGCGCGTGACCATATGAGACTGTAGGTCTTGCCATCTTCGTCATCGAACAGATTTGCGAAAATGGGAGCGGTGAAGCTCGGATCATCGAGCTTGACCGAGAGATAATCGCGGCCTTCGTTCGAGGTCTTGGTCCAGGCGGCTCCGATTTCTGCGCGGCCGACAAAAACCCGGTGGGTGGGGGCATTTTCATTTTCGCTTGCTTCTTCGGGAACGATGCGGACGTTCTTGGTCTGAACGCTCATCGTGACGATTTCGCCTTTGTAGCTTTCACCTGACTTTGTGAATGATCCGATATTTGCCATTGTATTTCTCCTTGAGTTACTATCGATCCCGCGCCCATCGCGGTCTCGATGGCTGGTTCAAAGGCCGGGATAGGGACTGCTGCATCTCTTGAGACCAAAGCGCAGCGAAGGACGCTGGTCACGCGGATTTCTTGGTTTCGCGAGGAATGCCTGGAACAGGCAGGGGAAGAAATTGGTGGGTCCAGCGTTGCAGCAAAGGCCATAAGGCGCAGCCGTTTCCGGCCTACCAAGCCATTCGAAGAGACCGTGCTGGGCGCGGATTGGTTAAATCAGGATTTAGGGGAAGCTGGCAAATATCGCTGTCTGAACTAATAGTAGAAAGTGCAAATCCGGCAATATGTGAATGTGACCCCAGGCCAAATTCCAATGATTCCCTGATCCGCGCAATGTAAATCTTCTTCCATGCCCGTTTTTGACCGTGCAGAAATCGGTGGCTGCAACCGTAGCAAGAAACAGGACCGGCAAATTCACGGATCGTCTCGACCTCCAGCCAAAGCACAACATCTTGTCTGTTCGCCGATGAAGGAGGCTGGCAATATAAACGCGGGTCATTGGCCTTTAAGGGCAGCGGGTAGTCAGTCCAATTGCCCTGCCCGATCCGTTCGGGCGGGGCATTCGTTGAAAGTCATTGTTTCGGCAGGTTCACGCTGCCCGCGATCAGCGCATCCCAATCATGAGGCGGATTGTCTTTATCGAGCATCGATTTGAACACTGCATAAGCATCGCTTTTAGAACCATAGGTTCGAAGCGTATTCTGGTCATTAACCCAGGCATACACTATGATTTTTGCGCTGCTGCTGTAGCGAAAGAACAGCCGGAAACGACCACTGGAAAATTTGGCACGAAACCAGTGTTTGCGGGTTTTTCCCAGCGTTCCTCCCTGCCGGTATTCGGACCGCGCCGGATCGACCGGTATATTTTCAAATGTCAGTTTGCGAATGGCAGCGAGCAATTTGGCGTTGGCAGATTGTTGATAATCCTCCGGATTTTTCTTTTTCGCTTTCTCGACTGCTTTGGTTAGCTTTTCCAGCTGTTTCCGAAAAAGCGGATGCTCATAAAGCGTCCAGCCATTAACGGTTATCATGTTTCCGGCGCTACCGGATTAAAGCGCAACATCGCCGTCAATCTCGTCATCGAGATTAACCGAAATACCATCGGTCAGCACGGTAATGCGCTTCGCCAGATCGGGCGCGAGCGCCTTGATCTTTTCTGGATGCTGTTTGATGTCGGTTGCCAGAAAACCCAGAAACGCATCGATGGCGGGATCATCTCCGTTATCAGCGCGTGACAGCGTCACGCCGTCATCGCCGACATGAAAGGCATACGGCCGCCAAAATCGACGCCCAAGGCCTGACGTACCGCTTTTGGAATCGTGGTCTGATCCTTGGCGGTAATGGTGCTGATTTTTTCCAGAGCGATGCCCATGATGATTTCCTTTCGATCACTTAATGTAAGGAATATTCCTTACTTATCAAGGTGAGGTTCTGGCCTTTAGCGGGTAGCCGAGAAAGACTATACACATGCGGATAAGTACCGGTGATGGCCATCTATGATGTCGGTTCCACCACTTGCGGATCCATTCTGTCAGCAGTGAAAAGAGCATCCCCCTGTACACAGATGTCGATCCAGTTGGACATTCTCCTCTTGTTGTCCCAAACTTGGATAATCCCCTGAGTGTAAATCAATTAGATTCGCGCATTTCAGAAGTTTATCCTGATTTCTTATGTGATAATAAGATTGTTGAGACCGCGGATTGATGGCGCACCGTTCACCCTTTGACATGGCTTGCGGTGAATACGCCCAACATTCACCGCATCTTTTGCGATGAATGTTGCACATGCGGTGATTGACAGATATAATCACTGCAGGAGGTGCGGCGAATATGCCCTTTATTCACGAAAATGCGAATTGGCCGAAATTAGCCTGGGAGAGTGACGAGTTGTCGCCTGGACTGGCTGCTTTACGCTATCGCGAAGGGCAATTGGTAGGCCGAATGCAAGGCCTGGGCTTCGATCTCAGACAGGAAGCGAGTCTCAAGACTTTAACCGACGATGTGGTCAAATCGTCCGCGATTGAAGGCGAAACCCTAAACCCTGACGAAGTTCGATCATCTATCGCCCGTCGCTTAGGGCTGGATGTGGGCGGGCTCGTTGCATCAAGCCGCGATGTTGAAGGCATCGTCGAAATGATGCTTGATGCTACCCAGAAGTTCGCAGATCCATTGACCGATGAACGGCTCTTTGGCTGGCACGCCGCTTTATTCCCTACAGGCCGGAGCGGAATGCAAAAAATAACCGTAGGAGACTGGAGACCGAAGGAAGCCGGTGCAATGCAGGTGGTCTCTGGCCCATACGGACGAGAGAAGGTTCATTTTGAAGCGCCCAGTGCCGAAAGGCTCCAGGCTGAAATGGGCGAATTTCTGAAGTGGTTCAACGCCCCTTCTCCGATTGATCCAGTTCTGCGAGCCGGGATTGCTCATTTCTGGTTTGTCACCATCCATCCATTTGAAGATGGGAACGGTCGGATCGCGCGCGCAATCGCGGATATGTCACTCGCGCGCGCAGATGGCAGCAAGGATCGTTTCTACAGTATGTCGGCCCAGATTGAGACGGAGCGAAAGGACTATTACGACCGGCTCGAAGCGCAGCAAAGGGATGGACTCGACATTACGCCTTGGTTGAGCTGGTTCCTTGGTTGTTTGGGCCGCGCCTTCGACAGAGCTGAAGAAACGCTCGAGGCGGTACTGTACAAAGCCAGGCTCTGGGATAAGGCCAACCGCTATCTCGTGAATGAGCGGCAAAGGCTTGTTATTAATCGAATGGTGGAAGATAGCTGGGAAGGTTATCTGAATACGTCAAAATATGCCAGGCTTGCGAAGTGCTCAAACGACACCGCCTTGCGCGACATTCGCGAGCTTCTCGAAACTGGCGTTCTGCTCCAGAATGCAGGCGGAGGCCGAAGCACGAGCTACAGACTGGCAGGATCTGCCGAGCTTTAGCGCTTCCCTCGCCAAAACAGCGTCCATTATCTGTTTAGACTCGAAGGTGAGAGACAAGCAAAGAACGCTGTAGCGCTCGATCTACGGCCTGTAGGGAAGAAACCTTTCCCCCGCTCGAGAGGATAACGGCTTCCAACGCGCGGTAACCGGGAGGTTCTTTTAAATCACAGCCTGTTTTCCACCCATTTCAAACACTAATCGCAATATAATGTGGAATCGTTAAAAGTTGACGGACGGCGCTATGCGCCGTCCGCTTATCTACTCAAGCCGCAATCCGTCCATCCTCGGCGGCTTCGCTATTGTGGGCTTTGCTGCTTTCGTCCTTGTCTTTTGTTGGCGTGGTTGCGACCGCGCCCTGCGGGTCGGTATCGGATGGTTTATCCCCTTCCATCAGCCACTTGGCTCTTTCAGCGGCAGCAACCGTTCCAACATCGCCCCGCTCCGTATAAGCCGATGGCGGGAACGCCATCCAGCGCGGAACCCATGCCTCCTGCTTATCGCGGCCATTTTCGCCGGTCAGATGGTCACTGATAATGCCCTTCACTGTCTTGGCCTTTTCGCTGGCATGGGCAGCGGCAACGCTGGCTCCACCAACATCGGAAAGTAACGCGGTCAATATTTCACGGTCACGCACTAGATCAAGAAACGCATCATCCGCTGTCCAGTAATCTGCCATTTCCACATCGAGATGGACACCCAATGTTTCGATCAAATCACTTCCCGCTGCCAATGTTTCCGCCATAACAACGCCCAATATCTCCATCACCACGTTATCGGGCACATCGAGCAAGCGAACCAATAGACCGCTGATGCCATTGCGTGTTTCATGGCCGAGCGTGACTGTGGGTTCGTCCGCATCAAAGCCAAGCACTGCCAATACCGAACGGCGGCGCTCATCAAAGCGGGCCTCCGCCACGCGGGTTTCAACGCTCTCGGCTATGGTCTCCTTGCGGCTGCGCTGGTCCTGCACCTTCACATTCCAAAGCGGCGAACCACAAATCGCATGGGCCACCATGACGCGCAGCGCAACATAGGGACTGGCAGCAAGTTCGCAGCGCACGGCAGCATGGCGGTGGAGGTCGACATATTCCGCCATCGGTCCTGTGATTTCAGGACGCGCTGGCTTGTCTGCCTTGCTGTCACTTTGTCCTGTCTCCCGCGCCCGCGCTTCCTTGGCGGTCAGATAGCCTTCGTGGAAACTGACCTCGCCCTTACCGTTCACATCAATATAGACGCGGCCGCCTTTGCGCTTGGCTGTTTTCTCATGGTCCCATGTCTGGAAATAGCTGTCTTGTGGGATGATTTGCACATCGGCCCAGCCATCATCGAGATATTCGCACCTTTTGGCTTCAATAGCGGCAGACTGCGCTTCCCAGAACTGGTCGGCATCGGCAAAATAGCCATCTTCGGCAAACAGGTCACTGACGATCTGACCGTTGAAATCCGCCATATCAAATATTGCGGCGGACACAGAAATTGATGCGCCGCCAAACAACCATGCCTTGAGTTGACTTCCACGCGGTGCATAAGCCTCTTCATCCCTGAACAAGGCTAGCCATGCTTTTTGCTGTGCCATGCTGGCCAAGGTCAGGTGGCGCACGGTCGCGGCGTCGATTTCTTCGCTGCGATAGGCTTTGCGGATGGGCGGTAGCAGATTGCCAAGTGCAAGGATGCGCCCCACAGTTTTTTCGTCCATCCCGAACGTATCGGCAATCTCGGTCGCCTTTCGGCCCTTTTTGACCAACTGCGTAAACTGTTCCCACTGCGTCACCTCATCGGGGTTTTCGCGGACAAGATTTTCAATGAGTGAGGCTTCCAAGGCGGCGGCATCGTCGCCCTCTTCCAGTATAGCGCAGGGAAGCGGTGCATCGCTGCCCCCTTCCTCCGCAACGGTATTGGCCGCATGAAAGCGCCGCCGTCCCGCGACAATCTCGAACGTATCGGCGCTGCCATTGGGACGCACCAGCAACGGGACCAGAACGCCTCGCAGCCGAACCGATGGCAATATATCGTTAATGTCAGGCGGCTTTTTGGCATTTCTCATATTGACCGGTGATATGGACAGTTTGGCGAGTTCTATAGTTTTGAGTTGCATTGCTATTCTCCTTCATTTTCCCGTTGATGATTGGCCCCGCTCCCGTTGCATACGGGGGTGGCGGTGGAAGCGGAGCCGGTTATCTCGCACGGCGGGATTGCTGCGCGAGGGTCTGCCGCGCCGTACCAACGGGGAACGGGCAAGACGGCGGAAGGGGGGGATGACCATCACCGCGCATTTTCGCGCTGCGCGAGGGCAGCGGCTTCGAGCCGCGCCTCATCCTCAGTGATGCGCCCGACCAATCGGGCGGCATCGGCGTATACGGTGAGCGGGAAACACGCTTCAAAATGAAGATCGCGCTCGATGGACAGACCAAGCGGCAAGGTCACTGCCGCAATCTCGGACAGACTGACTGAACCAAGTTCGGGGCAGCCAAAACCCAGATCGGCCAGACCGAACAAAGTATCGCCATCGCCGTCCAGTTCGGGCAGCAGCCAAGTCGCTGCACCAACGGGTGAGAAAAATTTGACAACCGGAACATGGTCACCGCGATTCTGGCCGTTGGATATCAGGCACTCGCGTTGGTCTTGGGTGAGTAAAAGCATCGGAAAAACTCCTTTCAAAACATCTCGATCTGATTGCAGCTGTTGGTGTCGAACAAACCACGGCCAGCGGATCGCTGCGGTTTTTTGAGTTCCATTGGCGCGTTGCCGCGCATCGCGAGCCTCTGGGCTGGCGTGATCGGCGCGACACCCGACACCAAAGTCTGGGCACTAACCGGCGTGACCTCGGCGTCAAGCTGCGGGATAGAATGATCTGGCTACACCTCGCTCATGCCGCGCACTCCGAACGGAATGGCACTTGATCGGTAAACGCCAGTAGATAATCCGCCGCCTTGCTGGCCTGACTGGCAGCTTTGAAGATGGCGCGGTTGTCCTGCCGCAAGACCGCCAGCCAAGAACCGAGATAATCGGCATGGCAAACGGTGGGAAGGATACCAAGCGCTGCGCACAAAAAAGCCGAAGCGAGTTCGGCGCATAATTCTTCCCGCGCATAAAGCGCCGTTCCGAAATTACCCGATTGATCGCGGCCAAGACGGGTCTTATGTCCCGTCCAGTGTCCGAGTTCGTGCATGGCGGTACGGTAATAATCGATTTGATGGGTGAATGCGGGTTGCGGGGGAACCTGCACATAATCCTCGCCCACATTGTAAAAGGCTTTCGTCCCGCCCGTCCGAAAATCCGCAACCGTTGCAACGATCAAGTCCTCGGCTTGCTTGTGCAACTCGCGTTCCGGCAAAGGCGCAGGTTCGGCGAACAACCGCTCCGGCAAACCATCGCACTGCGCAGCGTTGAAAACAGTAAAACGTTTGAGGAATGGAATGGTGCGAGGCTTGTCACCCTCACCCTGCTCTTGCCGGTCCTCATCCGGCGTAAAGCGGTCAGCGTAAAATATTATCCGGCCCTTCTCGCCCTTGCGAACGCATCCGCCAGCTGCCAAGGCTTGGCGGAATGTCAGCCAGTCCTGTGAGGGATAGCCACCATCTATGACAGCGCCCCACAATATAAGGATATTGATGCCGGAATATTGCCGCCCCGAAATCGCGTTGCGCGGCAAACCGGTTACGGCATTACCGCACTTCCAAGGCTTTTCCCAAGGAAAAACCCCTTCCTCCAGCTGCGCGATAATCTGCGCGGTCACTTCATCATAAAGCGATCGCCTAGGCGCAGAATTGCCGCCACGGCGGGCCTTGCGCGCTGCGCGCGAAGCGCGTTTTGCCTTCGCTGCCTTGCCCGTGCCGCTATCACTGACTTTAGAATTTTTATGCAACATAACCGCCTCCATCACCCCAAAACTGCCGCAACCGGCCCCGGAGAGGCGGGGTGGGCGGCAAGGGCGACCAAGAGGCCCGCCGTGATCAGGCGCACCTGTAAGGCTGCAACAACGTGAAAGACCCGGCTTGCCGGGTTGCGCCTGAGCGCGGTGGGCCTAGCCGGAAGCGCCGCCCACACCGTCTCTCTGGTGACGGAAAACAACGCCGGCGCATCCGCGCCGTCCATATAACCTGCCTGTGCTATTGTGGTCCGAGCGGCCAGCGAGATTACAACAAACAAGAAATCGCACCCTGGAAAGAGGTGAAATTACCAATCATCGCAATCGCAAGCGGTTGGTCGCGGCCTGTCGTCGACCGACTTGCGCTTCAAATCATGGTCACCGGTCCAGAGTGCACGCGGGGCCAACAATAACGTCAAGCCCTGTCCGACTTTAATCAGCAGTGCGCGGCACCAGCCCCCATTCATTAACACGGGGCGTTGCGGGGTGTCCCCGCAGATGGGGTAGCCGGAGACAGCGCAACGGCTCCGGCTCAGGGGAAGGCCTTCCCCAATTTAATATTTCAATGAGTTTGTTCTAAACCGCGCTATAATACTACCATCTAGTGGACACCATGTGGACACCAAGACTAGAAATAGTCAAAATTTCAAATGACCAATGAGCATTAAATCGTTGAATTTCTTTGGAAAATCTGGAGCGGGCGAAGAGATTCGAACTCTCGACCCCAACCTTGGCAAGGTTGTGCTCTACCCCTGAGCTACGCCCGCTCGGCGCTGCTGTGACATTGGGTGATTGCTTTCGTCATCAGCACTTGAGGCGCGCGGTTAGCATGGGTTCTATCACCCGGCAAGCCCCATTTTTCAATCTATCGCAATGAAATGTAAAAATTACCTTGGCTTTGCCACATCCCTCCCCACATAAAGTGCAGATATATCGGAAAACAGTCCACGATTCCCTTTGAAAACGGCCCTTATGAAAGCGGTCGGCACGAAAAGGGATGGACTCAAATTAAAGGAGCAGACATTGGCGACAGCAGGACTAACTGTGGAAGAGCAAAAGGCGGTAGAGCAATTTCAGCAGGCCGTAGTCGCTCCCAGTATGAACAATCTGGTGATTCTCGACTTCTGGGCTGAATGGTGCGGGCCGTGCAAAGCGTTGACGCCGGTGCTGGAAAAAGTAGCCGCCAATTATGCCGACAAAGGCGTGGTGCTGGCGAAAATCAATGTCGATGAAAATGGTTTCATCGCATCGCAATTCCAGGTGCAATCCATTCCCACCGTTTATGCTATTTTTCAGGGCAAGCCTGTCGCTGACCTGACCAATGCCCGTACCGAGAGCCAGTTGGGACAAATTCTTGACCAGCTATTGGCGCAGCTTCCTGTTGGAGGCGGCGATAATGCAGAGCCAAAGCAGGACATCGCCCCCCTGCTCGCCATGGGTGAGGATGTGCTGGCCCAGGCTGACGGGGAACGGGCGGCGGGCATATTTGCCCAGATCATCGATATGGAGCCTGAGAATCCCGACGCGATGGGCGGATTGGTCCGCGCACTGGTCATGGCCGGTCATGTCGATGAAGCGGAAGCTGCTTTGGCCGGTATTCCGGAAAAACTTGCAAGCGAGCCAGCTATTGAACGCGCCCGCGCTGCCTTGTCATTGGCGAAAGACAGGCCGGATGACGGTGAAGTCGAATCCCTGCGCGCCGCCGTTGACGCCAACGGAAGCGATTTTCAGGCGCGTTTTGATCTCGCCAATGCCTTGATTGCATCGGGCGATCATGACGGCGCGGCAGAGCATCTGCTTGCCATTATCGCGGCGGACAAGGACTGGAACGACGGTGCGGCGCGCGCAAAGCTGCTCTCGTTATTTGAAGTTGTCGGGCTGGAAGATGAATGGGTGTCGGCCACCCGGCGCAAACTTTCAGCGATATTGTTCGGATAGATATGACCGAAACCAAACGCATATCGATCTTTCCGCTGGCCGGTGCATTGCTTTTTCCGGGCATGCACCTGCCGCTGCATATTTTTGAAGAACGCTACCGCGCGCTGATTAACGATGCGATGGCGCGCGACCGGCGGATCGGGATGATCCAGCCCAAGACGGCTGGCGACGAGGCGGAATTGTTCGACATTGGCTGCGTCGGCAAGATTGTCGATATAGAGGCTTTGGAGGACGGGCGTTTCAACATCGTTCTGGAAGGCATAGCGCGTTTTCGTGTGATCGAGGAAATAGATGCGTCCACAGCCTTTCGCCAGGTGCGGGCGGAAATAGAAGACGACTTGGAAATCGACGAAGTGCTCGCCAGTACCGAGCGCGCGGCCTTGGAAATTGAAGCGCGCAAATTTGCGGAATTACAGGGCTATCAGGTCGATTGGGACAGCATCGGGCGGCTTGATGACATGTCCTTTGTCAATGGCATTGCCCAGATTGCGCCCTTTGATCCGGCGTCGAAACAGGCGTTGCTGGAAATTGACGGCCTGTCCAATCGCGCGGAACTTATCATCCAGTTGCTGGACTTCTTTGGCCGGCAGGATGGCGATGACGGGCGCGCAACCTTACAATGAGCGATGGAACAACGGAAATATTTGACACCGGGCTGCTCGACATACTGGTCTGTCCGGTGACGCGGGGTCCGCTGGAATATGATGCGGAGGCGGGGGAGCTGGTCAGCAAGGCCGCTGGCGTGGCTTATCCGGTGAAACAGGGCGTTCCGGTGATGCTGATTGAGGAAGCGCGGAAGCTGTAGCCTTGTTGTCTCGGTAAGATACCGATAGACCTGAACTTCTCCCTAAAAACTGCCCCTCAGCCCGTCGACTACAAACTGCACGGCCAGTGCACCAAGCAGCACGCCTAGCAAGCGCGTGACAACCGCTTCGACATTGCCGCCCAGAACCCGCATCAATGGCCCCGCCAGCAATAATCCGGTTAGCGTCAGCAGCAGCACCAATCCAAGCGCACCGACAATGACAAGTCGGCTTTCCATGTCATCGCTTCTGGACATTAACAGCATAATCGCCGCGATGGACCCCGGCCCTGCAATCATCGGCATCGCCATCGGAAAGATGGCAACATCCTCTATCTCGGGATGGTCGATAATTTCCTGTGCACGGTCTTCGCGGCGCTGGGTGCGTTTTTCAAAGACCATTTCCAGCGCGATCATGAACAGCATGATACCGCCAGCAATGCGGAAACTGTCGAGGCTGATGCCCAACGCGCCCAGCAACTGCTCGCCAAAGATCGAGAAAACAGCCAATATCAGCGCAGCAACAACCACCGCGCGAATGGCCATGTTCCGGCGCTGCGCCGCAGAAGCGTCGCGGGTCAGGCTGGCATAAATCGGCGCACAGCCCGGCGGGTCAATGACCACGAAAAGCGTGATGAAGGCGGAGAGGAAAAGCTCGATCATCCGGCGGGGGCCGCTACGTCATTGAAAATTATATCTTCCCATTCGCTGCCGTTCCACATTTTTACCAACAGCGAGCGCGACTGGTCCGCAGAGCTTTCCGCGCTCCAGAACATGGTGCCGTCATCGGAATAGCCGCTCTTTTGATTGTCGCCGCCAGGCGCAGCAGCAACGGCCGGTAATGCAGTTTTGGAACAGGTGGCTACCCGTGTGGTTACATAATCCGGCTCCGTCAAAGGCTCATCCAATGGCACGCCATGATCGAATATCCATTTCCATTCGATCTCCCTGCCACGTTCACGGCGGATTTGCGCATCCTGTTTGGCCCAGATGGTGGTGTAATAGCCGGTTTTGCCCGCTGCCCCTTGCCACGCGCCGGTTGCCACGCCCATGCTGCCATCGCATGACATGTAAACCTTGTGCGCTTGCCAATCGGTTGATTGCGCCGGGTCGGCTTTGTTCTTTAACCAGTCCTGCGCGCTGACCATTTCCGGCGTGAACATGAGCGCATCTGGCGCGGCGGTTTCACGAAAAGCGGTCCACTGCCCCTTTTCCCGTGCGAGCCGCGCAAAGGCGATTTCCGCCCTTACTATATCGCTGGGGTTGGCAACCGGCTTTCCGGCCACGCGAAGATACCGCTCCCGGTCGCTGGACACTCCGCTACCCGCGCATCCTGTCAGAAGCGATCCTATAGCAAGCGCGGCCAAAAGCTGTTTCATTATAATCCTTCGGGCTTGGCGATGCCTGCACGAGAAGATGCGGCGACCAGCGTATTGCGCAATAGCACAGCTATGGTCATTGGCCCAACCCCGCCGGGAACCGGAGTGATCGCACGGACATGATCCATGGCTTCGGCAGTCGCAACGTCGCCCACAAGGCGGCCCTTTTGCGCACCGGGTTCGGGGTCCAGCCGGTTTATCCCGACATCAATGACAACCGCGCCGTCTTTCAGCCAGTCGCCCTTCACCATTTCCGCCCGCCCGACCGCAGCAACGACAATATCGGCCCGGCGCACAACGTCCGGCAAGTCACGCGTGCGGCTATGCGCGATGGTGACGGTGCAGTTTTCAGCCAGCAACAACTGCGCCATTGGTTTGCCCACCAGGATGGAGCGACCGACAACCACCGCATTCATGCCCGTAAGGTCGCCCAGTTCGTCCTTGAGCAGCATTAAACTGCCCAGCGGGGTGCACGGCGTCAAAGCCTTTTCGCCATTGGCCAGCCGACCTGCATTGATAACATGCAGACCATCAACATCCTTGTCAGGGTCAATCGCCATGACCACCGCTTTTTCATCCAGATGACCGGGCAGCGGCAATTGCACCAATATGCCGTCCACCGCATCATCGGCGTTCAGTTTTTCAACCAAAGCGATCAGATCTTCCTGCGCCGTATCGGCAGGCAGGCGATGTTCAAAGCTTTCCATACCGGCGGCGATGGTCGCTTTATGTTTGGACGCCACATAAACCTGGCTTGCGGGATCGTCGCCCACCAAAACCACGGCCAGACCGGGGGCGCGGCCCGTTTGCTGCTGAAAATGCGGCACGGCGTCTTTTATCCGCTCACGAAGTCCGGCAGCGAAAGCCTTGCCGTCTATTATTTTTGCCGCATGCTTGCTCATATTCACTGAACTCATAAAACTGGGATCAGAGCCGCGCGGAGTGGCGGCAGGATGGCATCCTGCAAGATGATGATCCCGATAATCACCACCATCGGCGTCAGGTCAATAGCCCCGAAATCCGGCATAATCCGTCGGATTGGATTATAAATTGGAGCCGTCAGCCCGTCCAGCGCTGTCCACAGCGCGCGAACAATATCATTTTGCAGATTGATAACATTGAATGCGAGCAACCAGCTCATGATCGCTTGCACGATAATGACGGTAATCGCGACCGTAAGCAGGATATCGATAATCTGAAACAAGGCAAAAAACATGGACCCGGAACCTCTTTATTTCGTGTTCGTCACTAAACGATAGTGGCGCGCAATGCCAAGCAATCTCTATGAAAAATTAGTGTATCGTCAATATAATACAGTTCGGCAATTAATCAACCGTTTCAAAATCATCCCGGATAAGCGTCCCTGCCCCTTTGCTGGTGAATATTTCGAGCAACATCGCATGGGGCACGCGGCCATCCAGCACAACAGCAGCATCAACACCTTTCACCACCGCATCGACACAGGTTTCCAGCTTTGGAATCATCCCGCCGGAAATCGTGCCATCGCCCTGAAGCCGCCGGATATCCGCCGGGTTCAGGTCGGTCAGCAGCTCACCATTTTTGTCGAGCACACCCGCGACATCAGTCAGCAAGAACAGGCGTGATGCCCGTAGCGCCGCTGCCACTGCGCCTGCCATCGTGTCGGCATTGATATTATAGGTATGGCCATCTTCACCAACCCCGATGGGGGCAATGACAGGAATCATGCCCGCAGAAGAAATCGTATCAACGATGCTGCGGTTCACCTTGTGGGGTTCGCCTACAAAACCAAGGTCGATAATCCGCTCGATATTGCTATCGGGATCGCGGGCGGTGCGGCGCAATTTGACCGCTTTGACAAAGCCGCCATCCTTGCCCGATATGCCGATCGCGCTGCCGCCAGCCTGTTCGATCCAGCTAACCAGTTCCTTGTTGATCGCGCCGGACAGAACCATTTCGGCAATCTCGGCCGTTTCCTTGGTCGTAACCCTCAGGCCATCGACAAATTTACTTTCAACGCCAACACGTTCCAGCATCGCCCCAATTTGCGGGCCGCCGCCATGCACCACCACCGGGTTGATGCCGACCGCTTTCAACAAGACTACATCCTCGGCAAAATTACGCGCCAGCGCCGGATCGCCCATCGCGTGCCCGCCATATTTCACGACAAAAGTCTTGCCGGCATATCGCTGCAAATAAGGCAAAGCCTCGGTAAGCGTTTCAGCCTTGGCCAGCATTGCCGGGTCGGGCGCGTGATTTGCGGTTTGATTAGGTGCTTTATCGGTCATGCCGTCTTTCAATCCAGCTTTGCGGCAAATGCAAGCCCTTTATGGATTTTCGGGTGCTTTGGGGGTTGGTGACTACTGTAGCACCACCCTCTACATCGTCATCCTGAACTTGTTTCAGGATCTATTATGAGGCGCACGAATTCGCGAGATCCTGAAACAAGTTCAGGATGACGAAAATGGATCATCAAACGTGTGTCGAATACGACTGCCGAAAAACCCACTCAACTCTCAGGCGGAGCAGCTGCCTTTGCACGGGCCAGTTGCTGCACTTTTTCCAGTGTCAGCGTCACATGGCCCTTCGGTTCTCCCGCGCTGTGGGCCAGAACAATTTTACCATTCTGGTCAATGACATAGCTTGTCCGGTTGGTCATGGACAGCTTGGGCACCATTCGCACATGATATCCGTCCATAACTTCGCTATCGGCGCGGGCGACGGCGAATTTGTCGCGGCATTCCTCGATCGAGAACTTGGTCAATGTTTCCACATCGTCGCCCGACATGCCGATAACAGTCGCCCCTGCCGCTTCAAAATCGGCGGTTGCTTCGGCAAACATATTGGCTTCGATGGTGCACCCTTCGGTAAAGGCCTTGGGAAAGAAATAGAGCACCACCGGGCCTTCTTTAAGCTTGTCCGACAGGCGGAAACTGAATTGCTCCCCAGCCAGCGCGCCGGTCGCCTGGAAATCAGGGGCAACCGCGCCCACTTCCAGCGGTTCGGCATTGGCGCTGCGCGTGGTATAGAAATAGGCGCCTCCGGCCAGAACCAGCGCCGCTATTATGATTATGATCCAACGGTTCATCTATTCCTCCTGCTCCAGCGCCGATTTCAAGGCATAAAGCTGATCGAGTGCGTCGCGTGGGCTTAGGGCATCCACATCCAGTTCTCGCAAGGCTTCGCGCAGCTTGTCGGTTTTCTCTTCCTCGACCGTAAGGCTGGCCGCGAATAAAGGCAAGTCGCCTAGTCCTGCGGCCAGACCGCCTGTCTCTGCCTTGCCCGCTTCCAGCTTGTCTAGCACCGACTTGGCGCGTTTTAGCACAGGTTTCGGTATTCCCGCCAGCTTTGCCACCGCCAGGCCATAGCTGCGATCCGCCGGACCTTTGGCAAGCTCGTGCAGCAGCACCAGATCGCCTTTCCATTCGCGCGCCCTGACATGGTGCAATGACATGGCATCAAGCCGGTCCGCCAGCCGGGTCAGCTCATGATAATGGGTGGCGAACAAGCACCGGCAGCGGTTGGTTTCATGCACCGCCTCGACCACGGCCCAGGCCAGCGCCAGGCCATCATAGGTCGATGTACCGCGCCCCACTTCATCCAGAATGACAAAGCTCTTGTCCGTCGCCTGGCTTAAAATCGTAGCCGTCTCGACCATTTCGACCATGAAAGTCGATCGCCCCTGCGCCAGATTGTCGGACGCCCCGACCCGGCTGAAAAGACGGTCCACCAGACTGAGCCGCGCCGACGTGGCGGGGACAAAGCTGCCTGCCTGAGCAAGAATAACAATCAGCGCGTTCTGGCGCAAAAAGGTCGATTTACCGCCCATATTCGGGCCGGAAACCAGCCACAGCCGTTCATCATTGGAAAGCGCGCAATCATTGGCGACAAACGGATCACCCTTCGCGCCAAGCGCTGCCTCCACCACCGGATGCCGCCCGTCCCTGATCTCCAGCACATTGCCGCCGGTAAATTCGGGGCGGCTCCACTGCCCTTCGGCTGCGCGCTCCGCCAATGCCGCCGCCACATCAATCCGCGCCAGTGCATCCGCGCTTTTCGCAATCGCATCCTTGCGCGTCAAAACCTGTTCGATCAGCTCTTCGAAATGCGCCGCTTCCGCCGCGAGGGCATGTGCGCCCGCCTGCGTTACGCGCACGGCTTCGTCGTGAAGCTCGGTCGAGTTAAACCGCACAACACCCGCCAAAGTCTGACGATGGGTGAAGCCGGAATGTTCTGCCATAAGGCTGTCACCATGGCGCGCGGGGACTTCCACAAAATAGCCCAGCACCGCATTATGCTTGATCTTCAGCGTGTTGATCCCTGTCGCCTCGCGGTAGCGGGCCTCCAGCTTCGCAATCGCTTTGCGGCCATCGGAACCGGCGCTACGCAGCTCGTCCAGCGCGGCATCATAGCCCGCCGCGATATAACCGCCATTCGTCATATCCGTCGGCGGCGTTTCGACCAGCGCGCGGGTCAGCAAGTCCACTAGCGCGCCATGGCCATCAAGCGCCGGCAGCAATATATTCATCAGGTCGGGAAGCGCGCCGCCAAGGCCTGTATCAAGCGTCAGCCGTTCCCGCAAAATCCGCGCACCGCTCAACCCGTCGCGTATCTGGCCCAGATCCCGCGGGCTGCCTCGCCCCGCAGAAATCCGGCCCAGAGCGCGGCTGATATCCGGCATGGCTTTCAGGGCATCGCGCACAACATCACGAATAGCGGGCGCGTCATGAAACCATTGGACAGTGCCCAGGCGCAAATTGATCTTCGCCTCGTCAAACAAAGGCCCTGCCAAATCCCTGCCAAGCTGGCGCGCGCCGCCCGGCGTCACCGTGCGATCAATCGTGCCAAGCAGGCTGCCTGCCCGCTCACCGGCCATGGTCCGCTCGATCTCCAGGCTTGCCCGCGTCGCTCCGTCGATCAGTAGATATTCGCCTGCGTGACGCTGGACCGGGGGCTTCAGGAAAGGCGTATCGCCTTGGGCTGTATGCTCGATATAGGCGATCAGCCCACCTGCTGCCGCCAGTTCGCTGCGGGAAAAATGGCCGAAACCGTCAAGCGTCGAAAC
Source organism: Parasphingorhabdus sp. (assembly GCF_036568145.1). Lineage (GTDB taxonomy): Bacteria > Pseudomonadota > Alphaproteobacteria > Sphingomonadales > Sphingomonadaceae > Parasphingorhabdus. Next base: position 101,277 of record NZ_DATCTC010000030.1, on the reverse strand, counting down.
ACCGAATAAAGCCTTCAGCTTGCGTTCCGCTTTCTGGCTGTCGAAATCTTCTTTCGGCCAGACGGTCGCCCCCGCCACATGCCCGTCCAGCGCGGGGCTGCAAACGGCCTCAGACGGAGCGATCCGCGCCAGTTCGGCAGTCAGCGCCCCCCTGTTGGATCCATGTTCCCCATGTGCGCTATCGCCTCCATTTGTTCCATGCGACCCCGAAATATGCAGCAGTTCAAAATCACCCGTCGATATATCCGCCGCCGCAATACCAATCTGCCCCTGCACCTCCGCAACAGCGACCAGCATATTGTCGGACCGCGCATCAAGCAGCGTGTCCTCGGTAAGCGTTCCGGCTGTCACAAAGCGGATGATGTCACGCGCGACCAGCGCTTTATACCCGCCGCGCGCTTTTGCCTCGGCAGGGGTTTCAGTCTGCTCGGCAATCGCAACCTTGAAACCGGCACGAATCAATTTCGCCAGATAGCTTTCAGCAGCATGGACCGGCACCCCGCACATGGGTATCGCTTCCCCGGCATTTTTTCCCCGCGTGGTCAGCGCAATATCAAGCGCCGCAGACGCCAGCTTTGCATCTTCAAAAAACAGCTCGAAAAAGTCGCCCATCCGATAGAAAAGAAGGCAATCACGCGCCTTTTCTTTTAGAGTAAAATATTGCTCCATCATCGGCGTCAGCTTTGGCTGAGCAGTGGACTCACCATCCGTTTTTTCCGATTTTTTAGGCTGAACTTTTGTGGACATAGTCGAAGCGATAGCGAACTATGACGGCACATAAAAGGGCCGCATTTCCTTATCTCACTCTTATCTAACCTTGATATGGTTTCGTTCATTCCAAATCGGCTTATAGTAGCCCTTGCCCAATGCCTATATTTCAGAGTAGGCAAGCGCCGGGACGCGCATCACGTGGCAAGGGATGCCGGAATTTTGAGCACGGAGATATAATTTGGCTGACAAGATTGACAGTAACGTAGAATTTTCTGAGCGCGAAGCCTTATTATTCCACTCCCACGGCCGTCCCGGCAAAATCGAAATTATCGCCTCCAAACCTATGGCCACCCAGCGGGATTTGAGTCTGGCTTATTCACCCGGTGTGGCCGTTCCCGTCCGTGCAATCGCCGAAGACCCTTCCAAAGCTTATGAATATACCGCCAAAGGCAATCTGGTCGCGGTAATCACCAACGGCACTGCGATTCTTGGACTCGGCAATCTGGGGGCGCTCGCTTCCAAGCCGGTGATGGAAGGCAAGTCTGTATTGTTCAAACGTTTCGCGGATGTGGACGCGATTGATCTGGAACTCGATACTGAAGACACGGATGCTTTCATCAACGCAGTCCAACTGATGGAGCCCAGCTTCGGGGGTATCAACCTTGAAGACATAGGCGCACCGGCCTGCTTCGTAATTGAGCAGACCCTGCGGGACCGGATGAATATTCCTGTCTTTCACGACGACCAGCACGGCACAGCGATTATCGCCGCCGCCGGTGTTATCAATGCCTGTCTGCTGACCAATCGTGATATCAAGGATATCAAGGTCGTCGTCAACGGTGCCGGAGCAGCGGCAATAGCCTGTGCTTCCCTTCTGAAAGTAATGGGCCTTCCGCATGATAATCTTACCATGTGTGACCGCAAGGGCGTCATTTATCGCGGCCGTGACAATGTTGACCAATGGAAATCAGCCCATGCAATTGATACCGATGCCCGCGACCTAACCGAAGCATTGAAAGGTGCCGACGTATTTTTGGGCCTGTCAGCTGCGGGAGCATTAAGGCCTGAGATGGTCAAGGATATGGCGGATAAGCCTATTATTTTTGCAATGGCAAACCCTGATCCCGAAATCACCCCGCCCGATGCCAAAGCAGCGCGGCCCGATGCGATTATTGCGACCGGCAGGTCCGACTATCCTAATCAGGTCAATAACGTACTCGGCTTTCCGTTCATTTTCCGCGGTGCGCTTGATGTCCGGGCCACCCGCATCAATGACGAGATGAAAGTCGCCGCCGCCAATGCAATTGCCAAACTGGCCCGCGAACAGGTTCCCGAAGAGGTAGCGCTGGCCTATGGCGGAAAAGCACCCAGTTTTGGTGTTGATTATATTATCCCCGCGCCGTTTGATCCGCGTTTGATGGAAGTCGTATCCGCCGCCGTAGCCAAGGCGGCGATGGATAGCGGCGTCGCACAGAAACATATTGAGGATCTTGATAGCTATTGCCAAAGCCTGAAAGCACGGCTGAACCCGACGACATCGACTCTTACGCAAGCCTATGAAGCGTCCCGACTCTCACCCAAAAGGATTATCTTTGCAGAAGCCGAAGAGACTGTCGTGCTGCGCGCCGCAATACAGTTTCAGGATGGCGGATATGGCACCCCTGTTCTGGTCGGCCGCGACGACAGGGTGCGCGAAAAGCTTAAAGAACTGGGTGTCAGCGACCCGGACAGTTTCGAGATTCACAACTCGCGCAATAGTCCGCTAGTGCCCGATATGGTCAATATGCTTTATGAGCGCTTGCACCGCAAAGGTCATATGAAGCGCGATATTAAACGCATGGTCAATCAGGACCGCAATATTTTTGGCTCTGCCTTGCTCGCGCTGGACCAAGGGGACGCCATGATTACCGGTGTCACTCGCCCCTATTCACAGACGTTCAAAGATATCGCCAAGGTCATAGACACCGAACCGGGCCGTACCTCGTTTGGTATTCACGTGATGATCGGCAAAAGCCACACGGTTTTCATGGCGGATACGACTGTCAACGAGCGCCCATCCCCCGAAGAATTAGCTGACATTGCCGAACAAACCGCCGCCGTCGCACGGAAAATGGGCCACGAACCGCGCGTTGCTTTCCTTAGCTATTCGACATTCGGGAATCCGGCTGGCCGCTGGCTAGGAAATATTCGCGAGGCTGTTTCCGTACTGGACAGCCGCCGCGTCAATTTTGAATATGAAGGCGAAATGGCCCCCGATGTGGCACTTAACCGCAAGTTGATGGAAAATTATCCGTTCAACCGGCTATCCGGCCCGGCCAATGTCCTTGTCATGCCCGGCCTGCAATCGGCTAATCTGTCTGCAAAACTGCTTCGCGAACTGGGCGGCGATGCAATGATCGGGCCGATGCTGGTGGGTCTCAAGAAATCGGTGCAGATTGCAACCATGGCCTCGACCGCGTCCGAACTCGTGACCCTGGCCGTTCTGGCGGCAAGTGGCATTGCGAAATAGGGGCAAAATAGCGGCAAAATAAGGGCGCACAGGAGCACGAGACTGCTTTGGCGGTTATCCCTTTAGAGCAAAGAGATTCCGGTTCGACCTGAACTTCTTGAAGGGTGGTCCTAGATCAAGCGCGGCGTCAAGGCCGGGTTGGGTCGTTGCTGGGGCCCTGGGCACCCGGCGCGCCAACTGCGCCGATATTGCCGAACAGCTCTTCAAAGAAAGAACGGTCCCGCCCCAGTGTCGGGGTTTTGTCCCCGCTCGGGCTGATGCTCGCGACCTTTTCCAGTCCCGTGCGATCAACTGCTATCACATTACCGGTTTCATCAAACGTCACGCGCATGACCATCTGATCTCTGGGTGTTGGTGAATTAAACGCATATTGTTTGGTATCACGCGCATAATAATACCAAACATTGTCATCAAATTGTCCGGTAAATGTGGGGCGACCCAATGAAGCCTCAACCGATTGGCGATTATCGACGCCCGGCAGAATGGCATTGGTGAGGACCGGATCGGAAATATAACCCTGATGCCCTTTGACCTGCGAACAGCCGGACAGGGCCAGTCCACTGGCGACCAAACCTGCTATCACCATGTGCTTTTTCAATTGGCTACGCATCAACTCTATTCTCCAAAACGGCCGCCCATGGTCTTTGCGGTAAAACATCCCACCGCAGAATCAGACGATTTCAATCACTATAGCAGTTTTTTACCCGCTTATGGTAAGGCCCATTGCATCTCGCGTTATAAATATCAATATCCCCTGTATGTAGTCTTAACATTAGCCGCAAGTCGGCCGCATCTGCAACCAAGTCGGGACCAAAGCCGGAGTTTGTAAATAATGTCATTTTTGAACGAGCTGCTGGGACGCAAGAATCCCAATCATGTCATGCAGCCACTTTACAACGCCGTGATCTCACAGGGGCGGCGGATAGACTGGTATGAACAGGGTGCGGTTCCCGATACTCTGGATGGCCGTTTTGATATGATCGCGGCTATGCTCTGTCTGGTGATGATCCGGCTGGAGCAGGATGATGAGACACGGCAGGAAATTGCCTGGCTCACCGAATTATTTGTCAAGGATATGGACGGGCAACTGCGCCAGATTGGCATAGGCGACATGATTGTCGGCAAGCGTGTGGGCGAGATGATGAGCGCATTGGGCGGGCGTCTGGGTGCCTATCGAGACGCGCTGGGCGGTAACTCCGATATCAAAGAGGCGCTGACCCGCAATCTTTATCGCGGCAATGCACCGGACCCCGCCGAATTGGATCATACGGTCAAAAACTTCACCGATTTACACCGTCAGCTAGCGGCGATGGCCACGGATGATGTGATTGCCGGAAATATCGCAAAGGTTGAATCATGACTGCGCCACAATCCCTGCCAACCCCTGAACTGTCCAAGATAGTCAAGCTGTCCGAGATCGGCGGCGCCGCCCTTACCGGGCAAATTTCTGCCAATGAGGGGCAGCGCCGGGCGCTGGCGGAGCGCTTTGACTTGCCCTCGATCGAATCGCTTAGCGCAGATTATCGACTGGAAGCCAAAGAGCATAAAATCAGCTTCAAAGGCTCCATACGGTCGGACCTGCATCAAAACTGCGCAATTAGCGGGCAGCCCTTTCCCGTCAAGCTTTCGCAAGATTTTGACATAATCTTTGTTGAGAAAGCCGATAATCCCCCTGCCGAGGAAGAAATCGAACTTGCAGCCGAAGATTGCGACCTTATCGAATATGAAAATGCCCGGATCGACCTTGGCGAAGCGATAGCGCAAACGCTTTATCTTGCGCTTGATCCTTATCCACGCGGACCCGATGCAGACAGCGTTGCGGAAAAGCGCGGCCTGAAAAGCGAAGAAGAGGCGGGACCGTTTGGCGCGCTGGCAGCGCTTAAGGACAAACTAGGCTAAGCGGCCGTTTTTTCGTCATAACCTTGGGACGCGGCATTGACGAGATTCTTCTTCAAATTGCTGATCCTGACCTTGCCCTCAATTTTTCCGCCCAGCAAATCGGTCACATAGAATGTATCGACAGCGCGCTCGCCATAAGTTGCGATATGGGCGCTGTGTACGGTGACTTTTGATTCAAACAGGGCATGGGCCAGTGCGTTCAGCAAAGCCGGACGGTCCCGCGCCGTCACCTCAAGCACGGTGAACCGGTTGGATGCGTCATTATCAACCATCGCATTGGGGACAATCGTAAACGCCCCGGCCCGTGAGTGAGCCAGTGGCCGCGCTTCAAGCTTTGTCGCAAGTTTCGAACGATTGGCCAGCGCATCTTCAACAGCTTTTTTCAGCCGTTCGAGTTGCCGCTCCTCGGCAAAAGGCTGGCCATGCTGATCCTGCACCAGAAAGTTGTCGAGCGCCATGCCATCGCGTGTGGTATGAATACGGGCGTCGATAATATTACCGCCCGCAACATGGATACCGCCTGCAATCCGATAGAACAGCCCGGCATGATCCGATGCAAAAATCGTCACCAGAGTCGCACCGCGTTCCGGATAGGCCACCGTCGATATGGTCAGGCTATGCTCGTTGCCTGCTTCACCCGCACTCAGCATCAGCTGGGCATTATGCGCGATGACATCGTCCGGCTCCGCTATCCAGTAAGGATCGGTCAGCCGGTCGGCGAGCATTTCAAAACGCTCGTCCGATATATCCAGCGCCTCTCTTAGCGCACCTTTCTTCGCAGCGATCCGCTCCTTGCGGCCACGCTGTTTATGACCAAGGAGCAGCATTTCCTGCGCGGCTTCAAACAGGTCGGTCAGCAACTGCCTTTTCCAGCTATTCCACACGCCCGGCCCGACCGCGCGGATGTCTACCACTGTCAGCACAGTCAAAAGGCGCAGGCGTTCGATGCTCTTCACCTGACTGACAAAGTCCTGAATGGTCTTAAAGTCCGACAAATCACGCTTGAACGCCATCGCCGACATTAACAGATGGTGACGAACAAGCCATGCCACCAGCTCCGTCTCATAGGGTTTCAGTCCCAGACGCGGACATAGTTTCATCGCCACTTCGGCACCCAGCACGCTGTGATCGCCGCCCCGCCCCTTGGCAATATCATGCAGCAGGGTCGCCACGAAAAGCACTCTGCGGTTTTTCAGTTTATTGATCGTCTCGGTCGAATTGGGATGATCCTCCTCCAGTTCGCCGCTGCCGATACGGGCGAGCAGTCCGATGGCTCTGATGCTATGCTCATCGACTGTATAATGATGATACATATCAAATTGCATCTGGGCGACGACCCGCCCAAAATCGGGTATGAAGCGTCCGATGATCGATGCTTCGTTCATCCAGCGCAAGACCAGTTCGGGATCACGCGGGGAACATAATATATCAAGAAACAGCGCATTTGCGCGTTTGTTCCGGCGCACCTTGTTGGTAATCAGCTTCGCATCACGGCGAGCGGAACGCATAGCCAGCGGATGGATTTCCAACCCGTGTATGTCTGCAAGCTGGAATATCTCGATCAGCCGGACCGGGTCTTCTTCAAAAAAATCCTCACTCGGCAGAGCCAGCCGCCCGCGATCAAGCGTAAAACCTTTCAGCTTTTTCGGCCGCCGCGTAATATTGGGAATGAATCGCCGAACCCCGGCGTTATGGGTTTCATCAAGATGGGCCAGAAACACGCCGGTCAGGTTCCCGACCACTTTGGCGTTCAGGAAATAATATTGCATGAAGCGTTCAACCGCCGACTTGCCCGGCCGGTCGGCAAAGCGCATCCGCTCCGCAACACTCGGCTGCAGGTCAAATGTCAAACGATCCTCTGCCCGCCCCGTCATGTCGTGCATGTGACAGCGCACCGCCCACAGAAAATTCGCGGCCTTGCGAAAACGCTTGAACTCATCAGCCGTTAACAGGCCAACATCGACCAGTTCCTCCGCAGATGCGACCCGATGGATATATTTTCCGATCCAATAGAGCGTTTGCAGGTCGCGCAAGCCGCCCTTGCCTTCCTTGACATTGGGTTCGACGACATAGCGGCTATCCCCCATACGGACATGGCGTGCGTCGCGTTCCGCCAGTTTTTCGGAGACAAAGGTGCGGTCCGTTCCGGCAACGACATCGCTGTAAAAACGCACCTTCGCCTCTTCATAAAGTTCGGTATCGCCCCAGATATAACGCGATTCAAGCAAAGCAGTGCGAATACTGAGATCTTCGTTGGCCATCCGCACCATCTCGTCAATCGAGCGGCTGCTCTGGCCCACTTTCAAGCCCAGATCCCATAGCCAATAGAGCATGGCTTCAATCGCCTGTTCGGTCCAGCCGGTTCGTTTATAGGGGGTCAGAAACGCGATATCGACATCGCTATGTGGCGCCATTTCCCCGCGTCCATAGCCGCCTACCGCCAGCACCGCGATCCGTTCACTTGATGACGGATTGTTGACTGGATATTGGTGTCCGACAGCCAGATCATGGATTATCCGCACCAGTTGATCGATCAGAAAGGATTGGGCCGCCGCCGCATCATGACCGGCAGAGGGCTTTTCAATCAGTCGCCGACTGATCTCTGCCCGACCATTGGCCAGAGCCTCTTGCAATAACAATAATATCTTGGGCCGCGCTTTGGAAATACCATCCTTCGCGATCAAGGCTTCAATCTCTTCCGACAGCTTGCGGCGGTCGATGACATCCCGTTGACGAACAATCCGCTTTTCCGGAGCCTTCGCAGGTTTTGGTATTCTGGTGCTTATATTCATCCGGCTCCGACTAACATTTCCCTATGTTTTTTAATCAGCTCGATTTTCGCGATCTTTTCTGTTCCCAACTTGGGTAACGGTTCATCATATTGCCAGATATGCACCGGCATTTTGAATGGTGCCAGCTTATCTTTCAAAAAATCCAGCAATGCGTCAGGTGGCAGCGTTTCACCATCTTTTACTTTATAGACCAGCGCCGGCACTTCGCCATAACGCTCATCAGGAAGGCCGAAAACAGAAGCCTCTGAAATGGCTGTATGGCCATATATGGCGGATTCCACTTCCTGACAGCTAATATTTTCGCCGCCACGAATGATGATTTCTTTCTTGCGGTCCACAATGAAAAGATAACCTGCCTCATCAAGATATCCAATATCGCCCGTCCGGAAATAACCGTCATCGGTAAACGCGTCTTTCGTCGCCTGTTCGTTATTCCAATAGCCGGTAAAATTGGCAGATGTGCGGATACAAACCTCGCCGCGCTCCCCTTGCGGGAGCTTGTTACCGTCATCGTCAAAAATAGCGACATCAACAATAGGCGGCGTCGCACGGCCCGTGCTGCCCGGTTTGGCGAGGTAATTTTCATTCTGGTTGGAACAACCGACACCATTGGTTTCGGTGAGGCCATAGCCGATTACCGGATAGCCCTCTCCCATCTTTTCCTTGATCCGCGTCACATGATCCACCGGCCTTGGCGCGCCGCCAGCCGCCATGGTGACACAGCTACTAAGGTCATAATCCGCCAGTTTGGGATGGGAATAAATCTCCATACTCATCAGCGGGACACCAACAAAATAGGTAACTTTTTCCTTTTCAATCAGGCGCATCGCCTCTTCCGCATCCCATTTTTTCATTATCACCAGTTTGCGGCCGATGGCATAGCTGGTCAGGACCAGCGGCACGGCTGCGGTGACATGGAACAGCGGAATAACAACCAGCGCGCACGGTTGAAGCGAGGGCAATGTTCCGGTTTTTTCCATCAAGTGGGCAACCACAGCAAACGCGCCCACGTAACTCATCGCCGCCTGCACCACGGCACGGTGCTCGGAAAAAGCCCCTTTGCTCTGTCCGGTTGACCCTGATGTAAACAGGATTGTCGCATTGTCCTCCGGCCCCATTTGCGGCAACGGAGTTTCGGCATCGCCGCCTTTTTCAAGACAGGCTTTCAATCCTTGCAGCGGGGGAACGCCATGTTCAAAGAAAATCAGCTCCGCCCCATGATCGCGCCCAGATTCGATCAAGCGGGCGCCGCGCTTTTTATCGACAAAAACTAATGAACAGCCCACTTCTTCAATGCCGTCGGCCAATTCATTGCCCTGCCACCAGCCATTTAATTTGGTGGATATACCGCCAGCCATGGTGATCGCCATATCAAGTATGATCCAGTTGGCGGAATTGCGCGCAGCGATACCGATCCGGTCGCCCTTTTTCACGCCATGCCCGCCGACCAATCCACCTGCCAGCGCGCGTGCAGCGGCATAGGCTTCCCCGTATGTCAGCCGGATATCGCCATCGACCAGAAATTCCGTGTCCTTATGCTGGTCACAGAAATAGGCATAATAGTCCGAAAGATTGTCGGGCGCATTTTTGAAAACCGGCAAATCGACGCCAAACTTTTGAACACTGTCCAGCTCCAACAACTGCCCAGGTTGCGTCATCATACGAACTGTTTCGTCTATAATAGCATCTAATGGCGATGTCATTTCAAGCTTCTCCCGTTAATGCAGACGGGTTTCTCTCTTGGTATCGGAGAATTTCCCGTTATATGCTCCTAACTATATGGCGATGAAACCGAATGGGGAAAAGAGTTGATTGATATTATTCTTGCTAACGCGGCGCAATTCACCCGGTTTGAGGAACTAGGCCTTTCCCCCACTGCTCTGGATCTCGGTTTTTTCCAGCTAAAATGGTATTCGCTGGCCTATCTGGCGGGTATATTGATCGGATACTGGTATCTCATCAAGCTGATTGCCCAGCCCGGCGCACCGATGGCGCGGCGGCATGCCGATGATATGATTTTTTACGCGACGCTGGGTATCATTATCGGCGGGCGATTGGGCTATGTGCTTTTCTATCAGCCGGGCATCCTTGAAAATCCGGTGGATATTATAAAAGTGTGGAATGGCGGCATGTCGCTCCATGGCGGGGTAATCGGGGTTGTTCTTGCCATCTGGTATATTTCGCGCAAGGAAAAGCTCAGTTTTCTGCGTATCTGCGACTATATTGCCTGTGTCGTCCCGTTCGGATTATTTTTTGGCCGCCTCGCCAATTTCGTCAATGGCGAACTGTGGGGCCGCGCCACTGATGTGCCGTGGGCAATCATCTTTCCGATGGGCGGAGAGGTCGCGCGCCACCCCAGCCAGCTTTATGAGGCAGGACTGGAAGGCATAGTCTATTTCCTCATCACGTCGCTGCTTTTCTGGAAAACCGACGCGCGCTATCACCCCGGCAAGCTGGTCGGCACCGGATTGCTGGTTTACGGGCTAAGCCGCTTCACGGTCGAGTTTTTCCGCCAACCGGATCAGGGCCTCGAAAATCTTAGCTGGGGCCTTACCATGGGACAGACTTTGACCGTCCCCATGCTGCTGCTCGGTATATATCTGGTGCTTACCTCAAAGAGCCGCCGCGTCCGTGTGGAACCGGTTGCCGGAGACAAAACCATTGCCTGAAAGCGGATCGGCGACAGCGCAGATTCTTGCTGAGAAAATCGGGCGGGAAGGCCCGATAGCGCTTAGCGATTATATGGGCATCGCCAATGCGGCCTATTATTCCGCCAAAGACCCGCTTGGTGAGCAAGGTGATTTTGTGACCGCCCCCGAAATCAGCCAGATGTTCGGGGAACTGGTCGGCATATGGCTATCGGACCTGTGGCTACGCAAAGGCCGGCCGCACCATGCCCATTATGTTGAACTGGGTCCGGGCCGCGGCACTCTGGCTTCCGATGCGCTTCGCACGATGACGCGCTTTGGCTATGAACCGGATATCCACTTTGTCGAAACCAGCGCTGCATTAAAAGCCAAACAGGCCGCGCTTCATCCCGGTGCAACCTGGCATGCCACGGTGGAAAACCTGCCCGATAGCGGCCCGCTAATGATCGTAGCCAATGAATTTTTTGATGCCTTGCCGATTGAGCAATTTATCGTGACACCGCAGGGCCTTCGCCGACTGATGGTAACATGCGAAGCGGGCAGTTTTGTAACGGTACCGGAGGACAGGGAAGCTGAAGATCCGATTTCACGGGCAACCGGCGGTTTCCCCATCGGCACGATATTGGAAACATCCCCCGCCAGCGCCGCACTTTGGGAGCGGCTTTCGGGCCGCGTTGCCAAACAGGGCGGTGTGATATTGATTATAGACTATGGCTATGACCGTCCGGGAACTGGCAGCACCTTGCAAGCCGTGAAAAACCACATGCCGGTCAACCCGTTTGACAGTCCCGGCTCTGCCGACCTTACCGCTCATGTCAATTTTCACAGTCTCGCCAACATTGCCAGAAGCCGGCTATTATCCGTTCATGGTCCGGCAGAACAAGGGCAATGGCTGAAAACCATGGGCATTGACCAGCGTGCGGCAAAGCTGGCACTGGCCAGCCCGGAAAAAGCCGACGCTGTTCGCGCCGCACATCACCGGCTCACCAATGCCGAAGAGATGGGTAGTTTGTTCCGGGTCATGGCCGCGACCTCACTGGAATGGCCGAAACCGGAAGGCTATCCCGGATAAGCGATTAAGGCGGGAAAGCTCCCCCTCTCAATTAACCCAATCTGCAACTTCCAGCGCCACTTTGTTCGCAGCGCTGTTCAAAGCCTCACCCACAGGACCGGCTTGCGCGGCATATACTGTTTCGCGGGCTTCAAAGCGGCGCTTCTCAATCGGTTGGTCTGAGCGCATTTTAACGGCATCATAAGTCACTATGACGGTCAGGCTGGGGCCATCCAGTCCGAAATTGACCAGTTCACCCGACAGATATGTATCCGCAGCGCCTCGCGCCTGCATCTGGGTCAGGACCAGCCGGTTGTTCCTGGCTGTGATGGTTTCGCTGAGAAGCTCTTCAAACAGCCGTGCGGGTTTATCCACCCAGGTCGCATCTTTCAGATAGGCGATTCCCGTATCACTGGTCCGAACCGGAACGCGCAAATTGTTCAGTTTTTGCGGTGTGGTAAGCGTCCGGATGACCAAAGCGTTACCGCGGGGCCCACTATGGACAGCACCTGCATCTACCAGTGTATCGGGCGTCAACGATAACAGAAATGGCGGAGGCTCTGCACCGCCAAAACTGACACAAGCGCCAAGAGCGCCCACACTAGCCAATGTTCCGGCCAACAATCCGAATGATTTCATCTTACCCAATATGGTCTTTACGCCATGTTGTTTCATTTTGGGTTCCTCTATTTGCCCGGTTTATAATCTGGAAGCGTTGGTGCGGATAGCAAGGAACCGGCCCCGCCTTCATCCAATCGCTCGCTCACGGATGTCAGTGATTTGGTCAACGCTTGCATATCCTGAACCAGTTGGTCGATTTCAGGTAACGTCCTGTTCCCGAATTGCCGGACACCGGGGCGGGCATCATCCAGTACCACGGCGAGTGCAGCCATGCTTTGCTCTGCTGCGGCCAGCGTCTTGGTCAGGTTCTTTGCCAAAGGCTCACCATTATTGTCCAAAAGCTGATTGGTATTATCCGCCACGGACGCCAGTTTTTCCGCCGCTAGACCAGCATTGCGGATGGTGATCGTCGATTCTTCCAACAACTGCTCCAGCCTTGGCGCTTGCTGCGCCAATGTACCGGTCATAGTCTCGGTATTTTTCAAAATACCCTCAATCGATTCCTGATTCTTGTCAGACAGTAATAAGGTCAAACGGTCAGTCAGGGTCGCCAACCGTTCCACCACCAGCGGCGCACTGTTCAGCAATTCACCCAGCACACCCGGTTTGGTCGGAATAACGGGCACACCTTCCGGCCCCAATTCTTCGATGGGCGGAGCGCCCTTGACCGCGCCATCCAGTTGGATATTCGGCGGAGCGGTAAAGCTTACACTTTGAACGGATGCGGTCGTACCTTGCAAAATCGGTGTATCTTCGCTGACTTCGATACGTACCCGCACGAAACTCGGGTCCTTTTTCCACAATTCTACTTTCAACACCTGCCCCGAAGGAACCCCGGCAAAGGTCACGCCTGTCCCTTTGGAAAGACCGCCAACCGCCTGCGAGAAGAATATGTCATATTGCTTGGTCGGACCGTCGCCAAAACGCACAATCCAGATCAGAAATGCACCGACTAGAGCAAGCAGGATCAGGGTAATAGTACCCACCAGAACGTGATTGGATCGTGTCTCCATTATTTCACCTTTATGGCCAGCACTAGTGGCCCCTGCAACAAGTCTCTACCCTGAAACCGTATTTTCATTTTGCCCCCGCTATTTTTTTCGCTGCGTTGGCCGCTGTTCTGCCGCGTGGTCCGTTGAAATATTCCTGTATCCACGGATGGTCGAGCGCCAACAGCTCCGGTATTGTTCCAATCGCAATCACGCGCTTTTCCGCCAGCACGGCGACACGATCGCAAATGGTATGAAGCGTGTCGAGATCATGCGTAATCAGAAAAACGGTCAGCCCCAAAGTTTGTTGCAATTCGCGCGTCAGGTCATCAACAGCGGCGGCCCCCACCGGATCAAGCCCGGCAGTCGGTTCGTCAAGAAACAACAGTTCCGGGTCAAGTGCCAAAGCACGGGCAATACCCGCCCGCTTTCGCATACCGCCCGATAGCTCCGAAGGATATTTGGGCGATGCCTCTGGCGGCAAGCCGGACAGGCAGACCTTGTATCGCGCAACTTCGCGGCGGAAAATACGGTCCATCTTTGGAAAATATTCGCGGATCGGGACCATGACATTTTCCGCCACCGTCAGTGTGGAAAACAGCGCACCGCCTTGAAACAGTACGCCCCAGCGTTTGCGGATAGCCATAGTTTCCGCCACCGAACGGTCGAGCAGCGATTCCCCGAAAACCTCAATCGAGCCTTCATCCGGACGTTGCAGGCCGATGATAGAGCGCATCAGGACAGATTTTCCTGAACCTGACCCGCCAACAACGCCCAAAATCTCACCCTTGCGGACATCCAGATCCAGATTCTCGTGCACCACCTGCGGACCGAAACTGTTGCGTAGCCCTTTGATCCGGATCAGCATTTCTCCAGAATCATGATCGGCAGCCTTGGTGGCTTCATGGCCGGGATCTTCATTATCTATGGCCTGATTATCGTCCATCATCAGTTCCACCCGATCCAGCTAAAGAACATGGCAAAAAACGCATCCAGAACGATGACCAGAAAAATAGCCTGCACTACCGCTGCAGTCGTTCGTGCGCCAACCTCCTCGGCATTGCCCTTGACCTGCATCCCTTGATAACAGCCGCTAACCGCAATGATTGCCCCGAACACTGGGGCTTTGACAAGGCCGATATAGACATCGGTTATCGGAACGACTTCCCTTATCCGGGCAAAGAAGTTTGCGGGCGTAATGCCCAGCTCTACCCAGCTCAACAGGCCGCCACCGATAATGGCAATAATCGACGAATAAAATCCAAGCAAAGGTAGCATTAAAACAGCCGATAAAAAGCGCGGAAGCACCAGAGCCTCTACCGGCGAAACACCGATGGTGCGCATGGCATCAATTTCTTCGGTCAGCTTCATTGTGCCAAGCTGCGCGGCAAAGGCCGAACCGGACCGGCCCGCAACCATGATCGCGGTCATCAGGACGCCGAGTTCCCGAAAGGTCAGCCGTCCGACCAGATTAACCGTGAACATTTCTGCACCAAATTGCCTCAGCTGCACTGCGCCTTGCTGTGCAATGACCATGCCGATGAGAAAGCTCATCAACCCGATAATCCCTAGGGCGCGCACGCCCACCACGTCAAATCTCTGGATAACCGCATTCCAGCGGATCCGGCCGGGATGCAATATCAACGTACCGAGCGAAATAAGAATAGCGCCGAAAAAGCCGATCAAATCGCCCAGAGTAGAAAATGCCGTTGTAACCGCTTCACCAACTTCGTTCAGTACGCGCATAACCGGATTGGGCGGCACCGGGCGCACATCTACATCATTGTCTGAGGAGCTCACTGCGGCAATCAGGCGCTTCGCATCTTCATTTGCGCCGATAATTTCAGCGCCGCTATCGCGGGCCGTGCGATAGATAAGCCACGCCCCTACAGTGTCCATATACCCGACACCAGACAGGTCAATCTGTTGGAAATCCGTGCCATAATCGCGCAGCCGTTCGGGCAAATCGCCGATCGCCGCAATAGACAGATCACCCGAAAAGCGAAGCACAGATACGCCTTCTCCGGTAACCTCTTCGACAAAATCGCTCGTCCCATCCATTCTGTAGTCGTGACGGAGAATCACTGAAAACTCAAGCCATTATGACAAGTCATGCAATTGAAGCGATTATTTAGTGCATCTTTCGGAAAGCTGCTGATAAAGCGCATATATTGAGAAAGGGCATGATGAAAAAAATTGCGATTTACGACATGGACCGGACAATCACGGTCCGGGGCACTTACACTCCGTTTCTGTTTCACATGCTGTTTGCGCGTGCACCATGGCGACTGATATTCATGCCGCTACTGCCTTTTGGGTTCATCGGTTATGGCCTGAAGCTGATAAGCCGTGAAAGCCTGAAAACCTATAACCAGCGGCTATTACTGGGCAGCAGGGTCAATCTTGCCGAGATCACGCCCCATATCGAACGCTATGCAGATAAGGTCATGCGGTCTAATTTCTATGCCAAGGCCATTACCCAGATCGAAGCCGACCGTGCAGAAGGCAGACAACTGGTGATCGCCACCGCCTCTTACGAAATTTACGTCAATGCCATAGCGGAGCGTCTAGGCTTTGATAATGTCATCGCCACCCGGTTGGAAATTAATGAACAAGGCCAGGTGCTACCGAAAATTATCGACGATAACTGCTATGATGAAGCCAAGCTCGACCGGATCAAGGCTTTTCTCGACGAGCAGGGGCTAGAGCGTGATGCTGTCCATATCCGTGCCTATTCCGACCATATAACGGACGTGCCAATGCTGGAATATGCCGACGAAGCCATAGCCACCACGCCCAGCGCGCCGCTGCGTGCTCTTGCCAAAAAACGGAACTGGAAAATTCTGGACTGGAATTAAATAGCTTCACCGCCCTGTTATTGCTCGCCCACAGCCATCAGATAAAATCTGTCAAACCGCTTCCAAAGCCTGCTCAAAATCAGCGATCAGGTCGTCCGCATCCTCGACACCAATGGAAATCCGGATCAGATTATCGGTAATGCCCAGCGCCGCGCGGCGTTCATCGGGCACCGATAAGTGGGTCATCGCCGCTGGCAGGCTTGCCAAGGTTTCGGTTCCGCCGAGGCTAACGGCCAGCTTGGCAATTTTCAGGGCGTCGAGAAACGCAAAGCCCTCTGCCTCCCCGCCCTTGATGAACAGCGAAAATGTCGATCCCGCGCCAGTGCAATGGCGGTCAAAAATATCCTTTTGCGATGGATCGGAAATGAAGCCAAGATAACCAAGCCCCTCGACCTTGGGATGGTCACGCAGGAAAGCGCAGACTTTTGCCGCGTTTTCACCAGCGCGGGTCATACGCAGTTCCAGTGTTTCCAGACTGCGGAGCAGCATCCACGCGGTATTGGGATCGCAAATCGTGCCGATGGTGTTCCGGATCGCGCGGACCTGATCCATATAGGCTTTGGAACCCAGCACACCGCCAGCAACAAGATCACTATGCCCGCCGACATATTTGGTCAGGCTGTAAATCACAATATCCGCGCCATGTTTCAGTGGTTGCTGCCACAAGGGACCAAGGAACGTGTTGTCAATCGCGATGGGCGGCGCCGTGCCTTCATCGCCAAACACCTGATCTCTGGCACCGGCAATCCCCTCTATATCGACCAACACATTGGTCGGGTTCGCCGGACTTTCGAGATAGATTATCGCTACCTTGCCGCCATTTTCCTTGGCCTGCGTCTTTGCCTGCTCCAGCATTTCCGCAACCTTGGTAGGGGTCTCACCAGCCGGAAAATCAAGAAAAGTAACGCCAAACCGGCCTAAAATCTTGTTAATCAGCGTTTCCGTTGCGGCATAAAGCGGCCCGCTATGCACGACGACATCGCCTTGACTGACATTGGCCAGTAAAACGGTCGCTATCGCCGACATGCCACTGGAAAATACCAGCGCGTCTTCCGCTTCATCCCAGATGCTGAGCCGGTCTTCGAAAATTTCCTGATTGGGCCCGTTAAAGCGCGAATAAACCAGGCCGTCAGACCCGCCGGGACGCTTGCCGGTAATGCCTTCAAAATGGCGTTTCCCTGCTGCCGCATTTTCAAAGGCAAAGGTAGAGGTCAGAAAAATCGGTGGCTTCAAGGAGCCTTCGGACAGAGCCGGATCATAGCCATGGCCCATCATCAACGTCGACGGTTTCAGCTTGCGCCCGCCAATTTCCTCGACCGGTGCATTGGGCATGCTGCGCGGTGTCACCGCAACGCCAAGATCTTCTATGCCTTTTTTGGGTCCGTCATTTTGATTGGGCATTTCTTTCCTCTCAACCGAAAATTATCGTGGAATTATCGCAGAATTATCATGCCGCAAAACTTAATTGACTACAAATGAAACTATCCAGACACAGCCGATGATGATCGGTATTCCCGCCAAATCAAGCCACAGGCCGGACTTCAACATTCTGGGCAATTCGATGTGGTTTGTGGACCATGCTATCGCGTTCGGCCCAGTCCCGGACGGCAACATGAAACCCCAGCTTGCCGCCATTGCAGCGGGCACGGCAAGCAGGAGAGGGTCAACGCCAGTGGCAAGGATCAAGCTGGCCACCACCGGCATGATCCCGCTGGCCGTGGCAACATTTGACGCAAATTCGGTGACAAGGATAACCAGCGCGACAAGCACAACGGCGATCACGATCACCGGCACAGTTTTAAGCGGCGCAAGGACCAGACCCAGCCAGTCAGCCAGACCGGATTCCGTGATCCCGGAAGCCAGCGCCAATCCACCGCCGAACAGCATGATCACGCCCCATGGCGCGCGGTCCGCTTCATCCCAGTTTAGCAGGTTGCGCCCCGTTCCATCAGGCAGCATGAAGAGCAATAAACCGCCCAGCACCGCAATTGTACCATCGTGAACAGCGCCAGCGGGTAGCAATAGCTTGATCTGCGGCAATAGTAGCCAGCCGAGCACGACAAATGCCACCACCGGCACTACGCGTTTTTCGGGCAGGCTCCACGGGCCGGGGGAACCGATTACGGCCTTTGCCCTCTCTCCGTCAAAACTGTTTTTGCCAACTTTCTGTACTATGATCAGGATCACCATACTGACCGGCAGACCCAGTATGACAATCGGCAAACCGAAAGCCATCCAGGTCAGGAAATCAATATTCGTGCCCAAGGTCCGGTTGATGAGGCCAGCGGCAATCGCATTGGTCGGGCTGCCGACCAGAGTGCCAAGACCTCCGATAGAGGCCGAAAATGCCACACCCATGATAAGGGCCCCTGCAAAACCCTTTGTCTCGCCGTCCCTGACTCCGCCCGCGACCAGCGCCGCCACGGCAATCGGGATCATGATCAAGGTCGATGATGTGTTGGAAATAAACATACTCAATAGCGCGGTCGCGCTCATGAAGGCGATCAATATGCCCCATGCGCTTTTTCCCGCTATACTGACAATCGCAAGCGCCAGCCGCCGGTGTAGGCCGACACGCTCTATCGCCAGCGCCAGAAACGCGCCGCCAAGGATCAGGAATAATATCGGGGAATAATATTGGCTCGCCGTTTCGCCGACATCCATGACATTCATCATCGGCAAGGCCAGAAAGGGCAGCAGGGCGGTCGCGGTTAGCGGCACGGCCTGGGTCATCCACCATGTCGCCATCAGGATAGTGAGCGCCGCGACATGCCACGCGGTAGTGCTCATCGATGGGGGCGCTGGGAATATCAGCATGGCGATAAAGACCGTCAAGCCTCCAAAAAGTCCAATACGCCCTGCGGTCATTATCCCCCTTCCCCAATGCTCCGGTTGCCCGTGCTTATGCTAACACTCCTGTCTGTGCAGGGCTTTGTTAACGCGGCAAACCGATTAGCGATATTTGACGACCATAGTCCGCTTCGCCGCGATGGCAAGAACGGCGGTAACTGTAAAAACGATCCTCATGCGCGTAAGTGTCGAGGCCGAGCTTGTCGATTTTCGTGATCCCGGCCGCCGCCAATCGCGTCGCCACATAGGATTCTATGTCGAACTGGAAATGGCCCTGACGCCCTGCCTTGAAAAACTGTGTGTTATCAGAATCGTCAGCGACAAAGCGTTGGTAAAAGCCCGCATCAACTTCATAGCTTTTCTGTTCGATGCACGGCCCGATGGCACAGGCAATATTGTCCCGCTCCCCGCCAAGTTTTTCCATCTCGGCGATAGTATTGTCGGTCACGCCGCCAATCGCACCCTTCCATCCGGCATGGGCAGCGCCAATAATCTGTGCGGCGGGGTCATGGAACAGGACCGGCACGCAATCGGCCGTTAATATTCCCAGCAAAAGTCCCGGCCTGTCTGTCACCAGCGCATCGCCATGGGGCCGCTCATCAAGTGTAAAGGTATCCTTTACCACAACAACATCCGCGCTATGCACCTGATGCAGTGTCAGCAATTCACTGTCCGGCAGCACCGCATTTTTTGCACGCTGGCGGTTTTCCAGTAATATATCGTGGTCATCATTGCTGCCCAGACCAACGTTGAGCCCTGTATAAAGGCCGGTGGAAAACCCGCCCGCGCGGCCAAGAAAGCCGTGGGGCACGCCCTCCAAAAGCCGCGATGTTGTGACATCCAGCATTGATGGGCGTGGGTCAGGCAAGACTTCTGCTCACCTGTTCCGACACATCTTTCGACAGTCCGGGCGTTGCCGCAATCTTCTCCAACGCCTGTTGCATCAATTGCGACCGGCCCGGTTCAAACCGGCGCCAGCGGCCCAGCGAGGGAATGAACCGCGCGGCCGTTTGCGGGTTTTGCCCGTCCAGCGCGATAATCATGTCGGCAAGCATTTGATAGCCCTGCCCTGACGGATCATGGAAGCGCACCGCATTGCTGGTAAATCCGGCATAAAGCGCGCGCACGCGATTGGGGTTGGAGAGGGTGAAATTGGGGTGCTTTGCCAGCTTTTCAACGCGCTTTAAGGTATCGGGGCGCTGTGACATTGCCTGCAAGGTGAACCATTTGTCGAGCACTAGCGCATTGTCCTTGAACCGTTTGAAAAAATCCTCAAACGCCCAGGTCCGCTGCTTCGCATCCATATGGGTCAGAACGCCAAGCGCGCCCTGCATCGCGGTCATATTGTTCGCATCCCGAAACTGGTCGAAAGCCAGATCCGCAGCATCTTCGACCTGTGAAGCCGCGATATAGGACAGCGCGACATTGCGTAATTTACGGTCCGCCCGTGCCGCGGCATCCAGGGAAAATTCACCCGGCACGCATTGCTTGTAAAGACGGCGGAATTTGCGTTCAAACTGGACGCCGATCTTGCCGCGCAATTTCTCGCGCGCGTCGTGGATCGCCTGCGGGTCGACCTGCGCCATCTGGTCACCCAGAAATGCCTCGCTGGGAAGCTGAACCAGTTCTGCCAGAAACGCGCGGTCGATATTCTCGTCCGCCAGCACCGCACCGACGGCTTGCAAAATAATGTCGCGGTCGGCGGGCGTGCCCATCACTTGCGCAACCAGATAGCTGGTCATCAATTGCTGCATCGCCTCAAACCGCGCAAACGGGTCGTCGTCATGCGATGACAGAAAGGCCAGTTCCTCTGCCGAACGGCTGCTTTCCAGTATAATCGGCGCAGAAAACCCGCGGTTGATCGACAGGACCGGATGCTCTTCATGTCCTTCAAAAGCAAAGCTCTGCTCCGCCTGATCCAGCGTGACGAGCTGCTCCCCCTTATGCCCGCCGGTTACCGGATCGAGCAATGCGATTTTCAGCGGGATAACCATGTCCGACGGTCTCTGAGGCGCTCCGCCTGCAGAAAGGGTTTGTTTGAGATCGAGCGTCGCCGTCCCGGTCTGCGGATCATGACTTAACTTTGCGGACACACGCGGCGTGCCCGGTGTTTCATACCAGCTGCGAAACTGCTTCAGGTCAATATCGCCGCCATCTTCCATCGCGGTGACAAAATCCTCGCACGTCGCCGCTTCGCCGTCATGGCGGTCGAAATAGAGGTCCGTGCCTTTGCGAAACCGCTCTGGTCCCAGCAAAGTCGCCATCATACGGATAATTTCCGCGCCCTTGTTATAAATGGTGGCGGTATAGAAATTGGAAATTTCCTGATAGCTTTCCGGGCGGATAGGATGGGCCAGCGGCCCCGCATCCTCGGGAAATTGCGCTGCGCGCAGGACGCGGACATCGTCTATCCGTTTTAATGCCGCCGATCCCATGTCGGCCGAAAAACTCTGATCCCGGTAAACGGTAAACCCTTCTTTCAGGCTAAGCTGGAACCAGTCGCGGCAGGTCACGCGATTGCCCGACCAGTTGTGAAAATATTCATGGGCCACAACGCCTTCGATGCCGTCAAAATCAGCGTCGGTGGCAACTTCGGGGTCCGCCAATATGTAGCGGGAGTTAAATATATTGAGCCCCTTATTCTCCATCGCGCCCATGTTGAAATCGCTCACCGCGACAATGTTGAACAGGCCCAAATCATATTCACGGCCATAGGTTTCCTCGTCCCAGCGCATGGCGTCTTTCAGAGCCTTCATGGCATGGCCGGTGCGCGGCAAATCACCGTCGCGGACCCAGATATTGAGCTCAACCGGCTTTCCCGAACGGGTCGTGAAGCTATCGCTATTGGCGACCAGATCACCCGCAACCAGCGCGAATAAATAGCTCGGCTTTGGCCACGGATCATTCCACTGCGCCCAGTGACGGCCATTCTCGGCATCCCCTTCCGCCACCTTGTCGCCATTACAGAGAAGGATCGGGAACAGGTCTTTATCGCCCTCCATCCGCACGGAATAGCGGCTTAATATATCCGGCCGGTCAGGGAAAAACGTGATCCGGCGAAACCCCTCTGCCTCGCATTGTGTGCAGAGCATCCCTTGCGACGCATAAAGCCCCATAAGCTGCGTATTGGTGGACGGGTCCAACTCGACAGTGATTTCAACTTGATGCTCATCGCCATCCAGCGGCAGTTGCAGATTGCCCTCGATCAATTGCCAATCCGTTCGCGCCGCACCGTCCACTTTAACCGAAATGGGCAATAAACCGTCACCATCCAGCATCAGCGGCTCTTGCTCTTTCGCGGATTGTGACCGGACCACGTTGAGCACCGAATGCACGGTGGTGTGTTCCAGACCCAGTTGGAAATCGAGCGCGATGGATGGAATGAGCCAAGCGGGCGGGCGGTAATCTTCGCGGCGGGTAATGGCGAGATCAGTCTTTTCAATATCTAGCATAGCCCCCGACATAAGAGCCATTGGCCCGCCGCGCAATTGCGATTATGTTGCCGGTGATTGCGCCCTCTCCTCATACTGTTCAGGAATTATCAGAACCATGCCCCATATGCTGATCTTTGGTCTGGGTTACACAGCACAGCGGCTTGCGGATCATCTGCGCGCCGACGGGTGGCAAGTGACCGGCACAAGGCGGGAAGCCGCAGATGGAGCGATAGCCTTTGATGATGAAGCGGCGGTCTTGACGGCGATTGGCGCGGCAACCCATATTTTATCCACCGTCCCACCCGCAAGCGATGGCAGCGAGCCAGTGCTTGACCATTATGGGGCGGCGATTAAAGGCGCGAAGCTGCAATGGACGGGCTATCTCTCCTCCACCGGGGTTTATGGCGATGTAGCAGGCGCATGGGTCGATGAAAGCGCACCCATTGGCTCTGGTCGGCGCAAGGCGCGCAGCAACGCCGATAGCAAATGGCAGGCCCTGCGCGATGATGTCCGTGTGCTTCGCTTGCCCGGCATTTACGGGCCGGGGCGCAGTCCTCTCTCCCGCGTCCGGCAAGGTCAGGCGAAGCGGGTCAATGTCCCCGGACAGGTGTTCAGCCGCATCCATGTTGATGATATTGTAACCGCCATCACTGCTTCTTTCGACGGTCCGGCGGGGGTTTATAATATTGCCGACGACCAGCCCGCACCGCAGCATGAAGTCATCGCCCACGCCGCGCGGCTGATCGGGATGGAGACGCCGCCTTTGCTATCGCTGGAAGATGCGAAATTATCGGATGCCGCCATGGGTTTCTATGAAGAGAACCGCCGCGTTGCCAATGGCAAGGCAAAACGGCTGCTGGGGTGGGAACCGCAATATCCGGATTATAAGGCGGGGCTGGCGAGTCTGGCGGAATAAGCGCAATGAGCCTTCACGCGACCACCCTAGGCATTTTCGGCTTTCGCGCCCGCAGAGCCACTATCAAGCCTATCATCGCCAATAATGCTCCGGCAACGGGTAAAGCAGTCCAGATATAGCCTTCAAACAGGGTCGATAATATCATCGCTACGACAGGCACCAATACGCTGGAATATGCCGCCTTTCCTGCACCGATTTCCCTCAACAGCGCGAAATAGAGCGGGAATGTAATCACCGACCCGACGATGGCGAGATAGAATATGCCGCCAATATAGCCCGCCCGCATTTCCATCACCGGCGGCCCCGCGGTAATCCATGATAATGATATATTGAACACCGACCCCCAGAACATCGACCATGCGAGCAGCGTAAAAATCGGGTAGGAACTTAATCTGGGCAATGCCTGCATCACATTGGCGCTTGATGCGGATAATATCCCGCAAATGGTCAGCGTCATGCCCAATATCACGTCCGTCATGGTTGCCGGAGACGATTTATATTCATGCCATAATAACAGCGCGATCCCTGTCGCGGCTATCGCGGAACCGGCCAGAAAAGTGCCTTTTATACGCTGCCCCAGAAATATTCGGCCCAGCACGGCATTGGGCACCATCAACAATGCAAACAGCACCGCGACCAGACCGGACGTAATGTAAAGCTCCGCATTATAGACAAAGTGGAAATTGAACGAAAATTGCGCGATACCGATCAGCATGGCCCAAAACTGTCCCGTGGGGCCAAGCCGGAAAGGCAACCGCTTGAACGCCACCAATATGAACATCGCCGTCGCTGCCACGATGAACCGGTAACTTACTGACCAGCTTGGCGGCACGTCGGAAACCTGATCCTTTATCACCAGCCAGGTCGAACCCCAGATCAGGGAGATGAGCATAAACGGGATCAATATCCGCGGTGATAACAGGCTTGGTTCCTGAACGGCGGTGCCGTCCTGCTGCGCGTTCATAAAGCCGCAATCGCATTGGCTAAGGGCTGGATATCCGCTGCACTTTGGGTCCAGCTTGTCACCAGACGAGCCTGCCCCTCGCCCCAGTCATAAAAATCGAAACCGGCACGCCTAAGCGTTTCGGCTTCACTGGCAGACAACCGTATGAACGCCTCGTTCGCTTCGACAGGGTAGAGCAACCGCTCACCCGCGGCCCGCGCGATTATCTGCGCGCCTTCATTGGCGGCGCGCGCATTTTCAAGCCACAGATCGCCGTCCAGCATCGCCAGTATCTGGGCCGCCAGATAACGGCCCTTTGACTGCAAATGCCCGGCCCGTTTAAGGCGATAACGCGATATATGCGCCAAATCCCTGTCAAAGAAAACCAGCGCCTCCGCATTCATGCCGCCATTTTTGACAAAGCCGAAACTCAGTATATCGACGCCCGCTTTCCATGTCACATCGGCGGGGTGACAGCCCAGCATCGCCACCGCATTGGCAAAGCGCGCCCCGTCCATATGCAGGCCAAGGCCCCGCTCTGCGCAGATTTGCGCGATAGCCGCAACCTCGTCTGGCCGATAGACCAGCCCATATTCCGTCGCATTGGTAATCGACACGGCGGCGGGCTGCACCTGATGCACATCATCGCGGATAGCGACACAGTGGCTTTTTACCGTTTCCGCGGCAACTTTGGCACCCTCGTCCCCGACCAGCATCAGCTTTGCCCCGCCGGTATAGAAACCCGGTGCACCCGCTTCATCCTGTTCAATATGCGCTTCTTCATGGCAGATCACGCCCTGATGCGGCTGACACAGCGCCGCCAATGCCAGCGAATTTGCTGCGGTTCCTGTCGCGACCCACATCGCTTCGACGTCCGTTTCAAACAGATCGGAAAACGCGCCATTCAACCGTGCGCTATAGGCATCACCATCATAGGCGCTGTCCTGCTCATTCGCCTTGGCCAGAGCCGCCATGACTTTGGGATGCACCGGTGCAGCATTGTCAGAGAAGAATCGCATGCCATCGCCATGCTGCGAACCGCCCACTACGTCAAGATTGTGATTGCGCTAACGCTTCTTGGCGATCTTTAATTTGTCATCCTTGGCGCGTTTTTTGATCGATTCCTCGCTGCGGACAAGGGCTTTTGCTATCGCTTTCAGGGTCATATCTTTTTTGGCAAAAGCATGAAGCCTCTGAATTTCTTCGCTGGTCCACGGCTGTTTGTGCCGTTCAAAATGATCTTTCACCATATGGCCCCCTATTGCATCAATGGTCCGGATTGCCAACAACAGTTACTCGCCGGTCAATGAAATCACTCGGCGGGCTGGATCTCCGGTTCACCCTTATCCGCACATTTGTCCGTGGGCGACCACCAGCCTATTTTCACTTTGGCCCAGTTTACAGCACGCGGAATTGGTGCATTGCGGTCCATCCACTCGGCATATTCCTTATAGGCCGGGTCGCTGAGCAAATGCTTTTCCTCGGTCTTTGCGCGCCAATAATAAACCCCGCTAACCGCAGCTATCATCACCGTATTACGCACCATGTCGGTGAAACTATCCGACGTTACAAGGAACGGCATTGTCGCCAGCCACCAATAGGCATTTTTGGCGAGATAGGCCGGATGCTTGGTATAGCGATAAGGGCCGTGGGTCAGGATACCGCGGTGCGTAAGGTTGGAGAAACGCAGCCCGAAAGCAACCGTGGCCCAGGCATAAATCGCGGTAAGAATGACCAGAACCCCGCCCCAAATCGCCAAAAGGGTCTGATGCCCCGCAAACCAGTGGGTCCAATCGGCGGTATTGACATGATAGTTGAGCGGACCATCCATGAGAATGAACGGCGGGTAACAGATCAAGGCCGCTACCCAGCCGGCCAGATAAGGATTGGCCGTCCGGATATGCGCGTCCAGCGGTTTCATGGTCAGCAGATAACCGACGGTTGCAAACTGCACATCGACGACAAACATCGCGACAATCAACCAATGGGCGATAGCGACCGGATCATGGATGATCTGCGCTATATCAAGGCGGATGATCTCACCAAATCCGCCGGGCACGATGGATATCATGAAAGCGAGGAAAAACCCCTTTACCGCCCAGGCGCGCAGGTGGTGATAGATTTGCTCTGTATCATATTCTGCGCCCGCTTTTTTGCTACCTGCGCCCATCACAAATTGTCCGAAATGCCATGCGCCATCGCGCGGTTCGACAAAGCGCCGGTCTAGCCACAGCACATAAGGCACCGATAACCCAAGCAAAAATGGAGCAGCGGCCATCATCATTTCCATCGCGAACTGATACTGCCCCGTCCAGTACCAGCGGCCGATACAGTATATGCTCGCGATTACCGCCCATGTGACCCAAAGACCGGCTATCTTTACAATGCTGATGTCGAATGTCTGTCTCCATGGCTTGGGATTTTTCCAGTTAATGCCGGTGGAAGCACGCAGATGCACTTTGTCGTGAAGCAGTGACCAGACCACCATGGGCAAAGCGCAGCAGAAACAGGCGGTTAGCGCAGAATATGGCCCGTCCATGCCATATTGCCGGGCGATCATGATCCATGATGCCAGTCCGATCAGGCCAGCCACTCCCACTCCGCTGGACACCGCGGATTGCGGGCGCGGATCACCGCTGTCTGATTTGCGTGCAAACATGATTTTTGCATTAACCGGAAATGGTAATCAAGCCGTGAACGCCCGATATTTAACCCGTCTCCACCGTGAATAATCTATGCAAACTCACTGTAATCCGCTATATTCTTGCTAGAGACGCTATCCGCAACATACGAGATCAACATATAGATTTATGGGAACAAAAATGAGAAATCACACGCTCGCTACCGCAATGGCCTTAATCCTTGTCGCTTGCAGCAATGGCGAAGATGCACAGGCCACACAAAGCAGCGTGAATGAGGTGCAGTCTTTGGCAGACACCTCTCTTGCGGACCGCGTCTCGTTTGAAAAAACTGCCATCACCACCTTTGATGAACCATGGGCGATGACATTTCTGCCCGATGGCCGGATGCTGGTGACAGAGCGGCCAGGCAAATTGCTGCTGGTCGATCAAAGGGGCGAAAAAACGCCAATTGCGGGTGTTCCGGAAGTCGATTATGGCGGACAAGGGGGCTTGGGCGACGTAGTGTTAGCGCCTGATTTTGCGGCCACCGGGAAAATCTATCTCAGTTGGGTGGAAGCCGGGAAAGATGATACAAGAGGCGCAGTGGTCGCGCATGCTGACCTTACTCTGCCATCCGGTGAAACTGATGCTGATGACGCAAAAGCCGACACACCAAAGATTTCCAACCTCAAAATAATATGGACCCAGAAACCGAAAGTCACCGGTCGCGGCCATTATTCCCACCGCATGGTATTTTCTCCCGATGGCAAATATCTGTTCATCGGGTCGGGAGATCGCCAGAAATTTGATCCGGCACAGGATATGTCCAGCAATCTCGGGAAAATTATCCGCCTCTTTCCCGATGGTACCGTGCCGCAGAATAATCCGTTTGTTGACATGAAAGACGCTCTTCCGGAAATCTGGACACTGGGGCACCGCAATATTCTTGGCCTGGCTTTTGATAGCAAGGGCAGACTCTGGAACCAGGAAATGGGACCAAAGGCTGGCGACGAGCTGAACCTGGTCCAACGCGGTGCCAATTATGGTTATCCGGTCGTATCGGAAGGCGATCATTATGATGGCAAGAAGATTCCTCGTCATGAAACCCACCCCGAATTTGCTGCACCCAAAGTGTCGTGGGACCCGACCATCGCGCCATCCGGCCTGATTTTTTATAGCGGCAATCTTTTCCCGTCATGGAAAGGCAGCGCCTTTATCGGCGGGCTGGCCAGCGAGGCGATTATCCGTGTTTCCTTTGATGGCGAAAAAGCACAAGAGGCCGAACGCTTCCCTATGGACAAGCGTATCCGCGAAATCGAGCAGGGTCCGGACGGCGCGCTGTGGGTGCTGGAAGATGGCAAAGGCGCCCGGTTGCTAAGGCTGACACCCGCCAGCCAGCAACAGCCAGTAATGCCCGATCCAGAACAGTAGCGTCACCGGCAATAGTCCCCAGTGACTCGGTAAGTCAAAACCTACCGCGAAGCGGCGGTAGTGGTTCCGGAAAGGTCGCTCAAAAACTGGCGCACACGCTTGGCGTTTACACCAAGGTCATGGTCACTGACCCGTGAAACCGAACGCATGTCGATGACGCTGGCGTCACCGTTTTGGGCCGCACGGGCGCGGATCACTATGTCATCCTTGAAACGGAATAGTGAAAAGGTTGCGGTCGCCTCCAAATGACCCGATTCGGGGTCAACGCTGACCACTTCCCATCCGCGATCATCCGCCAGCCGTTTAGCTTTTTCAATGACCTGCGACACCGGCTGGTCAATCCGGACCGAGCGGACGTCAGGATAGGCGCGTTGATGCAATGTTGCCCAGCGCTGGCGCGGGTTCATGCCGCTCATTTGCTTGTCATCTACGCCGGGAATCTTGTCCCAGTTATCCGCACGCAGGGTCAGGGCAGAAAATTGCGGCGGATCAGCCAGATCGGTTGTAATGTCATGGATCGCGGGAAGTGATACCCTTGCCATCACATAATTGCCTAGATAACCGACAAAAACTAGCGATATGATGACGCCAAGCCCTGTCAGCAGCCAATGGGTCTTGCGTCCTTTCCGGCGATCCCAGAATATTCCAAAAGCTGCGATAGCCAGCGCAACCAAAGCCAGCAAGCCGGTCCACGGCACAATCGCCATGCCAACCTTCCAGCTCCACAGACCAATACCGGTTCCAAAGGCTGCGCCAAAAAATGCGATAACGGCCACCACGGAAAGAACCAGCACGGCCCAGCCCTTTGGGTCCTTGCGCAGCATAGCCAGCTTTTTGTGTCCTGATCCGTCCATACCCGCCGCTTGATGGCCAGTCTGGGGTTGCTGCTCTTGTTGGCTGTTCATTCGCGTAACTCCCACTATTATTAACATCTTTTAGTGATGCCGCCGCCAAAGTGCAATCAACACCGCAACCCGCGCTTCGTTCCAGCGTTGTAGCGCTCGACAGCGCGGTTCAATAGCGGTAAATGCCCGCTTTCGACTCCTTGCCCATAGACTGGACCCATAAATTGCCGACGATTATCCCGCTTGCCGAAATCGACCCTGAACTGGTCGAAAGCCTTCTCGACGCTGCCTTTGGCAAGGACAGAACCGAGCGCACAGCCTATAAAGTCCGCGAAGGCATGGAAATGCTTGAAGGATTGAGCGTGGCTGCGGTTGATATGGCGGAAAATGAATTGCTCGGCTCGCTCCAGTGCTGGCCGGCGGCATTGACCGACGAAGCGGGCAAGATGCACCCGATGATCATGGTCGGGCCGGTTGCGGTCCACCCCGATTGCCAGCGTCAGGGCATTGGTCAGGCGATGATCGCCGCGATGCTAAAGGAATTGCACAGGGAAGAAAGCCTGCCGCTGGTGATGATCGGTGATCCGGCTTATTATGACCGCTTCTTCGGCTTCTCGCCAGAGCGGACAGGCGGCTGGACACTGCCGGGGCCGTGGGATCCGGACAGGCTTTTGGTACGCGCACCAAATGATGCCGTGCTCCCCGAAAAGGGCAAGCTGGGTCCGTGGACAAAAGCCAAAACGGTGTAATCCATCGCTGGTGACGCTTTACAGGCCAGAACATTCGCAATAGGCCATTATCATGCCCTACGAACCGCCACCAGAACTCGCATCTCTCTCGCTTTCCGAAATTGCGGAACTGGTTCATGCCCAGAAACTTCCGCCCGTGGAGCAATGGGAGCCGGAAGAAACCGGCGACAGCGAGATGCAGATCAACGCGGACGGCAGTTGGCTGCATCAGGGTTCACCGATCAACCGGCCCGCCATGGTGCGCGCCTTTTCGACCCTTTTGCGGCGGGAACCGGATGGCAGCTTTGTGCTGGTCACACCCTATCAAAAGCTTGGCATTATCGTTGAGGATGCACCGTTTGTTGCGGTTCAAATGGAAAGCGAAGGGCAAGGAAAGGACCGCAAGCTGGCATTCCGGCTCAACACCGATCATCTGGTGATGGCAGATGCCGATCATCCCTTGCGTTTCCCCGCAGACAGCGATGCGCCGCAGCCTTATTTGACGGTTCGCGGCGGATTGGAAGCGGTTTTGGCGCGGCCCGTCTATTACGAACTGGCCGAATATGCGCTTGATGACAATCTCGACCCCTTTGGCCTGTGGAGCAACGGGGCCTTTTTTCCGATTGAGTTACCGGCATGACCCGCTCCCTCGACCTTAGAACAAGGCTGTCCCAGTCCCTGCGTAGCGGCCATGAAATGGACCTTGACCATATGCTTTCGGACGAGCGCCATTTCATCAGCGATATTGGCAGCCTGCGTAGCGCAGCGGTGCTGATCGCGATTACCGACCGGCCCGATCCCGGCGTCATTCTGGTCCATCGGCCGGATTATATGCGCAATCATCCCGGACAAGTCGCCTTTCCCGGCGGCAAGATCGACCCCGGTGACAAGGATGCCATACACGCGGCATTGCGTGAAGCGGAAGAGGAAGTCAGCCTGAACCCCGCGCAGGTTGATATTATCGGGCCGACTGACCGCTATCATTCGGGCAGCGGCTATAACATACAGCCGGTCGTGGGTGTGATCCCGCCCGACCTGCCGCTGGTCCCCTGCCCCGAAGAGGTGGATGAGTGGTTTGAAGCGCCGCTTGATTTCGTGCTCGATCCCAAAAACCAGAGTAGCCATGTCGGTTACTGGCGCGGGGTGAGGCGTGAATATTACCAGATTGAATGGCAGAACCACCGTATCTGGGGGATTACCGCCGGAATATTGGTCAACCTGTCAAAGCGGCTGGACTGGCTTTCGTGAAGCTGCCCGGCGCCCCCTGGCATCAGCGGCAATCGCTGAAAAATATAGTCGCCGCGCTTGATGGCCAGGACGGGATGGTCCGATTTGTAGGCGGGGCGGTGCGGGACAGTTTGCTCGGCCTTCCGGTGCAAGACATTGATCTTGCGACAATATTAAAGCCCGATGATGTGATGGCGCGGCTTTCCAAAGCGGGGATCAAGGTCATCCCCACTGGCATCGGTCACGGCACCGTCACCGCAATAACCCGTGATGGCCCGGTAGAGATCACCACGTTGCGCCGCGATGTTTCGACCGATGGACGGCGCGCGACGGTGGCCTATAGCGATGACTGGAAAGAAGATGCCGCGCGGCGCGATTTCACGATCAACGCGCTATCCGCCGATCCGGAAACACTGGAAATATATGATTATTTCGGTGGACTTGAGGATCTGGAAAACCGCCATATCCGCTTCATCGGCTCCGCCCGGCAACGCATTGCCGAGGACCATTTGCGGATCATGCGCTATTTCCGCTTTCTGGCCCGGTTTGCCGAAACCAGGGTTGATGATGAAGCCTATGCCGCCTGCACCCAAGCTGCAGAAAGCCTTCACTCCCTATCGCGGGAGCGTATCGCGGACGAGCTGATGAAGCTGCTCGTCACCGCCAATCCGGCATTTGCGGTCGGGAAAATGCTGGACGCCGGTATTTTTGACCATGTTTTCGCAGGAGCCGAAAGCGAAGCCGCCGCGCAGCTCGACAGGCTGGTCAATCGCGAGCAAGCCTATTCCATACCGCCCGTCGCGATCAGGCGGCTTATCACCTTGCTCCCCAAAGATGTCGACAAAGCAGGCAAGATTGTAACAGGGCTTAAAAGCTCAAAGAAAATGCGTCGCGGCGTAATGGATCGCTTAACCGCGCAGGAACCCGCAGCAGCAGACATGCCCGTTCTCGCCTATCATTACGGGGCCGAGGCCGCGCAGGATATCGCGCTGTTATTCGCGGCGGATGATGATCTGGCTGCTTGTATGGAGGCGCTGGACGGGTGGCAAAAGCCGGTCTTCCCGATCACCGGCGGCGATCTCATCGCCATGGGACTGGAGCCCGGCCCGATTGTGACGAAAACACTGGCAAAAGTCGAACAGGCATGGATCGACGAGGGCTTTCCGGATGAGGAGCGGGTGACGCAGCTCGCCAGAGAGAGCATTTCCCCGGATTAAACTCACAAATGAAAAGCGGGCGATCCGGTCAGCCGACGTGACCGACCCGGACCGTCCTTAAACTTTTAAGCCGCGTGCTTGATTTCGCGAAGTGTCACATCAAAGGAAATATCTTCCCCGGCAAGCGGGTGATTGCCGTCGGCTTTCACGGATTGCTCACTCACAGCAACAACATAAAGCGTGACGGCAGAACCGTCTTGCTGCTGCGCCTGAAGCGTCATGCCCGGCTGCGGTTCAGCATCGGCTGGCAGGTTGTCCCGAGGAATGTCGATGACCATTTCCTCACGCCGTGCGCCGAAAGCATTTTCGCAGTCAATCGTGACCGATTCCTTGTCGCCGACTTTCATGTCAACAAGCTTTTCCTCAACCTGCGGGAAAATCGCGCCATCGCCGATCTTGATTTCCTGGGGGCCCGTCTCTTCGGTATGGCCGACGACCGTGCCATCGGCTTTACGCACGGAGTAATCGATTAAGACTGTATCACCTTGCTTTGCATTTTGCATATATATCCTTTCTTATGGGGGGGTGTGAACGGTATCTTCAAACCGTTATGGACTGCGCATCCACCTGACACGCGATGGCCGAATTGTCGCAACCATGAGCGCACTAGTCAAACACAATCTTTTCCGCCTGCTTATGTGGCTTCCTCAATTGGGTGGGAGGTGAGCATGAATTGGCGGAAGCTTGTGCTCCGCACTTGATGCGGAGCCTAGAGTAGGTCGTAAGAACAGCCATCCTGGGCTCCGCATCAAGTGCGGAGCACAATATCTCTAGAAACCCCTCCCTTTTAAGGGAGGAGAGGGGCTTTATAAACCTCTAATCAAACTTACCCGTTTTCGGGAACCCAGTCGGCGGCAATCGCCCGGCTGCGCCTCTTGCTACGCGCCACATGGTGAGGTCGTTTTCGGTGCGGGTGCGGCCGGTGTCTCCACCCATGGGCCAGCTTAGGCCTTCTTCCAGTTTGAAGACGGTCGCGTCCGATAGCCCTCCATCTTTATAGCGTTGCAGCATGACGCCCTGCCCCTTGGCCATTTCCGGCATTTCGGATAGCGCGAACACCACCAGCTTGCGGTTCTCGCCAATCGCCGCAACATGGTCTGCGCCTTCCGGAACGGGGCGGACGACCAAGAGTTTCGCATCGCCTTTCAGGTTCACGACCTGACGGCCCTTTTTGGTTTCCGCCACGACATCCGCGATATTGGTGATGAACCCGCGGCCCCATGTGGACGCTATCAACAGCTTGCCCTTCATATCGGCGACCATCAATGCAATCGGCTCCGCGCTCGCTTCCATATCGACCATCGATGCCACCGGCTCACCAAAGCCGCGGGCGCCGGGCAGCTTGTCCGCGCCCAATGTATAGAAGCGCCCATTGTCACAGCACATCAGCAGCTTGTCCGTGGTCTGTGCGTGGAAGGCAAATTTCGGCCCGTCGCCTTCCTTGAACTTGAACGCTTCCGGCGCACCCAGATCAGCATGGCCCTTCATCGCCTTGATCCAGCCGCGCTTTGACATAATCACGGTGATCGGCTCTTTCTCGATAAACGCCTCGAGCGAGATTTCCCGCGCCGGGGCCGCCTCTTGCAGCATCGTGCGCCGTTTCCCAAGCTCCGTATCTTCGCCGTAAAGCTTACGCATGGCGGCAAGGTCTTTTTTCAGCCGCGTCTTTTGCCGCGCCGGACTTTCGATCAGGCTTTCCAGCCCTTTGCGTTCTTCCAGCAATTTGTCCCGCTCTGTCCGCAGTTCCATTTCCTCAAGCTTGCGCAAAGAGCGCAAACGCATGTTGAGGATCGCTTCGGCCTGCCGGTCGGTGAGCTTGAATTCCTCCATCAACATCGGCTTCGGCTCGTCATGGTTACGGATAATCTCGATCACGCGGTCGAGATTGAGGTAAGCGATAATATAGCCTTCGAGCAGTTCCAGCCGCGCATCAATTTTGTCCATGCGGTGCTGGGAACGGCGCACCAGCACTTCGATCTGGTGGACAATCCAATGTTGCAAAACCTCGGTAATGCCCATGACTTTGGGTGTGCGGTCCTTGTCAAGCACGTTCATGTTGAGCGAAAAACGGTTTTCCAGATCGCTCATCCGGAACAGGGCATTCATCAGGTCTTCGGGGTCAACCGTGCGGGTTCTGGGTTCCAGCACGATGCGGACCTGTTCATCCGATTCATCGCGGATATCGGCGAGAATAGGCAGTTTCTTGTCCGCAATAATCTGGGCAATCTGTTCGATCAGCTTGCCCTTTTGCACCTGGTAGGGGATTTCGGTGACGACAATCTGCCACGCGCCGCGCCCATCGGCATCTTCCTTTTCCCACTTGGCCCGCACGCGCATGGCACCGCGCCCGCTTTCATAGGCGGCATCGATAACGGATTTGGGGTCAACAAGCGTGCCGCCGGTGGCAAGGTCGGGGCCTTTGATAAGCTCCATGATCTCGGCATGTTCGGCCTTGGGATTGTCGATCAAGAGCGTCGCTGCGTCGATTATCTCTGCGACATTATGCGACGGGATGCTGGTCGCCATGCCCACCGCGATACCGCTGGCCCCGTTGGCAAGCAGGTTGGGGAACAGGCCCGGCATGATCTCCGGCTCTTCATCCTCGCCATTATAGGTCGGCTTGAAATCCACCGTGCCTTCGTCAAGGCCGTGCATCAGCTCGATCGCCGTGCGGGTCAAGCGGGCCTCGGTATAACGATAGGCGGCGGCATTATCGCCATCAATATTGCCGAAATTCCCCTGCCCGTCGACCAGCGGATAGCGCATCGCGAAACTCTGGGCGAGGCGGACCATCGCGTCATAGACCGACTGGTCACCGTGCGGGTGATATTTACCGATCACATCGCCAACGACGCGGGCGCATTTCTTGTACCCTTGCGAGGGGTCGAGCTTTAACAATCGCATCGCCCATAAAAGCCGCCGGTGAACAGGCTTCAATCCATCCCGCAGGTCCGGCAGCGACCGCGCGGTGATTGTGGACATGGCATAGATCAGATAGCGTTCTGACAGGGCCGCATCAAAGGGCGCATCGACAATGGCGTCAAATTCGTCTTCGGGAGCTGGTTCGGGCGCTTCTGTTACATCACTCATGCACGGTGCGATAGCAGGGTCGATTTAGCTTGTGGAGAGATTATTTACCGAGCCACTCTTTCGGGAGCGCAAGACCCTCACGCTCGTTGTCCCAGATAATACTCATGATCCACCAGCGGCTACCGTCATTCCACAGATGCACCATATTCACCCCGCGAAACTGGATTTCCGGATGGTCCGGTGTCTCGCGCGCTTCATAGGTGGAAAAGACATGGGCGATCTGGCCGAACACATCCGTCTTGCGGCCCAGTTCAATCTCGTAGAAAGAGCGCCCCTCCAGCAACGGGATCGTCGCCTCTACAAATTCGTCAAAGCTGAATGTATAGGCGACCGGCTTGCCATCTTCGATCCGGGTGCGGGTGATAAGCGCGCGGGGGTGATAGATTTCGCGGTCACGCTCCCAGTCCTGCCCACCGGGCGGGCCGGAAATGCATTCGTAAACCGCACCCATGATTTCATCTATTGTGCTATATTTGGTCAAAGTCCCTCCCTTTCACCGCTTGTTCACCGACGATAATATATACAATCTTTTCCGGTGAAACAGGGTTACAATATATTGCCGCGAGAGGATAGATTGCGCCAGCACCCGCTTTGGCTTATAGGGAGCCAATCGTTGCCCCGATTGGTCCGAATGCTTTTGATTCGCACGGTCGGGGCTTGGTTTTTGAAGCTTCTTCCTGAGTTAGGAATCCACTATGTCCCGTCGTCGCCAAATCTATGAAGGCAAGGCCAAGATTCTCTATGAAGGACCGGAGCCCGGCACTCTCATCCAATATTTCAAAGATGACGCCACCGCTTTCAATGCCGAAAAAAAGGGCACGATCAGCGGCAAAGGGGTCATCAACAACCGCGTGAGCGAGCATATTTTTACGCTGCTCGGCAATATCGGTATCCCCAGCCATTTCATCCGCCGCCTGAACATGCGCGAGCAACTGGTCAAACAAGTGGAAATCGTTCCGATCGAAGTCATCGTCCGTAACGTCGCCGCCGGTTCGCTGAGCAAGCGCCTGGGCATCGAGGAAGGCACACCGCTGCCACATACGTTGCTGGAATATTGCTACAAGGATGACGCGCTTGGCGATCCGCTGGTCGCCGAAGAACATATCGCCTGCTTTGGTTGGGCGACGCAGGACGAGATGCAGGACATTTCTGCAATGGCGATCCGCATCAATGATTTCATGGCCGGGCTGTTTGCCGGAATCGGTATCAAGCTGGTCGATTTCAAACTGGAATTTGGCCGCCTGTTTGACGGCGATTTTTCCCGCATCATTCTTGCCGACGAAATCAGCCCGGACGGCTGCCGCCTGTGGGATATGGAAACGAACGAAAAGCTCGACAAAGACCGCTTCCGCCGCGATCTGGGCGGGGAAGCCGAAGCCTATCAGGAAGTAGCCCGTCGCCTTGGCCTGTTCCCCGAAGGCGGCCCCAGCGAAGTGCATGACCTGGATAGCGAGCGCAAAAAACGCGGGAAATAGAGTAGCTCGTTTAGCTCTCACCCGTCATTAAGCTGGCGGGCTCAAGTACCCTTTGGCAATCGCTAATCCATCATGGTTTACGCCATTTTAACCATTAGGCTGATAGCAATATCCTCACATAAAACTCATGTGAGGATTATATCCGATGCGCCTTTTGATCTTGTTAGCCTCTACAACGATGCTCGCCGCATGTGGCGGTGCCGGCCCCCAATCTGCGGGCAGCGCCGCGCCAATCGGCAGTGGTTCTGGCTCTGGCGGGACCGGGCAAAGCGGGAATCCGCACTCGTTTGTTGATCCTTCGGACGTCAAAACTTACAATGGTATTGGTGCAAGCCATCATCTAGGCCTCGATGAGAACGGCGAACTTTATAATAGTAACGCCTCGACTGTTCGAAACAGTGGTATCAATATTACTTTTGATCCGCGGAGTGCGGAATTTTCATTTACCTATGTCGATCCTCTGGCTTCGGTCAGCACATCCATTACTTATCAGGACCCCCTTCACCGGACAGATTTTGGCGGGAATATAGAGCCGCAAAAAGGTGTAGAGGAATTTACGACGCCCGGTATGCGTTATTTACAAGCTGGAACAATTACAAATGGCGTCGTAGCTGCCTACGCCGCACCCGAGATGGACTTCGTTCTTGATCCGGATCAAGCTTCCGGCAGCGCGGATATTACAACATTATTCTATCAACTCCCAGGCACCGAGACCCAATATGTCTCTTTCGCCGGTTTCGTTCGAAATCGCTATACCGCTGCCCGCGAAGTTGGCGACATTAAAGAAACATATCAATTTGATCGGGGTGCGTTTGCCTTTGGCGAGATCACACCGAGTGATGACGTCCCAAAATCCGGAACCGGCAGCTTTAGCGGCCCGATGGTCGCAACCATGATATTCAACAACGATCTCGACAATGTTTTAAAACCGAGCTTTTTTCAATGGATTGAAGGAAGATCAACGACCAGTATTGATTTTGGCGCGAATACTTTCAATCTGGATTTGACAGGTACGGTGTTCAGTCCGCAGTATTACGAAGGAGTGGGCACAACCCATACCATAAGCGACGGATCAATTTTCAACGCATCAGGCAGCGGCACAATTGATTTTGCAAAATATGGCGGCTTTCGGGGTGCATTTGGCAGCGCTTCGTTCAGTTCGCCAGACGGCGATGTCGTGCTCGACCAGCGCTATTTGAGCGGATCGAGCATCGACGGCACATTCTTTGGGCCAAAGGCCAATGAAGTGGGTGGCGGCTTCCGGATTGTCGGCGGTGTACCGGATGAGCGCGTTGACATCATGGGTGCTTTTATCGGTACAAAATAGGAATTCCTATGAGACGGGTTGCTCTACCGGCAAAGATCGGACTGGTATCTGGCATATGTGTGGCGGCTCTTGTCTCAATATCTGCCAAAGCAGAAATATCAGACGAATCTGACGCCGCAACCATGGCTCAGCTTGCCCAGCCAAATTGCGACAGTTTGGGCCGGTGCGAGCTTCGCCTAACGCCCAAGCAACTGCTGGCGAGAGCGGAACAATTGGTTCTGCAGAAACAATATCAAGCGGCCCTTCCGCTCGTCGAGGCGCTACGTCAGGTACCGGACCTCAGGATGCAGCAACAGTTTCTGGCCGGATATATTGCCGTTGAAACCGGTGATCTGAAGGGTGCTATCTCTAACTTTCGCGGAATTTTGGAAGATAGTCCGGGACAAACCAGAGTGCGGCTGGAACTGGCGCGCGCCTATTTGCTGAGCGGCAAGGAATCAGCCGCCGACTATCATTTCCGACTAGCGCAAAATGACGATAATCTGCCCGACGAGATTGCCCGCACGATCCGCAACACCCGCAGCATTTTGCGGGATCAGAGGGTCTGGCGGTTCAGCTTCGACTTCGGCTTCGCGCCCGATACCAATATCAATGGTGCGACCAATGCCGAAACCATTGATGTCAACTTCGGGGCCATTCTCCCGGGGATGGATGACGCACAAGGCGAATTAGAGCTTGACGAGAATGCCCGGCAAAAATCCGGTATCGGCCAGATCGCCGGCTTTTCAGGCGGTGTCCGGCTGAAGGCAAATGACAGGCTGGCCTTCCTGTTCGATGCCGACAGCAAACTGATCAACTATCAGGGGCAAGCCGCCGATGATATTGTTGCACAGATCGCCGCTGGCCCGGAGCTGCGTATTGCTCGCTATGCCAGCGTCTCGCTTCAGGCCGTAGGTCTGCAACGCTGGTATGGCGGCAGTCTGGCGACTCGTGAATATGGCGCGCGCGTCGGTTTTCAAGCGGCGCTCAGCCAGGGGCAGCGCGTAGGCATCGAACTGGACGGCCGCAGGACAGACTCGAAATTGAGCGATAGCTTTAGCGGCTGGCAAATAGGGGCCAATGCGACCTACGAGCACCTGATCGGTAAATCGTTTATCGCATCGGCCAGCCTGTTTGCGCGGCGGGACCTGCTTAATTCCGATGGCTATTCGAGTATCAACTATGGCGTGAATCTGGGCATTGGCGGCGAACTGCCACTCGGCCTTAACGCCGGTATTTCAGGTAGTATCAGCCGGTCGACCTTTGACGATGCTTTATTGCTCTACTCCACCGAAAAGCGCAAAGACTGGCGCAGCTATGCCCGCGCCTATATCGGTAGCCGGAAAATCCGGTTCCTCGGCTTTTCGCCATCCGCCGACTATAATTACTCCCGCGTAGACAGCAATTATGACCTGTATCAAATGAACCGGCACCGCGTGAATTTCAAAATGACCAAATTTTTCTAGGCTCTGCTGCGACTTGGCGATTTTCACTCGCCCCAAAAGCCACGCGCCTCTTGCTCCTTTCCAAGACAACGCTATAGGAACGCTATTGGAAATAGCGCATCATGCCAGCCATTTGAAAAGCGAGATTCATGAAGATAAGAATTTTTGTGACACTGAAAAACGGTGTCCTCGATCCCCAAGGAAAAGCCATTCACCACGCTTTGGAAAATCTTGATTTCAAGGGCGTGAATGACGTGCGCGCGGGTAAGCTCATCGAACTGGATGTCGATGACGGCACATCCGACAGTGACATCGAAAAGATGTGCGAGAAATTGCTCGCCAATACGGTGATCGAGAATTACGAAATTCAAAAGCTGCCCGATCCCGCAACAGAAGAAGCCTGAATATGAAATCTGCTGTTCTCGTTTTCCCCGGTTCCAACTGCGACCGTGATATGGCGGTCGCGCTGGAAACAGTGACCGGCAAGAAACCGCACATGGTCTGGCACGGCGATAGCGCTTTGCCGGATGGTGTGGACATTATCGCCTTACCGGGCGGTTTTTCTTATGGCGACTATCTGCGGTCCGGCGCAATGGCCGCGCGCTCCCACATTATCGGGGAAGTTATCAAGGCTGCGGACAGGGGCGTTAAAATCCTTGGCGTCTGTAACGGCTTTCAGGTTCTGACCGAAATCGGTTTGTTGCCGGGCGCGTTGATGCGGAACAAGAATATCGAGTTTATCTGCAAGGACGCCAAGCTGATCGTCACGCAGAACCGATCGGTTTTCACCTCTGCTTATGATGAGAATCAGAAGATAACCATTCCGGTTGCCCATCATGACGGCAATTATTTCGCCGATGACGATACGCTGGACCGGCTGGAAAATGATGATTGCGTCGCTTTTCGCTATGCCGAGAATATTAACGGATCAGCGCGGGATATTGCAGGCGTTCTGAACAAGGCCGGCAATGTCCTTGGCATGATGCCGCACCCGGAACGCGCGATTGACCCCAAGCATGGCGGCACGGACGGGCTGAAACTGTTTGAGAGCCTGCTTAGCTAAGCACGTTTGAAAGAATCCTGGCCCTTTATCGG
The DNA here is from genome assembly GCF_036568145.1 of Parasphingorhabdus sp. Lineage (GTDB taxonomy): Bacteria > Pseudomonadota > Alphaproteobacteria > Sphingomonadales > Sphingomonadaceae > Parasphingorhabdus. The sequence goes on along the minus strand of NZ_DATCTC010000030.1, from coordinate 60,576 downwards.
CGGCCACTGCGTCGCTGTGTAAAGCGCGTCAACGCAATTATCCAACCGGGCAAAGTCCGAAGAAGACAGGCCGGGATCCCGTTTGTTCAGGCGGAACACCGGCAATGGTGATCCAACCAGAGCCCTGCGAAGGGTCGATTGCAAAAGCCCTATTCTCAGGCGGAAAAACGACTTGCGCTGGATTTCGTTATCAACCTGCTCGCTGAGACGGATAATCAGCAATAATCGCTCAATAACCAATTCATTATAACGTGGATGCGGGCCCCTGTGCAGGGGATGGCCGGTCCTGAGCGCCATATGCTCGTCGGATGGCAAAAGAACGCCGTTTGTTTTGAAATTATCGAAGTCAAAGCCGCCGCTGCTCATCCACTCCAGCGCTTCACGCACTTCAGCAATTGTTGCGGCTTGCAGGGGGATTAAATGGTGGCGCTGGTAACAGGGATTATAGCCAGCATCATTTTTCCGGTTAACCTTTGAAAACCGCATCATTTCCCTTCCGATAAAGCGGCAAGTCCATGATGCCGTTACCCTGTGGGATATGCGCGGTTTGCGTAGATTATTGATTGGGAACAATGGTTTAGACAGAATTATCTTAATAACTGCCCTGAATTCTATTCCCAAATCCTGTCCCCCAATCCTGCCCTTCAACCTTGTCCGCGTTCATCGGGCAAAAAAAAGGGCCGGTCCGAAGACCAGCCCTTTCCATTATATCGGTAGTGAAATTAGTTTCCTGAACCAGGACCGTACATAATTTCAACACGACGGTTCTGAGGCTCACGAACGCCGTCTGCAGTGTCAACGCGAGGACGCGATTCACCGAAGGCTTCGCTGGTGATAACGCCAGCACCGATTCCGCGTGATTCGAGGTAAGCCCGAACCGAAGCGTTACGACGTTCAGACAGAGCGACGTTGTAGCTTGCAGGGCCGGATCTATCGGCGTGACCTGCCAACATAACCTGAGCCGAACCACAATCAGCATAAGCCGTAACCGCATTGTCCAGAACTGTAGCAGCTTCTGGTGTGATGTCTGACTGATCAAAGTCAAAGAACACAATATATGGTCCAGGCGCACATACTTCAGCAGGTGGCGGAGGAGGTGGTGGAGGAGGTGGTGGTGGCGGTGGAGGCGGTGGTGGTGGAGGTGCCGCTGGTTCGCCGCCAAAGTTGTAGATCAAGCTACCCAGGATGGAGTGCGTGCGCAAACGGGTGCTCACGTCATTGCCATTCTGGTCCACCAGATCAATGCTTTCAGCATTGAAGAAACGGTATTTCAGACCAACGTCCCAGTTGCTGCTGAGAGGCGCGCGGACACCCGCGATTGCCTGCCATGCAAGACCGGTATCCGAATCATCAAGATAGGGACCAGCGAGAATATTGGTGATCTCGGTACGAGCTACACCAACACCGCCGCCGACAAAGCCCTGGATGCCGTCATCATCACCAAAGTCGAGCATACCGTTGAGCATGAAGCTCAGAGCATTGACTTTGCCGTTGATATCCGTGGTACCAATGAAGCTACCGGTTCCGTTAGCTTGTGATGGTACACCTGGAGGGCCAACTTGAAGTTCATTAGCTGATGCTTGTTTGTAAGCAACTTCTGTTTCAAGACGAAATCCGCCGAAATCATAACCGACAATACCGCCGAAATCATAACCGGTGTCATAATCTACTTTGGATGCATTATCGAACGCACCGATGTCAGACTCAATGTCTTCTACCAGCATCACGCCGCCTTCTACGCCCACATACCACTGACCATCACGGGCCAGAGCAGGTGAAGCGAGAGCTGTGGAGGCAAGAGCCAGTCCTATGGCAAGCTTCCGCATTTATATTCCCCTTCTCATTTAGGTTCTGAATTCACAGCGCTTTTCTACCCCTTGAGCCTTATTAGTGCAAGCGCGCAAATAGCTGAACTGTTGCGAAAATGTCGCCATTTTCATGATTTTACGGGAAAAATCACCGTTTCTGTGCGAAAAATTGGATAAATTGCCAATGATATCAAGATCAAATCAGATTTCAGGGAGGATTCGGAGCGTTCTAAACAGGCCTAGAATCGAATCAATTGCCAACCGGGCCTCTGAATCAACGGTAGTCCCGCCCGTGGGCGCTGATATTTGCGGTATGTGTTGCCAGCCCGTACCGTCATAAATAGCCGAGCCTTTTTCGTTTGCATCACCGCTCAATATAAGAATCTTCATTGATTTCTGGGGTTTGATGAAATGCCAGCCACCGGCGGACCATCCCGCAATCTCACCGGCATGACCGCTCCATCCGGAAACAGGGGACGTGCCCACAAGCCAGCAATCCCCCTCCGCAGGTGACAAAAGGTCCGGATCATCGGCCACGGCCTGCACCACGGGGTTTATTAAAAAGTCAAGTAACAGCAAAGCATCATTATGGAACAGTTCCTTATGCGCCTGCCCAACAGCCAGTAAAGGAAGGCCAAAGCGGGGAGTTTTCAAAGATGTCATATCAATGTCCTTAAGTTTATCTATGATTTCGCAAGGATCTTGTTTCGCCTATGTCATGGGTAGATTCTCGGCGGCGCGGCAATGACGATTGACGGTCTGAAAGCAACCACCTTCACATTTCTGAGCCCGGACCCCCTATATTTCGGCCACCACGTGCAGCGGATCGGAAATATTGTGCCGACCGACTTGATGGATTGCCACGGGCAGGTCTGACATGCCCAGATCCCGATAGACCTGCACAGCCGCAGCTGACAGGACCAGCACCGGCTCGGCGGGTTCGGCGACAAGCTGGCCATCAATCAGGACGCGGTATTTTTCCGATTCTTCGGCCAGCGATATGTCCACATGGTCCGGCCATAGCAGCCCGGCGCGCGACCGGCGCGTCCAGCCGATTTCAAGATCGCCGTTCGGATGAAGCAATGTGCGCGGATGGACAGGCGACCATGGCTTTAGCGCCCTGCCCGGTTCATCAACGGAGCGGGAGACGGGAAGCGCATCCCCCCTGCCCAGTGCCGACAGGGTTACGGGCTGGAACGGCGTGTAATGGCGCGCGTCAATTTCCGTCACCTCGCCGCCTTTAAGCAGGACAAAATCTTCACCCTCCCCATGTCCGCCCATCTCCGCTTCGGTCCCGGCCAGCCCCCTTAGAAAACGGGACAAGACGTAACGGTTATCGCCAATCGGCACAGCGGAGCCAAATTGCAGTATTTCCCGGCCGATCGCTGCGAGATTCTCACCCGCCAATAGCTGCGCGTGATCCGCATCATGCAGCGTCATGTTTCCATTATGCATCTGGACCACAAGTTCGTTTTGCCGGTCGATAATGTGCGCGCCGCTATTCCCCAGCGCAAAAGGCACAGTGCCGATGGTTCCGGGGGCGGCTATCTGGCCGATAAAGTCGCTGGTCCCTCCGCCTGCCTGGGTCACGAACAATTGCGCATTGCGCCAGCCCGCTTCACCGGCGGCAGCGGCATAGAGCCGGGCGCTATCGGAAACCTCCGTCGGCGCGCCCAGAGCAAAGGGCAGATCGACCAGCGATAATCTGGTCGTCCCCGCCAGCGCGTCCAGTTCCCTGACCGGACGGCCATTGTCGGTTTCTCCCCCGGCATCCGGCAAAACGCTGCCCGCTTTCGATAGCATCAGGCCGATACTGCCCCTGCTCATTTCCCAGTTCCTGACCCGCCATATGTCGCCGCCATCATCCCACTGGACCAAGGCCCCCGGCTTTACGGGCATCGCGCTGCGGCAGACATGCAACCGGGCGCTGCTACGCTCCTGATAGAGCGTCCATAATTTGGCCTGGGCGATGTTTTTGGCCTGTGCCGCGCTGATCACGGCGGGGAAATCCTGATTGGCAATTACCCGGCTTCGTCCGGGCCGAAACGCATTTTGCATGCCCGATTGATAATCACGCCCCGGATCATAATAGCGCAGGGCATGTTGCCGTGCGATTTTGGTTTCGGGCAGGATCTGCGATTCCGGACGTTCAACGGCGCGGCCATTCTGGCTGGAGAGGATATGCCCGTGCAGGGCTAATATCCCCGCTTCCTGATCCATTTCCTGCGGGTCAACTTGGCGCGGCCTTGCGTGAAGAACGCCGGAGACTGACGGGAAGGATAGCGAAAAACTGTCGCTGATCACCGCCAGCGCTTCCCGCCTGTCCTGTCCAGCCGCCGCAAACCCGTGCAGTCCCTCGTCAACCGCGGCTGTGATAGCTCCGCCTGAAATATCGCTGATTATGGTTCCAAGGCTGACCGAACCGTCATCCGCGATAAGCTCGAACGTTAATGACGGGATACGATTGCCATATTCGGTCAGGTCCATATCCTCGAACACCGCCATCGCAAGGCCGCGATAGGCGGGCGTTCCCCCGGCCGCTTCGGCGCTGGCGATCAGGCCATCGACCGGCTGATCTTCATCACCCGTGTAGAAACGGAAAGTGACCGGAGTCTTGAAATCCCCCGCGATTCCCCTGAAAAGCTTGCCATCCGCCCATATCCGGCCGATATTTTTCACGTTCCGGCTGGACAAAGCCACGGCCAGAGAGGTGGAATAGCTATAGGTCGTGGTGCTTGGGCGGCCTTTGCCTCCGCCGCTGGACTGGCGTGTTTCTTTAAGGTCAGTTGCCCAGACCACCGTTCCGGCAACACGCATTTTCCCGTAAAGACGCGGGATTTGTGATCCATAGCTGGAAGTTTGCACCGCCAGTTCCTGTAACCGGGGACCTTCGCGGCCCTTTGGCTTGAACAGGATATTCTGATCGACTTGCTGACCCAGCATCGCGCCCAGAGCGCCGCCAATCGGCCCGCCGAAAGCCGCGCCTACGGCCGTCAAAACCAAGGTCGCCATTTAGCTCTCCAATCTGAATATTTTTGCAATCGGCCACGGGGCCGCGCCGGGCGTGAAAACGACCTGACCCAGACCGGCATGGGCATGGACAAAGCCGCCTGCCGTGCTGACCATCAGGTGCCATTGCACAGGACTAGGCCGTGCCAGCACAATATCCCCCTCATGCAGCGGCGCATCACCGGGCAGGCCGGTAAATCCCGCCTGCTGCATCACAGCCTCTATCTGTTCTGCGCTGCCGCCGCGAACCGAATAGCCGGTCGGAACTTCGCAGGGGACATCTGCTGCGGCCAGACACTGTGCGGCAAGGCCGATGCAATCCAGACCATGATCGGCGCTACGCCCGTGCAGCCGAAAATCGCTGCCGCACAGTTGCAGCGCCATTTCGGCGATAATTTCTGCTTGGTTGGAACTCATTTCTCATGCTCCCGGATAGCGGGTGAGCAGGTCATTGCCCGGCAAATGGGGTTCCCCGCGAAAATTGATGCTGTTGGAAAAACGGTCGCGGCAGGTGGCAAAATTCTTGTCACATCCTGCGGTCAATAGTGCTTTGTCGCCAATCGAAACGGGCCGGACAGGCTGATCCGCCAGCCGGACCATATTGCCCGCGCCGCTGATAATCGCAAAACACAGCCCGCAATTTTCGCCGCTCATCCAGCGCAGTTCGCCATAGGCATAATCGCCCCCCTGACCGGCAAGCCCCGCAAATTCCAGATGCGGGTCCGAAATCCCCGTCACCGCCAATTCGACCCGGTGCATGGCGAGACTGACCTTGCACGCCCGATCCCCAAACCGGGCGCGGCAGGTGGGAGAGGTCAGCGGCGCAATCGCTTCGTCCAGAAACGACGTGCCGCCCAGCATCTCCACCCGAAACGCATCGCCCGAGCGGGTGATCTCGCCAAATTCGCCGCTGACCAGATGGAGCGGCTCCGCTGCGGGATCTTCCCAGTTTACCAGCGCCATGTGCAGCCGCGCACCGTTCCACCGGCCTGCGATCAAATCTGCCTCGGCAATGGCCGTGCTGGTCATCACGCCCTCTATATCGACGCTGTCCACGTCCAGACTGTCGGACAGCGCGATGGTCGATGGCACCATGCCCGGCGCGGCGCGATAGCGCAGATTATCAATCACCAGATCGCGGTCATGCGAGACAAAGCCCAATGTCACGCCGTCTGCTCGCTCCAGCCGCCAGGCATAGAAACTGGTCGTCATCGGTCCGTCCAACCACGCGGCGCTCATGCCGCGTCCCGCACTTCGATCAGGGGGACCTCGGCAATCTCGCCGGCAAGAAATGTGCTCGCGCTCATATCGATCCGGTCGCTGGCGAAACGGACGGGCACGTCGAACAGGAAACCGGCGGTAATTTGGCTGTCGGCGGCTGGCGGAGTGTCGAAAATAATCTGCCCCAGCGCGCCAAGTGTCCAGCCTGCCGCCACCACGCCATCGACGGCGACAAGGATGGATGATGGCACCGGCCTGCTAATCAGCCGCACCTGCGCCTCGCCCTCAGCATCCCCATAGGTTTTCACCAGTTGAAAGCGGGTTTTCTCGCCATCGCCCGTGCCGATATTCTGGTCCAGCGCGGTCGGAGAACCAACCATATCATGACTGCTATGGTCATAGGGATCGGTAAAGCGAAACCCCTTTGCCGCCCCGCGCCGCGCCCGGAAAAAGGCAATGAGCGTGCGTAGCTCCGCTTCCGATCGCACACCCGGCCCGGCGTCAAATTGCAGCCGCGCATCCGCCCAGTCGCTATTGCGCTTTTCATGGCCCGAAAGGGTGGTGACAATATCCGTCGAAAATTGCGGTGAAACCATGGCACCCGCACCAATGGCAATCGGGAATTGCACGTCGTCAAAAGCGTCCATTGCGTCCTCCTCTTCCTGAAAATAGGTAAAACCGTCGCGCGCCACCTGCGGCAGTGCCCAGATGAATATTTCCGGTGTATCGCGCGCCTGTGCCGCGGCAATCGCATCGACCATATTGGCCCAGATGAAGGGGGCATCGGCGCTCAAGACAAAACCGGCAAAATAATGCTGCGCCTCTGCCGGATAGCCCAGCCGCTCAGTTGCCAGATCAATGCCGCGCCGGGTTGCCGACAGGTTACCCGCGATCACCCAGTCATAATCCTCCAACTGCAAAATATCGAAGGCCGGACTGGCCCATCCGACCGGCAGGTTGGCGCGCTTTGCCTCTGGTGCTGTCTCGTCCAATATGCTCGGTAAATAGGCGAGCAACAGCGTTTCGACCGGCGCGCCAAGCGCTTCGTTCTTTACTGCGGCTATCAGGTTCGCTGTGGACTGCGCCAGTATCGCCCCGGCCTGATCCAGCATCGCATTTTGCGCTGCCGTTTTTGGCCCCTTTATGTCCGCTATGCTCACCAGAGCGGGGCCGAAAGCCGCCTGCGCCGCCGCGTCATAGAGGCAAATGCGCCCGTCCGGCATGGTCCACCACCACGGCTCCCCGACCTGAAACTTGATCGCCGCTCCTGCATCGCGCGCTATGGCGGTAAAGGCCCGCGCCGCCGCTTGCAAATAACCCATCGCCGCTGGCTGGGCGGGGGATAGCAGGGTCGATGGCGGGTCCCATCCGGTCAGCGCCGGATCGCCATTTTCCGCCAGCTGTTTCCACGCGTTCCAGCAATGCGCGTCGAACAGCTCGTATGAAAGCGAGAATATGACCGTGAAATCCATTGCCTTTGCCCGCGTCACCAGATCGCGGTGCCAGGCCGTGCAGGGCTGGTTGATCGCGGCAAATTCCTCCCCCGGCTGCGGCGCGGACAGGCTGGCATAGAGGCCCGCCCCGCTCGTCTCCAGGCGGAAATAATGGCTCATCCCGACATAATGGTTGATCGCCCCGCGGTAACCGAGGCTGCGGATAGAGCGCAGCAATCGCTCCGGCGTCTGGTTGAAACTGTCATCATAGCCGCTCGCCATGGACAGGCCGTTTTCCGGCACCATGATATCCCCGATTTCCAGCACCGCGCCGCCGCCATCGGCCCTGATCCCGCTCATCTCTACCCAGCCGATACGCGGCGCGGGATAGCGGGTTCCCAGCTCGTCATAGTCCGGCGGCATGATGGATATGAACATCCGGTCAATATCATGCGGATAGACCCGCTCCGCTTCCCCCGGCAGCATGAAGCCGCCATCAAGGCTGGAAAACTCAAGCTGGATTAGCGCGTCGGTCGGCGTTCCGCTGGCATAGTTCCACAGCCGGACATACCAGTTTTTCGCATTGCCCAGCGCATCGCGCCCCTCGATCGTCAGTGTCGGTCCGTTGACCTGATTCAGCGCCATGATCCCTGACGAGCGCCAGCGAAATTTCAGGCTGAGCCGCGCATAATCGGCACATGTCTCATAAGCCAGCAGCGGGTGATCGAGCGTGTCCTTCGTTTCCCAGATCAGCCCCGCCAGTTCATCGCTATTATAGAAAACCGCATCGACGCGCAGGGCATCTGCCGCCGTTGTCACCACCGACGCCATGGCCGGACGCGGGAAATTGACGGTCCAGAAACGCGGATCGAACCGCTGGATAAAGTCCGTTTGCTGCGCTGTGCGCTCGTTCGCCAACCAGAAACCCATGATCTACCCCTCCCGATAGGCCAGTGCGCTGCGCACCGCGCGGGCGACCTGCCTGCTGGACCGGCGCACCTGATCGGGCGCGCTGGCATGGCCATTGTCCGATATATTGATGGTCAGGCGAATGTCGGGCGATGCGGGTGCAGAGCCGCCACTCCGCTCAATCCGTCCGGATGATGTGGGCACGAACAGCTCCGGCCCCTGCTCACCCACCATATAGGCGCGCCCGCCGGTCACCGGTCCGCCCGTCGCTCGCCCCGGTGCGCCCAGCACCGCGCCCAGTAACGAATTACCGAGGCCGAGCAAGCCGCCGCCAGCGCCGCCGCCCGATCCACCAAACAGGCTGCCCAGACCGCTGCTAATCGCGGCCTCCGCTATATCCGCCATGACCGACAGCGCGGTATTTTTCAGGTCCTGAAGATCCAGCGAACCCCGCCGGATAGCGCGGCCCAGACTGGTTTCCAGCGCAGACCCGGCGCGCTCCATCCCGCTTGCCAGCGGGCCATCAAGCTGCCCCTTCATATCCGCCACATCTTTCGCAAATCCGGCCGTATCAGCGCGCACGGAAATGATCAGCCGTTCGATTTCTTCATCCATTTTCAAGGGTGTCTTTCAGTTTTTCCATTTCGGATTTGTTGAGCGGTCGGGCGCTTTGGCCAGCCGGGGACAAAGCCATGAGGATCGCGGCCAGCTCCGCGGGCGTGGCGTTCCAATACTGGTCCGGCGTCCAGCCCAAAGCGGCGGGGATGAGGCCAGCGAGATGCGCGGCACTGGTGCGGAAATCAGCCGCCATATCATCACCGCCCCTGCAATATCTGTTTGAGCAGGATTTTCAGCGCAGGTGTCACCCCGGCCAGCCCCGCCGCCATCATCGCCTCGCCAAATTGTGCGCGCGTCAGATCATCCGGACGGTCGCGGATCACGTGCCAGAACAAAGCCGCCATTTCGGACAGCAACAGCCGCCCGTTTGCCGCCCGCTCGACCAGATCGAAAAGCGACCCTAGCTCCTCCTCCGCCGCGACCAGAGCGGCAAAGCTGGGCCGCAGAACGATCCGCCGGCCATCCAGAACCAGCTCCGCCTCGCCCCTTAAAGCATTGGGCAGCGCGTTCGTGCCATCAGACATTGATCACCGCGCCAGAGCTTTCGAGGCTCAATGTATAGGTCCGCTCGCCGTTATAATCGCCGCTATAATCCAGCCGCGTGACCAGGAAATCGCCGCGCATTTTATCGCCACCTTCAAAGCTTAGCTCATAGGCGTCAATTTCCCCGGCGAGCGCGTGGTTCTTAATCCTAAGCTCCGCCGCAGAGCCGGTAAACACGCCCGCCCCCGATACGGATACAGACCGCACCCCCGCGCCCGACAAAAGCTCGCGCCAGCCGCCGCTATCCTTGTTGGTGATCGCCACCGGCGCACCGTTGACCGACAATTGCGTCGTTCGCAGGCCCGCAATGGTGGAATAGCCCACCGGATCGCCGCCATCGCCAATTTTCAGAAGGAAAGAATTGCCGTTTTCTGCTGCCATGAGTGTTGTTCCTTTTTGTGTGGTTGTGTGTGATTTTGTTATTGTGTTTTGGTCTTGGGAACGGCTGTTTTTTTTGGACCTCAAGCGCCGGGCGCGGGCATCCGCCCGCTTGGCTACGCGCCAATAAGGCGCGACGGCCAGTCGGCCTTGCCTCCGCTTCGCGTCGGTCTGGTGAATGTTTTTTAGGTTGCGTTTCGGTGCGTTATTTCGAGGGAACGCCAGTCCGACGCTTTGCGTCGGCAAGCGCGACCGCGCGCCCGAGCTTATGCGAGGAAAGCCAAGCGGGCGGATGCCCGCGCCCGGCGCCTGAGGTTAAATAAAGACTCCCCGGCGCTTGAGGTTAAATAAAAATGAGGGGAGAAGTTCATCCCACTTTCAAAACCCTTGCTCTATACTCGATCAAGCCGTTCCACGGGCTCACGGCACTGCGCAGCACCCTTGCTCGGCGAAAATCGAACGTCACGATTTGCCAGCCATCCGCATCCGCCAGCCCGCTCGCCAGTGCGTCCTCCACCAGCGCCATAACGTGATGCAATCGCGATGCACTCACGCCGTCGTCGTGCACGGTCAGCGCCAGGCTTAATTCCCGGCCTGTGCCGCCTTTGAAGCTCCAGTCCAGCGCCGCGCCGGTGGCCAGCGCAATATAGGGAAAGCGCGCTCGCGGGGGCGGGCCGTCGTAGATTCCGGTGATCGCGTCCATCAACGGCTGATGCCCGTCCAGCGCAGCGATCAGGCTTTGCTGCACCACCTGCAAAGCGCCGCTCATCGAACACAGCGCATCAAAAATGCCACGTCGCGCAGGCTGCTTTGCTCGATCATTTCCTGGTGCAAATCCCGTCCGGTAACGGTCACGCCTTCGCCGGTTTCGGTAATTGCAAGATGGGGCGGCAAATCGTCAGCCAGCGCCGCCTTGACCTCCGCTCTGGCTTTTTCTGCCGCCGCCTCTGCCAGTGCCTTTGCCTTTTGTTTCAGTTTTTCCATCAGCCTATCTCCTCGGCATGCAACAGGGTTTTCGGGATGAAGCGATGGTCGCCGCTCACGCTGCGCACGCGCATTTCGCGCCCTGCCCAGAACAGATAATCGCCGGGCAAGACCAGATCCGTCCAGCGCAGCGTAAAGCCCCATCGCGGCAAGGCTGAACGGCTTTCGCCCTGTGCTTCCTCGCCCGTTCCCATTGGCTCCGCCGCCGCGCGGAAATGGCCGATCACGTCCCTTGCTTCGTTCGCTGATCCGGCGGTATCGCGCTGCGCCCCTGCGCGTTCTATGCGGATATTCTCGCGCAGCAGGCCGCTAAACTCCCCGCTCATGCCAGCCTCATCCGGCGATGGGGTCGCCACAATGCGGTAATCGCGCTGGGCGGTCCGCTGATATATTCGCCGTCACGGTGGGTGTAAAAATAACCCGCCAGCCGCACCAGGCCGTGGCGCAAACTTGCCGGAACACTGGCCCAGTCCGCCGCCAGTCCGGCCTCATAGGTCACCGCAATCCGGGTCACGCCGTGGGCCGGATGCATCTTCACCCAGCCAGTGCCGTCGCTGTCAATATCCATGGCATAATCGGTCGCGGGCAAAGCGGTCAGCGTGCCTTCCGGGCCAATGGCCTCGACCAGCGTGATCGCCTGCACCGGACGCTTTTTCAGTTTCTGCCACTCCCCGCGCACCGGTATCCGGTCGGTCACGGCGCGCGCGATCAGCATCTGGCCGATGAAATTTTCGCACAAATGCGCCGCGCTGTTCAGCATTTCTGCAATCGCCGCATCATCTTCGCCATGGGCAAGGCGCAGGAAATCCTTGACCTCCTGGATTAACGCCACCGGCATAGCGGGCAGGTTTTCGGGTTGGAAGCTCACAGGTCGGGCGTCCTTTCTGTTGTTGAGTGATGAATTAAAGCCCCTCCCCTGAAGGGGAGGGGAAATACCGTTCTAACTCACGCTAAAGCGCATTAACTTGATCGCTTCGCTGTTCATCACCTGGCCGCTCACGCGTTTGGTGGCGTAGAAATGCACGAACGGTTTATTCGTAAACGGATCGCGCAGAATGCTGGTCGCGCTGCGTTCGGCGATCAGATAACCCGCACGGAAATTGCCGAAAGCGATGGACAGGCTGTCCTCCGCCAGATCGGGCATATCTTCCGCCTCGACCACCGGATAGCCGAGCAGCATATCCGGCTGGCCCGACGCCAGTGACGCCTGCCACAAAAATGCGCCGTCGGCTGTCTTCATCTTGCGGATCTGCGCCAGCGTACTGCTGTTCATCACAAAGCTCGCGCCCTGCCGGTAAGCGGGTTTCAGCGCGTGGACCAGATCGACCAGCGCATCTTCCCCATCCGTGGCGGCAAAGCCGCCCGCTGCGCCGGAGGGAACATATTGCAGCGACCCGAAAGCGCGAACCTCATCCGCCTCCGCCGTCACCGTAGCGGTCAAGAATCCGCTCGGTTGATTGTTACCGGAACCTCCAACAAAAGCAGCCCCTTCGGCAGCGGCAAATTCGCGGGCAATTTCGTCGGCCAACCATGCCTCGACATCAAAAGCCGCGTCATCCAGCATGGATTGCGATGCCGCCGGATTGGCATAAAGTTCTCCGCCCGGCGGGGCAATTTCGTTGAAATTGGGCGTGTCTGTCTCTGGCCGTCCAGCGGTTTCGCTGACCCATCCCGACGGCGTGCCGCCATTGGTGACAAGCTTGCGATAGCCCGCGCTGCCGGTTTGCACTACCGTTGCAATCGAGCGGATCGGCGAGATATTTTTGAGCGTCCGGCCAATCAGCGCGTCAATTTCCTGCGGCACGGCAAAGCCGCCTTCGGGGCCGGATGCACCGGAAAAGCTTTTCAGTTCCACCCCCGCATGATCGCCCCGGCGCAGATATTTGCTGACAAAATCCTTCGCAGCGGCGGATGAGCGCATGCCCTTCACCCCGTCTGTATTCCCTGCCAGAACAGGCCGCGCCGATGCACGCGAGATTGCCGTCATCTGGACTTTCAGGCCATCGACATCGGTGCGAAGCTCTGCGATCTTTTTTCCGTGTTGGTTCAGTTGATCTTCGGTTTCTTCGGCCTCCATCTCCGCATCGAACGAGGCTTCCAGCGGGTCGGCTTTAATTTCGAGAGGAGCCGAAAAGGCAGTGTTAGAAATTTCCATAATATTCCTTTCTTGTGGGTAATAAAAAAGGCCGCCCGGTGAAGGACGGCCGACAGTTTGGCGCTCCGCACTTGATAAAACACCGTCATGCTGAACTTGTTTCAGCATCCATCGTGCCTTCGTAAGCGGCGGTAATTGGATCGCGATGGACCCTGAAACAAGTTCAGGGTGACGACGGGGGAAACCAGAGGGCTTCAATCCCACCATATTGGGCGAGCATTCAATGTATCAAATGCACCTGCGCCAATGGCTGCATCGGGTGCGTCACCAGCGATATTTCCGCGACATCCAGATTGTATAATATGCGCGGACGCTGGCCCGCCGATCGCGTCACCCTGTAACCAAAGCTCAGCCCCTTGACCGATCCCTCCGTCAGCATCGACGCGGCTTCTCGTCCCGCTTTGGACGCGGTGCAGATGCTGCCGATGACGCGCAGGCCGCGCCGGTCTTCACAGGCATAATCGATGCTGCCGATGCGCTGCATGGGGCTGTGCTGCCACAACAGGGGAAGCGTTTGTCCATCGCTCAGCGCGCCAAATGCACCGGGGCGAATAATATCCCCGCCCCGGTCGATGCGGTTGAATATCGCGGCATATCCGGCAAAGCGAATGGCGCTCATGCCACCAGATTCCCGAAGCCCAGCCGCATCGCAATGCTGACCAGAAGCAGCGCCAGCACCCCGCGCACGGCCCAGGTAATCGCGGCTTTCCACGCGCTCGCCTTTGCATCGCGCCACGCACGGAGCAATTCGCGCAGGTCGTCAATATCATCCTGCGCCGACGGATCAGCCAGCCCCAAGCGGTCCAGCACACGCTTTGCCCCGCTGTCGGTCGCTTCCTCGATAATCGCGCGGAGCGTGACAAGATCAGCCCCGTCGCCTTCCGCCTGCGCCACCAGGCGGGCGAGCATTTCATCGTTTTGCATTGTTGTTGTTCCTTTTTGATTAACCTCAGGCGCCGGGCGCGGGCATCTGCCCGCTTGGCTACGCGCCAATAAGGCGCGGCGGCCGGTCGGCCTTGCCTCGCTGCGCTCGGTCTGGTGTGTGTTCTTTAGGTTGCCCTTTGGTGCTTCATTTCGAGGGAGCGCTAATCCGACGCGTAGCGTCGGCAAGCGCGACCGCGCGCCCGAGCTTATGCGAGGAAAGCCAAGGGCGCGGATGCGCCCGCCCGGCGCTTGAGGTAAAACAAAAAAAGCCCGCGCCCGGCGCTTGAGGTCTAATAAAAAAACTCCCCGGCGCTTGAGGGAATAATAAAAACCCCCCTCCCCTAAACCCGCACCCTTGGTTCCCGCCTCTTGCCCAGCATCAGCTCGCTTAGCGCATAGACCAGCGCGTCGGCGCGGTCGGGGGAGCGGCCGGGGCCTTCATAGCCGCCGCCGGTGAGCAAGCCGCACATCTCATCCTCCAGCCGTGGAAAAGTGCCGCCGTGCAGCACCCGCCCCGCCTCGTAAAGCGCCGCCACCGGCTCTGCCCGTGCGACTTTCCCGCGTGAGGCATGGACCAGCTTTACCGGCAGCGAAATATTTGCCGCGTGGAGCACGGACTTCACCATCGCCCCGCCCTGGTTAGCCTCCGCCACCACGCGGTCCGCGCCCCATAATTCCGCCGCATTAGCCACCGCCCGCGCCCATGTTTCGGGGCTGGCTTTCTCCGCGCTATGGTCGGCCAGCACCACCGCCCTGCCGTCCTGACGCAAGGCCGCAGCGATGATCCCGCACGCATCGCCCGTTTGCGAGGCAGGCGGGTCCACGCCGATGACGATGCGCGTGAATTCAAGCCCCTCCCCTTCAACCCGGCACGCTTCGATCATCGCTCTGGTCCACAGCGCGCCTTCCAGTTCTTCGATCAGCTCCCCGTCCAGTTCCTGCCGGCCCAGACGGGTTCCGCCATAATCGGCTTCCATCACCTTGATGAATGCCGTCGGCAGGTTCATCACATTGTCGCTGGTGGTGCCGCGGGTAATCACGGTGCCCTTGTCCTTTACCAAGGCGCGCACCAGCGGCACGGGCCGGGGCGTTGTGGTCGCCGCGATTTTGGGCGCCGAGCCAAGCCGCAATCCCATTTTCAGATTATCCCACGCTGCCACCGCCTGCCCGCCAAAATTAACCCATTTGGCGATTTCATCACACCAGGCATGGCTATGTTGCGGCCCGCGCAGCCCTTCCGGCTCTGCGGCGGAATAGAGATAAGCCTCTGCCCCGCTTTGCCAGCGCAGCCGTTTCAGCGACGGCTCCCACAGCGGGCGGTTCTGGCCGGGCGCGATGGACAGCAAGCCGCTTTCCCCCTCCACCATCACCATGCGGGTTTCGGCAAAGGTCGCGCCGATCAGCGCAAAACGTGCGCTGCCATCGGCTTCGGCAATGTGCCGCACCCATTCCGCGCCCGCACGGGTCTTGCCAAATCCGCGCCCCGCCATGATGAGCCAGACCGTCCAGTCGCCCACAGGGGCCAGTTGCTGCGGCCGCGCCCATTTATGCCAGTCATTTTCATATTCCAGCCGGGTTTTCTCACCCATCTGGTTCAGGAAATAGATGCGGTCATCGTCATCCAGCCGGTTAATGTCTGCCGCGGTTATGATGTCACGTTCCATCGGCCACACTGTTCCTTTCGCCCGATCCATCATTCACCCCCGCACTGGCACACATCCCGGCAATGCCACTGGCATTGGCCGTGGCAATGGCACTGGCACTGGCCCCGCCATCGGCCAAAAGCCGCTTTTTTCGGCGCTTTTCCGTCTGATAGGCGCGCAGCCGGACATTGATCTGTTTCAGCTTTTCATCCAGCGTGTCTTGCACCGGCTCCGCCGCTACCTCCGCCTGCGCCGCCCGCACCAGCGCCACTGCATCCCTGTGCATACGCAGCAATTGCAGCGCCATTTTATGGTCATAGTCGCGCACGGTGGCGACTTTCTTGCCATGATAATAGATGGTGCGCATCACCCCTTTGCGCGCACGGTCCAGCATTTCCATTTCCAGCAAATCATAACCGGCGGCCAATGCCTTTAACCATGCGGCTGCAAAATCGGGATCGCTCTCCCTCCACAAATAGAGCGTAGAATTGGGTATTCTGGCCAGCTTCGCGGCCCGCTTCACACTGGATGAAAGCGCCAGTTCCTGCAGAAAAACCGCCCGCTTGGCCGCATAATGGTCCCCGCGCGGGTCCAGTATGTCTTTGGGATCTTCAGTTGTTTCAGCCATATCTATCCTCTCGCCCGGATCGCTCCGGACACAAAAAAGGCCCGGCGCGCCAAAACAGGTCGTCCCCACGGGACCAACCCTGCTCCAGAGCCGCCCGGCCCGAATCACAATTTCTCGATGTTCCTGATATGTACCCAAACAGCGTGACAATGTCAAGCAGTTTGTGCCTATTTGGTTATTTTATAATTGGTGTGCCAAAGATAGCCACCCAAACCGTCATCCTGCATTTTAGTGACTATCCGTTGCATAAGTAGTTGACGAAAGCGGCCAGAATCTAGGCTGGATTGACTCTTAAGCCAGCTTGTCGAATACGTAACCTCCTACAACGGGGAGGATTTATGATAGATCATTTCGAGAATAGTGCGTCGATTAGTCTCTATTTTGAATTGCCTCACAATCAAGCAGTCGCATTGGATGTCATTGCTCGTTCCACAATTGCATGGGATAGTTTGATTAAAGAATTAGCATCTGTGGCAGCGCCATCGGATGAAATACATATAGATTTTCTAAGCGGTACAATTGGCAGTCGCTCAATCAACAGTATTATTAGAACAACCGCGAAGGTTGCGATTGACAATCCTTGGACAGCGGGCTCTTTGAGCGCACTGGCTGGTGTATTTCTTTTAGCTCCACCAGCACACATTGCGAGTGATTTAACTAACCATCTAGCAAAGGAATGGTTTGGGCACGAAGATTCTGTGCTTGTTGATGGCGATATAGATAGAGTTGCCACGAGAGTTGTCGAATTGCAGCGTGACCGTGATGCGATGCGACTAAAACAACAAATATTTCAAGAAGCTAACAAGGATGAACGAATCCGGGGTTTAGGAGCGCTACCTAAAATCGCAAAGCCCCCCACAAGTCTAATAATCCCTCGCGCTGATTTTGAGGAACATGGCGCCGCCGTTGATAATGAACAAGCCGTAGAAACTCGAACTCTTACGCGGAACAATCAACGAGTGACTATCGTCCGCCCCTACTCGAAAGGAGAGGAGCGGAGGTGGAAATTTGAAGACAAAAGAGGCGAGTTTAGCGCTACGATGCGAGATCCGATATTCCTAGAGGCTTTACGGGCAAGGCATACTGAACTTGAAATCGGCGAGGGCGTGGAAATGTGGCTTGATCTTCGCGTCAAAGAAGAGTTGGTCGATGGTGAGTGGGAGGAAAAGGAGATTGATGTAGTCAAAGTAGTTAGGCCAAATGTGGACTTACAATCTTCATTCAAGCTCGCGCCAGACGAGCCAAATAAACCTGATGGCTAAGATGGCCATGCCTAAAATTCCTACCACAAGCATTAGGCGTGGACTTACTGCGCCTATAATCGATAAGACAATAAGCGTGAAGATGGCCGATAATACCATCAATGCGAAGTTAGATTTGCTGTCTTTAGCCACTGTGAATTTTGATGGCATAAATGACGACCTTATGCTATAAATTACGACTTAATGTATAACACAATCAGCCAATAAATCATAACAGAAAGTTACCTTAAGCAACTGATTTATAAAGGAGAGTCACTTCTCTATTACCGGGAAAATAAGTCTTGTAGAGGCTCGAAAGAATAATAAATTCAAAGAGTTCATTAAAGAACACGAAGCCACCATTGATCGCTTCATAGGCGCAAGTGGCATCCCGAAAGCCAACGCTAATTTAACGGCTAAATTCGTCCGCGACGGCCAGGAAAATGAAAGTGCCAACCAATCCCCTACCGCAACTCCCCCAAAACATCGCGGTAAATATCCGCCTTTCATCCAGTTGCAGCCGCTCTGCGCGGGTCAGTTTTATCGGCGTTGTCACCGGCTTTCCGCTTGTCTCGTCGAACAGCGGCGATTTCCTTAGTTCCGGCTTCATCTGCGCGTTGATGGCGCGGCAGCGCTTGGCTGGGCCTTGATACCAGAACCGGACTATTCTGCATCTGCAATCGAGACCGGTTTGCCAAGAATCGCCTCGACATAGATCCGCCGGACGAGAATGAAGCTCACGATCGTCAGCGGAGCCGCGAGCAGCACGCCCAGAAAACCGAACAGCAAGCCAAACGCGAGGACGGCAAACAGCAGCAATGCGGGCGGAATATCCACCGCATGCTTCTGGATCATGGGTTGCAGGAAATTGCCCTGCAATTGCTGGATGGCCAGAAACAGCAGCAGCGTCCAAAGCGCCGTCAGCGGCGACACCGTGAACGCCAACAGCACCGCCGGAACTCCGGCAATGATCGGCCCAACCATCGGGATGATATCAAGCAATCCGGCAATCACGCCAAGTCCGCCTGCCGCCGGAACACCCAGCAGCCACAGCCCGATCCACGTCAGCGCAGCGACCAGCAGCGACGAGATCGCCTGCCCCATCATCCACCCGCGCAGACCCCTGCTTGTGTCCTCCAGAGCCTGCGCGGCGACCACTTCAGCACTGCCCGGGATAAGCAGCATTAACCCCCGGCGATACACATCGGGATTGGCGGCCATGAAAATCGCGCCGACCAGCACCAGAACAAAATCGGCGATCCCGTTGCCAGCGGCCAGCGCAAAGCCGCCCGCTTGTGTGAAAAGACGTGAGAGATCATCGCTACCAAGCTGGGCAAGCTCGCTGACCGATGAACTCATGCCGTAGCGTTCAAGAAAGCCTTGCAGCCGTTCAATCGCGGCCGGGATTGTCTGCCTGATGGTGTCGAACTCGCCAGCCAACTGCGCCCCAAACAGCGTGAAAGCACCGACAAAAACAGCCAGAAATGCAATGATCGCCAGCGACAATCCATAAGGTCGGGCGATGCCGGTCCAGCGACAAATCCGGCCGGTGATCGCATCGAACACAGCACCTAGAACGATCGCTGCAAAGACCAGCAGGAAGAACCGGTTCAGCTCAACCAGCAGCCAGGCGCATCCCACAATCGCAAGAACAATCAGGGTAGAACGGGCGACCGCCGCAGGACCGCTTGCCGACACATGGTCCGTCCGGCTTGTCGCAGGCAGCGCAGCGGGGGTTTCATCGGGGAAACTGTTCATATCCCGTCTTATCGCGGTTAATGCAGATGGGGCAAGAGATTGTTAGGAATCCACCCATCATCGGTTAAAAGCAGAGCTGATGCGCAACGCTGAAAGCGACATGGCCGCTCCGGAGGCGCAAGTGGCCGACGCTAATTAAGCACAGGAATTTGTCCACGCGGCTTTGGCAAGTGAATGCGACCTCCCCGCCCCTACCGCAACTCCCCCAAAACATCGCGGTAAATATCCGCCTTTTCATCCAGTTCCAGCCGCTCTGCGCGGGTCAGCTTTATCGGCGTGGTTACCGGCTTTCCGCTCATCTCATCGAACAGCGACGATTTCCTTAGCTCCGGCTTCATCTGCGCGTTGATGGCGCGGATTGTCATGTCCCATAGCATCGCCGTAATGCCCGCTATTCCGGCCTTTTTGACCTTGCTCATATCGCCGGCGCCGGAGCGGGTGGCGACGTGCAGGGCGTCTTTGCCGAGCAGCGCGTTAGTCTTGCCATGGTCAAAGCCGGAGAGGATCAGCGACAAAAAGCCATAGCGGTTGCTGCCCAGCGTATTGGCAACCGGAGTCTTGCAAACCGCGCAATACCAGCGCAGCATCGGCTTGTCCGTCAGGTTGACACAGGCGATCCGGTCGCGCCCCCTGGTAATTTCAAAGCGCGACAGGTCGGTCTGGTAAACCGCGGTCCCGGCATGATCGTCGAGCATCTCTTTCTCTCGGCCCAGATAATGGGCAAAGACCTGGCAATCGTGGCAATGGCAGACCACCCGGCGTCCCTGCTTTGTGGAGGCCCGGTGCAACACGCCGCGAACCGCGCCGCATTCGCACTGAAAATCAAGGTTTTGGGCGGGTGTCGGCGTGGCAATCATATGGGGGTCCTTAAACATAATGCCTATATTGCTGCCCCACCTTTACAATCTGTTATCGGCCGTGAAATGGTTGGTGTCGACCGCTGTTTTGCCAGCGAGTAGAGCGGCCATTCTGAACATTTGCTGTCGATATACCTATCGGCGGCAGGAAACATCTTAATTGTGGCCTTAATTGTGGATGGCGTGTTGCCCCCCTCGAAAGGAAATCCGCCCAAAATCCGTTAGTCCTGAGCCTGTCGAAGGACGCCTTAAGGCTTGACGGTGTGTCTGGTTTAGCAACCTGCTTCGACAGGCTCGGCACTAACGGTGCTCATGCCAAATCCTTCAGGCCAGATCCCGCAATCCTGCGCTTTCGATCACTTCCCGCGTGAAATAATCCGCCGCCATTTGCGACAATTCGCGGCCCAGATGCCAGTCGAGTATCTGCATGCCCGGAATGATCGGCGGATTGACCAAAATGTCCTGTTCGCCCAGCATTTCCCTGGACGCCATGCGGCTGGCCACCACCATGGAGCGCGACATGATTTCTATGATCGAGGGGAACTCCGCCTCCCGCTTGCGGCGCAGCAATATGTCTTTCATCAGCGTCCAGCGCCCCCTGATATCGTCATATTGCACCGGCGTGCGCCAGATCTCGTCCGGGTCGCCCAGCGAGACGACGATATTCGGGCCGGCCTTCAATGTGTGCATGATCTTGACCGGCACATTGTCGAGCACGCCGCCATCGACCAATATATTTCCCTCACGGTCGATAAAGGGGGGCAAAATTGTTGGAAGCGAGCCCGACGCGCGGACACATTCCCACAGCGGGCCGCGCCGGTGGATGTGCAGGCCGTTGGTCGATAAATTGGTAGAAACTCCAAAGAAAACAACGGGTTGGTCGGCTATGTCCTTGGTCCCGTAGCGCTGGCGCAGCTCCGCATCGAACACTGTAGGATCGAGCAGCGAGTAGAGCGGCACGGTCAGCCGCCGCATCGCCTTGGCCTTGACGAACATCGCCTCCATCTGGTCCAGAGTCTCGGCAACGCTCAACCCCTGCGCAATCGCCGCACCCATCGCCGCCCCCGCGCTGGTCCCGCCGATGAAGTCGATGGGGATGCGCGCGTCCTGCAACGCCTGAACCACCCCCAGATGCGCACAGCCAAGCGCTCCGCCGCCCGCCAGAACCAGCCCGATGGCCCGTCCGGTGAGGAAGCGCGCGACCTTGGCAAAGTCGGCATCGCTGTCGAGCGCAACATGGTGGTGCAGCTTGGGACTGCGCGGGTCTATCCACGCGCCGCTATTGGCGATAGGCTGACTGGCCGTGTCGCGCACCAGAAGCAAGGTCCGTTGCGGCGCGGGAATCCACCCCATGGCTATGCGCTCGATCGGGCTAGGCTGCGGGTCACCGTGTCCGGGCATGCCCACCATGACCAGCGCATCGGCGTTGCGGCACACGCGCTGCCCCCATTCGTCCGGCCCGCTGCCGTCGATCAGGACATAAGCGCCCTTTGCCTCCTGCTGCGCCAGCCACGCTTGATAGGCCGCGCTGTCCGGTGCGATGTTGCTTGCCCGGTCCACTGCGATGACCGGCGTTTCGGCCCTAACGGTCGCTTCAAACGCTGCGGTCAGTCGCTGTAGCAACCCCTCTGGCAACTCGCTCGTCCCGGCGGGCAATATAGCGATGACGCGCGGCGTGCTGCTCGACACTGATGCCGTGCGCGCTGTTGCAACCGCCAGCCGTTCGGAAACCAGCTTCAGCATCGCCTCTGTAAGCTCCGGATGGTCCTTTGCGATGGCATCATAGGCGCTTCGCGGCACTTCCAGAACCACCGAATCGCGCGTCGCGATCACATCGGCCGTGCGTTTTCCCCCTGCAAAGAACGCCAGCTCGCCCACCGCTTCCCCCGCTTCGATATACGCGACGAGATGGGCCTTGTTGACGACTACGCGCAGCCGCCCCGATTCCACGAAATAGAGTGCATCGGCATCATCCCCTTGCTCGACCAATAGCTCACCGCCGCGCACAGGTTTGCGAATGGATGCCGCCGCCAATGCTTCAAGAGCCGTATCCGAAACCCCGTCGAACAGAGCATGTCGGGCCAAATCAGAATGATGAGCTATCACGCCCTCCACTTTTCAAGGGGAAATATAGTCACGATAACCGCCGGCCCCATGATCCCATCCCCCTGTCCATATGCCCCGTTCATATTCATTATCCGCACTTACACCCTGATAAGCAATGGCTTTCTGAGCAATTCTATTGGCTCTGGTCACTCTCCCAAACCCATAGTCGCTATAATCAAATGCACAGACCACCCGCATCATGCGCCAAAAGCATTTGCCAAAACCGGCTCGGCTGCTAAATCCTGTCACGATTGTAATTAAATTACAGCCTATACAGGGAAGAAATTTCCGCGCCAAAACGCGCGTATCGGGGAGAAGTTCAGTGAGTACAGCACCAGTTTCCTGGTTTGAGGCCGCAATAGTGCCTGTGTCAAACATATCGGATTTCATCTGGGCCGGAACCTGGAACGGGGGAACGGTAATCTCCATTGCCGGTCAGCCTATCCCACCAATGATCATCGTCTTGTTGGGGGCCGGCATCTATATCATGATCGGCCTTCGCGGTTATCCACTATTGCGCCTGTTCCCGGCTTTAGCCGCGCTCTTCAAAAAATCGGATGAAAAGGGGGAGGGCGAGCTTTCTCCCTTTGCAGCGCTCTCCACCGCTCTTTCCGGTCAGGTCGGCACCGGCAATCTGGCGGGCGTCGCCACCGCGCTTACGCTGGGGGGGCCCGGTGCGATATTCTGGATGTGGGTGACTGCCTTATTTGGCATGGCTCTGGCATTTGCAGAGGGTTCACTTGCCGTGCGCTTTCGTGAACAGACCGCCGACGGAACCTATCGAGGCGGACCGATGAGCTATATTACCATTGGCCTTGGCCCAAAGTGGAAATGGTTAGCGATTCTTTTCTGTCTGGGCACTCTGTTCTCAGCACTAGTGACCGGCAACGGGATTCAGGCAAACAGCCTTGGCGATAGCGCTAATGAATTGTTCGGTGTTCCGGACTGGATTGGCGGCTCAGTCGCGGCGGTTGTAGTCTTTGCCGTGATTATCGGCGGCATTAAATCCATCGGCAAGGTCGCAGAAACCATCGTGCCATGGATGGCAGGCATCTATCTGGTAATGGCCTTCACCGCATTGATAATTCACCTGCCTTATCTGCCCGAAACATTCACCCTCATATTTGAAGGTGCATTTGGTTATGATGCTGCCAGCGGCGGCTTTCTGGGCGGGATGATTATAATTGCGATGCGCGCCGGTGTCGCACGCGGCCTATTCTCCAATGAAGCGGGGCAAGGTTCAACGCCGATTGCTCACGCTGTAGCACAAACCAATGATCCGGCATCTCAAGGCCGTTTTGCAATGATGGGGACTTTTATCGACACCATTCTGATTTGCACAATGACCGCACTTGTCATGCTGACCGTGGCGGGGGACTTCACTGTTACCGATGCCAATGGCGTCAAACAGGCAGTCGAGCATGCATGGCAATCCGACCTTGGTGGTTTCGCTATGACATCGGGTGCGTATGCAGCCGCATTTCCGTTCACTGTTTTTAATATTCCAATCGGTACATTGATTGCTTCGGTTGCGCTCATTCTGTTCGTATTTACGACCATGCTGACGTGGAGCTATTATGGCGAGCGCGCGATCACCTATCTTTACGACCTGTTGCCCGGATCAACACTTGACGGAGAAAAGAAGCTGCATTTCGCTTGGCGTGTTCTGTGGTGCGTGGTGATTTTCTTTGGTTCGTTCGCGCCGCTTGAATTAGTCTGGCGGCTTGGAGATATTTCAAACGCTGCAATGACCTTGCCGAATATCATTGCTCTGCTCGCCCTTTCCGGTGTGGTCTTTGCGCTTGCAAAAGGGCACCGGAATGCCGGTACGGATCATGGCAGGGAGACGCCCAGGGAACTGATGGAAGAAATTTCTGGAACATCTGGAGACTAGATTGGCAATTCGGATCGGGGGGTGTATCCCCTCTTTTCGGAGTACCAAAAACTCTCGCTCTCAGCATTTTCACCGCTCCCCCGCACATGAGGTAAACCACACATGCTCAAACGTCTTTATGGCTGGATGCTGGACAAGGCCGGGCATCCCCATGCCAGCAAATGGCTGGCCGGGTTCAGTTTTACTGAATCCAGCTTTTTTCCGATCCCCCCCGACGTGCTTCTGGCGCCCATGTGTCTTGCCAAGCCGGAAAAATCCTTGTGGTATGCCTTTATCTGCACCGTTGCATCCGTGATGGGCGCGATGCTTGGCTATGCGATAGGATATTTTTTGTTCGAGACTATCGGCATCGCCATTCTTGAATTTTATGGAGCGACCGAAAGCTTTGAACAATTCGCCCTGAAGTTCAACGAACAGGGCTGGATCGTTGTCCTGTTAGCCGGCTTTACCCCGTTGCCATTCAAAGTCGTTACGATTGCTGCGGGCAGCACCATGATGCCGCTTTATATCCTGATCTTTGCGTCGATCATTTCCCGCGCCGGGCGTTTTTTTCTCGTCGCCATACTTCTCAAGCATTTTGGTCCGCCGATGAAGGCGTGGATCGACAAGAATTTTGCGTTGGCCACCACGGTCGTCGGCATATTGTTTGTCGGCGGTTTTATCGCGGTGCGTTTGCTTGCCTAGCTTTGAAACTTATACGGAAACCACTGGATTTCTTTGTATAGCGGACCGGATCAAAATATCTCTAGCGATATTAAGGACAGTTGCTAAAGACGACTGATGAGCACTAGACAAGTTTCAAAAGACAATGATCCTGTGATCGAGGATCTCAGCGACCTGATCGCGCCGATGCAACGTGGTGAGAAGCCGAAGGATCAATGGCGTATCGGGACGGAGCACGAGAAGTTCGTCTATTGCACCAAAGATCACCACGCACCGAGCTATGATGAGCCGGGCGGGATACGGGATTTGTTGCTTGCGCTTCGGGAATTTGGCTGGACGCCGATCGAAGAAACCGGAGCGGACGGAGTCAAGCGCGTCATTGCCATGTCCGGCGCGGACGGCACGGTCAGCCTGGAGCCGGCCGGGCAGCTTGAGCTGTCGGGGGCACCGCTTGAGAACCTGCACGAGACTTGCAACGAGACCGGACGGCATCTGGAGCAGGTCAAGGCGATAGGGAAAAAAACCGGCACGGGCTTCCTCGGCATGGGAATGTGGCCGGACAAGACCCGCGCGGATTTGCCGCTCATGCCAAAGGGGCGCTATAAAATCATGGTCGAGCATATGCCGAAGGTCGGCAATCTCGGCCTCGATATGATGCTGAGAACCTGCACTATACAGGTCAATCTCGATTATTCGAGCGAAGCGGACATGGTGCAGAAATTCCGTGTCGGCCTGGCGCTGCAACCCCTTGCCACGGCGCTGTTTGCCAATTCGCCGTTTACCGAGAACAAGCCCAATGGCTTTGAAAGCTATCGCAGCCATATCTGGTCCGACACCGATCCGCAGCGCACCGGCATGTTGCCCTTTGTGTTCGAGGATGGCTTTGGTTACGAGCGTTATGCCGAATATATGCTCGACGTGCCGATGTATTTCGTGTCCCGACCCGATGCGCCAGAAGGTGAATATATCAATGCCGCAGGGCTTAGTTTCCGGGACTTTCTGAAAGGCGAGCTGTCCGCTCTGCCGGGTGAAAAGCCGACGGCATCCGACTGGAATGACCATCTTTCCACCGCTTTTCCGGAAGTGAGGCTGAAAAGTTTTCTGGAAATGCGCGGCGCCGATGGCGGCCCGTGGAACCGGATTTGTGCCCTGCCCGCTTTCTGGGTCGGCCTGCTCTATGACCAGACGGCGCTGGACGCCGCATGGGACCGGGTCAAGCACTGGACGATGGAAGAGCGGGAAGAATTGCGCAATGCTGTCCCGAAACAGGGCCTGAGCGCGCCGCTGCCACGCGGCGGTACAATGCTGGATCTGGCGAGCGAGATTCTCGACATTGCCTCGGCTGGCCTCACCGCAAGGGGCCGCCTGAACAGCAGCGGCGATAATGAAAGCGGCTTTCTTGATCCGCTCCGCGAAGTTGTAGCCACGGGCAAATCCCCGGCGGCGCAATTGCTGGATCGCTATCACGGCGAATGGAATGGCGACCTGTCGCGTATCTATGACGAAATGAGCTTTTAGCTACGAATTCCTCCAAATAAAATACGCAAAGCTAGCGAGAATAGGGCATCAGTCGCGAAAATTGCTTTTTTTAAATAACCTTAAAAAGAATATTATTGCTTTGTAGGAGAATAATCCTCAGATATGTTATGTTAACATTCTTATGTTAATATGATTCATATGTATAATCCGAGTGAAAGGAAGGCGAATTATGAACACTGTTGCATCAGTCCAGTTCTGTGTCGGACAAACGTCCGATGGTCGATTCGTTGCCGCAACGAATACGGCTCCGTATTTTTGTTTTCGTGCAGATTCCGAGGAAGAGGCTGTCCAAAAGGCTGAGCGTGCTTTGGAATTTTATTTTTGCTGGGAGGACAGCCATGAAATCCAGCGAAATAAAATCATCCATAAACCTGCAACTCTCAACACTTGGACAAAATATAGCCCACGACAGGTTATTAGACCGACGCAGGCGATTTGCGCATAACAATTTCTGGGGGGGGTATTGAGTGGGATTTTATGTCTCTCTTGACGAAGTAGAAGAATCTACGCTTGAGTTAGCTGGCTACATCAAAGTTGCAGAAGATGATTTGCATATAGTATATCGTCATTTCGGCGAGGATATTATCGTGCTGAAGGATGACCCATTTATCATTGTAGATGATGTTAATGACGCAGCTATCTTTGGTTTCAATGTGATTCCAATGCCTCCTGAAGATTGTTAATCTAATAGTCTAATTTAAATATACTGCATTCTCCCATTTAGATCTCAACCGTCTACTAATGGCCCCCCCTTAAAACTCGAACATCGCCTGCCCGGCTTCGTCCACTGGCTTGCCCTCGTCTTTCTCTTCCACCCCTTCGAGATTGGCGAGCGTCAGGCCAAGCAGCCTTACGCCGTTTTCCACCGGCATGATACTGGTCAGCAATTCGCGGCCTATGGCGGCGAACTCCGCTTTATCCTCGACATTGCGGTCCAGTGAGCGCGAGCGGGTGATCTGGCGAAAGTCGGCATATTTGGCCTTTAGCGTGACCGTCCGCCCGTGCGCTCCGGCTTTTTCGATGCTGTTCCAGACAATATCGATAATCTTTTCCAGCGCGTCTTCCAGATCCCCTTCACTGACAAGATCGCTCGCATAAGTGCGTTCCCCGCCAACCGATTTGCGGATGCGGTCGGGCTTTACCTCGCGGTGATCCACGCCGCGCGATGCACGGTAAAGATAACCGGCGGACTTGCCGAAATGCTGGCGCAGAAACGCTTCCGACTGCGCGCGCAAATCCGCGCCGCTATGGATGCCGAGCGCCGCCATGCGTTCGGCGGTCTTCGGCCCGACGCCAAAAAAGCGCCTGACCGGCAAGCGGGCGACAAAATCCGCGCCCTGATGCGGCTTGATAACGCATATTCCGTCCGGCTTGTTCTGGTCCGATGCAATTTTGGCGATGAACTTGTTATAGCTCACCCCCGCGCTGGCCGTCAGGCCGGTCTGTTTCTTTATCTCTGCGCGGATCATCTCTGCAATGCGGGTGGCGTTACCAATCCCCATCTTGTCGTGCGTCACGTCAATATAGGCCTCGTCCAGCGAGAGCGGTTCGACAAGATCGCTATGGGTAAAGAATATGGCGCGGATTTGCCGTGATATTTCACGGTAGACATCAAAGCGATGCTTGACGAAAATCAGGTCCGGACAACGCCGTTTGGCGGTCACCGATGCCATGGCGGAGCGCACACCATATTTACGCGCTTCATAGCTTGCCGCCGCGACCACCCCGCGTGCGGATGCACTGCCGACCGCCACCGGCTTGCCGCGCAGTTCCGGATGGTCGCGCTGCTCAACGCTCGCAAAAAAGGCATCCATGTCGATATGGATGATTTTGCGAAGACCGTTGCGGAGGCCGGGCTGCTGCGTCATCTTTCCTCTTGGGCGGCCCTGCGATACCGGGCCATCAGGGGGGCCGGGACTGCCATCC
This sequence comes from Parasphingorhabdus sp., assembly GCF_036568145.1. Taxonomy (GTDB): domain Bacteria; phylum Pseudomonadota; class Alphaproteobacteria; order Sphingomonadales; family Sphingomonadaceae; genus Parasphingorhabdus. The sequence goes on along the minus strand of NZ_DATCTC010000030.1, from coordinate 32,339 downwards.
GGACCATCGGCGGGAAGCTGGCCCGTGCGCCGCAGCTTACATAGTTATCCCCCATTTCCGGCAATTCGTCTTCGGCAGACAATCGGCCGCTCTGGAAAACCTCTATCCGCCCGTCATGATAGCGCAGCACCGGATAGGTGCGGGCTTTCCCCGACAAGCCATACCAGCCGGAGGCCGGATCAAAGCGCAGGCCCCTGACCCGCAGGCTGCACAAATGGGCATTGGCACCCACCGCCTCGCCAGCCGCTTCGATGCTGCCATCCGCGCTGCGCTTCATCCACAGGCTGGACCGGGACGCTCCCGCCAGCACCGGGATCAGGTCGGCATAGCTTTGCGAAGCTGTTACCTCTTCACCCAGCGGCAGGACCGGTTCCAGAAACAGGGCTTCTTCGCCGGACAATAGCCATTCCGGTTCCCCCAGCAGGCCGATTAACTGCCCCACGCGCTGGTCATAGGACTGACGCAGGCAATCATCGATATCCGGCGTTGCGGCGCAGCTATTGCGCCTTGCCAGCCACGCTTTCTGCGCCGCCGCCACAGTCCTGTCGCGTTTGCGCACTGCCTTGTAGAGCGTCGCCAGTTGCCGGTCATATTTCCGGATCAGGCTGTTATCTTCGGCGCAAATCGCCTTTTCAACCGCCGTTTGCGCGGCGCTACAATCAAAAGAAGGCGCGTCCTCTCGCTCTTGCTCCAGCGCCGATGCCATCAAGACCGCCCATGTTTCGGGCAGCACCATGATCTTTTCATTGCCGCCGGACAGAAAGACCGCGCCCATGCTCATCGCGTCCTTGAAACCGGTCAACTGGCGCGGGCTGATGATCGTCTGGTTCAAAATGGCGCCGGTCATATCCGCATCGTAAAAGCCGAAACTGCTCCAGTCGGAAAAGGCAAGATTCGCACCGCGCAAGCTGTTCCCGCTGCGCCCCAGGGGGCAGCCATCAAAGACGGTGATTCCGCAATCGAAACGAAAGCCGGTCAAATCGGCATCATCCAGCTTCAATCCCTCGACATCACCGTCCCATCCGCCGTCCAGCTTGCCGCTTGTCCAGTCTACACCCGTGGCATCGACGCTGGCAAAATTGCTGCTGCGGATCAAAATATCCGTCATGACCGCGCCGGCCATGATCGCTCCACCGGCATCCGCATTGATAAAGCCCAGCCCCGTTGCGGTTACGCCGGTCCAGTTCGACTGGCTGAGATCGCTTCCCTCAAAACAGATGTTGGAAAGCGTCACACCCGTAAAATCCCAGGCGGAAAAATCGCCGCCTTCGATCAATGTGGTTTTGCCGTCCGCGCTGCGGGCATAGTCCGCAAGCTGCTGCGGAGAGGCAATTTTCGTGCCGTCATAGCTTTGCAGGGGCGTGGCCCTGCGATAATCCTCTTTGCTGTCATGGATGCTCTTTACCGCATATTGGCAACCCGGCACCGGCGGCGTTGGTAATTGTGCTGAAACAGGGCCTGCGGTAAATAGCAACGCCATCGTGCCCGCCATTGCAAGCAGCAGATGAATATATTTTGATGGTTTTGATCCGGCCACGATATCGCAATACCTAATTTAATTTGACAGCATTTAACCTATAGCCATGAAGAATTTTAGTTGCCATAGCGCAGCCATGCAAAACGCCAGGCCCACATTCCCGATCGGACGATTTGAACTTATCGTCCTGATGGCTAGCCTGATGTCGCTCAACGCGATGGCGATTGATATCATGCTTCCGGCGCTTGGCCTGATTTCGGATGATTTCGCGCTACAGAACCCAAATGACCGGCAATGGATCATCACATCCTATATTTACGGCATGGGCATAGGGTCGATCATCTATGGTTCGCTTGCGGATCGTTATGGCCGAAAGCCGGTTTTGCTCGTTACCATCGCGATTTATATAGGCTTTGGTATATTCTGCGCATTTAGTCAGGATTACAATCTGTTGCTGCTCGCCCGGTTCATACAGGGGCTTGCCGCGGCGGCCATGGGCGTACTGGCGAACAGTATCATCCGCGACCGATACGAGGGCGATGCAATGGCCCGCACCATGTCCACCATAATGATGGTGTTCATGATCGTGCCGGTGCTTGCACCTATGGCCGGGCAGCTCATATTATATTTTGCGGACTGGCATGCGATTTTCGTCGTGCTTTCCGTCTTTGGCATGGTCATTTTCATGTGGGTGCTGATGCGGTTGCCGGAAACGCTCGACCCGGATCACAAGATAAAGATCAACATGGTTTCCGTCATCAGCACGTGGAGTTATGTGATACGTCATCGCAATTCCGTTGGCCATGTGTTTGCCAGCGGCCTTATGATGGCCCCGATGTTTGCGTTCATTGCCTCGGCGCAACAGATTTTCGTTAATGTTTTCGACGCGGGGGATATCTTCGTGTTCATTTTTGCGGCCAATGCATCGGCGATGGCCGTGGGCAATTTTGTCAATTCGCGCATCGTCACGCGCTTTGGCGCGCGCCGGGTATCGCAATCGGCGCTGTTCTTCTTTATCTTCGTTTCACTCGCCCACCTTGGCATTACCCTGGCGGGATGGCTGACGCTGCCGCTATTCGTCATCCTGCTGGCCGCGTCCATGGGGATGGTCGGCTTTACCGGCGCGAATTTCAGCTCGATCGCGATGCAGCCCTTTGCCAAAGGTGCGGGCGTGGCCTCCTCGTTCCAGAACTTCACGCGGACATTGCTCTCGGCTGCTATTGGCGGGGCTATCGGCTTGCAGTTTGACGGAACGACCCTGCCGCTGATCCTCGGCTTTTCCATCTGCGGCATTACCACTTTGCTGTTCATATTATGGGCGGAAAAAGGCGTCCTGTTCCGCCGTGTCCAGACCGCACCGAAAAGAGGCGTGCGCTAGGCCCTAGCTATCTTCCCCCATCGCCGCGATCCACTCCTCGAGCAAGGCCGCGCCTTCCTCATGGACCAGAGAGCGGCCGACTTCCGGCATGGCGATGCCCGCTTCCAGACTTTTTAGCCGGTATAGCATGATGCTTTGCTCCGGATGGCCGGGCGCAATCGCAAAATCCAGACCGCCGCTCCCGCGACCGGCGGCAACCGGACGTTTGCCGATGCCAAGATGCACCGGAGACGTTTCCTCATAGGTCAGGAACAACCCCGAATTGCTCGCCGAACCCTGCCGGTTGTGGCAATGGGCGCAGTTTATGTCGAGATAGGCACGGGCGCGCTGTTCCAGCGGCTTGGCCTTGTCGGCATAGTCCGGGATAGCTGCGTGATCGCTGGCCGGGTTTTTCAGCATATTATTGCCGCGCAGCATGGCAAGCGTATCCGGTGACAGGTTCCTCAGCTTTGGCCCGATCGGCATGACCGCACCGGACAGCGAGTGACATTCCTTGCACTGGTTCTTGTTCGGCACGGCATAGCTGATGCTCTGGACCTGGCCCGACGGGTCGGTAAAGCGCACCGGAATCCGCGTTCCTGCCACTTTTAGCGTCGCCTCCGTCTGCGCGTCATTCCAGACATAGGGCAAGGCGATCCAGCCATCGGCGCGGTGCAGCATGACGCGGGTTTCGAGCAGCCGGTCCTTGCCGTCAATCTTGTAGCCAAAGCTCTTGATGAGCGCGGAACCGACCGGAAATTGCACCACGCCGTCATCATCGGCCACCGCCTGCTGCCCTTCCGGTATATAGATATAGCGGTATTTTTCGGCATAGTCGCTGAACAGCGGGCTGTTGAGCGTATAGAGCTTCACGTCCCGGTTCGGCTGCCAGCCGGCAGCATCGGTGAAAAAGCCGAACTCCGCCAGCTTTTGGGGCATGGCATCCGCCATGATTACCGCATCCTTGACCCGCTCGCGCGGATGGTCGGGCGCGGCGCTGGCCGCAAAACCGGCGGCGCACAGGGCGATAGCGGCAATCAGCAAGCGCATTATTTCAGGCGTTCCTCCATCGCAGCGGGAAGCACGATCGGCTGCAATGGCGCGGCCTCTCCCGCAGCGGATTCATAGAGCGAAGGCTGGGCCTCGCTAACCGGCTGGCCCGCTTTGGTAAGGCCCAGACCAAGCACCGGTACGGCATCTTTGACGATCATACCGCTGCCCAATCCGTCATAGATGATCGCAGGGAGCACGCCGCCAAAGGCCGCGGCAAGCTGCACACCGCCTTCAAAATCCGGCGCAAAGCCGGAGCGGCCATGGATATTGTCTGCAACATAGACATCGCGCGGGGTCGGGTCATATTTGGGATCGTCAAACTTCTCGGTATAGGCGACCACCATCACGTTGGCCGTGCCGTTGTTGATCATCGCGTTTTCGGTCACATGCACGTTGCGATTGGCCATCACCATCACACCGGTCCCGGCCGGAACGCTGGCGACAATATTGCCTTCCGGAGCGAAATTGCCGGTATTATTGTTGATAATCGCGTTACGCGCCACCAGCACATTATGGCCGCCCATTTGCGGAAGGTTCGGCAGGTCAAAGACAAGGATTCCGCCGGTATTTCCGGTGACCAGATTTTCCGTCACCTCGGCATCGTAGCTATTTTCAATCTCTATCCCTGCGACATTTTCAATCGCGGTATTGCGGCGGACGATGATATTTTTCGACTGGCCGACATAGATCCCGGCATCCGACGCGCCGCGCACGATGCTGTCCTGCACCAATATGTCGCTCGCCTCTACGGGATAGATGCCATAGGCGCCGTTGCTGGCCTTTGGCCCGCCGGTCCATTCGACGCGTATTGCGTGATAGACAATCCGGTCAGCGCCCTTGGATTTGATCCCGTCGCCCTTGCTGTCCTCAATAGCGAAATCGCGCAGCACCACGTCATCGGACGTCACCAGCAGCCCTTCGCCCGCGCCAAGCTGTCCGGCGAAGCTCAGCACGCTCTTGTCCATGCCTGCCCCGCGCACTGTCACCTCGTTCACATCCAGCGAGAGCCCGTCGGTGAGGTCGAATGTCCCTTCCCCCAATGCGACCACATCGCCCGGTTCGGCCAGTATCAACGCTTCCTGCAAGCGTTCCTGCGCGTTTTCGCCAGATTCTACGGTGATGGTTTTCGCCAGCGCCGGAATAGTGCCAAGCATAGTAAAGCCCAAGGCGGTCGCGGCCAATGCAGTGCGGATCATATCTCTCTCCCTTTTTCTTGGGATAATGACGCAATTTTCCAGCTTTGCCAAGAGCATTGACAGACATGTCAGTAATAGGGGGAGGTAAAGAAGCGGCTTTACCAGTCCGGCATTGGATTTCGGGCGCTACAGTTCCGGCTTTTCCGGTTCAACGCCCGACAACATCCACTCTACCGCAGCATCACAATGGATTTCGGCGCTGTCATATATCGGCAGGACATTCGCCTTTGTATCGACAATCATCGCCAGTTCCGTACAGCCCAGCACGATTGCCTCGATGTCCTGCTTGGCAATATTGGTGATGAAGGTTTTCAACGACCGTTCCGAATCGCGTGACGTGCGGCTGAACATCAATTCTTCATAGATGATCCGGTCAATCTCTTCCGCCCGGCCCAGGTCCGGCGGGACAAGCGCAACATCCTTGGCGACCAGCCGTTTGCGGTAAAACCCTTCCGTCATCACATTTCGCGTGCCGATCAGCGCCGCTCTTTTGATGCCGTCGGCTTTCATCCTGTCGCCAACACAGTCCGCAATATGCAGGACCGGCACATCCACTTGCGATGCAACCTGATCATAAATTTTATGCATCGAGTTAGCGCAGATCAGGATCGCGGTGGAGCCTGCCTGCTCCAGCCTTTTGGCCGAACGGATCATCACCTCCGCCGCGGCATCCCAATCATCATGAAGTTGCAACCGCGCCACATCGTTAAAGTTGACGCTTTCGATCAACAGGTGGGCGCTGTTAAATCCGCCCAGCCGGCGCTGGACCTCGCTATTGATCCGGCGGTAATAGGTTTCTGTCGAAACCCACGACATGCCACCGATAAGACCAATTGTTCGCATTATTATCGCTTTCTGCCTATAGTCTGCATCGCCCAAAGAGCGCGGTGTAACATTTCAGGAAATTGTCGGCTGGCCCGCCGTAACTAAAGCGGGCCAGCGCAACATCAAAGCGCTTTAACAATGTCCTCGCACATTTTCTTCGCATCGGCGAGCAGCATCATCGTCTGGTCCATGTAGAAGACTTCATTGTCCACACCGGCATAGCCGACGCCGCCCATCGAGCGTTTGACAAAGAAGATCGTCTTGGCCTTGTCGACATCAAAAACCGGCATCCCGTAAATGGGAGAACCTTTGTCGGTTTTCGCCGCCGGGTTCACAACGTCATTGGCACCAATGATGAAAGCAACATCGGCCTGTGCAAATTCGCTGTTGATATCCTCAAGCTCGAACACCTCGTCATAAGGCACATTCGCTTCGGCAAGCAGGACGTTCATATGTCCCGGCATACGGCCAGCGACCGGATGGATGGCATATTTGACGTTCACGCCTTCTTCCTTGAGCATATCACCCATTTCACGCAGCGCGTGCTGTGCCTGTGCCACGGCCATGCCGTAACCCGGAACGATGATGATATTTTCCGCCTGCTTCATCATATAGGCTGCGTCTTCGGCGCTGCCGCGTTTCCACGGACGGTCGATTTTTTCGCCGCCGTCTGACGATCCGCTGCTGTCGGCGCCAAAGCCGCCAGCGATCACGCTAATGAAGCTGCGGTTCATGGCCCGGCACATGATGTAGGACAGGATAGCACCGGACGAACCGACCAGTGCGCCGGTAATGATCATCGCCGTGTTGCCCAGCGTGAAGCCCATTGCCGCCGCGGCCCAGCCGGAATAGCTGTTCAGCATCGACACGACCACCGGCATATCCGCGCCGCCAATTGGAATGATAAGCAGGAAACCGATGACGAAAGAAAGCGCCACGATGGTCCAGAAGACTGCCGCACTTTCCGCCGTTGGCATGACGGAGAAATAAGCGGTCAGACCGATAATCGCGACCAGCACGCCCAGGTTAAGGACATGACGGCCCGGCAGCATGATAGGCGCACCGGACATATTGCCGTTCAGTTTCAGGAACGCGATGACCGAGCCAGAGAAAGTGATGGCACCAATGGCAACGCCAAGGCCAAGCTCGACCCGGCTGGCCAGCAATATCTCTCCGGCTGCGTCGACAATGTCAAACGCGCCAGGATTCAGATAGGCCGCCATACCGACGAGCACCGCCGCCATACCGACAAGACTGTGGAAAGCCGCGACAAGTTGCGGCATGTCCGTCATCGGAATGCGCCGTGCGATGACAAAACCGATAATCCCGCCAATCGCGATCGCAATCGCGATTTCTGGCAGGCCGGCAACGTCGTGCGTGACCAAAGTGGTTGCGACGGCGATCAGCATACCGACCATGCCATAACGGTTGCCCGCCCGGCTGGATTCAGGTGAAGACAGTCCGCGAAGGGCCAGAATGAACAATACACCCGACACCAGATATGCCGCAGGTATCCATGGATTAATCGTTTCGCCGGTGCCTGATACAGCTAAAGCCGGGCTGGCGAATAAAAGCGCCGCTGCGCCTCCCAGTAATGCGCGCATTATTTGCGCTCCTTTTTCTTATACATTGCGAGCATCCGCTCCGTCACGGCAAAGCCGCCGAATATGTTGACGCTGGCGAGAACCACGCCGACCAGACCCAGCCATTTGGCGGTTTGTCCGCCATCGGCCTGCGCTCCGGAAGCCGCCGCGATAAGCGCACCGACGATAATCACCGAGCTGATCGCATTGGTCACCGCCATCAACGGCGTATGCAAGGCCGGTGTTACCGACCAGACCACATAATAGCCCACGAAACAGGCCATCACGAAAATTGAGAGAATTGATATAAAGTCCATTGGAAATGCCCCTAGTTTGCCAGAAGGCGTTCGTTCACAACCTTGCCGTCTTTGGTTAGCCTTATGCCGATTGTCACTTCATCATCATCGGGCAACACAGGCCGTTTGGCCTCTTCATCCCAATAGGCGCTAAGGAAATTATAAAGGTTGCGGGAAAATAGTGCCGAGCTGTCCGCCGCCATCGTGGACGGCATATTCTTGGCCCCGTATATTTTTACGCCATGCTTGACCACGACTTCTCCTGCAACAGCGCCTTCGACATTGCCGCCTTGTTCAGCCGCCAGGTCGACAATCACGCTGCCGGTCCGCATGGTTGCGATCTGGTCATCGGAAATCAGGCGCGGTGCCGCACGTCCGGGGATCAGGGCCGTGGTAATCACGATGTCCTGCTTGGCGATATGTTTTGATACCAGTTCGGCCTGCGCCTTTTGATATTCCTCGCTCATTTCCGTGGCATAGCCGCCGGTTCCTTCGCCTTCGATGCCTGCGACATCTTCGACGAAAATCGGTTTCGCGCCCAGTGACTGGATCTGTTCCTTGGTCGCTGCGCGAACGTCGGTTGCCGATACCTGGGCGCCCAGACGCCGGGCTGTTGCAATCGCCTGCAAACCGGCAACGCCTACACCCATGACAAAGCATTTGGCCGCAGAAACCGTGCCCGCCGCCGTCATCATCATCGGGAAAGCGCGGCCATAATGGGCCGCCGCTTCAAGAACGGCCTTGTAACCGGACAGGTTGGACTGCGAAGACAGGATATCCATGGATTGTGCGCGTGTTATGCGCGGCATGAATTCCATAGCCAGCGCATCAATGCCCAGCGCCGCATATTGGTCAACCCGTGTGCGCTCTCCAAAGGGGTTCAGGCTGGCGACGAGCCATGCACCTTTTTTGATACCCTTGATCGATTCGGGGTCCGGCCCCTGCACGCCCAGCACGATATCCGCATCTTTCAATATGGCTGCGCGGGTGCCTATGCTGGCTCCTTCGGCTTCATAATCGGCGTCATTAATCGAAGCGGACAGACCCGCTCCCTTTTCGACCGCCAATGTTGCTCCCAGGGCTTTGAACTTCTTTACCGTTTCCGGCGAAGCACTAACCCGCTGCTCACCTTCGGCGAGTTCTTTTAATACCGCAATTTTCAAGGATTATTCCAATCAGCTAATGAGGATGATAACCAGAACTGTCACCAAAGCCGTGATGACGGCACCGATTTTCAGCCAGGAAATAAAACCGCCATAGGTTTCTTCCGCTGATTTAATTTCATTTTCAGACGCCATAATTCCTCCACATATTCAAACAATGATTGCGGCTGCTCTAAACATATATATCGCGAGGCTCAAGTGGAGTATCCTAATTAGAGTGATAGAAAAGATTATTTAACTGGTAGAAAATACTGACCACTCTTAATCCGGTCTTTACCCCTCGTTGCTAGAGAAACTGTTCATTCTCGCACCTATAGGGTAAAAATGGCTCAAAACAGCACAAAATTGCTGATGTTAATTGATGATGAGCCGGCACAGTGCCGGTTGATATCCGCTCTTGCATCACGGGCCGGTTATCGCACGATTTTCGCGCGCGATGCCGAAACAGCAATCGCGACACTGGGTACGCAGGATGGCATGATGCTGGACGCCATCATCCTCGACCACTGGGCACCGGGCTCTGAATCGACGGAGCTGATCGCCGAGCTGAAATCCCGCCGCCCTGCCCTGCCGATATTGATGTTGAGCGCCGGTGGCTCCGTCACCGAAGCGGTAGAGGCGATCAGGGCCGGTGCGACCGACTATCTGATAAAGCCGGTGTCCCCGGAACAGATGCTGCAGGCGCTGACCACTGCTGTGGAAAATGCGAAGCAGACCGGGGAATTGCAGCCGCTGAGCGAGAAAATCTCTACGCCGCTTGCCTTTGAGGAAATTATTGGCGCGGCTCCGGCCTTTCGCGCCGCGCTGGCTATCGCTGCCAAAGCCGCCCGCGCCCGTGTCCCCGTCTTGATCGAGGGCGAGGCCGGTGTTGGCAAGGAAGTCATCGCCGATGCCATTCACGCGGCAAGCCCGCGCGCGAAACAGCCCTATTTGAAGGTCAATTGCGGGGCTATTGTCGGTAACCTTCTCGATTCCATATTATTCGGCCACGAAAGAGGCGCCTTTACCGGAGCCTTTGACCGCAAGATCGGCCTGCTCCAACAGGCTGAGGGCGGCACGATTTTCCTTGATGAGGTGGACCGTATTCCACCCGAAACTCAGGTTCGGCTGCTTCGTTTCCTGAAATCTTCCGAGATCCAGCCGCTGGGCAGTCCGAACAGTTTCCGGCTGGACGTGCGTGTCATCGCCGCGACCAATCGCTCGCTGGAAGAGGAAGTCAGGAAAGAACGTTTCCGCGAAGACCTTTATTACCGTATTAATGTGGTGCAGCTCACCATCCCGCCCTTGCGGGATCGCACCGGCGATATTCCGGGGCTAGCCCGGCATTTCCTGACCCGGCTGGCGCTGCAACCGGGACTTCGCAGCCTTGGCATTACCGATGAAGCACTGCATTTGCTGCGCAGCTATCATTGGCCGGGCAATGTCCGCCAGTTGCAAAGCGTTTTATTCCGCGCCGCCGTGATGTGCGACCGCGATGCGCTGACCTGTGACGAGTTTCCGCAAATTGCGTCCTATATCGCCGATTCCGGCGGGACACGGCCGCAAACGTCCAGAAGCGCGGAAGGCATCGGCATTACATTATATTCCGAAGACGGCAATTTGCGCCCGCTCGACGAAATCGAAGCCGATGTGATTCGCCTTGCCATTGGCCATTACCGCGGACGCATGACAGAAGTTGCGCGCAGGCTTGGTATTGGCCGCTCGACGCTTTACCGCAAGCTGGCGGACCTGGGAATCGACAGCGCGGCCTGACCGGCCATCCCTATCTTACGTCCATCTTATAGTAACCGGAAGCATCTGATTCTCGGTTGATGTTTAAGGCCTCACTCTCTAAGTCTAGGGAATATGACAAATATGCGAACATCACTCATCATCAGCGCCGCGATTTCCGCGGCCCTATTTCTGTCCTCTTGCGGCAAACAGGAATCTGTTGAAGAGGTACCGTCGAGTGAAGAGCTGGCCCAAAAAGCGGATGCCGCCAGCAAGGCCATTCGCGACGAGGAGGCTGGGGCAGATGCCTCCGCTATAGATACGTCCCAGATGGCGAGCTATACCAACGCCTTGCGCGGTTTTACCCTGTTGGTGCCAAAAGACTGGACCGCAGATGAAGCATCGAGCGACGATAATGGCAGTATGTTCACCGATCCCGAAGCCGGGATAGTTTTGAGCACCGGATGGACAGAAAATCGCGAAGATGCCGATTTGCTCGCCGCGGTTAAAAAGCTGGAAGAAGCCGGTGACGTGACCGGCAATTATGTCAATGAAGACGAATATCGCGCTTCTGGCACAATCGGGGATGGTAAGAAAACCGCCGAGCGCATCTTGCGCAAACCCGATGGCACGATGGTCCGCGCCGCGATCACCTATCCGGAAGCAGAAGCCGAAACACTCGACCCGCTGGTCGCGCAGATATTGGACAGCCTGACACTCAGATAAGCTGAGACCACAGGTCAACGGTCTGCGGCCTGAATATAGCGTGTGATTTTGATACGTGGTTCGACAGGCTCGCCACTAACGGTCTTTTACCTGACTATTTGGGCTATGCAGACCCCGGCCTTAGCGGCCTAGTTTCGCGGAAAGGAAACTCGGAACCGGTCCGTTCCAGCCGCCATCTTCTTCGGTCTGCTCTGGTTCCGGCGCTGGCTTTTCCTGTTTCATCGGTTTCTCTACCGATTTCGAGGGCCGCTTTTTCTTGCTCTCGAACTGGTCATCGGAGCGTGGCTTGCCGGATTTTTCGCGCTTGGGCTTTTCGCCTTTTGGCTTATCCGATGCTTTGTGGCTGTCGGGCGCTTTTTCTGTCTTGATCGATTTCATGTCCCTAACGGGGAGCTTCATGCCGGTCAGTTTTTCAATGCTTTCGACATGCTCGTCATCGCGCTTGGAGACAAAGGTGATCGCAACGCCGGTTGCCCCGGCCCGTCCGGTCCGGCCAATCCGGTGGATATAGTCATCCGGATGCCAGGGAATATCGTAATTCACGACATGGCTGACGCCCTTGATATCCAGCCCGCGTGCCGCAACGTCAGAGGCGCACAGGATGTTGATTTCACCGGACTTGAACCGATCCAGCTCCGCAAGCCGGGAGCTTTGGTCCATGTCGCCGTGAATCTGCCCCGCGTCAAAACCGTCTTTACGCAATTGCTGGCAAAGATCGCGCACTTCTGTCTTGCGGTTGCAAAAGATGATCGCGGTTTCGACGCCTTCATTGTCCAAAATGCCGTAAAGCAGCTTGCGCTTCGCCTGAGGCGCGACATGGATGATCGACTGTTCAATAGAAGTGTTGGCCGTCGCGGGCCGTGACACTTCGATGGATTTCGGATTTTTAAGAAACCGGTCGGACAGTTTCTTGATCGGCGCCGGCATCGTGGCCGAAAACAACATGGTTTGCCGTGTCTCGGGCAGTTTTGAACAGATTTGCTCGATATCGGGAATGAACCCCATGTCGAGCATCCGGTCCGCTTCATCAATAACCAGCAATTCGCAGCCGGACATCAAAATCCGCCCGCGCTCCATCAAATCCATCAGCCGCCCCGGTGTGGCAATCAGAACATCGACGCCCTTTTCCAGAGCCTTGATCTGGTCGCCCATGGAAACGCCGCCGATAAGCAGCGCCATGCTGAGATTATGGTTCTTGCCATATTTTTCGAAATTCTCGGAAACCTGAGCGGCCAATTCGCGGGTCGGCTCCAGAATAAGCGAACGCGGCATCAGCGCGCGTGAACGGCCCTGTGCCAGAATGTCGATCATCGGCAGAACGAAGCTGGCCGTCTTGCCCGTGCCGGTTTGCGCGATACCGATAATGTCCTTCATCATCAGGACAGAGGGAATGGCCTGCGCCTGAATAGGCGTCGGTTCATCATAGCCCGCATCAGCGACGGCGTTCAACAGTTCATCAGAGAGGCCGAGGTCGGCAAATTTCATAGTGTTTCCGGAAAATAACGGTGCATGGGGGCACATTCAACCAGCCTGTTAAAGCCGATTGCTGGGTGGATGGTGCGAAAAGCCACTTTTGTCAAGCATTCTAGCATTTTCTACTATTTGAAAAGACCTTTGGAATCCCTTATCCTATTATAAAAGCACCATCATAATATTTCTCGTTTCAGTCTCATTCTGGGACGAGCAGGCGGAATCGGTCAATTTCACATTTGACGCCCGTTCTTGAATGCAAAACATCCCTGTCCTCGCATATCTTGCCGTCTTTGGATTTCTCCATATAAAATCCGGAATAAAAACTGCGCCCCTGGCATTTTTTCTCCAGCCTGACCCGGATCAGCTGACGGCTCTTGGTGACCAGATCCAGATAGCGGTCATCAAACCGCTGGACACCCAATATATTGTTCATCGGCACGCATTTGCCGATTTTCTTTTCCTTATAGGTCACGGGTGGAGAATTTGCTTCAAAGGCATTCAGCCCCGACGGCAAGGCCGACCGGCTCCGCGGAACCCGGATGATGACGCGCCTTTCGATACGGACCTGTGCATATTGCGGTTTCAAAGACTTAAAAAAAACCCCTTCTTCTTGCTCGGGAGAATAGGGTAGTGGAAGCTCTGAAGCCTCTGGGGTCGCCAGCAATAATGATAGAAAGAGTGGAAGACTCACCAGAAACCCCTAATTTTCATCACAAGCTATACCAATGGTGATTGAATGATTGATGAACTACACTTTCTGTCAAATTGTCTTCCCTGCCACTGTCCTGAATTTTCAGTCAAACATTGGTGTTGAATCGCGATGCGTCTATATGGTTACGAACATCTTAAGCAAACAGGAGCACATATGCCGGAAATGTCCAATGGGTTGAAGGCCGTGGCCGAAATTGTCGGGTCGCGGGGTTTTACCATTGAGCTGGCCGATATGGAGCCATGGCTAACCGATTGGCGGGGGCGCTATACCGGCAAGGCAATGGCCCTGGTTTCGCCAGCCTCTACCGAGGAAGTGTCCGCCATTGTCAAAATCGCCAATGCCCACGCGATTGCGATAGTCCCGCAAGGGGGCAATAGCGGCATGGTCGGCGGCGCGACCCCCGACAATTCGGGGCAGTCGATTATTTTGTCCCTGCGCCGGATGAACACTATCCGGTCCATTGATGCCGGTGACGGGCTGGCCGTCTGTGACGCCGGAGTGGTCTTGCAGAATTTTCACGAATCGCTGGAAAAGCATGGCCAGCGCTTTCCGCTGACTTTGGGCGGCAAAGGATCGGCTACCATCGGCGGGCTGGTTTCCACCAATGCCGGGGGCACACAGGTTTTACGGCACGGCACGATGCGCTCCCTTGTCGCCGGACTGGAAGCGGTCCTGCCCGATGGCAGCATTTATAACGGCTTGGCTGCCCTGAAAAAAGACAATCGCGGATATGACCTGAAACAGCTTTTGATCGGCGGAGAAGGGACGCTTGGCATCGTGACGGCGGCAACGCTGAAAACCGTGCCGGCGCTCATCGACCGCTGCGCCGCGTGGATCGGCGTGGCATCGCCGCAGGCAGCCTATGCACTGTTCAAATTTCTGAATAGCCGTGAAAGCCAGTCGCTGGAAGGCTTTGAAATAATCCCCGGTTCCTGTCTGGACGCGGTGCTTCGGCATATTCCGGGAACCCGCCCCCCGCTGGCGGAAAAAGCGCCGTGGAACGTGCTGATAGAAATTATCCGCGACCAGCCCGCAGCGCCAAATCCGCACAGCATTGCCGAGGCATTGCTGGCCGAAGCGTTTGAGAAAGAGCTTATCAGCGACGCCGCTATCGCCGCCAGTGAAGCGCAGGCCGAGGCATTCTGGAAAATCCGGGAGTCCATCTCGGAAGCGGAACGCGCCGATGGTCTGGCCCTGCAACATGATATCAGCGTGCCGGTAGCGCAGATGGCGGACTTTATCACAGACGCGGGGGCCCAGATTGAAAAAGCCTTTCCCGGCACAAGGGTCGCCGCCTTTGGTCACATGGGCGATGGCAATGTCCATTTTCACGTCAAGGCGCCCAAGGATATCAGCGCGCAATCAGGGGAATCGCAGTGGGTGGAAAAATCCTCCATGACCATATCGCCCATGGTGCATGATCTGGTCGTGGCGGCCGGTGGTTCCATTTCCGCAGAGCATGGCATTGGCCAGACCAAGCGCGACGAGCTGGAACGCCTGTCCGGAGATGCCCGGATATTGACGCTGCGCGCGATAAAAAAAGCGATCGACCCCAACAACATAATGAATCCGGGTAAACTAGTTCCTCTTGCGTCGGGGACGCCAGCAACTTAAAGCCGCAGCAACAAATATTTTAGTCTCGGAGATTTTATTATGGCCAGTGCGCCTCAAGCCCAGCCTCTACCCATGTTTTACAAGGATCTGGTTCCGCTCAATTCCAAAGAGCATGCCAACTGGAAAATCAAAGGGCTTGATAATGCGTCCTTCATGCAATCACAGCACGCGATTCCATTAACGGTTGACGAATTTCCCAATGCGGCTCGCAATTATCCGATTGTTTTTTCCATTGGCGAAAACAGCGTTCCCCTCATCCTGATGGGCCTGAACGAGGGCGTGAACACATTCATGGATGAAGAAGGCCGGTTCAACCAGCCCGCTTATGTCCCGGCCTATGTTCGCCGCTATCCTTTCATGCTCGCCAAGCTGCGTCCTGATTCCGAGGAACTGTCGCTCTGTTTCGATCCGACGACCGACGCCATTGGCGATTTCAAAGAAGGCGATCCCCTGTTTGACGGCGACAAGCCCTCTGAAAATACCAAATCCATCCTCGAATTTTGCGAGCAGTTTGAACAGGCCGGTCACCGCACAGGCCAGTTTGTCGAAGAACTGAAAAAAATGGGCCTGTTGATGGAAGGTGAAGTGTCCATCCAGCAAACCGGCGTCGAAAAGCCGTTCATCTATCGCGGTTTCCAGATGGTGAATGAAGAAAAACTCCGCGATCTGCGCGGCGATGAACTGCGTAAAATCAACCAGAACGGCATGTTACCGCTAATCTACGCGCACCTCTTCTCGCTCCAGATCATGCGCGAAGTCTTTGCAAAACAGGTAGAAGCGGGCAAAGTCCCTCAGGTGACGGAAGCACCAAGCTTGTAATCAAACGGAACGGGGAGAGAACCTATGGCCGAGCGTAGCAGGTATAGCCAAGTTGCAATTTGGCTTCACTGGATCATAGCAATCGCTGTCATTACCAATATCGGTCTGGCCGGATTGACCGAAGACCTGCCCCGTGAAGTGCGCGGTGGATATATGGATGTTCACAAAGCTCTGGGGATCACGATATTGGCTTTGAGCGTGGCCCGGCTGCTCTGGCGGCTGGGACACAAACCCCCGCCATTGCCAGCATCGACCCCGGGATGGCAGGCTTTCATCGCGAAAACCATCCATTTCCTGTTTTATGTTCTCTTGATCGGCTTGCCGCTCAGCGGATGGATATGGATGTCCACCGCCCCGGCTCCGTTCAGCTATTTCGGTTTGTTTGAAGTGCCTTTATTCCCCGTTGCGGGGCAAAAGGCTCTTGGCGATGCTCTTCATTCCGGGCATGAACTGGGCGGTACAGCGATGTTCTTCTTGATCATTCTGCACCTGCTGGCATTTGTAAAACACCAGTTTATCGACAAGGATAATCTGATCCAGCGGATGTGGCCTTCCTGAATATCCGCCTGAATCTCCGCCTGAATCTCCGAAAGCGGCCTGTTTCCCCGCTTGTAGCGAAAACCTGACAATAAATTTGCTTTGGGGTCTTGCAACTTAATAGATGAAAGACCACATTGAGGATGTACTGGTCCGCATCCCCCCCGATTGGATCAGTACGGCATTCTTTGAATGCCACCTCCCTGAACCTTGACCACTCCGCCGATATGGCGGGGTGGTTTTTTTGGTTTTGGACTAGACCTATATTCCTCTTAGCCGCTAATTTCCGCTGCTTCCAGACCTATTGAAACTGTTTCCGGTTCCTGTGTGATATCAAGGCCATGACACTACGTAACAGGCGCTTGTGATCTGTGAAAAGGGCATGAACTTCTCCCCACTAATCCCCCGACTCGCAGCCCGCTTATTCGGCGGCAAGCAGGAACTGGCTGTTAATCTGGTCCGCCAGCCGCATGGCCAGTTCCGCGATATGATCCGCCACAGCCGGCAACCGCCCGTCCGGTTCGCGCAGAGCACTGTCCAGATAAGTGCTGCGGTCGACCTCCAGTTGCAGGGCGTGAATATCCCTCTCGACCCTGGCGTGACGCTCCAGAATATAGCCGCCTGCATAGGGGTGATTGAGCCGCGTCCGGATTCCCGATTGCTCTAGGAATGCCACACTAAGCTCTGAATAGCGGGAGCCTGCGCTGCGCCCAAAGCGGTCGCCAACCACCATATCAACCCCGCCCTGCCCCTCATTCAGCGGCGGCATGCTGTGCAGGTCCAGCAAAATAGCACCGCCGAATTTCAGGCAGATCCGCTCCAATATCCCGGCAATGCTGGCGTGATAAGGCTCATGATAGCTGTCCAGACGGTTTATTATGTCTTCCCACTGCCATTTCCTGCGCCATAAATTACCGGCACCGTGCAAACGGCTCGGCACAACGCCCAGCCCGCCCCGCACTTTGCGGCTTGGCGCGGGTAGCCGGGTCCGTAGCTGGGCCGCTGATAGCCCGCCGATCATGTCGGCATCAATTTCAGAGCGGTTACGGTTCAAATCCACCCACGCCCTTGGCCGATGGGCGATAATGGCCGGAAATCCGCGGGCGATCGCCCGGCCCGCCAAGCGGTCGGCATACCGGTCCTCCAGCCGCAACAGATGCGTAGCCGGAACAGCCAGATTGTCCAGTATCTCGTCAGGATAAACCCGCCCCGCATGCGGGACACTAATCAACAGCGGGAATTGCAGATCATCGACATTATAGGACGAGAAATTCCCGTCACGCCCCTCATGCGGTGCAAAATCCAGATTATCGGCAATATGATCCGCCATGCGCTTCCATTCGTTACCTGTTCAATATCCGATAAAGTCCGCCGACAGAACCAAAATGTTAAGGGATTTGCACCTATAGTCCGGATCCGGCATAAACAACGGCGAGAATAGACAGGGATTGCCCAGATGATTAGAATACTCCTTGCAGAAGATGACCAGTCCATGCGCGAACACCTGACCCGCGCGCTGCAAAAATCCAACTATGATGTCGTAGCTGTTGACCGCGGAACAAGCGCGATTCCCTATCTCGAATCGGAAAAGTTCGACCTGCTCTTGACCGATATTGTCATGCCTGAAATGGACGGAATCGAGCTTGCCCAGCACTGCGCCAAGCTGTCTCCTGACACGCAGGTTATGTTTATTACCGGATTTTCCGGCGTCACCCTGCGCGCGGGCGAAACCGTGCCAAAAGCCAAAATCCTTTCCAAACCGTTCCATCTGAAGGATCTGGTTCAGGAGGTGCAGCGCCTTTTTGAACCGGATAGCATCGGCGAACTCAATTAAGTCTTGCACCCTTCCATGCGGCTGGCTAGACGGCGTTCAGCGTGGGCGTATAGCTCAGTGGTAGAGCACTTCGTTGACATCGAAGGGGTCGGGAGTTCAACTCTCTCTACGCCCACCATGAAATCAAGCACTTAGCTCCCTCCAAGCATGAAAACTGGGACCGACTTGGGACCGACGATGAACATCGGTAAATTGATCAATACCATTCCAATAAGTCTCAACGCCTTCGATAAACTCCTTCAAATACTCCGGCCGGAGATGGCTATAATGGCGGCCACTACCAGGTTCGCTGTGCCCTGCAGCCAGATCAATCTGAGCTTGTGGGACGCCTTGTGATTGAAGATAAGTGTGGCAGGTATGCCGTAACGTATTTGGATAACCACCTTCGATGCCAATCTTGGACAGCACGCGCTTAAAAGCCTGACGTACAGACTTGCATTCGATCGTTCGATAACTACCGTCCTTCCTCAATGTCCGATAGCGAAGCACTTTGCCATCCAATCCTTCAAGCCAAGGTCGAAGGGTCGGAGCGATGGGTACAATGGGGCGACGCTTGTTGGTTTGCATGCGGCCTCGTGCGTTAAAGTTGAAAATATTGTTGTCGAAATCAATCTGCGAGGAGTCGGCCTCAAGCACGGCCTCAACGCGTGCATGGGTTGAAAGCATAATCATTGAAAATAAAAAGAGGTGCTCTCTATCTTCTGACGCCGCCATCACATCGAGCATTTGGGCTACTTGCTTCTGCGTCAAAGTGAGAGCTTGTTTTGAACTATGGAGCTCGCGGTTATCGATTCGGCCGATAAATGGTACACTCGGAATAAGCTTATTCTCCCACGCCCATGTGACGGAGCGCCTGAGCGCAACCAGATCGTTCGTTTTGACTGTGTTAGCGATCACTCCCTCCTTCAATCTGAATTGAAGCAGTCTTTTAGTGGCTTCGGGTCCGAGGTCATCGATGGTTAACCCTCCCTCTGAAGCTAGCCAGCGCTGCAGGGCTGCAACAGCGTAAACATAAGCTTCCCGCTTATAACCTTCTTTCATTAGCCAGTTGCTAAGATTTTCCGATACAGAAAGTGAAAGGTCTTGCGACCTCTCTCCCAGTAATTTTCCATGTTGTGAAAAGACTTCTGGAACACTTAACGCTCGCAATGTGTCTGTAGCAGGACTTGGAAAAACTGAGAGTGCAGAGAAACCGTCACCTGGTGACGTCTTGTAAGTCGGAGAATTGCGGGCCGCTTGCTGACTGGCCGCTGTCGGATCACCGGTCTAGAGAAGCACAGTCATTCAGTCAGTAGCACATGATTGTTTCTTGCATGACCTGCACCAATCAGACTAAACGTTCGCAAACTTGCTCGTCGTCCTGCTCATACTTAACCATTCCACTCAGGAGTTGAGGCCTCCGGCATCCAAGCGCCGATGGCGAAAATATCACCTCTGCTCATGGAAGCAAGTGGCTTGGCTCCGAGTCTTGACTGCAACAGCGTCACGTAACAGCATCGATAGAGGGCTCGCGATGCGCACTCACCGTGCATGCGTGTTTGGCCGTCATGACGCCATCGATACCTCTGCCAAGGTCCCAAATCACTCGGTGACCGTCATTCAGATGCGCTGTTACTGATCGGTCGTGGAGATCATCTGCAGATCGTCGCGACTTTTGGACATGATGGAATTGGGCATCGGGAAGCTTCGCTTTTAACCTTGTATGCAGATCGCGCCGCTGGTCTTCATCACTTTCCCAGCTGTCGTGCAGAGAGTCAGCGTCAAAGCTGACAATGTGAACGCTTGATACGCCGCCGGACGCATTTGCAAACCGCACTACGAAATCGACCAGCCTTCGACGTGAGCTCTCGTTGGCGCAGCAGTAGGGATCTATAATCCGCAAGCAGCAGATGGCGAGATTCTCCACGTGTTGCGTGAAAATAGCCCAATCACGCATTCCGCCGACCTCGAACAAGCGAGCACGCGCTTATGCTGATCGGCTATACGACAGAATTCCAGTTCCCAATCGCTATCGGCAATCGCATAATTGATGTGGCATTTAACGCCAGTCTCATAACGGTCCTGACTGGTGTTAAAGCCGACATGGGAAGTGGAGCCTTCGCGGTTATAGGGATCGAGCAGAGCGACCACACGATTTTCCCCCTTCGTTCCACGGGTGATGGCGCGCTTGATCCGCTCCGCGACCCGGTCAGCAATGTCGTAATATAGCAATTGCGCCGGCTGCGTGCTGCCCTTGCATACCAGATGCTCAGCCATCCAGTTGCGGACGATCTTGCGCATTTCCATAATACGCTGGTTGTTTGGGAGCTCCCCCTCAAGCGTAAAATGGCGCGCTACGATCCGGGTCGCGAGCTTGAATACGATTTCACTCTGACGTTTCTCTGCCAAATGCTCCAGCGTCATATCGGCTGTTTCGCCAATGATGCCTGAACTGACGGTTTCCGTTGCACCCACCAGATCCGGGGTCAGCTCTAAAGTGCTGTCATCTGTGAATTCCGCAGTCAACGTGTCACGCGGCAATTCTGTGCGATAGCCCTCGACGCGCGGGAATCGGATTTCCACATTGTCGCGCTCGGGACTGATCGCTTCCACCCTGACCATCGGCGGCGGCGTTTTTATATCTGCCTGGACAGCCTGCGCCGTGAAATCAAACGGGATGCCGAAGATGTCGGCATATTCGACGCCGAACCGGTCGTCCGCGTTCAGCTCGTATGAAACGCGGCGTAATGCGCGTCCGATCACCTGTTCACATAATAGCTGCGTGCCGAACGCCCGCACGCCCAGCACATGGGTAACTGTATTTGCATCCCAGCCTTCCGTCAGCATGGACACAGAAACCACACAGCGAATTGCCTCACCCAACTGGCCGGGGCGGCCGACAGTGTTCATGACTTCGCGCAGAATGTCGGCATCATCGATCTTGTCGGCCGATGCACGGTCGCCGGTGCGCTGGATCATCTCGTCCTTGAACCGTTCGATTTCGCCCGCTGCAGCGGTTTTGAATTCCGCGCTAACCGCTTCGCCGCTTTCCAGTTGCTTGCTGTCGATCAGCAGGGTTCGCATTTTGGGCAGAGCCACGCCATCGGGATCGAAATTTCGGAATAGCGGGCATTTTCCGGCGATCAGCTGGCTGCCACCTTCCTTTGTCGGCACCTCGTAACCGGCGATATAATCATGCACCAGCTTCGACGTAGCGGTGTTGTTGCACACAACGATGAAGACGGGCTCGACGCCCAGCTTGGACTCTTGCCATGCATCAAAGGTTTTAACGTAGTGGCCGTATAGAGCGTCGATAGCCGAAAGCAGTTCGTTTGGTAATTTTTGCGGATCGTCAAAGCCCGATTTTCCGCGGCCTTTTTTTGGCAATTTCTTCCCGATATGCTCCCACAAATTGCGGAACATTGGCATTTCACCTTGCTCCACATTATCTACGATGGGGACCCGGGGCAATTTCACAATGCCGCACTCGATCGCGTCCATCAGGCTGAAATCGCTCATCACCCAGCCGAACAGCGACCCTTCGCGGTAGCCTGAACCTTTAAGGAAAAACGGAGTGGCGGATAGATCATAAACCATATTGAGGCCGAGCGTGCGTTTGACTGCTTCCAAGCCTGATATCCAAAGGCGTGCAGCTTCGTTGTTTTCCTTCGCCTCCGCCTTGTCATCGCCTTTCAGAGACTTTTCTTCTTCCGGAGTTAAGGGACGTTCGCGATAACAGTGGTGGGCTTCATCGTTCAAGACGACGACATTCTTCATACCTAGCAGCGGCCCGGCAACGCGGCGCAGCATTGCGCCGTCGCTTTCCTGCTTCGGTGTCGTATTGAGCGCTGCCTGCTGGACCTTGTTGAGCGAGACCTCGTCCTTCTTCTTGAAGGCATGAAAGTTGGTAATAACGATCTTGGCCTGCCCCAAATCGCGCAGCATATCCTCCGGCACAATTTCGCGGCTGTTGTAATAGCTATTCGGATCGTTCGGCTGCAGCACCTGCAATCGGTCTCGGATGGTAATGCCGGGCGCGACGACCAAAAATCCTTTTGAGTATTTCTTGGATCCGGGGTGCCGGACTGCATTAAGCGTGTGCCACGCTATAAGCATCGCCATCACTGTCGTTTTTCCAGCCCCAGTCGCTAACTTGAGCGCAAGACGGATCAGATCGGGATTGGATGCTTCATTGGCAGCAAAAAGATGATCCCAAAACCGCTGACCCGTTGCCAATTTCACTTTTCCGCCCTTACGGCTCGGGCGGCCAACGACTTCCGTGAGCCAAATAACTGTTTCGACGGCTTCCACCTGGCAGAAAAATGGTCGCTGATTTGCGAATTTGTGCGTGCGCCAGTGGCGAAGAAGGCGCGCCGTAGTAGGTGTTACCTGCCACTGGCTTTCCGGCAAAGCGCGCCAACTTTCAACTGCAGACCGAATTCCGTTGATAGTTTCAGTAGGGTCATAAATCTCGCCTTTGGCATCGGCATAAAGATCCTGCTGCGAGGCAGCGTTCCCGCGCGTCGTTTTTGCCTTGGGTATTGGTGTAGTCAAGTCGCTCTTGCGCCGTCCCGGCTCGATTTGACCCGTAGGCTGACCAGCATCACTCAATTGCCAATGTTGGCCTGGTTCTTCATATGGTGAATTGAGGATTGGGGATTTGAAAAATGCCTGGCTGTTCATCTAGTCATCGTTTCCTCAATACCAATCCATTCGTTTTGGAGTTGGCCGCTGAAATTCGGTATACCCGGTTTCGTAAGGCATACTGTCAGTATGGTATAGCTATCGATATCTCTCTCGTTACCAAAAGCGATGACTTCGCAGTAGCGGTAAGCCGATCGGATTGCATCCTGCTCCAAGCGTTCTTGCAATAGTTCGAGCAGATCTTCAAACAACCGACTGCCAGTCGTGAACGCTAGGTCAGGATCATTTGAAACGCTGGTCAGGCGATGACTTGCTGAGATATCTGGGAAAAGTAAATCCCCTATGAGCGAGCTTTTCGATAATTGGACGCGGTCCAGCTCCTCCAGCACCTTGACGGATTGCGGTGGCTTCATTTCGGAAGGCTCCATCTTGTCCGGCATCTGGCCTTCACTTGTATCGTTGAGCGCATTGCACCTAGGGCGCAGCAATTCGCGTTCAGCTCTGTGTGTCAAAAAGTCCCCCATTTTCAGCCATCCCCAAGCTGAACTCCTAGACATTCTGAATATAAAAAACTCAGTAACGATTTAATTTGCAAGTTATAACATCTCTAATATTGCTAGTAGCAACGGTTGTCTAAGTCGAGCCTGAAGTTACGATTGCCTCATAGCAACATCAACGGAACGAGTGAAAGTCGCTCCGCTACGTCTAACGATATAATCGTATTACTCCTCATCGCATGGCGTCGGTTCACTTAAGTCACGACATCCTCTCCTGTCTCGCGTGCCTGAATGCTCCAGCAGAATCGACGAAGTTACGTTGCCTTCGCCCTATTACGATAATGATCATCACTACGTATTAAAGTCTGCGAACGAATAAGCCGAAATCTTGCACATACGGCATTGAGATATTTTGGTGTTTGCAACCGGCGGTCGGCGTAAATTACGAAACTGTCTGGTTCTTTTACGATACGTCCGCGCGAGTGGTCATCATATTCGGTTGTTAATATATCCAAAGGAAGCCCGTTGCGGGAAATCCAATATCCACCCGCTTCCTGCCACCTTGCCCAGTGATCGGCATGGCCTCCATCGTAGGTGAGGCAATCACCATATTGTACCGCATCTTCCAGCGTGCAGCCTGCTGCTACAAGTGTGTGATCTACAAACCAGAAAATACCGACAGCCCCCGTCATAAGTGCCTCCTTACGGTAAGCCCCAAGGCTTAACATCAATCAGTCTGATCGGCCGGACGTGCATAACTAATTTTTATTTCACCTACCAAATCACACGCGGCATTTATTCTACCCCAGTTATCATTTGTGCTGCTGCCGTGAGTTTCCCCCGCATCTCTTCAATTAACAGCTCGGGCCCGATAATCTGTGTATCTCCTGCCCACAAAAACAGGTGGTCTGCCATTTCGCTCAGTCCTCCTGCGCGGAATGTTATTATTAGTGCTCCGGTGGGCTGTCCGTTCGCGCACAATTCATCTTCAATTTTCTGGGTGGCGTGAAATCGCCAGTGTCTCGCACGGTCGGCTGCATGGGGCAGAACCCGTATGGTTACTTCATGCTCTGCCTCGCGCCAGATTCCGAAGCTTTTCGCTAGCCACGCGTCGAGGTCGAAATCCTCTGGTGCGCTGCCCATTGTCTCAGAAACGCGTACATTTTGCATCCGGTCCATACGGTAGAGGAACGGATCGTCGTCCTTGTCCGGTATTTTCCCGAGGAGATAATTGGCCTGTCCCTGCACGATGCCGTAGGGGATGACGCGGCGCCATTGCGGCTCGCTGCTATCGGGTCTCACATATTCAAACTCCGCGCATTGGCCAAGCATGATCGCACGCGCCAGAACAGGGTAGATGTCGGGCGCGACGTCGATACGGGGACCGGGACCGGTGATGCTGGATTGCAGCCGCGACAGTTCGAAGAGGTCCGCTTCCAGCGTCAGACGGCGCTTATCCTCCCCCACGCAACGAAGCTTGGCAAGAAGTCGGGCGAGGAGATCGCCATGCTGGCTTCCCCGCTTGCGTGCACTCTTCAAAGCGACATCCAAGGCCGCCAGTTCTTCGGCCGTTAACGCGGCATAAGCGCCCCCGATGCCGTCCTGGATACGCCACTTCTTCATCCCGCTGTCCGGGTCTATGGTATGAGTAAGGTCGAATGCGCCGCCGATAAGTGCGCGCGTCCGCTCGGCACTGCGCCGCCCCTGGCCTAGCATGTCGGCCATTTGCTCGATAGTATATCCTTCGTCGCTGGCCGCCAATTCCTGAACCAGCAGCAATGTGCGGGCCAGCCCCTCTTTCCTGTTAGTCATTAGCGCCTCCCGATTGTCCGAACGCGACCTTGATATATCATGAGCGCGTCAAATACGGACGCATAAAACATTATCCACTTTACCTGAGCCGGCAAGTAGAGAATATAAAGCGACCACGCATTAAGTGCGAGGTCACAGGGGGGATAAAATGAGATTTTTCAGCGCGCTATATATGTATAAGCAACGATCGACAGGCGGCGATAAACTGATCGGACCGCTGGAAGATTATCTGACCGAATGTATGGCGGAATGTCTGCGTGCGTTAAATGGGGAAGAGTTGGCAGAGTTGCTGAAAGATCTGAGCGGAGGAAAGATATCAGAGGCCGACCGTAATGCGGTTATAGCTTGCGCCGATCAAAAAGGGATATCCGTTAAAACGCAATGGTTTACGGAAAATCACGGGCGCCCTGATCTGCTGATCCGCTTTAATGGCGTGCCTACCTATTTATTCGAGAACAAGGTTGGGCATCATGTTGCGCAACGTGAGCCAAGTGAAACCGGTGAATGCCTCAATCAATTGCACGCCTATGCAAAATGGCTGAAAGACGAGCATAAAGGGGGCTTAGAAAGTCCGAAGCACTCAGGAAATCTCGATCAACTCCCCGCCGAACCGCACCTTTTCTTCGTGACCCATTGGACGCCGGTACCCGGTGATTTCAATGAGTCGGCTTCGGCCGAAAAGTGCCTTTATGAAGAAGTTCAGCGCAGCAGTCTTCGCTGGTGGGATTTGTGCAAGAAGCTGCAAGATGTGACCAAAGAAACTCGCGGCAATCCCGTTGCGCGATATCTTGCGCAGAATTTCAAAGGCTTTCTGGAAGGATTGAATATGGATATTGATTACCCAACGCAAAGCAGCTTTTCTGCGCTCGATTTATATATAAACCAAGACAGAAAGTTCGATCACTTACTTAATGGCATGTGGGAATCGGCTAAGGACATCGCAAATTTCTCACCGATAAAATATTCCGAGATCGATAGTGCGAATGGTGAAATATATATCCGGCGGTATCTTCAATCAGCTGATTCTGTAATGAAAGGAGCTTTTGTAGCGGTTAGCATTATTATACCGCGGCCTGATTCCAAGTTTGATAGCTTAACTAAGGACATCAAGATTTGCCTGTCATTTGGACATATGGACCCCGGCACATTCAATAGTATTAAGGAGATTCCTAAGGAATTGAATGTTATTCGGGCTCAGGGTGATTTTCTTATCTGCAAGGATTTGAGCGAGTTTTCAATGGACCCGGACAAACGCGCGGAAGAGATCTTTAGTTGGGTGAAAACCAATGCAAGCAAACTGACTACAATAATAGATATTACTGCTAAAGTTTTAGCTGATAGAAATCATTTAGCCGAATAATACCCCGTCACGACCGATATTGTCGCTCGTGCATCTTACAGGGTTTCTTTATGACAGAGGCACCTCATACTCCCTTTCCCGTTTCCGAGATCCCGGCAAGCAGATCGGCACGTCTGCGTCCCGGCACTGTAGTTGACCGGGCGCGCGGGTGCTTGCTGGGACTTGCGGTGGGCGATGCGATTGGCACTACTGTCGAATTTTCACCGCGAGGAAGCTTTGAGCCACTAACCGATATGGTGGGTGGCGGTCCGTTTGGTCTGGAAGCGGGGCAGTGGACCGACGACACCAGTATGGCGTTATCGCTGGCGGATAGTCTGTTGGCTTCTACAGCATTTGATCCAACTAATCTGATGCAGAATTTTGTCGGATGGTTTCGCGATGGCGAATATAGCGCGACAGGAAAATGTTTCGACATTGGGCACACGACAGAAACAGCGTTGCGACTCTTCGAGCAAAGCGGTGAGCCATTTGCAGGCTCGCGTGATCCTGGTGATGCGGGTAACGGATCGCTGATGCGTCTCGCACCCGTCGCGATATGGGGGGCAAGCCGGGATGATGATCTGATGCGTGAGACCGCGCGGCTACAAAGCGCGACCACCCACGGCGCGACCACTTGTCTGGATGCTTGCGAGGCTTATGCCGTCATGATGAAATCGGTGATATTAGGAGCGAATTTTCCGGCGGCGCTGTTGCTGGCATCGGACATACCCTTAGGAGATACCATCGGGCAGATAATTGGCGGCAGTTTTCATAGGAAACCAATCCAGGACATCCAGAGCAGCGGCTATGTAGCGCACTCGCTGGAAGCGGCATTATGGTGTGTGGACAGTGGAGGCGATTTTGCTGATATGGTGCTTAGAGCGGCCAATCTGGGCGATGATGCCGATACGACTGCCGCGATTACGGGGCAATTGGCAGGCGCACTTTTCGGCGAGACAGGAATACCTGAAGACTGGCTGGAAAAGCTGGCTTGGCGCGGCATAATCGGAGACATGGCGGAGGCTCTTTTGCATCGATAGCATGCGTCCGAAACTGTCGCTCCCCAGTTGTATAAGGGGGTATGAGCAAAACACATAACACCCCCGAAACACTCCCCGGAAACCTTGATGAAGCCTTCCGTCCTGTCATCGCCTACGGTGAAACAGCCGAAGAACAGGAAGATATATATTTTCAAAGATGCTGGGCCAAAATTGTCCAGCGACAAGATAACTGGAAGCTGAGAACGAAGACGAAATCCCTCATAAAATTGCTGAACGATGAAACCAGTTTTGAATTTTCTTCACAGGAAATTGAAGAGGTGGAGGATGCAAGCATCAGTAGAGAGCAGCGTATTACAAGAACGCGCGAAATATCTCTTCAGATCCTGGAAAAATACCCACATCCCCCCTTTACTCAAATAGATCGCCAGATCGGGTGGCTTTGCGATCTGCTGAAGCTAGGCGTCACCGAACGCAAATGTCTTTCTGTTCTGGCGCGGAGCAACAAACATGGGTGGCGTGTTTTAACTCAGACTTTGTCACCAGAGCGTATCTATTGCATGAATAGTTACATGCTATCACAGATAACCGGACTTGCTCACAGCGATGTTGAGCGGAGTGTCGGTTTTGGAAGCCCGCTGATTGAACGTGGTCTCATCAGGGTTGACAGTGAGGGCGATATTACTGTCGGAGATTTTCTGATATCTGCATCACAGATGGTTATCAGCAGCGCCGCCGAAATGGTTGAGCGTTTGCTACAAATTGCACCTGCTTCGACGCTGGATGAACAGGCTTATGATCATATGCGCGAGCAGACGGGAATTGTCGGAAATCTCATATCAAAAGGAGGCCCCACAGCGATTCTGCTTTATGGACCGCCGGGTACCGGCAAGACCGAGTTCGCGCGTCACTTGGCAGATCAAACGGGCAAACCTGCTGTTTTTGCAGGACTTGCTGATGAACACGGAAGGGAGCCTTCACGCGACGAAAGGCTGGCGCATTTTTCGCTGCTGAATGAAATTGCGCATACTGAAAAAAAACATCTCGTCATTCTCGACGAGGCTGACGATGTCCTATCTTCGCCTGGCATTTTTTCCCGAGCATCTTGGTCTAAGCAATGGGTCAACCGGCTTGTCGAGCAGGTAAAAGGTCCAACGATTTTTATTCTTAACCATGTGGAGGCTATTCCTGAAAGCGTATGCCGCCGCATGCATTATGCAATGCGTTTCGATCCGCCTAACGAGGCTGTCCGGCGGCGCATGGTCCTGGCCCATGCCAAGACCAACGGATTAAAGCTGGACGAAAGCGCAGTGGTTAAGCTCGCGAAGCTGCCTGCTCGTCCCTCGATGCTGGGTTCGGCTATTGCCAGCGCCGCAAATAGAGGTTCCGGCCCTGAAATGGCAGAGATAATCGCGCGCTCGCTAGTAGAGGCGACAAGCGGCCAGATTCTTGCGCCCGTGCATTTACCATCGGCCTATGACCCTTCGCTTTCGAATGCGAATGTACCGCTGGATCAGCTTGTGCAGCGGTTTCGTGCGCGGCAAGATGCGCCGGCCCGCGACTTGGGCTGGAGCTTGCTTCTCGCCGGACCATCGGGCACTGGTAAAAGCGCATTTGCGCATCATCTGGCACAAAAAATAAATATTGACGTCATCGAGAAACGCGGGAGTGATCTGCTAAAGCCCTATCTCGGTCAGACCGAGGCCGCGATTGCGGAGGCCTTTGCCGAGGCGAGGCGTGCAGGCGCGATGCTATTGATCGACGAGGCCGATGATTTTCTGACAGACCGCCGCGACGCCACGCGCAGTTGGGAGCGCACGATGGTAACCGAAATGCTGCGCTGGATGGAGCATTTAGAGGCCCCCTTTGTCGCCACCACGAATCTGGCGGACAAGCTCGATCCGGCAACGCAGCGGCGCTTCACGATGCGTGTGGATTTTTCCGCACTGGCCCCGGAACAGTCCGCCGCCTTGTTCCTGCGCTATTTCAAACAGCCGCTACCCGAGCGCCATTATCTGACGGGCCAGACCCCCGGTGATTTTGCGGTTGTGGCCCGCCGCGCAGAGCTGCTCGGGGAAAACAACGCAGACCGGTTGCTTGACTGGCTGCGGGCAGAGGCGGAGTTGCGGGGTGACTCTCGCGTACCTATCGGCTTTTAGGTGCGCAGTGTTATGCTTTCCGTTAATGCGCGCACCAACTTTACCATTCTACCCAACGCCCCCTTTGTAACTTCGCCATTATTATGCTGTTTCACCGATCAGGCTGCGATAAATTGCCACCATCGCCCATGTATCGCGTTCACAATAGGCTTCGAGCGCAGCGCGAATAGCTTGCCGGCGCTCGGGAGTGCAGTCTGGATCAACCGCTTCGAAATAAGCGAGCTGTGCATTGCCACCATCTTTTACCTCAAGTGCGCTATAATCAAGTTCAGGCAATAAAGTAGGCAATACAGCCTTGATCGAGAAGCTCCCGCGCTGATCGGGGTGGTAATAGTTCGCCTTGGTCACGGGGAGCAGATCTACGGTGCGGTCAGCCAGACTCAGCAAAGCCTCGGCATGTTCGGGGATCGCCGCTGCCAGATCACGAAGGCATCGTCGTTCAAACCCGGCATTCCAGGCAATCACTGTTCCTGAAGCAGGAAGCTGTGCCAGACTAGCCGCGATTGCGGCTCTCGGGTCATCGCCGCTCAGGTCTAGCGCTTCGATATGGGATATACTGCCATCGCGGGTTTCGATATGCGCGGAATACTGGAACGGTATTTGGCTATAGGGTTTTGTGCCAACCCATTTTGGGATAGCAAAGGCAATGGTTTCAAAATCAAGCCATATCCAAGGATACGCCCAGTTAGCCGTGTCTGCCTTTGCGCCGCCTGCATCGCGATAAGGCTCGCCTCCCACCAACGATTGCCAGATGCGGGTATGTAGACTGTTCAGCCCGTTGTCTTCGGGTAAGTCGCGGATGTCGGTTATACCCTTCTCGCTCCATTTATCGGCGAGCTTTCTGCCACTATTGGGTAGTTCGGCGATAGGCCATTCCGGCTTAGCGGATTCATCGAGGCTGCAATGGTTGATGAATTCGCAAGAAAAAGGAGAGCTGCAATGCTCGCCAGTAGCGCAAAAAGGCTCATCTCCTGAGAGCATTTCGCGAATTTCGCCCACAATCTTTGCCCGCCCATCGGCAACATCGCCAATTTCTTCCAGTAATGACGTGTCGGTAAATATGCCGTCATAGTTCCCAACTGTCTGCAAGACAAAGCTCGTGTCGATATGCCGAATGGCGGCGCTGGCGACATTGAGCCCGTTTTGACGAATAACCCAAAGCTGCGTCGCTAGATCCCCTTTATGATAGTCCTTTGCGCTGCCAGAGCTTTTCACCTCGGCAATGTCCCAGACCGTGCCATTGTGCTTGCGATGCGGGATCAGAATATCGACACGCACTAACACGCCGTCATGAGCAAACGTCGCTTCGAAGATCGGGCGATCCGCCGCAGCGACCAGCTCCGCCGTCCGGGTAAGGGCCGCCTGCATATCCGGATCAATTTCAACCATGACGCCTCCGGGAACCAGCGCACAGGCCAGATCACCCACCGCATGCTGCCTGATCAGCACGCCTCCAGCATGATAGGTGGGTTGGATACGGCGGCGCGTAAGTTTGTTGGTGATGCTGCAGACTTTCTGAATGCAAGCGGATCAGATCCTGATGGTCCTCATCTTGGGTCTTTTTTGGGGCGTGACATTAGCGCGATATCAGTCGCCGCCATCATCGCAAAGGCAAGTATGACGAGGGACACATGGCTATACCTGCCATGCTAGGATCAAGTTTCGTTGTGGTCGAGGCCAAGCTCGTTTTTGGTAGACTCGAAGCTGTCTTCGATTTCCCAGCGGTGTCTTTCGACAGAGACGAGCGTCTGGATGTCCGTGCCAGATGGACACCACGTTGTGAAGAAGGCTACGTCACCATCGCTGATATTGCGCAGTACCAGAAGCCCGCGATTCCAGAGACTTGCGGCCTCATTATATTCTTCGGCATCAAGATCGGCGAGCTCAAGATAGGCCCAGTCATGGAGGCGTGCGCCTTTGGAGCCATCACCAACGCAAAGGCGCGATCTCCTGCGCTATTCCACCGATCGCAGGTGTGCGTGACCACGAGCAAAAAAATAGTCGGATATAACGCCAAACATACCCTTTACAGGCGCGTCGCAAAGCTTGTTCAGCATCGCCAACGCCGTACACTGCATCTGCTGCAACCCATGAGAACGACACATCGGTTGCCAGCGTGCATGCTTGGTGGCGAAGGCTACCGCTTCAGGAACGTGGGTCGCAGCAATGCGCGCTGGAGCGCCGGTCCAACTCTTGGGCAAGTATAAAGCGCGATCCTCCATATCATGGACACCCATTGATTCAGAGCTTGATCAAAAATACAACTGTAATGCTAGAAAGCTCTATTTCGCCTCAGCTGAACGGCATCCGGAAACGTTTCCAGAAACTCATCTTCCTACCGGTTTCCCATATATACTTGACAGTAATTTACCTGCAAAATAAACAATATGCTTAATTTCGCTGTGCTCTGGGGCTTCTGGGGTGTAGTTCTTTTTGTGAATATTTGTGGATCACTCATATAGGGGGAGTGATACTTGAGCTATGGTTACCAGATAGGCTGCGCACTAGCCGTGTCATTCTTTATGACAGGGTGCGG